>NZ_JBIATU010000021.1:0-176724 GCF_042892035.1 Nonomuraea sp. NPDC001831 | reverse complement strand
ATCTTCCAGACCACTCCCGGCGGCGCCGGGTCGGGCAACGAGAACGGCGGCATCAACGAGGGCACCGGTGACATCTTCGGCGCGCTGACCGAGGCTTACGCCAACAACCCCAACGACCCGCCGGACTACCTGGTGGGCGAGGAGGTCGACCTGGTCGGCCAGGGCCCGATCCGCAACATGTACAACCCCAGCGCGCTGGGCGACCCCAACTGCTACTCCTCCTCCATCCCCAACACCGAGGTGCACTCGGCGGCCGGGCCGCTCAACCACTGGTTCTACCTGCTGGCCGAGGGCAACAACCCCGGCGGCGGCAAGCCGAGCAGCCCGATCTGCTCCGGCGGCCCGTCCTCGGTGACCGGCATCAGCATCCAGAAGGCCGGCAAGATCTACATGGGCGCCCTCAACCGCAAGACGTCCTCCTGGCGTTACGCCAACATCCGGTCGGCCTCGGTGGCCGCGGCCATCGAGCTGTACGGGGCCAACAGCGCCGAGTGCAACAGCACCAAGGCCGCCTGGAGCGCCGTCAGCGTCGCCGCCGCCTCCGGTGAGCCGGCCTGCGGCACCGCCGGTCCCGACTTCTCGCTCACGCTCAGCTCCGCCTCCGGCACCGCGCAGCCCGGCGGCACCGCCACCACCACGGTCAACACCCAGACGACCTCGGGCAGCGCCCAGACCGTCAACCTGACCGCCTCCGGGCTGCCCAGCGGCACCACCGCCAGCTTCAACCCGGCCTCGGTGACCTCGGGCAACTCCTCCACGCTCACCCTGTCCGTCGGCGCCTCCACGGCCCAGGGCACCTACCCGATCACCATCACGGGCACCGGCTCGACCACGCACACCGCGACCTACACCCTCACGGTCGGCACCGGCGGCCCCGGCCGGACGTTCACCAACAACACCGACTACCAGATCAGGGACTACACCACCACCCAGAGCTCGATCACGTCCAACGCGACGGGCACCGCGGTCTCCCCGGTCAAGCTGTCCATCACGATCGGCCACACCTGCGCCGAGGACCTGAACATCCGGCTCCGCGGCCCGAACGGCACCTACTACCTGGTCGACCCCTACGGCGGCACCAGCTGCACGCAGTACGGCACCAGGACCTTCTCGGTCCCGGTCAGCCAGCAGGCCGCCGGCACCTGGACGCTCGACATCAGGGACGTCTACGCCGGTGACACCGGCTTCCTGGACACCTGGAGCATCACGCTCTGATCGTCGAATCAGGGTTAGCGAGCCCCGGCCGGAGGACCGGCCGGGGCTCCTGCACGTCGCCGGCGCACGCGCCCGCCGGGCTCCGGGTCAGGCGTTCTGGCGGGCCTCGTCGCGGGTGTCGTTGCGGGTGTCGTTGCCGAGGCTGAGGAAGACCAGCACGATCCCGATGTAGGTGCACAGCCGCACCGCGTCGGGGATGCCGTTCCAGGTGCCGTTCATCCACATGCCGAACCATTCGCCGCCGATGGCCTGGAAGCCGAAGAACCACAGCAGCAGGGCGACCGTGCAGCCGACGACGCCCCACCGCTTGGACCGCTGGAAGGCGGCGTCGTCGCGGCCGACGGCCCTGACCTGCTGCCAGGCCGACACCAGACAGGTCACCATGATGACCGCCTCGGTGAGGATGACGCCGACGTAGGCGACGTGGTGCGCCCACGTCCACGAGATGGCGCGGTAGTTGATCTGGCTGACCGCGGCGAGCTCGGGCTTCTGCGCGTCCATGGCCAGCACGTGCCGGACGAACTCGAAGTTCGTGCCGTAGTCGGTGAGGTTGCCGAAGACGACGAGCAGCGCGAAGCCGCCGACGGTGAAGGTGAGCAGCGCCTTCGCCAGGCGAAGAGCGACGATGGTGTCGAAGCGGGCCAAGGTTCTTTCCTTTGACATCTCTGAGATCGAATGAGCACACGAGCCCAGAGGAGGTGTCCTGACAGGGGAAAGATCCACGGGGCCCGCTCGCCCGGCGTGGAGGAACTCGCCGGGCCGCTCCACTGGCTCCGTCACTGGTGGTGACGTCGCGGGCCCCTCAGCCTGAGGTGGAACAACGTGACTTATAGTAGCCGACTCCGCAAAGCACACATAAAAACGGCACCCGCTCGTGCCGAGCGGCACGAGCGGGTGCCGGACGCGGCTCACCGGCCGCCGATGTCGTCGCTCCACAGCTGAGGCGAGCGCCGCTGGAACTCCGACATCAGCGCGACGCACCGCTCATCGGCCCGGACCTCGACGTCGACGCCGTGGCCGCGCAGGAAGTCGACGTCCCCCGCGTAGGTCACCCGTTCG
Organism: Nonomuraea sp. NPDC001831; assembly: GCF_042892035.1. Classification (NCBI taxonomy): domain Bacteria; kingdom Bacillati; phylum Actinomycetota; class Actinomycetes; order Streptosporangiales; family Streptosporangiaceae; genus Nonomuraea; species Nonomuraea sp. NPDC001831. The sequence goes on along the minus strand of NZ_JBIATU010000021.1, from coordinate 174,450 downwards.
GCGACGATCACCCGCGGGATCTGGAACAGGATGATCGCTCCGCTGCACATCGGGCACGGCGACAACGTCGTGTACAGCGTCGTGCCGGCGTAGGAGGATCGGGATCCCGCGGCGCGCAGGCAGGCCATCTCGCCGTGCGCCGTCGGATCACCCCGCTGGACGCGCTCGTTGTGCCCCGCACCGAGCAGGGCGGTGGGAGTGGCGAGCACCGCGCCGACGGGGATCCCGCCCTGCCTGAACCCCCTCTGCGCCTCCTCGATCGCGATCTGCATCATGGCGTCGTCGTTCGGCCACGGCGGCTCGTCCTTCATGACTGCCCTCCGGCGAAGGTGATGGTCCGGTCTGCCAGGTGTGGTCATCCCCTTCCACGGCCCGTACCTCCCAGGCCCCGCCGGATCGGCCTCGCCAGGTGGAGGCGCTGCCGGGTCAGGCCGGCGCAGGCGTGAACAGGCGGTCCAGGTGGTAGCCGATGATGTCGGCGGCGGACTCGCGGCTGCGCTGCCCGCTCAGGACGCTCTGGGTCAGGCCGGTGGCAAGGGCCAGCAGGCCGGCGACCTCCGTACGCGGGTCACGATCGGGGGCGATGTCCCCGGCCTGCTGCGCGGCGGTCAGCCGCACGGTGAGGAAGTTCTCCAACGCGTCGGGCAGGGTGACCCCGACCGCGGCGAGCACCGGGTCGGTGAGGGCCGCGGTGTAGTAGGCGGTCCAGGCCATGGAGTCCAGGCGGCTCTGCTCGTCGCAGGGGAGGACCGCGTCCAGGACGGCGGTGAGGACGTCCCGTGCCGTCAGCTCGCCCGCGACGGCGGCGGCCCGCTGCTTGACCCGGCGGTCCATGCGGGCGCCCAGCTCGGTGAGGCCGGACTCCAGCAGGGCCTGCTTGTTCGTGAAGTAGTACTGGACGACACGCAGGGACACCCCGGCCTCGGCGGCGACCTCGCGCATCGACACCGCCTGCAGGCCGCGGGTGCCGGCGATGCGCAGCAGCGCCGCGGTCAACCGGCGCCGCCGCTCGTCATGATCGACCTGACGGGGCATGCCCGATCCCTACCTGCTGTCCCTGTGGTGGCTCGGGGCCGCGGCCCCGGGCTGTCCCGGGGCCGGAAAGGTGAGGATCCGCTCCACGGCCAGGCCGGGAGCCTCGACGGGCAGCGCATGGCCGGTGCCGGGCACGATCTCCACGCGCCAGGACGGCGCGATGCCGGCCAGCCGCGCGGCCACCGCCTGCGAGTCGTGCAGCGCGCTGCGGGCGCCCAGCAGCACCTGCACGGGCACGGGCACCTCGCGGATCTGCTCGTCGGTGCAGGGGGAGGGGATGAGCACGTGCCGGCGGAAGGACCATCCGCCCGCCCGCGCCAGCCTGACCAGCCCGTCCTCGCGCAGCACGCCGTTGTTCACGACGTCGGCCATGCGGTGCCGCAACGGACGCGGAAGCATGGAGGCGACCACGCCGGCGGCGGCCCACCGGACGAACCGCCCGGATATCGGCGCGAAGCCGCCCGGATCCAGCAGCGTCAGCGCGGCGACCCGGCCGCTTTCGCCGGGGCGGTGGTGCGTCGCGGCCCATACCGCGGTCAGGCAGCCGGCGGAGAAGCCCGCCACGTGTGCCCGCTCGGCCCCGACAGCGGTCAGGAAGTCGGTGAGCCAGCCGCCGACGTCGGCGGCGGTCGCCAGCGTCCGCCTCTGGACCGAGCGGCCCGGCTCGCCGAGCGGGTCGAGGGCCAGGACCGGACGCGTGCGCGCCAGCGGCTCGATGTAGCGGTACCACGCCAGCGCGTTCCCGCCGGCGCCGGCCACGAGGACCACCGGATCCCCCTCGGCCGGCCCTGCCCGGTGGACCCGCACGCTGCCGGCGCGGGTCTCCACGTCGAGGGCGTCCACCGGCACCGGCCACAGCTCGTCGAGCAACCGGTCGTAGACGGCGTGGTACCTGTCGCGGGCGGAGTCGTCGGTGAAGGCGGACGGGCGGTCGGGAATGCGCATCGTACCCCCATCTCCGGTATGGATACAGTCGTATCCTAACGGCTGGGCGGCTCCCGCCGAGGTGCTGCGAAGGTGACAGACGTGTCCCTGATACGGGGGGACTACGACGACCCCAGGAGGGTCAGGCCGGTCTGGGTGAGGTGGTGCAGGACGCTGTTGTGATGGCGTCGGGTGGTGATCAGACCTGCCTCGCGCAGCACGGCGGTGTGCTGGCTGATGGCCGCGGAGGAGATGTCCAGCCGCCGGGCCAGGGCTCCGGTGGTCGTCATGCCGTCGGCGATGGCGGTGAGCACCGACGCGCGGGTGCGTCCGAGGAGGTTGGCCAGCGCCCGCGGCGAAGGGCCGTCCGTCCAGATGCCCGCGGCGTGGTCGACGCCGAGCGCGGCGGGATAGATCAGCATGCAGTCGGCGGGATCGCCCGGATCGTAGATCACCGCCGGGACGCGCATGAAGAACGACGGCACCAGCAGCAGTCCCCGCCCGTCGAGGGTGAAGTCGGTGGCGAGCCGGTCGCCGGCGTGGAGGTGGAGGGTCGGCGGCGACCACCGGATGCCGGGGTGCAGGCCGGACAGCAGGCCGTCGACCCCGCGGTCGAGCAGGATCGTGCCGCGCTGAGCGCGCTCGGCGTCCAGGTGCGCGCGGATGTTGCGCCAGTAGGGGCCGAGGGCGGTGTGATGGTAGGCCTCCACCGTGGACAACACCTCCCGCCTGGCGGTGAGGCTGTCGACGAGCCCGGTCAGCGGGCCCGGCACCCGCCGGTGGTGGCCGGCGTAGAAGTCGAGCTCCGCCCGGACCGCGTGCCGGGTGCTGGCCAGGAAGGACTCGGCGCCCTCGGCCAGGTCGCCGGCCTGGCGCACGAGGTTGACCAGGTCCAGGCACGGCGGCCGGGCGGGGTTGATCGCGCCCAGGACCGCGGACCTGGCGTCGAGGCCACCGCGTACGCGGCTGCGCCATCCGCCGAACATCGCCTTCTCCGTCCGGCCGCGCAGCGCGGCCAGGCTGAACAGGGTCTCGGCCAGCGGGCCCAGCGTGGGGGCCACCCGGATGCGTACCAGGTCCTCGGCCGTGAAGTGAATCCGGTGCATCCGCCCCTCCGTACGCGTTTCGGCATGGCCATCACAGCATGCCGTCCAGCGGGACGCGGGCGTGGCCGGAACGTCCTCGCCGGTCGCCCGTCATGGCTGCTGCCGTACTGGATGGGCCGATACCACGGGTTCATCGCCGAGAAGTGAGCCGTCCGCCGCGTTCTCACCACCGGCCACATGCGAGCCACAAGGTCGGTGATGGACAGTCGGCCGCATGGAACTCGACATTCTCGCCTTGGACATGCTTCCCGCCCAGGAGGAAGCCCAGCTCTCCGGTTGCATGATGAGCTGCGGGTTCACCGGCTGCGGACGGACCGTGGTGGAGGGGCTGGTGATGTTCGACGTGTACTGACGGCCGCGGCGCCGGAGACGGCGCCTGCACCCGACGGTGACGGTTCCGCCGTCCCCGTCCTGACAGAACCTTGGAATCACTTGTGGCGACCGGTCGTCCCGGACGTCCCCGACGGTCCGGGACGCCGAACTCGCCCACAAGCCGGCCACAACTCCTCGCCGTACCTTCGTCCCCGTCCCGTGCGACGCCGCGCGGGACGGGAACGGCACAGACGCGAGGACGGAAGTGAGCCCATGGACAACGGTGAGCGCCACGAGGGGGATCGTCTCCTGCTCCAGGACGTCGCCAGGGCGGCACTGGCGCGGGCGACCGGCCGGCAGCCGGCCGGACAGGAGGCGATCGCCGGCTGGGAGATCCACCCCGGCACTCCGTGGACCTACGTGACCCCGGTGGACTCCGTCCAGCGGGCGCAGGGCTGGAAACTGCACGTGTCGGCCACCCCGCTGTCGGCGCCCCTGGTGCTGACCCGGGTCGTCGGCGTGCTGGCCCGTCACCGGTGCGCGTTCAAGTTCGCCTCCACCCTTCAGGAGGTGGCCGCGCTCCTGTCCCGGGAGACGCCGCGCGGCTCGGTCGGCAAGTTCGTCACCGTGTACCCGCCGGACGACCGGGCCGCCGCCGTGATCGCCGAGGAGCTGCACGCGGCCACCTACGCCCTGAGCGGCCCGCCGATCCTGTCCGACCGCGCCTACCGGCCGGGAAGCCTGGTGCACTACCGCTACGGGGTGTTCGCCGCCCCGAGCGAACTCGGCCACGACGGCGCCTACGTCTCCCGGCTGACCGCGCCCGACGGCACCAAGGAGATCGACCGGCGTGAGGCGTGGTACTGCCCGCCGTCGTGGGCGGCGTGCCCCTTCGAGCCGGAGCAGGCGCCGCCGACGACGGACCGCCCCGAGCAGGTGCTGCTCGCCGGCCGGTTCGTGGTGCGCAAGGCCGTCCGGCACGCCGCCAAGGGCGGCGTGTTCCTGGCCGAGGACCGGCACGAGGGCGGCGAGGTGGTCATCAAGCAGGCCCGCCCCCACCTCGGCGCGTCGATCGACGGCCGCGACATGCGTGACCTGCTCCGGCACGAGGCGCGCATGCTCGACCTGTTCGGCCCGCCGGGCGTCACGGCGCGCAAGGTGGCTCTCTTCGAACAGGACGGCAACCTGTTCCTGGCGCAGGAACGGCTGCCCGGCACCACGCTGAGCGCCTGGGCCGGCGAGCACCGTCGCGCCGGTTCGGACGCGGCGTGGCCGGCGATCGTCCTGCGCCTGTCCAGGAGCCTGGCGGCCCTGGTCTCCACCGTGCACGACCAGGGGTACGTGCTGCGCGATCTGACCCCGAACAACGTCATGGTCACTCCCGAGCGCGAATGCCGGCTGATCGACCTGGAACTGGCCGCCGTCCCCGGCACGGCCGTCCAGCGGAGCTACACGCCGGGCTACGCGGCCCCCGAGCAGCGTGCCGCGGCCGTGCACGCGCCCGCGCCCGGTCGCGCCGCCGACCTGTACGCGCTGGGCGCGACGTTGTACCACCTGTGCACCGCGTCCACGCCGACGCTGCTGGACGACGATCCCCCCGGCGGGCGGTCACGCGACGCGCGGCTGGCCACGCTGGTCGGCGTCGCCGCCGCCGGTGATCCCGTGACGACCGCGATGGCGCCCCTGCTGCTCGGCCTGATGGCGGAGGACCCCGGGCAGCGGTGGGACCTGCGCCGGGCGGAGCAGTTCCTGGACGCGCTGTCCGGACGTGACGTGCCGTCCGCGGCGGCCGACGTCCGCCGCCTGGAGGTGTCCGGCCAGGATCGCCTCCTGCGCGACGGCATCGCCCACCTCCGGCGCGCGATGTCACCGGACGCGCTCGCCGCCCCCCGGCCCACGGGCGCCCTGTGGCCCGCCTCCGGGTTCGGGGCGACGGCCGATCCGTGTGCCGTCCAGTACGGCTCGGCGGGGGTGCTCCACCTGCTGGCGTCCGTCCTCGCGGGTGACCGGGCGCTCACCCCGCAGGCGCGCGACGATGCCGGCGCGGTCCTGCGGGAGGCCGCGGCCTGGACGATCCGCCGTCTGGAGGGCGAGCACCGGCCGTCCCCCGGCCTGTACTTCGGCCGGGCCGGCATCGCCTGGGGCCTGTTCGAGGCCGGACGCCGGCTCGGTGACGAGGCCGTCCGCGCCGCGGGCGTCGAGATGGCGCTCACCCTGCCGGTGACCTGGCCGAACCCCGACGTGTGCCACGGCCTGGCCGGCGCCGGGCTGGCCCTGCTGCACTTCGGGCGGGAGACGGGCGAGGCCCGCTTCGGTGACCGCGCGGGTCAGTGCGCCGACGCCCTGCTGAAGGCGGCCCGGCACAGCGCCGGTGAGGTGCTGTGGCCCGTCCCCGACGACTTCGACTCCGCGCTGGCCGGTCTCGTGCACTACGGCTTCGCCCATGGGGTCGCGGGGATCGCGACGTTCCTGCTGGCCGCCGGCACCGCGCTGGATCGCGCGGACTGCCTGGAGACCGCCGTGGCGGCGGGGGAGACGCTGCTGGCCGCGGCGGAACACCGCGACGGGACGGCCTGGTGGCCGGACTCTCCCGGCGGCGGCGGCAGGATCCCTCACTGGTGCAGCGGATCGTCCGGGATCGGGACGTTCCTCGTCCGCCTGCACGTGGCCACCGGCGACCCGCGCTTCAGGACGGCCGCCGAAGGCGCCGCCGCCACCGTGTACGCCCGGCGCCTGGCCTCGGGCACCTCGGCCTGCCACGGCCTGGCCGGTGACGGGCAGTTCCTGCTCGACCTGGCCGACTTCCTGGACGAGCCCGGCTACCGGGCGCAGGCCGAGGAGCTGGCCGCGGTGCTGTGGAGCCGTGCCGTCGTGCGCGACGGATCGCTGGTGACGCCGGACGAGGGAGGGACGGCGACGGGCGTCGGCTGGAACACCGGGCTGGCGGGCGTCCTGAGTTTCCTGGACAGGCTCCGGCACGGCGGCCCCCGCCCCTGGACGGCCGACGGCGGTTCCGGGCGGCCGGCCCGATGAGCAGGCACGTCACGACAGCGGATGAGGGCCACCTGCCCGACGTCAGCCGCATCAACTTCCGCTTCTCCGGCGACGGCCGGTACGCCGCCTGCCTCGCCCGGCGGGGCCGCGGCCTCCTCGTCCCGGAGGTGTGGGACGTCGCCGGCGCACGCCCGCGCACCCTCCGCACCCGCACCGGTGAGACCTCGGCGAGCGTGCCGACGCCCACGGACAGCGGCGACGTGCTGCTGTGCCGCGCCGGGACCGACGCACACCGCCTGACGCTGCTCACCGCGCCGTCCCGCGACAACGGGGACGACGGGGACGACGGGAACGCAGAGGAACACGAGCTGGCGGTCTTCCGCGGCGGCGTGGTCAGGGTCGTGGCGGGCGCGGCCCCGGGGATCGCCGCCCTGGTGCTGGCCACCGGCGCCGACGGGCGCACCTCGGTGTGGCGCCTGTCCGGCCGGGCGGAACGCCCGGAGCGGATCGCCACGGCGCCGTACCCGGTCAGGGGCGGGATCTGGCTCGACGAGACCGGCCGCCGGCTCGCCCTGACCAGGGCCGGGGCCGAGCCGGCCACCGTGGTCCTGGACACCTCCACCGGCGCGCTCACCCCGCCGGCCGGGCCGGCGGCCGACGAGTACGTCCTGCTGGCGGCCCCCGGCGCGGGCGTGCTGCTGACGGCCGTGCGCCGCGACGGCGCGTACCGCCTGGGCGTCCGCGACCGCGACGACGACGGGCCTGCCCGCCACCCCGAGCGGCTGAACGCCTTCGACGGAGAGGTGACGCCACTGGCGCTGAACCCCTCGGGACGGCGGCTGGCCCTCGCGGTGAACCGCCGCACCCGCTCCCACCTCGTCCTGCACGACCTGGCGGCGGACGCCGGGACCGAGGCCCGTCTGCCCGCCGGGGTGATCCATCCGGCCGCCCGCTGGAACACCGGTGGCCTGCACCTCGTCCACAGCGCGCCGGGCCGCCCCGCCGGCCTGGTCGGCATCGCCGGCTGCTCCGTGTCGCGGCCGCCGGCGGCGATCGCGGACGGCGGGATCCGGCCGTCCCCGGCCCGGGTGCTGTCCTGTCCGGGCGCGGCGGGGCCGATGGAGGCGATCGTGTACGGCGATCCCACGGCCGGCCACCGGGTGGTGGTCGCGCTGCACGGCGGCCCCGAGGCCGCCTGGCGGTTCGCCCACGAACCGCTCTTCCAGCGCCTGTCCAGGGCGGGCATCGCCGTCGTCGCGCCCAACCAGCGCGGCAGCACCGGCTACGGAGCCGCCCACCGTGACGCCATCCGCGACGCCTGGGGCGGCCCCGACCTCGCCGACGTCCTCGCCCTGGGCCGGGCTCTGGCCGCCGCCCGCGACCCCGGCGCACCGCGGCCGATGGTGTACGGGGCCAGCTACGGCGCGTACCTCGCGCTGCTGGCCTGCGCCGCGCAGGCGGACCTGTGGTCGCGCGCCGCGGTCGTCGCGCCCTTCCTGTCCGGACGGGCGCTGTACGAGGACGGCCCGCCCCCGGTGCGCGCCCTGCTGGACCGGCTCGGCGGACGCACCGACCTCGACGACGAACTCGGCCCCCGCGACCTGCTGCGGCTCGCCGGCCGCATGCGGCTGCCGCTGCTCATCGTGCACGGCGACGACGACCCGATCATCCCCGTCGGGCACTCCCGCCGGCTGTACGCGCGCCTGCGCGCGGCCCGGTGGCCCGAGGGCGCCGCACCGATCTATCTGGAGGTCCCCGGCGGGGGTCACGACCTGCAGCACGACGTCCGCGACACCGCGGTCCTGGACCGCGTCGTCGACTTCCTCCGCGCCGGACCAGGCGCGTAGCTCACCGGCTCGGCCGGTACGGGCCCGCTCCGGGACCGGCCGTGAAAAAGGGGCGCCGCGCGAGGCGGCGCCCGCTCACCACCATAGGGAAGGGAATTGCCATGGAGCTGAACGTCTCCGCCCTGGACATGCTGCCGGCCGCCGACGAGGCCGGCCTCATGTACTGCGACATGACCTGCTTCGACGTGAGCGTCAACTGCAGCGGGGCCACCATGAACACCCAGACCATCACCACCACGGGTGGCTGGTACTGAGCAGTCCAGGACGCCAGCGGCGTGCCGGGTGATGACCGGGTGGACAGCTGAATGAGGTGGGGCCCGGGGCGTCTGCCGCGGGCCCCACCGGCTGCCTCGCTACTTGAGCACCTGCGCCGCACGCACCTCGTGCAGGTGCACCAGCACGTCGTAGGCGCGCGACAGGGCGGTGTCGAGCGGCGGGTACGGGTACTGCGTGCCGATGTTGCGGGTCGGCCGGGCCACCGCGAGCCAGTCGCGCGCGGCGGCCGGCGCGGTGCGCATGTCGAGGTAGAAGTCGTCGTGGCGGACCCGGTCGAGGGTGTGCTCGTTGCTGCCGGGCTCGGCGGGGCCGGCGGTGAACCGCTTCCAGTCGCCGCCCAGCGCGGCGTCCTTCGACAGGAAGGATCCGCGGTCGAAGGTGAAGCCGACGGCGACGTACTTCTCGCCCAGGGTGTCGCGCAGGTAGGCGCCCTGCGTCTTCGGGTAGAGCGCCGGGTCGCTGGAGACGTAACCGGCGTGGGTGTTCTGCGCCGACATGAGGATCTTGCCGCCGTGGTGTCGCAGCCACCAGACGGTGTTGTCGGCCATGACCTGGTCGCGGTAGCGCTCGATGACGCTCAGCCAGGACTTGTCGGCCACGTCGTAGCCGGCGAACTTGGCGGTCTGCGCGATGAACCGGGCGTCCTGGACGGCGCTGTCGTACGCGGCCGACGCCCGCGGCCCTCCCAGGGTGATCAGCAGGTCGAGCGCCTGCTGGGCCTTGGCGGCGAGCTGCCGCCGTTCGTCCAGCGGCCGGTTCAGGTAGGCGAAGACGTCGTCGAGCGGGCGCAACCCCTCGTACAGCGCGGTCAGGTGAGCGGTGGAGCCGCGGTGGGCGCTCCGGACGTACCGGGCGATGCGGGCGAAGACCTCCTCGCCCACCTTCGGCGCGCCGACGTCGTCGCCCATGACGTGCAGCGGACGGCCGGGATCGCGGCGGTTGTGCTCGCGCATCCACTCCAGCATCCCGACGAGTTCCTCGCGCTCCCACGGCGAAGACCGCAGCACCTCCTTGGCGATGGCTCGCAGGTCGCCCTTCCCCGTCCGCAGGTACTCGTCCAGCCGCAATCCTGCCGACCAGCTGGCCTCCAGCGCGAACGTGGTGAAACCCTTCTTCTCCACGAGATGGCGGAAGACCCGCTCCTTCACCGTGAAGAACTCGTGCGAACCGTGGGTCGCCTCGCCCATGCCGACGACCCGGGCGTCACCGACCATCCGGCCGAAGGCCCTCAGGTCGCCGGACTCCGCGCCCGGCTCGGTCGAGCGCAGTTCGTGCGCCGCCGCCTCCAGAGCGCGCACCGGCTCGGCGGGCGCTGCGGGCTCGGCCGCGAAGGCCGCCTGGGCCAGGACGGGCACGAGGGTCAGGCCCGCCGCGAGGGCGGCCAGCTTCCGGCCAACGGTCATGTGAGTTGCTCCTTGGTGTCGCTCTGCTTGACGCCAAGAACCGTATGACGCGTCCCGATGCCCGGACGATGCCGCTGACCTGCGTATTTTTCGGCGTGCACAGGGCCCGGAACAGGTAGGGCCAGCCCTACCGGGCCGCGCGGACGAGCCCGCGCGTCTCCTCCTACCGGGCGGGGTCAGCCGTGGGAACGGCGGGCCAGGCGTTCGGTGTGCGCCGAGCGGCCCGCCGGGCGGCCCGCCGCGTGGGACGCCTCCTGGGCCAGGCCGTTGAGCGTGGTACGGATCACGCGCGCGGTCTGGAGGTCGACCGCGCTCGGATCGTCGAAGTGCACCAGGCCATCGGCCAGCAGCACGGCCAGCCCGTGCAGCGCGGCCCACACCACGAACTCCGCGCCCTCGCGGGCGGGCCCCGGCAGGCCGCCGGCCGCGGCGAGCCGGTCGAGCTCCGCGGTGAGGACGTCGTGCGGGTGGGGGGAGATCGCGGAGTCGGGGGCGGTCGCGCCGCCGCGCAGCACGAGCCGGGCGACGGCCGGGTCGTCGAGCGACCAGCGCACATAGCCGCAGCCCAGGGCGATCAGCCGCCGCTGCGGGTCGCCGGCCTGGCCGGGCGCGCGCTCGCAGTCCTGTCGCAGGCGCTCCCCGAGCCAGGCGAGCGTGCGTTCGGACAGGGCGCGCACCAGCGTGTCGCGGGAGGCGAAGTGGTGGTAGGCGGCGCTGGGGCTGACGCCGACGCGCGCCGAGGCCTCGCGCAGGGACCAGCCGTCGGCGCCGCGCTCGCGCACGAGAGCCTCGGCGGCGTCGAGCAGCGCGCTGCGCAGGTCACCGTGGTGGTATCGCCCTTTCGCCATCGCCCGATCTTAACACCGCTCAGATCTCTGCTACGCTCGCCACCATCTCAACAGTGTTCAGATTGGAGCCGGATCATGTGCCCCGCCGATGTGACGCCCAACCCGTCCCCTGACCTGGGCGACCTTCCCGACGTGCGGACGAGCCCGCCGCCGGTCGTGCGCGGCGAGCCCGTCGAGGTGTCCGACGGCGTGTACGTCATCCCCGACAACCGCGTCGAGCTCGTCCCGAACGTCGGGATCGTCGTGGGCGAGCACGCCGCGCTGGTCGTCGACACCGGCATGGGCCGCCGCAACGGCGAGCACGTCCTGGAGCAGGCCAGGCGGCTGGCCGGCGACCGGCGGCTGTACCTGACCCTCACGCACTTCCACCCCGAGCACGGGTTCGGGGCGCAGGCGTTCAAGGGGGCCGCGACGATCGTCTACAACGCCTCCCAGCGCGCGGAGCTGCACCGTAAGGGCGCCGCCTACGTCGAGATGTTCAAGGGGCTGAGCGCCGCCGCGGCGGCCGAGCTCGAAGGCGTCGAGCTCGTCGATCCCGATCTGGTCTACGAGGGCCGGGCCGAGCTCGACCTGGGCGGGCGCAGGGCGGCGCTGCGGGCCGTCGGGCCCGCGCACACGGGCTCCGACCAGGTCGTCGTCATCGACGACCGGGTGCTGTTCGGCGGCGACCTGATCGAGACCCGCATCTTCCCGATCGCGCCGTACTTCCCGCCGTACGACGTGGACGTGGACGGCCCCGGCTGGATCGGCGTGCTCGACGACCTGATCGCGGGCGGCCCCGAGATCGTCGTGCCCGGCCACGGGGAGGTGGGCGACCTGTCCTTGATCCGCGACGTCCGCGACTACCTCGACTTCGTGCACGGGGAGGTCGCACGGCTGCGCGCGGCCGGAGCCTCCGCCGACGAGGCGGCCGCGGCGATCGACGAGCAGGCGCGCGCCCGCTGGAGCACCTGGGAACGCCCCGAGTGGATCGGCTTCGCCGCCCGCGCCTTCTACGCCGGCGACCACCGCTGACCCGACCGGTCGCGCCGGGGGAGCGCTAGACGTCCGCCGTCACGCTGTAGGAGCCCGAGGTGCAGCCGGTGATGCGCCAGCCGCCCGGCGCCTGCCGGACGGCGACGCCGCGCAGTCCGCTGCCGCGGACGGCCGGCCGGGCCTCGCCCGGGAACCAGACGTCCAGACCGCACCCGCTGCCCTCACCCCGGGCCGTGAGGCTCGCGCGGTCCGAGGTCAGGCCGGTCAGCCGGCCGGGGGCGGAACGGGGGTAGGGGCGTGCGAGCTCGGCGACGTATTCGGCGGGCGGAGGCAGGTCCTTCCCGGTGGCACAGTCCTCGATCACGAGGTTGCCGCCGGTCCTGGCGCCGGCAGTGGCGTGGGCGTCGCCGCAGGACTGCTTCCAGACCCAGAACGCGCCTCCGATGCGGTGCCGGTCCTCCTGGTCGGTGTATCGCGCGATCGGGGCCGCGGCGGGGTCGCCGAACCAGCCCCACTCGCCCGACCAGAGCCCGGCGCCGTAGTACTCCGCCGCCCGGCTCGCCAGCTCGAAGCCGCGCTCGATGCTCGTGACGGTGAGGCCGGTGCCCTGGTCGATGGTGATCGACTCGTTGTAGAGGTGGGGCGCGAAGACGAGCAGCCGGTCGTCGGTGAAGCCCTTGGGCACCAGGACCTCGAAGCCGAGACCCGACCAGAGCACGGACGGCTCGAAGAAGACCAGGTGGGGGAAACCGCGCCGCTCGCCCGCCCGGATGGCCTTGATCGCCCGGTTGTAGTAGCGGCCGAGCAGGACGCCGGAGGTGATCGGCGGCGCCTCGCCGAAGCCCGGTTCGTTCAGCAGGTCGTACCCGGCGACCATCGGCTCGTTCGCGAACCGCTCCGCCAGCATGCCCCAGGCGGCGACCAGGCGGGTCTGGATGCCGTCCCGGTCCTGGTAGAAGTTGGTGAAGGCGCGGGCGACGGCCGGGGAGATGTCGCGCCCGGTGAACTCGCACCTGGGGGCGCCGTCGAAGCGGTCGGCCCAGGTGGGGGCGCCGTCCCAGCCGTGCATCGGGGAACCGTTCCGGCAGGTGGTCCCGGGCGCGGCGGCGACGCCCTTCCCCCAGGCGTCCTGGTGCATGTCGATGACCGTGCGCAGGCCGTGCCGGGCGGCGGTCCCGACGGCCCAGGAGATCTTGGCGAGGTAGGCCGGGTCGTACTGGCCGGGCCGGGGTTCCAGCGCCGACCAGGACAGGGCGAGACGGGCGACGTTGAAGCCCATCTTCGCCATGCCGGCGAAGTCGGCCTCGGTGAGCGGCCGCGTCACCGCCTTGTCCTGAAATTGCTGGAAATAGTCTTCGAGCTGGTTGACGTTCACGCCCCGCAGCAGCACCTCGTTGCCGTCGGCGTCGACGATCCTGCGGTCGGCCGAGAGCGTCAGCCCCGGGGTGCGCGGCGGCGGCGGGGTGGCGGCGCCGGGCTGCAGGAGCGGTAAGGCGAGCGCCGCCGCGGCCACGACGACCGCCATCGGGATCGGCGCGGCCCGGGCGACGCCCCTGCGCGCCGGCCGGACGGCGTCGAGGAGGGCGACGAGCAGCGCCGTCGCCGCGGCGAGCAGGGCGCCGAAGGAGAGCGCGGGGGCGAGGCGAAGCATGATCGCCGGCGCCCAGAACAGGCCGCCGCCCGCCAGGTCGCCGGGGATGCCGACGGCCACCTGGACCAGGCCCAGCGTCCCGGCCGCCGCCAGCGCGGAGAGCCCGGCCACGACGGCCCGGGGCGAGGCGGTGGCGCTGAGCCGGCGGTTGACCGCCCAGGTCAGCACACCCAGCAGCGTGACGGCGGCCAGGCAGCCCAGCGGTCCCGCCTCGGGCGCCGGCGCCAGCGGGGAGTCGCCGATGGCATAGCCGACGGGCGAGCCGCCCCACCACACCCCGCCGACCGACGCGGCCAGGACCACGGCCACTCCCGCCGCGACCCATCCCGGCGCCGACGCCCCCGAGCCCGCGCCGGGCCCCGCGGACTCCGACGCGGGAGAAGGCGGGACGAGGCGGCGGTGCAGGAGCTGGGCGAGCCAGGCGGCCGCCGCCACCGGCAGGCCGAAGACCGCCGCCTTGACGCCGGTGAAGCCGGTCGACCACGCCAGGTGGAGCACGTCCTCGACGGTCATCGCCAGCGACATCAGCAGCTTGGCCGCCATCGCCGACCACACCACCGCGCCCCACACCAGCAGCGCCGTACGCAGCGGGCCACGTCCGCGGGCGACCGCCCACGTCAGCACGCCGACTCCCGCCAGCAGCAGCGGCACGTAGACGGCCGGCGCGGCCACCTGCCAGAGCCCGGCGACGGGCAGCAGGTCGGCCCCGGTCCAGGTGTACGGCGCGGCCAGCCCCGACGGGTCGAACACCGCTCCCAGCGCGATGACGGCGGCCAGCACCACGACGGCGATCGGCGACAACCAGCGGTTCCTCATAGTGACGGCGACCATACATGAGCATCGCTCACAAATGAAGAGCCAAGATCCGCGACAGCACCAGGCCGCGCGCGGGGCCGTGCGACGCGGATCCCGCCGCCTGGGAGAAGACGGCGGAGAAGCTCGTCACGCCACCTTGGACTCCGGCGCCTTCCAGGTGTTGCACGCGCCCGGAGTGCCCTTGGTGTAGCCCTGCGTGAACCAGTGGAGATCGTTGGCGCTGAGCTTGTCCTTGCTGAAGCGGTCGCGCCAGCGCTTGTCCTTCGGCGTGGGCTCCTCGGCCTTCAGCGTGGCCTTCCAGTTCTTCGACTTCGCGCCCAGGGCCTTGAGCGTCACGCCGGACAGGCACAGCCGCTGCATGTCGAAGCGACGTCCCTGCTCGTCGAGCTGCTTCTCGTCGGCGTCGTTCGGCATGGCCCAGTAGGCCGCGCCGATGCCCGTCTGTCCCATGACCACGCCGCTCCACGCCTGGACGACCTGGGCGCGGATCGGCAGGTCGTCCTTGGCGCTGATCCAGTCGGCGGCGAGCTGGACCTGGAGCTGGGAGTAGCAGGTGGTGACGAACGAGCCGGTGATCTCTATGCCGTTGTAGCAGGGCCCCTTCTCGAAGGCGGCTCTGATGTCGGTCTTGACCGGCTGGAAGTCGGGGATGAACGGCCCCCAGGCGTCGTTCAGACAGCCGACGAGGGTGTTCAGGTAGGTGGTGGTCGAGGACTTCGTCGTGCCCTTGGTCAGCTTGCAGCTGATCTTGGGGAGCTTGCCCTTCTTGTACAGGGCGTTGTGGGTCAGCTCGGGAACGCCCTGGATCGGGTAGGCGGCTGCCGTGCCGGAGAACGCCATCAGTCCGGCTGCCGTGGCAGCCAGCACGCGGATCATCATGAAGCGGGATGTTAGGGGCAGGAACTTGGCACGGTCTACAGAGATCGTCCGGCCGTGCCCGCTCGTCGTTCTCCGGGGCCCGGAGGAGCTAGTTCTTCTCGCAGGTACGGTGGCCGAGGAAGACGTCGTCGATCCCCCACCACCCCGACAGCTGGCCGAGGAAGGTGAACCGCACCCGCACCGCGGTCCGGCCGATCGCCTGGGGCAGCTCCACGACCTGCAGCCCAGGCCCGCGAGCCCCGGGGTAGCCGGCCTTCTTCCAGACGTTCGCCCAGGTCCGGCCGCCGTCGAGGCTGACGTCCACGAGCGCCGTGCCGTTCACCCTCGGCTCCAGGTCGGAGGCGAACTGCAGGGCCGGGGCGGCGGCCTCGGACAGGTCCACGGCCGCCGACGTCAGCGTGGTCTCCTGGACGTGGTGCAGGCCGTAGTGGTCGGAGTCCACGATCGCGAACCCGCCCTTCCCGCCCGTCCTGTTGGTGCGGCCGCCCGGGTCGTTCAGCACCCAGCCGGGCTCGTGGGCGTACCCGGGGAACCCGGGATCGGCGTTGGTGACGCTCCACCCGCCCGGCAGGCCGGAGTCGAGGCGTTCCGTGACGCCCTCCAGGACCGGCTCGTAACCCGGAGCCTCGCAGGCCAGCGTCACCGTGAGCGCGAAGTCCTCGGTGAGCGGCGCCGTGCCGACCGTCACCTGCCGGACGGCCGGGGTGTAGCCGCGCGGCACGGCCGCCGCCTCCAGCGTGTACGTCGTACCGGGCAGCAGGTCCAGCCGGTACGCGCCGGTCTCGGCGTCGGACCTGGCCGTCCAGGTGTGCCCGGCGCCGTCGGAGGCCGTCACCTTGGCCGCCAGCGGCCAGCCCTGGCCGGAGCCGTCCCGCACGGTGCCGCCGACCTGGACCCGCGCGGTCGGCGCGAGCCGGACGTCGAGCGTGACCGTGCCGTCCTTGGCGATCGTGGCGGCCCGCGTGGCGTCGTCGTAGCCGAACGCCTTGACCTTGACCTGGTACTCGCCGCCGATCAGCCGCAGCGAGTAGTCGCCCGCCCGGCCGGTCACGGCGTCACGGGAGCGCGCGCCGGTCACGGAGACCGTGGCGCCGGGCACCGGTTCGCCCGTCTCCGCGTCGGTGACGGTCCCGGCCAGCGTGCCGAGCCCGACCTTGGCGACGGCCAGCAGCGCCGAGGCGTCCAGCCGGCCCTCGCCGAACACGTTGTTGTCCTCGGCGGGGCCGCCGCACCGGGCGTCGGCCGTGTCGATCGCGGAGGCGTCCAGCAGTGCCCGGGTGCCGTCGAGGTCGCGTACCAGGTCGGGGAAGGCGGACCACAGCAGCGCGACGGCGCCGGCCGCGTGCGGCGCCGCCATGGAGGTGCCCGACATCAGGCCGTAGGAGCCGCCGGGCAGCGCCGAGCGCACGTCGACGCCCGGGGCGGCGATGTTCGGCTTGGTCTCGCCGTTCTGGCCGGGGCCGCGGCTGGAGAAGGAGGCGATCGCGCCGTTCACGTCGTAGGCGCCGACGGAGTAGTTGAGCGTGCGGCTGCCGGGCGAGCCGCTGGTCTTGCACGCCGGGCCGCTGTTGCCGTTGGCCCAGACGCCCATGATGCCCGAGGCCGCCCACGCCTGCAGGATGTCCTCGATGATCGGCTCGTCGGTCGGCTCCGTCGAGCTCCACGAGTTGTTGATGATGTGCGGCCGCTTGCTGACGTCCGGGTTCTGGCCGTGGCTGTCGGTGGGGGCCAGCATCCACTGGGCGGCCGCGACGAGGTCCTCCTCGCTGCAGGTCTGGCAGCCGTTCGCGGTGATCCACTTCACGCCGGGGGCGACGCCGATCTGGTTGCCCTGTCCGTCGTCGCCCACCATGGTGCCCATGGTGTGGGTGCCGTGCCCGTGCGTGTCGCAGGGAGCGCCGCCCGCGCAGTGCCCCGAGGTGTCCAGCCAGTTGTAGTCGTGGGTGACGGTGCCGTCGGCGTTCGTGCCGCGGTAGGAGGCGCGCAGGGCGGGGTGGTCGAACTGCACGCCGGTGTCGATGTTGGCGATGACGATGTCCTCGCCGCGCCGCCCGTACTCCTTCCAGACGTCGTCGGCGTTGATGTCGGCCACGCCCCACTCCACGCCCGTGCCGGCCGCGCCGGCGGCGGCCCGCCGCACCGGCTCCGCCAGCGTGTACGTCTTCGGCGGCCGCACCTGCCGCACGCCGCCCATCGCGGTCAGCTTCCTGACCTGGGCCGGGGTCGCGTCCTTGACCAGGATCGCGTTGGTGACCCAGAACGACTCGCTGTCCAGCTTCTCGTCCTTGAGATACTTCCTGACGTCCGACTGGGTGCGGACGGCGGTGTCCTTGAGCGCGTCCACGACCAGCTGGCCGCGCGCGGTCCTGGAACGCGCCTTGGGAGCGGCCGACAGGTTGGCCTCCGGCTCGAGGATCACCCAGACGTCGCCCGGCGCCGCCTGCGCGGGCAGGGCCGGGGTCAGCCCCGCCACCAGGGCCAGGACGGGGAGTAAGGCCCGGAATCGCATGTCAGCCCTTTCCGCAGGTGAGTCTGGCGGCCATCGGCCGCACCTCCTGGTCGACCTCGGAGATCGTCAGGCCCACGGCCCACACGTTGTCCGGGCCGCTGCCGTGCACGTCCAGGAAGTTGTAGGTCAGGCCGTTCATGCGCGGCCCGGGATGGGAGACCGTCGTCCAGGCGGAGCCGTCCCAGTGCAGGAACTCCTCCTCCTGGCCGAGGCCGACGTCCCCGACGGCCCAGACGTCGCCGGGGGCGGCGGCGTAGACGCTGTCGAGGCGGCTGTTGCCCAGGTCGGGCAGCGTCGTCACGCTGCTCCACGCGGTGCCGTCCCAGTGCATGACCAGGGCGGCCGCCTGGTTGTCGGTTCCGTCGCGGCGCCGGCTGCCGACCGCCCACACGTCGTCGGGGCCGGTGCCGGAGACCGCGAAGAGGGCGCCCGTCGGGTGCGGGGCCGGCACCTCCGTCCACCGCGTGCCGTCGAAGTGCTGGACGAGCGGGCTGATGACGCCGTCGGCGTCACGCTGGTTGCCCACGGCCCACACGTCGCCGGGCGCGACGGCGGTGACGGCGCGCAGGATCGACTCCGGGCGGCCGGCGGCCGGGTTCTCGACGATCGACCAGCGCCGGCCGTCCCAGCGCTCGATCAGCGCGGCGGTGGGCGGGTTCAGGTCGCCCTTTCTGGCCCCGTAGGTGTAGCCGACGGCCCAGGCGTCGTTCTTCGACACCGAGGCGACGTCGGCCAGGTAGAGACCCGTCGTGGCCGCCGCCGGTGAGACGGCCGTGGGGTGGAGCGTCCAGCGCCGGCCGTCCCAGCGGGCGGCCTGCGTGGTGTCGGCGCCGGTGCCCATGTGGTCCAGCAGCAGCCAGCCGCCGCTGGGGGAGTGGAAGGAGCTGGCCTCGGCGCTCTGCCTGGTGTGCGGCGGGAGGGGCGGGCGGATGTGGTCACGTGGCCGGCCGCCGCGCAGGTGGCCGATCCAGGCCGCCGGTGACCCGCTGGAGGAGGAGCCGGTGAACAGGGCCTCCCGGGCGGAGAAGACGGTGACGTCCTGCGGATGGCTGCCGACCGGGGTGATCGCGGAGGTGTCGACGACGTTCCAGGACGGCACGCAGCCTCCCGGTGCGGCCGAGGGCGTGGTGAGAGTGGTCGCCAGCAGTACGCCGGCAATGAGGGTCTTCATGGGCTCTCCTAGAAGGCGCCGATGCCGTCGGGGCTGCCGTAGCCGGTCGGGCCGTCGTAGCCGGGACGGGCGTTGCACAGCTCGGGCGCGGCGCAGGCGCCGGTCCTGCCCGCCGTGATGTCGAACAGGTGGCCCTTGCCCGCCTGCAGCTGCCTGCCCGGCGTGATCAGGTCGCCGTTGCCGGCCAGCGCGTACACCCCGGCCACCAGTGCGGCGGCGATCGGGGTGCCGCCGACCGCGACCCAGCCGCCGTAGGAGTAGCTGTCGTAGACGGCGACAGGCGTTCGCAGGTCCGCCACGGCGGCCGTGTCGGCGACGGTGCGCTTGGCGCCGCACGCCCCCTTCGGCTGCCAGGCGGGCCGCGTGACATAGACCGAGCAGCCCGACCCCGATCCGGACCAGGCGGTCTCGCCCCAGCCGCGCGCGCCGGCCTGACGGTACAGCGTGGTGCCGCCGACGGCCGTGACCGTCCCGTACGCCGCGGGCACGAGCTGCCTGCCCGTCCTGGCGGGGAATCCGCTGTCGCCGCTCGGCGCGGTGACGGGCACGCCGGGGTGCGCGTAATGGGCGGCGTGGGCGAGTTCGCCGGCGTACTCCGGCAGGCCGTACGGCGTGGTGACGACCGTGGCCCCCTGCCTGACGGCCTGGTCGACGGCCAGGCCGAGGTTCTCGGCGCCGGCGTCGTCGGCCTCGACCAGCAGCAGCCTGCAGTTGGGGCAGGCGGCCGCGGCGATGTCGAGCGCCGCGCTGCTGTTCAGCGACCAGTCCGGGTTCGTGCCCGGCGGCTCGTCGCCGCCGCGCTGGTTGACCTGACGGAAGCAGTCGAACTCCCCCTCGCAGGGCGGCAGCCCGTTCGCCTTGCGGTAGACGGCGAGATCGTTGCCCGCGTTCGGGTTGTGGTACGGCACGATGACCGCGATCGTCTGGCCGCCGCCCAGCCGCGCCGACGGCAGCCGGTAGGCCTGCTGCAGGTCGGCGGCCGAGAACGGCTGCGGCAGCCCGGCCGCCTTGGCCTCCGCCGCCGGACGGGCGGTCAGCAGGCAGCCGGCCGACCCGGCCCGCGCGGCCGGGCAGGAGCGCGCGGGATCGGCCTGCGCCGGAACGGCGGGCCCGGCGAGGAGCAGGGCGGCCGCGGCCGCCGCGATGAGTTTCACCATGATGAGCTCCTTCAGCTCGTCAGGCCGTAGGCGCGGACGACGGTCTGCTCGACGGCGTTGCCCTGCCGGTCGTGCGCCCTGACCCGCAGGGAGACGAACCCGCCGGAGTCCGGGTGCCGGATCGTGGCGGCGAACAGGCCGTCGGCCCGCCGGTGCGCCGTCAGCGGCTCGCTCCAGGTGGCGCCGTCGTCGTAGGAGACCGCGACGGTGGCCTCGACGCCCTTCGGCGCGGCCATGTGCTCCTGGCTCTCCACCGCGAACGCCACCTCGAACGGCCCGGCCTTCGCCTTCGACGCGGCGTCGAGCGGCAGGTCGTAACGGAGGAACAGCAGCGGCAGGAACGAGCACTCGCGCGTGGCGTCGGGCACGCACGACGCGCTCTTCGGCAGCTTGGCCCGCTGGTCGGCGGGACCCGAGCGGAACGTCCAGTCGGTCGTGACCGGCGTGCCGGCCAGCTCGGCGCGCTGGTCCTGCTTCCACACCAGCCGGTAGACGGCCGGCTCGGGCAACATCGGCAGGTCGGCCGCCTGGGCGCCGAGGTTGCCGGTGATGCGGTTGTCGGAGGTGAAGGCCAGCTCGCCGTCGCGGTAGAAGTCCAGGCCGGAGTGCTCGTCCCAGCTGTTGCCGGTCGAGTAGTGGCCCGGCGTCGCATCCGCGAACCGCTGCGGATAGATCATGCCCAGGTCTCCCTGGCGGCAGGCCACGCAGAGGGTCGCGAACGGGTCGTCGACGAGGGGCGAGTCGCCGCCGAAGCCGATGGTGGACTCCTGCCGGTAGGGCGCGGTGCGCGACGGCACGCCCGGCGCCTTGTTCCACACCTCGCGCACCACCGAACCCGGCCTGAGGGTGCGGCGCTGGTTGTAGTGCCGCGCGCCGTCGTCGGAGTTGAACGCGGTGTGCCAGACGGTGATGTCGGGGGAGCCGCTGAACAGGTAGTCGGTGCGCTCGCCCGGCAGCACGGCCGCGCCGACCCCGAGCGCGCTCTGCGTCCAGGGCAGGAAGACCTCGGGGAACAGCTCGAACCGGTCCTGCTGCCCGTACGGGCTGCGCACGATCGTGGAGCGGACGGTGGTCAGCTCCGCGTTCCGCACCCTGCGGGTCAGGCTCCCGGGCACGCCCTCGGCGTACGGGAGGACGAGCCGGTAGCTGGGCTTTCCGGGCGAACCGGACGCGGTCTCGGTCAGCTGGGTGTAGGCGGCGAAGCTGAAACTGCCCTTGCGCACCGGCCTGGTCGGCGTCGCGTACAGCGGCTGGCTGCCGAAGTCCGGGTTGGACACGATCCGGAACGCGACCAGTTGGAAGGCTCCGAGCCCCCACGCGTCCACCCCGGCCGAGTTGCCCGCCTCACTTTTCCTGACGAAGGCGAACATGTCCTGCCGGTACATGCCCTCGGTGGGCTGCTCCACCTCGACGTCGTACGGCACGGCGGTGCGGGCGTCCAGCGTGACCCGCACATCGCCGCCGACCCTGAACTCCGGCTGGACGACGAACGCCGCGCGGCTCGTCAGGTCGTCGGCCGGCCCGGTGAACACGCTCGCCTCGACGGCGTAGGTGCCCTCCGGCACGCTGAAGGCGACCTCGCCGGTCTCGCCGGGATAGTTGATCGTGTAGAAGCCGAGATCGGTGTCGTCGACGCTGTGCACGTAGGCGACGACCGCGCCGGGCTTGCCGTCCAGGTCGACGCCGTCGATCGACAGGGTGTGGTAGGCGCCGGCCGCCGCCTTCGCGGTCGCGGGCCGCTGGAACGGTGAGGGCGGCGCGTCGTCCGGCGCGCTGATGCGCGCGACGCCGGCCGGCGTCCCGCCGCGGCCCGCGCGCCACTCCTCGGCGAGCACGCGGCCGAGGGCCGGAGCCTCGTCCGGGGTGATCGTGGCGCCCAGCGCGGCGAGCCGGCCCGTCGCGGCCCTGACCGGGACGGGCCGGTTGCCGGTCCTGGCCAGGTGGCTGACGTTGAACAGGCGCGGGTCGAGCAGCCGGTCCAGGAACGGCACGGCCGTGCTCGGGATGACGTACTGGTCGCCGTGCCAGCCGAACCTCAGGTAGGTGCCGCCGGCCTGCGCCGCGCCGGGGGACAGGACGGTGGTGCTCTGCCGGCCCTGCTCGTCCACGTCCAGGCGGACCTGCTCGCCGGTGACGAGGGTGACGGTGGTCCGGCGGGCAGGGGCCGCGGGCTGCTCCCGGGCGACGGCCGGGGCGTCCTCGTACGGGATGACCGGGCCGGCGGCCGGCACGCCGGTCGCTGTGCCGGTCAGTGTGCCGGTCGCCGCGCCGGCCGTCGAGCCGGTCAGGCCCAGTCCGGCGACCAGCGCCGCGGTCGTGCTGATCACCACCGCTCGTGAGCGCGGACTGAAGATGCTCATGCGGGCTCCTGTCCTCGGTGGGGGATCACGCCTCGACCCAGCCGTCGTCGTCGGCGGTGGTCACGGGGGCGTCGGCGGGGCTTTCGTGGTCGTCCGGGGCCGGGGCCGGCTCTGCGGCGTCCTCGGTCTCAGTGGGCTCGTCCGGGCTGTCCATGGGACAAGCGTGATGACAGTGGCACACACCCAGCTATGGGGAAAAATCCCCATTCGTGGGGATGGGTCAGGCGGATCCGCTCATGCGCTGCCCGAGCGCCGCCCGCGACCGCAGCCCAAGCTTGCGCAGCACCGCGCTCAGATGTTTGTCCACCGTCTTCGGCGACAGGAACAGCTCCTTGGCGATCTCCCTGTTGCTCAGCCCGGTCGCGGCCAGCTCGGCCACCTCGGCCTCGCGCGGCGACAACGCGTCACCGTAGCCGCGCGTGCCGCCCCGGTACCGGACGGGCCCCGCCACGCCGTGCCGCCTGGCCGTGCTCGCCGCCCGGTCGAGATCCCACCGTGCCCCCAGCTCCTCGAAGACCGCGATGGCGGCCCCCAGCAGCGCTCCGGCCCGCCCGGGATCGCCGCCGCCGCCCTCGCCCTCGCCGCCGCCCTTGCCGCGCTCGCCGTCGCCGCGCTCGCCCTCGCCGCCGCCGTCGAGCAGGGCGGTCGCGGCCAGCGCGCGGCACTGGGCCGCCTCGTACCGGCCGCCCAGCTCGTCGTAGGCGTGCGCGCCCGCCAGGAAGCGCTCCGGATCTCCCGTCACGAACCCCTGGGCGTGGGCCAGCGCCGCGGGCGCCAGCGGCGCGTCCAGCCCGTCCAGCTCCCGCTCCAGCTCCGCGCACAAAAGGCCGGCCTCGACCGTCCGGCCCGCCGCGACCAGCGCGCCCGCCAGGGCCGGCAGCGCGCGGACGGCCAGCGGCTGCAGCCCCTTGGCCCGCCAGCCCGCCAGCATCCCGACCAGCTCTTCGTCCGGCGGCTCACCCCGGACCGTGCCCAGGCGCAGCAACATCTCGACCGCCGGCGGCAGCGCGTCCACCGCGCCGACCTCCACGGCCCGCCCGACGGCCGCGCGGAGCCTGCGTGCCCCCTCCTCGATCTCACCCCGCGCCACGGCCAGGCAATGGGCGACCAGCTCGGCCGTGACGCGCTGGTGCGGTTGCTCGTCGAGCGCGTCCAGCAGCAGGGCGGTCTCGTCGGCCAGGCCCGTCCACTCCCCGCGGAAGTAGCGCAGCACCGCCAGGGAGGACCGGATGAGGTACTCCAGCCGCCGGCTGCTGTCGATCTTCAGCCCGCTGCGCAGCGCGGCGTCCAGCAGCCGCTCGCTCACCGCGTAATGGCCCGCGTAACAGGTCTCGTCGCCGACCGACCAGAACGCGACGACCTCCCGCCGGGACTCCGGACGGCCGCCGGCCAGCCGGGTCATCCGCTCGATCAGCGACGTCCAGCGCGGGTCGCCGATGGTGGTGAGCACCATCGCCACCTTGCCGAGCACCGACAGCTGCAGCGACGGGCTGCCGCCGAGCCGTTCGGCGGTCTCCAGCGCGCGGTCCAGCCAGTAGACGTGCTCGGCCGGCGACACCCCGGCCGAGGTCGGCACGCCCAGCCCGACCATCGCCCAGGCCGCCAGCTCCGGACGGTCGCCGAGGTGGCGCACCGCCGTGGCGAACTGCTCCCGCCGCAGTTCCGGGGCGGCGCCCGCCCTCTCCAGGAGCAGGCCGTACAGGAAGTGCAGCTCGCCGCGCACGCCCGGCGCGAGGTCGCGGCGCAGCAGATCGTCCATCTGGCCGAAGCCGGGCTGGGCGTGCAGGCCCTGGACGGAGGCCCAGCCGAAGCGCACCGCCATGTCCTCCAGCAGCTTGCCTTCGGGCGGGGCCTCGCGCAGGACGTCGCCGAGGAGGCGGGCCGCCTCGCTGTCGTCGCCGTGCCGGCCCGCCTCGGCCGCGGCCCGGTCGGCCGCCCTGGCCCACTCCTCCATCATCCCGGCGTGCCGCAGGTGATGCGCGATCTGCCCGATCGGCACCGGCCGCAACCGCTCGACCGCCTCGGCCGCCCGCCCGTGCAGCACCTGACGCCGGGGCAGCGCGATGCTCTCGTACACCGCCTGCAGGGCCAGCATGTGCCGGAACCCCACACCCGCGGTGCGCGCCGAGCCGTCGGGGGCGCCGCGCGGGAGCGCGGTGTGCTCGCTCAGCAGCCCCGAACGCAGCGCCTCCTCCAGCCCGGCCAGCGCGTCCGCGCGCTCCAGGCCGCAGATCGCCACCAGCACCGGCACGGGCACCGGCACCTGCAGCACCGCGGCCGCCTCCACCACGGCCCGCGCCCCGGCGGGCAGCCGGCCCACCCGCTCCAGGACCGAGTCGCGCAGCGCCGTCGGGACGTTCAGCTCGTCGATGGCCTTACGCGCCCATCCGCGTCCGCGCCTGATCAGCGTCCCGCGCTCGCGCAGCAGCGCCACCATCTCCTGGATCGCGAAGGGCAGTCCCGACGTCCGCTCGCACAGATGGGCGGCGAACTCCTCCGACACCCCTTCCGACCCGAGGATCGCGGTCATCAGCTCCCGGGTCTCGGCCACGTCGAGCGGCTCCAGGCCCACCTGGGCCCGCGACACCGACGGTGCCGCCCGCGCCGCGATCGTCCTGGCGTCCAGCGCGACCTCCTCGCCCCGGAACGTCAGCACCACCGACAACCCCGGCGGCGGCTCGCCCATGAGGTAACCGAGGAAGGCCAGCGTCTGCTCGTCGGCCCAGTGCAGGTCCTCCAGCACCAGCACGACCTCGCCCAGAGAGCCCAGCAGCTCCGACAGCGCGCGGAAGATCCGGTGCCGCTCGGCCGCCCGCTCCTGCAGCGGCTCGGGGGCGGGCGGCAACTGTCCGGCCAGCTCCGGCAGCAGCGGCCGTAACGCGCCGGTGACGGGGGACAGCGTCCCGTTCGCGCCGATGCCGAGTCCGATGCCGCGCACGGCGTCGAGGAGCGGGCCGAGGGGGAACGGCTCCCGGATGTGCGCGCACCGCCCCAGGAACACCGGCCGGCCGGCCCGCGCGGCCAGCTCGGAGACCAGGCGGGTCTTGCCGATGCCCGCCTCACCCTCGACGACGGCCAGAGCGGGCGGATGGACGACGGCCGCCAGCAGCCGCTCCAGCTCCGCACTCCGGCCCACCAGCCCGATGTGACTCTTCATGTTCGAGCGCCATTCAAGCGCTTGTCAGCCCTTTTGTCACGGGTTGGATCGCGGGAATCGGTCACCCCAATTCCCGCGCACGCGGGGGTCAACAGGGTGGGGTCAGGCGCCCTTTCGCCAGACCTGCCGCCGACGGGATCCCGAGCACGGGAAACGTGGCCTGCTCACCGGCCGCTGAGCAACCCGCTCACCTCCCTGGCGAAACCGTCCACGTTGTCGATCATGATGTTGTGGCCGGTGTCCGGGACGGCGATCAGCCGTACCCCGGAGGCCGCCAGCTCGGCCGCCCCGCCGAGCTCGCCGTCCGACCCCGGGTAGAGGTAGGCGCGCGGGATCGGCAGCCTCCGCAGTCGTCCCCGCACGTCCGCGCGCGCCAGGTGGACCGCGCTGCGGTAGAGCGCCTCCCGTCCGGCGAGCCTCATCGTGGCCGCCCAGTGCGGCCCGACCCGGGTCAGCGTCTCCTCCCAGCCGTGCCGGACGAAGTCTGCCTCGGTGTAGGCGGCGATGCCCGAGCCGCCCGGCCGCGGGGCGGGTTCGGCCGGGTCCAGATTGGCGTCCACCAGCACCAGCTCGGCCACCAGCTCCGGATGCCGCTCGGCCAGGTGCACCGCGATCGTCCCGCCCATGCTGTGCGCGACCACCTGCGCCGCGCGCACGTCCGCCGCCCGCAACGCGGTCGCGAGCGCGTCCGCGTGCTCCTCCATGGTGTAGCCGAACGCGGTGGGCCGGTCGCTGGTGCCGAACCCCAGCAGGTCCACGAACAGGCTGCGGTGCCCGGCCAGCTCCGGCCGGCTCGCGGCCTCCAGGAAGTACGGCGCCGCCGCCGCGCCCAGCCCGTGCACGTAAACGCGGACCGGCTCCCGGCCGGCCGCCTCGGCCCAGCGGATGCGGCTCCCGTCCGGCAGCACCTGCGCGTCTCTCACAACCATCCCCTCCGAGATACCTAGATGTCGATGTACCACGACATCGAGATAGCATAGCGGGATGATTGAGCTGTCGATCCTGGGCTTCCTCTACGACGAACCGCTCCACGGGTACGAGCTGCGCAAACGCGTCGCCGCCCTGACCGGACACGTCCGGCCCATCGCCGACGGCACCCTCTACCCGGCGATCAAACGCCTGGAGCGCGACGGCCTGCTCCAACGCGACCTGCAGCCCGGCGCCCAGGCCGCCCCCAGACACGTGCTCACCCTCACCGCCGCCGGGCGCGCCGAGCTCCGGCGGCGGCTCGCCGACCCGGACGAGCCGTTCGTCACCGACGAGAACCGCTGGTTCACGATGCTGGCGTTCCTACGCCACCTCGACGACCCCGCGCTCCAGGCGGGTGTGCTGCGACGCAGACTGACCTTCCTCACCGAACCGGCCAGCTTCTTCTGGGACGGCGACCGCCCCCTGCGGGCCGCCGACTTCGACGACCCGTTCCGCAAGGGCCTGTTCACGATCGCCACCGCGACCAGCAGGACCGAGATCGCCTGGCTACGGGAGACCCTCGCCGCACTGGACGTCCAGAGCGCGGCACCGGAAGGAGGGGCGGACGCGTAGCGCCCGCAGGGCGTCAGCCGGGCCCGCCCGACGCCAGCGCCTGCACGTCGGCGGCCGTCACCGGCTGTCCCCCCACACCCCAGTCGCCGCTCTTGATCTCCTCGATCACGACCAAGGTCAGCGCACGCATGTGCTCACCCTCGATGGCGACGATCGTGTCGGTCAGCTTCCTGACCATCTCGGCCTTCTGGGTGGCGCTGAACACACCCTCGATCACCTTCACGTTGACGAGCGGCATGGGCTCCCCTTCCCCCGATGCGGCGCACCCATGGCACCTCACGCCGTCCAGCCGACATGCCCCTCGGCGACGTGGGCAAACGCCGCCCGGGCGCCGCGCGGATGAGGACCGAAGGCGGAGGGTATGCGCAGGTGGGAGCTGGTGTGAGGGGAAACGGGGGATCCATGCTGGGGCTGCCTGACGGGATTCGGGGGTGCCTGTTCGACATGGACGGCGTGCTGACGCGTACCGCCACCGTGCACGCCAGGGCGTGGAAGTCGATGTTCGACGACTTCCTGCGGGCCTGGAGCGAGCAGACCGGGGCCGCGTTCGTCCCCTTCGACGCGGGCGCCGACTACGACCGCTACGTCGACGGCAAGAAACGGGCGGACGGCGCGCGCAGCTTCCTCGACTCCCGAGGCATCAGCCTGCCCGAGGGGACACCGGACGACCCGCCCGGCACGATGACCGTGTCCGGCCTGTCCAACCGCAAGAACGCCCTGGTGCAGGCCATCATCGACCGGGACGGCGTGGAGGTGTTCCCCGGCTCCGTCCGCTACCTGGCCGCGGTCCGGGACGCGGGGCTGCGCCGCGCGGTGGTGTCCTCCAGCGCCAACACCGAGCAGGTCCTCGCCGCCGCCGGGCTCGCCGCGCAGTTCGAGGCCCGCATCGACGGCGTCGTGGCCCGGGACCGCGGGCTCGCCGGCAAGCCGGCCCCGGACATGTACCTGGCGGGCGCCGAGGCGCTGGGGCTGCGGGCGTCCGAGGCGGCGGTGTTCGAGGACGCCCTGGCCGGGGTCGCCGCCGGCCGGGCGGGCGGGTTCGGCCACGTCGTCGGCGTCGACCGGGCGGGGCAGGCGGAGGCGTTGCGCGACCACGGCGCCGACGTCGTGGTCACCGACCTGGCCGACCTGCTGGAGCCGCCGTCCCGGGAGGCCCGATGATCCGGCATCCGGCGTTCACCGTCGAGCCGTGGGCGGTCCGGGAGCGGCATCTCGACCTGCGGGTGCTGGCGCAGACCGAGTCGGTGTTCGCGCTGTCCAACGGCCATATCGGGCTGCGCGGCAACCTGGACGAGGGCGAGCCGCACGGGGCGCCGGGCACGTACCTCAACGGGTTCTACGAGGTGCGGCCGCTGCCGTACGCGGAGGCGGGCTACGGGTACCCGGAATCGGGACAGACCGTGGTGAACGTCACCAACGGCAAGGTGATCCGGCTGCTGGTCGGCGACGAGCCGTTCGACCTGCGGTACGGGACGCTCCACCAGCACGAACGGGTCCTCGACCTGCGCGCCGGCACCCTGACCCGCACGGCCCACTGGAGCTCCCCGACCGGGGCCCCGGTCCGGATCACCTCCACCCGGCTGGTGTCCTTCACCCACCGCGCGGTCGCCGCGATCCTGTACGAGGTCGAGGCCGTCGAGCGGCCGTTGCGCGTGGTCGTCCAGTCGGAGCTGATCGCCAACGAGACCCAGACCTACGAGAGCAGGGACCCGCGCGCCGCCGCGCCGTTGCACGCGCCGCTGGTCGCGGAGGAGAACCTGCCGAGCAGCGACGGAACGGCGATCATGGTCCACCGCACCCGGGCCAGCGGCCTGCGCGTGGCCGCCGGGATGTGCCACGAGATCGACGGGCCGGACGGCACCCGGATCGAGGCGCAGGGCACCGACGACATCAGCCGGCTGACCGTGGCCACCCGCCTGGCGCCCGGCCAGACGCTGCGACTGGTCAAGTTCTTCTCCTACGGATGGTCGGCGCAGCGCTCGCGGGCCGCGCTGCACGACCAGGTGGCCGCGGCGCTGGCCTCCGCCCGCCTGGACGGCTGGGACGGCCTGCACGCCGACCAGCGACGCTTCCTCGACGACTTCTGGGAAGGCGCGGACGTCGAGGTGGAGGGCGACGCCGAGGTGCAGCAGGCGGTGCGTTTCGGGCTGTTCCATCTGCTGCAGTCGGCCGCGCGCCTGGAGGAGCGCGCCATCCCGGCCAAGGGCCTGACCGGCTCCGGCTACGACGGGCACGCCTTCTGGGACACCGAGATCTTCGTGCTGCCGGTGCTCACCTACACCCATCCGGCGGCCGTCGCGGACGCGCTGTGCTGGCGGCGGGCCACGATCCCGCTCGCCCGCGAGCGCGCGCGGCAGCTCGGCCTGCACGGCACCGCCTTCCCCTGGCGGACCATCCACGGCGAGGAGTGCTCCGGCTACTGGCCCGCCGGAGCCGCGGCCTTCCACGTCAACGCCGACATCGCGCACGCGGCGATCCAGTACGTGGACGCCAGCCAGGACCTGTCGTTCGAACAGCGGACCGGCCTGCCGCTGCTGGTCGAGACGGCCCGGCTGTGGTGCGCCCTCGGCCACCACGACGCTGCCGGGCGCTACCGCATCGACGGGGTGACCGGCCCCGACGAGTACACCGCCGTGGTCGACGACAACGTGTACACGAACCTGATGGCCCAGCAGAACCTGCGCGCGGCGGCCGAGGCCGCGGACCGCCATCCGGGCCCGGCGGAACGGCTCCAGGTCACCGCCGAGGAGATCCGCCGCTGGCGGGACGCGGCGGAGGCGATGTCCGTGCCCTACGACGAGCGGCTCGGGGTCCACCCGCAGTGCGAGGGCTTCACCCAGCACGCGCTCTGGGACTTCGCGGCCACCGGGCCCGATCGGTATCCGCTGCTGCTGCACTTCCCGTACTTCGACCTCTACCGCAAGCAGGTGGTCAAGCAGGCGGACCTGGTGCTCGCCATGCACCTGCGCGGGGACGCCTTCACCCCGGAGCAGAAGTCCCGCAACTTCGCCTACTACGAGCCGCTGACCGTACGGGACTCGTCCCTGTCGGCCTGCACCCAGGCGGTGATCGCCGCCGAGGTGGGCCATCTGGAGCTCGCCTATCGCTATCTCGGCGAGGCGGCGCTGATGGACCTGGCGGACCTGGAGCGGAACACCATGGACGGCGTGCACATGGCCTCGCTGGCCGGGGCGTGGATCGCGCTCGTCTCGGGCTTCGGCGGGATGCGCGCGGGTCGGGGACGGATCTGCTTCGCCCCCTCACTCCCTCCCGGTATCACCCGGCTCGCCTTCCGGCTGCGCTACCGCGGCAGCCTGCTGAGCGTCGGCGTCACCCCGGAGGCGACGGTCTACCAGCTGCTGCGGGGGCCGTCGATCACGGTGACCCACCACGGCGAGCGGATCCTCCTGGACAGGACGGAGGTCACCCGGCCCAACCCGTCGCGACCGGCGCCGGAGCAGCAGGTCTGCCAGCCGCCCGGCCGCGAACCGGGCCCGCGCCGTCCCCGAGGCTCCGGCAGGAGGACGAGTGACTGAGGCTCCCCGGCCCCGTCCGGGGGCCCGCCGTCAGTTGCAGGGGCTGGAGGACCAGGTGACGTAACCGCTGAGCGTGCCCCAGGTCGAGACCGAACGGTCGCAGAACTGCGTCCTGACGCCCACCAGGTGGGTGCGCGCGGCGTCGGAGAAGTACTGGGTGTTGCACAGGTAGCCGACCGGGCAGGCAGGCAGGGCCTGCGCGGCGGCCGGGACGGTGGCGAGCGTGGCGGCGGCCAGGACCGCGACGGCCAGTACGCGACGGATCATGGATCGTCCTTCCTGATTCGCAGGGAAACGGTACGATGCGCACGAAATGATCCGTCGCGCGGGATGAAAACGCAAGGGGATCATCCGGCCCGTCCTGCTCAGCCTTCCCCCTGGCCGGCGAGCAGGTGACCGGCTCGGTACGCCGATGGACCACGCGCCGGCCGGCTCCCGCACACCCAGGACGACCGGGCCCGCAGCAGCCTGTAGGACACGCGCCCGGCCGAGTGCTGGAAAAGCTCCCTGCGATCATCGGAGCATGACGATCGCTGCGATCTACGCCGAGTTCGCCGCCCGCGAGGCGCACGGTGTGTCGCCCACGTACCAACGCCTGGCATCCGCGGTGACGCGGGATCTGGACCTCCTGGCTCTGCTCGCCGCGCTTCCGCCGGCCAAACGGCAGCCGAACCTGCTGTTCGGCGTGGTCCGGCTGCTCGGCGGGCCGGTCGACGATCCGGCCGCGTTCCACGACTACACGGTGGCGAACTGGCCCGTGATCGAGGCGGAGATGCGCACCCGGATCACCCAGACGAACGAGGCCGGACGATGCGCCGTCCTGCTGCCGGTGCTCAACGCGCTCCCGCAGCCGCTCGCGCTGCTGGAGGTCGGCGCGTCGGCCGGGCTGTGCCTCTACCCCGACCGGTACGGCTACCGCTACGGCGATCACCTGGTCGGCTCCGGTGACCCGGTCCTCGCCTGCACGGCCGCCGGCATGACGCCGCCGACCGGCCTGCCCCAGGTGGTGTGGCGGGCCGGCCTGGACCTGAACCCGCTCGACGTGACCGACCCGGCGGATCTGGCCTGGCTCGACGCCCTCATCTGGCCCGAGCACGCGCACCGCCGGGCCAGGCTGCGGGCGGCCGCGGCCGTCGTCGCAGCCGACCCGCCGCTGCTCGTACGGGGCGATCTGGTGGACGACCTGCCGGCCCTGGCCGCGCAGTCCCCGCCCGACGCGACGCTGGTGGTGTTCCACAGCTCGGTGCTGTACCACGTGCCGATGCCGCGACGGATGGCCTTCGCCGAGACGGTACGCGGGCTCCCCGGACACTGGATCTCGAACGAGACCCCCGACGTGCTGCCCTACGACCCGCTCCCGACGCCGCCGGACGAGGCGAACCACCACGTGCTCGCGCTGGACGGGCGGCCGCTGGCCTGGACCCGATCGCACGGCCAGGAGATCACCTGGTTCACGTGATGCGAGGAGACGGCCTCACCTCGCGGAGAGCCGCGGGTCCGGCCTGGGCAGCAGGCAGCCGGGGCGCTCCAGGTCGAGCCGGTTCCCCGCGCTGACGCAGGTGGCGAGCCAGTACGTCTGGGTCCCGTAGGCGATGCCCTTGCGCACGCTGATGACGCCGTCGCGGTTCATCTCGCACGGGTTGTCCAGCGTGCATCGGCCGCCGTCGTGGTTGCTGGTGTTGTTGATGCCGACGACCTTGCCGCTCCTGGCGTCGACGATCGGGGATCCCGAGGTGCCGTGGCCGGTGTCGCACTTCCGCGTGTAACGGATGACGTCCTTGGTCACGTTGCCCACCTCCAGCACCCGGTGGACCAGCGTGTCGATCTCGCACGAGAAGACCTTCTTCATGCTTCCGGAGACCACCCGGATGTCCGTGCCCGGCGCGGGACGCTCGGCCGACACCGTGAGCGGCCGGACGCGGTAGGCCCGCTCCAACTGCCGGTAGGTCAGGTCCAGCTGGTACAACGCGACGTCGGTGCCGGTCAGGGTCACATAGACCGCTCTGGCCACGTGCAGGGTGGCCACCGGCTCGCCGGCGCCGTCGAGCAGGTCGACCACGCGGTGGGACGGCTGGTCCACCAGCACCTCGTCCGGCACCGGCCAGGTGCCCTCGTAGCAGTGCCCGTTGGTCAGGACGAAGGCCCGGTCGTCGGCCGCGCTGGCCGGCATCCGCACCAGCGATCCCGAGCAACCGTCCACGTTGACGGCGCCCGCCAGGTCCGCGGTCGCCGCCCGCGCGGGGAGGGCCGGCAGGCTGAGGCCGAGGAGGGCGGCGCCCAGTGCCGCGCCGATTCGCCGAAACACACGCATCTCATGTCCGTTCATGGGAGGGGACCGCGGTCAGCGCGTACCGGGGCAGGTGCCCGCGACGGTACGGCCGGTGCGGAAGAAGTCGATCACCTTCGCGGCGCAGGGCAGCCGGCGCAGCGAGGCGTGCGCGTCGTCCTGAACCGTCAGCAAAGCACCGCCGGTGGCCTTCGCCGTGTCCACCGCCCAGGCGTACGGCGTGGTGTCCTCGTCGGCGTGGCCGGACAGTTGCAGCGGGCTGGTTCCCCTGACCGGCTTCCACGGGCGCGCGGCCCACGGCCATTCCCCGCACCAGCCGCTGCGCTCGAAATAGCCGCCGGTCGCGGGGAAGGCGGCCCGCCGAGCCTGCGCGGCCGCCCACATCTGCTCGAAATCGCGGCCGCCGACACCTTCGTTGCAGAAGATCGCCTGGTACTGGATCAGGTTCAGGCCCAGCGGGGTCTCGTCGAACCCGAACACCTTCGCGGCCTCCGGAGCGGGACGCGCCGACAGCGGGACCCCGCCTTCGCGGACGGTGGCGAGATCCCTCGCGGCGGAGATCCAGCTGCTGGGCCCGCCTCCCAGCTGCTGCCTGACCCACTCGCCGTCGAGCACTGTGTTCGCGTCCACCCGACGCGGTGCCCGGCGAAGCTCGTCGTGCAGCGTGAGGATGGTCCGGCGGACCACGGCGTCGGTCGTCCCGAAGTGGAACTCGCTGTCGTGCCGCGCCAGCCATGGAACGAAGGCGTTGAAGCGCTTCTCGTTGAGCGCGTCCGTCGTGGCGTCCATGGCGGCCAGGTCGATGACGGGGGGCATCACCGAATCCAGCCACATCGCGTTCACCCGGTTGTCGAACAGCGACCGGTAGTTCGCGCCCACCGCGGTGCCGTAGGACACCCCGTAGAAGTTGATCTTCGATTCGCCGAGGGCCGCGCGGATCGAATCCACGTCACGCGCTATGTTCGTGGTGGTCAACTGCTGGACGAAGGCCGGATCCTTGGCGGCGCACCGCTTGTTGTACGCGGCCGTCTCGGCGAACCCGGCCTTCGCCGCCTCCTTGGGGGAGGTGCTGGACGGCGACTCCCGGCTCTTGGCGGACGCGGCGGGCGACGGTTCCTCCGCGGTGCACTTGATCTTGTCGCTGTAGCCCACGCCCCGGGGATCGAACCCGATCAGGTCATGGTCGACGGCCAGCGCGCCGAGCCTGCTCGGGGCGTACGTCGCCGGCGCGTCGATGTTGCTGATGCCGGGACCGCCGGGACTGATGACCAGCACACCACGGCGCTTGCCAGGGTCGGCGGCCTTGATCCTGCTCACGGCGATCTTGATCTTGCGGCCCTGCGGGTTCGCGTAGTCCAGGGGAACCGTCAGCAAGGAGCATTCGGTCCTGGTGTCGTTCTCGACGGGCCAGTCCTTGGCCGTCTTGGCGCATGCACGCCACGTCAGAGGGTCTTCGCCGGTGCGAGCCTCGGCCGCGCCGGCGGCTGCGAGGCTCGCCAGGCCGACCAGGCACGCGACCGCCACGCGCGCCGGACGAGTGCCTGGGATTTCACGGGTGCTGAACATGGTCGCATCTTTCGACGGTCCTGCCCGCACACCTGCAAGCGCGCGGGGCACGCCGTCAGGCGTACGTCGCCCACCCTGAAGGGCCCAGGTTCCCGCCCCGTCGCGACCCCGTATCGGCGACCACGCGGCCACGTATCCGCTGTGTATCCACGCAACTGCCGCAGCCGCCATCCGTACGGGGGAAAGGCCGTGGCCGGCTCCGGCCGGCCACCAGCATCACCCTCGTCGGGGTCGTTCCCTACCCGGCGGATGCCTCCATCGTGTAGAGCCGGTAGGTGGTCAGGATGTTGAGTCTGTGCAGGTTGCGGCACAGGTGCAGCATCGCGTCCTGAGCCTGGGGCGGCCCGAGGGCGGAGGCGAGCGCCGGGTCGAGGCGTTCGGCCCACGGATCTGTGCAGGTCCGTGTGGTCTCCTCCAAGGTGCGGCCCTGCCGCGTCGCGGTGTGGACCTCCTCGTGGAGCCGTTCGAGGTAGGAGATCAGGGCGTCGATGGCCCGGTGGCCGTCGCCGGCGGGGCCGTGGCCGGGCACGATGGTCCGCATCTCGGGCAGCGCCGCCTTCATGGCACGCAGGGTGGCGAGGTACGGCGCGGGCCCGCCCTGCAG
Source organism: Nonomuraea sp. NPDC001831 (assembly GCF_042892035.1). NCBI lineage: Bacteria > Bacillati > Actinomycetota > Actinomycetes > Streptosporangiales > Streptosporangiaceae > Nonomuraea > Nonomuraea sp. NPDC001831. The sequence continues at coordinate 139,495 of NZ_JBIATU010000021.1, read as the reverse complement.
CAGCATGTGGGCGATGCCGGCGTGGCACAGCAGGTTGCCGGTCCACGCCGTCCTGACGTCGGGCACGTGGACCACGGTGTCGCCGGGGCCGTTGCCGGGCCCGAAGTGCCACAGCTCGACCGTCCGGCCGCCCAGGTCGACCTCGGCGAAGGAGTCGAAGACGACATCGGGAAGTCGCCAGGTGGTCACCGCGTCGAAGAGAGCCTCGTCGCCGTACATATTGCCCGATCTGACCTGCTTCTCGAAGCCGAGGTCGGACATGTTGTCGCGGTTGGCGCGAGAGGAGATGATCACGGTGTCGGCGGGGAAGGCCATGTTCCCGAACGTGTGATCACCGTGGTAGGTCGTGTTGACCAGGTAGCGCAGCGGCCGGTCGGTCAGCTCGGCGGCCAGCGACTGGATCGTGCGCGAGACGTCAGGGGTGATGCCGGCGTCGACCACGAGCGCGGCGTCTCGTCCGGCGATGAGCCCGTTGTTGTCCTTGGGCGCCGGGACGGCCATCAGCGCGTGGACGCCGTCGGCGAGTCGCCTCGGGACGAGCTCCAGACCGACCGGCGACAGGTTGGGCCCGTTGTAGGCCGCGGGCCGCTCGGCGATCTCCCGCTCGGGGATGTGCATGCTCACAGCAGCGTCCCCAAGCGCTCGAAGAGCTGCGGCACCTGCTTGCCGAGCTGGGCGCGCACCAGGTGCTCGGCCATCTTCGGCACCCCCTCCAGCTCCAGCCGGAACTCCACCCGGCAGCCGCCGTCGACGTCGCTGACCCGGTACGCCTGGCTCACCCCCGGCTTGGCCTGCGGCGGGGTGTGCAGCGTGAGCGATTCACCCGGCACGTAGTCGGTGACCGTCAGGCCGATCTCGGTGCGGCGGCCCATCACCTTGCGTACCTGCTCGACGTGGACGCCGTCGCGCAGCGGCCCGTCCGCCCGCGACTCCAGGACGTCGGCCTGCCATTCGGGGAAACGCGCGGGGTCGGACAGGACGGCGAAGACGGCGGCGGCGGGCCGCGCGTACGTCGTGGTGTGGTCGATGGTGATCACGGCCGGCTCCTCAGCAGCTGTGCGGTCAGCGGGTTCAGTTCGACGGGGTCGTCCTCGCCGATGACGACGGTGCCGCCCAGGTTGGTCAGGCGGTCGCCGATGACGGCGTTGGGTTCGAAGGCGAAGGTCATGCCGGGGGCGAGGGGCAGTTCGCCGCCCATCGTGGGCACCTCGAACAGCCGTCCGTAGCGGGCGGCCTCGGGCAGGCGGCGAAGCCCGGCGCCGAACCCGCACACCGGCCCCATGGGGTTGAGCGTGTGCACCAGCGGGTGCACGTTCCAGGCCCCGGCCTCCTCCAGCGGCGCGCGCATGGCCTCGACCAGGTCGCCGAAGGTGTTGCCGGGACGGGCGGCGGCCAGCCCGGCCTCGTAGGCGGCGCGGGCGACCTTGGCGCCCACCTCGATGTCGGGATGGACCTCGCCGACGGCGATGGCGACCTGGTGCTGGGTCTCCTTCATGCCGAACCGGCAGAACACCTCCGCCATGATCACGTCGCCGTCCTCGATGACGCGCGGCGCCTGCGGCCGGTAGGACCAGGCCGGCGGGCCCCAGGAGACGAACCCGGGCCCGGAGGAGATCAGCATGTCAGGAGCCGCCAGCCCGCGGCGGAAAGCGGCCGCCATGCCCGCGGCGTACACGTCGGCCTCGCTCACGCCCGGCCGGGCCGCCTCGACCATCGCCCCGGCCATGGCGTCGCCCGTGGCGGCGGAGTGGCGGACGACGGCCAGCTCCTCTTCCGACTGGCAGATGGTGGCGAACAGATAGCTGAGCCCGACCGGCTGGAACTCCACGCCGGGCAACTCGGCCAGCACCTGGTTCCACAGGCCGTGCGGCATGATCGGGTTGATGTGGAAGGGCGGGTAGGGGTCCAGACCGAGCACGCCGACCTTCCCGCTCTCCAGGCGGTGCTCGCGCAGGACCTCCACCACCCCGGCCGCGTGCTTGGCGACGCGGATGCGCTCGGGCGGGATCCACAGCTCCTCGCCGCGGCGCAGCGCCTGGATGTGGTCGGCGACCGGCAGGGTCGACCAGGTCAGCTCGATCGGGTCGGCGTCACGGCAGAAGATGACGATCGCGCCGGGACGGTCGTTGGTGAAGTAGACATCCGGCGCGAAGGGCGCGAGGTCCGCGCACTCGTGCTCGCCGTAGGCGATGAGCGCCTGCACGCCCTCGGCTTCCATGATCTCCCGTGCGAGTGACCAGCGGCGGTCGCGCTCGGCGAGGGAGTAGGTGGGAACGTTCATGGAGGAGACGCTAGGAACGGCCGCCCTGACGTCGCTTCCGTCATCCTGCTGGAGCCGCCGCGGCCCGCTTAGGTCATCGGGCCCAGCATGGCCAGTTCACCGCGCGAGGAGACGCCCAGCTTGGGGAAGGCTTTGTACAGGTGGTAGGCGACCGTGCGCGGGCTGAGGAACAACTGGGCGCCGATCTCCCGGTTCGACGCGCCGGTGACGGCCAGCCGTACCACTTGGAGCTCTTGCGGGGTGAGCGTGGCCAGCGGGTCGTCGGCCTTGACGCGACGGGCCGGCGAGGCGCCGGTGGCGCGCAGTTCCCCGGCCGCGCGGGCGGACCACGGGGAGGCGTCCAGCCGGTCGAAGGCCTCCATCGCTGTCTCGAGCTGGACGCGGGCCTCAGCGCGCCGCCGCTGGCGGCGCAACCACTCGCCGTACACCAGGCGGGTCCTGGCCTGGTCGAAGGGCTGCTCGTGCCGGCCGTGCAGGACGAGCGCACGCTCGTAGAGGCCCCCGGCCTGCTCGTCGGAGGCCAGCAGGGCTCGTGCCCGATGCAGCACGGCGAGCGGACCGGGCTGCCCGACGCCCTCGGCCCAGGTCGCGTAGCGGCGCAGGACCGGCTCGGCGCGTCGCGGCGCGCCCGCCCTGACGGCCGCCTCGACGTAGTCCGGCCAGGCATACCTCCAGATGAACGCGTGCCGCGAGGCGCCCTCCGTCACCCTGTCCAGCCGGTCGAGCACCGCCTGGTTGCGACCCAGCCCGAGGTCGAGGATCACCCGCCCGTACTCGGCCCACGTGCCCGCCGGCAGCCAGGACCTGTCGTCGGCGTGCCGAAGGGCCTCGGCGGTGCACGCGGCCCACTCCTCCTCCATGCCCGCCACCCCGTACAGCCAGGCTTGGACGCCTCCCAGGTAGCCGCGCCAGAACGGCCGGCCGACGTCGGCGGCCAGGTTCAGCCCCTCGGCCACCATGGCACGCGCCGACCGGTGGCGCCCGTCGACCAGCTGGGCGATGGTGAGGAGCGTGATGGCCTGAGGGAGGCGGCCCAGACGCCCCTGCGCCCGGCACTCCTCGACCAGGGCGGTCGCGCCGGTGAGCATCTCCTCGCGTTCTGCGCGGACGATCGCGTGGTAGGTGATGACCATGCGAACCTCGAACGGCACGGCCGCCGGCTCGCCCATACCGTCGGGGAAGGCCGGTACGGGGGTGGTGTCCCCTTCCAGGATCATGCGGAAGCCACGGCTGATCGCGCGCACCGCGGCGGCGAGCCCGCCACCGTCGGGTGTCAGCTCCTCGGTGCGACGGGCCAGCGCGATCTGATCGGGGTGGGGCGCACTGGTCCAGGCGTAGAAGCCGGCGAGGCCGAGCAGCGAGAGCACCGTGGAGGGATCCGCCGTCTCGGCGCCTTCCTGCAGCAGCCGCACGGCCTCCAGCGGCCTGCCGGCCTCGAACGCGAGCTGTGCCCGCACGCGGGCGAGTTCGGCCAGGACCGATCGGTCCAGCGTCAACGAGCCCGCCTGCCGCAGCGCCGCCGCGACCAGCTCGGCCGCCCGCCGGCTCAGCCCCGCCTCGGCGGCCGCACCGGCGGCGGTCGTCCACCGGCGTACGGCGTGGGCGGGGTCGGCGGACAGCTCGGCCGCCCGCGCGTAGGCTGCCGAGACCGTCGCCTGCCCGCCGCGCTGCCGGGCGCGCAGCGCCAGGCTCTCCAGTTCACCGGCCACGTCCTCGTCGGGTCGCAGGGTGACGGCCGCCAGGTGCCAGGCGCGGCGGTCGTCGTCGACCGCATCCGCCAGGGCCCGGTGTGCGGCCATCCGGGCGGCGATGTCGCAGGCGAGCAGGACCGCTGTGCGTACCAGTGGGTGACGGAAGACGACACCGGCCGCGCTGACCTGGACCAGTCCGGCTCGCTCCGCCGGCGCGAAGTCCGCCAGCGAGGCGTCGAGCCGGCCGAGTGCGGCGGCGAGAACCTTCAGCTCGCCGCGGTCGTCCAGGGCCGCGGTGAGCAGGCAGGAACGAGTGGCGGCGGGGAGAGCGGCGATCCGGTCGCGGAAGCTCGCGAGCACCCGGTCCGTCACCGGCTCCACCGGCCCGAGGGAGAAGGCCAGAGGGGTGAAGGCGCCCGCACGTTGCTCGGGACTGAGCATGCGGGGCAGCTCGACCAGGGCCAGCGGGTTGCCCTGCGCCTCGGCGACGAGCTGATCGCGGACGGCGAGCGGCAGGTCCGCCGCCTGCTCGGCCAGCAGATGCCCCGCCGTGTCGGCGTCGAGCTTGTCCAGCCGGAGCTCGGGCAGCGCCCCGCCGGGGAAGGTCCCGCCGTCCTCCCGCGCCGAGAACAGAACGACGACGGGCTCGATGTGCAGGCGGCGGGCGGCGAACACCAGGGCGTCGGCGGATTCGCTGTCCAGCCACTGCGCGTCGTCGACCAGGCAGACCAGGGGTTCCTCCGCAGACAACTCCACGAGGAGGCTGAGGGTCGCCAGGCCGACGAGGAAGCGGTCTCCTCGGGTCGCCTCGCCGAGGCCGAGCGCGCCCAGCAACGCCTCCGCCTGCTGCGTGGGCAGCGCGCCGACGCCGTCGAGAACGGGGCGTAACAGCAGGTGCAGGGCGGCGAAGGGCAGCTCGGCCTCCGACTCGACCCCGGCGACTCGCAGCACGCGCCCGGGCGTCCGCCGGGCGGCGTACTCCAGCAGGGCCGTCTTGCCGATGCCCGCCTCGCCGCGCACCACCAGAGCGCCGCCCGGTCCATCGAGCATCTGGTCGATCCGGGCCTGTTCCGCCTGACGGCCGTGCAACATGAAGATCCTCAGCAGTCACGGCGCATCCACCCGATCGCCGGAGGTGCACGACCTTCCCCTGCGCCCAATCCGATCATATGGGGCTTCCGGCGGGCATAGTCTGACTTGCCGCTCGGCCCTGCGCGGTGACGGCGTTCGCCGCCACGCCATCTCGCCCGGCCCGGCGCAGCAGCGGATCGCCCGGATGGGGACGCTACAAAGGCGATCTTGACGACGATTCGGCGACGAGGGCTGTTTGCCCTGGAGGGGGCCCCGGCGGCGCTGGAGGTCGCCGCGGGGGTCAGGGCCTGGGGCGCCGCTTGCGCCGTCCCGCCCGCGAGCACCAGGGCGAACGTACCCGCCGCGACTGCGGTACCGAACTTTGCGATGGCCTTCATGTCATCTCCTCCGCTCGTGAATCCGCTGGAGGAGTGAAGCCAGGCCGGGCCTCGTTGAGGTCGTGTTGAGGATGGGTGAAGCGGTCTTCCCTGCCCTGGGCTGCTCAACCGGTCGTCCTGAGAGCAGCTGCACCACGGGCGGCCCCAGGCCGATGTCGGCGGCCTTGCCTGTACGCGCGACCCGACACAGTCGCATGTGTCGCGTCACGGTGGGTAGTCAGTGCCGGGATTCCGCCCGGCTACCGGCGAGGAGCGCCCATGGCCATCAGTGAGCCGCACCGGCCGCAGATCGTCGTCGGGCTCGTGGCGACCCCGCCGGACTATCCGGCGCAAGTGGTCACGCGGCTCGCTGCCGAGCTGGCCGAACGGCTCGCCGAGCAGGTGGACCCACACGTGCGGTGGATCGTCCGGGAAGACTGGGGTGACGTGGCTCCGCGCCGGGACGGCGGCGTCGAGGCGCTGCTCGACGATCTCGCCCGCCGGCGCGCCGACGCCCGGTGGGACGTCGCCATCTGCCTGACCGACCTGCCGCTGCACACCGAGCGGGTGCCGCTGGTCGCACACACGTCCGCCCGGCGCCGGGTCGCGGCGGTGTCCTTGCCCGCGCTGGGCCTGCGCCAGCTGCGAGCACTGCGCGCCGCCGTCCCGGCTCTCGTGGGCCGGCTGCTCGACGGCACTTCCGAGGAGCGGGTGCCGCCGGCCGGCCGGGCACCGGCCGAGCTGGACCGCCAGGTCGCCGCCGTTCACCGGGTGGTCGGCAAGGCCGAAACCGGGGAACTGGGCTACGTCGCCTCGCGGTGGGCCGGCCGGGTGCGGCTGCTGACCGGAATGATCCGGGCCAACCGCCCGGGGCGCGCCCTGCTGGGCCTGTCCAAACTCCTGGCCGGCGCCTTCGCCACGGCCGCATTCGCGCTCACCACCAACACCATCTGGGAAATGGGCGATGCGCTCGACGGACTCCGCCTCACCGTGATCATGCTTCTCGGGCTGACGGCGCTGGTGACCTGGCTGATCATCGCGCACGGCCTGTGGGAGAAACCGGACGGCAAGACACCGGCTGAGCTGGCCCGGCTGTTCAACCTGGGCACAATCCTCACTCTCACCCTGGCCGCCGCGACGTCCTATCTGGTGCTGTTCGCCGGAACGACACTCGCCGCGGCGTTGCTGATCGACACCTCCGTGCTGGAACAGAACCTGCAGCGGCCGGTCGATCTCACCGACTACCTGACGCTGGCCTGGATCATCAGCTCGCTGGCCACCGTCGGCGGCACGATCGGCTCCGGACTGGAGGACGAGGACACGGTGCGGGCCGCCGCCTACGGCTACCACCCCGAACCTGGCGGCTGGCGGGACGAACAGGACACGTGATTCCCGCACACGCCGGACGAGCCGGCGGCCAGGTAAGGCGGCATCTGTTCTGCCCTTCGTCCCACGACAGCGAGCCGGGCACAGGGAACCCGACAGCAGGCCCAAAGATCCAGACACGACGTCACCGTCCCGTTCCGGCCGAAATCTGGACATGCTTGCATATGGTCACCAATGGCTCACGAAGGGAGGAAGCTCGCATGTCCAAAGCTTTCCTTGCAACTGTGGCGGCAGCCGCGACCATGGCGGCTGGGCTCGTCGCCTTCACCGCGTCACCGGCGCAGGCCGACGCCGGCGATTGCGTGTCCTACCTGGAAGGCAAGGGATACGGCCCGAACGCACGGACAAGGGCGTCATGCGCGGTGGCCGCCAGCGGCGAGATCGGAGGCTGGCTCCAGTGCCGCGATTCCCTCAACAGAGCCGGGATCCCACGAGATGTGGCCTCCAGAGCCTGCGATCTCGGCGGGATGTGACTGGCCCCGTTCATCGCCGGCGGCACGTCTGCCGCGGGCCCAACCGCTTGGCGCACCTGGACAGGATCCCGACCCCGGTTCGTCCGGGACGTCACCCGTGCAGGAGGGTGCGCACCTCCGCCAGGAGGTCCACCTGCCGCCGCCAGTCGCCGCCCGAGATCCCGACGACCGCGTGGCTCGCCCCGGCCTCGCGGTAGTCGTTCAGCCGTCCGGCGGCCTCCTCGGGCTGGCCGGTGAGGGGGAGCGGCAGCACGTCCTCAAGCGGACGGCCGTAGCCGGCGCTGATCCCGGACGCCACCTGAGCCCGGGACGGGACGTCGGGCCCGGCTCCCAGCGCGGCGGCGCAACCGATGGCGACGATCGGAACGGGACGGCCTGCCTGCCCGGCCAGTTCGGCCAGCCGTCCCCGTCCCTCGGCGACCTCCAGCGGGGAGATCAGCGAGGGGAACCAGCCGTCGCCCAGCCGCGCCGCCCGCCGGATCGCCGCCTCCGACGCGTTGCCGACCCACACGGGCGGCATGGCCGCGGCCGGGGACAGCGTGACCGGCGGCTGCCCCGGCTCGTCCGGCAGCCGGGTCTCCTTCCCGGCCAGCAGCTCGGGGAGCAGTTCCAGCGCGGTGTCCGTACGGCGCCCGCGCCGCCCGTACGCCACCCCGGCGGCGGCCCACTGCCCCGGCCCGCCGCCCGAGCCGACGCCCAGGACCAGCCTGCCGCCCGACACGTGCTGCAGGCTCGCGACCTGCTTGGCCGCCCAGGCCAGCGGCCGGATCGCCGGGACGAACACGCTTGCGCCGATCCTGACCCTCGACGTGATGGCGGCCGCGGTGGCCAGCGCGATCGACGCGTCCAGGGTCGGCGCGCCGATGGCCAGGTGGTCGCCGTGCCAGACGCCGTCCAACCCGGCGTCCTCCGCGTGCCGGGCGGCCTCCCGCAGGTCGAGGCCCCTTGTGCGCTGCTCGCCGACGCCAGGAAGGATCACACCGATCTCGAAGTTGTTCATGCGGCCGACTATGCAACCTCAGGCGGGCTTGAGGTCAATTCCCCTCCGGAAGGCGAGGCGGGCCCGCGGATCGGCAGTTCCCAGGTCAGGGCGTACACGACCATGGCGTGGCGGTCGACCCGCAGCAGCCGCACCTCCCGGCCGTGCCGCGCCTGTTCGGATGGAGTCGTCCAGCGGTGCCACCGAGATGCGGCGGACATGGGCCGTGCCGGAGCCCTGGAAACCGCGATTCCAACGCCGCCGTCTGACCTGCGCTGAGGTGATGCAGCAGTCGTCCGCTGCTTCCGGCGCGCTGGGGGCCATTCGTGGAACTTCGGCAGCGCGTGTTCCGTCGCTCGCTCGTACCGTGTAGGCATGACAGGACGGCTGGTGGTCGTCATCGGTTTCGACGGCATCGAACTCGTTGACGTCGCGTGTGTGACGACCGGTTTCGACTACGCCAACCGGCAGGGTGCCGACCCGGTGTACCAGGTCGTGTTCGCCACTCCGATGGGCCGGCCCGTACGCTGCGACTCCGGGCTGGAGCTGCCCGGCCAGGGACGGATCGACACGATGGGCGGCCCCATCGACACCCTCATCGTCTCGGGCGGCCAGGGGCACGAGATCGCCGCCGCCAACCCTCGGTTCGTGAGTCAGGTCATGCGGCTCGCCGGGCTGTCGCGGCGGGTCGCGTCCGTGTGCACCGGGGCGACCGTGCTGGCCGCGGCCGGGTTGCTCGACAACCGCCGGGCCACCACGCACTGGTACGAGGCCGGACGGCTGGCCGCCCGATACCCGCACGTACGGGTCGACCCCGCTCCGATCTTCGTACGGGACGGCACGGTCGCGACGTCAGGCGGGGTCACGGCCTCGCTGGATCTCACGTTGTCGTTCATCGAGGAGGACCACGGGGCCGAGCTGGCCCGCCGCGTCGCCATGGGCATGGTCACGTACCTGAAAAGGCCGGGGGACCAGGCGCAGGTGAGCATGTTCAACCGGATCGCGCACGCCGACCAGGTCTTGGTCCGGCGGGTCGTCGACCACGTGGTCAGCCATCTGGACGAGGACCTCGGTGTCGCCCGTCTGGCCGCGCTCGCCGGGGTGAGCGAGCGGCATCTGAGCAGGCTGTTCGTCGAGTGCGTCGGCCGCACTCCCTCGCGGCTGGTGCGCGAGACGCGGCTCGAAGCGGCCGCCCAGTTGCTCACCGGCACTCGTGAGCCGGTCGCGGCCATCGCCCGGCGGTGCGGGTTCTCCTCCGCCGAGTCCTTACGGCAGGCGTTCGTGGCGTGGGCCGGGGTTTCACCGTCGCGTTTCCGCAGGAGATCATGACGCTTCCGTTCGCCGCCGACGACACAGAGCACCGGCCCGGAGGGCTTCCCGGACCGGCGCTCTCGTGTGTCAGCCGCCGGCGCTGAAGGACTTCGCGCCGTTACCGTAGACGGTCATGTCCACCCAGGGGTGCGATTCCTGTATGCAGGAGAGGTACGGGACCAGGCAGAAGACGCCCTGGGTCCGCTTGCGCCATTGGGCCGCTCCCCGGCCGCCGTTGCTCACGAGCGACTCGTGACCCTTGAACGACCAGCCCACCATGTAGACCTCGGCCCACCTGGTGTAGAAGTGGGCGCTGGTGATCCGGGAGCCGTCGCGGCAGTAGTCCATTCTCTGGAAATACTTCCAGAGCCATTGGCCGACGCGGTTCTTGCCGCCCCGGTAGCCGGTGTAGATCCAGCAGGAACTCGCCATGATCTGGGTCCGTTCCTCCGCCGAGACGATGACATCGTTCTGGGCGAGCTTCGCGAGATAATCCTCGCTGGAGATGGAGTCCAGCGGTTCCTCGCCGTTCTCCGTGGTGGCCAGTTCGGTGTCGGGATCCGTAAGAGACGACGAGACTTTCTGGGACGTCCTGCTCTCTGCTCCCGCGGCGGGCGCGAACATCAAGCAGGCGAGCGCCGCCGCCAGCAGCACGACAAACGCATGCCGTACGGGCGGAATGCGCCTTCGAGAGCTTCTCATGGCTGTCCTTTTCCGCGATTCCCAAGAATCGCACATCGGCCTGAACGAACGAACCTTTCACCGGTAGTACGCTCCTGGGCGGCGAGCTCGACAGAATTCATCACCGATTTCCGGCCGGGCGGTTCATGGCCCGCCGCACGGGAGCCGTCGCACGGCGATACCGCATCTCGACGGCGGCGGCCGATTCGCCGCACGCGACACCGATCTGTCCCCAGGTGGCGCCTTCCATCCGCAGGCGGACCACATGGCGGATCTCGGGGTCGAGCAGTGCGATCAGGGGTGCCGCGCGCCTGGCCTCGTCCCCGTCGGCCACGGCGTCCTCGAAGCCGTGGGGGCGTGGCATGAGTGCCGCGTGGCGGCGTAACACCAGGTCGCGGGCGGTTCGGCGGTGGTGGTCGACCACGAGTCGCGCCGTGACGGTGGCGAGGAAGGGCCACGCCCGTTCCTCCTCCAGCCCGGCGAAGGTGGCGGTACGCAGCAACGCGTCCTGGACGACGTCCTCCGCGTCCGCCCCCGCCCCCATGCGTATCGCCAAGGCCAGCAGTCGCGGCCGGTACGCCATCAGGACATGCCAACGTTGTTCTGTGACATTCATGCCACGGCCCTCTCCGTTTCCATGCATACGAAAAAGCCCGGACAAAGTCGCCCCGTAAGATTGCAGACATGCGGAACCGCCGCACCAGGACCCCAGCCGGACGTTTCCGGGCCACCTGAGCACGGCCCGATTGACTCCGCCCCCCGCTTATCGCACGCGCCGGGCGGTCACCCCTATGACCACCAATTCACACCCCGGACACACGCCGACGCGCTCATGGCCGGCTCCCCCCTGCATTTCTCCACCGTTCGAGGCGCCGGGCCGCCTCCGGCCGGCTTTCGCTTTCGCTCTCGGCTCTGAACAGATGGAAGCAGGTTGCGACCTTGTCCGGATCGAGCCGGGGAGCGCGCCGTCCGGATCCATGGGATTCCCGTCCGCTTGCCAGGGCGCCGGGAGCTCAAGTGATTCCCGGCCACGCCCGTCACCACTACGAGCGACCGAATGATGTGCCGTCCGAATATCGAGCTAGCTGGCCTGGGCGCTTCCTCGATGGGGGACGGTTCGCCTCGACCCGGAACCTCTCGGCGTGGCCCGCCACTTGCTTCGTACGGCCGTCGGTGCAGCCGGAGGGGACCCGGGCGGTCAGTGGTTCAGCCCGGTTCTCGCCCCGGGGAAGGCCGCGCGCAGCCATGCACTACGGTTTCGAGATGTCCTATAAGTAAGGGACATTCCGGCAGCGTACGTAGGAGTCCGTAACCCCTGGAGGTCGCGATGCAGTACGCCCTCTTGATCTACACCAAGCCGGGCTACCACGAGGCGTTGTCCGACGCGGAACGCGAGGAGGCCTATGCGCAGTATTTCGCGCTGGCCGACGACGCCCGCTATGTCACCGGCGCGCAGCTGCAACCCGCCGAGACGGCGACCACGGTGCGGGTGGTCGGCGATCGGATGCTGACGACCGATGGCCCCTTCGCCGACACCAAGGAGGTCCTCGGCGGCCTCTGCCTGATCGAGGCGGCCGACCTGCAGGAGGCGCTCGGCCTGGCGGCTCGCCTCCCGGCTGCCCGGTTCGGCGCCACGGTTGAGGTCAGGGCGCTGGTGCGGCGCTGATGCCGCTCGATGAGGTCTTCCGGGACGAGTGGGGCCGGGTGCTGGCCTCGCTGGTCGGCTATCTCGGGGACTTCGACAAGGCCGAGGAAGCCGCGCAGGAGGCATTCGCGATCGCGGCGGAGCGCTGGCCCGCCTCGGGCATGCCGCCCAACCCGGGGGCGTGGCTGGTGACCACGGCTCGCAACCGGGCGATCGACCGGATCCGCCGTGAGCGGATCCTGGCGGAGAAGATGCCTCTGCTGCCGGTGCCGGAGGCCGTAGTGGACGAGCTCGACGAAGGTGTGATCAAGGACGAGCGGCTTGAGCTGATCTACATGTGCTGTCATCCGGCGCTGTCGCTGGAAGGGCAGGTGGCAGTCACCCTGCGGGCCCTTGGCGGCCTGCAGACGGCCGAGATCGCCAGGGCGTTCATGGTTTCCGAGGAGACCATGAAGCGTCGCCTGTCCCGGGCCAAGAGTAAGATCCAGGTGGCCGCGATGCCGTTCGAGGTCCCCGATGCCCGTCAGCTTCCCGAGCGTCTCGGCGCGGTGCTGACCGTCATCTATCTGATCTACAACGAGGGCTACAGCGGCCGCGTCGACCTGGGCGCCGAGGCCATCCGCCTGGGGCGACTGCTCATCGGGCTCCTGCCGAAGGAACCTGAGGCGTACGGGCTGCTCGCGCTGATGATGATCCACCACGCCCGGCGGCAGGCTCGGTTCTCTGGCGAAGATCTTGTTCTGCTCGACGATCAGGATCGCTCGCTCTGGGACATGGCTCAGATCGACGAGGGACGCGCGGTGCTCGACCAGGCGCTCGTTCTCGGCGGGCGGGGCGCTTACGTCGTCCAGGCCGTGATCGCGTCCCTGCAGACACACGAGCGCGTCGATTGGCGCCAGGTCGCGGAGCTGTACGGGCGGCTGGTGAAGCTCACCGGTTCGCCCGTGGTCGAGCTGAATCGTGCGGCGGCCCTGGCCCAGGCCGGCGACCCCGTCGCCGCACTGAGCGTCGTCGATGGCCTTGACCTGCACGACTACCTCTACTTCCACTCCACCCGCGCCGAGCTGCTGCGGCGTCTCGGCCGCGGGGAAGAGGCCAGAGCGGCGTACGGCCGGGCACTGCGGATGGCCACCTCCACGCCCGAGCGCCGATTCCTCACCAGGCGGCTCGAAAATATTTGAACCGGGTTGTCCCCCCGGCGGGTCCTCGTTCGTCGCCTGGACGAAAGCGACGAACTTGAACCCGCAAAGGGGCAGCGATGCCAACGCAGCGCGAGACGGACGAGGCCGAGATCCGCGGCCGGATAGACAAGATCATCGAAGGGCTCCACGCCAAGGATCTTGAGGGCCTGAAGCAGGTGTATTCGACGGACATCGTGTCCTTCGACATCGAGTCGCCTCTCCAGGACGTGGGGATCGAGGCGAAGCTCAAGAACTGGGCCAAGGTGTTCGCTCTGTTCGAGAGCGTGAACTACGAGATCCGCGACCTGACGCTGACCGTGGGCGATGAGGTGGCCTTCGGGCACGCCTTCGGCCGGCTCAGCGGCACGTTGAAGGGCGGTCCGGCGACGAGCGGCATGTGGGTGAGGGTCACCTACGGCTTGCGGAAGATCGACGGCATCTGGTGGATCACGCACGACCAGGTCTCGGTGCCGTTCGACGTCCGGAGCGGCAAGGGCATGACCGGCCTCGAGCCCCCGAGCGGCGCGCGGTAACGGGGAACGACCTCGATGAACATCTTCCTGTGGATCCTCCAGGTCCTGCTGGCCGCCATGTTCGCCATGTCCGGCCTGGAGAAGGCCACCCAGCCAGAGGACAAGCTGATCGGCAAGTACCCGTGGATGGGGGACGTGCCCTTGGCGGCGGTGCGGCTCATCGCCGTGCCGGAGCTGCTCGGCGCGCTCGGCCTGATCCTCCCCGCCGCCACCGGGATCGCGCCGATCCTGACGCCGATCGCCGCGACGGGGCTCGCGATCCTGACCGGATGTGCTGCGGTCATGCACCTGCGCCGCACGGAGATCTCCGGCCTCGCCGTCACGGCCGTCCTGTTTCTGATGAACGTAGTCGTTGCCTGGGCCCGATTCGGCCCCTACGGCTGGTAATCGTCGCGCTCGTGCCGCGCAGGCACGGCTGGCCGGCAGTTCGACCATCGACAACTTTCACTGTGGAAGGAACATCATGGGTTCAGCGCGTGCAACCTCGCGTCCCGGCTTCGGCGGGGACGTCATCGCACCGGGCGCGGAAGCCTACGAAGCGGCCAGCCGCTCGATGCTGGTCGCGGGAAGTCCAGCCCTGATCCTGCGGCCCGAGAGCGTCGCGGACGTGCAGGCCGCAGTCGAGCTCGCCATCGGCACGGGGCTCGTCCTGTCCGTACGAGGCGGCGGCCACGGCTTCGCGGGTTTCGGCACCAACGACGGCGGCGTCGTGCTCGACCTCGGCAAGCTCGCGAGCGTGGAGATCATCGACAAGGAGCGTCACTTTGTACGGATCGGCGGCGGCGCCACCTGGGGCCAGGTCGCGGCCGCGCTGGCGCCGCACGGCCTGGCGATCTCCGCCGGCGACACCAGGAGCGTCGGCGTCGGCGGGCTGACGTTGACCGGTGGCATCGGGTGGAAGGTGAGGAAGTACGGCCTGGCCCTGGACAACGTGGTCGCCGCGGAGATGGTCACCGCCGGCGGTGAGCTGGTGCGGGCGAGCGCCACGGAGAACCCGGAGCTGTTCTGGGCGCTTCGTGGCGGGGGCGGCAATTTCGGGATCGTGACCGCCTTCGAATTCGCCGCGCACCCGACGACGGACGTGCACTTCGGCAAGATCACGTTTCCCGGCTCCGAGGCGGCCACCGTACTCCAGGGCTGGGCGGATCACCTGCGCACCGCGCCTGATGAGCTGACCTCCATCGTGGACTTCGCCAATCCCTTCGCCGGCGGGGCGGACGCGCCCGTCGAGGTGCAGGTCGCCTTCGACGGCGATGACCCCGGGCTCGCCGCCCAGGCCCTCGATCCGATCCGCAGGCTCGGTTCGGTGATCGGCGACGATGTCGAGCTCAAGCCGTACGCGGACGTGCTGGTGGACTTCGCGCCCCCACCGCCCGGCATCCGGTTGTTCACTCGTAGTGCGTTCGTCGACGCCGCGCCGGTGCCAGAGGTCCTCCGGATCCTGGCCGAGGCCGCGGCATCGGGGTCCGCGCCGAAGATCTCCGTCCGCAGTGTGGGAGGCGCGGTGTCAGCTCTTCCCGGCGACGTCACCGCCTATGCCCATCGCCAGGCGGAGTTGATGTTCGTGACCACCACCATAGGCACGCCGCAGGTCATCGAGGCCACCCGCCCCGCGCTGACGGCGATCTGGGCCGAGCTCACACCTCATGTCAGCGGCGCCTACGCCAACTTCCTCGCCTCCGCCACCGAGGAGGACGTCGCCGCGATCTATCCGCCGTACACCCATCAGCGGCTCGCGGCGGTGAAGCGGCAGTACGACCCCGGCAATCTGTTCTCCCGCAACCACAACATCCGTCCGCTGTAAGCCCCGACGGCGAAAGGCGCCCCTGCGGGTGTTCTTCGGCGTTCAAGGCCATCAGATGGTTCCGCAGGTCTACGCCGACCGGCTCAAGACCTGGGCCGACTGGCAGGACCTGTCGGTGCAGGCACACGGATCCACCCCGGCGACCTCGGCCCTCTGAACCGGTGCCCTCGCTGACAAGGGAAACGGCCCTCGCCCTTCTGGCCGCACTGCCCCTGGCCCCGTCGCCCGCCACCGCGGATGACGGCCGATTCAGCGGCCCGCCCTCGCCAAGACGAGAACGGGAGCTGCGGTGCGCCCGGGCACGGTCCGGCCGCTGACCTTCACCCGACCTTCCACGGCCTCGCCCTCGCCACCTCCTACCTGACCGGGCAGGTGAGGCGGTTCGCGGCCAAGGGGAGCCGCCCCTTTCTTGCTCGGGGCCGGGGCCGGGGGTTGAGGCGCAGTGTGCGATTAACAGGCCGCTTGCGTCTGACCGGTCCCGCATGGTGCCGGCGAGTTCGGTGGTCTGTTCAACCACTGGGTCTTTCGTGGGCAACTCACGATGTCGGTGATGCGAGGCCGTGGCCGGTTGCGGTTCTGGTGAATCGGCGGGCGAGGTGTTCGAAGGCGTCGGTGAGTTCGTCGGGGCCGATGACTTCGATGTCGGCGTCGTAGCGGGCGATGGCGGCGGCGAGGCTGGGCCAGGACCAGGATCCGAGGGTGAGCCGGCAGCGGTGGGGGCTGGTCTCCTCGACGATTCCCTCGCGGGTGTAGAGGGCCACGGTGGCGGCGGGCAGGTCGAGGATCACTGTGCCTTGGCAGGGCCAGTTGCCCGAGGCGTCGCCAGAGCCGCGGAACGTGCTGGTGACGAAGGCGGCGACGTCTCCTCCGGGCAGTACGCGCGGAGTGAACCGGGGCCCGCTGGGGGTGCGCGGGGTGATCCGGTCGGCGCGGAAGGTGCGCCAGTCGTCGCGGTCAAGGTCCCAGGCGATGAGGTACCAGCGTCCGTCCCAGGTGATGACGTGGTGGGGTTCGACGCGGCGCGGGGGTTTGTCCGTGACCTCGGCGCCGTAGTCGAAGCGCAAGATCTCGCGGGCGTGGACGGCGGCGCTGATGGTCAGGAGCACGTCGCCGTCGACCGGGGTGGCCGGCCGGGTGACAGGTCGTTCGACGGCGGTGACGCGCAGCGCGTCGATGCGGTGCCGGAGTCGGGAGGGCATGATCTGCCGGATGGTGTTCAGTGCCCGTTCGGCGGGTTCGGCGAGGCCGTCGCCGGGGTTGGTGGCGACGATCTGCAAGGCGATGGTGAGGGCGACGGCCTGTTCGTCGTCGAACAGCAGCGGGGGTAGTTCGGTGCCGGCGCTGAGCCGGTAGCCGCCGTCAGGGCCTTTGACGGCGGCGATGGGGTAGCCGAGCTCGCGGAGCCGGTCGACATCGCGGCGCACGGTGCGCAGGCTGATGTCCAGGCGATCGGCCAGCGCCGTGCCGGGCCAGTCCCGGCGGGTCTGCAGCAGCGACAGCAGAGCCAGCAGCCGGGCAGAAGTTTTCTGCATGAACCTCATCCTGCCCGAAGTAGGTGCCACACCCTGTCACCTACCCCTGCGAACCTTCGTATCGAGCCGGTCAGCCACGGCACCCGGACGGCCCCCCTTTGACACTGGCGCCCGGAAAATCAATAAGGAGTCATCAGCATGGCCATCTCCACCACCACCCACCTGAACTTCCGCGGCGACGCTCGCGCAGCGCTGGAGTTCTACCAGACCGTGTTCGGCGGCCGCCTCACCGCCATCTCGTACGGCGACTTCGGCATGCCGAAGGAACTGCCGGACGCCGACAAGATCGTCTTCGGCCAGGTGGCGGCCGACAACGGCTTCAGCATCATGGCGTACGACGTGCCCGGCCAGGCACCGGCCGCCACCGCGCCCGCCGCCACCACTCGCGAGCACGGCATGACGCTGACCGGCGAGCGGTTCTTCGTGTCCGTCCGCGGCGAGACCGCCGAGGAAGTCGGCGCGCTGTGGAACAAGCTCGCCGACGGCGCCGACATCATCGAGAAGTACGGCCCGTCGCAGTGGGCCCCGGGCTTCGGGATGCTGACCGACCGCTTCGGCGTCACCTGGATCCTCGACGTCGCCGCCCCGTACGCCGGCTGACCACCAACCCACTCATCCGGTCCGAGGCGGCCTGCCCAGGCCGCCTCGGACCGCCCGGCTTTCTCGAAGGAACAGATCATGCGCACTCGCCCTCTGGGCCGTACCGGCATCAAGGTCAGTCCCTACTGCCTCGGCACCATGATGTTCGGCCCGTTCGGCAACCCCGACCCCGACGACTGCGTCGCCATCATCCACCGGGCCCTCGACGCCGGCATCAACTTCATCGACACCGCCGACGTCTACGGCGGTGACGGCGAAACCGAACGGATCGTGGGCAAGGCGCTGCGCGGCCGACGCGACGACGTGGTGCTCGCCACCAAGTTCAACGGCCCCATGGGCGCCGACCCCAACCATCGCGGCAGTTCCCGCCGCTGGATCGTCACCGCGGTCGAGAACTCGCTGCGGCGTCTCGGCGTCGACCACATCGACCTCTACCAGGTCCACCACCCCGAGCCCGGCACCGACATCGAGGAGACCCTCGCCGCCCTGACCGACCTGATGCAGGCGGGCAAGGTACGCGCGATCGGCCATTCCAGCCTGCCGGCCGCGGAGATCGTCGAGGCCCAATGGACTTCAGAACGGCGCGGGCTGGCCCGCTTCCGCACCGAACAGCCGCCGTACTCGATCCTGAACCGCGGCATCGAGCGCGACGTCCTCCCGGTCTGCGAGCGCTACGGGCTGGGCACGCTGGTCTGGAGCCCGCTGGCCTCGGGGCTGCTCACCGGCCGCTACCGCAAGGGCGGCAACGAACAAGTCTCGAGCGCCCGCATGCACTGGGTGCCCAAGCACATGACCGACAAGCGCAACCACGATGCCGTCGAAGAACTCGTCCCGATCGCCGAGCAGGCCGGTCTGTCGCTGACCCATCTGGCCCTGGCCTTCGTCATCAGCCATCCCGCGGTCACCTCGGCGATCATCGGTCCCCGCACCATGGCGCAGCTCGGCGACCTGCTCGCCGGCGCCGGCACCACCCTCGACGACGACACCCTCGACCAGATCGACAAGGTGGTCCCGCCCGGGGTGAACCCGGGCACGCTCGACATCGCCTACGTACCACCCGCACTTGAGCAAACCGACCTGCGCCGCCGCCGCACCGGCGACCGCGCCGCCGCCTGACGTGCCTGTCCACGACCACTGCGTCGTCCAGTACCGGGGGTGATCCACGGCAGCGGCAGCCCGTGCCCGCGGGTGCGGAGCACGGTCCATCGCCTTGGCCACTGCGACGAAGGTGCTGACGTGCGACGCACAGACGCGGAGGGCGGTCGATCGACGCGGTTCGCCGGAACCGGCCGGCGGACGCTGCACACCTGCATCTCCATGCCCGCCACGGCTTGGACGGGCAAGCTCCAGGATTGGCAGTCCCCGCGGCCCAGATGAACGGATGCTGCCCCGAGCATCCACAGGGCAGGACGCCCGCGTCCCTGTTCCCCCGACGGGCCCGCCTGAGGACGCCGACACCAGGCCCGGCACCCACCCTAAGATGACGATCATGCGCTTCGTCACCCTTGTCGCCACCACCACGCTCGCCGGCCTGCTGTTATCCGGCACCCCGTTATCCGGCACCGCACACGCGACATCCGCCTTCCCCATCCGGGCCCGGGCTCTGACCGCGAACAAGCTGTACCGTACGGGCGAACTCCAAGCGAGCCGGTGCCCGGAGCGCGAAATCGGGCCGAAGACCGTCGCGTCCGCCAAGCGGTACCTGACTGCGGTGCTGAACTGTCTCAACCGGTCGTGGGGCGCCCACTTCAAGAAGGCGGGCCTGCCCTTCGCCAAGGCCAAGATCGGATTCATCACCAAGCCACGCAAGTACTGTGGGGAGCCCTGGGGCTCCGCCGCAGCCGCTTACTGCAAGGCGGAACGGCGTTTTCTCGTCCTTCTGGACGACGACATGCTCGACGACTCCACCGACCTGTTCCTGTTCCAGACGGCCGCCCACGAGTACGGGCACCACGTGCAGAACCTCACCGGGATCACCAGCAGCTACTACCGCTATCCGTACCGCAACAAGAGTGAACTGAACGAGCAGATCCGCCGCAAGGAGTTGCAGGCGGAGTGCCTAGGCGGAGTGTTCACCGGCAGCGTCTGGGACTCCTTGACAGAACGCAGCGAGGAAGACTGGGAGATCTTGCTCCAGATTACGCGGAACAGCGGGGACGAGCAGTACAAGAACCGCGACCACGGCAAAGGCCGCAACATCGCCATCTGGCTCGACAAGGGCTTCCGCGCCAGATCCCCGCAGGCGTGCAACACCTGGACGGCCTCCTCGTCCAAGGTTTCCTGATCACAGAGAGCCCCTCCCTGCCGCATCGCCTCGCTGGCACGGACGTTGATCTCCTGGGCAGGCTTCGCGCAGGCCGGGCCGCGCGACCGTTCATCGCGTCCTGAGACGCACACCCGAGTATCACCATGCGAGGCGGCGCAGTCCCGCGTGTTGAGATACGAACGGTGGTCTCACTCACCCGGCTGGCGCGACGAACTGCGGCTTCGCCCTGGAGTTCATGATCGCTCCCGACGCCCTGGCCGGCAATGTGGAGGTGGAGCAGCGCAAGACCTGCATGAGAGCACCAACGCGCCGGGCCGAACCGCGACGGCCGCGCCGCCCGTTGGTCATCCGCGCAACAGGGGGAGCAGTTGGTCGCCCTGGCGTTTGATCTCCGGCAGGTACGGGGTGTCGGAGAGGACGAAGTGGGTGATGCCGAGGGCCTGATAGTTGCGCAGGGACTTGGCCACGTCCTCGGCCGAGCCGACCAGCCAGGTGGTGCCCGCGCCGCCGGCGCCGAACCTGCCGGGGGCGGTGTAGAGGTTGTCGTCGAGCACGTCGCCCCGCGCGGCCAGGTCGAGCAGTCGCTGCTGGCCGACGGCAGCGTGCCGGTTCGGGTCGCGCTCGATGGCGCCCTTCGCCATCTCCTCGACCTTGGCCTCGGCGTCGGCCCAGGCCTGTTCGGTGGTGTCGCGCACCAGCGTGGTGATGCGCAGCCCGAACTCCAGCGGCGGGTGCTCGCGTCCGAGCTTGTCGCTGAGGCGCCTGAGCCGGTCGATCCGGGCGGCGACGCCGTCGAGTGGCTCGCCCCAGAAGAGCTGGACGTCGGCCTCGGTGGCGGCCACCTGCTCGGCGGCCTCGGAGGCGCCGCCGAAGTAGAGGCGGGGGTGGCGGCGCCCGCGCCGGACGACGGTGCGCGGCACCACGGTGGAGCCGGTGACGCTGAAGTGTTCGCCGTGGTAGGTGACGTCGTCCTCGGTCCACAGCTTGCGCACGATCCGCATGAACTCCTTCGTACGGGCGTAGCGGTGCGCCTGGTCGCCTTCGCTGTCGCCGTAGGCGGCCAGGTCGTCCTTGCCCGAGACGATGTTGACCAGCACCCTGCCACCGGTGAGATGGTCCAGGGTCGCGGCGGCGGAGGCGAAGTTGGCCGGACGCCAGTAGCCGGGCCGGACCGCGATCAGCGGCTGGAACGTCGTGGTCCGCGCGGCCAGCGCGGTGGCGATCGTGAAGGTGTCGGGCCGTCCCCAGCCGGTGCCGATGAGCGCCCCGCTCCAGCCGTGCTCCTCGAGGGCCCGGGCGTGGCCGATGAGGGTCTCCAGGCTGTTGTGGTCCGCGACGACGTCGTCACCGCGGTGTCCGGGCTGGGCCTGGTTCGGGATGTACCAGAGGAACTGAAGGCTCATCAGCGGGATCTTCCTGTCCTGTTCGGCGCACTATGACCCGGATCACCTAAAACCTAGTATCTATGTAGGTAAAGTGTAGATTATGGGCGGGTTCCTTCGGTACTCCGGGCGAGAGATCGACTTCGCTTTCTGCGCAGGCGCGCCATGTCAGCGCTGATCGGCTGTCGCATCAGTTCGAAGGTGAGCGCCCGTACCGGCAGTGTGGCCGGACGCAGTGCCCGCCGATCCCGGCAGAGCACGTCCGGTTGCTCGCCGCCGGCGCCCAGGAGCTGGCGTCCCTGCTCGGCGGGCGTCCTGCGCCATGAGGCGGGGACTGCTCCACGCCCTCGGGATCGGGCATGGGCCACGCGCCGCCCGTGAACCGGTCACAGGTGAGCAACACGTACGGGAGGCAACGCATGACCATGGACAACGCCACGTTCACCGTTCGATCCCTGGCCTATGACCATCCGGCGGCCGAGGCGCTGCGCGCGGCCATGCAGGAGGAGATGAGCCGGCGCTACGCCGACAGGCTGGCGGCCGACCCCGGCCACCTTCCCGCCGGGATGGCCGTGCGGGCGGAATCCGTGCTGTTCACCGGCATCGCCTTCGACGCCGAGCGGCCCGTCGGGCACGTGCTGCTGCGCCGCCTCGGCGACGAGGTCGAGCTCAAGCGGATGTACGTGGCCCCGTCACACCGGGGGGGCGGGGTGGCGCGGTCCTTGCTCGCCGCGGCCGAGGAGGCCGCGGGCGCGCTGGGCGCGCGACGCGTCATCCTGCAAACCGGGGACCGCCAGCCTGACGCGATCCGTCTGTACGAGCGGGAGGGCTACACCCGCATCCCGATCTTCCCGCCCTACACCTCGATGACCCACTCCACCTGCTTCGAGAAGCGGATCGTCGGCTGAGCCTGGCGGGATGGACGGCGTGGGCGTCTCCATGGGTTGACATCCGAGTATTCCTACCCGAATAGTGGGTTGTAGTTCGTCGTGAAGGAGCCCCCATGAGGGAATTCCCCCGTCCCTTCGACCGGCCCGCCCTTCCGGGGGCCACCGATCTGACCAGGCGGGTCCTGCTCGCCGGGACAGGAGGGGGAGCCCTCTCGCTCCTGCTGGCCGCCTGTGGTGCAGGCGGCGGTGCTCCGCTGACCGGCGCGGACGGCAGGGCCCTGCAGTCCGGTGCGGACGCCGCGGTGTCCGTGCCACCCCGACGCGGCGGGACCCTGCGCGCGGGCTCCCCTCCGCCGCCGACCGCTGTGGACCCCGTCACCATGTACGACGGCTCGGCCATCGCCATCGTCCAGCTCGTCGCCGACTACCTGATCTGGCTCGACCGGGACTTCACCCTGAAGCCGCGGCTGGCCGAGAAGTGGGAGCCCGAGGACGGTGGCAAGCGGTGGGTGTTCACGCTGCGCAAGGGCGTCACCTTCTCCGACGGCACGCCGCTCGACGCGGAGACCGTCAAGGCGAGCTTCGACCGGCTGCTCGACCCGAAGTCCAAGTCCGCCGCGCTGTCCGCCTTCGACACGGTGCTGGCGAAGGGCGGGGTGGGCGTGCGCGACGCCGCCACGGTCGTCTTCACGCTCGAACGGGCCTTCTCCGACTTCCCGTATCTGGTTTCGGCGGGCAACTACAACGCGGTGATCCTGAAGAAGGACTACGCGGGCGACTTCACGAAGAAGCCGATCGGCACGGGGCCGTTCCTGCTGGAGTCGTACGACGCGTCGTCGGGGGCCACGTTCACCCGCAACCCGACGTACTGGGAGCCGGGCAAGCCGTACCTCGACGGAGTGAAGATCACGTTCTATGCCGACGACCAGGCCGACCTGCTGGCGCTGCAGAGCGGTGAGATCGACGCGCAGATCCTCAGTCGCCCGCAGCTCGTCGGCCCCCTCAAGGGGCTCGGCGACATCACCGTGGACCAGGTCCAGGGCACCGGTCTGACCGCGTTCACGCTGCGCACGGACCGGCCGCCGTTCGACCGCAAGGAGGCGCGGCAGGCGGTCGCGTACGCGCTGGACCGGCCCGGCGTGAACGCCGCCGTCTACGACGGCATCGCGGCTCTGGGCAACGACCACCTGCTCGCCCCGCTGTTCCCGGCCGCGCCGGACGGCATCGCCCAGCGCGCCAAGGACCCGGCGAAGGTCGCCGAGCTGCTCGGCGGGCAGCCGCTGACGTTCACGCTGACGTACGACCCGCCCAGCAAGGACTACGCGCTCACCGTCCAGAACCAGCTCAAGCAGGCCGGCATCCAGGTCGATCTGGACCAGCGCACCTCGGCCGACTTCTACGGGGGCGACCAGGAGAAGGACACCCCATGGCTGTTCTCCACCGCGAACCTCGTCGGCTGGGCCGGCCGCGCCACCCCCAGCCAGTTCATCATCCCCATGGTCAAGGGCGGTGGCGTGTGGAACGGCTCGAAGTACGCCAACCCGGCCCTCGACGCGGCCGCCGACGCCTACGACGCCGCCCGGACTCCGGAGGAACGCGCGACCCAGGCCGAGATCATCGCCAAGGCCCTGCACGAGGACGTCCCGGTGATCGTTTCCGTCTGGAGCGGGACCGTCCGTGCCTACAACGGCCGGAAGTTCACCGGCGTCCAGGCTCACCCCGCCAGCTACGTCGACTTCAGCTCGGTCTCGCAGGTCGTGTGATGCGCTTCCTGCTGCGCCGGCTGGTGGCCGTGCCGCTGACCCTGCTGGGGGTGTCGGTTCTGGTGTTCGTCACGACCGAGCTGGTGCCGGGCGACGTCGCCCGCACGATCCTGGGCCGCGAGGCGAGCGCGGAGTCCGTCGCCCGGCTGCGCTCCCAGCTCGGCCTGGACGCACCCCTGCCCGAGCGGTACGCGGACTGGCTGGGCGGCTTCCTCAGCGGCCGCTGGGGCGAGTCCTACACGCTCGGCGTGCCGGTCCGCGACCTCGTGCTCGACCGCCTCGCGGCCTCGATGCTGCTGGCGGCGCTGGCGTTCGCCCTGCTCGTGCCGGTCGCCGTCGGCCTCGGGCTGGTCGCGGGCGTCAACCACGACCGGCCCGTGGACCGCCTGGTCAGCGTGGGCGGGCTGGCGTTGGGTGCGACGCCCGAGTTCGTGACCGGGGTGGTGCTGCTGGTGGTGTTCGCGGTGCGGCTGCGCTGGTTCCCTTCCTCGGCGCAGGCGCCGGACGGCTCCTCCCTGCTCGTCCGGCTGGGCCATCTGGCGCTGCCGGCGCTCTCACTGGTGCTGCTGTGCACCGGATACGTCGCCCGGCACGTGCGCGCCGGCGCCGTGGTCGCGATCGAGAGCGCGTACGCGGGCGCCGCCGAACTGCGCGGGCTCACCCGGTGGCAGGTGGTCCGGCGGCACGTGCTGCGCAACTCCACCATCCCGGCCACCAGCGCGCTCGGCGTGCAGCTGCAGTTCCTGCTCGGCGGCCTGGTCACGGTCGAGCTGCTGTTCAACCATCCCGGGATCGGGGCGCTGCTGCTGTCGTCGGCGGTCGACAAGGACCTGCCGACGCTGCAGGCCACGGCCATGGTGCTGGGGCTGCTGTACATGCTGATCGTGCTCGCCGCCGACGTGGCGTACCGGCTGCTCGATCCGCGGATCCGGCTGGGGGCGGCGGCGTGACGGCCATCGCGCTGCCGTCGGCGCGGCGGCACCGGCACCAGGCCGCTCTGGGCATCGGCGCGGCGATCGTCCTCGCCTGGGCGGTCGTGGCGGCGCTCTGGCCACAGCTCGTGCCGTACGAGCCGGACCTGCACGACCCGGCCGCCCGCTTCCTGCCGCCGGGGGGCGCGCACTGGCTGGGCACCGACCAGTTCGGCAGGGACACCCTCTCGCGGCTGCTCGCGGGCGCCAGACCGGTGCTCCTGGTCGCGCCGGCGGCGACCGCGTTCGCGGTCGTGGCCGGGACCCTGGTGGGGCTGGCGGCCGGCACCTACGGCGGGCTGGTGGACGAGATCGTCATGCGGCTCCTCGACGCCGTCGTCGTGTTCCCCTCGATCATCGCGACCGTGCTGGTCGTGGCGCTGGCCGGGCGGTCGGTCACGGTCATGGTGCTGGTCATCGCCGCGTCGTTCGTGCCGATCGTGGCGCGCAGCGTGCGCGCCGCCACGCTGGTGGAGCGGGAGAAGTCCTACGTGGAGGCGGCCCGGCTGCGCGGCGAGCGGTCCTGGGGCCTGACGGTGCGCGAGATCCTGCCGAACGTCGCCCCGACGGTGCTCGTGGAGGCCACGTCCCGCTTCGGCGACGCGATCTTCGCCGCGGCCACGCTGTCGTTCCTCGGTCTCGGACAGCCGCCGGGCTCGCCCGACTGGGGGGCGTCGGTGTCGGACAACCGGCTGTGGCTGCAGCTCGCGCCGTGGACGGTGCTCGGGCCCGCGCTGGCCATCGCCTCGCTCGTGGTCGGGATCGCGCTGGTCGCGGACGCGCTACGCGGGCGCTGGGAGGCGTCATGACCGGGCTCGTGATCGAGGATCTGTCCGTCGCCTACGCGGGGAAGGCGGCGGTGCGCGGGGTGTCGTTCACGGTGCCGCCCGGTCAGACGTACGGGCTCGTGGGGGAGTCGGGGTGCGGCAAGACGACCGTGGGGCGGGCGCTCGGAGGCCAGGTCGCGCGGGGCGGGGCGATCACCTCGGGCCGGATCGTCGTGGACGGCGTGGACGTGCTCGGGCTGCCGCCCGCGGGCCTGCGGCGCTGGCGGGCGGCGGCGCTGGCCGTCGTGCACCAGGAGGCGAGCGCCTCGCTCGACCCGACCATGCGGGTGGGCACGCAGCTCACCCAGGCGCTGCGGGCGCGCGGTCGCGACCGCCGGGAGGTCCCCGAACTGCTGGAACGGGTGCGCCTGCCCGATCCCCGGGCGATCGCCCGCCGGTATCCGCACCAGTTGTCGGGCGGGCAACAGCAGCGGGTGGTCATCGCCGCGGCCCTCGCCGCCCGCCCCCGGCTGCTCGTCCTCGACGAGCCGACGACCGGGCTGGACGCGACGGTCGAGCGGGAGATCCTGGAGCTGATCGGCGAGCTGCGGGCCGAGCTCGCCGCGGCGGTGGTGCTGATCAGCCACGACCTGGACCTCGTCGGACGACTGTGCGACCGCGTCGGGGTCCTGTACGCGGGCCGCCTGGTCGAGGAGGGACCGGCCGGGACGGTCCTCCGTGAGCCCGCGCACCCGTACCCGGCGGCGCTGCTGGCCGGTACGCCCCGGCTGGGCCGTACCCGGCGCACCCACCCGCTGACCCCCATCCCGGGCCATCCGCCCGTCCCGGGAGAGGAGCTCGCGGGCTGCTCGTTCGCCCCCCGCTGCCCCCGGGCGGACGCGTCGTGCCACTCCACCGCCCCGGCCCCGTCCGCGGTGGCGGCTCTCCACCAGGTGAGCTGCCACCACCCGGGCCAGGCCGGGCGCCCGGAGACGGAAGCTACGGAGACGGAAGCCACGGAGACGGAACCCATGGACCCGGAGCCCGCCGTGCCGGAGAGCGGGCCGCTGCTGGAGATCCGCGGACTGACGCGCCGGTACGGCAGGACCGTGGCCGTGGACGGTGCCGATCTGGTGATCCGGAGGGGTGAGGTCGTCGGGCTGGTCGGCGAGTCGGGCAGCGGCAAGACCACGCTCGCCAGGGCGGTCGCCGGGCTGGCAGGACGCGGGCCTGGGACGATCACGTTGCACGGACGTTCCCTCCATCCCCTGGTGACCCGCCGGGACCCCGGACAGCGGCGCGCCGTCCAGATGGTCTTCCAGAACCCCTACGCCTCGCTCAACCCCAGCCACACCGTCCGCGTCATCCTGGCCAAGGCGAGCCGCAGCCTCGGCGGCCCGCGAGACCCGGCGGACCTGGCAGGAGAGGCGGGCCTCGACGCGCACGTCCTTGACGCCCGGCCCGACCGCCTGTCCGGCGGCCAGCGCCAGCGGGTCGCCATCGCCCGCGCCTTCGCGGGCCAACCCGACCTGGTGGTGTGCGACGAGCCCGTGTCCGCCCTGGACGTCAGCGTGCAGGCCGGCGTGCTGCGGCTGCTCGACGACCGGCAGCGGGCCGGCGGCACGTCGTACCTGTTCATCTCGCACGACCTGGCCGTCGTCGGCTACCTGGCCGACCGGATCGCGGTGATGTACCAGGGCCGGATCGTCGAGCAGGGACCGGCCGGGCAGGTCCTGCACGGCCCGCACCACCCCTACACGGCGTCGCTCGTCGGCAGCCGCCGGGCCGGACCCGCGGGCCGGGCGAGCGCGGCCGGATGCCCGTTCGCCGGCGCCTGCCCCAGCCGCGTCGGCGGACTGTGCGACACGAGCGCGCCGCCGGCGCGCGACCTCGGGCGGGGGCACGTCGTCCGCTGTCACCTCGATCCCGGGCGGCTCCCGCGTCGAGCCGGGAACAGCACGTCACCATAACCGCTCTCCTGGAGGAAGCACCATGTCCGACCACGAGTTCGCCGGTCTGCCCGGCCCCGTGCAGCGCCGATGGGTCACCGTCTCCACCGGGGACCACGTGAGCGGCGTCGCCTGGGGGTCGGGACCGCCGGAAGTCGTCGTGCTGCACGCCGCCGGCGGCAGCGCCCGCGACTGGGACGGCCCGCTGGCCGGGCTCGGCCGTCCCGCGCTGGCCCTCGACCTGCCGGGCCACGGCCGCTCCAGCCGCCACAGCGCCGTCTACGCGCCCCGCAAACTGGTGCTGCCCATCGCCGAGGCGATCAGATCGTTCGCCCCGCAGACCAAGGCGGTGGCCGGGACCGGGCTCGGCGCGCTCGCCGCCGCCGCGCTGGCCGCCCGGCACCCGCACCTCGTCCCCGCGCTCGTTCTCATCGGAACCCTGCCCGGGCATCCCGCTCCCTCGGACGACGCCGAGTACCTCTGGCAAGGGCTCGCCCGGCTCGCCGCCGGGGGAGCACCCGTCACCGTCGTCCGCGGCAGCCTGAGCGACGCCGCCGTGGCCGAGCTGGGCGAGCGCGTGCCGTCCGCCCGGCTCGTCGCCTCGGAGGGACACAGCCCCGCGCCCGACGGACCACCACCCACCGCGGCCGGGCTCACGGCAGCCCTGCTCGCCGACCTCCTGCTGACCGGCCCGACCACGAGGAGCCGCGCATGACCGCCCAGATCCCCCTCATCGACCTCGAACTCGCCCTCAGCGACGACGCCCCGCCCGAACTGCTCGACGCCGCCCGCGAGGCGGCCGAGCAGATAGGGATCATCCAGGTGACCAACCACGGAGTGCCCGACGAGCTCATCGACGGCTTCCACGACTCCATCGGCCGCGTCCTGGCCCTGCCCCGGGAGGACAAGGCCCAGCTCGCCAGCCCCACCGGCCATCCGTACCGCGGCTGGCGGCAGTGGCCGGACGACTACGGCCGCCTGGAGCTGGAACGTTTCGTCATCGGCCAGTTCGGCAGCGTCGAGGAGGCGAAGGCGGCCGGGCTCGGCGAGGAGCACGCGCAGCTCTACGCCCACCCCAACGTCTGGCCGCCGCAGGAGCCGGGCCTGAAGGAGCTGGCCGCGCGCTACCACGACGCCTCGGTCGGTGTGGCCGAGAAGGTGCTCACCCTGTACGCGCGCCTGCTCGGCGTCCCCGCCGGCACCTTCCCCACCTCCGGACGCCCCTACTACACCAGCTTCGTCGTCAACGACTACCCGACCTGGACCCATGACGACGGCGGCGACACCGCCCCGGACAAGCTGCTCCTGCTGGAGCACGCCGACGGCTCCGCGCTCACGGTGCTGCACCAGCGTGGCGACTACGCCGGGTTGCAGGGCCGCGGCCCCGACGGCGAGTGGATCCCGGTCCCCATCGTGCCCGGCGCCCTGCAGGTGTTCTCCGGTCACATCCTCACCAAGTGGACGAACGGCCGCCTGTCCGCCGGTACGCACCGGGTGGTCGCGGGCGGTTCGGTCACCAGGCGTTCGACCGGCGTGTTCTGGCACCCCAGCCTGGACACCGTGATCGAGCCGCTGGCCCCGTTCGTCGGCCCCGAGGGCTCCGACCACGAGCCCGTGCTGCTGTGGGACCAGGCCAAGCGGCAGGTCGAGGAGTATCTGGAGGTGTTCGGCCGGCCGGACCAGGTCGCGGCGTGGCGCGAGGGCCGCCCGTACGTGGCCGAGCTGGCGGAGGCCTGACATGTCCGAGGAGGTACGTCGCGTCACTTTCTTCGGCGCAGGACTGACGAGCCGCCCTGCGGATCTCCCATGAGGAGGGAGTCATGACCGATCTGGATCTCACCGCAGACGTCCTGGTGGCCGGCGGCGGGCCGGCCGGCGCCTGGGCCGCCGTCAAGGCAGCCGAGGCAGGCGCCGACGTCGTCCTGGTCGACAAGGGCTACCTGGGCACGAGCGGCGCCACCGCCGCCGCCGGCACCGGAGTCTGGTACGTCGATCCCGACCCGGCCTCCCGCGAGGCGGCGATGGCCTCCCGGGAGGCCCTGGGCGGCTACCTCGCCGATCGCGCCTGGATGGCCCGGGTCCTGGACCAGACGTACGCGAACATGAACGAGCTGGCCGAGGTGAGCCGCTACCCCTTCCCGGTGGGTGAGGACGGCGGGCAGATCCGGCGCGGCCTGCAGGGTCCGGAGTACATGCGCCGCATGCGCATCCGCGCGCGCCGCTCGGGGGTGCGCGTGCTCGACCACAGCCCTGTCACCGAACTGCTGGTGGACGCGGACGGCGCGGTCGCGGGCGCGGCCGGCCACCGCAGGCAGCTCGACCGCTCCTACCGGGTGCGCGCGGGCGCGGTGGTGCTGGCCACCGGTGGTTGCGCCTTCCTCAGCAAGGCGCTCGGCTGTGACGTCAACACCGGCGACGGCGCCCTGTTCGCGGCGGAGACCGGGGCCGAGCTGTCCGGCATGGAGTTCTCCAACGCCTACGCGATCGCTCCGGAGTTCACCTCCGTGACCAAGACCGCCTTCTACTCCTACGCCACCTTCTACCATGCCGACGGAAGTGTCCTGGAGGGCGCGGGCAGCATGCGCGGCCGGTCGGTGATCGCGCGGGCGCTGCTGTCCGGGCGCGTCCTCTGCCGCCTCGACCAGGCGAGGGAGGGGATCAGGCAGGCGATGCGGCTGGCTCAGCCCAACTTCTTCCTGCCCTTCGACCGGCAGGGGATCGACCCGTTCACCGAGCTTTTCCCCGTCACGCTGCTGGCGGAGGGGACCGTACGCGGAACCGGCGGGATCCGCCTGACCGGCTACGACTGCGCCACCTCCGTCGCGGGCCTGTACGCCGCCGGCGACGCGGCCACCAGGGAACCGATCTGCGGGGGCTTCACCGGCGGCGGCAGCCACAACGCGGCCTGGGCGATGTCCTCCGGCACCTGGGCGGGGCAGGCCGCGGCCCGTCACGCCCGTGCTCTGGGCGCTCGGGCGGCCACGCGGACCGTGCGCGGGGCGGGCGGCGCCGGATTGCGGCCGACCGGCGGCGACCCGGCCGGGCATCGCGAGATCATCGAGGCGGTCCAGGCCGAGGTGCTGCCGTACGAGAAGAACTACCTGCGCCACGGCGACCGGCTCGCGCCCGCGCTGGCCGCGCTCGACGAGACCTGGAAGCGGGCCAGGCAGGGCCTGCACGCCGACGGCCCCGACGTCGTGCGCGCCCGCTCGGCCGCCGCGATGGCGGCCCACGCCCGATGGATGTACGCCAGCGCGCTGGCCAGGACCGAGAGCCGCGGCATGCACAAGCGCGCCGACCATCCCGGCTCCGATCCCGCCCAGCACCACCGGCTGATCTCCGGCGGGCTCGACGAGGTCTGGGTGCTGCCGGAGACCGGGTGGCCGCTGGCGGTGGCGTCGTGATCGAGATCGTGCTGCGCGACCGGTGCATCGCCTGCGACAAGTGCGTCGAGGCCTGTCCGACGGACGTGTTCGTACGCGGGGACGACGGGGTGCCGCTGATCGCGCGGCAGGGCGATTGCCAGACGTGCTTCATGTGCGAGGCGTACTGCCCGGTGGACGCCCTCTACGTGGCCCCGGCCGCGCACCCGCTCCCGGAGCCGCCCGATGTGACGGAACTGGCCGAGCGCGGGCTGCTGGGCGGATACCGCCGGCAGATCGGCTGGGGACACGGGCGCACCCCGGGCGCCCGGCGGGCGATCGGGCCGCCGCTGCCCTCGACGTCGCAGGCGATCATCTCGTGACGGGGAGCACCGGTGTGCGCAGGCGAGGAACGGACGCAGGCCGCCACCACGCACGCGATCAACGCGAGGAGGGACAGCGCCGTGGTCGCGCCGCCTGGTCGCTGGTCGAACAACCATCCCACCGCGATGCCCCCGGCGAACGCGCACAGACCCGACAGGAACGTCTGTACGCCCAGATATGCCCCGAAACGTGTCGGCGGGGCGAGCCGGACGATCGTCTGGAACACCGCCGGCTGCAACAGTCCGTCGGCGAGTCCGTGCAGCACGGCCACCAGCACCAGGCCCGTCAACCCGGCGCCCGCGCCGGCCGCCAGCAGCAGATGACCGCCCGCGGCGAGCACCAGTCCCGCGCGCAGCACCTGCGGTCGGTCGGCGCGGCCGGGCACGGCGCACCACGGCTGGACCGCGGCCGACACCATGGCGAGCACGCAGGAGAACACGGTCACCGCCGCCGCGTCCGCGCCGCCGAACGGCACGACCACCGACGACTGGTCGGTCAGCAGCATGGCGGGCGCCGACACGGCCGCGAACCCGATGAAGACCCGGTCCCGCAGCACGGTTCGCACCCCGGAGACGACGCCGCGCGGCACCCGTACGCGCGGAACGTGCCGCAGGAGGGCGAACAGGAACGCCGCCGCGCCCCACAGCGCCGCCGCCGTCAGCGCCACCAGCCAGTAGCCGACGTTCAGCAGCGCCAGCCCGAGCATCGGGCCGAGCACCGCCGCGACCTGCAACGTCATCGCGTACGCCGCGTATCCGCGCGTCCTTCGCCGTTCGGCGAGCCCGGCCAGCAGTGACTGCGCCGCCGGGTGGAACAGCGCCCCGCCCGTGCCCAGCAGGACCACGGCGCCGATCAGCCAGGGCAGGCTGGACACGGTGCCCAGCAGGGCGAACCCGGCCGCGCGGAGCAGGCACGCCAGGATGCCCATCCGTACCGGGCCGAGTACGTCCACCAGCGCCCCGACAGGGAGGGAGAGCGTGTGCTGCACGAGATTGCGCAGCGCCAGCACCAGGCCGATCAGCCCGGCGGCCAGTCCGAGGTCGGCTCGCAGGTGCAGGACGACGTGCGCCATGGCCGCGAAGTAGCCCAGCGAGATGGCCGCCTGAACGGTGACGACCACGGTGACCGTGCGACGGTCACCGTGGTCTGCGGGAGTGAGGCTCACGCCGCGGGCAGGACGTTCAGCCGGTGCAGCAGTTGACGGGCGAGCGTGGCGCGCTTGGCGGCGTCGGCGTCGCCGGTGACGTCAATGTTCAGGGCGAAGGTGTAGACGCGTCCGCCGCGCTCGACCCAGCCGGTCCACCAGCCGGTGCCGGGGTTGGGGGCGTTCTGCCAGCCCGACTTGGCGTACAGGGCGTACCCGTTCTTCTTCTCCATCAGGATCAGGTCCTGGACGGCGCGCTGGTTCGCGCGGGAGGCGGGCAGGCGCAGGGCGGCCAGCCGTTCCATGAACCGGGTCTGCTCCACCGCCGAGATCTTCAGCGGGCCGTCCAGCCAGAACCGGTCGACCACGGTCCCGGTCTGCCGGTTGCCGTACCCCAGCCGGTGCAGCCATTGCCGTTCGCGCGCGAGGCCGATGCGGCGGGCGATCACCTGGAACGCCGCCGCGTTGGAGATGCGCACGGCCTCCCGCATGGTCATGTCCTTCTCCCACTCGGGGTAGGGCTGCGGCGTGCCGTCCCAGGGGATCACCTCGTCGGGGCTCTTGACCACGCCCGTCTCCAACGCGACGAGCGCGTGCGGGACCTTGAAACTGGAGGCGGGCACCATCGGCGTCTCGGCGCGCCGCCGGTCCACCACGGTCGTCCTCTTGGACGACACGTCCAGCAACGCGAACGTGCCCCGCACGCCGGCCGTGTCGAACACCGTGCGCAGGTCGTCGCGCACGGTCGTTCCCGGGCGTACCTCGGTGGCCGTGGCGGCGGGTGAGGCGGTGGCCGCGTACGAGGGAGTGCCGAGGAGGGTGAGTGAGGTGACCACGATGACACCCAGCCCCGAACGGAGGGCCTGGGGGATTGCCTTCTTCATGCGCAGAGGACATCACGGGACATCTGAACTGTCCAATATCGATATCGATGGACGACCGATATTCGAGTTCGTATCGCCGCTGGCAGAGGACTCGCCGACGGCGATGGGACCGGCGGGGGCGGGGTCGGATCAGGGACGTGCGCAGCGGGGCTGCTGGTTCAGGGCTTGATGTGCTCGTGCACGCCGAGGGCGTGCCGCAGGTGGCGTTCGTTTCAGATCAGGCAGCGGTCGAGAAGCTCGTCGCGACAGGACTGCATCCACCGCTCCATCATCAAGTTCACGCGCGGCATCCGGATGCCGGTGAGCACCGTCGCGATGGCGCCCTCGGTGAGAATCACGTCCACGAGGGCTGGGAACTTCCTGTCCCGATCGCGGAGCAGAAGGCGCGGCCGGCGTCACCGCGGTACTGCCCGGACCGGACGTCCTGATCAAGGGGACTTGATCGCCTCTCGCCGCCTACCCTTGGTGAAGTCCGACGGCCGGCATGCGGCTCGTACGGCCCGCCGTGACATTGGGTCAACCGACTCGAACGCCACCGTGGCCGTCAACGATCTGGCTCACCGTCCTCTGCACCCCGGCCTTAGGCGCGGTAGTAGCTCAGGAACATGTCCACGCCCGTCGTGATCAGTTCGTCGGTGAAATTCTCGTCCAGCGTGTCGCCGTAGGCGCTGTGCACGATGTGGGGGTAGAGCACCAGGGCGTAGAACTGCACCAGCGCCAGATCCATGTTGGGTATGCGCAGGTCGTTGCGCTGGTTCAGCGCCTGCGCGAGCGGTTCTGCGAAGCGGTTCGGCCCTCGCTCGCGCCAGGCGCGGCCCAGCTCGGGGAAGCGGCGTGACTCCGCGGTGATCAGGGCGCGGAGGGCGGAGATCTCACGGTTGACCAGGCCGCGCACCCATCCGCGTGCCGTCCGGACCAGAACCTCGCGGATGTCGTCGCCGCCCTGCAGATCTTCGCGCATGACGTGCAGGGTCTCCCCGAGCGCCTGCTCCAGGCTGTCGCGTACCACCTCGATGAACAGCTCTTCCTTGCTGCCGAAGTGGTTGTAGACGGTCACCTTGGATACGCCCGCCTCGGCGGCGATCTGGTCGATGCCGGCGCCGAACCCGCTGTCCAGGAACACCTCGCGGGCCGCGCGCAGGATGGCGGCCCGCTTGCGGGCCGCGCGCTCTCCGGACGGGATGTGCCTGGTGGTTGCGCTCACTCTCACACCCTAGCAGTCATCTGAACTGAACAGTTGAGTTCATATGAACTCTCCAGTACAGTTCAGATCGCCGCCATCGACGGCGGCCTCGCCTGCACGAAAAGGAAGATCATTGATGAGCGATATCAGGATTGTCGGCATCTCCGGCAGCTTGCGCGCCCGATCGCACACCCCCGCGCTGCTGCGCGCCGCCCAGAAGCACGCCCCTGGCGGCGTCTCGGTCGACGTCCACGGAGGGGTCTCCCCGGCCAACTTCGGCTCGGTGCGCGCCCAGCGCGCCCTCCGGCAGGTCTTCGTCCGGACCGACTCCGACGTGATCACCAAGCCCGAGGCGATCGACTTCCGTGCGTACGAACGCTTCGGCGAGGACGGCAACGTGGCCGACGACCCCACCATCGGCCTGCTCCAGGACCTGCTGGCCGCGCCGACCGCCAAGGCCGCGTGAAGGGGTGGACACCATGCAGGTACGAGGCACCGTCGCCGACGGCTTCGAGAAGGTCAGGGACGAGTTCGCCGCGGCCGTCGCCGCCGAACCTGGCCTGGGCGCCCAGCTCGCCGTGCGCCGGGCCGGCCGGCAGGTGGTGGACCTGTGGGCGGGACCGGGCGTGACCGGCCAATCCCTGTTCGCGCTGTACTCCTCCGGCAAGGGCGCGGCCTACCTCGTCGTCGCGCTGCTGGTCCAGGATGGGGTACTGGACCTGGACCGGGCCGTGGCCGCGCACTGGCCGGAGTTCGCCGCGGCCGGCAAGGGCGACCTCACCCTGCGCGACCTGCTCGCGCATCGTGGGGGGCTGATCGGCGTGGAGGGCGGGTTCAGCACGGCGGAGCTGGCCGATGACCGGCTGCTCGCCCAGCGGCTGGCCACGCAGAGGCCTTACTGGCGGCCTGGCAGCGGGTACGGCTACCACGCCTTCGTCATCGGTGCGCTCATCGGCGAGGTGGTGCGCCGGGTGACCGGCCGCTCGATCCAGGACATTTACGCCGAGCGGGTGCGTGCTCCCTACGGACTGGACTTCTACCTGGGGCTGCCCGAGGCGCTGGAGCCTCGTTACGTGCCGGCGCAGCCGGCCAGTGGCGGCGACCAGGGCGCCCCGGCGCCGGACAGCCTGGCCGGGATCGCCTTCAACCTCCACGCCACCCCGCCCACCGACCTGGTCGACTTCGGCAACACGCGGGCCGTGCGCGCGCTGGGGCCCGCCTCCTCCGGAAGCGTGGGCAACGCGCGCGGCCTGGCCACGCTGTATGCCGCGGCCATCTCCGAGACGAACGGGCGGCCGCCGTTGTTGTCCCCCTCGACCCTGGCCGAGTTCACCAAGCCCCACGCGACCGGCACCGACCTGGTCACCGGTGAGCCCGACCACTTCCTCCTGGGTTTCGAGGCCCAGGCGGTGCGCTACCCCCTGCTCGGCGCCGGTGCGTTCGGACACAGTGGCGCTGTGGGCGCGCAATCGTTCGCCGACCCGGAAAGCGGGATCTCCTACAGCTACACCCGCAATCGCTTCGCCATCGGAGGAGGGGGCGGCGCTCAGGAGAACCACCGGCTCATCGCCGCAGTGGTGCACGCGATCAGCTGAGGCCGGGTCGCCGGACGGCGGCCAGGGCGTACCGCTCAATGAGCGCGCCCACAGTCCGACGGGTTGGCACGTCGGTTGCGGCGGGCGGGCCGGGGGGCAGGAGCCGGGAGGTGGCGGTGGTCCAGGGCACGGACTCGAGTGCGCCGCCCTTGGAACGGATGCGGGCGCGCTGGAACTCGGTGTCGGCCGAAACTGGCTCTACGAGTGCCTGATGTCCCCCAGACGTGCCCCTCGACCAGCCGGCCCACCGTCGTTCCTCGAGGGTGATGTCCGCGCGCACGAGGATCCTTGCAGGGGTCACGATCGCGTCACTCGGCGTCCACTGAGCCCGGTTCCGGCCGCATCATCGGGCCCATGGCGAAGAAGTCCGTTTCGATCGTGATCCCCATGATCGGTGGTGCTGTGGTGGCATCGATCGTCTGGATGCTGGGCCCAGGGGCGCGCTGGATCCTCGAGAACATCGACGGGGTGACAGTCGGCGGGCCGACCGGACTGACCGGCAAGGATCTGGCGGCGGCGCTGGACGCGGTCCGAGGCAGGGTCTTGGCCGTGGCCACCGGGCTGGCTGCTCTGCTGGCGGTGTTCTACACCGCGCGCAACGCCGACACTGCCCGCCGTTCCTTCCAACTCGGCGAGCGCGGCCACGTGACCGACCGCTACAGCAAGGCCGTCGAGCAGCTCGGCAGCCCCCAGGCCCCGGTACGCCTGGGGGGACTGTACGCGCTGGAGCAGCTCGCCCAGGGCACGCCTGATCCCGAGTTCCGGCAGACGATCGTGGACGTGATCTGCGCCTACCTGCGCATGCCGTTCACTCCGCCCACAGAGGGAACCACTTCGGAGCCCGCTGGCCGTGACCCCCAAGAGGAGCGGCAGGTCCGCCTGGCCGCCCAGCGCATCCTTGCGAATCATCTGCGCCATCACTCTGCGACCGCACGTCCTTGGCGGCGGATTCGTCCCGCTGACCGCAACGCCCGTCACTGGCCAGACGTCCGCATCGACCTCTCCGGCGCAACACTCATTGACCTCGACTTCCGTAGCTGCCATATCAGCGAAGCCAGGTTCGCCGACAGCATCTTCATAGGTGACAGCACGTTTGCCGGGTCGATCTTCGTCGGCGATGCCATGTTCGACGGGACCGTTTTCCACGGAGCCGCCCGGTTCGGCGGAACGACCTTCGATGGCGCCGCCTGGTTCGAGCGAGCAACCTTCACCGGACCCGCCACCTTTGCGGGGGCCACCTTCAGCATCGCCGCTCAGTTCGAGGGAGCAACGTTCAACCGCGCTGCTCGGTTC
The DNA here is from genome assembly GCF_042892035.1 of Nonomuraea sp. NPDC001831. Taxonomy (NCBI): domain Bacteria; kingdom Bacillati; phylum Actinomycetota; class Actinomycetes; order Streptosporangiales; family Streptosporangiaceae; genus Nonomuraea; species Nonomuraea sp. NPDC001831. The sequence goes on along the minus strand of NZ_JBIATU010000021.1, from coordinate 102,117 downwards.
ACTGGGGCGGCCTTCGTCGGTGCCGCCTGGTTCGGTGGCGCGACTTTTGCCGGCGCCTGGTTCGCAGGAGCGACCTTCGACAGCGATGCCTGGTTCGGTGGGGCGACCTTCACTGACAGTGCCTTGTTCGAGAGGGCAGTGGGCCTGGAGACCGCAGCGTTGGGCGGCGTGCACCTAGCGCCGGTGGCCGAGGACGTGGTGAGGACATGGCCGACGGCCTGGAAGGAGGCGCCGGACGGCACGGGAGGGCGGACGCTTCGATTGGCGCACCCGCCCGCCGAAGGCGCCGATGACGATGGAGAGCCAGGCGAGTCCAGCGCCACATGAGGGCTCGGACGGCGCGGCCTTCGGCCAGGGCGCCGGGGGGCCGGTCCCGGGAGGTGGTCAGCTTTGCCGTAGGGCGGGCATCGGGAGGGGGATGGCGTACGCGGTGGCGCCGCCGCCCACTCCTCCCTCGCAGGAGTTCGGAGGTGCGGTGGTCACGCCCCTTGTGGAGGGGCGTTCGGCGGCCCAGAACATGTAGCCGAGCATGCCGGAAGTGAGTCCGGCCCCCTTCGGCGCGGCCGTCTGGACGAACGATCCCGTGGACTTCTGCAGCGAGGTGCTGAAGTTCGTGCATTCGGCGCGGACCTTGCTTCCTTCAGCGATGTAGAACGCGCCGGTGAACTTGGCCGGAGCCAGCGACGGGATCGGCGGAGAGTAGGTGGTCTTGCCGTCGATGTGCTCCTGCCAGTTGGCGATGGCGTCGGAGCTCCTGGGCTGCTGGGCGGGCACCATCGGGTTGGCGTAGTCCAGGACCGGGGTGTCGGTGCGCAGCCAGTCCGCGGTCGCCTTCCTGGTGATGTCGATGAGCCAGCGGTCACCGGCGGCGAGGTCGATGGTCAGCCGGGCGGCTGGGTTCGCACCGCTCGCGTCGTACGGCAGGGCGGAGCGGTAGGCGGCGACGAAAGCCTGCAGGCCGGCCAGGTCGGGCCTGCTGTTCTCCTCGTAGTCGATCTCTATGCCGACGCCGAGCCGCTGGGCGACCTCGGCCGCGTTGCGCCCGAACTGCGCCGCATTCTCCGCCAGGGCGGAGTTCCACGCGGTGGTGTACGTGATGCCGCCGATGGAGAGCATCACCCGGATTCCACGGCTGGTGAAGTAGTTCACGATGTCAGCGGTCATGCCACGCGGCACGCCGTCGAGGGTCTGCGTGTCGGTGGTCTTGTGCAGCAACTTGACCGGGTGGACGAAGCTGAGCACCACGAGGTTGACCGAGGGGCGGCCGTCTCCTCGGTCGATCAGCCAGTGGTTCTTTGCGTCGAAGTCTGCTGGGCTGCGGACGTTGCCCCAGATACAGGCGTCATCACCGCAGTGCCAGGCGCCGTAGACCTGCAGCGGGGTCGCAGCGGCCTGTGCGGGGACGGGCAGGAGAAGGAGGGGGAGGAGTAAGGAGACGAGCGCGGCCAGACGGCGCATGCCGATACCTCCGTTCACGAGGAACTGGAAAGGAGGTTAACTAATTCTGCACGGTGCTGTCCCTCCCCAGGAGGACACACCCGGCTCCCACAACGGCTCGCGTCCCCATGAGCGCTCAGCTAGTGGCCCATCACCGAATGTCGGACACGTAATCGACCTTCGGCGGTGAACCCTGAACTGGATCGAATCAGAGTCGCCCGCTGCGCTCCTACACGCTGAACGGCACCGACCACCGCAGGCATGACGAGCAGAACGCGGCGATCGGCGCCTACGTCCGCCGGCGCAACGCCCGGCCAGGGCGGATGGCAGTGCCGGAGGAGTTGCTGAACAGCACCTCATGGCGGCCAGCGGCGGGGACGTCGACGATGCCGATCACGTGCCGGTCGGACATACGTCGTAGGGGCATGAGGACTCCAGGCGGTCGAAGACCATGCGGCCTGAGCCGGGTGACCTACATGATCGTAGAGGCGACGCTGTCTGCGCTGCGGCGGTCACGGGCGCACGAGCCTGACGGCGAGGAAACACGGTCTTTGGTGCAGCCTGTCGTAGGCGGCCTCGTCGATCTTGCGCTTACTGACCAGTGAGCCAGGCCCGACTCAGCTCGCGAAGCCGTCCAAGGCAGCAGGAACGGCCTTGGCCATGGTGCTACTGCCGGTATGCCCCGAGTCATCCACCACGACGAGCCGGGCATCGGGCCAGGCCTGGGCCAATAGCCAGGCGTTCTCCAGCGGACAGCCCAGGTCGAAGCGGCCGTGGATGAGCACACCGGGGATGCCGGCCAACTTGTGCGCATCGCGCAGCAAGATGCCTTCCTCCAGCCAGGCTGCGTTGGAGAAGTAATGGGCGCAGATGCGGGTGAAGGCCAGCAGATCGGCCTCTGGCTGGTCGCTGTAGGCGTTCGGTTTACCGTTGACCTCCAGGGAGATCACCGCATCCTCCCAAGCCACCCAGTCGTGAGTGGCCTTGGCGCGTACGGAAGGGTCGGGGTCGGACATCAGCCGCGCGTACGCGGCCAGCAGATCACCGTCGCGTTCGCTCTCGGGGACGCCCTCGCGGAAGCGCTGCCACTGCTCGGGGAAGAAGCGACCCACACCACGGTAGAGCCAGTCGATCTCAGAGCGGCGGGTCATGGTCACGCCGCAGATGACCATCTCCGACACCCGCGCCGGGTGGGCTTCGGCGTAGGCAAGCATCAGCGTGGATCCCCACGACCCGCCATAAAGCAGCCACCGGTCGACACCGAGATGCTCACGCAACCGTTCCATGTCAGCGACCAGATGCTGGGTGGTGTTGGTGCTCAGATCAACAGCCGGGTCACTGGCATGCGGCAGACTCCGACCGCAGTTGCGTTGATCGAACAGAATGATGCGGTAACGCTCGGGGTCAAAGCCGCGGCGTTGATTTGGCGTGCAGCCCCCGCCAGGGCCGCCATGGACGACGAGCGCAGGCTTGCCCTCAGGGTTGCCGCAAACCTCCCAGTAGATGAGGTGACCGTCACCGGTGTCGAGGTGTCCGTGGTCATAGGGCTCGAGCGGGGGATACATCGCCCCACGATACAAGCGCCGGCGCCCGAGTCAGCAGCTCCACCCGCATGTCCTTGCACTGCTGACCGAGGCCTGCTCCACCGGCTGCTCCCATGGGGGCAGCCTGGGCAGGGCTCGGCCTCGCCCTGCTCTCAGCCGCGATGCCGTTCGTGGCCGGTGACACCGACCTCTCAACGGCGCTGAGTGGCTTCGGTCTGCGCTACAGGGAGGGGTCATCGGCTTCTTGAGCGCCGTCGTGGAAGGGACGCAAGCCTCCGGTCGCCTCGGCGCGGAAGAAGGCGTAGCGGCCCAGGAAGTCGATGTGGTCGTACTGGATCGGCGACAGCCGCGCACATCTCATCGGTGACCGGGAAGCCCTGCTCGCGCAGGTGCTGACGGCCGCATCCAGATGCAGGTTGTTCCACCACACGACCGCGTTCAACGCCAACCCCAGGCTGCCCATGCTGAACGGGAATTCCGGCACATGCGTTCACCGAACCACACAGGAAGCAGAACGCCGCGCCGTTCATGAACGGCGCGGCGTTGGAAACTGGATTCAGGCGTTCTCGGCCGTCTTCTTCAGGCGTTCCAGCCAGGCCGTCAGCGAGGCGTCGAGCGCGGCGGCCATGCCCTCTGCGTCGGCGCGGATGGGGTCTCCGTCCCAGGACTCCTCGGTGCGTACCAGAACCGTGCCGTCGACGTCGGTAAACGTCCACTGGTGGATGCCGTCGATGCCGTGCGCGGGGCCGCCCCACAGGATGCGGTACGGCTCCTCGACCGCGTACACGGTGGAGGCGATCTCCATCCCGAACGTGGTCCAGTGGAAGACCGAGCCGGGGGCCAGGGGGCCGTCGGCGGAGGCGGCGGTGATGTCGTCCTGCCAGGCGGTCCAGCCGGACACGTCGGTATGCAGGTCCCACACCCGCCGCAACGGCGCGTCGATCGTGATGGAGTGGCGGGCGACGACGGGGGCGGAGGTGTCGATTCCGGTGATCACTTGTTGTCCTCGATCCAGTGGCCGTGGATGCCGGCGGGCACCCTGCGGGGGAGTTCTACGGTGGCGATGGGGTCGCGCGCGATGTCGGTGGCGTCGAGCACGAGCAGCTGGGAGGCGTCGGCGTGCAGGTCGCTGACGATGGTGAGCAGGTAGCCGTCGTCCTCGCCGGTCGCGCCCTCGGCGGGGACGAACACGGCCTCGCCGGGCATACGGTGCTCGCCGTGGGACAGCAGCTGCCGGCGTCCGGTGGCGGTGTCGAACTTGATGGTGTGGTAGCCGGACAGGCCGGCGCCGGGGAAGGCGACGGCGTAGCTGTAGCGGTTGGTCGCGCCGGTGAGGTCGTCGTTGATGGAGGGGAACTCGGTGGCGAGGTTGTCCAGGGGCTCGTCGGTCGCCTTGCCGGTGGCAAGGTCGAGGATCCAGCGGTGGAGGGTCGAGCCCGCGTCGGGGCTGACTCCGTACCCGGGCGCGCCGATCCACCACTTCCAGGAGCTCTCCCACGACGAACGGTCGTAGCGCGGGCCTTCGACGACGACGCGTCCGTGCCGGTCGACGTAGGCGTTGGTGACGTGCAGCAGCGCGGCCTGCTCGACCTCGAACCAGGTCACCCGCGACGGGCCGGTGCGCGGCATGACCCCGATCCTGAACGGCACGTCGTCGTGCCACCGGTACGGGATGCCCGAGTGCTCGGAGTGGTCGAAGACCACCGGCGAGTTGAGGAACACGACGTGCTCGCGGGTGATGGCGAAGTCGTGCATGAGCGAGGGGCCGGAGCCGTCGATGACCTCCGAGCGGACGATCTCCCCGGAGGGGGAGGCGACGTGGTAGGTGAGGTAGGGCGGGAACGGGCTGTAGCTGTAGAAGTGCAGCTCGCCGGTGACCGGGTCCTCCTTCGGGTGGGCGGTCATCGCGCTGGTGAGCTTGCCGCCGAAGTCGTACACGCCGACGGTGTCGAGGTCGGCGGTGACCTCCCAGGGCAGGTTGGCCTCCTGGAGGGCGAGGTAGCGGCCGCCGTGGAAGATGATGTTGGTGGCGGCGGCGCTGACCTCCAGCTCGGTGCCGGTGAACGGCACGCCGTCCAGGAACGGGGTGCGTACCCAGCGGTTGCGGTACCACTCGGCGCGCCCCCCGGACAGCCGCACGCCGTGGATCATGCCCTCGCCCCTGAACCAGTGGCTGGGGGTGATGCCCGGCTTGGGGTTGTGGCCGTTGCGGAAGTAGCGGCCGTTCAGCTCGGGCGGCAGCATGCCGCGCACGGTCAGCTCGCGAGCGGTGATCTCATCGGTGACCGGGGTGAAGTGGCCGGTGAGGTACGGCTTGGACAGTTCAGTCATCGAAGGGCGTCCTTTCGGATCGTGACAAGGGTGATCAATACGGTCAGGAGGGCGATGAGGGCGGCGGCTGCGAACGTTCCGCGGTAGCCGCCGGTGAGTGAGACGGTGGTCAGGACGGCGAGCCCGATCGCGCCGCCGATCTGCCGGCTCGCGTTGACGAGGCCGCCGGCGAGACCGCTGTCGGCGGTCGGCACGCCCGCCGCCGACAGCGCGGTGAGCTGGACGAACGCCGCTCCCAGCCCTGCGCCGATCAGCACCGACGGGCCGAGCAGCGCGTTCACGAAGGTCCCGCCGGACGGGGATCGGGCGAGCCAGGCGAGCCCGGCGGCGAGCAGGAGCAGCCCGCCGGCCAGCACGACCCGGCCGGACAGCCGCCGGGTCAGCCGGGGAGTCGCCCAGGAGGCCAGCGTGATCGTCAGCGCGAGCGGGAGCTGGGTCAGCCCCGCCTCCATCGGCGTGTAGCCGAGCACGCGCTGCTGGTGGAGCGGCAGGAAGAAGAAGAGGCCGAGCCAGACCGCGCCGAGCAGCGCCATCAGCACGTTCGCCGCGCCGATCGGCCCGGCCCGCAGGATCCGTACGGGCAGCAGCGGATCGGCCGACCGGCGTTGCAGGCGGAGGAAGAGGCCGAGCAGCAGCACCCCGGCGGCCACGGCGGGCCAGACGCCGCCGGACACCCCGTACGTGAGAGCGGTCAGCCCCAGGGTGACGGCCAGCGCGCCCGGCAGGTCGAGCCGTCCGCCGCGCGGCCGGTCGGCGGGCAGCAGCCGCCAGGTGGCCACCAGCACCGCCACGGCCAGGGGGACCATGGCCCAGAACACCGAGCGCCAGCCGTAGGCGTCGCCGAGCAGGCCGCCGAGCAGCACGCCCGCTGCCCCGCCCACGCCGGAGACCGCGCCCCACACGCCGAGCGCGGCGCCGCTTCGTGGCCCGTCGTGGTACAGGGTCAGCACCATGGCCAGCGCGGTGGGCGCCAGCAGCGCCGCGCCGACGCCCTGGACGGCTCTGGCCACGATGAGCGTGACGACGTCGTTCGCGAGCGCCGCGCCGAGCGAGGAGGCGGCGAACAGGGCGGCGCCGGTCAGGAAGACGCGGCGCAGGCCGTACACGTCGCCGGAGCGGCCGCCGAGCAGCAGCAGCGACCCGAAGGCCAGGACGTAGGCGTTGACCACCCACGACAGCCCGGCGGGATCGAGCCCGAGCCCGGCGCGCAGCTCCGGCAGCGCGACGTTCACGATCGAGGTGCTCAGCACCACGAGGAACTGAGCCGTGGCGAGGGCCGCCAGCGGCGTCCAGCCCGTCGTGGCGGTGGCCGGGGAGACGGAAGCGCTGCTCATGGCCATGACACTCGCAGCGGCCGGGGAACGCTCGCGTCGGTGGTTCTCACCTATCCGGGACCGACCCGCCTACGTATGACCTACGTCATTACGCAAGGATTGCCAGCATATGGACGCATCGCTGGTCGGACGACGAGAAGAGATCGCACGCGTGGACGCGCTGCTCGACGCGGCCCGGAAGGGACAGGGCGGAGCCCTGGTCCTGCGCGGCGAGCCCGGCATCGGCAAGACGTCGCTGCTGCGGCACGCCGAGCGGGCGGCAGGCGACTTCCTGGTCGTGCGGGCCTTCGGCGCGGAGTTCGAGATGGAGTTGCCGTTCGCCGTCCTGCACCAGCTGTGCGCGCCGCTCCTGGGCGACGTGGCGGCGCTGCCCGGCCCCCACCGCAAGGCGCTGGAGATCGCCTTCGGCCTGGACACCGGCACCCCCGATCCCTTCCTGGTCGGCGTCGCGACCCTGGGCCTGCTGGCCGAGGCGTCCCCGGAACGTCCGCTGCTGTGCCTGGTCGACGACGCGCAGTGGCTCGACCACGCCTCGGCGAGGGCGCTCGCCTTCCTGGCGCGCAGGGTCGCGGGCGAGCGGGTGGCGCTGCTGCTGTCGGTACGGGAGCCGTACCGGCTGCCCGAGTTCGGCGAGCTGCCGGCCCTGGAGCTGAAGGGCCTGTCCGAGCTCGACGCCCGCGCGCTGCTGGCCGCCGCGATCCGCGCGCCGCTGGACGAGCGTGTACGCGACCGCATCCTCGCCGAGGCGCGCGGCAACCCGCTGGCGTTGCTGGAGCTGCCGAGAAGCGCCGGCCTGGCCGGGATGGCGGGCGGTTTCGCCCTGCCCCCGTCCGTGCCCGGCGTGATCGAGCAGAGCTTCCGCGCCCGGCTGGAGCTGCTGTCGCCGCAGGCCCGGCTGCTGCTCACCGTCGCCGCGGCCGACCCGGTCGGCGACCCGGGATTGTTGTGGCGGGCGGCCGAGCGGCTCGGCATCGAGGCTTCGGCCGGCACGGAGGCCGCGGCGCTGGTCGAGTTCGGCACCAGGATCCGCTTCAGCCACCCCCTCGCCAGGTCGGCGGCCTACCGGGCCGCCTCGGCGGAGGACCGGCGGCGGGCGCACGAGGCGCTGGCCGCGGTGACCGACCCGGCCGCGGACCCCGACCGGCTGGCCTGGCACCGCGCCGAGGCCACCACGGGCCCCGACGAGCAGGTCGCGGCCGAGCTGGCACGATCCGCCGCCCGCGCCCAGGCCAGGGGCGGCCTGGCCGCCACCGCCGCCTTCCTGGAACGGTCCGCCGCGCTCACCCTCACCCCCGACCTGCGGACCGAGCGCGTGCTCGCCGCCGCCCAGGCCAAGCTCTCGGTCGGCGCGTACGACGTGGCCGCCGAACTCCTCACGGCCGCCGAGACCGCCCCGCTCGACCAGCGGCAACGGGCCAGGATCGACCTCCTGCGCGGGAAGCTCTCCTTCGCCCGGCGCCGGGGCGGCGAGGGGCCCACGACGTACCTGCTGAGCGCGGCCGCCCGCCTGGCCGGGCTCGACCCCGCCTGGTCGCGGGCCTGCTACCTGGACGCGATGGAGACCGGCATCCTGATCGGCGGCCTCGGCCCGGTCGTGGCGGCCGCCCGGAAGGCCCCGCCCGCGCCCGAGCCGCCCACCAGCGCCGACGCCGTCCTGGACGGCCTGGTCACCCTGGTCACCGACGGGCACCTGGCCGCGGCGCCCGTCCTCGGGCCGGCCGTCGGGAACCCCGGTGACGAAGTGTGGGCCCGCTGGCCGTCGATGGGCTTCATGCTGGCCGTGGAGCTGTGGGACCACGACGCCCTGAACGGCATCCCCGCCCGCGTCGTCGCGGCGGGCCGCGAGTCCGGCTCGTTCCACCTGCTGCCGATCGGGCTCGCGATGGCGGCCACGGCCGCTGTCCATGCGGGCGACTTCGGCGCCGCGACGGAGATGATCTCTGAGGAGGAGGCCATCGCCGCGGCCACCGGCGCCGCGCCCCTGGTCTACCCGCGCATCCATCTGGCCGCCATGCGCGGCCGCCGGGAGGAGGCGGCCGAGCTGTTCGACAGCGTGCTCGCGGCGAGCCAGCGGATGAGCCTCAGCGTCCAGTGGGCGACGAGCGTGCTCAACAACGGCCTGGCCGACTACCGGGCGGCGCTGGAGGCCGCCCGGCAGGCCGTGGCGCACGGCGACCTCGGGCTGTCCGGGCTGGCGCTGCCCGAGCTGGTCGAGGCGGCCGTACGCTGCGGCGAGACCGACCTCGCCGCCTCGGCGCTGCGTACGCTCTCCGAACGTGCGCGAGCCGGTCGGCAGGCGTGGGGCCTCGGCGTCGAGGCGTACTCCCGCGCCCTGGTCACCGAGGACGAGGACGCCTACCGCGAGGCCGTCGACCACCTCGACGCCACCCCGATGGCGATCTACCGCGCCCGCGCGCACCTGCTGTACGGGGAGTCGCTGCGCCGCCAGGGACGGCGGCGCGAGGCCCGCGAGCGGCTGCGCACGGCCCACGAGCTGCTGTCCGACCTCGGCGCGCAGGCGTTCGCCGACCGCGCGGCGGCCGAGCTGCGCGCCACCGGCGAGCACGCGAGAAGCCGCTCGTCGCAGGCGTCGGACCAGCTCACGCTGCAGGAGCTGCACATCGCCCGGCTGGTCGCCGACGGCGCGAGCTCCAAGGAGGTGGCGGCCAAGCTGTTCCTCAGCCCGCGCACGGTGGACGCGCACCTGCGCAACATCTTCCGCAAGCTCGGCCTCACCTCCCGCAGGCAGCTAAGAGACCTCCCCGGCATCCGCTAGCCGCATGGTGGTGCACCTGGCCTCCGGCCCCGTGATCGTCAGCACGGGGCCGGGCCAGCTCAGGCCGTACTTGGCGCGGTAGGCGCGGGAGACTCGCTCGACCAGCGCGGGCTCGTCCACGGGCGCGAGCCGTACGGGGACGGTCGTCCCGTCCAGCTCGATCTCCGTCGCCGCACCCGCCAGCACCCTGCGGTACCACCCGCTCCGGTGACCGAACGCGGAACGAACGAAGGCGACACCGTCCATCACCACCACCCAGATCGGCCGGGCCGACCACCTTCCGTCCGCATGCCGCACGCGCATCACGATCTCCTCTGCCTCGGCGAGTCCGTCCATGGGCTCACAGTGCCGCCGGGCCGGCCGCGACCGCGTCGGCGATGACTGCCTACCTCTCCCGCGTAGGCAGGTTTCACCGACGCGAGCGGCAGGCGGTCGCGGGCACAGTGGGCGGCATGACAACGACTGACGACATCTCGTCCACGGTTCGCGGCGAGCACAAGCCCGGGAAGAAGAACAAGGCCAGGCGGCGGGCGGCGAAGGGGCTGGCGTGGTTCGCGCTGCTCCTCACGGCCGGGCTCGTCCTGGCCGAGCCATGGCTGCTGCTCCCCGCCGCCGCGCTGCTCGCCGCGATCGCCCTGTGGGACTGACGCGCGATGGCCCAGCCCTCTTCCTCACCGACATGCTGCCGGCCCTCGCGGTCATGGCCGCCGCGGCCGCGCTCGTAGCCCGGCGGTCCCGCCCGATCCCGTACGCCGCCGCGGCCCTTGTCCTGGCCAGGCTCGCCGTGACGAGCCTGCTGCTCACCGGCGGGCTGCCGCTGAGCGGGACCCGGTTCGTCGTCCAGGCGCCGGACCGAAAGCCAGGAACGGCTCCATCTTCGGACGACCGAGGCGGAGCACCAGAGCGTGGCTTGGGCGGCCTAACGACGCGAACAGGAGCGTCGCCAACAGGAGCAGGCACACCGAGCTTCCGGACCGCGTCGCGGCGCTGTCGCCAGCCGAGCAGACCTCACGAGCGCTGGCCGCGTCCCTCGAAGCCGACCGCGGGCATCGGACGCAGGTCCGTGACGGATGGGCGGGCCTGCTCGGTGATGGGTACCGCGCGTAGCACCATCCGGGCGGTCTCCCGGATGTGGTTGGTGCGGAACTGTGCAGGTATGAGAGCCGCTGGCTCACCCCCGGCGGCAGAAACGTGCCGTACGCGGATTGTCGGTACGGTCGGCCATACTCCGCCCAGCCAGGATGATCACCAACAGGGCGAAGGCGTTGACATGGCACAGCTGCTGCGCAGGCTCGACGAGTGCGAAGACTCTGCCTCTCGCGCTCGTGTGCTCACAGGAGAAGCCGCGGGGCAGCGCTGAAGGCATGGACATGCTAGATCTCCGGGGTAGTTGTCCGTGTTTGTGTGTCTTCCATGTCCACGGATGAGAAGGCTGATCCTGGTCCTTCACGTCGTGGCGTCAGGGCGCGGCTCCGCAGGTGCGGTGGACAGCAGGGGGGTGACGGTGGGGACGCGGAGGCGTTCGACGGCGTCGCGGGCCTCTTCGTCGGGGCGCACGTCGTAGCGGAGGGTGGTGCTGGGGCTGGCGTGGCCGGCCAGGCGGGCGGTCATGATCGCGTCGGCCTGTGGCAGGAGGTTGGAGATGAAGGTGCGGCGCAGGTCGTGCGGCCGTACCGGCGTGGTGGCGGCCTGCTCGGTGCGTTTGGCGAGGATGTCGCGTACCGCTTGGGGGTTCATCTGCCAGGGGCGGCCGTCGGGGGTGCGGCGTACCGCGCCGCCGCGGGTGAGACGGGGGAACAGCGGGCCGCGGTGGGTGCCGCGGGAGGCGAGCCAGGCCTCCAGGCGGCGGGCGGCGAAGGAGTTGACGGGGATACGGCGCTGTTTGTCGCCCTTGCCGATGACGGTGAGCATGCGGCGGGACCGGTCGTAGTCGGCGTACTGGAGGGAGACCAGTTCGGCGCGGCGCAGGCCGCAGGCGTCCAGGACGGCGATGATGGCCGCGTCACGGAGCCCCGCGCTGGTGATGGCGCCGGCGGGGGAGCGGTCGGCGTCGCAGGCGGCGATGAGGGCGCCGATGACGGTGTCGGGCACGTGCTGGCCGGCCGGCTCCCGGTGGCCGGTGAACGGGGCCAGGGCGACGGCACGCTGATGGTCGTCGGTGCTGAGCAGGCCCAGTTTCCAGGCTTCCTTGAGCACGCCGCGTAGGGCGGCCAAGTGCTTGTTGCGGTAGGCGGGTGACCAGTCCATCTGGTCGATCTGCTCGCGGATCCAGGCGGTGTGCTCGTAGCGCAGGTGGTGCCAAGGCTGACCTTGGCCGGTCACCGCGGGGTTGTCGAGGTGGTCGCCGGTGAGCATACGTGCTATGTGGTCCAGGCAGATCCGCATCACGCGCCGGGAGTCGGCACTGCCCAGGCGTCCCAGGTAGAGCAGGTACGGGTCGCGTGCAGGAGCGACCGGCGCCAGTCCTGCGGCAGGGGCGGGGAACGCGGCGGTGGGGAGCAGTCGGGCAATCGGCCCGGAGGTCGTGTCGGACTCGGTCACGCTCCCTACCCTAGCAGAGATGATCTTTGAGAACTGCACTTCTCGGTGATCATAAGTGAATCGCAGGTGCGAAATGCTAAATGGGGGCTCGATAGAGCATGTGCTGATGCTAATTTGATGGCGTGACGGAGATCAGCGTAGATCCGGGCGAGCCGCCCACCCGCGGTCAGGACCCCTCCCACCCGGCGGCGCCGGCCCAGGAGCCAGCGCCTCAGGGGCTGGGCGTGGATGAGCGTGTGCGAGGCGGGCGTGGCCACACTCGCGACTGCCTGGCGCTCGCCACCGACGATGTGCTGCGACAGTGTGCCCGGCCGGGCTGCGGGCGGGCCAAGCCTGAGCGGGAGCCCGGCAAGGGTGGTCGCCCCAGCAAGTACTGCTGCAAGCTGTGCGGCAACGAGGCCAGCCGCGCCGCCGACAGCGCCCCTGCCGCGCTGGCCACGCACACGGCGGTCAGCCTCTTCGCGTCTGAGGCCGGTCAGATCCGCCTCGCTCTGCACCAGCGCGACGCCCAGCTGGCCGCCGAGCTGGAGGACCTGCGTCGGCTGGACGAGCGCCTGGAGCAGGTGGGGGAGGCCATCGCCACCCAGCTGGCCCAGGCCGAGACGCGCGTGCAGCAGGCCGAAGCCGACGCCGAGCAGGCCCGCACCTCGATGCGCGCCGCTCAGGCCGACCGCCAGACGGCCGAACAGGAACGCGACGCCGCCCTGCACGCGCAGCAGGAAGCCCTCGACGCTCAGCGCGCGGCCGAGGAGCATCGCGACCGCATCCACAGCGAAGCCCGCGCCAACGCCGAGCGCCTGGGCATGCAGATCGGTCAGCTCACCACCCAGCTGCACGACGAGCAGAGCCTGACCTCGCGCCAAGCCGAGCAACTGCGCGCCCTGGAGGCGGATCTGTCCCGCGTCACCGCCCTGGCCGAACAACGCGGCGCCGCCCTGGCCGAGCGCGACGGTCAACTGCACCAGGCCCGTGCCGACCTGCACCGCCTGAACGAACAGCTGGAACAGGCCGGCGAACACCTGGCCACCGCCCGGCAACAGTTCGATCAGGCCACGACGGCCGCCGAGCAGGCCCGCGCCGAAACCCGCGCCGTACGGGAGGATCTGGACAGCCGGCAGCGCCGCTTCGAGGACGAACGCGAACGGCTACAGGCTCAACGTGACCAGGCGCGGCTGGAGCAGGCCACCGCCGAAACCCGACTGGAGATGGCCGAACGCGAACTGCAGACGCTGCGCCACCAGCTCGCCGCCGCCCAGGCGGCCACGGGCATGGTGGTGCCGTCGCTGACCGATGTCGACGGCCGGCCCGGCGTCTGGTTGCCCGGGGGCGCCTTCGACGCCGTAACCCTGCAGGAAGGCGTGGTAACGCTGCACCGCGGCGACGGGACCATCGCACTCGGTGAGGCCGCTCAGTCGCCGGCGCAGGCGCGCGCCCTGAGCGCCGCTCTGCAGGCCGTTACCGCTCCGCCCCCTGGCTAAGGGCGTGACCCCGGCAACACACGATCACCAAGGCGCAGCTTCAATAGGGCCTGCCAGTAGGAGTGGAACGGCGAACCGGGTTTAGTGTCACATCCGTTGACACTGCAGGTCTGACCAGGCCAGTCTTGCCCGATGGCAGATTCTGAGGGTGTAGCGTTCCTGCGTGCTGATGTTGATCGTTTTTGCCGGGAGATCGCCGACCTGGCGCCTGCGGTGCGGCTGCGCCGGTTGGCGGAGCTGCGCGCGATGCTGGAAGAGGTGACCGGTGCGGCGCTGATGGTGGCGATGGCGGACGCGCGGGGTGAGGGGTGGGGCCTGCGCAAGATCGGTACGAGCGCCGGGGTCTCGCATGAGCAGGTACGCCGGATGCTCGCCGGGAGCCGTCCGGCCGGGGAGCATCCGGCGCGCTGAGCGCGAGGGGGGTTACTCGGCGGGCGGGGGTGTGCGCAACGGCCGCAGTTGCCCGTCGCGGACCAGTTCGGGCAGAGTGAAACTGTAGCGGCCGAGCATGTTGAAATGTTCAAAGCCCAGAGGTGATAGCCGGGCGATGTCGGTGGCGGAGATTTTCTTACCCTCGGCTCGTATTGCTTCCAGGGCGCGGGCCGTATAGACCGTGTTCCACAGAATGCAGACGTTGGTGATAAATCCCAGGGCGCCGAGTTGGTCTTCCTGGCCTTCTTTGTATTTCTGCCGGAGCTCGCCTTTTTGGCCGTGGAAGATTTTGCGGGCCAGGGTGTGGCGGGATTCTTGCCGGTTGAGCTGGGTGTTGACGCGGCGGCGCAGCAGTTCGTCGTCGTAGTAGCTGGCCAGGTAGGTGGAGCGATCGAGTTTGCCCAGCTCCATCAGGGCGCGCCCGATGGGGGTTGGGGTGCCACCGCCGGCGAAGTAGCGAAACAGCTCGCTGGCCTTGACCGCACCGGTGAGCAGCGATCCGGCCACCCGCAGCAGATCATCCCAGGAGTCGTTGATCAGCTTGATGTTGACCCGGCTGCGGACCAGGGCGTCGATGGATCCGTAGTGGGCGGCCGCATCAGCGCGGAACAGGGTGGCGCTGCCGACATCGGCCAGGCGCGGGGAGAATTGCCAGCCCAGCAGCCGGAAGATGCCGAACGCGATTTCGGAGGCGCCTGCGGTGTCGGAGGTGATCTCGGTGGGCTTCAATGACGTTTCCTGATCCAGCAGCCCTTCCAGGATGTAGTACCAGTCTTTGGGGGTGCCGGGAATGACGATGCCGTGAAGGCTGGTAAATTGGTCGGAGGTGAAATTGTAGTAAGTGACGCCCTTGGCTCCCTTTTCCTTTCCGAAGTATTTGGTGTTGGGTCCGGCGTTGATGGTTTTCACCGGAACCACGAACCGCAGTCCGTCGGCGGAGGCGAGTTCGCCGCCGCCCCAGGCTTGGGCCAGCTCCAGGCCGGAGTGGAACTCGACCAGGGCGGCGTTGGCGGCCGTCAGGGTGGCGGCGCGCAGGTAGTTCTGCTCTACCCAATACAGCCGGTCCAGGGCGAGGGCGGGTTCGCCTTCGGCGGCCATCGGCCGCATGCCGACGTTCATCGCCTGGCTGACCAGGACGGCGGCGATCGAGGTGATCATGCCCTGTTTGCGGGAGGGCGCGTCCCCCGATACGTGGGTGAAGTGGTCGAGGCAGCCGGTCCAGGAGTGCACCTCCAGCAGGGCTTCGGGCAGGTCCACGATGGGCATGCGGGCGTCGATGTCGGCACGCAGCGTGGTCAGGGAGGCGGGCTCATCCAGGCGGTCCAGGCCGGTGAGCACCAGGTGGTCCTTGCCGCCTTCGTCCTTGGCCAGGCGTACCCAGTCGTTGCGCCCGTCGTCTTCGCCGGACAGGCCGGCGGCCAGTTGGCGGTAGGCGAAGTCCAGCGTGCCGGCCCAGCGCTCCACGTCGGTGCCGGGCTGCGGGGACAGGTTCAGCTCATCGCAGACGCGGGGGCGGGCCTTGTCCCACTCGGCGCCTTTCAGCAGTCCGGCGGTGGGGTCGCCCCATTTGCGCAGGCCCGGCACGAACACCTCGTGGCGGCGCAGCGATTCGCGCAGCCGCTCGACGGCCGCCACGGTGTAGGCGTGTCTGTTGAAGGTGCCGGCCAGTTCGCCGCGCTTGGGGAAGACGCGCCGGTGCCAGGCCGAGGACAGCAGGTCCGCGGGAACCTCGCTGGGGTCGATGTCGGTGCGGCGGCGCTCGATCGCTTTGAGGAAGTCCAGCGCGGCCAGCACCTCATGGCCGTGCGGTACCCCTTGCCCGGGCGCCTGGTCGGCGCCGGCGTTGAAGTCGAGGTGCTTGAGCAGCTTGGGCAGGAAACGTCGGATGGTGGCGTAGCGAGCCAGCAACTCTTCCTGGAAGTCCTCATCCGGTTCGCGGGCGATGTCGCCGATGACGTCGGCGGCGGCGCCGATGGCGGCCAGGTCCATCTCATCGAGGGCGGCGCGGATGTCGCCGTCGGGGATTTCGGCGACGGAGCGGATCTTCAGCCACACCTCGCGTAGCACGATCGCCGCGGTGTCGAGGTCTTTGAGGGTGCGCATCCGCTCCTTGTTCGCTTTGAACGCCGAGGTGCGCAGCAGGTCGCCGACCGCCAGGTCGAACACCTCGACCGCGTCGTCGGCCGACTGGGGGGCCATGGTCGCGGCGAAGGCGACCAGGGTGGCGAGTTTGCGGTCACCGGCCAGTTCGGCGACGGCCTGGGCGCGTGCGGCGTGGGCGAAACGGGCCAGTGCGGCGATCTTGCCGGGCGGCACCGCGCTCAGGTCCCAGCCGGCCGCGCCCAGGTCGCGCAGTTCCACGTGCCGGTCCAGGGCTTTGACCAGGCCGGTGCCGCTGACGTCTGTGGGGCTCTTGCGCAGTCGGTCCAGCCGGGAGACGCGCCGGCCCTGTTCGACCTTGACCAGGTTCTCCAGCACGACGGCCTGGTTCGGGCTGGGGGCGGCGGCCAGCAGCGCGTACTGGCGGGCGGCGACGCGCTCGCGCAGCGCGGCGATCATCCGCTCCAGGGTGGTGACACCGGGCAGCAGGATCTTGGCCTCCACCAGACGGTGGGTGGCCAGGTCGAACAGCACGATCGGGCGCTCGCCCGTGGTCCAGGCCCGCTTGTAGAGCCAGCAGGCCAGCGCGAACCACTGCTCGCCCGCAAAAGCAGTGAAGCCGTAGCCGGTGCGGATCTGCTCCTGATGATCCCAGCGGGCCTCCTTCTGGCCGTACCCCTTCAGGTCGGAGGCCTGCAGGCCGAGCTGCTCGGCGACGTAGTCGACCACCGCGGTGGGAACGTCCTCGGGATTGTCCAGAAAGCAGTTCAAGAACCGTGCGGTGCCCAGTTGCACGGACCAGCCGAGCTGGTTGCGCGCGCCGTTGGCGGCCATCGCCCGGCGCCGGTCATCGGCGTCCAGATGGAAGAAGGCGCCCAGCTGGGCGATGTCTGGCACGGCGTTGAAGACGCCGTATCGGCTGCGTTGCTCGGTTGTGAGGAAACTGACCGGCACAGGGGGCCTCCAGGCATGCCAGAGCGCCCCCACCTCGCACGGCGCGGCCGGGGGCGCCCTCGGATATCAGCAGCGGTCAGGCCAGATGATCGACGTGACCGATTACGTGGTGAATTGTTCCAGTCTCACGCCAGTCATGATCATCGATGTCCGGCTCATGACGGCCGGGGTTGCACGAGTGTCCGGGGTGCGAGCAGGAATCGTGCTACTCATCGTCGCGTTGATCGCTCAGTCGCTCCTGGCTGAGTTCGACGCGCCACCCGAAGGCTCCTGGGAGGAAGACCCTGCGGGTAGCGCGGCCGACGTCAAAGGAGCGACAGGTCGACGGCGGCGGCCATCGCCCGGTAACCCGCGTCACTCAAGTGCAGGTGATCGCCGGAGTCGTGAGCGGGATCCAGCACGTCGCCCATCGTCCGGGCCAGGTCGATGACGGCGTCGTACTCCCCAGACTCCAGGATCCAGGCGTTGAGTTCGGCCCGTTTGGCTTCGCTGCGCATGGTGGAGAACGCCGAACCACGCATGGGCAGCAACGTGGCGCCGACCACGCGCAGCCCGGCGGCGCGTGCCTGCCTGATCAGGTCCCGATGCCCGGCGATGACCTGCTGCGCCGAGACCTCGGTGTAGGGCGCGAACTGCGGGAACGGAGAGTTCTCCGCCACCTCGCTAATGGAGATGTCGTTGATCCCGGCCAGGATGAGGACTGTGCTCACTCCTGGCAGATCCAGCACATCGCGCTGGAATCGGACGGTGGCACGCTCACCCAGCCAGACCGAGTCGACCGTCACCCGGTTGCCGCCAACGCCCTGATTCAGTACGGCACGCCCCACCAGCCGCCGTCCCAGCAGGTCGGGGAAGCGGTGGTCAGTGTCGGGGGTGCTGCCCGTCCCGTCGGTGAGCGAGTCGCCGAAAACCACGATGCCGTCGCCCGCGGTCGCGTCGACGTCGACGTCGACGCCGCCTAGGTAGTACCAGGACTGTGAGGTCTCGGTGAAGGCGACACCATCATGGTCAACAAGGTGGTCGCCCGCCGCCCGATACGTGGTGGCCAGCGCCTGCGTGTGATAGGTCGCCGGCCCTGACGGCTCGGCCAGGTAGATCGTGATGGTCACCGCGTCCAGCGCCTCGGTGCGGAACGGCACGCCGTCGGTGGCCAGGTCGGCCCCCGCGGGGATGGAGAAGGCGGTGTCACCGGCCACCGTCAACTCGCGCAGGGTGTCGGGCTTGACCTCGGCGCCGCCCGCGCCGGCCGCGACGGTCAGGCCGGTGACGCGGAGTGGCGCCGTGCCGTACCGGTTGGACAGCCTGACTCTCAGGGTGTCGCCGCCGATGCCGAGCCGCACCGTCTGGCGGATCGTGTGGCCGGCGAAGCCCTCCTGCGACCAGTTGGGCCCGAAGCCAACGCCCGGCGGTTGCGGTGCGGTCGTCCAGGCCGCTCCCCAGCCGCTCATGCGAAGAACCCGATGATGCTGCTGATGCGGTCGCCGGTGAACTTCACCACGTCATAACCGATGGCGACCGTGCCGAGCCGCCAGGTGAACAGGGCGCGGTCGTGGTGGGTGCTGATCACGGTGTCGAGGGTGAAGCGCAGGTCGCCGAAGTTCTGCTGGGCCCTGCCGATCGCCTTCGACAGCTCCGCGTGCCCGCGCAGGCCCGCGTGGTCGGGGTCGGAGTAGAACGAGTCGTCGGTGAGGACGGATGTCATGAGCGCCTCACGGGCGGCGATGTCACGCTCGTTCCAGATGTCGAGGTACTGGAGGATCAGGTCGTTGGTGTTCATGCGGTTACTCCTTCGGGAGTGCGGGTTCGGGAGGGTTCGAGGGCCAGGGCGATCAGGCCCCCGGCGACGGTGAGTGCCGCCGCTGTCCAGCCGGCGACGTGCAGGCCGCCGAGGAGGTTGGGCGAGGCGGTGGTGATGGCGACGATGACGGCCAGGCCCATGGCGCCGCCGATCTCCTTGGCGGTGCTGGCGATCCCGGAGGCGACTCCCTGCTCGTGTGGCGCGATGCCGGATCCGGCGGAGGCGAACAGGGTGACGAAGGCGATGCCGCCGAACAGGCCCCAGACGACGCTGCCGGGCAGCAGGGTCCACAAGCCACCCGCGGGTGTGGTGCCCATGACCATGAGGGCGATGCCGACGCCGGTACCGACCGTCGAGACCGAGAGTGTGGTGCGGATCCCCCAGCGGCCGAGCGCCATCGGGGTGGCCTTCACGGCGGCGAACATGCAGACCAGGGTGAGCGGCAGGAAGCTCAGGCCCGCCTGGAGGGAGCTGTAGCCGAGGACGGGCTGCAGGTAGGAGGTGAGGATGTAGTAGCCGCCGCCGAGGGTGCCCTGGAAGATGGCGATCACGATCATGGTGGTGGCCAGGGAGCGGCCACGCGCCAGCCGTAGCGGGATCAGCGGGTCGCGCGTGCGTGACTCCACCACCAGGAGCGCCACCAGCAAGAGGGCGCCTGTGACCAGCGAGCCGTAGACGCGGGGCGAGTCCCATCCGGAGTCGGGGCCGCTGGCCAGCCCGAACACCAGCAGCGCGGCGCCCCCGGTGGCCAGCAGCGCGCCGGGCACGTCGAAGGAGCCCGGGGTGCGGTCGGGATCGGCGGGCAGCAAGCGGGGTGCGGCCAGGGCGCAGATCAGCGCCAGTGGCACGTTGACGTAGAACACCCATTCCCAGCCGAGATAGTTGGTCAGCACGCCGCCCAGCAGGGATCCGGCGGCCAGTCCCGCGCTGCCCGCCATCCCCCAGGCGCCCAGGGCCCGGTTGCGGGCCGGTCCCTCGGCGAATCCCCGGTAGATGAGCGTGAGGGTGGCGGGAGTCAGCAGCGCACCGCCGATGCCCTGGACCGCGCGAGCGGCCACCAGCATCTCCGACCCGGTCGCCAGTCCGCCGGCCAGCGAGGCGACGCCGTACAGCGCCAGTCCTGCCATGAACATCCGGCGCGGTCCGATCCGGTCGACGGCCCGTCCGCCAAGAAGCAGGAGCCCACCGAGGCCGATCGCGTAGGCGCTGACCACCCACTGGACCGACGACGGGCTGAAACCGAGCGCGTCCCCGATGTCGGGTAGCGCCACGTACACGATGTTGTAGTCGAGAGCCACGATGAGCTGCGTCAACGCCAGCAGCCCAAGGCGCAGTCGTGGCGATTCCATAAATGCCTTCCTACATGCCGTCGAATTCCTACACGGCGTTCACCATAGGGCACGGCGTTCAATAGTCAAACCCTGTAGACTGTCGGCATGGAAGCGACCATGAACCGACGCGAACGGCTGCGCGCCCAGACCAGCGCCGAAATCAAGGCGATCGCGCTCAAGCTCATGGCCGAGGGCGGCCCCGACGCGATCTCGCTGCGCGCCATCGCGCGCGAGATGGGCATGACGGCGGGCGCCATCTACAGCTACTTCGCCACTCGCGACGACCTGGTCACGACCCTGATCGGCGACGTCTACACCTCCCTCGTCGAGACCGCCGAGTCAGCGCGCGACGCGGTGCCCGAGTCCGATGCCGGCGGGCGGCTCATGGCCTGGGCACAGGCCGTACGAGAATGGGCCCTTGCCAACCCCGAGGGTTTCCGGCTCATCTACGGTGACCCGGTGCCCGGCTACCAGGCGCCGGAAGACAGCCCCGGCATTGCCGCCGGAGTGCGCGCCTGCACCGGCATCATCGGTCTCGTGGCAGCCGCGTGGCCGGCCACCGGGAGCGCGCGCCAGAACTATGACTGGGCCGACTTCGACGCCGGCTTGGTCGCGCACACCCGAGAGGAGTTCCCCGACCTGCCGCCCGCGGGGCTGGCCCTGACCATGCGCGTGTGGGGGCGCATGCACGGCTTGATGGCGCTGGAGATCTACGGGCACCTGCGCGGACTTGTCCACGACCCAGCAACCGTCTACCGCGACGAGATGCGCGAGCTCATCGCCTCACTCGGGCTGTAGCACATGAAGCTGCGGTTCAGGGCCATGATGGCCAACCCGCCCGATGACGGAGGAAGCCTCCGGTACGGCCTGAGTGTCGATCAGAGTGTCGTGGTTTGCGCGCATTGTGCGCTGGACTGATCGGCTGCCTGCTGCGATACCGGCGTATTTCCGGTGCGGTCGGCGGCGTAGCGCGTACCCAGCAGGCGAATCCCCAATAGATCAGCTCTCACAAACGCTCGATTCCCAGAGAAGATCACCGGAAGGCTCCGCAGGGCCAGTTCTGATCGCCAGAGAAGCTGATTTCTTCTCAGAACTAGTTCTCATGCAAGTTGGTAGATCGCCGTATTCTGGGAAATGTTTGTGAGAACATCTGGGGCATGGCCGAGGCCCCGGAACCCCGCGAACACACCGAATCCGCCCCTTTGTCCTTCATCGGCGAGGAACACCCCCATGATGCCGATGAGGTCGAGCGTCACCCGTGTCCGCGATGCGCCGTGGCGTCGGGTTCGCCGTGCCGGTCGCGTTCGGGCGCGGTGGCCGGCACCTACCACACCGGCCGGTTCACCAAGGTGCCCCGGCTGGCGAAGCTGTTGCGAGTGCCGACCCCGGCCAACCGGAACCCGGGCCAGCCGTGGCGGCCGGGCACGCCCCCGCCCGCGCCGCTCAGCGACGATGGGCCGTCGGCCGACATCCGGATCGGCTACGCCCGCTGCTCCGCCCTCACCCAAGAATTGCAGTCGCAGCTGGACGCGCTGGCCGCGCACGGGATCCCCCGGGAGAAGATCTTCTCCGAGAAGATCTCGACCCGGGTCAAGGTGCGCCCCCAGTTCGAGGCGGCGCTCACGCTGGCGCGGCAGATCAAGGCCCACGCCCCGCACTGCCGGGTCATCCTGACCGTCTATGAGATGAAGCGGCTGGGCCGCGACGCCGCCGAACTCACCGCCCTGGCCGACCACCTGACCGCGCACGGCCTGGTGCTGGAGATGCTCGCCGGGCCGCTGGCCGGCATCTATGATCCGTCCGGACCGGGCCGGATGCTGTTCGCGTTCTTCGCCGCGATGGCCGAGACCGAACGCGAGGCCATCCGCGAGTCCACCTTGGAGGGCCTGGACGCCGCCGCCCGCAAGGGCAAGCACGGCGGCCGCCCGGTGGTGATCACTGACGACATGCTGCACACCGTGCTGCGCCGCAAGGCGGCTGGGGAACGCGTCGAAGACATTCGCAAGGACCTGATCATCCCGACCGGGAGGCGCAAGGGCGAAAACCCGTCCCCCGCCAGCATTTACCGGGCCCTGGCCGAGCACGAGAAGACACAGGCCTACCCCGAAGCCGTCGAGGCGGCCCACGCCGACTTCGCCCTCCTGCAAGGCGAAGACCTCCCCCGACCCCGCCTGGCCCGCATCCGGCGCCCGGGCCAGGCGCCGACGGCGCAGGAGACCGAACTTCGCCATCGCCTGCAGAGCCAACCTCACCCGGACGCGGAGCTCCGATAGCGCACACCATCAACCCCGGCGCTGTCAGCTGATCAAAGCCCGCAAAAGTCGCTCGCGCTGCTGCTCGTTCAGCGCGCCAACACGCTGTTTCTCCTCCACCCCGCAGGTGGCCATCAACGCCGCGACCCGGGCCGGCCCATACCCGGGAACGGCCCGCAGGACCTGAACCACCCGTGTCCTGCCGACCAGATCCTGCCCGCTGCGCTCGAACACCTCCGCCACACTCACCGCGCCGGAGGCCACCTCCGCCAACAGCGCACGACGCGCCGTACGAGCCTCGGCCGCCTTCGCCAACGCCTTCGCACGCTGCTCCACCGTCATCACCGGCAGGGCCATCAGGCACCTCTCCTCTAGAGATTGGCTGGTCAGTGACTCCCGCCAGAGATCACGACAGGGCCGCCGTCGATCATCCTCCCGCACAGCGTCAACAGATGTGACACCAAACCCGGTTCGCCGTTCCACTCCTACTGGCAGGCCATGACCAGGCGACTGACCAGGAAGAGGCCGTCGGCATGGGTCCGCAAGCCAGCCTCCGCGCCGCAGGCCGCCTGAAAGGCGTCCTGCTCCCGAAGGCGTCTCCAGCCCCAAAGTAGCGATGAGATAGATCACGATTACTGCTCGTGGTTTTACGGGTAGGTGGCCGGGTCTGGCTGGTTGGGAAGGAGATCGGCGAGGGCGGTCCGTATGGCGGCGCGGCTGACGCCGTGGGCGCGGGCGAGCGCGGCGATGGAGGCGCCTCGTTCCTGGTATGCGGTCGCGCCACAGCTCGGCGGTTCGCAGCGCGGGCGGGTGGTAGTAGGTGGCGTCGACCTCGACCAGCGGGAATTTCGCCGCGTAGTGGTCGAGGCGCTCTTCTGGCGTGGTGGCCGTCGGTGGATACCAGCCAGACTCCAGCAACGACCGATCCGTCCACGACGCCGTTCCCACCAGAACCCTGCCCATGGCGGTGTGCACTGCCCCGATGAGGGCCGTGTCAGACGCCTTGGCGTATGTACAGGTCGCGCAGCAGGCCGATCTCGCCGCCGTGATGCGAGACCTCGACCAGGGCGTGCAGCGCGAGCTTCAGGTAGGTGTAGGTGCTGTCGGCGGGGCCCATGCCGATCGGCGCCAGCAGGCGCTCGTCGTCGAGGGCTGCAAGACGGGAGGTGAAGTGCTCCCAGTCCTCGGCGAGCGCCTGGAGGCCCTCCTTCGCGGTGCCCGGCCACGCGTCGCGGTCGCCGAACTCGGGGGCGTCGTCGAAGAAGTAGATCACATAGCCGCGCAGGCAGAGGTTGCCGATGTGCCAGATACGCCAGGCGATCGTGGTGACGGGGTCCGGTGCATCTGGGCTCGACTCTGGAAAGACCGCGTCGACGCGGAAGACGCCGTCGTCGCCGGGGCGCAGTCCGACGCAGTCGCTGACCGGCTCCCAGTGGTACTCGGCGTCGGTCAGGCCCTCAAGGCGCCCGAACAGCCGGGATCGCGCGTGTTCGAAGGTCAGGAGAATGTCCCGGGTGGCGGGATCGGTCATGTCCACCCGATGCACCCTATAGTCCGGATCTTGGAGCGCTATGCCGGGAATGTCGCATCGGTGATGTCGGAGATACACTCCCACGAGCAGTAATCGTGATCTAGCTCATCGCTACTTTGGGGCCGGGGACGCCTTCGGGAGCAGGACGCCTGAAACGCCCGAACCCTCCGGGGGAATCCTGGCCCGAGGGCATGGACTCCCCCTGCGGGCCTTGCCTACTCCAGGACGAAGAGCGTCCAGTTTCGAGTTGAACTGATGCGACGGTGCCTGCACGTGTAGTCCTTGACCACGCCGTGCCGCTTCAGGATGGAGCCCTCCACAGTGCAGCCGGCCTCGGTCATGGTCGCCGGCAGGAATCGCGCCACACGGGCGGTGCGTGACCCGGAACGTGGCGCAGTCCCACACCGTGGCCTGCGGCGACGCCGCTCATCCAAGCTGTCTGGCGATTCCCACCAGCGGACCAACACGTCTTCCCACATCATTCGTACGGAGTGATCTCGGCGATCGCGGTGGCGCCGCCCATGCCGTTGTCCACGCGCAGTCGCAGGTAGCGGGCTTTGACGCCATTGAGGTGGACGTCGTTCGGCCCGGTGATCCGCGGCCAGGTCACGCTCGCCACCTGCGCCCACCAGGTGCCGTCGGCGCTGACCTCCAGCGCACCTCTGAGCGGTGTGCCGGTCATGTTGACGACCGGATTCTGGGCATCCGAGATGGCGGCGGCCAGCTTGGGCACGAATCGGACCGCGGACAGCGTGCGCTCCTGCCCCATGTCCACCGTGATGAAGTGCGGCTGGGCGGGGCTCACCGTGGGATCGGCCGCGTCGGGATACCGCGAGTGGTAGTAGGTGAACGGGTCACCGTCGACCGCGAGTCGGGGGTCTCCCACGTGCGGTTTGAACGTGCTGGCCGTGGCGGACAGTTCCGCCGGTGGAATCGGGGTTCCCGCCGGCGGCGCGGGCCAGGCCCCGGGCGCGTACTCTGGCTTTTCCATCACGATGGGACGATTCGGGCCCGGACCGGTTCCGGTGACCAGCACGTCGGCGATGACCGCGCCGTGGTCGGAGTAGAACGGGTATTCCTGGTCCAGGTAGCCGCCCTGGTGGCGGGGCAGGCGGCGCACGTCGGTTCGGGCGCCCAGCACGCGCATTTGCGCCTTGTTGTCACGGAAGAGCAGGTAGTCGATGCGAGCGGGGGCGACGCCGAAGCCGCTCTTCGTGCTCCAGGTGCGGCCCGGATAGAGCCCGGCGTCGGCGTTGATGTAGCGGAAGACGTCGTAGAAACCGGCGTCGACGTACTGCTTGGTGTAGGTCCATGGCACGGTCAGCCCGGCGTGTCCGCGGGCCTTGGCGAACTGGCCGGTCCAGTCCCGATACGACCACGCGTTGAAGTCACCGCCCATGATCACGGGGGCGTCGTCCTTGACGTAGTACGGCACCACTTTCTGCAAGATCGCCTGGCCCTGCGCGTTACGTTTCGTGTCGTCGTAGGTGAGGATCGTGTTGATCGACGGCGAGATCGGTTTGCCGAACTGGTTGTTCACCACGGCGTGGTGCATGGGGGCGAAGACCGAGTCCTCGTGCCGGGACCAGACGGTGAAGGCGTGGATGAGCTTGCCGTTGGGCAGCTGCAGCTTGGCGCCGCCGAAGTGGAAGTCGGTGATCTCCGGCCGCTCGGTGTAGCGCTGGACGACCTTCAGCTTGGTGAAGAGCCAGAGATTGCGGTACTTCGCCTCTTCCGCCACAGTGATCGGGACCGAGCTGTACAGGTCGGTCGTGGCTCGCCCGGCGTTGAGCCCCTGGAGGATGGCGGTCTCCGAGCCGTAGGCCTCCACGACGAAGAAGACGTCGGGATTGACCTCGTTGACGTACTCGATCAGCTGCTTCAGGTTCTCACCGGTGTAGTCCTTGCCGTCGAGCGTGCCTCCGCCGAAGAGGTTCCAGGTCATGAGCCGTACCTGGGTGCCCGCCTGTCCCTGGGCGAAGACCGCGTCGCTGGCGTCGAGCTCGAACTCGCCCTGCGGCACCACGAAGGGATGTGACTCCGCCTTGCCGTTCGTCGTGTACAGCGTGGCCCGCATCCACACATACCCCAGGCTCCGCTGCCTGATGGCCATCCTGATCTCATGAACCTGACCGGCCACCGCCGGTCCTTCCGCCAGGATCGTGCAGAGCTTGCCCACCTGCTCCGGGCCCGGCGTTGTCAGGATCTTTCCGTCGCAGCGGTAGGAATACACGAAGCTGACCGCTGACGCCGCAGCCGGTACGGCCCAGGGCAGCAGTAATACGGCAACGGCGATCAGTAGCCGCCTTATCGGTCTCGTCATAAGGATCAAGTATGTCTGTGACAAAGGGAGACACGAAGCCGTGACTGTAGTACAGGTCATTTTCCGGCGGCCCCTGGCCGGACCGGGCGCGCCATTTTCGAGCGTCCAGCTAGCTCCGATGAAAGGGACGTCATAGGCAGGAGGTCGGCCGTTCATCAGCTCGGTCAGGTCCTCATCGGTCAGGGCAAGCTCGAAGGCACTGCCTGTTCACCGGGGATGCCAGCCGCGATCGAGTGCCATGCGTATGGTCGCCGTCATCAGTGCCGGCCGTACGGCCATTGTCCGTTCGCCCTACCACGCGTCCGGCCGGGAGCAGGGAAGCGACACCAGCGGGACGCGGCCCGACACGCCGGGCAGTTCCACCGCGAACGTCATCGGACCCCAACTGTTCCCCTGGCAGTAGGTGGGCTTACGACGGACGCACCAGCGGAATGTCATGTCGTCAATGGTGATGAGCCGCGAACCCTTCTTTGGAATCGCCATGAACAACCTCCTGCCCTGTTCCGTCATTGTTCCGGGGATGGCCGAGAACGGCGAGCAACGACCAGAGCCAGGCGTAAGAATAACCCCTCGTCAAACCCTGATCGACAGGGTTTTTGCGAGGTGGCCAGGGAGAGTACCGAAGCTCACCACCACAGCCACGACGCCATTTCCGCCGTCATCCATGCCGATCTGCGTGGTTCGCTCGATATTTGATTGCGTGCTCAACCGGCTCAGGCAGGCGTCCACGTCGGCCAGAGCATCGGCGCAGCTGGTGCAGGAGGCCGAATCCTTCCCGGCGCCGGGAAATTACTGGTTTGCCGTCTGATGGGAGGGCGGAAATCGGTCGCTTCGAGAGCGTCGTCGCAGGCGCCGTCAGCCAGCCAGCGACCGTTGCCATCCGACGAGCCATCGCGACTCTCCCGAGCTGCAGCGATACGTGGCGGTGTCCGGACACTGCCATTCAACTTCCACCGAGGCGACGCCCCGCGCTTCACCCGACGGGGCCGTCAGATCGAGCGCGGCCCCGTGGTGCGAGACTGCGGAAGAGGCCAGGACCTTGGCCAGCATGGACGGGCCCATGGTGCTCTTCCCCGCCCACGTCACCCGCTACTGGGCACGGCCGGACATCGCCTACCCGCCGGTCACCGACCTCCCGTCGGCCTCTCCCTGCTCTTGATGTCGTCCGTCACCCTCGGGTGGGATCTGATGCCAAGCGGGCCGGGTGTTGCCTGGCTGTACGCCGATTCGCGCTGTCCCCGTTGGGCAGGTGAGTGCCGGCGTCGCAGTCGTAGGAGCCGACCCGGACAATTACGAGAGATCGAAGGGGGCGGGGGAGTGGCCTTCCCAGATCTGGCGGGATGCCTGTTCGGGGTAGGGCAGAGTCTTCGACTCGGCGTCCAGGACGCGGGTGAGGTGCCCGCCGGGCCGGTGGGCGGACCAGCCCGCGTCGCCGGTGGTGACGAAGCGGACCCATGCCTCCTGGAGTTCGCGGGAGAGCGCGACGGCCTCGGGAGAGGGCTCCTCGCCGATGAGCTGGGTGCCGACGGGACTGTCCAGCGTGCCGAACGCCAGGGGCACGTCGAGGCTGTGGCAGGCGCCCAGGATGCCGCCGAGGGCCGGGGCAACCCAGCACAGTTCGAACAGGTACGAGGTGCCGCCGGCTGCGGCGTTCGCCTCGGCCAGCTTCTGTGACGGCATGCGGAAGAGGGCGTCGGAGTACACCGTCTCCACCAGCTCCTCGGGGCCTGCCTGCGGGAACGCGGCACGGTAGGCCCGCGCGCCGTCCGGCTGCGGGGCGTGCAGTTCCAGGGCTGCGTGGGCGTCCTCCTCGGTGAAGGTGCCGTACCGTCCGCTCATGACGCTGAAGTACCGGAATTCGTCCCGGGTGTGGCCGACGAGCAGTTCGGTCCCGCTCGCGCGCGCGCCGGTCAGCGCGGGCCAGGGCGTTTCCGGGAGGACCTCGCCGTCGACGACGGGGCACAGCGCGGTGCCGGTCTCCGTGAGGCGTCCCCAGCTCTCCCGGTGCGCATGGAGGCCGGCGTTGAAGGAGGTGAGTTCGGCGGCCAGGTGCCATGGGTCGATGTCGCGCAGGGCCTCGGCGGTGGGGGCCGCCGCGCCGAGCCGGTCCGCGAACGCGGCGGTGACCTGCTGTGCCAGCGCGGGGGTGCTGTGCAGCCCCGGCACCGAATGGGCGATGGCCCGCCGGAACAGGCCGCGCGCCGACTTCATCGTCAGCAGGGCGGCGACCGACCCTGCCCCGGCAGACACCCCGGCCACGGTGACCCGGCCGGGGTCGCCTCCGAAGGCGGCGATGTTGCGCTGCACCCACTCCAGCGCCGCGATCTGGTCGAGGAATCCGCGGTTGGCCGGAGCGTCGTCAAGGAACGCGAAACCCTCCGCGCCCACACGGCAGTTGATGGTCACCACGACGAGTCCCGCCTCGGCCAGCGCTGCCGGGTCGAGCATCGGGTCGCTCGACGCCGCCGAGAGGTAGCCGCCCACGGGGATCCACACCAGCACCGGCAGTCCCGCCGCGCCGGGATCCGGAGTGCCGACGTTGAGCGTCAGCCAGTCGGTGCCCTGCGGGGGCACGTCGATCGGCAGGGACAGCGGCACCACGGGGCCGAACTCGACCGCCTGCCTCGTCCCCTCCCAGCGGTGCGGCGGCGCGGGCGCGGAGAAGCGGAGCGCTCCGACCGGGGGCTGGGCGTAGGGGATGCCGCGGAACACCGCGTGCCCCTGCCGCCGGCGCCCCTGCACCACGCCTTCCGTGGTCCGTACCTTTGGCTGTTCGGACATGACGATTCCTTCCCTCGAATGGACCCCAGGATTATGGGTCAGATGTATTATGTCAACTGTATTGGAACAGTGCAGGGTACGAGGAGGGGGCGGCGATGCCGAAACAGGTGGATCACCGCGGACGCCGCGAAGCGATCGCCCGCGCACTGTGGCGGGTGGTGGAGCAGCGCGGCGTCACACAGCTGACGATGCGCGTGGTGGCGCAGGAGGCGGGCATGTCACTCGGGCAGCTGCAGCACTACTTCGCCTCCCGGACCGCCATGCTCTCCTTCGCCATGGACTTCGCGTCCGAGCAGACCTCGGCGCGCGTACACCAAGGGCTCGAAAAGCTCGGTGACCGTCCGCACCCTCGTGACGTGCTGCGACTGACGCTCGCGGAAATGCTCCCCCTGCATGCCGACGCCCGCGCGACCAGCAGGATGAGCGCCGCCTACGTCCTGGAGGCGCTGCACGACGAGGCCGTGCACGAGCAGGCGCGCCGCGGCCTCGTCCAAGGGCGGGCCCTCGTCGAGCAGTTGGTCCGCCAGGCGATCGCCGACAGGCACATCGACTCCGGCCGCGACCCGGCGACCGAGACCAACCTGCTCCTCGCCCTCACCGGCTTCACCTCCCTGATCGAACTCGACGTGATCGAGCCCCAGGACGCGCTCGCCGCGATCGACATGCATCTGGACCGGCTGTTCAGGAGTACGTGATCTGCCCGGACTGGGATGTCGATTTACAGCCCCTCACCATGCGGACGCCCACAAGCACGGCAATGACATCACATGTGCCATCATGACATCATGGATGTCATAGAACCCGGTGGCGCCGTCGCTGCCGACGACCTGCTCCATCAGGTGATCAGACGCCTGTGGCCGTTGCACCGATCGGTGGTCCGAGCGGTGGAGCGGGAGCTGGACGGCACGGGCATCACCGCGGCACAACATGCCGTTCTGGACGCGCTCACGGTGGCGGGGCCGCAAACGGTGCCCCAGCTGGCGCGCACGCTGCGCCTTGATCGCCAGCCGGTCCAGCGCACGGTCAACGAGGCGTCCGCCGCCGGCCTGGTGAAGACCGCGCCCAACCCTGGGCACCGCCGCTCCCACCTGATCCGCCTGACCGCGCACGGGCAGGCGACCATCACCGCCATCGTGCGATTCGAACAGACCGAACTGCGGCGCAGGCTGTCCGACCTGTCCGCCGCCGACATCACCACCGCCCTGCACGTACTCGACCGCCTGAGCGCGGAGTTCCAGCAGCTGGCACGACCGGACTCAACCGCGCTCGAACGGGAGAACCCGACATGACCCACACCACTGTCACCGCGGCATCCGTGCTCGTCAACGGCGGGCATCTCTTCTACGAGTCGACCACGTCCGGCGGGCCCGCCATCGTCCTTCTTCACGGCGGGATGCTGGACCTGCGGATGTAGGACGAGCAGTTCACCTGGCTGGCCGGCACGGGAGCCCGCACGATCCGGTACGACGCGCGCGGACACGGCAGGTCCTCGACCGTCGCGGGCGACTTCGCCCCGCACGACGACCTCGCGGCCCTGCTCGACGCCACGGAGGTGCCGCAGGCCGTGCTCGTCGGGCTGTCGGGCGGCTCGCGCATCGCGCTGGACACCGCGCTGACCCATCCGGATCGCGTGATGGGGCTGGCGCTGGCCTCACCGGGGATCAGCGGGCGGGAGTTCACCGACCCGTTCGTGCTCGACCACCTCACCCGCCAGCTCGACGCGATCGGCGCCCCGGACGGCGCGCAGATCTACGTGGAGCATTTCCTGCGCATGTGGGTGGACGGCCCGAACCGGCGCCCAGAGGACGTCGACGCCGCGCTGCGCGAACGGATGCGCGCCGCGGCCGCGGCCAACGTCGCCAGGCACGCCGCCGGGCTCGGCGTGGGTACGCTGCGGGAAGCGGGAGCCGCCGGCCGCCTGGCGGAGATCGGCGTGCCGGTGCTGGTCCTGGACGGCGCCCTCGACAGCACCGACATTCTGTCCAACGCCGAACTCATCGCCAGCAGCGTCCCCGGGGCCCGCCATGTCCGGATCCCGTCGGCCGCGCACATGATCAACCTGGAACGTCCCGCGTCGACGCGGAGCTGGCCACGTTCCTCAAGCCCATGCTGCGCTAGCGTCGCGGCATCGGGGAGGTTCTCCATGAAGTCAGATGCTTCAGGTCCGGCCTCGTCCATCTGCGACGGCAGTTCCTTGGCCTCGTGCTCATCGGGGCACCGGGTTGGGTCGGACCGAGGCGCCCTGCCGTGATAGCTCACGGTGGGTTTCCCCGGCCCGCCCGCCGCACCCGGCGTGCGTGTCTCCACGCACCGGGCGCTCCACGTGCCTGCGGGGCCGATGGGCGAGGTGAACGTGATGCGGTCCTGAGGGGTGAGCGTCAGATCAGGGAGTCCCTCGCTGGTGGCGCGTAGCCCGTCTGCCTGGAGGGTGATGTCCAGCGTGCTCACGTGTGAGGTGTAGCGACCGGTGTAGCGGTCGAGGTCGGTGGGCGGGTTCTCGCGGTGGGAATCGGTCTGCTGGTCAGCCGCTGCGCCGGTGTCGTCCAGGAGGGCGCCGACGGCGTTGGCGCCCTGGTCTGAGTTGGTGAGCACGATCAGGATGGCGTCGGCGGCCGGGTCGGCCACGATGGTGCCGGACTGGCCGGGGACGGCACCGCCGATGCGGGCGCTGGCCAGAGAGGGAGCGTCCCACACCATCCAGCCCAGCCCGGCGCCGCGCATGCCGGGCACTCCGCCGGGCGCTGTGGCGTGCAGTTCTCGCATGGTTTTGGTGTCTGGGGTTTGCAGGTGTGCGGTGACCAGGCGGGCGAGGTCGTGCGCGGTGGAGGTCAAGGTGCCGCCGGCGGGGGCAAGTCCGCGGGAGCACATCGGGTGCTCGATCCGGTGCGGAACCGGGACGGGTTGGTCGCTCTTGACCAGGTGTCCGTGGGCTGCGGCCGGATCGTGGTGGGCGGCGTGTCCGGGGGAGAAGTCCGTGTCGGTGGTCGCGGCCGGGTCCAGCAGATAGGTGCGCAGGGCCTGTTCGTAGGGCTGTCCGAGCACGATCTCCAGTACGCGTCCGGCCAGGACGAATCCGCCGTTGCAGTAGGAGAAGGTGGTGCCGGGCGGAAACAGTGAGCCCGTGCCGGTCACGTGCTGGTCGACGTAGCGGGCGATGCAGTCGTCGTCATCGCCGACGTCGACGAAGATATCGGCGGCGTCCAGGCCGGAGGAGTGCGAGATCAGGTGCCGCACCCGTAGGGCGTCGTCCCAAGGGCCGGGGACGTAGCGGCTGACCGGGTCGTCCAGGGCGAGCTTGCCGTCGTTGACGCACTTCATCACGAGGCCCGCGGTGAGCAGCTTGGTGATGGATCCCGGCCGGAATCGGGTGGTGGCGGTGACGGGTTGCCCGGTTTCGGCATCGGTCACTCCGGCCGCGCCGAGCCGGATCGTGCCGCCCGCGATCCCGGCGACCTGCACGCCGGGCACCTGGGGCAGGGCTGCCAGCCGGTCCGCCGTGGCCTGGGGGTCGGCCGCGAGCCGCTCAAGGGGGTTGTACATGGGGTTACTAGACGGTCGACATCAAGGACTCGCGAGAGATCAACGCGGGTTGGGCTCATCGCCGTGCCTCTTTCTCTGTAGCGCCAAAGTTCGGTCCAGTCCCGGAGGCCGACCTGCAAGAGGAGACCAAAGATCCTAGATAACCATCGCTCCAACGTCCGGTCATGCCGATGTGCCGACGTGCTCCGGATCGGTGGGCGAAGGTGCGGTGACCGGTTGGACATGGCGTCCGGGGAGCGATCTGCTAATGTCATTTCATGTCGCAACGAAATGATCGTGTGGAACTGGCGCGTGCGGTCATGGAGCTCATCGACCAGGGACACCGCCGGCTCTCCCGGCGCTTGGACCTGACCCGGGTTGGGGTGTTGGGGACCGTGGCCGCGCTCGGTCCCGTCCGTCCGAGCATGATTGCCGCCGAGCTGGGTCTCACCGCGTCCGCGACCAGCCGACACCTCGCCGCCCTGGAGCGCGCAGGGCACCTGGCGGTAGAGCCTGATCCGCACGACTCCCGCACGTTCCTCGCGCGGCTGACCGAAGACGGACACGCGGAGATCAACATCACGATTCAGGCCGGAGCGGCCGTGTTCGCGGACGTCATCTTCGACTGGCCGGACGCGGACGTGTCCACCGCGCTGACTCTGATCACCCGGCTCAACCAAGCCTGGGCACAGCGCGGCGAGATATCCGGTGCCAAGCCCCAGCCCGGCACCGGGCCCCGGTGGCTCCGAGCGCGAGGTCAGGGAGCACCGCGAACAGAGGAAGACTAGACATGCAACGATCAGCTCAGGTCATGGCATTGCGGACTCCGACGTCCGTCCAGGCGGCGCGGGTACTGCTGACCGCCGTAGCGATCAGCCATGTGGTCGTGCCCGTGTTGATGAGCGTCAACCAGAGCGCTCTGCGCAACCAGATCGCAACCCAGCACCCCGATTTCGGCGCGGGCGAGGTTGCCCGGTCAGCCGTCATCGCTGTGACTTCCGGAGCCGTCTTCCACGGCATCCTCCTGGCGCTTTGCGCGCTGCTGGTGTGGAAACTGGCCACCGCGCGACCGTGGACACGTCGACTCGCCACGGTGTCCCAGCTGCTGTCCGTGGTGTTCAGCGTCGTGTCCTGGTCATCCTCGCCGATGTTCCATACTGTCATCCCGGTCATCTGCGCCGCGCAGATACTCACCGTCGCCCTGCTCTGGTTTCCCTCAACAGCGAGGGAATTCTTCGCCCAGCGCTCCTGAGCGCACGCTTCTGTCGCGATGAGCGCATTCTCCGGAGCGCACTTGTAGCCGTATAGCGCGTGTCTTCCAACTGTGTCGGCTGGCTCGCCGCCGCGGTTGGCGCAGTGGCGAGCCAGCCGGGCTCGGGTCAGCGAGGGGCGGCGATGGTCGGCATGCCGAGATCGACCTCGCAGGTGACCCGAGTAAGCCGCAAAGCATCGGCCCGCTTGTCCCGCAGGCACTGGAGGGTCCGGTCGATCCCCTCGATCTCGCCCAGCCAGCCCTCGAACACGGCCTGCTCTCTCCGGCCGTCACGATCGTCAAGCGCAGCGACGACCTGCGCGGCTTCGTCGTGCTGCCCCGCAGGTGGGTGGTGGAGCGGACGTTTGCCTGGCTGGTCCGCTACCGCCGCCTGGTGCGCATCTACGAACGCAAGCCCGACGGCCACCGTGCACCAGATGACCCGCCGCCTGACGCGCGAGCTGGCGGGCCTGCCATCCCCAAGCAGCTGGAGCGACCCGCCACCGCTGCCGGTCTTGTCCAGCCTCGACCGGCGCGGTAAGGTCCTGCAACTCCTGGCCGCTCAGCCGTGGCGAGCGTGGAGAGGAAGTGAACTGCGACTCCAAAGACATGATGCAGAAGGACATGCTTCCCGCCGTGCTGACCGAGTTCAAGCACGACCTCAACGCCTACCTGGCCGCCACCCCGGGCCCCCATCCCAAGAACCTCACCGAACTCATCGCGTTCAGCAAGCGGGAGCGGAGAATACCTCAACGAGAGTTAGATCGAATGAGCATGCGGGAACGTCCTGTGAACAGTTTTCGCCGACCCTTTCACCTTGTTGGTCCCACGCTTCGATCTTGAAGCGGAACTCAAAGGGGATCATGTCACTGTCTCTCATGTACTCGGGCACGACTGACATTTGCACGATGTGCGATTTCGCCAGCTCGGCGACGCAATCCGCAACAGCGGGGACCGCCGAAGTGCGCGCGGACGGGGGCCAGCCAGTGGCGGCGGTCAACGGCCTCGGAGAACAGCGGTACAGCCAATAGCGCTACCCGTGAGTAACAAAGCTGCCGCCATAGTGGAGTTCTACGACATCGAGCGGACCCCGGCGCGGCTGGTCACTGTCAGCCGATCACCGTGCCGCCGTGCCGGCGGTGACCCATGGGGACGTTCCGTCGCGGCGTGACATCGCGCAGATCCCTCGCGAGGATACGGATGCCATCAAGTGCGTCTTTGACCCAGCCGGCCTGTTCGCGATCCCGGACCGTCAAATACAGGGCGACCTCCCCATTGGGCTTTTCTGTCCCAGCGAGGATCGCGTCGGGCGCCAGCACGGCCTGGAGCGCAACCGTGGCCATGTCTGTATCATCTGCGCGCACCGTCACTGCCATGGACCACATGGCTCCAGCACACCACAACGTGCGGCGCCCGGACAGTCTGTGTCCTGACTCGTTCGATCTGGTGCCCTGGCGATCGGCAGTTCCGTTGTTCCTCTGAGGCCCGTGTCGAGCGCGTCACCCTCTGCGAACCTAGGCTTCGATAAGCTGACTTATCGCTAACCAGGGAGTTGATCACGGAAAACCATATGGACGCTCCCGAACGGCTGCCGGCGCGCACCCCCGCGCTGCCCCTTCCGGATGAGCACCTTCTGGAGGGCCGCACGGCCCGGCTGGTGGAAGAGGGCCTGGCCGCCAACACCCGCCTGGCCTACGCCCGCCGCGACTTCGGCGCCTACGCCACCTGGTGCGCCTCCACCGGCCGCACCCTGCTGCCCGCCACCTCCGCGACCCTGGCCAACTACGTCGCCCACCTGGCCGCCCAGCACTACGCCCCCTCCACCATCGACCGCGCGCTGGCCTGCGTACTGGCCGCACACGACCAACGCCCAGCTCGCCAAACCCGCCACCACCGCGGCCCGGCTGGCCCTGCGCGCCTACCGCCGCGAGCGCGCCCAGCAGGGCCACCGCCCCCGCAAGTCCCCGCCGATCACCGTCGACCGGCTGCGCGCGATGGTCGACGCCCTGCCCGCCGGCACCCCCGCAGGACGCCGTGACCACGCTGTCCTCGTGCTCGGCTTCGCCCTGATGGGCCGCCGCTCGGAGATCGCCGACACCGACATCGACGACCTCACCTTCACCACCGACGGCCTGGAGGTGTACGTCCCGTTCAGCAAGACCGATCAGAACGCCCACGGCGAGATCGTCGCCATCCCCTACGGCCAACACCCGCGGACCTGCCCCATCCGGGTGACCCGCGCATGGCTCGCCGACCTGACCGGCGCCGGTGTGACGACCGGGCCGCTGTTCCGCCCGATCGACCGGCACGGCCGCATCGCCGACCACGCGCATCCCGCCGCCGGTCGCGGCCGCCGTGAACGGCTGACCCCGCAGTCGATCAACCTGATCGTCAAACGGGCCGCGACAGCCGCCGATCTCGACCACGCCGAGGCCTACACCGCCCAGGGCCTGCGCGCGGGCGGCGCCACCTCCGCTGCCAAGGCCGGCGCGCCGATGTCCGCGATCACCCGTACCGGCGCGGGCCCGGTTCGACCGGGATTTGGTGAACCCGGTGTCCAGCGAGGTGATCATCCACACCAGGTCGGGGTGGCTGCGCCACTGATGACACCCCCATGGTGGGCGTCGCCGGCTACTACGCGTTCGCC
Organism: Nonomuraea sp. NPDC001831; assembly: GCF_042892035.1. Classification (NCBI taxonomy): domain Bacteria; kingdom Bacillati; phylum Actinomycetota; class Actinomycetes; order Streptosporangiales; family Streptosporangiaceae; genus Nonomuraea; species Nonomuraea sp. NPDC001831. The sequence goes on along the minus strand of NZ_JBIATU010000021.1, from coordinate 65,756 downwards.
GGCGTCATCGCGGTCGCGGTCGGGGCGATGGTCAGGCACGCCGCCGCCGTCCTGATGCTGCTGCTGGGGTACGCCATGATCGCCGAGTCGCTCGTGCAGGCGGTCCCCGGCGTGGGGGCGGGGATCTACCGGTGGTTGCCCTTCAACGTCGCCAAACAGTTCCTCATCGGCGCCCCCGATCCCGGCACAGGCCAGCCGGCCGCGCCCGCCCTCACGCCCTCGACCTCTTCGCTGCCTCCGTGGTGGGCTCTGGCCTATTACCTGGCTTTCGCACTCGTCCTGCTGGCGATCGCCGCCTGTACGGCGAAGCGGCGCGACGCCCGACGATCGAGTACGGCTAGCTGATCGCCACCCGGATGAAGCGTGGCCGGTAGATGCTCGGGTCGCGATAGTGGTCGGCGTCCGGCTGGGCCCTGTTGTCCATGCTGTTGACGTTGTAGGAGATCAGCAGCGAGGCGTCGGTGCTCTGCTCGAAGTGCACGTGCGGGTTGTAGGAGATGACGTCGCCGTCGAGGTAGCTGCCGAACGGGCCGGGCTCGGGCATCCGGTAGACGGGAGTCCTGTTGGTGAAGCCGTCGAACGGGTCGCACGAGGTGAAGGCGTTGATCAGACCGTTGAACGCCTCCGTGCTGTCCTGGCTGACCATGAGGAACTGGCCCCGCCACGGGGTGACGCTGTACTCGTTCGCGATGCCGCTCAGCGTTTCCGCGGCGTGCTCCTCGACCTCGCTCCAGCCCCACGGGGTGTAGAACTGCCACCGGCCGACGCGCAGGTCGTCGCCCCGCACCCGGGCCACCTTCATCTTCTTGTTGATCGGCGCGTCCGACACGCCGTAGACGTAGGTGTAGCCGTCGCCGCTGCGGCTCGCGGGCAGGATCGCCGACCCCCAGGCCACGCCGGCGCGCGAGGGCAGCGGGGTGACGCTCTTCGGCTTGGTCAGATCGCTCAGCGAGAACGTGGCGACCACGTTCTGGTCGAAGGCGAACGGCATCGGGCCGGTGCCCTCGAGGCGGTACTTGTTGAACATCACCTGCAGCCGGTCGCCGGTGACGAAGCCGTCGCCGCTCCAGTACCAGTGCGTGCCGTCCGGCGGCGGCAGGAGCGCCCGGGGATCCGAGGCCGTGCCGCCGTGCACGGTGGTGAGCTTGTCCCCGTCCTGCAGGACGAACGAGTTGTTGATGATCCTGGCGGTCGTTGGTCTGGTGCCGTTGGCGTTGAGCGGCCCGAGGAAGGTGTCGGAGAACAGCCAGAGCGTGCGGCCTCCTGGCAGGGGCATGGAGAAGGTGGAGTCGCCGCCGGTCCAGCCGTCCGGGGTGGAGGCGGCGTAGGCGTTGAACGTGCCGACCGGGTAGGCGTCCAGCTGGGGAGGCCCGAGCACGGGCGGTCGTAGGGCACAGGAGCGGCGCTGGAACGGGACGTAGTTGCCGACGCTCCAGAAGGGGTTGGTCCAGTCGTTGCTCGCGGCCGCGGAGGAGGTGCGAAGGTCGAGGCGGGTCTTGACCAGCGTCGCCACCATCGGATAGCGGAAGTTCTCGATCTCCACCGTCCCGGTGGAATCGGGTGAGCGCACGTACTCCGCCGTCGGGTACGCCGACAACGTGTCGGAACCCTTTCCCGCCTGTGCCCATACCAGGACGCTCCACGCGACGCGCGGCACCGGCTGGCCGGGCGCCACGTTGAAGCCTTTGATCGTGAGCGTGGCCGGCGCCGCCCCCTGCTGGGCCGTGAAGTCGGTGTAGGAGCTGCCGCCCGGCAGCAGCGCGCCGCTGGCCACCTCGTTGTAGCCGACGAACGCGGCGTTCGAGCTCCTCATCGGGCGGGCGCCGCCGAGGGAGTCGCCCTCCGTGGCCTGCTCCTGCTCGAGTTCGCTTCGCCACAGGGCGACGTCGGGGTCGCGATAGCCGTTCTCCGCCGCGCCGTACTGCGGGGCGGCCAGGCGGTAGTTGGCGATGGCGAAGCCGTGCAGGAGCACTCGCAAGTCGCGCCCGCCGAGCGAGGCCTGGATGGCGGTGATGGGGGAGGAGCCCGCGCTGCGGATCTGCTCCCAGGTGCTCCGCACGAAGTCAGGGCCGACCTGTTCCGTCAGGTAGAGGGGCAGCAGGAAGGCGCCGTACTGGCGTGGCCCGCCCAGGCCGTCCCAGCCGTTCAACGCCAGCATGGGTTTGGCCAGGAAGTCATCCACGTGATCGGCGTACATGTCGCGCTGGGAGGGATAGGGGACGTGCGAGGGGGCGTGGAGGTAGGTCTGATGGGCCGCCCATTCCGCGGTCGCCTCCATCCACCAGTTCATCGACCCGAAGGCGTCCGTGTCGATGAACTGGCGGAAGAAGTCCTGAGCCACCTTTCCTGCCTTCCAGTAGGAGTACTGGAACACGTGGAAGAGCTCGTGGCGCGGCAGATAGTCGTAGTACACCGGATTCGACGGCATCAAGATCGTCGGCAGGAAGTTGTAGCCGATCGGCAGGACGAACGGATTCCTCAACTTGGGGGAGCAGAGGTTGTCGAGCACGGGGTCGCAGAACTGGTCGGTGCCGAAGAAGATGGCGTGCGGCACCGCCGGATTGTCGGAGATCTCGAATCCCATCGAGCGATATGTCCTGGCCGCGATGGAGACGGCGTCGACCGCGTTCTGGATCGCGGTCGGGCGTCCGCTCGGCTCGGCAGGCGTGGGAGGCACGCCGCCGCCACCGGTGTCGAGGTTGTAGAAGATGACGAAGTTATCGACGTTGGCCCAGCAGTGGTAGTCCTTTCTCAGGAATCGGTACGGCTCGTCGTGCGCGCAGTCGAAGAAGGAATTCCCGGTACTTCGCAGTCCCGGGGGTGAAAGCACCTGCTTGGCGGCGCCGGAGGCTTTCGCCGACATCGCTGACAGGTAGGTGAGATAGGTCTCGGCATTCGTCGAGAGCGGGCCGGTCGGGCGCAGCCGCGCGGGCACCGTCTCGGGGGCGGTCACCGACGCCACGCCGTACCTGATCATGTCGTCGACCGACAGTTCGCCCGCCTGGTAGGCGCTGACGATCCGTTCGTTCGGCCCGAAGAGGCTTGTTGCCTGAGCCGGGCGGGAGAGAACGACGGCGGGGAGGAGAAGTATCAGCAGACCCGCTAAGACCGCGCGCTTCATGCGCGGAGTATCACATGATCGTCAGGTCGGCGACAGCCGATCGAATGCCGTTGCGCTCCATGGCAATGAAGTGTGCGTTCAGCACTAACTACCCTCAAAAAGCAGCCCCGGTCCACGAAGGGGTCTCAGTAGTAACGGCCGAAAATCGGGCGGATATAGCCGAGTAGGCTTCTGGGCTTGGTATCTGTGGGGCTGGCTGGAGGTCGTTCTTGGCGACGCAGGTGTTCGCGGATGAGGAGCTGGAGCGGCTGCGGGGATTCCCGGAGATCGGCCGAGACGAGCTGTTTCGGTTCTTCACCCTGCCATCAGCTGATGTCTCGTTCGTCGATCCCGGCCCGGGCCGAGGTCCGGCCGATCGGCTGGGGCTGGCCGTAGCCCTGTCCACGTTGCCGTGGCTCGGATTCGTGCCGGACAAAGTGTCGGCGGCGCCGCCGGTGGCGGTGGCCAGGCTGGCCGACCAACTCGCCGTCGACCCAGCCGGACTGCGGTCCTACGGGCGGCGGGCGAAGACGCGAACCGAGCATGGGTGCGGCGGCGGGGTGCCAGGAGCTCGGTGACCTTGGCGATGGCCTCGGGGCCGGGGTTGACGTAGCGCATGGCGGTGCGGGGGTCCTTGTGCCGGGTCCTGCCCATGATGAGCTGCAGGGGGACTTCGGCCTCGCCGAGGTGGGTGGCGGCGCTGTGGCGCAGCTGGTGCAGATCGAGGCCGGCGTGCTTGTCCAGCAGGACGCGGGCGCGGTCGTAGCCCAGGCGGGCGCGGCCGGTGTGCGGGCAGATGTCGGCGGCCGCCGGGCGGCGGGCGCGGGCGGGGCGGCGTTCGGACAGGAACAGCGGGCCGCGCGTGCGCGTGCTGCCGTCCGGGAGCCGGAGCAGGCGTGGCAGCGGGTGGGCGGTGCCGCTGTCCCAGTACACCCACTCGATCGAGCTGCCCTTGGACCGGACCGGGGCGCGGCGATGCTCCAGGTCGAGGTCCTCGACGTTCAGCGCCAGGATCTCAGCCGCTCTGGCCGCCGTTTCGTGGAGCATCCGCCACAGCGGCTTCTCGCGCGCGCTCTCGCCACGCGAACGCAAGGTGCTCGCGCTGGTTGCCGAGGATCGGTCGAACAGTGCGATTGCCCAGCGCCTGTATGTGTCAGAGGCCGCCGTGGCCAGCACGTCACCGGCGTATACACCAAGCTGAACCTCGGCCCGGACGCCGACGACCACCGCAGAGTGCTCGCCGCACTGACCTTTCTCCGCTCGCGCTGACCTCGAAGCTGCATGGACGATTCGCAGCTCTGGTGTCCTCGGAGACAGCACTGAGGTCGCTTTCATCGTCCCGCCAACCGGGCGGGCGCAGGGCAGCCGCACAGTCACGTCCCGACATCCCGAGCCCGGCCCAGACCCTCGCCATTCAGGCCGGGCACCGCTCAGAGGGGCAGAACCCGAACTGACCGAGCCCGCCGTGATCCGTTGATGTCTAGCCGATCTGGATCAAAGTCCGTGAAGCGGTGACTGTGTCTGACGAACGCAACGCGGCTGACGACCTCCTCGAGGATGTAGCGGAAGGTCAGCGCGTGGTATCCGGTGACGGTGCCCAGGGCCACAGCGGCGCCAGGTCGGCGATCCGGTCGCACATGCTCCCCCGGTCCCGCAGGTCGCCCGGCGTGGTTCCGGCCGGCGCCTGGGCACGCCCGCCGTGTGGACGAGAACGTGAGCCAGCGTGATGCCTTGCTTGCCGTGCGCGGCGAACTCCGGCCAGTACTCGGCGACCGGCCTGTCGTAACTGAGTCTGCCGCGGTCGGCCAGCACGTGCACGACCGCCGCAGTCAGTCCCTTGCCGGTGGACCAGGAGTGGAACAGTGTTCGGTCGTCCACCGGCCGCTCCGCGCACGGGTCGGCGAGGCCCGCGCCGGTGTTCACGACCCGCTCGCCGTGCAGGTGGGCGGCCACCTGGACGCCGGTCTCCCGTCTAGAAGCAACCAACTCGTCGAGCAGTCGCTGCACGTGTTTCTGGGCATCCGCCATGTCCGTTCATAGACGAGATGACGACGTCACTGCAGCACCTCTCACAGGAGCCTGCCCGACCTCCGCAGGCGGCGCTCCCTGAGTGCGAGGAGCGGGGGCAGGGCAAGCTGTGTCGCCACGTACGCCGTCACGGCAAGCGCCTCCCAGAACGCGGCCGAACCCATGGTGCCGGCACTCAGCTGTACCAAGCCCCACTGAGCGAGGGCGAGCAGCAGCGGCAGGGCCACGAGCACGAACATGCCGGCCATGGCCACGACCCCCGCCACGTACAGCAGGGCGAACCAGCGTGCCACGTGCCGATCACGCTCGCCCGCCGAGGCCAGCTCGGCCGCCTCAGCGGGAGGCAGCCGGAAGAGCCCGGCCTTGGCGGTCAGCCACGTGACCCGGTACAGGTTGTGGCAGCGCAACGCGTTGGCCAGTACGGCGTAGCCGTCACTGCGCATGGGCACCGCGGCCCACTGCCAGACGATCCCGACGAGCCGATACAACACCACCGCGCCGAGAAGGCCGCTCAGCGTCTCGGGCAGTGTGAGCATCCCGGCCCTGTCGAGCAGCCGCAGCCCCAACGCCGTCGCCACGACCACGACGTCGATGGCCATGCCCGCCAGATAGGCCCCGTACCTGCGGCGGCGCGGCACGTTCACGATCTGGGTCAGGTCGGTCTCGAAGACGATGTAGAGGCCCCGGTAGCTGACCCTGAAAGTGGCGGGGACGCCGAGCGCCCTGCCCGCGACCCAGTGCCATGCCTCGTGCAGGGCGCTGAAGGCGATGTCGACGAGCAGGTAGGTGAGCATCGACAGTGCGGCGCTGGGGAGAAACCAGGCGTCCTTCCACGAGGGGCGCAACTCGGGTGTGAAGGCCAGGACAGTCACGACGAAGACCGCTGCCGCCGCGTAGCACGTCCAGGCGGTCCTGCCGAAGAATCTGGCCGCCGTGTCCTGGCCGAGTCCCTCGATCCAGCCGCTGGGGGCTCGTTCTCCGAGCGGTGCGGGCGGGTCGAGCAGGCCGGCGCCGGTGAGACCGTCGAGGAAGTCGGCGCCGTCGACCTCCTCGCCCGCCACCTCGCTCGCCCGCCTCGCGGCCTCGGCGGCCGACCCGCCGTCCTGCAGTGTGGTGACGAACACCGCCCCCGGCTCCGGCACCGCGACGAAGATTCCGAGGTCGGGGCGGCCCAGGATCCAGGCGTCACCGTCGAACGCGACGGTGAGCCGTGCGGCCCGTTCGCGCAGGTCCCGGTCAACGATGGCGGACATCCGTCCTCCTGGAGCTTGCGGAGCGACAGAGGCAGAGCGCACCCCGACCGACGCCGGGGTGCGCTCGCGATGGTCAGGAGTCGGGCGTGTTCAGTCCGGTCAGGCGGGTGTTCTCGATCCGCACGATCTCGATCTTCATTGTGGTCAACTCCTTCCGCAGGTCGCACACTCGGGATTGCGGGACCACTCGGCCTGACTCATGGCGCAGGCGCCGGCGAAGTCGATGGTGAGTGGCCGGCCGGCGTATGCCGGTGGCTCGAAGCCGGTCAGGTAGCGCAGCACCTCGAAGGCGCCGAGCGCGCCGAGCAGACCGGCGACGGGGCCGATGCCGCGGTTGGGTTGCGGCCTGCTGTAGAACAGGCGGGCCGCGGCGATCTCGGCGCTCAGTGCGGGCTCGTCGGGGTCGGCGTGGCCTTCGGGCCTGGTCGGATCGGCGGGGACGCAGCCCCTGCAGGCGCTCTCCCCCGGCGCGACAGACCAGACGATTCCCTTGGTGACCGTGATGCCGCCGCGTACGAACGGCACGCCGTGCCCCACGCAGGCCGCGTTGACCCAGAGGTCGACCTCCTTGGGCTGGTCGATCCCCGAGGCGACCACGTCGGGGCGCGTCTCGTCGAGGAGCTCGGCCAGTTGCTCGGCGCTCTCGATGCCCGTGTCGATCGCCTGGACCTTGATGGCCGGGTCGAAGGCGCGCACCCACTCCGCCGCCCGCTCGACCTTCCTGGCGCCGACGTCCTCCCAGCGGTAGAGGTACTGCCTGGCGAAGTTGCGCACGTCGACGGTGTCCCTGTCGACCAGCGTCATCCTGCCGACGCCCAGCCCGCTGAGATGCGGGATCGTGTTGGAGTTGAGGCCGCCGGTGCCGAGCACGAGCACGTGCGACTCGCGCAACCGGCGTTGCAGGTCCTCGCGGCTGCGTGTCAGCGTGCCGAACGACTCGAAGAAGGCCAGGTTGCTGAAGTGGCGCTCGGCTTCGGCGGCGTCGAGGACGCCCAGCCGATCGCCGTCCTCCAGCAGTCGCTCGGCGTCGAGGGCCTCGATCGCGCCGAGCACGTCCTGGACGGGGAGCGCCAGGTCGTCGGCGAGCTCGCTGACGGTGCGGCCGCCCTCGCGCAGAAGGGCGAGGAGCTTCTCCACCTGGCCGCCGGGGTCGGTCACGATCAACCGGTCTCGCAGGTCGTACACGAGGTGGAGCTCATCGCCCACCCGTTGCCAGGCGACGTTCTTGAGGCGTGGCCGCATGCGTCCTCCGATGTGTCCGGTGAAGCCGTCGTCCTGAAGCTCGATGAGCAGACGGCGTCGCGGTCGACGTGGGCAGCTTACGCACGGCGGATCATGGAAGTCGTTGGCGGAGCACGCACTATTCCTTGGCAACGGCGGCACGGACAGCGGCTCGCCCCCTCCTTCCGATCAGCCGGCGCGATCGCCGCACCAGCCAGCGCCGAGAGGTACGAACTCGCCCTGATCGTCGGAAGCACGATGTGGATCTCTCAGGGCGGAGGAAGGCCAAGGCCAGGTCCAGTGCCGCGCCGAGGCGCCGCGCCTCGGGTACGGATGGGGACTGCGCCTCGCCCGCCCGGCGAGCACTGCGACGCGCGCTGGAAGGAGGAGTAGACCACTCCGGAGGACGTCGAGGCTGCCAGGCGGCTGCCCGGAACCACGTCGCCGTCCTCGACCGCCAGGCTGCAGCGAGCGCACGTGCCGGTGCCGCACGGCCCCATGTGCAGGACCGCGTCGCCCCAGACCACCGCGCTGGTCGTTCGCGCGGAGGTCACCGGTGTGGTGAGCAGGAGCATGTGCGGGCGCGCCGGGCCCGCGCGGAGGGTGCCGAGGAGGGCCGAGCCATGCTCGGTGAGGGCGCGCGCTCCCGCGGCGGAGACCTCCAACTCCAGCTCGGCCGCGGAAACCGCGGCGAAGACGTTGCCTCCGGCCGTCACGGTACGGACCTGGAGTCGCTTGCCCTCGTAGGAGACTTCGGCGACGTCGACCCGGGAGGTCCCCGGAGGCATGGTGAGGGTGATGCGGGCCTCTCCCGAAGACCGGGCGATGATCAGGCCCGCGCCCGTCTCGAGCCGCACCTCAGGCCGGGACCCGAGGACGAGCATCGCGGCGAACATGCTCGCCTCGCCGCAACCGTCGAGCGGTCCGTCGGCGGCCATGAAGACCAGCCCGAGGTCCGCCTCGCTCCGGACGGGCGCGACCAGGACGGCGACGATCGCGCCGGGGTCCCCGGCCCGTGCTTCGAAGTAGTCGCGCTGGATCTCCTCCAGCGTGTCCGCCATGAGGGCGGGCACCTCGCGCATCCGCGACCCGGAATGAGGCACCGCCGTGGCGTCGTAGCAGGCGACCGGCTGGCCTTCGGTGTCTCCGAACGCCGGCGGTATCACAGCGTGCCGCCACGGTTGGCGGGCTGGTAGGCGGTCACGACGACGGCGCCGCCGAGTCCGATGTTGTGCTGGAGGGTGACGGTTGCGCCGTCCACTTGGCGGGCGCCGGCCTCGCCGCGGAGCTGCCACGTGAGCTCGGCGCATTGGGCCAGGCCGGTGGCGCCGAGAGGGTGGCCCTTGGAGATGAGGCCGCCGGACGGGTTCACCACCCAACGGCCGCCGTAGGTGGTGTCGTCGTTGTCGACCAGCAGGTGCCCCTCGCCCTCCTCGGCCAGGCCGAGCGCCTCGTAGGTGAACAGCTCGTTCGGGGCGAAGCAGTCGTGCAGCTCGATCACGTCGACGTCGTCCGGGGTGAGCCCGGACCGGGCGTAGACCTTCTCCGCCGCCTTCCGGCTCATGTCCGTGCCGACCAGGTTGATTGCGCTGTTGCTGTCGAAGGTCGAGCGCAGGTCGGTGACCATCGCCTGGCCGACGATCTCGATCGCGCGGTCACCGAGGCCGTTCTCCTCGACGAACCTCGCGCCGGCGAGCACCACGGCGCCGGAGCCGTCGGACGTCGGCGAGCACATCAGCCTGGTCAGGCCCGCGTCGGCGTAGACCATCTTGGCGTCCATGATGTCTTCGACGGTGTAGACGTCCTGGAACTGGGCGTGCGGCGGAGCCGGCCCGGCCCGACCGGCACCCCCTGTGCGTCTGCGACCCCCTCTTCCAGGCAGTGCCCGAGGCCCGCTCGGCCCGTCTACTGAGCCTGCCCGTCGCAGAACACCGTCTTGACCAGGTTGTTCAACGCCTTCGGGAACTCCGTCGCCACGTCCGCGGCGGCGTCACCGGTGGTGATCGAGGCGGTCAGGGTCTTCTTGCCGTCGGGCGTGCTGTACATCAGCGCCCCGTAGCCGTTGTTGCTGCCGTCGTGGTTGTAGACGACGCCGCCGCAGCTCGGGCCCAGGTCCTGCACGTACAGCCCGAGGCCGTAGCTGCCGAAGAGACCGGCGCTGTTGGGGTGCGGCTTGCGCATCTGGGTCAGCAGCCCGGCCGGCAGAAGCTTGCCGCTGTTCAGCGCGGAGAAGAACGTACGCAGATCCTCCGTGGTCGAGATGATCTCGCCCGCGCCCGAGATCCACGAGGGGTTCTGGCGGGTGACGTCGATCACCTTCCACTGGTCGGTGGCGTCCTGGTAGCGGTAGTAGGCGTGGGCGTACGGCGCGGGCATACCCGTCCAGGCGCCCGGCACCACGGTGTGCTGCAGCTTGAGCGGCCCCAGGATCCGCCGCTTCATCTCCACGGCGTAGGAATGGCCGGTGACCTTCTCGATCAGCAGCTTGGTCAGCACGTAGTTGACGTTGCCGTAGCTCCATCTCGTCCCCGGCTCGAACTTCGCCGGCCTGGTCAACGTCAGCCGCACCAGCTGCTCGTCGGTGTAGGTGTGGAAGCGCTTGGGCACCCACTCCTTGCCCTGCCAGGGGATCAAGGACACCGGCTTCCCGTCGGGGTCGATGTCGAAGCTGTAGTCGAACAGCCCGGTGGTGTGCTGCAGCAACATCCGCACTGTGATCCGCCGGTCCAGCTTGAACTGGGGCAGGTAGTCGGCCACCGTGGCGTCCAGCCCGATCTCGCCGGCCTCCACCAGTTTCAGCATCAGGGTCGCGGTGAAGTTCTTGGTGCTGCTGCCGATCCGGAAGTACCCGTTCGTCGGCGGCTTGGCGCTCGTGCCCAGCTTGCGCACCCCGGCGCTGCCGACCCACTCGCCTTGCTCATCGTTCACCCGCATCTGCATCCCGGCGGCGAGACCGGCATCGACGAACGCCTGGATGGCCTTCTGCAGCTCGGGGCGGTCCTGTGCGGCGGCCTTCGACACGGCTCTGCTGTCCGCGGTGGCCATCGCGGGGGTGGCGGCGCCGGCCAGCAGCGCGGCCGCCAGCGCGGTGACCGCCACGCGCCGGAAGGCATCGCCGCGGCTGGCCGGGCGCGGGTGCACGCCGGAGATGCGTGCCTGGGTCGCTGATGTGGACGGGGTATTCATGGCTTCTCGTCTCTGTTGTCGCGCTCATTCGAAGCGCTCGTCCGGTGATTCGGGGATGGGCGATCGGGATGGGTATGGGCCATCGATCAGGTCGCGTACCAGCAGGCCCAGGTGCGTTTGCGGGCCTTGAGTCAAGCGGCGTCGAGGGCGACGATGATGGTGCTGCGGAAGTTGTCGGCCTCTGCCGGATCCTCCCGCTTGAGCAGGCTCATCGAAGCCGTCAAAGCCGGCAGCACTCTGGTCGGCGAGGTCGGCCACGGCCTTGCCCCACTTCACGCCCTTGGGCGCCTTGGCCAGCACGTGCCCGCCCAGGCGGCGGAGGTCAGGGCGATGGAGCCGTCGGTGCCGACCCGGTGGGCCGAGTCGGCGGCACCGGCGGTCGACATCAGCGCGACGGCGCTCCAGGCGGGGACCCGCAGGGTGTGCGTGTCCTAGGCGGAAGGGGTGGTGGACATGGTGGTGGACTCTCAGAGATCGGTGATGAAGGTCGAGTGAACGAACGACTGGTGGAATGCGGTCCCTGCCGGTGCCCGGAGGGCTGGACGGCTCAGGTCAGATCGCCCGAGCGGATCTCCCCCGGCCTCAGTCGCTGAACCGTTCATGACGTTCACCTTCGCAGACCGCCCTGACACCGGGCCGTCGTCGTGCTGACATGGCCGCTGACACGAGCTGTGCGTCGCCGGGACTCGCCTGTGTTGTGCTGCGTGCACGCCCTCGGAGGCCGCGCAACTGTCGTGCCGGAGTTCACGGAAACGCGAAGCGTGAGCGCGTCAGTTGCCGAACTCCTCGGCGACTTTCTGATGGATGGCCTCCAGCTTGGGGGTGTAGACCCGATAGAAGTCCTTGCCGCACTCCAGATCGTCCAGAATCGCGCGCTTACCCGCCCTCTCCGCGGCGGCGGCGGACTGCGCTAACAGGTCCTCGCCGGATTTCAGCTCCTTGCCGAGGACCCGCTTGGCCGCGTCGACGATGCAGGCGTCCACGGCCTTCCAGTAGCTTGTTCTCTGCGCTGGGGAGAGCTTCGTCCAGATATCCCCGTTGGGGTCGGCCCCTGAGAGGTCGGGCATGAAGTCGGGGGCGTCCGGGCCCTTCAGGTAGACGTACACCGAGAAGACCCCGAAGCCGTACTTCGCCCGCTGGGCCTTCAACGCCTCATAGTCGCCGGCTCTGCGCTTGCGCTCGTCGTCGGTCATGGGATCTTCCGGTGGCACATAGGGGATGTACCTGAAGCCCTTCTGCTTCATGCAGTCCGCCTTGACGGATTCGAACTGGCGCCTCTTCTCCAGTGCCGTCGCGGCCGACTTCGACGGAGTGAAGCGCCTTCCCGGAGGGCTCGGCGTCACCCCCGCAGCCGTCGAGCACGATCGCCGCGGCCATCGCCAAGGCGGTCATTCTGATGGTGTCCATGGTCGGTCTCCCGTATTCAACGTCACGCGCGCACGCGAACGCCGAGGCAGGCGGTGGCCCGCCGGCGCAGCCGGTTCCTGGCCCATCGGCTGGACGGGCTGTCCGACGAGCCCCGGCCGGGCGTGCCGCGCACCATCACCGACGTCCAGGGGGAGGAGGTGGTGGTGCGCACCCTGGAGGAGGTGCCGGCCGGCTCCACGCACTGGTCCAAGCGGGAACTAGCCCGCCCGGTGGGCATCTCGCCGACCAGCGTGACCAGCATCTGGCGGGCGTTCGGGCTCCAACCCTGGCGCACCCAGGACTTCAAGATCTCCACCGATCCGCTGCTGATCGACAAGACGTGGTCGGGCTGTATCTGGCCCCGGGCCGCCCATGCCGCGGTGTTCGCCGTCGACGAGAAACCGCAGATCCAAGCGTTGCAGCGGAGCGCACCGGCACTGCCGATGCTGCCCGGCGTGCCCGAGCGGCGCAGCTTCGACCACGTCGGGCACGGCACCGTCGATCTGTTCGCCGCGCTCAACACCGCCACTGGCAAAGTGATCGGCAAGCTGTCGGCCCGTCACCGTGCCGTCGACTTCCGCGACTTCCTGGACGAGATCGTCCGCCAGGTCGAGCCGGGCCTGGGAGCGGGGCAACTTCTGCTCCTTGGACGCTCTCAAGGCCGCGTCGGAGGAGTGGATCAAAGTCTGGAACGAGGACGCCAAGCCGTTCAGGTGGACCAAGACCGCCGACCAGATCCTCGACCGCATCTGCCGCTACTGCGACCGAATCTCAAAAACCGGCTCACTAGGGTGACGCAGCCGTGCGACGCCGGTCCCAACCCTCCCCCGGGACATCGGATCCGGGGACCCCACGATGGGGACCATCAATCCGGTCGATACCATCCAGCCCACCACGCCGCCCATCTCCTTCGACCTGACCCAGCGGCTTGCCTGCCGGCGCTCTGTGGCCGGTGGGTCGAGCCCGTACCGCGACGTCCTCGAGGTGAAGGTCCACGCCGCCAGCTCATGCAGTGAGGATCACCATCGACCGGCCGTGGAACGGCTCATACGCGCCCATGGCGTGCGGAATCGGCGGACGGCCGTTGTCGATCAGGCCAGGGCTCCGAAGGACAGAGGCGGGGCGCGAGTGGGAACAGCTGCTGGTCAGCCTTCCCGCCGTCCAGGCGGCGGACCTGGCCGGGATCCTCGCTGGGCAGGCGCGCTCGCGTACGTTCCCCGTGCCATCAGCCCCGGCTCAGAACCGGTAACGGAGAATGCGTGCCCCTTGGCGGGACAAGGCCGTGCTACGGGCGGTGAGACGGGTCAGCGCGCGTAGCGGTTGCGGGAACAGGGCTACTTCCGGTGCGCGGTTGAGGATCTGTTCCTCGATCAGTTTGAGGCCGGCGTCCCAGGACTCGGGTTCGTGCGGGTCGTCGAAGCCCCGGGCGGCTTCCATGCCGAGTGTCCTCATGATCGGGTGGTGCTTCATGGCCCAGGCGGCGAGGCGGGTGTAGCCGTTGAGCGCGAGTTCGCCCGAAGGGAAGTGGCCGGCCAGCTCGCGGACCAGGGCCTGGAAGGAGTCGCCGGGCATGAAGGGGAGCAGCCCTTCGGCGACGATCATCGCCGGGCGGTCATCGGGGATGGTCGTGAGCCAGTCGGAGCGGGTGAGGTTGGCTCCGACGAGGTGGGAGCGGCCGTGCAGGAGTGCGGATCTCAGACTCACCACTGCGGGAAAGTCGACGTCGTACCAGTCGACGCCCGGCGGCGGATCGCAGCGCCGCATCCTGGTGTCCAGGCCGCAGCCCAGGTCGAGCACCACGCATCCGGGGTGAGCGGCGACGAAGGCCCGGACGGCGTCGTCCAGCTTCCTGGAGCGCAGGGCCGTGGTGACGACGACGTTGGTCTTGACCTTCAGCTTGCCGAAGTCATAGTCGATTCTGCCGGCCAGGTCGGCGGAGAGCGTGTCGCCGAGGATCGGGCGGGGCAGTTCGGCGTCCCGGGCTCTGGCATGGAGCGTGAGCAGGAGCGTTTCCTGGATCAGCCCGAGGTCGGGTTGCCAGCGGTACATGGTGATTCCTTAACGGCGTAACGGATGGCGGGCTGCGGAGTTCTGTGGCCATGTCGGGGAGTCGCGGCCGGCCTTGATGCGCTCGGTGCGGTGTCCCTCGCCGCCCGCGATGTCGAGCCCCAGCGCTTTCGGAGGTGTGGCAGCGTTGCTGCGACGCCGCGTGGGTGTCGTCCCGCCGCGTCCATGCACCCGGCCATGGCGGGGATCTCTGGCCCGCCTCCGGCCCCGGCGCGTTTCGTCAGTACATGAGGATCCACAGTTCGAGGTACGGGTCTCCCCACTTCACCGGGAACTCGACGCACTGGTGACCGCGGCCGGTCCGGGGGCACCTGTCGTACATGTCCATGCTGTAGTAGCGCGCGGCGCTCTCCCGGTGCGGTCCCATGGCCGAGGACGTCGCGGCCGACGCCGGCGACCCAAAGACCGCGCTTCCACGAGCCACGGGTTCTCCGATCGTTGTGAGGCGAGCCGAAATGTCGCTGTCGAGCCTCACATGATCGACCTCTTCATGTCGTTGGCACTGAACGCACGCTTCCTTCGACATCAACGCAATGTGGAGTTCCCGTAGCACTGACCGAGGGATTCAGGGCGTGCTGTCCGGAACATCATTCGCCGCCGTCTTCGCCCTCTTCACCAGAGCCTCTCCCCGCACGGAGAGCCGGTGGCCGACTTTCAGGCTCTCGGTCAGGCTGCGGCCTTTGAGTGTGCGGCCGTCCCGTTTGAGGGCCTGGGTGTCGCGCCCGAGGTGCTGGGCGAGCTCGGCGGCGGCGGTCGCGGGCAGTTCGTGGATGAGGCGGAGCAGGTCGTGGGTCCAGGGGCCGCGGCGGGCGGCCTTATCGATGCCGGCCAGGCGGCGCTGTATTTTCGGCCGCCTGTTCGGCGTGCGGGTCGCTGCGTTCACGGAGCGCTGTCCGGGGGCCGGGCCGGCTATGCGCAGGCTGATCCGGTAGAGCTGCCCGTCGGGCCGCCGGGCCAGTTCCTTCCACAGGTCGTCGGGCGTGGCGTAGCCCGGGCGCCGGAGGTCCTGCGCGGTCACCTGGGCCTCGGTGATCTCCTCCACCGTGTCGATCGCCACGATGCCGACGGCGGTGCGCAGCAGGCTGCCCGGACGCACGGCGTTGCGCTGCCAGCGGCGGAAGGCCAGCGTGAGGGTCCCGTCCGCGATGCGCTCAAGGTCTCGGCGCTTGAACAGCATGGGAATCAGGCTGACGGCGGGTGCCTCCCGGCGACGTCGGCGCGGTGCGCCGAACGCCATGGCGGAGGTCGGGCTGTGCGGGTGTGATCCGTCGGTTGCCGGTGCCTGCAGCAGGTCTGGGAACCGTGTCGTAGCGCCGGGTGCGTGCGGCCGCCGGTGAGCGCGGTGGCGAGCTTGTCCATGGCGGACGTCGCGGACGTGCTCGTGGTGGGGCCGAGCGCGGTGAGGCTGGCCACCAGGGTGGCGATCTCGCGGAGGTCGAAGGCGATGGCGGGGATGCGGTGGTGCCGGTTGATGGCCACTCCTCCGCCGCGGCCGGTGGTGACGTCGATGGGGACGCCCGACTGTCGTAGCCGTTCGATGTCACGGGCGATGGTGCGTGCGGAGACGCCGAAGTCGCGGGCGAGGGTGCCGACGGTGATCCGATCGGCGGCGGCGTGGAGCCGTTCGATGAGGTGTTGCCGGCGCTCGACACGGCGGATCGTCAGGTGATTGTCGCGCGAGGCAACGGACTTTGCGGACGACTTCATGGCGAAGGATCGTAACCAGGACACAAGCTTGTCCAGGTTCGTCGCTAGCGTGACACCTCATGAGCATGACCACCGTCGTGCACGCATTCTTCGACCGATACGCTCGCGCCCTGCTCGCCCGGGACGAGAAGACCATGGCCGACATGTACGCGATACCGTCGTTGATCCTGCCCCCCCGGCCATCCCATCGCCGTGCCGGACGCCGGACAGAGCGAGGAGTTCTTCGCCGCCGCCTGAGGTCAGTACGACGGCGTGAACGACCTGGCGGCGGACATCACCCTGGTCGCCGAGACGGCGCACAGCGCCTGGGCCGACGTCACCTGGCGCCATGACGGAGCCGCCACCAACGCCACCTCCATCAACTCATCGACACGGGGCGCAATGGAAGATCGCCGTACTGACGCCCCTCGGCCGATGAGCGCTCCGGCCTTCAGGGTCGAGCCCGCGTCGGCGGACCACTTCGACGACGTCTCGATCATGCTCGCCCCCACAAGGCCGGGCACGACCGCCTGCTGGTGCCTGAGCCATCGCATCGACCCCGCGGTCAACCGCGAACTCGGCCCTGACGCACGGCCAGGCTACATGCGACGCCTGTGCCGGCAGCCCGTCGCGCCGGGCGTCCTGGCCCATGACGTCGATGAGGTCGTCGGCTGGGCCGGTGTCGTGCCCCGCGCCGGGGTGTACTCCATCGCTCGCAACAGCAGGATCCCCAAGCTCGACGACGACCTCGCGATCTGGCCGATCTGGTGTCTCAAGGTCCGCGCCGGCCACCGCAGCCGGGGGGCGAAGGCGCTGATCGACGGCGCGGCCAGGTTCGCGCGCGGGCACGGCGCCGCGGCCGTCGAGGGCTACCCGGTCGACAACACCGGCAAGAAGATCGACACCATGCTGGCGTTCGTCGGTACGCGGTCTCTGTCCGAGTCCGCCGGCTTCGTCACGATCGCCGATACCGGATCGAGGGCCGCCGGAGTGCCCCGCATCGTCCTGCGACTCGCCGATTGAGGCCGAGCGGCAGCCGGCAGAGCTGATGATCCGTTGTTGCTCGACGAGCCGCTGGTCGGGATCTTAGGGCGCCACGTCGCGGGGGTCGCCGAAGCCCTCGTTGGCGGGAGCTCTGATCGTCTTGATGGCCGGCACCACCTTGCGCACCCTCTGACTGGAAGGCTTGGAAAAGCCCAGCAGGCGGCAGCCTGATGAAGGTGGGGCTGGTTAGCCAGGGGTAGAGCCCGCCCATCATCATGACCGCCACCGATCCGCCGGGGCCGTCTCCAGCCAGTCGCCCTCGGCGAGTACCGCGCGACAACCCCTACGGCCGTCCGTGAAGATCAGGCTTCTGATCCAACCTGATCATCACGAGCGGTCGTTCTCACGTGCGGGCAGCTACAGCACCGCGATCATGGACACGTGCCGTCACGGCATCCTGCTCATTTGCGCCAGAACCGCCTTCACGCAACGCCCGGCTGTGGTGGCGCGGACGAATAGCACCAGGAATTGCCATAGAAGGTGTCGGCGCTGTCGCCGTCCGACCCGCCGTCGTTGTCCGCCATCCAGAACCATTTGTGCAGTCCCCGATAGGCGTCGTAGAGGGAGCCGTTGACGTAGTGGTTACCGGTGTTGTGGGAGTGGCCGTACGCCCGCTGTTTGGGGTCCCCGCCGGGGCTGTCGTTGATGTAGATCGGATCCGCGCTGCACCGGGTGTCCGCGTGCGCCGCTGTTGCGCCGCCCGCGACGACCATGGTCCCTGCGAGGGATACGGCCGCGGCCCCGAGGGCACCCCACCGCCTGAGTCTTCTTGTCATTCCCGTTCCCCTCATCCCATGAAATTCGTGGCCTCGAATCCCGTTCGCTGGGATCCGACGTGCGCAGCCTAGTTGCGGTCGATCATGGAAGTCGTCAGCGTGGCGCGCACTGTGTCTTGGCAATGAGCGCACGACAGCGGACGGCGAGTTCGCCACAGCGCGATGGCGTTCGGGCCGGTCGATGCCGCTCTCCACGACGTGGCGCTGCCGGTAGAGGGCCGGCCTGACCGGCGGCCGGCAGCCGGGGAGGTCTCGACGTCATCGTCGCGCGTGGCTGTCGTCCGCCTCTGGTGTGGCGCGGGTCAGGGCCTCGTGCCGATAGTCCTTGGGCGACAGGCCGTACTTGGCCCGGAAGGATTTGCTGAGGTCGGCGGCGCGGGTGAATCCCCAGCGGGCGGCGATGGCGTGGATGGGCTGCCCGGCCAGGCGGGGATCGGCCAGGTCGGCGCGGCAGTGCTCCAGACGGCGGCGGCGGATCCACTCTGTCAGCGTTGTGCCTTGACGCTGGAACAGCAGTTGCAGGTAGCGCACGGAGATGTGGTGCCGGTGGGCGATCGCGCGGGGTGTCAGGTCGGCGTCGGCGAGGTTGTGCTCGACGAACGCCCGGATGCGCGCCACCAGGGCGAACTGCCGGGTCTCGGGGGGCAGGCGGTCCTGTGCGTTCAGCCGGTGGGCGAGGAAGGCCAGGGCCAGGTCCAGCGTGGCGGCACCGAGCCGCCGTACCTCGGGTAAGGACATGGACCGCGCCTCGCGCACCAGCGTCTTGAGGTAGCCGGCCAGGATCGCGTCGACGCCGCCGTTCGCGGGCATCGCGTGGGCCAGGAGCGCGTCGACCTTGCCGGACGGCAGGGGCAGCTCGGATTTGGGCAGATGCACGATGATCGCCCGTGCCGGCCCCGGCCCGTCGAACGCGCCGCCCTGGTACGGGTGGGAGGTGTCCCACATCACCAGGTCGCCGGCCCCCATCCGGGTGTCGTTGCCGCCCTGGGAGATCCACATCGTGCTTCCCACGATCAGGGCGAGCTCGTACCTCTCGGGGTCGGAGCGGCGGATCAGCGCGGGTGTGCGCACGGAGCTGAGCGCGGGGAACGACATGGTCGTCACCTGGACGGTGTCCAGGTCGATCGCCCCGGCCGACGCCCGGAAGTCGGCGGCGTGGTCGCTGGTGATCTGGATGGGCGCCACGTCGTGGCTGATCAGGTCGCACCACCAGTCGAATCGCTGGTCGGGCGGCAGGTCCGTGCTGTGCAGGGTGACGATTCCCAATTTCACCTCTCATGACATGATCTCGAGCGTTCGAGACATACTCGGGTGTGACGAGAAGCCAGGCCGATGCGCCCCGCCGACCACATCATCGGCCATCCTGAGGCCGAGCCGGCCGACCGCAGCGGGGGCCGTGCCGGTGACCGTGCCGCTGTCCGTGCCGCTGTCCGTGCCGCCGTTGCCCAGGAGCGGTCGAGTGCCGGGTCATCCGGTGGTGGCCTGGCGCCACGGGGTCCGTTCGGCGACGTGTCGGCGGAGGGCGCGGGCCTGCCGGGGCAGGTTCCAGGTCATGGCGCCGATGACGTGGCCGTCCCTGCCGTACAGGCCGGCGAACCGGCCGGTGGCGGGGTCCCCGGCGACGACCTGGAACCGGGCGTCGCCGCCGGTGACGCCGTGGACCTAGATCTTCACGTCGTACTGGTCGGTCCAGAAGTAGGGCACGGGTGCGAAGGGGGCCTGGCCGCCGAGGAGCGTCCAGGCTGCGGCCGTGCCCTGTTCGGTGGCGTTCAGCCGGTGTTCGACGCGCAGGCGGCCGAAGCCGGGGTGCCGCCAGGAGGCGACGTCGCCGGCGGCGACCACGCCGGGTGCGGCCCGGCACCCCGTTCACCCGGCCGTCGTGGCCGGTCAGGCCGGTGACCAGGGTGCCGGGACGCAGACGGACGCCGTGCCTGGCGTGCAATCCGGCCAGCAGCCGCGCCACCCGGTCGCCGAGCCGGGCGATCAACGGCGCGGGGAGCGGATCGACCAGGGTGACGTCCAGGCCGAGCTGCCGGGCGGCGGCG
Source organism: Nonomuraea sp. NPDC001831 (assembly GCF_042892035.1). Classification (NCBI taxonomy): domain Bacteria; kingdom Bacillati; phylum Actinomycetota; class Actinomycetes; order Streptosporangiales; family Streptosporangiaceae; genus Nonomuraea; species Nonomuraea sp. NPDC001831. The sequence continues at coordinate 45,943 of NZ_JBIATU010000021.1, read as the reverse complement.
GCGACCTCCGTACCAAGGAACCCCGCGCCGACGAGGACCACCGACCGCCTGAGCGCGGGCGGCGTGGGCGAAGCGGGTGTGCGTCGGCGAGGCGCTGACCGACGACGGGGCCGACTGGTTGTGGCCCACGCGGTCAGGACGGATCGGCGCGGCAGGTGAGATCGTCGGCGGGCAGGGTGCCGCTGGCGAAGTAGGTGTTCACGGCCGTCTCCACGCAGGTGTTGGGCAGGCGGCCGAAGACGCCGTGCATGCGCACGTCCCGTACGGTGACCAGGCGTGCGGCGGGCATCGCCCGGCGCAGGTTCACGCCCTCCTGATAGACCGTGCGGGTGTCGCCGGTGGCCTGGACGATCAGTGCGGGGACGTCGTTGCCGACCTTGGTCGCGGGCTCGCGGGGGTTGGGCCAGAAGGCGCAGGCGGTGATGTTGTTCGCATACGGTCCGAACACCGGCTGGGTGGCCCGGCTGCGCTGGATGGCGCGCCAGTACCGCTCGGGGTCGCGTGGCACTGCCGCATCGCCGCAGATGACGGCGGCCTGGCTGGAGTAGCCCTGCGGCTTGCCGTACAGCGTGAACTGCAGTTCCTGTTCGAAGTCGTCGCTCGGGCGGACCGGCTTGCCCTCGGCGGCTTCGGCGAGCAGCCGCACCCGCGCGGCCAGACGGGCGTTCTCCCTGGCGTCGGGCAGCAGGGTGAAGATGACCATGGGCAGGAAACGTTCGTCGACGAGATGGTCCCCGATGCGGATCGGGGCCTTGACCAAGCTCTCGACGCGGGCCCGCACGTGGCGTGCCGTCGCGCCGAGGTGGTATTCGGGGTCGCGCTTGGCGGTCCAGGCGGCCCAGTCGTCGAGCGCGGCCTCGTTGGCCGGTCCGCTGTTCCTGATCGACCCGGCCATGTACTGGGCCGGATCGATCGCGCTGTCCAGTACGAAGCGGTCGCTGCGCTGCGGGAACATCTGGGTGAAGACCGCGCCGAGGTAAGTGCCGTAGGACATGCCGAAGTAGGAGATCTTCGCCTCGCCGAGGGCGGCGCGGATGACGTCCATGTCCCGCGCGGTGTTCCGGGTGGTGATGTGGGCGATCCGGTCGCCTTCCCGCTGCGCGCACCGCTGCGCGAGATCGGCCTGCGTCTGTACGGCCCGGCGGAAGCTCGCCCGGGTCGGCCCGGCGGACCAGAGCATGTGCCCGATCGGCCAGCCGCAGTCGACCGGTGCGCTCCTGCCGACGCCGCGTGGATCCATGCCGATCAGGTCGTAGCGGGAGGTGACCTCGGGGGTCATCCGCTGACTGATGTAGCCCATGAAGTTCAGGCCCGCACCGCCGGGACCACCGGGGTTGGACAGCATGACGCCGCGCCGCTTGCCCGGGTCGGTGGCCTTGATGCGGGAGATCGCGACTTTGATCGTCTTGCCCTGCGGCTTGGAGTAGTCCAGCGGGACCGTGATCTCGGCGCATTGGGCGCCCACATGGTCCAGGAGAGGGTCGCCGCAGGTCGCCCATTCGACGGGCTGGTTGTAGAAGCGGGTCAGGGCAGTGGTCGTGGGGCCTGGCAGGAGCGTGGTTCCCGTCAGCACTACGCCGACTAGGGCATGGGGGAGATTCATGTGGGACGTCCTTCATCGGGAATGCAAGCAACCATAGTTGACTAAATCCGGGATAGTCAACCTAAGTTGCTTATCTGGTGAAAGGCGGTCAGAGCGGGAGGAGTGGAGGAGAGCTATTCCCAGAGCAAGATCGAACAGATTCAACGCCTGGACGCCTGCACGATGAGCAGCTCGTGTTGACTGACGCAGCCCCGTGGTCGTGGTCAACGTCAGCGCCGGGGAGGTGACCGTCGTTCCGCTGCCCCGCCTGACCGGCGGAGGCGGCCGACGCCCAGGTGGCCGGCCTCACCAAGGCGATCGACGCGCTCGGTGGGACTAGGACCAGCGAGTGGGCAGGGCTGGGGCTGCCGCACAGCAGCTGGGTCAGGTAACTGAATGGACCGGCCGAGTCGTCGAAGCGAAGGGGTTGCAGACCACGGTCCCGTTGGCGGGTGAACCCGCCGGTGCCAGCGCACGGGCGCGGCAGGCCGCGCGCGGCACGGGATCGGCGTGATAGTCCGGGTGGCCGGTGAGGAACGCGCAGGCCGAGTCCCTCGCTTGCCGGTACAGGGCATCGGCCAGCGCGAAGCATCGGGGCCGAGCTGGCGGCGCAGATCGGCCCGGAACCGGGTCAGCCCGCTGTCCGGCAGCAGCGGCAGCGGCGTGGCGAGCGCCTCGGTGACCACAGCGGTGTCGGTGGACAAGTTGGAGCATCGCATCGGGCGCGATGGCGGTTCGGGCCGCACCGGGCGGCGCGCGCGGGCCTGCTCGAACAACGCCTGCACCTGTCCCAGCACGGTGAAGGTGGCGGCCGGCAGCACGTGGGCCAGGTCGATCAGGCTGTTGCTGGATGGGGTCGGATGCACGGTGATCCACCCGGCCGCCGGATCCTGGGCATTCAGCGCCTGCCGGGTCAGCCGGTGGTCGTCGGCGTGGTCCACGACGATGCTCACCACCGGCGCCCGCAGGTCCCTCGTGTCACCACCGGCGGTCATGGGCTGCCGCCGAGTTTGCTGAACACCCACTCCAGCACCTTGCGGTCAACTCGCGGCTGATCGAAGAGCGTCAGCGCCTCCACCGCCAGACGCGTGATGGTCACCCACATCCGGAAGTTGCCATGGGCCGCGCGGGCGTCGACCAAGGTCAGATCTGCAGGGGCGACGTGCGCCCAGACCGGATGGAAGGCGGGGATGACGGTCGCGACCTCCTCGCGCGACAGCCGCTGGAGCTCCTGCCAGATCGTCACCCGCGAGGCCAGCATCGGCTTGCTGCGCAGCGCCTTGTAGCAGTTATGGCCGCCGACGAACACCAGGACGATCTTCGTATTCTTGTCGTCCCGCAAAAGCGCCACAGCTCGAAGCACTCAGCCGACAACCACTGGGCCTCATCACACACCAGGACCCGGAACTCGCCGCGCAGCTGCTGAAGGATCAGCCGGTCGAACTGGCCGGCACGGCGCGGCACCGGCCCGGCCATGCCCAGCGACTCAAAAAGCGCCTCGCGGATATCACGCGGGTAGGGGTGGGCGCGAAAACGCACCCAGAACGTGCTCACCGGCGCAAGCTCCCGCAGCACGCCGCGGGTCAGGAACGTCTTGCCGACACCCGCCTCCCCGTACAGGCACAACATGCCCTGAAGTTTGATCACCTGGGCGAGGTTCTCCTTGATGATCAACGCGTCGCCGGTGACCACCGAACGGGCGCCGGGCAGCCGCAAGTGGTGATCGTCAGGTTCGTCGTTCGACCAGATCCGCTCCACGCTCATCCTCCTGCCGCATCGCCGCTCGACGGGTCTTCTGCGTGTTCGCCGGGCCGGACCCATCCGGCGACAGGCGGCGGCAGCGGGAGGCCGGAGGGGCGGGGCAGGTGACGCGGCAGCTGGTGGTAGGAGGCGTCCAGTTCGGCTTGGGCCTCGGCAGTGGTTTGCGTCTGCAGCGGCTGCGGTGCCCGGGCCTCGGTGACAGCGGCATAGCGTGGGCGGCGCTTCTTGGCGGCCGCCTTCAGCAGGCGCTCCAGCTCCTGGGCCTGCCGGCGCGGCCATGACCTCGGCCTGCTGCTGCGCGGTGGCCGCATCGGCCAGGAACGGCGGCCCCAGGTGGGCGCCGGTGCGGGCGTCGAACAGATGTTCCTGCGCTCCCTGCCGCGCTATCTCCATCAGCCCACGCTCCGGGGGAAGGTCCTCGGTCCAGACGAACCGCGGGTGCGGCTTTCGCTCCGTGCGGCCTTCCTCACACCCGGCGCGGATCCATCGCCACAGGGTCCGCTCGCTGATCCCCATGCAGGAGCTCAGCAGGCGGACGTGCGCAGTGGTGAGCTCCTGACGCTCATCGAAGGCCAGAAGGCGGCGCATGGCGGGACCGCGGAGTTGATGGAGACTTCCCCATTCGAGGTGTCGACGTGTTCCCGCGATGCCGCTCCCTCGTGCCGGCGGTGAGCACGCGTGCAGACGCGTTACCGCACTGGACAGTTCGGTCACATGCGCCAACATCCCGGATGGTAACTCCAGCAATCCAGACGATTCCATACCGTAACGATTGAAGCCAGGAAACTGGGACGGTGAGGAAATGCCCGACTACCCAGGGTCGCTCGCCTCGCGCTTGGCCGCCCGTTCCTCCATCCCGATGCCAGAATTGACTCCTATGAAGCGCCATCTGGGCTTACTGACAACCCGATGAGAATCGGTACTGGCAGAAGAATGAGAACTCTCAGAGATGCGCGATGCTCAGGGGGAGGCACTCCCGTGGCGAGATCTGCGCCCTGCACGTGGTTCCCCGGGGCAGCACGGGCCGCCTCTGGGGGGCAGAAGCCTGCCCCCGCCGACGAGTTCGACGACCGACCCCTGAACGGAGAACCGATGAGCGACCTGAGCGAGATCCGGGCCCGCTACGAGGATGTGAAGGGACCCTCCACGGCGATTAGGACGGGCCACCGGCGTCGCCATCGATCTGATCAACCGGATGAGCCGACACACGGAGGACACACCGGTCCTGCTGGACAGACTGGAGCCGCTGGAGGCGTTCGCTCGCTGGATCGTCGCTCTCGACGACCCGGACGGGCCCGGCGCCGAGGCTCGCAAGAGCATGACCGTAGAGCAGATCATCAGCAAGGCGCGCGAGGTCTTGCCGGGCACCACCCCGCCCTCCTTACCTCACACGAGCGAGGAGGGCGACACGCCAGGGCAGGTCGCACCGTCCGTCGTCCAGCCGAGGCGATTGAAGGTGACAAGGCTCTCTGTCACCGTGCTCACCAATCCGACGGATACACAGAAGCGGATCGATCGAGGCGAGAGGAGCAACGCCCAGGACACACGGGGGCGGCAAACGCGCATCTCGGTGGCACGCTTCAGGCCCACATCGACCGGCTACCGCCTGCTGAGCACCGCTCCGCACTCCTTCCCCGAGGCGGGCTGACATGACAAGGCGACGACCGACAGGCGGCGCGGGCGACTCTGCCACGGATGCGGGCACCGCTGCCATCACACGGCACAGCAGAACTGACAGCTTCGCGGCAAGCCGCACACCCTGACCAGCCGTGGTCGCGATGAGCAGGAGCCCGGGCGACCCAAACCCCCGCATTCCACAAGGAGCACACGCCATGCCCCGGCGCCCACCCCGACTGACCCGCACCCACGCCACCGCGCTGCTGCTGACGGCACCGGCAGGGGAGCCCGACCGCACCGTGCTCGTGCTCACCGAGGACGCAGCGCTCGGCTACGCCACGCCCGAGGCCGTCCTCACCGGCGGCGGCATCAACCTTGCCGACAACACCGAGGTGCTGCGCGACGGGCTGCCCGTCGACGCCTTGGTCTCCGTCGGCCGACCGCTGCCCACATCGGTACCGTTGGGGGAGGGGGCATGAGCGGTACGCCCATCCTTCCGGCCGGCTCTGGTCCCGCAGAAGCGCAGGACGTCCTGGAGCCCACCGCCGTGCATCGGCCCGGCCACAACCCGTCCAGCGAATCCGCCCCGGCGCCCGGACCGCTCGCCGAAGCGCACCAAGCACCTGCTCCAGCTCCGCCGCCCGAGCCGCTGGTGTTCAGCATCGGCGCGATCGCCGGGCTGAGCCCGCGCCGCGAGCGAGGCGATAGGGGAGAGGTGCCCGGCGCCGACGTCGACCTGATCGACGGCCTGGACCGGCCCACCTGGAACGTGGTGGCCGGCTGGCTGCAGCACAGCACCTCTGTCTCGACCCGGCATACCCGGCTGCAGGTGCTGGCGGCCTTCCTGCGCTGGTTGCGCACCCTGACGCCGCCGGTGGCGCTGCTCGACGTCACTGAGGATCACCTGATCGCCTACCGCGATGCCGCCGCGACCGGCGCGCTGACCGTCGGCGTGCGTAAGCCTGGCAAGGCGCTCGGCCCGGCCACGGTGGCCAAGCAACGGCACAACCTGTCCAGCTTCTACGGCTACGCCCGCCGCCGCAAAGTGATCGCCTACAACCCCACCGCCGACGTCGATGCACCGCCGGTCTCCACCGAAGGCAGCACCCGCGCCTTCACCCCGGTGCAGCACCGTCATATGCGAGCCGGGGTGGCCAAGCTCGCCGCGACAGGTCAGCTGGCCCAAGCCGCCGCCATCGCTCTGCTGGACGACGTCGGCGGCCGCGTGGGCTTGCTGGCCGGGCTCACGGTCGGCGACATCCGCACCGTCACCGAATCCGACGGCAGCAGGCACACCGTGGTGCGCTTCCGCAACAAGGGCGGCAAATACGCCCAACTGCCCATCCCAGACGCCGACACGATCGCCATGCTGCAGCAGCTGCGGCAAGGCAAGCATGCCGACGATCTGCTGTTCACCCGTGAGGACGGCTGGCCGATCGACCGCTGGTGGGTCACCGCAGCGTTGAAGGCCGCGGCCGCGGCCGGTCAGATGCCTACCGAGGAGGGGGAGAAGGCGCACCCGCACCGCATCCGCGCCACCGTCATCACCGAACTCCTGGACGGCGGCGCGCCACCGGAGCAGGTCCAACAGGCCGTGCAGCACAAGTCCATCTCCACCACCTTCCGCTACAAGGGCCGCAACAAGCGCCTGAGCGGGCACGTACTGTATCGAGGTACACGCGACTCGGAAGCCACCGGCGATGGATGATCTCGATGGAGAGGCGGGGCCCCGTGGAGCCCTATGCATACCGGGGGTGCCGGAATGCGGCATAAACGGGCGCGGAGTTAGATAGCTGCTGGCCAACGCCGCACAAGTGCCGTACAAACCGTGGGGCGGCATCCGCACCAGTCAGGAGCTGGTCGAGCAGTTGGCGTTGCTGTTCGATCGTGATCCCCGCGGTGTGCAGCGGCTGGCCGCCGACGCCGGGCTGGGTGCGGCGACGGTTCAGGCGATGATCACCGGCCGTACGGCGATTCCCCGAGTGGCGACTTTGGAGAGGTTCGTGCGGGCGTGCGGCAAGGAGTTCCGGGACGCTCTACCGGAACTTCGCGGCCCAGGAGATCCTCATCGAGGCCGCTTACCGCAACGAGCTCGCCAAGCTGCGCGACGCCGCGCCCGGACTGCTGGCAGCCATGCCCTCCCGTGAGGCCCTACGCGCCTGGATGGGCCGCTTCATTGACTACGCCACCGCCAAGCTAGGCATGACCGATGCCATACGCGCTCGTCGAGGCCGGGGTGAAGGTTGGCAGTATCAGGTCCGACATCACCGCCACCGACATGTTCGCCGCGCTGACCGGCATCGCCCTCGCCTCGGGCAGACCCGAGCAGCGCGAGCAGGCCGAGCGTCTGCTCGACCTCACCCCGGACGGACTCAGCCGCTGAGCGACCGGAAGCTGCGGCTTCATGGGCGCCGGACGATGAAGTCCGGTTGGCGACGTGTACGGGCAGTCGTCCCTCTCTCTCGTGGGTGCTTCATGGTTGCCGGAGAGATGCCGAACTCTTGATGCTGACGTGAGTGCTCCCATGTCTTCTGATCTCCGTTCGGGAGAACAAACCGGTATGACTACGCAACGTGAACACTCGACGGCCCGGCCAGGGCGCCTGGGCGGCGTCATGAAGAGGATCCGCACCGCGAATGCCGGTCGATGTGCCACCGCCGAGCAGCGATCTCCTATTCGCTTCGCCAGGAAGAACGTCCTCGTGGACACGTCGTTCGAACGGCAGGGTCTGTTCCTGGCCTTCTATCGTTTCGTGACGGGTCTGCTGTTCGCCTGTCACGGGGTGGCCACCCTCTTCGGTGTCCTGGGCGGACCTCAGGGGCCCGCACCGAGCTTCGGGGAGTGGCCGGGGTGGTGGGCCGCGGTCATCCAACTGGTCGCCGGCGTCCTGGTCGTCCTGGGAGTGGCCACCCGCGCCGCCGCCGTCATCTGCTCGGGCACCATGGCCTATGCCTATTTCGTCGTGCACCAGCCTCAAGCGCTGTTCCCGATCGAGAACGGCGGTGAGAAGGCTGCTCTCTTCTGCTGGGGGTTCCTGCTCATCGCCGCCTTCGGTCCCGGCCGCTGGGCCTTGTCCGCACGGCTGGCATCCCCACGGGCAGTCGCTCACGAATCCTGACGTTCCCCGAAGGCACGGGCCATTGTCGGGCCTGGACCGCGCGATTACCGGACGCATCCCCGATTGTCCGATTCCCTTTGCTGCTGCTCTGGACAGGAACAAGGGTGAGGCGACGAAGGGAATGGTGGGATGCGGATCGTCGTGGACCTCACCCGCTGCCAGGGCTACGCGCAGTGCGTGTTTCTCGCGCCGAGGGTGTTCCGACTGCACGGGGAAGAGGCGCTGCTGTACACGCCGGCCGTCCCCGACGACCAGCTGGAGCGCGTGCGCCAGGCCGCGGTGGCGTGCCCGGTCCAGGCCATCCTCCTCGGCGAGGAGGTGAGCGTCGGTGGCCGATGACCTGCGGAAGGGCAGGATCGTCATCGTCGGTGCGTCGCTGGCGGGGCTGCGGGCCGCTGAGACACTGCGTGAGGAGGGCTTCACCGGCTCTCTGACCGTGGTGGGAGACGAGCTCCGCCCGCCCTACGACAGGCCGCCGCTGTCCAAGCAGGTGCTGCTCGGCCAAGCGGCGGCGGACGCCACCGAGCTGCCGATGCGCCGGGACCCGGACGCCCACTGGCGGCTCGGAGTGCCTGCCACGGGCCTCGATCCTCTCGGGAAGCGGGTGATGCTGGCCGACGGCGATGCGCTTCCCTTCGACCGGCTGCTGATCGCCACCGGGACCCGGGCACGGCCATGGCCCAACGCGGAGGAGGCCGCCCTGGACGGGGTGTTCACTCTGCGCACCTGCGATGACGCCGGACTGCTGGCCGAGCGGCTGGCCGCCGGGCCGCAGCGGGTGCTGGTGATCGGCGGCGGCTTCACCGGCTCGGAGATCGCCTCGGCCTGCCGGGAACGGGGCCTGGAGGTCACGGTCACCGAACGCGGCCCCGCACCTTTGGTGGGCGCGCTCGGCGGCACGTTGTCGAAGCTCGCCGCCGGCATGCAGCGGGCGCACGGGGTGGACCTGCGCTGCGGGGTGACGGTCACCGCCCTGCGCGGGGACGGGAACGGCCGCTTCTCCGGCGCGGACCTGTCCGATGGCAGTCACGTCACCGCGGACGTCTGTGTCGTGGCGCTGGGCGCCGTCCGCAACGTCGAATGGCTCAAAGACGCCGGGCTGGCGGCGGGCCCACGCGGGATCGCCTGCGACGGCGGGTGCCGGGCCTTCGACATGTACGGGATCGTCACCGACGACGTCTTCGTCGCCGGCGACGTCTCCCGCTTCCCTCATCCGCTGTTCGAGTACCAGCTGCTCTCCTTGGAGCATTGGGGCAACGCGGTCGCGCAGGCCGAAGTGGCGGCCCACAACATGGTCAATCCTGGGCCGCTGCGGCGTCCACATCTCGCGCTGCCGACGTTCTGGTCGAGCCAGTTCGGGCTCAACATCAAGGCGGTGGGCGTCCCCACCTTCTCCGACCAGATCGTCCTCGCGCAGGGCTCGCTGGAGGCGCGCCGGCTCGCGGTGGTGTACGGCTACCGGGGCCGGGTCACCGCCGCGGTCACCGTCAACATGGCCAAGTCGCTCGAGTACTACCAGCACCTGATCGAGACCGCTGCCCCGTTCCCGCCCGCGCCCGGCGCGGCGGACCGTACGCTCGCCGCCGAGCTGCCGCTTCCCTCCGATGTGCCGGCCCCGAAGGGGCTCTCCCACGGCCCCCTTGTCGCGCTCACCGGTCACCTGCCGGACCGCCGGCTGACCATGGTGCGTCCTGGCTGACCCTTCCGCCCGTCCACGAGGAGCCCAGAGCATGACCACCGACACCCTGCTGAGACGAATCACCGACTACGCCAGCCGCTCCAACCCCTACCCCCTGTACGCGGAACTCCGCGAGGCCGGCCCCGTGGTGCTGCAGGCAGACGGCAGCTACCTGGTCGGCACCTACCACGAGATCAACGCCCTGCTCCACGACCCGCGGATCAGCGCCGATCCCCGCAGCCGCCGTGAAGCGGACCCTGATCTGTCCGCCGAGGAGCAGCTCCCGTTCCTGCGGCTCGACGACCCGGAGCACCACAGGCTGCGCACCCTGGCCATGCGACCGTTCGGCCCCCCGCACAGCCCTGGCCGCATCGATGCCATGCGCGGACAGATCACCGAGGTCACCGAGGACCTGATCGAGGCGCTCCGTGATCGCACAAGGATCGACATCGTCGACGACTTCGCCTACCCGCTGCCCGTCGCGGTCATCTGCCGGCTGCTCGGTGTCCCGCGCGAGGATGAGCCGCGGTTTCGGGAATGGTCCGACGCGATCGTCGCCTCCGCCGACGTCGGCACCGAGGACGACACCACCGAGCAGGATCGAGCCGGCCGACAGGCCAGGGCCGACATGGGCCGGTACCTGGTGGACCTCGCCGAGCAGCGACGCGGTAACCCCGGTGACGACATGCTCTCCGCCTTCGTCAACGAGCCGGACCCGGCCATGCGGCTCACCCGCGAGGAACTGGCGGAGACCGCCGTCCTGCTGCTCATCGCCGGGCACGAGACCACGGTCAATCTGATCACCAACGGGGTGCTCACCCTGCTGCGTCACCCCGACCAGCTCGACCGGCTGCGCGATGACCCCGGCCTGCTGCCCGGCGCCGTGGAGGAACTGCTGCGCTACGAGCCCCCGGTGCACATGCGCGAGCGCGTCCCGCTCGCCGACATCGACATCGCCGGGTTCACCGTGCCCAAAGGCACGCCGCTGGTGCTCGTACTCGCCTCCGGCAACCGCGACCCGAAACGGTTCCACGAGCCCGACCGGTTCGATCCCACTCGCCCCGACAACCAGCACCTCGGCTTCGGCAGCGGCATCCACCTGTGCTACGGCGGTCCGCTGGCCCGGCTCGAAGCCCAGATCGCACTTGGCGCGCTGATCCCCAGCCTCGGCACCGCGACCCTGGTCCAGGACCCGCCGCCCTACCGGCACAACGCCATGCTCCGCGGCCCCCGCCACCTCCCGATCGAGATGCGGGAACCCACCTGACGTCCGCGGAGAGCCATGCGGCGGAGGCGGGGCCTGGCCTGTGGCTTGCTGCAGCCCGGCTTCTGCGCAACTGTCTCGCATCGCTCACGGCGCGCACAGGAACCACGATCGACGGCATCGTCACCGCGTCCTGCTGAGCAGGTGGGGCGGCGCGTCTCGGAGCTCTTTGCGGGAGCTGATGCCGAGTTTGCCGAAGACCTTGCGCAGGTGCCATTCGACGGTGCGGTCGCTGATGTACAGCTCGGCGCCGATCTCCGCGTTGGTGCGGCCCTCTCGCGCCAGGCGGGCGATGTGCTCCTCCTGCGGGGTGAGGTCGTCGACGGTGTCGGCGGTGCGCCTGCGCACCTTCTCACCGGTCGCCAGCAGCTCGTGTCTGGCGCGTTCGGCGAAGCCGTCGGCTCCCATGGCGGCGAACTCCTCGAACGCCTGCTTCAGGTGGTGGCGCGCGTCGGCGCGGCGGCGTTCGCGGCGCAGCCATTCGCCGTACACCAGCCGGGTCCTGGCCAGTTCGAACGTCAGCCGGGTACGGCCGAGCCGTTCGACGGCCTCGGCGTAGTGCCGGGCGGCGGCGGCTCCGTTGCTGACGAGGGCCCGCGCGCGGGCTTCCAGACCGGTCGCCCACTCCTGGTCCGAGCCTGCCGTGTACGTCAACAGCCGGGCGAGCGCGGCTTCGGCGACCGAGGTGGCGCCGCTGCGCGCGGCGGCTTCGACCAGGTCCGGGAGAGCCTGCGCGGTGAACGGGCCGAGGTCGCCCGTCGCGGCCCGTACGGCGGCGACCGTCGCCTCGGCGTAGTGCCCGAGTCCGAGGTGCAACAGCGCGGTGGCGCGGTCGGTGAAGTAGAGGCCGAGCCCTTCGCCGCGCGCGGTGGCCTCAGCCGAGGACTCCGCGATGAGCGGCAGCGCCTCGGCCGCGTGTCCCCGGTAGGCCAGCAGGAACAGATCTCCGTAGGACACCCGGCGCGTGCCGGTGACCTGTTTGACCGTCGACTCCTCCAGCCCCAGCTCGCGAGCGAACTCCACGTCGCCGCGCCACAACGCGATGACCCGGCGGACGTTGAGCGCGTTGGCGAGCGGCGCGAGCGCGCCTCCGGCGCGGGCCAGCTCGACGTGGCGGGCGTTGGCCGCCTCCCAGCGGTCGTAGTCCCACAGCGACAGCGCCGCGTTGGCGACCAGCACGCCGCAGTGCAGCCACAGCGCGGTCGGCATCTCGTGGTCGAGGAATCCCGTGACCGCCTCGCGCAGCGGAGGATGGCCGGCCGACGTCCCGTCGTTGATGAGCGCGGCCAGGCCGTCCAGCAGCAGGTCGGCGGCTGTCGCCGCGCGGGGCGGCGGTGGGGCCGCGCCGGCCGCCGCGCAGACCGCGGCCAGGTCGCTGTCGGGATCGGCGAGCCCGCCCGCGACGAGCGCGGCGCTCCACGCGTCGAGGTAGGTGTGCCTGGCGAGCCGGCTGTCGAGGGGTTCGAGCCGCCGGGCGGCACGCAGCAGCGCCGCCGGCGCTTCCCTCCCGGAGCGCGCGGCACGGTCGGTGCGGCCGCGGATCAGGTCGATACGGGCACCCTGCAGGGCGTCGGCCGGCAGCGCTTCGGCCCTGGCGAGCAGGCCGAGCGCGGTCTCGAAGGCGCCGGCGTCGAGGCTCGCCTGCGCCGCCGACAGCGTGCGCTCGACGCGGAGGCCGGTGTCGGTCGTCAGCTCGGCCGACCGACGCAGCAGCGCCGACGCCGCTGCCATCCCGCCGCGGGACTCCACGCCCTGCGCGGCTTCGGCGAGCTCGGCGGCAAGCTGGTCGTCGGGGCCCGCTGCGGCGGTCGCGAGGTGCCACAGCCGGCGTTGCCGTTCGCCCTCGTCGTCCAGCGCGCCCGCGAGCGCGCGGTGGACGGCCCGTCGCTCCTCGGCGGTGCCGGCGGCGTAGGCGGCCGAACGCACCAGCGGGTGGCGGAAACGGACGCTCCGGGTGATCTCGACGAGCTGCGCTTCCTCGGCGGGGGCCGCTGCCTCCAGCCCGAGGCCGAGCAGGGGCGCCGCGCGCCACAGGAGCGCGGCGTCGCCGGTGGGGTCGGCCGAGGCCAGCAGGAGCAGCTGCCGGGCGGGTTCGGGCAGTGCGCGGATGCGTCGCTCGTACCGCTCCTGCAAGGCGTCGGCGCCCGCGGTCGGCAGGGCGAAACCGCCGAGCAGCTCGGCCCTGCCGCTGCGTGACAGCTCCAGCAGGGCCAGCGGGTTGCCGCGGGTCTCGGCCACGATCCGGTCGACCACCCGGGCGTCGAGCCGGCCGGGATTCGACGCGGCCAGGAGCGCTCGGGCGTCGGCGTCGGCCAGGCCGTCCACGGGCAGGGCGGGGAGCCCGGCCAGCAGCGTGTCGGCAGCGGGTTCGCGGACGGCGAAGATCAGCAGCACCGACTCGCCGAGCAACCGCCTGGCGACGAACCCGAGCACCTGGCGCGAGGCCGCGTCGAGCCACTGGGCGTCATCGACGAGGCAGACCAGCGGCCGGCCGGTGGCCGCTTCGGCGAGCAGGGAGAGGACGGCCAGGCCGAGGACGAGCCTGTCGGGGGCCGGGCCCACGGCGTAGCCGAAGGTCACCTCCAATGCGTGGCGCTGGGGCGCGGGGAGGGTGACCGCCGTCGTGAGCATGGGACCGCAGAGCTGGTGGAGTGCGGCGAAGGGCAGTTCGAGCTCGGATTCGACGCCGGTGATCCTGATGACCCGGCAACGCTCGGCCTGGCTCTCGACGTAGTGGAGCAGGGCGGTCTTGCCGGCGCCCGCCTCGCCGCGCAGGACGAGCACGGCGCTCTCGCCGCCCCTGACCTGTTCAAGCGCCTGGTGCAGGCGTTCGCGCTCGGGTCGGCGTCCCTTGAGGACAGGCGCTGCCACGGCTAGATTCTAGTGATCATCCGCCTGTCTCGCACTTGCCCGATCCATGTCAGGGCATGCCTCCTGCCGCCGGCGGCTCGCCGGTCGCCGGTGGTGGGAAGGCCTGCGTGCGCTAGCGGGCCGGGGCGTCCAGGAACTCCTGGACGAGCGCGGCGAACTGGCGCGGGTATTGGAACAGGAACCCGTGTCCGGCGTCGGAGAAGATCCGCAGGCGCGCGTTCGGCAGGTGGTCGGCGAGGAGCTGGGAGTTGACCGTCGGGATCATCGGGTCGTTGTCCCCGGCGGCCACGAGCGTGGGCTGGGTGATCCCCGCGAGCCGGGCGAGCCGTCCCGGGTCCGGGATGCCCCACTCGACGATCGCGTCGTACTGGGCGCGGGCGACCTCGGGGCCGTTCGGCCGGTCGGGGTGCTCGGTCCGGCTGAAGACGCGCTGGGCGTACTCCTTGCCGAGCGCCCGGCTGGTCTCGGTGATGCCGAAGAAGATGTGCAGGAGTTCCTCGATGCCGCCGTCCGCGCGGTTGGCGGCGCGTTCGATGTCGAGGGTCCAGCCGTGCATCTGCTTCCCGCCCCGAGGGCCGGTCCCGGCCAGCACGATCCGCCGTACGGCGCGCGGCCGCAGCAGCGCGACCTCCTGGGCGACCATGCCGCCGAGCGAGAAGCCCAGCAGGTCGGCCCCCTCGATCTCCAGCGCGTCGAGGAAGGCGATGGCGTCCCTGGCCATCTGGGCGACGGTGACGGGCACCCGGCCGGATGAGCGGCCGACGCCGGTGTTGTCGAGCAGGATCACCTCCCGGTCTTCGGCGAGGACGTCCACGAGGAGCGGGTCCCAGTTGTCGAGGGTGCCGCGGAAGTGCTGCAGGAACAGCAGCGGCGGCCGGCCGGTGCCGGTGGCGCCGAAGCGGCGGTAGGCGAAGGTCACCCCGTTGGCGGCGGTGACGTCGAGGATGGGCGTGGTGAGTGTGGTCATGATCTGTCCTCAGCGTGGAAGTTCGTCGCCGTGGTGCTCGGCGACCAGGTAGGCGGCGTACCAGTCGGGCCAGTTCTCGTCGTGGGCGCCGCCGTCGCGGGCTTCGTGCTCGCCGTGCGCGGCGGCCGCCCTCCTGAGCGCGCCGGCCAGGTCGCTCACCGACGCGTACGTCGTGGACGTGCTGTCGACGCGTCCGGGAATCCGGGTCGTGACCTCCTGGAGCAGGAAGGTGTTGCCGTCGGGATCGCGGAAGGCCGCGAAGGACCCGTAGCTGGCCCGGTCGGCCGCGAGCCCGCCGGCCTGCCCGTCGGGGACCTGGCCGAACTGCGCGCCGGGAGCCTCCGGGTGGAAGACCTCGCCGACGTCGGCGCCGGCGGCCGCGAGTTGCTCGCGGGCCGCGGCGATGTCGGAGACGACCAGGTAGACGCCTTCGGCGGTGCCCGGCCGCCGGCTGGTGATCCGGGTCCCGAACTGGATGGAGGCGGGCGATCCGGGCGGGGTCACCTGGACGACGCGGAAGCCGTTGTCGAAGGCGAAGTCGGCGTCCAGCCGCCAGCCCAGGTCTTCGTAGAACTTCTTGGAGCGGTCGACGTCGGAGACGGGGATGACGACGGCTTCGACCTTCAGATCCTGCTTCATGGCGTTCACCTTTCGATGGGCTGGTGGCGGTCCCACCAGTCGAGGACGAGGGAGGCGTAGGCCTTGGGGGCTTCCTCCCAGGCGAAGTGCCCGGCGTCGAGGACGTCGAGCGAGCTGTCGGGCAGCCGGGCCGCGAGGTACTCGGCATGCGGGCGCGGGACGACCAGATCCCGCGCGGGAGAGATGATCCGGACCGGCGTCCGGATGGTCGGGAGCAGCGGTTCGAGGGCGTTGAGCTCGGTGGGATAGGTGCGGACGTAACGCATCGACTCGGCGAACCGCGGACCGGCGTAGGAGGCGACATAGTCGTCGCGCACATGCTCCGCGAGCGGGGTGGCCGGGAAGATGTTCTCCAGGGTCATCCGCATGACCTGGTCCGCGTTCGACTCGTACCAGCCGATGTCGGGCTCGTGCACCCAGCCCGCGAGCGGCTCGCCGAGCGGCAGATCGGCCGACGCGCCTCCGCCGCCGACGACGAGGCTGTGGAAGCGATCGGGCCGTCGCGCCGCCGCGAACAGGGAGGCGCTGGTGCCGACGTCCGGGCCGACGACGTGCACCTTGTCGAGCCCGAGCGCGTCGAGGAACTTGAGGATGAACGCGCCGGCGGCTCGCGGGGTGAGCACATCCGGACGGCCTTCCGACCTGCCGAAGCCGGGCAGGTCGACGGCGACCACGTGGACGTCGACCGCCAGTTCGGCCCACATGGGTTCGTACGCGTACAAGCTCTCAGGCCATGGGCTGAGCAAGAGCGCGTGCGTGTCGCGCTGCTCGCTCTCGGCGTAGCGGACGGTGAGCCCGTCCAGTGTGATGGTCTTGAGGGTGATCGGTGAGGTGCTCATAGTTTCCTCCACGTCCGGCCGCTGTCGCGGTTGTGCTGTCAGCTTCGTCCGGCGGCGATCTCGTCGCACCAGGGGAACGCCCTGGTCCCGTTCCGACCCCCGGGCGCGAGTCAGGAGGCACGTGGGGGTCACGGGTGCGATGCCTGGCAGCTGTGCGAGATGGTCTGAGGACAAGGCGACACGAACGGAAGGGCGCGTGGAGATGAGCGAGGCCGGCGAATGCGACGTAGTGGTGATCGGATTAGGCCCGGGAGGCGAGCACGTGGCGGGAAGCCTGGCCAGGGCCGGGCTGTCGGTCGTGGGCGTGGACGAACGCCTGGTCGGCGGTGAGTGCCCCTACTTCGGGTGCATCCCGACCAAGATGATGATCGCCGCCGCCGACAAGCTGCGCACGGCCCGGTACGTCGAGGGCCACGCCGGATCGGCGACCGTCACCCCGGACTGGAAGCCGGTCGCGGACCGGATCCGCGAGGAGGCCACCGACGACTGGAACGACCAGGTCGCCGTGGACAGACTGGTCGACGCCGGCGCCGTCTTCGCGCGCGGCCGCGGCCGGATCACCGCGCCCGGCACGGTCACCGTCACCGGCCCCGACGGGGCGCAGACGTCCTACGCCGCCCGGCGCGGCATCGTGCTCAACACCGGCACCTCACCGGCCGCGCCGCCGATCCCCGGGCTCGCGGACACGCCGTACTGGACCAACCGGGACGTCGTCCGGCTGACCGAGCTGCCGGCCTCGCTGGCGGTGCTCGGCGGCGGCGCGATCGGCTGCGAGATCGCACAGGCCGTCGCCGCCTTCGGCGTCGAGGTGACGGTGATTGAGGCCGCCGACCGGTTGCTCGCGGTCGAGGAGCCGGAGGCCTCCGCGGCCGTGGCGAAGGCGTTCGCGGCCGAGGGCATCACCGTGCGCACGTCGGCGCGGGCCCAGCGGGTCGAGCGCGACGGCGACGGCTTCCGGATCAGCCTGGCCGGCGGCACGGTCGTGGCCGAGCGTCTGCTGGTCGCCGCGGGCCGGCGCAACAACCTGCGGGACCTCGGCCTTGAGCAGGTCGGCCTGGACCCGGACGCGCGCGTGCTGGACCCCGACGAGCGGATGCGCGTGGCCGAGGGCGTCTGGGCCATAGGCGACATCACCGGCAAGGGCGCGTTCACGCACATGTCGATGTATCAGGCGGACGTGGTGATCCGGGACCTTACCGGCGCCGGCGGCCCGTGGGCGGACTACCGGGCCGTCGGCCGCGTCACCTTCACTGCTCCCGAGGTCGGCTCGGTCGGGCTGAGCGAGGCCGCCGCGCGCGAACGAGGCGTCGATGTCCGGGCGGCGACCGGTGACCTGGGCACCCGCGGCTGGATCGCCGCGGAGGCCGGGCCGGTCAAGCTGGTCGCGGACGCGGGCCGGGGTGTGCTGGTCGGCGGCACCGTCGTCGGCAGCGCGGGTGGCGAGGTGCTGGCCGCGCTCGTGACGGCGATCCACGCGGAGGTCCCGATCGCGACGCTGGCCGAGATGCATTTCGCGTACCCGACCTTCCACCGCGCCCTTCAGCCCGTCCTGCGCGCTCTGCTCTGAAGCGCGGGCCCGGAGGCGTCCGCCTGACGTTCGACGCGGGCGCGGGGAATGGTGGGGAAGTCTCCCCCCGAGTGGTGCAAGGGACTCCGCTCGCGCGACGTGGTCAGGTGGTGGGCCTTGCCTCCAGGTGGCCGTTGCGGAACAGGATGTGCTCAGCTTGGTATGGGCTGCAGGACGCTGAACGTGCGCAGCGCCTGTCCCCGGTTCCGAAGACTTGTCCGAAGGAGATGTCATGCGGGTAGCGGTGGTCACGTTCGACGGGTTCAACGAACTCGACAGTTTCATCGCCTCGGCGCTGATCAACCGATGCTGGGCCGACGGGCTGGAAGCGTTCATCACGACGCCGACGCCGGTGGTCACGTCGATGAACGGCGTCCCGGTGACCGGGCAGCGTCCGATCGAGTTCGTGAGCGAAGCCGAGGTCGTGCTGATCGGGAGCGGGGTGAGGACTCGCGACGTGGTCGCCGACGACCGGCTGCTGGCCATGTTGCCGCTCGACCCCGCCCGGCAGTTGATCGGTTCGCAGTGTTCGGGGGCGCTGGTGCTGGCCCGTCTGGGCCTGCTGGAGCACATGCCGGCCTGCACGGACAGAACCAGCCGGCCGTTCGTCGAAGCCTGCGGCGTCACCGTGCTGGACGCACCCTTCCACGCGGAGGGGAACATCGCGACGGCGGGCGGGTGCCTGGCGTCACAGTACCTGGCCACCTGGGTGATCACCCGCGCCCTCGGCGAGGACGCCGCCCGCGCGGTCCTCGACTACGTCGCCCCGGTCGGCGAGAACGACGAAACGGTCGAACGCGGTCTCCGCGCCGTCCACGAGGGCAGCGGGCTCACCCTGCGCTGAGCCCCGGGGGCAGGCGGCGGCCGCTCGCCGCCCTCTCCTTCACAGGTCGCCGAGGCGTTCTCCCAGGTGGAGTTCGAGTGGGCCGCGGGTCTGCAGTCCCTGCGCGAACAGGGCCCTCACCCGGGCCTGGGAGGCGTCCGCGGCGACCAGATCGCGGAATCGGATCGCATCCGCCCGGACAGCGTCGGCGGCGGGCAGGGTCAGCTCGTTGAGCACTCGCTTCGCCGTACGAACTCCTTCGACTGGGAACGAGGCGATACGCCCGGCGAGCCTGGAGACGAAGGCGTCGAGCTCGGCATCGGGCAACGCCCGGTTGATCCAGCCATACCGCTCCGCCGTGTCGGCGTCGAAGTCATCGGCACCGAGGATCGCCTCCATCGCCCGCCCTCGGCCCAGCAGCCGGGTGAGATGCTGCATGCCTCCGGCTCCAGGAGGCGCGCCGGTGCCGACCTCGATTTGCCCGAGGACGGCGTTCTCGCGGGAGGCGAAGCGCATGTCGCAGGCCAGCGCCAGTTCGCTGCCCGCCCCGCGTGCCCGGCCGCGGATCTTCGCGATCGTCACGACCGGTAGCTTGCTGAGCCGGTACCACAGCATGCCGAGCGAGGCGTCGCCCGGGCCGCCTGCCCGGGCCGCCTCGGTGGTGTAGTCGGCGACCTTGGTCAGATCGACGTGCGGGACAAAATACTCGGGATCGGCGCTCTCCAGCACCACGACCCGGACGCCCTGATCCGTTTCTAGCTCGCCGACCAGCTTCACCAGGTCGCGGACGAGCTCGGGGCCGATCAGGTTCATCGGCGGCGCGTCCATCACCACGCTCAGCACGCCCTCATCGGTGGAAGCGAGGCGCAGGGTCGGATACATCATGGCTACTCATCCTCTCGGTGACAGGGCCTGGCCTCTGGGCTGTACAGCTTGGCATGGCAGGGGGCGGGTGCCCGCCCCCTGCCTCCGTTCAGGCAGTCGCGAGTGACCTGTCACAGGTTCTCCTCCTCGCACCGCCTCACGTGCCAGGCGGCGACACTCGTCGGGGGTCAACCGGTTACGCGGTCAGCCTTGTCGTTGAACCAGCCGGGCAGGCTCGGCCACCACTCGTTCGGCCCGGCATAGAACTGGGTGCCGGAGTCAAAGTCGTACAGGGTCGCGCCGTAGGCCGGCCAGCCAGTCCAGATCCGCAGCGAAGAGACCTTGTTCTTCATGTAGGCGGGCAGGTCCGTACCCTGCCCCAGCGTCCACTCGAAGCAGTCGCCCTGGTAGTTGATGTCGGTGAACATCTGTCCCCAGCCCTCCTGCCCGTAGTGGGTGCAGTTGCCCTGCGCGCTGGCGCTGGGGGCGGTGGCCAGCAGGGCGGCCGCGGTGGCCACGACGGCCAGCGCGACGGTCACGATCCTGCGAAGGGGACGGGAAGCGGTCGTGGCGGCGGCGGTCTGCGTGTTTGCGGTGGGGGTGGCCTTGGCGGACATCTCTGCTCCTTGTGGTGGTCCCGGGCTCACGGTCCGGGTGCCTGGGCGGTGATGTCTTCACGATCGCGCGCGGCCGCCGTCTTTCGCGCCCGTGACACTCCCTGGCCCTACCCCGGGCCCCTTACTGGGCCGGGTGGACGAGCGCGGTCAGACCGTCGCCGGTTCGACGGCTCGCAGCGCCCGCGCCAGGTCCTTGCGCGAGGTGATGTCGAGTTTGGTGAACACCTTGCGCAAGTGCCATTCGACGGTGCGATGGCTGACGAACAGGCGGGCGGCTATCTCCGGGTTGGTGTGCCCGTCACCGGCCAGCCGCGCGATCTGCGCCTCCTGCGGAGTCAGCTGAACGCTTGGGCCCTCGCTGCGCTTGTGAACGGTCTCCCCGGTCGCCAGCAGCTCCCGTTCCGCACGCCGGGCGAACGCCCGCGCACCCATGGCGTCGAAGGCGGCCAAAGCGGCCTTGAGCTGGGTACGTGCGTCGATTCTGCGGTTGTGCCTGCGCAGCCACTCGCCGTAGATCAGCTGAGCCCTGGCGTGGTGGACGGTGACACGGGAGCGGGCCAGGTGCTCGATCGACTCCCGATACAGCTCCTCGGCCTTGCCGTCCTGGCTCAGCAACGCCCGGGAACGGGTCTCGATGCCGCGTGCCCATGGCGTTTGGCTGGTCGACGAGCGTTCCTCCAGCCGCTCGAAGGCCTGGTGCGCGGTGTCTGCGTCACCGGAGCGGACGGCTGCCTCGATCAGCTCGGGCAGCACCCAGACGGTGAACCCGATCCCGTCGGGTTCAGCGGCGCGCTGGGCGGCCTCGGCGGCAGGGCCGTACTCGCCGTAGCCCAGGTATAGAGTCGCGGCGGCCCACTCGGCCGCTTCCACGGCGAAACCCTCGCCCCGAGCTGTGGCCGCGGCGAGGATGCGCTCACGCAGGTCGAGCGTGTATTCGCGGTCCCCTCGCCAGGCGGCGAGCAGGATGGAGAAGTCAGCGACGGCGACGTTGCGCGTCGCTTGGGTGATCGAGTCGGCTTCCTGGACGAGCTGCTGGGCGAGGTCGAAGCGTCCAGCGAACAACTGATGGGCGGCGGAGTAGTTCAGCGCGAACGGTAGGACGGTGAGCAGGCCGCGCTCGCGGGCCGTCTCCGCCAGGCCGCCGGCCATCGCCGCGCAGGCGTCGTCGTCCCACACGTCCATGGCCAGCTGGCAGGCCAGCCAGCACCAGGCGATGTTGTCACGGCGGAAACCCTCCCGCTGGAAGGTCGCGATCGCCCGCGCCACCGAGGGCAGCACCTGCACGTACGGGTGCGTGGCTCGGGTGACGAGCACGTCAAGGAACTGGTCGACAGCCCGCACAGGATGATCGCGGACCGGCGCCAGCGCGGCGTCCGCAGCGGGCAGCACGCCGTCGGGACGACCGAACCGGCCGCTGCGCATCAGCGCCCACATCGCCTCCAGATGCGTCTCGCGCGCCAGCTCCGGATCGACGACTTCGAGCTGCCTGGCCGCCCCGCTGAGCAGGATGGGCGTGTCGCTGCCCCGGGTGCGCGCGAACGCGATGTGGGCGCGCACCCGCTCCAGCCGCGCCCTCTCGGCCGCCTCCAGCGGGGCGATCGCCGCCAGCGCCAGCAGTGCCTCGGCCGCGCCCAGTGCGCCCGCGTCCAGCTTGGCCTGGGCGGCGGCCAGGGCCCGCACTCCGCGCAGGCGAGGATCGGGCGTCAGCTCCGCCGCCCGCTCCAGGAAGGCAGCCGCCGCCTCGGCACCAGCGCGAGCCTGCGCGCGGACGGCACGACGCTCCAGTTCCGCCGCGACATCCTCATCGGGCGCCGCCGTCGCGTGCGCGCGATGCCAAGCGCGCCGATCCGGGTCGGCCTGCGGGTCGGTGGCCTCGGCCAGTGCCGCGTGGCCGCGACGGCGTACCTCGGGCGGCGCGGCCCGGTAGGCGGCGGTCCTGACCGTGGGGTGACGGAAGGCGAGTCTCGGGCCGAGATCGATCAGGCCCGCCGACTCGGCCGGCTCGGCGGCGCCGATGGCGATGCCCAGGTGCTCCAGCGCGCGCATCAGCACCAGCATGTCGCCGACCGGTTCGGCGGCCGCGACAAACAGCAGCAGACGGGTGTCGCCGGGCAGCGCCTCGACCCGCCGGACGAAGCTGTGCTGGATGCGTCCGGACAGCATGCGGGCATCCGGCAGCCCGAACCCGCCCGCCAGTTCCGCGGGGGTCATCGTGCGCGGCAGTTCGAGCAGGGCCAGCGGGTTGCCGCGCGTCTCAGCCACGATCCGGTCGCGCACCTGCCCGTCCAGGCCGCCCGGGATCACCGAGCCGAGCAGGAGGCGGGCGTCGTGGTCGCCGAGTCCTTCCACGGGCAGGGCGGGAAGCCCGTCCAGTTCGGTGTCCTCGCTCGGCTCGCGCACCGAGAACAGCATCGCGACGCGCTCGGCGGCCAGGCGGCGGGCAACGAAGGCGAGGATCTGTGTGGAGACGGAGTCCAGCCACTGCGCGTCGTCGACCACGACCAGGAGCGGACGCTGGTCGGCGAGCTCGCTCAGCGTGCCGAGGACGGCGAGCCCGACCAGGAACCGGTCGGCGGCAGGTCCGTCCTGCAGCCCCAGCGTGATCCTGAGGGCGTCACGCTGCGAGCCGGGCAGCCGCTGGGCCTCCTCGACCAGCGGGGCTCCGAGCAGTTGCTGCAGGCCGGCGCCCATGAGCTCCGACTCGGACTCCACCCCGGTCACCCGGGCGAGGCGAAAGGCGGCAGCGCGGGCGGCGCCGTACTCCAACAACGCCGTCTTGCCCGCACCGGTCTCGCCGCGGAGGACCAGGACCGATCCGCGGCCGTCGCGAGCACGCTCCAGCACCGCCTCGATCGCGGCGCACTCGGCCTGGCGGCCGAGCAGTGGGCCGGGGACAGCGCTGCCCGTCACCACTGCAGTATGACCGCGGGCGGCTCACGACACCAGGTAGGTCTCGTAGGTCGTGCCCGTGCCTCGACGGGCTCCCACGCTGACGAACACGCCCCGGTTGACCCAGGCGAGACGTGCGGAGGCGGCCTGGATCCGCGTGGTGGCGCGGAGGAGTGGGCCGTCGGCACCGGTGCCGTACCCGACGGCTCGCGAGCGGACGTGGAGCAGGTCGCCCCGGTCGGTACGGAGCGTGTATCTGAGACGGCTCACGACGGTGCCGTCCGGCAGCACGGACCGCCAGTCGGCGCTGCCCTCGGGCACGAGGTTACCGTTGAGCTCCGGCCCGGTGAACCGGCCCCCGGTGAGCGGCACGATCAGGCAGTCGCCGAGATCGAGTGGGGCCCCGGGCACGGTGTGCAGCCGGAACACCTGTGTGAGAGACGGACCGGGCAGTTCATTGATCATGCGTCCAGCCTGGGCTCCCGGGCGTCCGCTCGCGCCCGGGTGACCCACGGGGGACACACCCGTGAGTGGGGCCAGGGACTGTCCCGGGTGCGATGGCCGCCGCACCGGAGCACTCTGAGTGCGCGAACCCCGGTACCGGACCGGGGACAGGGGCCTGGAGGAGACATGTTCCAGCAGCTCAGAAGGTTCAGCCTGGTGGCGGCGGCATTCACGGCCGCCCTCGCCGTCATCGTCGGCCTGGCGGTTCCCGCGTCGGCCGGCTACCACTACGGCCTCCCCGGCGAGGACACCCAGTGGCGCGCGGTGACCTACGCCGGCGGCCCGATCACCAGCCGCTCCACCCCGGCCGAGGCCCGGGACAACCACGGCGACATCCTGCACGCCTGGCGCGGCGCCGACAACGACGGCGTCTGGATCTCGCTCAACAACGGCCCGGCCTACCCGCTGCCGACGCCGACGGGGTACGTGCAGACCTACGCCGCCCCGGTGGTGATCTGGACCGACGACGGCTCGCGCGGCAACTTCCGGATCTTCCACACCGGCACCGACGGCCACATCTACCAGCAGCGGATCCAGCTCACCACCAGCTACCAGTTACCGGCCACGCTGCCTGCCCCGACCAAGGCCCCCAACGACGCGCGCACCTCCGACGACCTGTCCATCGCGGCCGCCGCGCTGCCGAACAACTCCTACATGCTCGGCTGGAACAGCCAGACCAGCAACGACATCTGGACGATGTACTATGACGGCGGCAGCACCGCCTTCGCCACCCCGTCGATCGTCCCGAACGCCACCAGCTACAAGGCCCCCGCGCTGGCCGCGCAGGTGAACGACGGCAACGCCCCATGGAACCAGGTCGTGCTCGCCTTCACCGGCACCGACAACAACGTCTACATGACCCGCCAGCGCTACGGGTTCGGCGGCTGGACCAACCCGCAGGACGTCGGCTGGTCGCGCTACGCCCCGTCTGTCACGCTCTCCGAGACCGGCTACGGCGCGGTCCTCTACACCGACCTCGACAACGGCCTGATGGCCACCCGGATCCTGCGCAACGGCGACTCCTCGGAGTACTACGAGGAGAACTCCTACGCCTGGACCGGATCGGCTCCGCTGGCCGTGGCCACCGGCAGCGCCCTCTACTACGTGATCAACGGTTCCGGCAGCAGCCTGTCCGGCCTGTTGTGGAAGTTCGCCACCGACTTCGCCGCCCTGCCCACCCCGCCCGCCCCGCAGTGGTGACCGGTCATGCGAACCCTCCTCGTCGCCCTGCTGCTCCTCGTGGGTCTGGCGGCGCCCGCCGCCGCCGATCCGCCGCCCGTCGTGACCGCAGGCCCGGGCGCGCAGGGGCCTGAGCTCAGCGCCGCCAACCGTACGGCCCCGCCCACCGGGCTGCCCGACTGGTCGCGGGTCGGTTACCGCAGCGGCCAGCCGTTGCCCGGCGACGGCGATGTGACCGGCGACGCGGCCTGCCGCATCACCCCCGCGCAGCTCGCCTCCACCTACCAGGTGATCCCGGACGACGGGATCGACGACACCACCGGCCTGCAGAACGCGATCGACGCCATCAAGGCCCAGTGCTCGCCGAACGCCAACTACCACCGGCTGTCGCTGATCACGCTGCCCGCCGGCCGCCTGGACGTCTCCCGGCAGATCTACGTCGACGCCAGCTTCCTCATCCTGCGCGGCCAGAACGGCACCGACCTCGTCTTCCGCCCGGACGCGAACACCCGCTACGACACCCTCGTCAACGGCCGCTGGGACCAGGACTCGATGACCGCAGGGACCGGCAGCGACACCGGCTCCGGCGGCTGGATCTGGCCGGGCCGGGGCCTGTTCCGGGTGCAGACCCGCGAGATCGCCACCCGCTACCAGGACGACTGGGCGGCGGCCCCCGCCAACCGCAAGGACCTCTTCGAGGGCAGCGTCAACCAGCACTGGGCCTCCGGGATCAAGGTCGCAGCGCAGCCCGGCGATCCTGGTTACGCCGCCCGGCAGGGCGACAGCGTCATCCAGCTCGTCTCGAACGCCGCCATGTCCAAGTTCTCCCTCGGCGGGTACGTGTGGGTGGGCGCGGCCAACAGCCTCGGCTTCTACGCCCAGCAGGGCGTCACCGACCGGACGCAGATGGAGAACCTCCACATGCGTCAGCAGATGTTCCGCGTCATCAGCCTCGACGCCACGGCCAAGACGATCACCCTCGACCGGCCGCTGGAATGGGACCTGCCGGTCGACTCCACCTCCGACGGCTCAACGCCGCTCGGGGACACGCCGTACGCCAGTAAGGTCACCCCGCTCAAGGTCGTCCAGGGGGTCGGGTTCGAGAACTTCTCCTTCACCCAGGACATGAACGGCCTACCCAAACTCGGCGGCGGCGCCTACCAGTTCACTCCCGAGCAAGCCGTGCACAACTACGGCAACATGGCCCCCGAGTACGCCATGCACGGCATCGTCTTCAAATGGGCCGCCAACAGCTGGGCGCGTGGTCTCACCGCCACGATGACCGGCTCGCACACGATCGTCACCGAGAACGCCCGCAACCTGCAGATCGAACGCAACAGCCTCGACGGCGCCTGGAACAAGGGCAAAGGCGGCAACGGCTACCTGCGCGGCAGCCGGGTGTGGGACTCGCTGTGGGCTTACAACCTGAGCCGCAACCTGCGTCACTTCACCTTCCAGTGGTCGGCGAGCGGCAACGTCGCCTTCCGCAACGACCTCGACTCCGACCTCAACCTGCACGGCGGCTGGGAGCACAACAACCTCTTCGAGGCCAACACCGTGCGCGTGCCGTACGAGCACAGGTCGGGTAACTGCCAGACCAACTGCGGCGGCGAGGGCGGCGAGATCGACGACGGCACCTGGTGGCCGATCTGGTGGGCGGCCGGGCCGAAAGCGGCCAAGTGGTCGGGCTCGTCGGGGCCGCAGAACGTGTTCTACCGCAACGCCCTGGTCAAACAAGCTACGCCCGGCGGGCCGTACGAGACCTACAGCCCCTACGCCATCGGCACCGTCTACCAGTTCGGCTCCGACAGCGCCGCCCCGCAGCGGTTCAAGCCGCTCAGCCAGGCCGGCGCGGCCATTCCCGACTGGACCGGCCGCGAGACTCTCGACTACACCGGCCAGGGCGTCGCCACCCTCGACCCCGGCAGCCAGAACTCGCTCTTCCTGCGCGACGTCGGCGGAGAGATCGACCCACGCTCGAACAGCCGCCGCAACGTCATCACCTGGAACATGCAGGGCACCGGCACCACGGGCGGCGGATCGTACGAGAACAAGTACACGCTGGGACTCAACCAGCTCATGACGCAGAGCGGAGCCACCGTCGCCCTGCTGCAGGAGGCCGGCGCGCCGCCCGCCAGCGCCATCCACCTGAGCAGCACCCCACAGAACGTGTTCTACCAGTGGGACGGCTCCTCTCCGGCCGTCGAGGAGTTCGAGTACGGGGGTACGGCCAGCCGGCCCCGCTACCTCTACTGGCTGCACACGGACGAGAACCCCACCACCCCCACCGGACGGGTCAACCTGGCCATCGCCACCCGCACCCGGGTCCAGCCGCAGAACATCTACGTCGCCGCCGCCGGGCTGTACAACGGCTCGCGAGGCAGGCCCGCGCTCGGCGTCAACGTTGACGGCGTCGTCTACTTCACCATCCACGGGCAATCCGGCAGCGGCGGCGACGACCCTCAACTGCTGCGCAACATCAGGACCCTGATGTCCAACGCGGGCCCCGGCGGCACAGCGTTGCCCTGGATCGCGCTCGGCGACTTCAACCGCATGCCGTACGCCCCGCAGACCGGCCCCGACCCGTCGCTGGCCACCGCGGTCGGCGGGGAGTTCCAAGTGATCGCCCAGCAGCTCCCGACCCACCCGACCCGGGCGCCGCTGCCCGGCGAGGACCTCACGCCCCGGATCCTCGACTACGCGGCCGTCCCGATCGGCCTGCCGCATCCCAACGTCGTCGGCGGGCTGCGGGCCAGCATGATGCGGCTGTCTGACCACTATCCCGTCGTCTACCAGCTCAGTCACCTGGTGAACCCGCCGGCGCCCCCGGCGCAGGCGGTGGTGATCCCGCCGGTGACAGCGGTGCTCCGCAACGCCGCCACCACCAACGTCGCCGGCCCCTCCGGCGGCAGCGGCAGCGGCAGCCACGTGGTCACCGACCACTCCGGTACGGCTCAGCCGCCGATACAGACCTTCAGCCTGGTCCGCGACGCCGAGTTCGACGGCTACTACCGCGTGATCGCGGGCAACCCGTGGAACGGCCGCTATCTCGGCCAGGAGGGCAGCGTCCGCGACGCCCGCATTGTCCTCTGGCCGAACGAGGAGATGGACCAGCTCTGGCGCCCCGTCTACCAAGGCGACGGCACCTGGACACTGCAGAACTTCGCCACCGGGCAAGTGCTCACCGCTCCTGCCAGCGGCGGCGAGCTGGCCGCCCGCGACTTCGACGGCTCGGCCAATCAGCGCTGGTTCCTCCAAGAGCCCGGAACGGCAGGCGACGTCAGCGAGGTTCTCCTACGCGGCTCCATCGACCCCACACTGGCCCTGGAGGCCGACTCCTTCGACGACGAGGTGATCCTCACCCCCGACCACGACGACCCTCAGCAGCGCTTCATCACCATCCCGGCGGGCAGGACCGGTGACGACGACTGCTCCTACCTGGTCTACAACCAGAAGTACATCCACTCGGCCGGTGCCGAGGGCCACCTCTGGATGAGCCCGTTCCACGGCGGCGACGACAGCTATCTGTGGTGCGAGACGCCGGACGGGTCCGGAGGCGTGTTCCTCAGCAACCACACCACTGCCACGGAACGCCTGTTCCTGACCCCGCCGGAGCCCGGCCAGGAGCAGCTCAGCGTCCGCTGGTACGCCCCTGATTCTGCCGTACCCACGTGGATCCTGTCGGACGCGACCCAGTGAACGCGCTGAGGCGCGGGCAGACAGGTGCCCGCGCCTCAGCGCGTCCTCCTGGGGTCAGCCGCTGCCGGTGACGGCCTTCGCGTAGTAAGGGCGCAAGCCGGTCGCGAAGACGCGGTCGAGCAGTCGGTCCGGCAGCACCCGCGAAAGGCGGGTGAGCACGGCCGCGTCGCGGCCGATCGTGTAGGCCTGGCGCTCGGGTCGTCGTTCTTCAGCGCCCGGTAGAACGTCGACCTGCCGACGCCGAGCTCATGGACGATCTGGGTGACCGACTGGCCGCGCCCGCGCCGGGGCCCGCGCCACGGCCAGCGCGTCATCGGTGACCGTGGCCAGGCGACCGCCACTCCTGCCGGCCCTCCGCGGCTGCCGCCATCGCACCCGCCGCCGTGGCCCCGCCGTCGCCGAGTGGGTGGCCGAAGTCGCCGGGCGAGAGCAGCCGGCTGCCGGCTTCGAGATCATCGACCTCGCCGACTTCGGCCTGCCGCTGCTGGATGAGCCGCATCCGCCGGCGTCCGGCCTGTACGGCAACGCGCACACCATCCGCTGGGCGGAGGCGATCGCCGGCTATGACGGGTTCGTGTTCGTCACGCCGGAGTACAACCACTCCGTCCCCGGCGCCCTGAAGAACGCCCTGGACTTCGTCTACGCCGAGTGGCACGACAAGGCGGCCGCGTCTTCACGTAGAGCGGCTCACCTGTATCGGGGCGCCGTTGACGAACGTGTCACCAGCCCCGAACGAGCGCTCTTTGCCGAGGCCGGGCATCCCTGCACGAGGGACGATCGCTGGCCTGCGCGAAGCTCTTGAAGGTCGGGGATGTGGTCATACAGCGTTCCCACGCTCACCCCGAGCAGCTTGGCGATCGAGGTCACCGACCGGCCGGGATCGGGCAGCAGATCAACCTCAACGTCCCCTGGGCAGTAACACCCAGCCCGGTCCGTGGCCGATCGGCTCAGCGGCGGACGCGGTAGCGGATGTGGGTGGCCTCGGGCGTGTCGAGCAACTGAATGATCTCCAACTCGATCTCCGACGACAGGACGTCGAACAACCGACGCCACACGCCCGGTGGCGGGCGGGGGTCAGGGGTGAAGGTCGGTGAGGGTGAGGACGGTCGGGCCGGTGCTGCCACCGTAGCCCGGCGCCGGGCAGTCGAGGAGCGGCTTGAGGGGGTTATGCAGGGTGACGCCCTCGGAGGTCACGGTGTCGCCGGTGAACTTGCCCGCGATGACGGTGAAGGCCGACTGGCCGGCGAACAGGTTGAGCGTGATGGCGCAGCTGATCGTCGACGTCTCGCCGGTGTTGCAAGTCACCCGCTCGATCGCCGGCATGGAGCCGGAGACGCAGCCCAGGTTCCCGTGGCCGGAGATCGTGGACGTCCCGAGGTGATGGCCGGGTCGCTCGACACGCAGGTCGGGTAGTTTCCGGTGCCCGTCAGGGTCACGGGCTGCTCGGTCAGGAGCAGCCTGGGCGAGAAGGTTTCGCGACGAGGCGGGGCGGGGGCGGGGGACCGGTTCCCACGGGCCCGCCACGCCGGTGCTCTCAAGTGCGCCACTCAGGACGCTGGAGATCACTCTGCGTGTCGGCAAGATACGAATCTGCAACCTTCGTGGGCATGTCACGGAACCCGTGGTGGAGCTGTCATGTCTACGTACCTGTGGTTCCGCTCGTGAACGTCGCCCGATCAGTGCCCTGCCGTTCATCCCCCAAGGGAGCGTCCTGTGACCTTTCGTTCATCTCGGCGAAGCCGCGTCCTGCGCGCGCTGATCGCCGTCGCGGTCGCCGCCGTCAGCGTGATCGCTCTCAGTGCGGCCGCTCCGGCCGCGCGTCCCGCCTACGCGGCCACGCTCGTGCAGTGCCAGGGCACCGAGACCGTCACGTACAGCCCGGGGGTCGTCCTGACGCCGCGGAACGTCACGCTCACCGTGAGGGGCCGGTTCAGCTCCTGCCTCGACAGCACGGGCCAGGTGGCGAGCGGGGCCTACGACGAGGAGTTCACCATCTTCGTCGGCTGCAACGACCTCCTCGACCCGTTCCAGGGCGAGCGGATCATCAAGTGGAACACCGGCGACAGCAGCGTCATCGACGGCGCCGGGAGCAGCACCGCCGTGGGCGGTCAGGTGGTCACCACGTTCAGCGGCCCTGTCGTCCAAGGCCGTTTCCAGGGCCGCCACGCGGTGGAGACCATCACGCTCGTCCAGACCGAACTGCTGCAGTGTCTGACCACCGGGCTCACCAGGGCGACCGGCCTGACGACGCTCACCATCGTCTGACCCCGCGGCGGCCACGACCCGAGCGCGCCCGGCCACCCGGTGCGGGCCTCAGGCGGGGCCGTGGAGCAGTTCGTGGAACCTCTTGTGGCTCGCGTACGAGGCCGGGGGCCCTGCCTGGGCCTCGGTACGGGCCGTGACCGGCGCGGGCGGGGCGGCCGGTTTGCCGGGCTCGAACAGCCACGTACGGAAGAGCGGGCCGAGTCGCTTGCCGGAGATCTTCTCCGACAGCGCGATGAACGCGGCGGTGTCGCCGTTGCCGGACCGCTTGATCCGGGACCAGGACTTGAGGATGGCGAAGAAGTCCTGGTCGCCGACCGCGCCGCGGAGCGCCTGAAGGGTCATGCCGCCACGCCAGTAGACCGAGGCGTAGAAGAGGGAGGCGGGGGTCGGATCGCCGGGGACCGTCCGCCAGAACCGGGGGTGGTCGGCCGGGATCTCGTCGTAGATGGCGTTGGCCAGTTCGGCGGCGGTGCCGGTGTCCTCCTTCTCCGACCACAGCCACTCGGCGTAGGTGGCGAAGCCCTCGTTGAGCCAGATGTCGCGCCACTGGCCGACCGACACGCTGTCGCCGAACCACTGGTGGGCGTTCTCATGGACGACGACGCCGACGTCGGGCCCGGACTCGAAGAAGATCGAGTCGTAGACGGGATGCGACTGGGTCTCCAGCGCGAAGCCGACGTTCTCGTTGACGACCGAGCCGCCCATCGAGGAGAACGGGTAGCGGCCGAAGAGGCTCGACTCCCAATCGATGATCTCGGCCGTACGTTCGACGCTGGCCTTGGCGAACTCCAGACGCGGGCCGAGGGTCGTGTCATACGCCGTGGTGACCGGCAGGCCGGTGGACGAGCGAGCCCGGTGCACCTCGATGTCGCCGACGTAGAGCATGGCCAGGTACGTGGCCATGGGCTTGTCCATCACCCAGTGGAAGGTGGTCCTGCCGCCCGAGGTGCGCCGGGAGGCGAGAACGCCGTTGCTGATCGCCTGCTTGCCCTCGGGGACGGTGACCGAGATGTCGAAGGTCGCCTTGTCCGCCGGGTGGTCGTTGCTCGGGTACCACCACCAGGCGATCTCCGGCTCGCCCAGCGCGAGCGCGCCGTCGGCCCGCCTGAGCCACGGCGTGCTGATCCCGGGCGTCGTGACGGAGCCGGGGGTGCCGGAGTAGGTCACCTCGACGACGAACGGCAGGAGCCGGGGCAGGGCACGGGCCGGGGTGATCTCCAGTTCGTGCGCGCCCGTCCTGGCGAAGGCGGCCGTTCTGCCGTTGACCTTGACCTCCTGGACGTCGAGCAGGAAGTCGAGGTTGAAGCGGGTCAGCGACTGCGAGGCGGTGGCCAGCAGGGTCGCCCGGCCGTCCAGCCGGTCGGCACCCGGCTGGTAGTTCAGTTTGAGGTCGTAGTGCCTGACGTCGTAGCCGCCGTTTCCGTAGTCGGGGAAGTAGACGTCGCCGATGCCGGGCGCCCCGGGAGCGGGACCACGGGCGGCGGCGGAGTCGATGGCGGGGTCGGCGGCGGCCGTCGCGGCGGTTGCGGCCGGCAGGGGTACGGCCAGTGTCAGAGTCAGGGCGGCGGCCATGGCGGCGCGCCTGATCGAGCGCGGGAGCATGTCCCTCCTCGGAGAGATCCGGTGCTCGCGAAGCTACGTCACCCGCGCGGGCCTGAGAAGTGCGGCGCCTGACCGGAACCGGTCACCCCGCGCGGGCGGCGCTCGCGCCCCGGCCGTAGCCGGCGGCCGGGATTTGGTGTCGCGACGGCAGACGTGGGCGTGCGGCACCGGAGTTGGTAACTGATCCGGCCGCCGCCTGGCTGGGCTGTGCGGGAAGCTCTGCTGCCCCGTCGCTGAGCAGGACTGGGTCCGGGACGGCCACGTCGCAGGCCAGATCGCGCACGCTGGCCTGGAACGGCCTGTCGGGCTGGGCGGCCAGGAACTGGTCCAGGGTGTCGTAGCGGGGCATGCGCTGGGCCAGGCCGGTGATCCACATGACCTTGACGCGGGCGTAGTCGACGCCGATCAGCGCGAACTTCTCCTCGGACGTGATGGCGCGCTGCCAGTGGTGCACGATTGGTCCCGGGCGCGCGAGTCCATGAAGGTCACCCCGCCCAGGTCCAGGATCAGCGCGGGGCCGGCCTGGGCGAGATAGTCGGCGAACTGGTCGCGGGTGGTGGCATCCAGCAGCACGCTGATGGTGATGACGGCGATGTCGTCCACGAGCCGCGAGGTCAGGGGCAGCGGCGCAGGCGGTACAGCGTCACTGGCCACGGTGATCACGGATGCCATCGTAGGCCGGATTGTCCGCCACGGGCATCGGCGTATGGTGGAGCGTTTGCGCACGTTAGAAGCGGTCCGGCTTGCTCGCAGGGCTGGGGGTGCGCACGGTGGGCGGATCGATCTCGGCGGCGTCCAGGTGCTCGCGGGTCAACCGGCCGGAGGTGTCCTCGGGCTGAACGGCGACCGTATCGTGCCCGCCCGCTGGTTCCGCAGGGCCCGCGCCGATCCGGGCTTGTTGGCGAGAGCCAACGACACGGCGGACGGGGTCACTCCGACCCGGTCGGCGATGTCCCTGAGGGTGACTCGCCGCACCCGCCCTCGATCTGACATCTGCCCGCATCCTCCCGTGCTTCCGCATAGTCCACTGGGAGGGGCTGTCAGCTCACCTCCGGCGCCGGGCACAGTCGCCCGGATCACGGGGACCGGAAGCTCGGGCTTCAGGGCCTGCGGCGAGCAGCCCGTTCGCCGCTTGCGTCGGTGAGCCGGGTGCGGCAGATCCCGGCGAGGACGCCACCGGGCGCCGGCTCGGCTCATCGCGTCAAGACCTCAAGGGGCTGTTTTCGAGTGACGGGTCATGCCATGGTGTTCGGTAAACGTTTACGGTGGTTGGGAGCATTCATGAAATCCCCCGGTTTCAACCCCTATCTGCCCAGACCAATCGATCTGCCGACCGAGGTGCCGCTGGCGGCGGGAAGCGACCTGTCGATGCTGGACGAGGCGAAGATCTTCGCCGCCCCCGGCGATCCGGCGATGTGGGACGTGTGGCGCGAGCGGCTCGGGCAGTGGCGCGAGCAGGCGCGGGAGCGGATCGGCTACTCGGACGAGCGCTACCGGGTGTCCGACCGTGATCGTTTCAGCGTGTGCGTGGCCTGGTTGTGGGACGAGACGCTGTACGACCACGCGCGCGGCACATTCACCGTGGACGCCTTCCTGGACGCGGCCGAGCGGGACTTCGGCGGATTCGACGGCGTGCTGTTCTGGCACGCCTACCCGGTGATCGGGATCGACGCCAGAGACCAGTTCGCTTTCTATCGCGACATTTCCGAATTGCAGGAAGTCGTCGCGGACTTCCAACGGCGCGGGGTACGGGTCTATCTCAGCTATTACCCGTGGGCCAGCGAGACCTCCACCGACATCGCGGACATCACCGCGCGACTCGGCACCGACGGCATCTTCCTCGACAGCTCCAAGGAGGGCCGGCCGGAATTGCGCGCCGCGCTCGACGCCATCCGGCCCGGACTGGTCATGGAGGGCGAGTCGCGGATCCCGCTGGCCCGCGTGCACGACCACCAGATGTCCTGGGCCCAGTGGTTCGCCGACTCGCCGGTGCCCGGAGTGCTGCGTGCCAAGTGGTTCGAGCGCGGGCACCTGCCGCATCACACCCGGCGCTGGCACCGTGACCATCTGGACGAGTTGCACTCCGCCTGGCTGAACGGCGCGGGCATCCTCGTCTGGGAGAGCGTCTTCGGCGTCTGGGTGGGCTGGAACGCCCGCGACCGCGCGGTGCTGCGCGGCATGCGCCGGGTGCATCGCGCCCATGCCGCCTGGTTCGGCTCGCCGGACTGGACGCCACTGGCCGACCACGTCCCCGGCACCACGGTGTACGGCTCTCGCTGGGTCCACGAGGGGGTGCCGCTGTGGACGGTCGTCAATCGCGGCGCGGCCTGCGACGGCCCTTGGCTGCACACCGGCGATCGGCCCGGCCACCGCTGGATCGACCTGACCACGGGGACGCCCCTGACCGTGAGCCCCGCCCCGGACGGCGGTGTCCACATCGGCGGCCCGCTACCGGCGGGCGGCATCGCGGCCGTGATGCCGGTGCCGGCGGGCGTCGATGTGCCGTTGGCGCCGGTGAGCGAAGGTGCCGGGGGCGCCGGGGGGCCGGCGGATGACGCCTTCCCTGCCAGGGCCGCTGTGCGGGTGGCGAAGCCGTACGCGCCGTGCGAAGCCGTACCGGCCGGGATGGTGGAGGCGGGCGGCGGCGAGTACGAGCTGGTGGTCCGTCATCGGGTGCGGGAGACTGGCCTGTACGGCGAAGCGCCCTATGTCGATGAGTGGAAGCCGCTGCCTCCCCGGCTGCACCACACCGGCACGCTGCGCCGGGCGGTCCGGCTCGGGTGGTTCGCCATCGGTGTCAGGGAGGTGAGCGCCCGGGAGTACGCGGAGTTCGTACGCTCCAGCGGCTACCGGCCGGTCCGCCCCGAACGCTTCCTCGCCGGCCACACGGACACCGGGCGTACGGACACCCAACGCCCAGACGCCCGGCATCTGGAGGTCGCGAGCATGAGCGGCGGCGACGCGCCCGCCACCTACGTGGATCTGGCTGACGCGCGCGCGTACGCCACCTGGGCGGGAGCGCGTCTTCCCACCGAGGACGAGTGGCAGGTCGCCGGGGCGGCGGGGTTGCTGGAGCGCCGTGAGCCGCTGGTGTGGAACCTCACCGAGAGCGAGCACACCGACGGGCGCACCCGGTTCTGCATCCTCAAAGGCGGCAGCGCCTACGTCCCGGAAGGCTCCGACTGGTACTTCGACGGCGGCCCGCAACCAGCCGACGTGTCGGCCAAGCTCCTTCTCCTCGGCGCCGGGCTTACCCGCTCTCCCTCGGTCGGCTTCCGCCTCGCCGTGGACCTGCCGCCCCGATAGCGGCCACCGGCCCGCCTGCCGCGGGGCGGGCAGGCGCGGCGTGGCCGACCTGATCAACACCTCCTCCATCGAGGCGCAGAACATCTTCCCGAACTTCGCCGTCTACTCCGCGACCAAGGCGTACGTCACCCACCTGTCCCGGCATCTGCGGGCCGAGCTGGGGGCCAAGAACGTGCGGGTCTCGGCGGTCGAGCCGGGGATCGTCGGCACCGAGTTGCAGAGTCACGTCACCGACGAGGGCGCGCGGGCGTGGCTGGAGGGTTCCAAGGAGGCGATGGAGTGGCTCACGCCGCAGGACGTCGCGCAGACCGTCGGGTTCATCGCGAGCCTGCCGCCCCGGGCGAACCTCCAGCAGGTCACCATCATGCCCACCGGCCGGCCCAGCTGACCGTCCCCGCCGCCGCGCTCGAACGCCCACCAAAGTACGGTCCTGCCGTGCCGAAGGTCGGCTTCGCCCGCCATCTCCTTGATCGGGCACGGGAGGGCGGCCGAGACTCGGTCGCCATGGAAGAGATGCTGACCGAGGCCGCTCGCCGCCTGGGTGTCACCGGCGCGCAGGTCGCCGTGCTCGCCGACGGCGAGCTGCGTAAGGCCGCCACCGGGGTCGCCAACGCCGAGCTGGGCACGCCGATGGACACCCGCACGCTGATCCAGATCGGTTCGACGACCAAGCTGCACACCGCGGTGCTGGTGATGACGCTGGTCGACGAGGGCGTGCTGGACCTGGACGCGCCGGTCGTACGCCGGCTGCCGGAGCTGCGGCTGTCCGACGCCGCCGCCACCGCGTCGGTGACGGCCCGTCACCTGCTGTCCATGACCAGCGGGATCGACAACGGGTTCTACGACGACCCGGCCGACTACCTGGCGACGCTGTCCGGCATGCCGATGCTGTTCGCCCCGGGTGAGGGCTACTCCTACAGCAACGCCTCCACCGTCGTCTCGGGCGCGCTGGTGGCGCGACTGACCGGGTCGAGCTGGGACGAGGCGTTGCGGCGCAGGGTGTTCGAGCCGCTGGGGCTGCGCGAGAGCCTGACGTCGTGGGAGGAGCTGCCGTACCACCGGGTCGCGGTCGGGCACGCGCCCGACGGATCGGTGGTACGGCCGTGGACGTTCTCGCGCGCCTCGAGGCCCGCGGGGAGCACGTTGTGCTCCACGGCCGCCGATCTGGTCAGGTTCGGCGAGCTGTTCGTACGGGCGGGGGCCGGTGTGCTGTCGGCGGAGGCGTGCGCCGCCATGCAGGCGCCGCAGGTGTCGCTGCCGACCAGGAGGTTCGCCGACCGCTGGTGCCTGGGGCCCTACCAGCGCGATCTCGGGGGAACGACCGTGCTCGGTCACAGCGGGACCAACCTGGGCGGCTCCTCGACGCTGCTGTGGGTGCCGTCCACCGGCGTGGTCGTCGCGGTGGTGTGCAACAGCCCGCACGCGGGGTACCCGCTGGCGGCCGCCGTGACCCGCGAGCTCCTGGGAGCCGGTGCCGTGGACGTGGAGCCGGTGACGCGGCTCACCGCCGACGCGGGCCCGTACGAGGGCCGGTACGCCGCCTGCGACCTGCGCTACGAGGTGACCTCGGTGGACGGGGTGCTGACGATCACGCTGGAGGACGTGGCCTCGGGCGCCGTCAGCCCGCCGGTGGCGCTGCTGCCGCTGGACGAGCACCGGTTCCTGCCCGAGCAGGACCTGTCGGGCGGGCGGGGCTGGGATCTGGCGTTCGTGATCCGGGACGGCCGGGCGGTACGCCTGCTCAACGGCGGCTTCGCCGCCCGCCGCATCGCCTGAGCCCAGGCTCGGCCGACCGGCCCGGCGTCGCGGGCTCAGGCCCGGCCGACCAGCCCGGCGTCGTGGGCCAGCAGCGCGGCCTGGGTGCGGTTGGCGCAGCCGAGCTTGCCGAGCAGCCGTGACACATAGCCCTTGACCGTCGTCTCGCTGAGGTAGAGCCTGCTGCCGGTCTGGGAGTTGGACAGCCCTTCGGCCAGGCAGACCAGCACCTCGGTCTCGCGCTCGGTCAGGCTGTCGACCAGTCGCCTGGCGGCCCGCCTCGCGGGCTCGGCGGGGGAGAAGGCCGCCACCAGCCGCCTGGTCAGCTCGGGCGAGACGACGGCGTGCCCGTCGGCGGCGACCCTGACGATGCCGGTCATGTCCTCGGGGTCGGTGTCCTTGAGCAGGAAGCCCACCGCGCCCGCGCGCAGCGCCCGGACCGCGTACTCGTCGAGGTCGAACGTGGTCAGGATGATGATCTTCGGTGGGCGCGGCAGCCGGCAGGCGCGCTCGGTCGCCGTCAGGCCGTCGACGCCGGGCATCCTGATGTCCATCAGCACGACGTCCGGCGCCAGCCGGACGATCGCCTCGACGGCCTCGGCGCCGTCGTGCGCCTCGCCGACCACCTCGATGTCGGCGGCGCGGGACAGGATCGCTCGCAGGTGGGCGCAGACCATCCGCTCGTCGTCCACGAGCAGGACCCTGATCATCGGGCGCTTCCCCTCCCTTTCCGAGCAGTTGCCCGGGCAGTTGTCCGGGCAGTCTGGCCGGCAGTGTCGCCAGCACCTCGAATCCTCCCGTCTCGGTCGGCCCGGCGGCGAACGCGCCGCCGACCAGTTCCACCCGCTGCCGCAGGCCGAGCAGCCCGGTGCCGGACGACGGCAGGCCCAGGCGCATCGGCTCGGCGCGCGCCGGGTCGGCCGGATGGTTGCGCACCTCGACGCGGACCCCGCCGTCCCGGGGGCTCAGCCGGACGGAGACCGGCGCGCCCGGCGCGTGCTTGCGCACGTTGGTCAGCGCCTCCTGCACCACCCGGTAGGCGGTACGGCCGAGCGGCGCCGATAGCTCGATCCGCTCGTCCTGGCTCAGCGACACCGGCAGCCCCGACTCGGCGACCAGGCGGGAGACGTCGAGCAGCGTCGGCGGCGGGGCGAGATCGGCCGGTTGCCGGTCGTGCAGCACCCCGACGACCTCGCGCAGCTCGCCGAGCGCGCGCCGGCCGGTGGCGCGCAGCTCCTCGGCG
This sequence comes from Nonomuraea sp. NPDC001831, assembly GCF_042892035.1. Lineage (NCBI taxonomy): Bacteria > Bacillati > Actinomycetota > Actinomycetes > Streptosporangiales > Streptosporangiaceae > Nonomuraea > Nonomuraea sp. NPDC001831. Next base: position 7,294 of record NZ_JBIATU010000021.1, on the reverse strand, counting down.
GCCGTACGCACCTCGGGCGTGGGCGCGGCCATCCGCAGCGAGCCGGCCTGCAGCACCATCAGGCTGACGTGGTGGGTGACCACGTCGTGCATCTCGCGGGCCAGCCGCGTGCGTTCCTCCAGCCTGGCCTGCTCGACCAGCAACCGCTGCTCGCGTTCGGCGCGTTCGGCGCGTTCGGCGAGCGCGGTGTTGAGCCGCCGCTGGCTGTCGGCGTAGAGGCCGAGCAGCGTCGCGGGGATCACCACCAGGCCGCAGATCGCGACGAGGTTCAGGGCCGTGGCGAGGTCGGGCGCCTCCCACAGGTGGCTCAGGACGACCAGCGCCAGCCCGGCCACCGCCACGAGCAGCCGCCGGTCGCCTCGGTGGGCGCCGAGCGAGTACAGCGCGAACGGCATCGCCACCGGCACCTCGACGAAGCCGAGCGGGATCATCGCCAGCGCGACGGCGAGGGGGAGGCGCCGCCGGCCGAGCAGCGCGACCGCGGCCACGGCCTGCACCCACACCCCCTGCCAGGGCACGTCGGGCACCAGCGCCATCGGCACCGCGCCGCTGATGGCCAGATCGCTGCCGACGCCCACCATGCCCACGGCCGTGGCGAGCGCGACGTCCCCCGACAGCCTTCTGACCCGCGCGTTCATACCGCCACGCTACCGATCCGCGCTGGCCGGCCGGATCCGACGAAAGTAGGATGCCGGCGCCTACGATTCCCACGGGACAGCCCCCGTTCGGCGCTCGTGCGGGCCTGCCCTGCCGCGTGATCCTCGATGCGTGAACGATCTTCCAGGCGAACACGCCTCCCTGACCAGGCAGGACGCCCGCGCGATCCTGGGCGTCACCGGCAAGGAGGGCGACACCGCTCCTCTGCTGCGCACGCTCAGGGAGCACGGCGTCGGCCTGTCGTTCCTGGTCGCGCTGACCGTGCTGGCCGTGGTGGACAACTTCCAGACCCAGGTGTTCGGCGTGCTCGCGCCCGAGATCGCCGCCTCGCTCGGGATGGACGCGGGCTCGCTGTCGGGGATCGTCGCCGCTCAGGGCGTGGCGACGGGGCTCGCCCCGTTCGCGGTGGCGGCCCTGCTGCGCCGCCACCCCCGTCGGGTGCGGCTGGCGGTGGGCACCGGGTTCGCCTGGAGCCTGACCACGCTGTTCACCGGGTCGGTGGCCGGGCCCGTCTCGCTGGCCGTGCTGATGCTGGTCAACGGGGCCACCACCGGCACGGTGGCGGTGCTGCATCCGCCGCTTCTCGTGGACGCCTACCCGCCGCCCGCCCGCATGCGGGTCATGTCGCTGTACTCGGCCTCGTCGCCGCTGGCCGGCGTCCTCGCGCCGCTGGTCGTGGCGGGACTGGTGTCGTGGCTCGGCATGGACTGGCGGGCGGTGTTCGCGACGTTCGGCGGGCTGTCGCTGGCGGCCTGCCTGTACGCGCTGCGGCTGCGCGAGCCCGTGCTGGGCCGCTGGGACGTGGCCGAGCTCCAGGCCAGGTCGGGCAGCGCCGTACCGGCCGCGGGCGCGGGGACGGCGGAGTTCGGCGGGTTCCGGGCGGCGTTCGCGCGGACTCTGCGCATCCCGACCGTCCGCCGGATGTGCGTCGGCTTCACGGCGGTAGGGGCGCTGGCCGCGCCGTACGGGGTGGTGGTCTCGACCCTGCTGGAGCAGGAGTACGCGCTCACGCCCGGCCAGCGTGGGCTGTTCACCGGCGCCGCCGCGGCGGTCTCGATCGCGGCGCTGGCCGCCTTCGGGACCAGGGCGGAGGGGGCCTACCGGGCGGGTCCGGCGCGGTTCATGGCGCTGTCGGGCGCGGCGCTGGCCGCGGCGGCCACGGCGTTCGCCCTGTCCTCGGTGATCCCCGTGCTGTGGGTGATGCTGGCCCTGCTGGCGCTGGGCCAGGCCTTCCTCGCGGTGATCGGGCCGTGCCTGTTCATCGGCGCCCTCTCGGTCGTACGGCCCGCCGACCGTCCGCACGCCATGGCCGCGCTCGGTCTGATCATCGCGGCCGGCGGCCTGGTGGGCGCCGGGCTGCTGGCCCTGGCGACCGCCTTCCTCGACCTGCGCGGCGCGCTGCTGTTGCTGCTCGTCCCCGCAGTCCTCGGGTCGTGGTTCATCGCGACCATCCGCAAGACCCTCATGGGCGATCTCGACGCCCTCATCGACCACGCGATCGGAGAAACCAAGTGATCGACGCCTATCGCCGCGCCGAGGCGCTGCACGTCTCGCGGGAGGCGAAGCTCGTGCACCGCTCGGCCGTGACGCCCGTCTGGGAGGAGGACTCCTTCTGGTACCTGGTGAGCACCCCCGAAGGCCCCCGCCAGGTCAGGGTCTTCCCCGAACGAAAGGAACGGGTGGAGGGCCCGGCCCCGGCCGCCGAGCCGGTGCTCCCGCCCGAGCTCACCGGCGCCCAGACCTCGCCCGACGGCCGTTTCACCGTGACCTGCGAGGCCGGCGACCTGCTGGTGAACGGTACGCGCGTCACCCGCGACGGCGAGCCCGGCCACGCCTACGGCCTGCCGAGCGACCAGAACCGGATGCCGATCGTCGCCGCCCAGCAGGGCATGACCACGCCCCCGCTGCTGGTCTGGGCGCCCGACGGCCGCCGGTTCGTCACCCACCGCGTGGACCAGCGGCACGTGCCCACGCTGACGATCACGCAGTCGTGCCCCCCGGGCGGCGGCCGTCCGCTGGCGCACACCCTGCACTACGAGATGCCCGGCGACCCGCTGCCGACGGTCACGCACGCGATCTTCGACGCGGAGACGGGCGAGCGGGTCGACGTCGCGCTCGGGCCGCTGCCGTTCACGCACGACGCCCCGCTCAACCTCGACCGGATCTGGTGGGAGGACGACGACACGCTGTGGCTGCTGCACTGCACCCGCGGCAACCGGGGAGCCGTACTCCACCGCGTCGACGCCAGGACCGGTCGCGCGGAGGTCGTCCTGGAGGAGCACGCCGAGACGGTGGTGGCAACGGCCCCGACGATCGTCGTCCCGCCCCTCGTGCGCACCCGCGGCGAGGAGGTGCTGTGGTACTCCGATCGGTCGGGCTGGGGCCACCTGTACCTGTACCGGGGCGGCGAGCTCGCGAACGCCGTCACCACCGGGGAATGGCTCGTCCGCGAGCTGCTTCAGGTCGACTGGACGGCGAGGCAGGTGCTGTTCCTGTCGGGCGGGCACGGGTCGAACCCCTACGACCGCCGCCTGTGCCGCGCGGACCTGGACGGGGGCGGGGTCACCGTGCTCACCCACGAGGACGCCGACCACCAGGTCCACGTCTCCCGCGACGGCCGCTGGCTCGTCGACACCTACGCCACGCCCGGCACGCCGAGCGTCACCGTGCTGCGCGACGCCGCCGGAGCGCTCGTCATGGAGCTGGAGCAGGCCGACCTCAGCCTGCTGGAGAAGGCCGGGTGGCGGGCGCCCGAACGCTTCACCGTCAAGGCCGCCGACGGCGTCACCGACGTCCACGGGCTGCTGTTCCTGCCGGGCGACTTCGACCCGGGCAAGCGGTATCCCGTCCTCGACTCGATCTACAACGGGCCGCAGATCACCCGGCAACTGCGCACCACCCTGCGCGGCTACACGCTCGACCCGTGGCTGCTCGATCCGGCGGGCGGCGCGCCGTCGCTGGCCGCGCTCGGCATGGCCGTCGTGGTGCTGGACGGGCGCGGCACGCCGTACCGGGGGAAGGCGTTCCAGGACGTCTCGTACGGCGACCCGGCGGTGACGGCCGGGCTGGAGGACCACGTGGCGGCGATCACGCAGCTCGCCGCCGAACGGCCCTACCTCGATCTGGAGCGGGTGGGGATCACCGGGCACTCCGGCGGCGGCGCGGCCACGGCCAGAGCGATGCTGACCCATCCCGGCTTCTTCCACGTGGGCGTCGCCTCGGCGGGCGACTACGAGCACGACGGCTACTACGCCGTCTGGGGCGAGACGTACCAGGGGCCGCCGCCGCAGGACTACGCCGCGGGCTCGATGCTGCCGCACGCCGGCGCGCTCGCCGGCAAGCTGCTGATCATCTTCGGCGAGATGGACGACAACTGCCATCCCGGCCTGTCGCTGCGGCTGGTCAACGCGCTGGTCGAGGCCGATGCCGACTTCGAGATGCTCATGGTGCCCAACGCCGCCCACGGCTACCTGCACGCGGAGGCGCACGTGCTGCGCCGTACCTGGGACTTCCTCACCCGCCACCTGATCGGCGCGGAGCCGCCCGCCGGATACCGCATCGACCCGACCTTCGGAGCCGCCGCATGAGCGCTACCCTTCCCGACCTGCTCCCCGATCTGCGGGCCGATCTCCACGCGCTGGCCGGCGAGCACGGCGTCACCGGCGCGGTCCTCGCCTTCACCGCCGGCTCCACCGGCGACGCGGAGGTGGCCGCCGCCGCGACGGGAGTCCTCAACACCCGTACGGGCCAGCCCGTCACGACCGGCTCGCTGTTCCAGATCGGCTCGATCACCAAGGCGTGGACGGCGTCCCTGGTGCTCCAGCTCGTCGGCGAGGGACGGCTCGACCTCGACCAGACCGCGCAGTCGGTGCTGCCCGGGCTCGCGCTGCCGGAGCCGGTGACCATCCGGCAGTTGCTGGCGCACACCGGCGGGTTCGAGGGAGACGTCTTCGCCGACACCGGCAGGGGTGACGACGCGGTCGAGAAGCTGGTCGCGCTGCTCGGCGACGTGCCGCAGCTGTCGCCGCCGGGCGCGATCTGGTCGTACAACAACGCCGGGTACGTCGTCCTCGGGCGGGTCGTCGAGGTCCTGCGCGGCCTGCCGTTCAACGCGGCGCTGCGCGCGCACCTGATCGGCCCGCTGGGCCTCACGCACACCGCCACCAGCGCCGACGAGGCCATCCTTTACGGCACGGCGGTCGGGCACGCCGCCGGCGAGCCGGTCTCCACCTGGTCGCTGATGCGCTCGAACGACCCGGCGGGCGCGAGCCTGGCGATGACCGCGGGAGATCTGCTGACCTTCGCCCGCGCCCATCTGGCCGACGGCGCGCGGGTGCTGCCCGCGAAACTGGCCAGGACGATGCGGGAGCCGCAGGTCGCCCTCCCCGACCTCGGCCGGCCCTCCAGCTGGGGTCTCGGCTGGGAGGTGCAGGAATGGGCGGGCGGCACGGTCGTCGGGCACGACGGCTCCACCCCCGGCCAGGCCGCCACGCTGAAGCTCGTACCGGAGGCGGGGGTGGCCGCGGTGCTGCTGACGAACGGCGGCGACCCCGACCCGCTGGTGGCCGAGCTGCTGACGCCCGTGCTCGGCCGCCTGGCCGGGATCAGCGCGCCGCCGCCCGTGAAGCCCCCCGTGCCCCCGCTCCCCTTCGACGTCGGCCGCTACGCCGGGCGCTACGTCTCGGAGGTGACGGCGTGGGAGGTGGCCGGCGACGCCGAGGGCCGGCTGTGGGTGACCGTCACGCCGCTCGGCGCGATGGCCGAGCACGGCGCGCCGCAGACGTTCGAGCTGGCCAGGCTGCGCGGCGACACCTTCGTGTTCGCGCAGGGGAGGGGCGGGACGCACGCGGCCGTCGCCTTCGTCGGCGACGACGACGGCCGGGCCCGCTACCTGCACACCGGGCGGCTGAACGTACGCGATCCCCTGCGAGGACCGTCGGGCCGGACTGTCGGCTAGACCGGCACGGAGTCCAGCTGTGCGATCGGCGTCTCGACGCCGAGTTCGGCCAGGGCCTCCAGCAGTTGCAGGAACCGCTTCTGGTGGGCGGCGTTCTCCTCGGCGAGATAGCGGGCCGGGTTGGCGAGGAAGTCGACCCGCAGACCACTGGCCTGGCGGTCGTAGATCAGGACCATCAGGTCGTCCATCTCGCCGAGGACCGTGTGATTTCGCGTGACGGTACGGCACTGGCCGAAACGCGGTGCCTCCTGCGCCGGCAGGACGTTGACGAGCAGGCCGGACGTCGGCCTGCCCTCATACGCCGGCCCGAGGTCCCGGCACAGGTCGCCGTACCGGTACCGCTGGTGCGCCAGCAGCTCCCGCGTCCGGGACGAGGCGTGACGCGCCAGGTCGCGCAGGGTCATGCCCGGTTCCAGGGTCAGCCGCAGCGGCAGGTCGTTGGCCAGCACCGCCACCCGTTCCCGCGAGCCCTTCCGCCCGGACGTGGTCAGCCCTATCACCATGTCGGTGGCACCCGTCGCATGCCGCATGTACAGGCCGGACGCGGCGAACAGCAGCGCGGGCAGCGCCACACCGGACGTCCTCGCCCGCAGCCGCAACCGGTCGGCCACGTCCCCCGGCACCAGGGTGCTGCAGCGATGGGTCCAGATCGAGGCCGGCGCCGTCCCGGGGGCGATGGTTCCGGCCAGGACGCCCACACCGAACAGGGCCCGTCTGTTCAGTTGCTGACTCACGTCTTCCGTCCTATCCCGCGCGAGGCGGCGTTGCACAGAGGAACGGCCGATCCGCGCGGACCGCGCCCGTCGTCACCGAGCTCGGTTCGAACGGTCGCCCAGCAGGGCGGGGGCGTTGAGCGCGCAGGCCAGCGCCGCGATCACCAGGGCGTGCACCACCTGCTCGGCGCGGAACCAGAGGGGGAAGGAGCCGGCGATCACCGCGGTGACCATCATCGTCACGCCGGCCACGGCGGTGATCCACCGCACCCGGGTGTAGGCGCCGCGCTTGCCGGCCCGCGCCTTCCTGACCATGACCAGGCAGATCAGGGAGCCGGCGAGCACGCCGCCGGCCCGGTTCCAGACGGTGGAGCCGGGGTCGGCGCCGAACGCGGCGACGGCCATGGTCAGGACGAACAGGGCGACGCCGAGACAGGCCGCGGCGTTGGCCAGCCGGACGGCCAGCGGGGAAACGGCGACGGAGACGGGATTGGCGCGCTGGGAGGAGATCTGCATCGCGTTCATGTCTTCGACGCTAACATTACTTGCGTGCAGCAAGCAAGTATACTGACCGCATGAGACCGAGCGAGAACGACGTTCAACGGATGCTGGACTCCTTGTTGCAGCTCAGCGACGGCATCGAGCGGGCGCGCCGGCAACGTCCCGGCGCGGGCCTGCTGCGCACGCTGCAACTCCTGGCCGCCAAGGAACCGGCGCGAACCTCCGACCTGGCCCAGGAGCTCGGCGTGCACCAGTCGTCGGTGACCCGGCAGATCCAGACGCTGATCGGACAGGGGCTGGTGCGGGCGACCACCGACCAGAACGACCGCCGGGCCAGCCCGATCACCCTCACCGACGACGGCCGGCGGGAGCTGGCCCGGCTGGAGGCCGTCGGCCGGGAACGGTGGATGCAGTTCACCGCGGACTGGGACGCCGAGGAGGTGCGCACCCTGGAGCGGCTGGTGAC
>NZ_JBIATU010000020.1:0-193646 GCF_042892035.1 Nonomuraea sp. NPDC001831 | reverse complement strand
GACCTCACCGGCCGGTCAGCGTCACCACAGCTCCCCGAATCAGGGACGAAATACACCTCAAGTGGTGACCCTCATCCTCATAATCAACTCACTAGAGTGATTGTCCTCGCCAAAGATCTTCTGCTCTCGAGACACACCGAGCGAAGGTTGTCATACTTGAACCGGAAGGTCCTTATCAAGAGTTGAAGTTGACTTGACGGCCGTTAAGCATCGGTCCAGGTGCTTGTGTAGGTCGCTCAGGGGCCGCATCTTGACGAACTTGATGCTGTCATGGAGAGACGAGCCCATGATCACCGCAGGAATCGCATCGAGGTGATGGCGATCAACTAGGAGCGCCAACAAACATGTCACAGATTCCCCTCTGGGAGGAGCCTCAGAGGAAACAACATGATGATACCTATGTACCAACGGTAGATGAGTTTCTGGACCTGTTGACGCATTTCGAATTGAAGGCACGCGCAGCCAAAACTCCTTCGGGGGCAGCGAGCAGCACGGAGCAACCATCCGTCACTCGGCCCGTGATCGCGGAATCGATCTCCACCCCAAGGAATCGTTGCCCGACTACATCCTGATGGCTTATCGACGCGCCCACGAGACTCAACACCCCCCGAGGCTCAGCAGGAATCAAAAACATTCTAGTTGCCCTAAGCGAGGCAGATCGCAGAGAGAAATAATTCGGCCCGTTGGAGATCCGAAACTCCTGCGGTGGCGTTTCAGATCTTTCGGGAGAAGCCGTGGAAGCCGAGACAGGCGTGGAGCCTCCGGTAGACGAGTTCTCACCACAAAGAAAGCACAACCGCCGAACGGCTCCACGTGATTGCTCATCGTGTCATGCTCGACGTCTCCCGTGTATTGGTTCACCACGTTGCCCGGCCACTGCGAGACGAACGACAGCGGGGGGTACTTCGAAGGGCAGCTGAGCTCTAACCCAGTTCTGGCAGACAGTGCTAATCTAAGGCGCGACAACTTGCCAAAAGCTCCGCAACCACTGAAGCCACCACACTTACAGGACTTCCTTATCCGCCAAATCGAATCTCGACTCAATGTTAAGCCGCTCTGCGATGCCTAGCGCCAGTTCCACACCGTTGCCATGTCTCGCATTGTCTACTCGTACACGCTTTGCGCCAGTTTGCTCGACATATTGGAGAGTTTCGTCAAAATCTGCGTGGTCACTCAGGCATACAGTATATGAGTTTTCGCTGACACGAAGAACTGGTTCAGATCGCATACGGAAGCCCGTTAGGACCACAGTCGCGCCACCTGGGTCAGCATACCTCGTTAGCGGATCTCTCCGGCCAAGCAGCCTGACATATGAGCGAGTGCCAGGAATATTATCTTGAACATTTGCTACTGCACCATAACGGCAATAGACCTCTAGTTCGTCGGCTACTCTCTTGGTAGCAATAAGGGGATGCCGAATTGCCCCATAGAGGAGCACTGCAGCTCGGTGAAGGGTCCCTGAGTGCGCTTTGATGGTCACTGGTCCACGAACCAGCAAGTCGCTGATCAACTGCAAAAATTCTGCTTCAGCGTCTTCCTGGGAGAAACGCCGCACCGAGGCGGCACTCCCATAAGCCGCATCCACAACCAGCTCGTCTACCTGGATCACTTTAGGAAGTGGCCAAGAGAAATCCCCGCTGTACCCAACCCTGTAACCGTCGACGTACTCGACCGCTACCTGAGCCGAGCCCATCATGTGTCCAGCATTAAGTAACTCGATCGAGATTCCTTGAAGCCTCAGTACCTCGTTGTACTGTGGGCTGTAGACGTTATCGCGCCAAGCTAAGTCCGGGTGACCTTCAAGAAGTAGAAGGTCTCTTGTGGCTGGATGCATCACGAGATCGTGCACGCCTTTGCTCGAAGTGAAGCGCGACATATGATCGTAATGGACATGCGTTTGAACTCGGACGGCACATCTCCTTATATGACCATCGACAACAACTCTTTCGCCGAGCAAGATTGCGCCATCAGCGTTGACCAAAGACCTCCAAGCCGACAATCAGACCGCCTCCGAGAGCTTTCCGGCAAGGGAATTAATTCGCGCTTCGAAGTCACTGACTTCTTTGTCAGCCAAAGGGTGTTCCGACACCAGCGAGAAGCTACGACTAGCCAATTTTCCACCAGAGACCGCGAGGGCCGAATCACGGATATTGTCTGCCAAAAATTTGTCGCGTTCCGATTGACTCAAGCGATTGAGGCAGTCAATCGCAAGTGGGTCATAAATCGCCCCAATGGAAACATGGATATTTATGGTTGATGGGCGCATTTGTAGGGTCGCCCGGATTGCTTCGGCAACGGTGTCGTTACGCCGACGCATTAGCTGCACCACCTGACGGACTTCTTCCTTGGACATCAAGTGCCTAACTGCACTCTCCGCCAAGGCGTCCTGGTCGTCAGGACTTACTCGGCTTACTTCGGCTGCCACCGAGAAAGAGATGGCTCCCGGTTTCCGGCCCCAATCGACCAGTTCAGCGACCTCAGTGCGCAAATGGCGGAGTCGCAAGAACCTCTGAGCGGTTGTTTTGTCCAGCGATACATCTACTAGGGCCTGATCCCAGCCAACGTCGTTTATGTGCTCAACCAAAGACTCTGTCACCTCTAGAGGTGACAGAGGTCGAACACCCTTATGAGTGCCCACTGAGAGGATCAGATCACGCAACTTGGTGCTCACTCGGTAGCCCCAAAGCCCTTTGATGATAGCCCATCCTCAATCAAGGTGCGCGCGGCGTCGTCCAGAGTTGTGCCTTCGGTTTTCGAGTACTCTTTCAATGCAGCGTGTGCAGCACCAGACATTTTAACGAGAATCTGAACTACTTTCTCGCCGGATCGAGCTGATTCTACTAGGTCATCGACAGGGATTTCCGGGTTATCGGCACGCTTTTTGACTAGAGCGTCCTGTTGCGCGCCACTCATACCGCTCAACTCGCGGGCAAGTTGGACTGCCTCCTCCGGTTCCGCCCTCTCTCTCCCAGCTGCTGATGCATCCTGAGCCCGGAGTGCTGTCTTGATATCCAGTCCCTCATTCTTAACCAGGTCTTGGAGCTGCGGAATGAGGCGCGCAACCTTCACATACTCACGCACTATACGTTCGGGAAGGCCCGTTTTACTTGCGACATCCTTAATTGAGCCGTACTTCTGGTACAGTTCCGTACACGCGTCGATCGTGTCAGCTCTAGCAGGGTCGGTGCGAATTAGATTTTCGGTTAGAGACAGGGCCTTACGCTCGGTAAGGTCGATCGGGCGAGGCCTGATGACGGCCTTGATGGTGGAATGGCCCATCTGCTTAAAGGCGAGGAATCGACGCTGGCCAGCGATAACTTCAAACTTTTCAGCATCATGTTCCGACTCGCATACGATGATGGGCTCGAGCAAGCCCTGTACGCGGATACTCTCAACGAGCTCATTAAGCGCCGTCTGATCGATCTTAAGGCGAACTTGCCCCTTACCGATAACGATCTTGTCCATGGCGAGATTCGGCTCGAACCGTTCAGAAGTCAAGTTTCCTCCATGTTGAGCGACACCAGGGCTCAGTTATCCGAGCCCCTGAACCACTAGCGCAACTAGCCTGTATAAGGCTATCGGCCATAGATTCACATGCTACTCGTGTTACCGATCTGAAACAATCAGCCTTTTCGTCCTGGGTAACGGCCTACGTCGATGAACTGCAGCGCGAGGATCGCCTGCACGAGCGTGGTCGCGCGATGCGGGCAGCAGCGCTGCTTGGTCAGTACCGTCCGGGCCTTCGAGTTACGACAGCGTGCTCACAGACGGCGCGGATGCGGGTATGGGCGGTTGACCTCTCGCTGCCCGCGTGACAGCCATCGACGGTGGCGATGGCGCATGAATGGCATGTGGATGCCACCGCCCGCGCCTTGATGGCTCATGTCGGCGATGGACTTGACGCCGGCGCTGGTTAGGCCGCTGATCAGACCGACCATACGAGCGGTCACGTCCGGGAGCGAGCCTCGTCCGTGCTTGTTGCCCAGCAGCCCTGGCTGGCATCTCGGCACCGACGGTCCTCATCGAGCTGAAGACGGGGCATGCGCGGGAGGATCTTCCCCTTGCTGCTCGCGGTGCCAGGCGTTAGCGCAGCTCAAGTCCTGTGAGCCGTCCGCGTCACTCGTGCTCTCCTACAGCGGGCGACACAGATTCGCATCCTGCGTGGGGGACTCTCGGTAGCCAGTGACCTCTTTCATCCTCGGGCGACTTCGTAGTTCTGCAGGACGGCGATGGCCTTGTACAGGTGACCGGTCTTGAGGGGGCGGCAGCGGAGCTTGCGCCAGGTCTTGAGCCGGGCGTTCGCACGTTCGCCCGGGCCGCGAAGGCGGGCGTGTGATCGGTTGGCCCGCTCCTGACGCTGGGGCTTGTTTTGTCCCTGTAGGGAGTGACAACCGGCCTTCGGCACCTTGGTAGCCCTTGTCGGCCAAGACGTTGATCCCGGCCCGCTCCAGCGCACGCAGGATGTCCCAGATCCGGGCGGCAGTCAGATTGTGCGTCTTGCTTGGTAGCGCGCCCGAGGTCTATAGGATCGTCCCGTCCGGCGAGGCGATGGCCTGGACGTTCATCCCGTGCACATGATGCTTGCCGGGGAAGTACGGCCGGTCGGCCTTGATTCGGTCGGTGCGGATCAGCGTGCCGTCCTGCACCAGGTAGTGAAGCCCGCCCCACTTGGCCTTCCGCAGCACCTGATCGAGCTTGGGAGAGCGGGCAGACAGCAGCACCACCGTCCGCGATCCACATGCGGCCACGCTGTCGCCGTCGACACGCCGAATCCGACTGCCAGCTCGGCAAACGTTTCGCCCTTGCGCAGATAGACCAGCACCATCAGCGCCTGCCGTCCCCGGTTCAGCAGCTGCCAGACCGGCCCGATCCCCCGACAATGCCCACGGATCAGGCCGGCCACGTAGTTCAGCGTTATTCGCGACAAATCCACCACAGCACGCTAGAACAACACCCAGAGCTCCTGGTCGTGACGGATGGATTGTGGTGATCAACCCGTCTACCGGGGGCTCCGTTACGTCATCAGCCGAACACCGGACCCGCGATCAAGCTGTGATCAACACCCGCCAGCCGAGGATGAAAGAGGTCAGTGCCGGTAACGTCATTAGTTTGTTACCTGGAGGGTGGCAACGAATTCTCCCCTAGACGCGTCCATCACACCATGCAGCCGCAATACCCCCAAGAGCCCCAGCAGCCGGTATATCCACCAGGGGATTACCAGGCAACGGGATATGGCCAACCCGGGCCTCCTTACGGCCCCTACCCTCAAGGGCCCTATGGCGCTCACCCGCCCTACCACCCCGGCCCTCCCCCTCAGGGGATGCCTCCACATGTGGGCCAGGCTCCCATGTACCCAGGTCCCCGCAGGACACTTCCCGCCAATAACAATTTCGCGGTTACATCACTCATTCAAGGCATCCTCGGCGTCCTCAATGCATTCATCGTTCCGGGGCTGGGGTTCATCCTCGGCGTTATGGCGTGCATCTTCGGAGGACTCGGCATGAGTCGCGCGAACAAAGTAGGCAAGGGGCAAGGCATGGCGATCGCCGGCATCGTCCTCGGTCCCATCGCGATCATCCTCAATATCTTGGCGGGCATCGTCTGGGCGGGCATCAACAGCTAATTGGCTCCCCCCAGTGGACCGCGATGGGGCCGCTTGTCCACGGCCAATGCCCCTAACCGTACAGCCTTGCCCGCGAGCACCCTCACAGCACCTTGAATGTGCTGGATGACTGCTGGCGGGCCTTTACCTGTCGGTCGACAGCGATGGGAGACTGCGCTGGCTTGGCAAGGCACCCGTGACGGAGGGATTGGGGCACGTCTTCGCGAACACCTGGCGCATCCGGACCGCTACCGCGTTTACGGCCGGCAGTCCTCGGCATGCTCGACGTCGCCATCCATCGCGGCGCCGCCGATATGCCTCCAACAAGACCGTCTCCATCTGGATGGCTGAGACCGGTGGACCCGTACGTGCGTCGTCGTACGGCGCTCTCGGCGCCTCGCGTACCCGCCTACCTTCTATCGGCTTAGTCCTTTATATTGGCCTGTATGCGGAATGACTGGCATACCCAGGTAGGCGACCTGCTCACGCGCGACGAACGGATGGCGCTGTACGGCGGCGCCAAGTACGGCGGCATCGAGCCCTCCCGCAAGACGGACAACGTCTTCATCTACTCGGATCCCAGCCGCGGTGAAGCCTATGGCTACAACTTCGACGGCTGGAACCACGACGGCTCCGTCTTCCTCTATACAGGAGATGGGCGTGTCGGCGATCAACAGATGCGCGACGGCAATCTCTCAATTGCTGAGCACCGTGCTCAGCAGCGGGTTCTTCGAGTCTTTATCGCCGATGGGGTAGTCCCAGGAACAAACACCAAGACGCATCGCTATATCGGCTCGTTTGAGCTGGACAGAGAGCGCCCATACTTCCATGAAGAAGCCCCTGACGAAAACGGTGAGATGCGGACAGTCTATGTATTCCGCCTTATTCCCATCGGGGAGGTCCTTCGTCGCGATAGCGATAAAAGCCTTAACGCGACCCCCGTCCTGCCGGAGCGTCGCTGACGATGACGGATGGGGGACATCTGCGGGATGATCTTATGGAGGATGCGCACTGCGCGATGCGTAAGTGCAGCTCAGTGCACACGTCAGGGCCGTCCTGGCCGCGCTCTCCTAAAGCGGGTGCCACAGGTTCGAATCCTGCCGGGGGCACTCATCTCCACCAGGCGTTTCGCCTTCTGACCTGTGGTTTCTCAGCCGCAGGTCTTTTGCTTATAAGGCCCCGGTAGGTCGCCACGAGCATCCGTATGCAGCCGTAAGACCATGATCCGGGGATATGGTCGGGATGATCTTGGCGGCGTTTTCCCAGCTCACATCGCGTCGTCGCCCCAGGATGCACGAAGCCCCAACCGCAGGCAGGCCCTCAATTCCGTAGCAGCATGGACGCCGAATGCCTCGTGCGGCAGGATCATCGAGGCCCCACTTGCCCGGCGTTGGGGACCGTTCGTAGTGGGCGATCGACCAGGGTAGGCGGCCCGTGCCACCTGCACCCGAGGAGGAGAGCTGACGTGAGCGAGGCGCTTTTCGGGTTGATAGGAGTCTTGGTGGGCTCCAGCATCACGGCCATCGTGACGATCTACGCCGAACGTCTGAAGGGCAAGCGCGAGGCGGCACAGAGCGATCGGCAGTACGAACGTGAACGCCGAAATGCTCGCGACTCGTTCCAGAGAGAAAGCATCCTCACGCTTCAGACCGCGACAACCGAGTTGATCCAGTCGGTGTACGCCGAACTCGACAGGCTCGTCGCCCTCTCGAAGGAGGCCGGCAGTGGCAAGCCCGCCAGTGGGAGACGCCCACTGCTGTCGGATGGTCCACGGCCTTACTGCTCCTGAAGTCGTCTCGGGCTCGAGTCTTCGACGAAGACATTCGATCGCTGGCCACTGAGCTCGAAAAGACGGCCGGCACCTCCATTTGGGCCAAGAGCCTCGAAGAGGCACGAGAACACAGCAGACGCATCGAACCACTGCTCGACCGTTTCAACGACGCGGTTGCACGCACGCTGCCCTCGCTCTACTAATGATCACGACCGGCTACAACGCCGCGCCCGATCAAATCGGTCTCGATCACAGCTCGCTATATCTCGGACGAAGTGGATGTACGAGTGAAGTGTGGCCAGATATTGTCCGATCATGCGCCTTGGTGCGTGCCCAAAGGCAGTCGCCACGGTACTGGTCTGTTTCGCGGTCATGACGGGCTGCTCCGGCGAGGAACCGTCCACACTGGACGAGTCGACCCGGCAGCTCGTAAGCGACGGAGACGCGGTGATGTCGCTGATCGCGTCGGATCTGACGGGTGTCACAAAGGAACGAGCCGATCGCGACCGGACGACTTCGTGCGGGACGGGTCAGTCGCAGCGATATTTCATGGCCAAGGGAAACTTCTCCGACCCTGCCAAGCAGGACCCCCTCAGCCGTATCGGACTACTTAAGGGCAAGCTCGAGACACTGGGCTACCGCGAGGTCGTGGACGAGCTCGATCTCGATGAGAACGAGTTGGGTGTCACGGTGGTAGTGAACGACAAGGCCAACTTGACCTTCATCCTCCTCGGACGGCTGTCACAGGCCCCGAATCTCGTGATCGTCGGAAAGACCGCTTGCTACCCCCGCAACGGGTGAACCTCATTACATCAGGCCTGGCACCCGAGCGGCCTCCTCACGGAGTTGCTTCGCGCGACGGCGAAGGCTTTCGGCGGTAGCCAAGCATCCGTTCTCGAGATCGGCCATCTGGCGCCTGAGCTGGTTCGCTTGAGTGAGATAGCGCTCTGCGGCCGGCCCCTTCCAGAACGATTTGCTGCCGCTAGGCGCGGACGGGATGCCGTCGAAGGCGTCGGCGAGGGTCCTGGCGTACCTGGTGAACGTGGCGGCGAGAGCCTCCTTTTCCTCCGCCTCACGGAGCAGTTGGCTGTTGACAGGCCTGATCAGCCGCCTCGGACCTTCATCGGCCGGCTCGCGCGCTACGGGAAAGATCCTCGAGTACAGTCGCGACATTGCGTATTCGCGTCACGCCACTCAGTTCAATAGCGAAAATATAGGAAGCGCTGGTAGCGTCCCCCAGCGCGGGCCGCCATCAAATACGACAGCGCACTTCCAGTCATCGACCGGCTATTGCCGCGCGCTCTCGCAGGTCAAGAATATCCGGCATCGCACAGACACGCTCCTGATCAGCGAAAGGATCGCAATGAGAAGGCGCCACTGGTTAGCTCCCCTCCTCGCGAGCACTCTTATCGTCCTGCCATTGTCAGCCCCAGCGTCCGCCCAGGTTCTCGCGTACGCATGGACCACCACCAGCACCGGCGCCGGGTATTTCTGGGACACCTATCCCTACTCAAGCTCCCCCGGCTGGTACATCTCCATCTACGATGACAGGGCAGACGGCCAGGGTGTCCGCATGCGCCAAGATTACGGCACCTACGTCGACTATCACGACAATGTCAGCGGCGTCGGCTCGGAAGACATCTACTGGAGCAGCTCCAGCGTCGAGAGAATTCAGGCATGCAACCGCGACAAGCTGTCCAATGGCGCCATCAGAGTGCTCAACTGCAGCAGCTGGGTCTCGACCGGTATTTGACCCCGGAAGGAAGCAGGCGACCTCTCGTCCGCGCCAGTGGTCGTGCATTCTTGTACGAATCATCATGCAGAGATCCCCTCTGCGCCAACCCTCGTAACTCAGCCGCTCCTCAAGGACGCCAAATGGCCGATACACCGGACTACGCACAGGTTCAGCCCAGCCGTCGTTCCAAGCGTTCCCGCCGCGTCGCGCTCAGCGCAGCAATCGCGAGCGGAGTAGCCGTCGCGGCAATCGTCACAGTCACCACGAACGTTTTGTCCAAGCCGGAAACCTCGTCCTCCGGCAGCGGAACCGCTTCCGTCAGCTCAGCGCGTGCCTCGGCGCCTGAACCCATCGAGAAGCTGTGGCCCGCAGCAGTGCACGAAGTGCCGGCCAAATTACCCGACGGCAGGAAGGTCCGACCGCGCCTGATGGTGGACACCACCAAGGTGCTCCTGACCGCCGAAGCCAGCTTCGAGAAGGCGAACGGCCTCTACACCTACGACGTGAACAACGGCGAGGTGACCAAGCTCGCCGACATCAGCCTCCCTGCCGGCACCATCCTCTTCCCTGACGGCTTCACCACAGGCCAGGGCCGCGTCGCCTGGTGGACCGCTCGCGGCACGGACGACAAGCGAACCGCCGACATCTGGACCGTCCCGACGACCGGCGGCAAGCCGCAGCTCGTCGCCTCTGCTCCCCTGCCGCCCGCCTCATCCGCCGGGTTCGTCACCGGTATCGCCATCACCCCCGATCGTCTTGCCTGGTCGGCCGGCAACGAAGGCGTCTTCACCGTCGACATCAACGGCGGGCAACCGCAGCGCGTAGAAGGCACGCAGGGACAGCACATCCTGAGCTGGCCCTGGGTCGGATCACCCGGAACGGTCGGCAGCAACGAAGCCCCCTTCCAGTCCGTCATGAACATCGAGACCGGCGAGAAGCGCTCCCAGACCGCCCTGCGGTCCGGCAGCCCTGTGGCCTGCGGGATCACGCTCTGTGTCACGCACCCCGACCGATCCATGGTGGCGCAGGTGCAGGGCCGGGACGGGCGAGCACGGTACGAGATGGATGTAGCGGGAGTCGCGCCGCAGCCGCTGCAGCTGGACAGATTCCTGTCCGCCCAACTGCCGGATCGCGCGCTGGTGCATGACGTGCAGACAGGTGTGTCCGCCGAGATCCGAGGCATTGACACCCGAACCCGCTACCGCGCCCGGGCCGGTAGCAACATCGCTCTCTTCGCCCGCGGCGACAAATTCGTGGTCGTCGACCTCACTGCCATCCACTGAGCCGCGGTGTCACCCCCGCTCCGGGACGTGGTCGTCCGCCGAAATGGAGCAGACGCCAGTTGGTCGACGCCATCCGGTGGAGGGTGCGGACGGGTGCGCCGTGGCCCGCGATCGGCCGTGCCCATCAGCACGCCGCGGGGGCACGCCGGGACGGCCATCCGCAAAGAGGGAGCGCCCGGCGGGACGGGGAGCGAACCGGACGATCGCGCGCTGGGCCGCCCGCGGGGCGGGCTGACCAACAAGACGCATCTGGTCTGTGAGCAGGGGCCGTAAGCCCTTGGCTCTGCTGGTGACGGCCGGCCATCGGGGAGACAGCTCGCAGTTCGTCGCGGTGCTGGGCAGGATCCGGGGCGGCCGTCTGGGGGTGGCCGGCCCCGGACCCGTCCCGGTCTGGTGCTGGCCGACAAGGCGTACACCAGCAGGGCCGACCGCGGTCATCTGCGCCGGCGTGGATTTATGGCGTGCATTCCGAGCAAGGCCGACCAGGACGCCCACCGGCGCGCCAGGGGTTCCAAGGGGCGGGCGGCCGCCGGCCTTCGACCTCGGCCTTCACCGCTGGCGTCATGCGGTGGAATGCGGCATCAACCAGCTCAAGCAGAACCGCGGCATGGCCACCCGCCACGACAAGCTCGCCGTCCACTTCAAAGCCACACTCGCCATCGCCGCGATCGACCAGTGGCGCAAGGCCTCGCGAAACACCGCCTGAAGCGGGTGCCGCAGGTTCGAATCGTTCCGGGGCACCAGGCCGCGAGCACACCAAATGAGCCCTTGACCAGCGGGAACGCGGATCGAAGGGCTCGTTGCATGTCCAGGCGCAACAGACCCCAGGCGACCGCCGCTGACAGGCCGCAAGTAACTACCGGCCACCTCCTTATTGCCAATCTGATTTATGCTTTATGTACGCCCGAAAATGAACGCGCAGGTAGATGCCCATAAAGCACGCCTTATGCCATGGTTCCCTTTTATGGGGGTATGGTGGTTGGCATGGCGGGAGGACTTCGACCACGAACTCCTTACAAGGGAGCGCCCTTCAGCGGCGATCGATGCAGCAGGTTCTTACGGCTTGCTGCTACGGTCGGCCTCTGACAAGGGAAAATGCGGCATCTGATTCTGCCGCCCTAGGTGAGAGGCGCCTCTCGACCAGCTCGTAGGGATGCTCGTCCTTGGCACGGACAGCTGATCTACGAGGCTGTCGAACCTGCACCCCGCTGGTGAAGCGGTGGGCTCGTGCTTGTCGGCAGCAAGTCTGCAAAGGCAGCTCTCATGATCGTCATTCACGCCACTTGGCAGCGCGTCGCGCTGGCCGCGATATTCGCGCTCCCCCTGGTGCTCGTGATCCTCCTGATGTCGCCCTCTTTCGTACTCCTCCCCTTCAGTGAGAAGGGGCGCCAGTTCGCCCTCAAGGTCTTGGACAAGGGCTTGGAACTGGCGAAGTGCATCCTGCCCGGCGCGGAGCAGAGCCAGGAGAAGAATGCGGAGGGCTTGAGGATCGAGTTGCCTGGAACCAGGAGCGCGTAGACACAAGGCCAGTGGAGTGCCTCGTGCCGCCGCCCGCAGAGACTCTGGCGCCGACCAGCGGTTGGCGTTGAGCGTTTACGACTCCATGCTTCATCGTCTATCGTCGATCCACGATGAACAACAACCAGGAACCCATCCCCCGGGCCGAGGCCGAGGAGTACGCGAGCTGGTTCAAGGCGCTGGCCGACGCGACCCGCATCCAGATCGTGTCGTTGCTGGCGCGGCGGCGTGGGCCGATGAGCGTGGGCGAGATCGTGACCGCTTCGGGAGTGGGGCAGTCCACGGTGTCGCACCACCTGAAGATCCTGTCCGAAGTGCGGTTCGTCCTGGTGGAGCGGCAGGGGACGTCGAGCCTGTACCGCATCAACGAGAACTGCGTGAGCTGCTTCCCCACCGCCGCCGACGTGGTGATGGGCAACCCGGCGCCGGCCGCGCCGACCTGTGACTGAGGAGATCTCATGGCGCACGACGAGATCGTCGACCACTACTCGGCCCTGGCTCGCAGCACGCTGAGCGGGCAGCGCATCGCCGACTGTGATCCCGTCGCGGTCGCCGTCGCCGAGCTGCGTGCCGGTGAGACGGTGCTCGACCTCGGGTCCGGCGGCGGCATCGACGTGCTGCTGTCAGCTCGCCGCGTCGGCCCGCACGGCACCGTCTTCGCCCTGGACGCCAGCCCCGCCATGGTGGAACTGGCCCAACGCAACTCCGAACAGGCGGGTGTCGCCAACGTGCGATTCCTGCATGGCACGATCGAGGCGATCCCGCTGCCCGGCCACACGGTCGACGTGGTCATCTCCAACTGCGTGATCAACCTGTCCGACGACAAGGCGGCGGTGCTGGCCGAGGCGTTCCGGGTGCTGCGGCCAGGCGGACGGTTCGGCGTCAGCGACGTCGTCACCGCCCAGGTGCTCGACGAGCAGGCACGACAGCGGGCCGAGCACCGCATCGGCTGCGCCGCCGGATCGCTCACCGTGCAGGAGTACCGGGATCTGCTCGCCGCGGCCGGCTTCGTCGCCGTCACGATCACGCTGACCGCCGATCACGGCGACGGGGTGCACTCGGCCATCGTCCAGGCCGTCAAGCCCGCCATCGGGCCCGGCCTGGAGATCCGGCCGATGCGCGAGGGCGACGCCGCCGAGGTGCTGGCCATCTACCAGGCCGGGCTGGACACCGGCCAGGCCAGCTTCGAGACCACCGCGCCCAGCTGGGAGGGATTCAGCGCGAGCCGGTTGCCGCACCTGCGGTACGTGGCGACCGACAGCGACTCCGGCGAGGTGCTCGGCTGGGTGGCGGCTTCGGCGGTGTCGTCCCGTCCGGTGTATGCGGGGGTGGTCGAGCACAGCATCTACGTCCACCCCGGCTGCCAGGCTCACGGCATCGGCCGGGCGCTGCTGGCGGCGTTCATCGCCGCCGCCGAGGACGCCGGCGTCTGGACGATCCAGTCGGGCGTCTTCCCGGAGAACGCCGCAAGCCTGGCCCTGCACCAGGCGCTCGGCTTCCGCGTCGCGGGCACCCGCGAGCGCATCGGCTGTCACCACGGCCTCTGGCGGGACGTGCTGTTGATCGAACGCCGCAGCGCCTTGACCGGCACCTGAATCCCCACTCGGGGAACACGGGTGGCCGTCTGATGGTTACATCCGTCGTGGCCGGTGTGCCCAGTGTCCCCGGGCCTCACCTATCGCCTTCGCGGACTACCGTTCGGCTGGAGCCGCGTTGTGCCCTTCGCCGAGAGGCGACACGCACACCGGTACGCACTCGTGGTTGAAGGCCCTCGCCGAATCGGCGAGGGCCTTCGCCCTTACGAGAAAGCTCCGCGGACTCCTGCTGGCTTCGATGTCTGTCAATATAGAGGGAGGTCGATTTCGATGGCTGTCTATACGGAGGCGAAGTGGAACCCCTGGAGCTCTTGGAGTGCAGCCCGCCGCTGATGCGCGAGCCGCTGGACGCCGAGCAGGCGGCCGGGGTGGCGCGGGTGTTCAAGGCGCTGGGCGACCCCGTACGGCTGCGCATCCTGTCCATCGTGGCCAGCCGCGCCGGCGGCGAGGTGTGCGTGTGCGACATCACCGGCGCGTTCGAGCTGTCCCAGCCGACCATCAGCCACCACCTGAAGGTGCTCAAGGAGGTCGGGCTGCTGACCTCGGAGCGGCGCGCCTCCTGGGTGTACTACCGGCTGGTTCCCGAGACGCTGGGTGAGCTGTCGGCCCTGCTCGACGTGCCCGCGCCGGTCTGAGGAGCAGCGGGATGTCCTCTTCCAGGTCCTTGTCGACGCCGACTGCGGTGCCCGCGCGGCGCGTCATCGCCGGCCTGTCCACGCTCGACCGGTTCCTGCCGGTGTGGATCATCGCGGCGATGGTCGCCGGGCTGCTGCTCGGCCGGCTGGTACCCGGGCTGAACACCGCGCTGGAAGCCGTGAAGGTCGGCGAGATCTCGCTGCCGATCGCGCTCGGGCTGCTGCTGATGATGTATCCGGTGCTGGCCAAGGTCCGCTACGACCGTCTGGGCGCTGTCACCGGTGACCGCCGCCTGCTGCTCTCCTCCTTGGTGCTGAACTGGGTGCTCGGCCCGGCCGTCATGTTCGCGTTGGCCTGGATCTTCCTGCCCGACCTTCCCGAGTACCGCACCGGCCTGATCATCGTCGGGCTCGCGCGGTGCATCGCCATGGTCCTCATCTGGAACGACCTGGCCTGCGGCGACCGTGAGGCCGCCGCCGTGCTGGTGGCGCTCAACTCGGTCTTCCAGGTGGTCGCGTTCGGCGCGCTGGGCTGGTTCTACCTGCAGGTGCTGCCCGGCTGGCTCGGCCTCGCGCAGTCGGCGCTCCAGGTCTCGGCCTGGGACATCGCCCAGTACGTGCTCATCTTCCTGGGCATCCCGCTGGCCGCCGGCTACGCCTCCCGCAAGCTCGGCGAACGCGCCCGCGGCCGGGACTGGTACGAGAGCCGTTTCCTGCCGCGCGTCGGCCCGCTGGCCCTGTACGGGCTGCTGTTCACCATCGTCATCCTGTTCGCCCTGCAAGGCGGCACGATCACCGCCCGGCCCGGCGACGTCGCGCGCATCGCGCTGCCGCTGCTGGCCTACTTCGCGCTCATGTGGGGCGGATCGTTCCTGGCCGGCAAGTTGATCGGCCTGGGCTACGAGCGCTCCACCACGCTGGCCTTCACCGCCGCCGGCAACAACTTCGAGCTGGCCATCGCCGTGGCGGTCGGCGTCTTCGGCGTCACCTCCGGCCAGGCCCTGGCCGGAGTGGTCGGCCCGCTGATCGAGGTTCCCGTCCTGGTCGCCCTGGTCTACGTCAGCCTGGCCGGCCGCCGCCTGTTCACCGCCGAGGAGCCCGCCCGTGCCTGAGTCCGTACCGGGTAAGCCCTCCGTCCTGTTCGTGTGCGTGCACAACGCCGGACGCTCCCAGATGGCCGCCGGCTGGCTCAGCAACCTGGCAGGAGACCGGGTCGAAGTCCGCTCCGCAGGGTCGGCGCCTGCCGACCAGGTCAACCCCGTCGCCGTCGAGGCCATGGCCGAGGTCGGCATCGACATCACCACCGCCCGGCCCAAGGTTCTGTCCGTCGATGCGGTCCAAGCCTCCGACGTGGTCATCACCATGGGCTGCGGCGACGCCTGCCCGATCTTCCCTGGCAAGCGGTACGAGGACTGGAAACTCGACGACCCCGCCGGACAGGGCATCAAGGCGGTCCGGGCGATCCGCGACGACATCCGCTTGCGCATCGAGAACCTGCTCAACGATCTGCTGCCCAGCTGAGAGCTCTCGCTGGAGTCGCAGATGCCGCAGCCTGCCCCCGCGAGGCATCGCGGACAGACGACTACCGAACGGTCACTGAAGATGTGGATTGCGGCACTGGTGACCGACCGATGGCGTCGGTGTGCTTGACGGCCGGCTCCAGCGCATATGGTGCGGGCCAGGGAATGATCAGACAGTGCTCGAACGGCAGGGCCAGCTGTGCCACTCGATCTGACCGCATCGCAGAGCAGTGGCGCCGGCTTCCTGGGCACGGCAGTCATGGGCTGCCGCAGCCGTGGCCTGGGGGGCTTCGGCAGCTACATGCTGATGCTCAGCCTTACCTCCACCGATCCGTTCATCCCCCGCTGGACGGCAACTTCAGCTCTTGTCCTGTGGACGGTCAGGGCGGCCATGGCTGAGCTTGTCCACCGGATCACGAGCAGGGATCACTGGCCCTTCGAACGCGGACTCGGCATCTGGATCGGCGCCTTCCTCCTGGCGATGGGCACATGCGACACCCTCGCCACCTGACCGGCAACAGCGTAAGGCCGGTGTGCGGGTGCCTGGTGCTGGGAGCGGAGAGGTGCCCCGGTTCTGCACTCTTTGTCGGCGGCGGGCGGGCGGAGCGTGCGACCAGATGGGCGCCTGGTAGACACATGCCCATGAACGCATCCACCGCCCAGCGTCTGCGCATCATGTCTCCCGCATTCGCCGTCGAGCATCTGCCGCATGACGGGTTGCCCGAGGACGATTGGCTGGTGCTCGTCCGCGCTCCGGAAGGGCTGACCGTGGTCCGTGAGGCCAGCGGTGTGGACGCGGCGGAGCAGTGGATCGGCTTCTACGGAGGTGCCACAGCACATGGCCTGGACATTCCCGGAATGCTGTCCGCGCTCGTCAAGCCGCTGGCGGAGGCGGCGATCCCGGTTTTCGTAGCCTCGACTTTCCATGCCGACCTGGTTCTGGTTCCCGCGCCGAGGAAGCAGCAGGCCATCGCCGTCCTTGAGGAAGCAGGGCACCAGGTGGAAAGCCAGGACGGCGAAGCAGGTGAACGTTCCCGCCACGACACCAGAGCTGGGCGGTGATTTCCGCGGCCAGTTGACGGGCGGCGCGGCCCGCCGAGGACCACAACGGACGTACGAGCACGACGTCACCAGGCGGGCAGGGTTACGAAGCCCAGGCCGGACACGATGCCGACGTCTGACAGCACCGAGCTACGGAATCCCGTCAGCTCGGTGCCCCGTCAGGAGTCGAGCCGCTCGACGCCGCCGGCGAAGGCCGTCGGCACCCTGTCGATCAGTGCGTTGACACCACCGACGCGGTGCAGCCCGATGAGGGTGATCGGCAGCAGCGCGGCGACGATGACGAGAACTGCAGGGCCTCGTCCTAGATGGCCGCCGCCAGCAGCAGCGCCCTCCACAGCGGCGTTCAGCACGTAGTCGACAACCAGGGAGGCGCGCAGCGGCGACGCGGTGATCTCGGCGCGCTGAGCGGGATCCGGGGTGTAGGCGTCCCAGAACCAGGCCATCGCCTTGGCCGTCAGGTACGGTCCGTCGGCGAACTCCCGGTAGCTGTCGGTGTCCTGGCCGGCGTCGATGACCGGGTAGTACAGGGACTGGTGCACGAAACACACGTCACCGCGCTAACTAGCGCTTCCTCCGGCGGCCCCGAGCTCCCGGCGGCCGGGTGGGGACGAGGCGGAGGCGACGGCGGGCGGTCCTGCGGAGCGGCTCGGCCACCAGCTCGCGCAGCTCCCGCAATCCCACGACATCGGGGTGCCCCGACGCCAGGACCGCCTTCACGAACTCGTACGCGTCCCCGCCTCCCATCCTCTTGAGCTGGTCCACCAGCCCCTCAGGCCCCGCGAGCTCCAGCACTGACAGGAAGTTCTCCGCACCCAGCAGCAGGTTCTCCCGCTCACTCAGCGCCTCGGGCTGCATCTTCCCGGCATCGATGAGCTGCGTCCACACGGCGGGTCCGAGGACCGGGTCGTGACGTAGGTCATGGAAAAGCCGCCCTTCGGGAAGGAGGTCGGCCAGAACGCGCAGCATCGCCCCCACCCGCGTACGGAACGGGCAGTCCCGCACCGCCTGCAGCAACATCTCAAGGTCCTGCCCCGGGCGGGCCAGCCATCCCTGGAGCTCCGCGACGGCGTCCTCCGGCGGATAGTGCTGGGCGACCACCCCGAGCAGCTCGGCAGGTGGAGCGGTGGCCAGTTCGCCGACGAGGGGCGCGTCGCGGCCCTCGGCGAGGAGGCGGTCGCGGACGCCGCGCACGCCGAGCGGGGTGAGGCGGACCAGCGGGAGGCCGGGCTCGGCGAGGGCGGCGCGCAGGCGTTCGACCGCGTCCGGCGGCAGGGGCTGGTCGTCGTGGTCGAGGTCGCTCACGTAGAGGGGGTCGGCGGGGCCGCGGGTGAGCTCCACGGCCCCGAGGTCGGACAGGACCTCGAACATGCGCCCCAGGTCCCGGGCGGACTCGCGGCGCCAGAGATCGCGCAGGCGCTCTTCCTCCTGGTCGAGATCGAAGTACTCCTGGCAGGCCAGCCACACCGTCTCTTCGAGCCGGACCACCGGCATCTCGTCCAGCCCGTACATGGAGTTGAGCACGTCCGGCAGGATCTCGTCGAAGATCTCTGCCAGGACAGGCTGGGATCGCCATGTCTCGACGGGCACGGTGACCACCCGGCCGAGCTCCGGCAGCACCTCGAACGCGCGCCGCCACAGCGTCTCCGGGTCGCCCAGCAAGGGTGCGGCCTTGGCCACGCGGAGGAGCCGGCCCTTGCTGGTGCGGGTCAGGCGCAGCTTCTTGGCCCAGGCGAGCAGCAGGTTGAGTTGCGGCAGATCGGCGGCGCCGCGGACGCCCAGCCGGTCCTCGCCGGTCCCCAGCAGAGCCGACACCTCAAGAGCGTCGGCGATGTGGAGGTTGCCCGCGTCGGTGAGGGCGCGGCCGTCCTTGCCCACCCAATCGGCCAGGGTGATGAGACGCTGGACGGTCCGACTGCGCGCGGCGGCCTCCATCAGCTCGGACGCGGGGGGCAGGTACACGGGCAGCTGGGGGAAGGCCCGTTCCTCACCGATGTCGCCGTTCACGAGGCGGTTCTGCAGGATCTTGTCCAGCACCTGCTCGTCGTGCGGAACGCGACCGGCGTCGAGATCGCGCTTGAACCGCTCGAACGCCCCAGGAACGGTGAGATCGACGCCCTGGCCGAGAGCCGTGTGCGCCCAGAACGTCGCCACCCCCCGCAGCGTAGGATCGTCAAGCGCGGCCGCGTACTCCGCCCGCACGTCGGCGATGATCTCCCGCGCATCCGCGAACGTGACGCCGCGCGGGTCGCGAAGGCCGGTGACGTCGAGATAGCGCAGGTACGTGCACAGCACCTCCGGAGCGAGGTCGAGCTCCTCCCGCCCGGCCGTCACCTTGCACGGCACGTATCGCAGCAGGAAGAACCTGATGCTCGCACCATCCCAGTACGCCAGCCGGCCGTCACGGCTCTCGTGTCGCGCGTCGACGGCTGCGGAGAGCAGCAGGTCATCGACCGGATGCCCGTGCTCCTCCGCCCACGTGACACACCGCCGGATCAGCAGGTCCTTGGCGGCCTCGAACTCCTCGGCCTCTTCGGGCTCGAACCAGGTACGCACCATTCGAGCCTCCCATCCCTCCAGGGTCACCGTCCCGGCCGGCGGCGGGAGTTCTCGGCGGCCCGGAGAGGTGCGGCGGGGAAGGGCACGCCGGTGAGTTGCCGGCTGATCTCCCGCAGACGGGTGCGGGCGTCGGTGTCGTACGCCTGGTGGTGAGCGCGGGCGGGGCGGGAGCGGTTGAAATAGGTGCCGGTGACGTTGTCCAGGGCGGGGTCGGTGATCAGGCGGGCGGTGTGGGTGACGCCTTCGTCCAGGGTGCTTTGCACGGTGAACAGGTGGGTGACGATCTTGGTGGGCATGTAGGAAGCAGGATGCAGGGCATTGACGGTGACGCCGTGGTCGCGCAGTAGTTCGGCGTGGTCGAGGGTGAGCATGATCTGGGCGAGTTTGGCCTGGCAGTAGGCTTGCACGCCGTCCCAGTGGTGCTCCAGCAGCACGTTGTCGAAGTCCAGGGGGGCCTGTCCGGCGGAGCTGACGTTGACGATCCGCGCCGGGCCCCCGCCTGTGTCGGCGGTGCGGGCCAGGAGCGGGGTGAGCAGGCTGCTGAGCATGTAGGTGGCCAGGTAGTCGACCTGGAAGGTCAGCTCCAGGCCGTCGGCGCTGCGTTGGGGGGCGGTCTCCACGCCGATGCCGGCGTTGTTGACCAACACGTCCAGCCGGTCGCGGGTGGCCAGGCGGTCGGCCAGGGAGTGGATCTGGTCCAGGTGAGCGAAGTCGGCATGCTCGAAGGTGAGCCGGTCGTTGCCGGTTCGGTCGCGTAGGTCGGTCAGCAGTTGCCGGCCCTTGGCCGGGTTGCGGCCGTGCAGGATCAGGGTGGCGCCCTCGGCGGCCAGGCGGTGGGCCAGGGCGCGGCCCAGGCCGTCGGTGGCGCCGGTGATCAGGATGGTCTGGTCGTGCAGTGGGCGGGTGGTGGAGGTGGTCACGGGAATCGACCTCGACGTTCGGTCCGGGTGCTGGTGCTGGTCGGGGTCAGACGATCGGGTGGCCGCTGACGGTGGTGGCGGGGACGTCCTCGCGCAGGTCCCAGTGTTCGGCGATCAGGCCGTCGGAGATGCGGAAGATGTCCACCACCGCGATGCCGGGGTGACCGGGTTGGGCGGTGAACAGGCTGTGGGTGAACACCAGGTCGCCGTCGACGGCCATGCGGCGGATCTCGAAGCGGGCGTCGGGGAGCTGGGCGCGCATCCCGTCGATGAACTCGGTCAGCGGACGGCGGCCATCGGGCAGGTTGGGGTTGTGCTGGATCAGGTCCGCGGCGAGGAACCGGTCGGCCAGCTGGGTGCGGCCCTGGTTCCAGATCTGCTCGAAGTAGTCGCGCACGAGCTGGGCTGCCGGCTGGGACATGGGGTTCTCCTGTGAGGTTGAGGTGACGAACAAAGGAAGGCCGGAAAGGAAGATCAGGTCAGCGGTGGGCCGGAGCGGCCGCGGAGACCAGGGTGGCCGGGCGGGTCGGGCGCGGACGGGTGGAGGCGGCGTGGGCGGTGACGGCCGCGGCCAGCGGCAGTAGCGCCAGGGCCGGGAGCCAGTGGCCGCCCAGGGCGGGCAGCAGTCCGGCGCCCAGCAGGCTGCCCAGGCTCATGCCCAGGTACAGGGCCGAGGCGTTGAGCGCCAGCAGGATCCCACGCTGTTCGGGCAGCAGTTCCACCAGCCGGGCCTGTTGCGGGGCCATGAACAAGGTGTTGAAGACGGCCCAGAAGGCGAACACCGCGACCCCGGCCGCCGGTACGGCGGGTGCACCGGCCAGGCCCAGGAAGGCCAGGGTCAGCCCGGCCAGCGCGACGGCGATGGTGCGGCCGCCGCCCAGGCGGGCGTAGACGCGGGAACCTGCGGCGTTGCCGGCCATGCCCAGCACGCCGAACACCAGCAGCGTCAGCGACACCAGCCCCGGGCCCGCGCCGAACCGGGCGGCCAGGTAGGCCCCGGCGACGCCGTAGACGGTGAATTGGGCCGTCAGCACCAGCAGCGTGGTGGCGATCATGAGGGTGGCGCCCCGGGTTCGCAGCGCGGCGGCAAAGGCACGACCGGTGGGGGGCGGGCCCGGTGCCACCGGTGGCAGCAGCACCGCCAGCAACCCGCCGGCCACCAGGGTCAGGGCGACCACGGCGGCCATGGTGGCGCGCCAGCCGATCGCGGCGCCCGCGGCAGAGGCCAGCGGCACGCCCAGCACGGTGGCGGCGGTCATCCCGCCGAACACCACCGCCAGCGCGCGGGGCCGCTGCTCGGCGGGAACGATCATCGAGCCGGTGGCCGAGGCGGCCGGTCCGAAGATCGCCGCGCCCAGCCCGGCGGCCACCCGCGCGGCGGCCAGGGCGGTGAAGTTGGGCGCCATCGCGGCTGCGGCGCCGCCCAGCGCCATCAGCGCCAGGCCCACCAGCAGCACGGTGCGGCGGTCCAGGCGACCCAGCACGATCGCGGCGACGGGGGCGGCCAGGGCGAACACCAGCGCGAAGACGGTGATCAGGGTGCCGACGGTGGCGGCGGGCACCTTCAGGTCCACAGCGATCGGGCCGCTGAGGCCGACGACCGCCAGGGAGGCGGTCCCCAGCGCGAAGTAGCCCAACGCCAGCGTCAGCAGTGCGGGGGTGGAGGAGCGGGGGCGCATGCCCCCTCCTTTCAATACGGTACGTTGCGTATTGACATTTAAATACGGACCGGTGCGTATGTCAAATAGACTGCGCACCATGACCGGACGACCCCGCGACCCCGCCGTCGACGACGCCATCCGTCAGGCCGCCCTGGACCTGATCACCGAGCAGGGCTACCGAGGGGTGAGCATGGAGGCCATCGCCGCCCGCAGCGGTGTGTCCAAACAGGCGGTCTACCGCCGTTACCCGGGCAAGGGCGAGGTGATCTTGGACGTGCTGACGGTCTACGCCCGTACCCGGCTGCCCACCCCCGACACCGGCGACCTGCGCGAGGACCTGCTGGCCCTGCTGGAGGCCACCTTCGCCGGACAGCGCGGGGTGGCCGGCGCACTCAACCAGGCCCTGGCCGCCGAGGCGTTGCAGGATCCCGCCTTCGCCCAGCGCGTGAGCAGCGAGCTGATCGCGGCGCGCCGCCAGGCGGTCCGCCGGATCCTCACCCGCGCGCGCGAACGCGGGCAGCTCACTCACCCCGATGACGATCTGCTCATCGATCTGGTCTTCGGGCCGATGTGGTACGCGCTCTTGTTCGACCCCGGCAAGCTCACCGACGCCTACGCCGCCGCCCTCACCGACGCCGTGATCGCCGCGGGCGCCCACGCCGGGTGACACACGCCAGGGCCTCGGCCGCCGGGTCCTGCCGCGGTCAGTCCGGGTCGTCCGAATGCCGCAGGTCAGCATGCATTCCTGACGCATCTCCCCGGGACCTTCGCGGTACGACCGACGCAGCGACTCAGGACGCCACGTGCGTGACAGAACGTCATGTCGTAGCGACGCCACCCGCCATCGGATCTTGGAGTGCGCCCCCCGGCGCAGCTGCGGTACGAGGTGGTTGTCGTTGTTGACATTCATCGCATAGGCGACAGAATACACATATGAACAGTTCTTCAGCTGAGAATGTGTTGATGGTGGACGGCTGCGCCGTCAAGGTGGTGGACGCCGACCGGGTGTCCGCGGTGTGCGAGCGGATGCCCGCTGCCGAGGACCTGACCGACACGGCGGACATCTTCGGCCTGCTGTCCGACCCCAACCGGCTGAAGCTGCTGGTCGCCCTGCTGGACGGCGAGCTGTGCGTGTGCGACCTGGCGGCGGTGACCGGGCAGAGCGAGTCGGCGGTCTCCCACGCGCTGCGCCTGCTGCGCGCCCATCGCATCGTGGCCGCCCGCCGTTCGGGCCGGATGGCGTACTACCGGCTGGAGGATCCGCACGTACGGATGCTGCTGGACCTGGCGCTGGCCCACACCGAGCACACCGAGGCCATCCACCCGGAGCGGGAGGGCGAGCGCTGATGGGCGTGGGTCACGGGCACGGGCACGCGGGGGCCCGGCACCGCTGGCGGCTGGCGGTGTCGTTCGTCCTGATCGGTGGGTTCTTCCTGGTCGAGCTGGTCTACGGGCTGATCTCGGGGTCGCTGGCCCTGATGTCGGACGCCGGGCACATGGCCGCCGACGTCGTCACGCTCGGCGCGGCGCTGGTCGCCACCAGGATCGCCGCCCGCCCCGACACCACCGGCCGGCGCAGCTACGGCTCCTACCGGGCCGAGGTGTTCGCCTCGCTGCTGGCCGTGATCCTCATGCTGGGCGTCGCCGTCTACGTGGTCGCCGAGGCGATCGGCAGGATCGGCGGGCCGGCCGAGGTGTCCTCCGGGCCGATGCTCGTGGTGGGCGCGCTCGGGCTGGTGGTCAACCTGATCGCCCTGGTCCTGCTGCGGTCCGGAGCCAGTGAGAGCCTGAATGTCAAGGGCGCGTACCTGGAGGTGGTGGCCGACACGGCGGGGTCGGTCGGCGTCATCGCGGCGGGGTGGCTGATCACGGCGACCGGCCAGACGTTCTGGGACACGGTCATCGCGCTGGCCATCGGGGTGTTCGTCGCCGTGCGTGCGATCTCGCTCGGCCGGCAGGTGTTCGCGGTGCTCGGCCAGCACGTGCCCGAGGGCATGGACGCCTCCGTCGTGGCGGCCGACCTGGCGGCCATCGAGGGCGTGCGCGACGTGCACGACCTGCACCTGTGGACGCTGACCTCCGGCATGCACGTCGCCACCGCCCACCTCGTCACGGGCGACCAGAGCGACAACCACGCCGTCCTCGATCAGGCCCGGGACCTGCTGCGCACCCGTCACGGCGTCGCGCACGCGACTCTGCAGGTGGAGCCGGACGGCCACACCGGCTGCGACGAGGTCGGCTGGTAGCCGGCGGTTCAGGGCGAAACCGCTCGCCAGGACGGCGACGGCGACCGGCCTAGGGTGACGTCGTCGTCCTTGTCGGTGTGGTTGCGACTGCTCACCTTGATCACCTGGACCTCGTCCAGGGACCGTCCGGCCCGGTCGGCCAGGACGAGGCGAGAACGGCAGCCCGAGGGCGGCGCCGGGCTGCGGCAGGTCGGCGAGCTCACCCTGCTGCAGCGCCACCTCCTGCTCACCTCCCTCGGCGACGCGCTCCCGACCCCGCGCCCTTGAGACGACCTCTCGTACGCCGGTTCGGGCAGCGTGGTTCGACAGCGCGTAAAAAATGGTTTTCTGGCAGCCACACCCGCCCCGACCTGGATCGATAAGGCCGCCATGAGCAGCGGGCCCGGTTCCGGATCAAGGGCTTAGCCGGGTCTTACGCCGGAGTTGGCACCGTGAGGCAGCAGAACTTGAGGGAGATGACAGATGAACGCGCACGAGCCTCACGAGCAGGACCCTGGAACGCAGGGAAACGGCGGGTGGAGCCAGTTCGGCACCACGCCGCCGACCGCCGGAGGCTTCCCCCGCCGCGACCCGATCGTCACGGAGCAGCCGCCGCCCCCGCCTCCGCCGGCGCCGACCTTGAAGGCGCGGTTCACCGCCGGCCAGAAGGCGGTGGCCGGGCTCGCGCTGGCGGCGATGGCGATCGTCGGCGGGGTGGCCGGCGCCGTCGCGGCGACCTCCTTCCGGCCCGCGCCCGTCGCCACCGCCAGCCACGTGCCCAGCCCCGTCCTCAAGCCGGCCTCCGGATCGCTCACCGTGTCGGACGTGGCGGCCAGGGTTCAGCCGACCGTCGTGATGATCCAGGGGCAGAGCGGCGAGGGCTCGGGCGTCGTGCTGTCGTCGGACGGCCTCATCCTCACCAACAACCACGTGGTCGAGGGCGCGAGCCAGGGCGGCGGGCAGATGAGCGTGAAGTTCAGCGACGGCAAGACGGCCAAGGCAAGCGTCGTCGGCATCGATCCGGCCACCGACCTGGCCGTCATCAGGGCCGCGGACGTGTCCGGGCTGACCAAGGCGACGCTCGGCGACAGCGACACGCTCAAGGTCGGCGAAGCCGTACTGGCCATCGGCAGCCCCCTCGGCCTGGACGGATCCGTGACGGCGGGGATCGTCAGCGCGCTTGACCGTACCCTCACCACCGGCCCTGACCAGCGGCAGCAGGTCCCGCCCGGCTGGGGACAGGAGCAGAGCCCCCAAAGCGCCGGCACGACGATCGGCGGCGCCATCCAGACCGACGCCTCGATCAACCCCGGCAACTCCGGCGGCGCGCTGGTCAACGCGAAGGGCGAGCTGGTCGGCATCAACACCGCCATCGCCTCGAACGCCGCCGGCGGCGGTGTGGGCTTCGCCATCCCGGTCAACACCGCCAAGCACGTCTCCGACCAGCTCATCGCCACCGGCAAGGTCCGCCACGCGGTCCTCGGGGTGAGCGTCACCGACGCGACCGGCGACGTGCCCGGCGCCCTGATCAGCCAGGTCATCGCGGGAAGCCCGGCGGAGAAGGCCGGACTGAAGCAGGGCGACCTGATCACGAAGATCGGCAGCACCCCGGTCGACGCGGGCGAGACCGTCGTCGGACAGGTCAGGGGCGCCAAGCCGGGCCAGCAGCTCAAAATCACCTACCTGAGGGACGGCCAGGCGCGCGAGGTCAACGTCACCCTCCAGGAGAAGACCTGACCCGACGTCCACGCCGGGGCCTCTCCCCCAAGGCAGGAAAGGCGGATCCTCATGGCAGTCCTCCGCGGGAGCGCTCACGACAGCCTGCGCATTCATCAGGGCTCCGACTTTCTCGTCACCGAGGTGGAGAACGGCATGCCCACAGGCAGTCCGCGCCCAGGACAGGACTTGGGAGGGTGGGCGCTCCCCAGGATCGGAGCAGGGCCCAACGGCGTCGACATCACCAGCGCCGTGCCTCCCGGCGGCCCGATCCACGTCCGCTACGAACTCTGGGACGCCGAGCCGGGCCCGCTCCCTGCCTGGGATCGTCTGTGGGAAGGGCGTCTCGACCTGCGAACCGGCCGCATCGGCATCGCTCAGCATTTCGCGGCGGAGTGGGACGAGTACGTCGAGTTCGACACGGGCGAGCGTGACAGCGCCTGGTCGGCTCGCGTGCTGAACAGGGTTCTCTCCAACACCGAGGAGCCGGACTTTCCCCCCGACATCGTCGAGGTCGACCTCTACCGACTGCAACTCTGGCCGCTCGCCACGGCATGAACGGTTGCGATGAACCGTCGATGGAACGCGTGGAAAGCGCCGGCCCCCCGTGGCACACCCAGGAACGCTCTATGTCAGAGAGGCGAGGAGCCGGCCGAAGGATGTGAGATCTGCACAGGTGATCGGATAGCCGTAGGTGGACGGCCGCTTGCCTTTGTTGACCTTCTTGGGGAAGTGGCGCATGCCGTCCGAATGTTTGGGCGCGTCGGGGATCCCTAATCCCGCCTCCGCGGGAAGCCGTGACAGGTCGGTCTCGGGATGCAAAAAGACAGCGATGACGTTTCTCGCGCTCCGCTGCCGGTCGAGGTAGACGATGACGTGGTCGCGTTTCAATTCGCAGTAGTACTGCACCGGCTCGCGGAGCAGGATGAAGCCGTGCTCGTTCGCGATGGCCAACAGGCGCTGTTCGAGATCCGTGAGCGGATGCTCATGTGCGGCCATTGTGCTCCTTCAGACAGGCGCAGCCTCGGACATGCCTACCAGACGCGGATATTAACGCCCGATCACCAGAGAAAGGTCCCTCGATGACAGGAATCTGGCGGGACACCGGAGATGGGCTGGTCCCCCTCCCCACACAGCCGTTTCTCCGCGAAAAAGACCTGCATGACAGCATCGAGCGGACCCCTGCCATGCTGCCGCTGCGTGGACAGCCGAGGTTAGTGGTGCTGGGACGAGAGGTCCCTCTCGGCACCGGGTATGCAGATTTGATTGCGATGGACGCTGACACCGGTCAGCCCGTGATCATCGAGGTGAAGCTCGCGGCCAACTCCGACCGAAGGTCCGTCTTCACTCAGGTTCTCGGTTACGCGTCACACCTCTTCCAACTGTCATCGGAGACGTTCGAGGAACTCGTACGCCCCCATCTCGCCAAGCGCGGAAGCTCGTCCATAGCGGATGCGATCAGGACGGAAGTCGCCGACGGCTCGGTGGATATGGCCGCCTTCCAGGACAACATGAGGGCGGCCTTGGAGGAGGGCCGGATCCGGTGCGTGGTGGTGCTCGATGCCGCCTCGCCCGACCTGATCGATCTCGCCGGCTATCTGCAGGCGGTCACCAACGAGCGGCTCGATATCGACCTGGTAACCGTCTCGGCGTACAAGGTGCAGGACAGCCAGGTGCTGGTGCCTCAGTTGATCGAACCTGAGCGGGCGACCATGAGATCGCCTATGCGGCCGTCCACCTCCCGAAGAGAGGCGAAGCCGACAGCCGGATCAGCTCTGTTCATCGCCGGTATCGAGGACGCGGACCCCACCCATGGCGATTACCTCCGCGGCCTCTGTGAGTGGGCCCAGCAATTGGAGAGCGCGGGATTGGCCACCCTCTACACAACCGTGGGCAAGGGACGTTGGGTGCTGAATCTCCGCCTGCCGGGTCAGGATCGCGGCATGCTCACCATCTGGAACGACCGAGGAGCCTTCCTCAGCCCGCAGCGTTCGGTCTTGGCGGCCGAAGCACCTCTGACCTTGGCCCGTCTGGACGAACGGCGCCCGAACGAGATCCGCCAGAACAACTACCTGACCAACCCGGTGGACCAGGAGATCCTCGAACTGTTCAAGGAAGCCTACGCCGAGGCCGCCGGCCGCAGGAGCCGCCCCGGCCCGTGATGCGCGTTCGCCTGAAAGCCGGCCAAGGCGTGGATGTCGGCGGTGCGGGGTTCTCAGTACAGTGTCGGGGTGGTGGGTGAGCAGCTGAGTGTGCGGGTGGACAGCTGGATCTGGTCGGTACGGCTCACCAAGACCCGTTCGATCGCGGCCGACGCCTGCCGGGGCGGGCACGTCCGGGTCAACGGGGTGCGGGTCAAGCCTGCGCACGCCGTACGGGTCGGAGACGAGATCCGGCTGCGGCACGATGGGCGCGAACGCATCGTGGTGGTCTCCCGTGCCATCACCAAGCGCGTCGGCGCCGCCGTGGCCGCCGAGTGCTACGTCGACAAGAGCCCGCCGCCCCCTCCGCGCGAGGAGACCGTGACGGTGGCCGTCCGAGCTCGTGGCGCGGGACGTCCCACCAAACACGAGCGCCGCAGCATCGACAGGCTGCTCGCGCGCCCGGTGGTGGAGGAACGGCGGGGCGGCCGGGCCCGCCCGGACTGACCGGGCACGTCCCGCCGCATCGGATACGCGCGGGCAACCGCGCGTGCGCGGCATCCCGACACCACAGTGGTGCGCTGGCGAGGCCCCGCAGAGGTGCTGGACGCCGTCGCCGAGGCCGGCTGGTGTCCTCGACGGCTGCGCGAGCCGGCCGTAGCCCGCTTCTCGGTCACGGCGGAGTGACCGCATCCGCATCCACGCAAAGCGCTCGAACGGTACTCGTTCAGGACTTCGATCTTGTACGGTCGCCCGCATGACCTGGCAGCAGCAGCACGCCGCGGTGACCG
This sequence comes from Nonomuraea sp. NPDC001831, assembly GCF_042892035.1. Classification (NCBI taxonomy): domain Bacteria; kingdom Bacillati; phylum Actinomycetota; class Actinomycetes; order Streptosporangiales; family Streptosporangiaceae; genus Nonomuraea; species Nonomuraea sp. NPDC001831. The sequence continues at coordinate 164,915 of NZ_JBIATU010000020.1, read as the reverse complement.
CGGCCAACGCACTGACCGCCCGGTGGGTGCAGACCTGTTCGGGGGGATCTGTCGTGATGCCGGCGCGGGCGCCTGGCCGTTGCTGGCTCATCTCGCGTCAGCCGCCGAAGGACGGGGGCGCGCGGAACTGCAGGAGGCCGTGGGCATGGACGCCGCCACGGCGTCCCAGGCGGCCCGAGTCGTGCTGTCGATCATGGACGAGTCCACGGCGATACGGTCGGCGCTGGGATTGTGGTCCCGGCCGGACCTGCCACTGCGTCCGGACTGGCTCAGCACGCTTCCCCCAGGCATGTACGGCGAACTGACTGCAGACCCGGCAGCGGATCGCCGCCGGCTCGACGCCTGGGCCAAGGAGCAGACCGGTGGGCTGATCGAGACCATGCCGCTCCAGCTGAGCGACCGCGTGCTGCTCGTCCTGGCCATGGCGCTGACCGTGCGCACCGCGTGGCTGCGGCCGTTCACCGACGGCGTCGGCCTGTTCGAGGCCGGCCCGTGGGCCGGGCGTGAGATCCATGTCCTACGCCGCAGCACCCGCGTACTCGACCGGGCCGGGGTCGCCGACACCCCGGCCGGCCGGCTGACCTTGCTTCGGGTCATGGGTACCGGTGGGATCGACGTACATCTGGTGCTGGGTGACGACTCGATGGGACCCGGGCAGGTTCTCGGCGCCGGGGTCGATGTGCTGGCCGGGCGTCACCGCGTCACACCGGCCGGTGTTCTGGCTGCGGGCTGTCCGGGCCCCGGGATGACTGTCCGCCACGTACGCGACCACGTCCCTGAGGACGTGCTGAACGTCAGAGTCCCGCGTTTCACCCTCGCCGCCACGCACGACCTGCTGGAGTTGCCTGAGGTCTTCGGCCTGGCAACGGTGACCGACCCGGCCCGCGGCCACTTCCCCGCCATCAGCACCCAGCCGCTCGCCGTCACCCAGGCCCGGCAGAACGCCGTCGCCGCCTTCCACTCGGCCGGGTTCGAAGCCGCCGCGATCACCGCCTTCGGCGCCGTCGGGGGCGGAATGGCTCCGCCGTCCCGATACCGCGTCAGGCACGTCGATCTCGACTTCGGCCGTCCTTTCGGGTTTTTCGCGGTTGACCGCCGGAGCCGGCTCGTCATGGTCGGCGGATGGGTCGCCGAACCCGAAGCCTGGTCTGGGTGAGGACCGCGTCGCCGTCGCCGGCGCCGGGCCGAAAATCGGTTGCCTGGGGCGGCGGGGGTTCGAGAACGTGGTCCCCATGAGGCTCTGACGAACGACACCCCGCCCTTCGAGATGCCGCGACGCCGGTTCGCGTCGTGATGCCGCCTGTCCATGCCCTCTCCAGGGAACAGCCCTTCTGCAGGGAACAGCCCTTCTCCAGGGAAGAGAACGTCTTTGTCTCAGCAGCACCCGGCCCCGTCCGCTCCGGTCACCGGGGCCACCGTCACCGTGTTCGCCTCCCCCACCAGCTGGATCGAGTCCGACGCCGTCGCGCAGTGCCGTCAGGTGGCCGCCCTCGACGGCATGACGCACGTCGCCGCCATGCCTGACCTGCACCCCGGCAAGGGCGCGCCCGTCGGGGCCGCCATGGCGTCGGCCGTCCTGTACCCGTTCCTGGTGGGCTCCGACATCGGTTGCGGCATCGCCGTGTTCCCGGTCAGGCTCAAGCGCGCCGTGCCCGAGAAGCTCGCCGCCCGCTTCCCCGACCTCGATCGTGCGCTGGATCCCGTACGTGATGCCGACGATCCCGCCTGGGCCGTCATGAAGGACGACATCCCCGCCGGTCACGTCGAGGGCCTCGGGACGGTCGGCCGCGGCAATCACTTCGTCGAGCTGGCCCGGATCGGGACGGTCTTCGAACCGCGCCACGCCGCTCGACTCGGCCTCGACGCCGGTGACCTGGTTCTCGTCGTCCACAGCGGGTCACGGGGGCTGGGCGAGCGGATCCTGCGCGAGCACACCGAGGTCCACGGCGCGGGCCCGGCCCCCGATCCCGGCGCCTACCTGGCCAGGCACGACGAGGCCGTACGGTGGGGGTCGCTCAACCGGCGGCTGCTGGCCGCCCGGGTCGCCCACGCGCTGGGGTTCGAGCCTGCCGAGCCGATCCTCGACCAGTGCCACAACTCGGTCGAACTCCGCGACGGCGGCTACCTGCACCGCAAGGGTGCGGCGCCGGGCGACGGCCGCGACGTGCTCATCGCCGGCACCCGCGGCACCCCGTCCTACCTCGTGGCGGCGCACGCCGGTCCGGACGCCGGCCACTCCGTGGCGCACGGCGCGGGCCGCAAGATGTCGCGCGCGGACGCCCTGCGCCGCGGCCGGGCCAAGCACACCGTCGAGGAGCTGCGCCGCACGCCGGTGGGGTCGGTGGTGGTGTGCGGCGACCGCCAGCTCCTCTTCGAGGAGGCGCCCACGGCCTACAAACGCATCGAGCAGGTGATCAACGACCTCGTCGACCACGGCCTGGCCACGCCCGTGGCCACCACGATCCCCCTGGTCACCTACAAGACCCCCGATCTCGGGCCGGCCTCCCGAAAGGACCGCCGCAGGCGGGGGCGGCCGTGACCGTCGTCCACCCGCCGGCTGCCGCACCGCCTGGAAGGCGGCGCCCCTGTGAGCAGGTCCGGCTGCGGGAGTGGCGTTCAGGAGGCGTCAGACGCCGGATGTGCGTCCCGTGCAGCGCAGCTTTTCGCCCTTCTTCACGAACGTGGCGTCCACGGCCAGGTAAAGCTTCTTTTTGGCCGAGACCTTGAGGTCGACGACGATGTCGTAGGAGACGTCGTCGAATGCCTTCTTCTCGTGAAGTGTCTCCTCGTGGATCTTTCCGTCCTTGCCGCGGCGTTCGACCATCAGGTTGAGGTGTGCGGTCTTCAGGCGGATCGGTGCCGCGGTGCTCCAGCGGTAGATGATGTCGGAAACGCGGTGGTAGCCGCCGGTCGTCCGGTACTTGATCTCGAATCGCGCCTTCTCGCCATCGCTCATCGCGCAGCTCGACCTGACGCTGTGCGCCGGAGCGGCCGTGGTGACTGGGGTGGCCGGGGTGGTGGCGTGCGCGGTGGAGGTCAGCAGGGCGAGGGCCAGGCCGGCCCCGGCGAGCGTGGCCGCGGCTCTTCCGAGGATGTGCGTCATGTGCGCGACTCCCTTCAGGTGGCTCGGATCTCTGGTCGAGGGTGACGGCGGCGGTGTTGAGGATCGGTTGAGCATCGGTTCAGGCGAGCGGACAGAAAGGGATCGGTCCCGTGGCGACCTGAAGAAATGCGGGGCTAGCGGCCGATCAGGGTCGCACCGGGGAGTGACTGCTTGACCGCCTCCGGCGTGCCCACCACGACCGTCAGTTTTTCCTTGGTCTTCTTTGCCGCCGCGTTTCCGTAAAGCTGCACCTTTCCGAGGTTTTTTGCCTGGACGGTGACGAACATCCGGGTGGGGGTGCACCACAGGGTCACGGTGCTCTCCGAACTGGTGCCGACCATGGGTTCCTTCGGCCCGGCGAAGCCCTCTTCCGCGGTGACGACGTTGCCCTCGGACTTCGTCAGATCCTGGCTCATGTTGAAGAGCACGTCGGAGGAGCCCTGGTCGGCGAGCCCGCACACGCCCTTGTCGTTGATCCAGGGGACCATGTCGTACTCCGCGACCTGGATCCGCGCCAGCACCTTGTCCGCCCCCTCCGGCACGCCTGATTTGGCGGCCGCGGCCGGCAATGACGCCAGCGGCCAGTGGCTCGGATCCTTGAGCACCCAGTCCTTCGGCTCGTTCGTCGAACAGCCCGTCAGCAATAAGAACGCGACTATCATGATTTTTCCGCGCATAGGTGGATCATCCTAATGTTCGAAAATCCTCCACGTACGGGCGTACGCGGTGACATTTCAGGGGCGGGTTACCGTTGGAGTAGGTGTCGAATCGGCGTTGGGGGTACGCATGAAGCGACGCTCCGCAATGACAGCGATGGCCGCCGGGGCATTCCTGGCCGCCGTCACCACCGCGTCGGGGGCCGCCACGGCTGCCATGGCATCTTCGCCGATGCCGTCCCCGAGCCCGAGCCCGAGCCCGGCGGGCCCGCAGCCCACGTGCCCCGGCATGGGGCAGATGCACGCCGTGACCAGCGAGTACGACTACCTGTCGCAGATGGTCCCGCACCACGAGGACGCCATCGTCGCGGCCCGTCAGCTGCAGCGGTCCAGCAGGCCGGAGATGCGGCGACTCGGGCAGTCGATCGTCACGACGCAGACCGCCGAGGTCGGCACGATGAAGGGCTGGCTGCGGCAGTGGTACCCGCAGAGCCCGGCGCCGAGTCCGGGCGCGACCACGATGCCCGACCTGTCGGGGCTTTCGGGGAATCAGCTCGACAAGGCGTTCCTGCAGCACATGATCCCGCACCACATGATGGCGATCATGACGTCGGAGCAGCTCCTCGTGCACGGCGAGGCGGTGCATCCCGAGGTCGCCGCCTTCGCTCGCAAGGTGCGCGACGACCAGCGGGCCGAGGTCGCCACGATGCGGCGGTACCTGGTCCAGTGGTTCGGGGAGCCGAGCATGCCCTGCATCCCACACATGCCCGACATGACGCCAGGGCCACACATGTCCGAGACACCAGAGCCGCCCCCGTCCGAGACACCAGAGCCACCCACGTCCGACATGACCTCAGAACCACACACGTCCGACATGACGCCGGAGCCGCACATGTCCGACATGACACCCACCACCGACACTTCCTGACGACATCCCGGCCGCGCGGCCCGTGCGGGGAAGGAATGGCGCGGGCCGCGAAGAAGGCGAGGATCGCCCAGCCCGAGGCGATCGCCCAGCCCGAGGGGATCGCCCAGCTCGAGGGGTGAAGGGGCGCGGACCGTGGAACAGGAGGAACGCCGAGCCCGACCGGCAGAAGGGCGCGGGCCGTCAGAAGGCCGGGAACGCCCAGCCCGACGGGTGGAAGGGCGCGCGCTCGCCGCGGAAGGCGAGCGAGGCGGCGGTGACCGCGCCCGGCCGCAGTTCCTCGACCCGGCCCGCCGCGGCCAGCGACGCCAGCGTGGTGCCGCCCAGATAGGCCGCCCCCAGCTCGGCGGAGGTGAGCCGCAGGTCAGGCTGGGCCCGGGTGCGTTCGCAGGTGACGGAGTCGCCGTCGGCCAGCAGGCGGTGGCGCCCGGCGTTCCAGGGGCAGAACGTGTCCTGGACCTCCAGCACCAGGTCCAGGGGGGTCGAGTAGCGGCGTGCCGCCAGCGCCCGGTCCACGTCCACCAGGCGGACCCAGAGGTTGTCGATCGTGGTGGCGCGGGCCGCGCGCGGGTCGGTCAGCAGGTGCGTCAGCGGTTCGTCGACGGCGCCGTCGTAGGTGAGGCCGGCGTGCGCGTCGAGGTCGATGAGGAAGCGCCACAGAGCGGCGTAGGACTGCCTGGTGGTGGCCGCGACCTCGATGACCTGCACCAGCCCGGGCTTGGAGCGGTAGAGGACGTACCCGGTGGCCTCGCCGCCTGGCTCGGTGTGCACGACGAAGCGCAGCTCCGTCCCGCCGCCGCGGACGCGTTCGCCGTCCGCCAGGCGGGCCTGCCAGAACTTCTCCGTACGGTCCACCCAGCCGACCGCGCCGCGGCGGGCGGTGTCGTAGACCTTCTCCAGCAGCGGCCGGGCGTCCCGACGGGCGAGCAGGCGGATCGTGCCGTCGCCGAGGTCGGTGCCGGGCCGAAGGGCCAGGAGTCTCTTGTCCGCCTGGATCTCGGCCACGTGGCTGGCGACGCCGTACCCGAAGCGGCCGTAGATGGTGGCCTCGGCGGCGTTGAGCGCGGTGATCGGCTCGCCGCCCGACTCGTGCAGGTCGGTGAGCTGCCTGCGCATCATCGCGGTGAGGATGCCGCGACGCCGGTGCGTGGGCAGGACCGCGACGAGCGTGATGCCGGCGACGGGGACGGCCGCGCCGGGGACCGTCATGACGCGGCCGTAGACGGAGGCGCCGCCGACGATCTCCGGGCCGTCGTAGGCGGCGAGCGTGCGTTCGGGCTCGATGGAGGAGGCCGCGTTGCGCAGGGCGCCCTCGTACCAGTCCTGGCCGTAGGTCGTGGTGACCATGCGGGCCCAGGCGTCGAGCTCGTGGGCGCCGATGGTCCGCAGCGGGTAGGTGGTTGCCATGCGTCCAGCCTGGCCGGGTAAACATGTGCCGCACATCGGGTGATCCGGGTATTTATATGCTGACGCCGTGGTGGCGGAGCGCGTGGTCAGTCCGGTGTTCGTCGGCCGGGGTGAGGAGCTGGCGGCCCTGGCCGCGGCCCTGGACCAGGCTGTCGCGGAGGGGCCGGCGGTGGCGCTGGTGGCCGGGGAGGCCGGGATCGGCAAGTCGCGGTTGCTGGCGGAGTTCGCGCGGTCGCTGGGGCCCCGGGTTCGGGTGGTCGAGGGCGCCTGTGCCGAGCTGGGCAGCGACGGCCTGCCGTACGCGCCGTTCGTGACGGTGCTGCGCCGGCTGATCCGCGTCGAAGGGGTGCTGCCCGGGCCGTACCGCCAGCTGGCCCGCTGGTTCCCCGAGCTGGGCGGCACGGACGAGGCGGAGGGCGGCAAACACCGGCTGTACGAGGAGGTCCTGACGCTGGTCGAGCGGGTGGCCGCGGACCAGCCGGTGGTCGTCGCCATCGAGGACCTGCACTGGGCCGACGCCGCCACCCGCGAGCTGCTCGGTTTCCTGGCCAGGAACCTGACGCAGCCCGGCGTGCTGCTGCTGATCACGTACCGGCCGCACGAGACCGGCGACGGGCTGCTGCTGTCCGAGCTCGCCCGCCGCCCGCGCGCCACCATGTTGCGCCTGGACCGCCTGGATCGGCAGGGCGTGGGCCGCCAGCTGGCCGCGATCCTCGACGCCGAGCCGGACGCGGCCGCCGTGCTGCGCGTGCACGAACGCAGCGACGGCAATCCGCTGTTCGTCGAGGCGCTCGCCCGCGCGGGTGAGCGCACCCCGGACAGCCTGCGCGACCTGCTGCTGCACGGCCCGCGCTCGCTGCCCGGCCCGGCTCGCGAGCTGCTGCGCCTGGCCTCGGTGGCGGGCGGACGGGTCGCCCACCGGCTGCTGGCGAAGGTGGCCGGGCAGGACGGGGCCGACCTGGACGCCCTCCTGCGCGAGCTCGTCGACCGCAGCCTGCTCGTCACGGCGGGGGACGGCTACGACTTCCGCCACGCGCTGATCCGGCACGCCGTCTACGAGGACCTGCTGCCCGGCGAGCGGGCCCGCCTGCACGCGCGCTACGCCGAGGCCCTGCGCGACGGCGACGCCCATGCGCAGCTGGCCGCGCACGCCTACGCCGCCGGGCAGCGCGGGCCGGCCCTGACCGCCGCCTACCTGGCCGCGGCGCAGGCCCGGCGGTCCTACGCCTACGAGGAGCAGGTCCGCATGCTCGACCAGGTCCTCGAACTGTGGGATCCGCGGGCGGGGCTGGGGGTCGACAGGGTCGACGTCCTGACCGAAGCGGCCGAGGCCGCCATGCTCAGCGGCGACTACGCCTGCGGCGTCGACCACGCCACGGCGGGCCTGGCCGAGGTGGACGAGCGGCGCGAGCCCGAGCGGGCCGCCCAGCTGCTGGAGCACCGGGGCAGGTTGCGGCACCGGCTGGACGGCACGGGCGTCTCCGACTGGGAACACGCCCTCGGCCTGCTGGCCGCCGCTCCCGGCAGCGTCCAGCGGGGGCGGCTGCTCGGGGTGCTGGCCATGGGCCTGCTGCCGGAGGTGGACCGGGCCCGCGACCTGTTCGTGGAGGCGCTGGCCGTCGGCCGGCGCACCGGCGACGCCACGGTCACGATCCGCGGGCTGCTGGGCGTCGGGTCCATGACGGCCGACCTCGCGATGCTGGCCGAGGCCCGCACGCTGGCCGAGCGGCTGGACAGCCACGACCTGCTCATGACCGTCCCGATGTACGAGGCCACGCTGCACACCAAGGCCGGCGACCAGCGGCGCGCCGTGGAGGCGGCCCGCGGCGGCATCCGTCACGCCCGCCGGTACGGGCTGGGCCGCAGCCGCGGCGCCGAGCTGGCCCGCCACGCCGCCCGCGGCCTGATCCTGGCCGGGCGATGGGACGAGGCCGCCGCCCTGCTGGAGGAGAGCCTCCAGCAGGATCCGCCACCGCTGTCGCGCCTGGCCCTGCGCGTCCTCGCCGGCTACCTGGCGCTGCTGCGTGGGGATCTGGCCGCCGCCGCCGACGCCGCTGACGCCGCGGCGGCCGGGCACGCCGCGAGCGGCGATCTGTTCTCCCGCCACCAGTTGCTCTGCCTGCTCGCCGTCGCGCAGGGCGACCCGGAGCGGGCCGACCTGCTGCTGGAGCGGGCGCTGGCCGATCCGGCGCTCACCCGGATCTACAGCAGCGACGCCCGGTCGGTCCTGGTCGCCGGCGCCCTGGTGCAGCGGGTGCGGCTGGCCCGCGGCGCTCCCCGCGAGCGGGTCGCGGCGCGGCAGGCCGAGCTCGCCGCGGTCGATGCGACGCTCGGCGTGGACGGGCCGTTCGACCGGGCCTGGCAGATCATGCTGCGCGCGCTGGTCGAGGACGCCGGCTGGGACGAGGTGGCGGCTGCCTGGCGGGACCTCGGGCAGCCGTACGAGCTGGCGCTGAGCCTGTTCCACGGCGCGCGGGCCGCGCTGGCGGCGGGCGACCGGCCCGGCGTAACGGGCCGCCTCGGGGAGGCCGCGCGGCTGGCCGACGAGCTGGGCGCCGCGCCGCTCGCCAGGGAGATCGCCCTGCTCGGACGGCCCCGACCGGCGCAGGACGGGCTCACCGAGCGCGAGCGCGACGTGCTCGTCCTGATCGCCGACGGGTTGAGCAACCGGCAGATCGCCGCCCGGCTGCACATCTCGCCCAGCACGGCGGGCGTGCACGTCTCCCACATCCTGGCGAAACTGGGCGCGGCCACCCGTACCGAGGCGGCGGCCATCGCGTTCCGCGAGGGGCTGGCGGGATCCTCCACGACCCGCCCATGACCCGAGCGCGGCCCGGGGATCAGGTCAGGGTGTCCTCGACCTTGATCTGGCCGCCCTGGATCACCCACTTCTGGTTGGGGTGGTTCAGGCACGTCCACAACCGCACCACAGTGTTGTTGGCGCGGCTGTTGGTGGCGTCCAGGCAGACCTCGCGACCGGTGCCGACGGTGTCCTCGACCTTGATCTGACCGCCTCGGATCACCCACTTCTGGTTGGGGTGGTTCAGGCACGTCCACAGGCGCACGTTGGTGTTGTCGGCACGGCTGTTGGTGGCGTCCAGGCAGACCTCCCGGCCGGTGCCGACGGTGTCCTCGACCTTGATCTGACCGCCCTGGATCACCCACTTCTGGTTGGGGTGGTTCAGGCACGTCCACAGACGCACCACAGTGTTGTCGGCGCGGCTGTTGGTGGCGTCCAGGCACACCGGCGGGCCGGCCTGGGCGGCGTGGGCCGTCGAGGCGGGGGCGACGGCGGCGGCCACCAGGGCGACGGCGGAAACGGCCATCAGACGGGCGACGGGGCTGGCGGGCATGGATTACCTCCACTGATGCGGTGACGACCATGAACAACGCATACAGAAAGTAATCGCACGACTGCGTAAAGCGATCTGGCGGAAAGGTGACGCATCACTGGCCGGTGTCGAAGGCCTCCGAACTGCCCGGCAGTCAGAGGCCCACCGCCGAGGCGGTCGCCGTCAGCTCGGCCGCGTCCGCTGCGGAGCGGCGGGGCTGGAGATGGAACCCTCCGGGGAGAAGAACCGGTCGTCCACGTGGTCCAGCGCCAGGCAGGCTCCGCCCAGGGCGACGCACTCCTCGCCGAGCGTCGAGGGCCGGATGTCGGGGACGCGTACACAGTGAGGTTCGAGCGCCCGGCGCAGCGCGGGCAGCAGGACGTCGGCCGAGCGGGAGAAGCCGCCGCCGAGCACGACCAGTTCGGGGTCGAGCGTCAGCACCATCGCGGCGGTGCCGAGCGCGAGGTGGCGGGCGTACGCCTCGACCGCGGCCCGCGCCTCCGGGTCGCCGGTTCGGGCCGCGCCGAAGACCTGGCGGGCGGCCTCCTCGGGCGCGGCTCCCTTGGCCGCCGGGCCGCTCTCCAACCGGCCGGCCATGGTGCTCCAGCCCGTGATCTCCATGAGCCCGACCTCGCCGGTGGCCCCGCTGAACCCGTGGTGCAGGCGCCCGTCGATGATCAGCGCGGCGCCGGTCCGGCGGCCGACGTGCAGGTAGACGAGGTGCTGGACGCCCGCGGCCACCCCGAGCCGCTGCTCGGCGAGGGCGGCCAGCTTGCTGTCGTTCTCGATGGTGATCGGGCAGGCCAGCCGCTGCCCGAGGTGACCGACGAGATCGACGCCGGGCCAGTCGGGCAGGTCGTTGACCCTGGTGACGAGCCCTTCGCGGTTGACGACGCCGGTGCTGCCCGCGGTGACGCCCCACAGGTCGGACGCGCTCAGCCCGGCGGCGACGAGCGCGGCGTCCACGGCCCGCCACACCGCCTCCAGCCGATCCCGCTGGGCGGTGTGCCGGTCGACGGCGACCCGCCCGCTGGCCACGATCCGGCCGGCCAGATCGGTGATCACCGCCAGCACCTTGTGCACGCCCACGTCGATGCCGAGCACGTGACCCGCGTCGGTGCGGAACCGGTACCGCTTGGCGGGCCGGCCCATGCCGCCCGGCGCGGGCGGCACCTCGGCGATCCAACCGCGCTGCTCCAGATCCGTGACGACGTCCCCGACGGAGGCCCGCGACAATCCGGTGCGGGCGGACAGCTCGGTGAGCGTCAGTGGCTCGCGCGCCTCACGCAGGGCACGGATGCTGCTCAGGGAGTTCAGCTGGCGTAGCCGCTGAAGGTCGCCACCACTGACCTGCACGGTCACACTCCTCACTATCGCTGGTCTCCGAACTATATCCCTCTGGCCCATCCCCACTTCCAGCTGCATGTGCCGCGCGAGAAGAGGGTTGACGGCAAGGTCATTTCCGTGACTATCTATGGAGACCTTCATAAAGGAGTTCGCGAAATGACAGTGACCATCGCCATCGTCGGGGCCGGATCCCGCGGCCAGATCTACGCCAGGGCCGCCGCCGCGGACGGCCGGGCACGCATCGTGGCAGTGGCCGACCCCGACCCGGCCCGCCGGGCCAAGGTGGCCGCCGAACACGGCCTGCCGGACAGCGCCTGCTTCACCGGATGGGACGAACTGGCCGCCGTGCCGAAGCTCGCGGACGCCGTGGTCATCGCGACCCAGGACCGGCTGCACGTCGAGCCGGCCGTGGCCTTCGCCGACCTCGGTTACGCCATTTTGCTGGAGAAGCCGATGGCGCCGACGGAGCCGGAGGCCCGCCGCATCGTCGAGGCGGTCGAGCGCAACGGCGTGGTGTTCGCGGTCTGTCACGTGCTCCGCTACACGGCCTACACCAGGGCGTTCAAGGAGCTCCTGGACAGCGGCCGGCTGGGCACGATCTCCAGCGTGCAGCACCTGGAGCCGGTGGGCTGGTGGCACATGGCCCACTCCTTCGTACGGGGCGCCTGGCGGAACGCGGCCGAATCGGGGCCGATGCTGCTGACCAAGTCCTGTCATGACATCGACTGGTTGCTCCACATCCTCGGCGAGCAGCCGGTCGCGGTGTCGTCCTTCGGCTCGCTGACCCACTTCCGGCCGGAGAACCGGCCCGAGGGCGCGAGCACGCGGTGCGTGAGCTGCGCCGTCGAGCCGGACTGCGCCTACTCCGCCAAGCGTCTCTACCTGAGCTGCCTCGGCGACGCGCGCCGGGAGTTCTGGCCGCTCGGCGCCGTCACGTCCGACGCCACCGTGGCGGGCGTCACGCACGCGCTGGAGACCGGCCCGTACGGCCGCTGCGTCTACGACTGCGACAACGACGTGGTCGACCAGCAGGTCGTCACGCTGGAGTTCGCGAAGGGCACGACCGTGTCGTTCACCATGACGGCGTTCACGCCGCTGGAGCACCGCAGGAGCCGGATCTTCGGCACCCGCGGGTACGCCGAGGGCGACGGGCGCGAGATCAGGGTCGTCGACTTCGTGACCGGCGCCGAGGAGCGGATCGACACCGAGACGACGGCGGGCGCGTCGCTCGCCGACGGCCACGGCGGCGGCGACGGGGGCCTGACCAAGGCGTTCATCGACGCCGTCGCCGCCGGTGACCAGGCGCCGCTGGGCGCCGGCCCGGCCGAGGCCCTGGCCGGGCACCTGGTCGTCTGGGCCGCCGAGCGCGCCCGCGAGACCCGCACCGTGCAGGCCCTGTGAACGCGACGATCCCGGCGCCCGCCCGCCGCACGCCCGGCGAAGGCCGGTTCGCCTTCACCGCCACGACCCCGCTGTCGGCCGACCCGGCGCTGGCCAGGGCCGCCGAATGGCTTCGCGGAGCCCTCACCCCGGCCACCGGCCTGCCGCTCCCGGAGGGGCCCGGCGGGGTGGAGATCCGGCTCGTCGCGGGCCTCGGGCCCGAGGAGTACCGGCTCACCGCCACGACCGAGTCGGTGCTGATCGAGGCGAGCGGCCCGGCCGGCGCCTTCTACGGGGCGCAGACGCTGCGCCAGCTGCTCGACCCCGCCGCCTTCCGGGCCGGACGCACCGGCGACAGGGCGTGGAGCATCCCCGCGACGGAGATCGCCGACGCTCCGGAACACGGCTGGCGCGGCTGCCTCATCGACGTGGCCCGGCACTTCCTGCCGAAGAACGACCTGCTGCGGTACATCGACCTGCTGGCCGCGCACAAGCTCAACGTCCTGCACCTGCACCTGACCGACGACCAGGGCTGGCGGCTGGAGATCAGGAAGTACCCCAGGCTCACGGAGGTCGGCGCCTGGCGGCGCGAGTCGCCGGTGGGCGCCGCGCGGCACCGGCGGTTCGACGGCCGCCCGCACGGCGGCTTCTACAGCCAGGACGACATCCGCGAGATCGTCTCCTACGCCGCCGACCGGTTCGTCACGGTCGTGCCGGAGATCGACCTGCCCGGCCACACGCAGGCCGCCATCGCCGCCTACCCCGAGCTCGGCAACCTCGACGACCGCCTGCCGGTCCGCACCGAGTGGGGGGTCGGCGAGAACGTGCTCAACGTCGCCGACGGCACGATCGCCTTCTTCACCGACGTCCTGGACGAGGTCCTGGAGCTCTTCCCCGGCCAGTACGTCTGCGTCGGCGGCGACGAGGTGCCGAAGACCCAGTGGAACGAGAGCGTCCCGGCCAAGGAGCGCATCCGGGAGCTCGGCCTGCACGACGCCGACGAGCTGCAGACCTGGCTCATGCGCCACTTCACCGACTACCTGCTGGCCCGCGGGCGCAAGCCGCTCGGCTGGGACGAGCTGCTGGAAGGCGGCCTGCCGCCCGGCGTCACCGTCGCGGCCTGGCGCGGCGACAAGTGCGCGGTGCTGGCCGTGCGGGCCGGTCACGACGTGGTCGTCTCGCCGTTCAGCGAGACCTACCTGGACTTCCGCCAGGCCGACGGCGACCAGGAGCCGGTGCCGATCGGCAGCGTGACGTCACTGCGCGCGGTCCACGCCTTCAACCCCGTCCCCGGCGGCCTGGGCGAAGGGGAGCGCGGCAGGATCCTCGGCGCGCAGGCCGCCCTGTGGACCGAGCACATCGACTCCCCCAGGCTGCTCGACTACATGGCCTTCCCGCGGCTGGCCGCCTTCGCCGAGGCGATGTGGAGCGGCGAGCGCGACTTCGAGGACTTCCTGGCGCGGCTCGCCGTGCACGAGAGACGTCTCGACGCGCTGGGCGTGGAGTACCGGCCGGCGGCCGGCCCGCACCCCTGGCAACGACGTCCCGACGCCCCCGGTCACCCCCGGACCAGGGCGGAGATCGACGCCGAGCTCGCCCGCTGGACGTCGAACCTGCGTCTCTGAGCTGGGTCGCCGACCCAGCGGGCCAGGCCGGGACCAGGCCGGACGCGCTGCCACCGCGTCCCGGAAACCCTGTAGTCATTCCTGGTTGATCATTTGCTATGTCGATCGAGCTGTTCACAAGTGCGCATGGTTACCTTCGGTATTCGTGAAGATACGATCTGGCCCTGCGGGGCCGGGAAACAGCTCATCTGGCCCTAAACGTGCGGCCATTTCCACCATGCTCCTGCTGAGCGCGGTGTCTGTCGCGCTGCAACCTGCCCGTCCGGCAGCCGCGCAACCGGTTCCGCTGGTCGAGGAGGACTTCACCGGGGCCACCGCGATCCCGCAGTTCATCGGCGTGGGATCGGCCTGCCTGACCGGCGCGCCGGCGGCTCCGCCCGCCGGGCCCGGCGACCATCCGCTCGGGGGCTGCCCCGCCGACGCGGCGGGTCCCGTCCCGCCGACCGGAGCAGCCCCGTACGGCTACCTCCAGCTCACCAGCGCCGACCTCGACCAGACGGCGGCCGCCCTCTACAACGAGCCGATCCCGGCCGAAGAGGGCCTGGACGTGACGTTCGAGCAGTGGCAGTACGGCAACACCACGGCGGTGCCCGCCGACGGCATCTCCTTCTTCCTGATCGACGGCGCGGCCACGCTGGACCGTCCCGGCGCGTTCGGCGGCAGCCTCGGCTACGCCCAGAAGCTGCCCGACGACGACCCGGCGAACCCGTTCGAACCCGGCGTCAACCAGGGTTACCTCGGCATCGGCCTGGACGTCCTCGGCAACTACTTCGGGGACTGGGAGCAGCGGGGCCGCACCTGCGCCGAGCGCTCACCGGCCGGCACCGGGTTCCGCGTCCCGGCTCCCGGGCCGAACATGGTGACGGTGCGCGGGCCCGGCAACGGCACCGCGGGCTACTGCTTCGTGACCGCCACCACCAGCAACTTCACCACGACCGGGCCGTGGCCCTCGACGCTGCCGGGCAACCTGCAGGGGCCCACGCGCACCGTGCCCAGCGACCCGCGGGCGGCGCAGGCCGTGCTGGAGGAGTCGAAGCGCACGGTCAACGTCCGGATCACTCCGGCGCCGAACCCCGAGGTCACCATCTCGATCGACTTCAACGACGGCAACGGGATGCAGGAGGTGCTGTCCCTGCCCGCGCCGCAGCCGGTCCCGGAGACCTACAAGTTCGGTTTCGGTGCTTCCACCGGTCTGTTCACCGATGTGCACCTGATCCGGAACGTGGTCGTCCGCCCGGTGGCCGAGCGGCCCGAGCTGTCGCTCAGGAAGCGCGTCGCCGAGGACGCCGACCTGCCCGACCCGGTGCCGGTGGGCACGGAGGTGCCCTACGAGTACGTGGTCACCAACACCGGCAACATGAACATCACCGACCTGATGGTGGACGACGACGTCGTCGATGAGGTCGTCTGCCCGCAGACCACCTTGAACGTGGGCGAGCGGGTCATCTGCCGCGGCTCGTACACGGTCACGGAGGAGGACGCCGAGCGCGGCTCGGTCACCAACACCGCCACCGCGATGGGCCGGGCCGACGGTGAGGAGGTCAGCTCGCCGCCGTCCGAGGTCACCATCGGCGTCACGGACGAGCGCGGGATGCTGGAGCTCGACAAGCGCGTGGACGACTCCCGCACGTACCGCCCCGGCGACCGGGTCACCTATACCTACGTCGTGCGGAACACGTTCGACGAGATCGTGACCGACCTGCGGATCGACGACAACCGGGTGTCGGACATCGTCTGCGAGACCACCACGCTGGAGCCCGGCGAGACCACGTCCTGCACGGGCACCTACACGGTCACCGAGGAGGACGCCGCGCACGGCTCGGTCACCAACACCGCCACGGCGGTGGGCCTGATCGACGACACGGAGGTGAGCTCGCCGCCGTCGGAGGCCACCATCGACGTCATGGGCGAGCGCGGGACGCTGCTGCTGGACAAGAGCGTGGACGACACCCGCGCGTACCGGCCCGGCGAGCGGGTCACCTACCGCTACGAGGTCAGGAACAACTCCGACGAGACGCTGCGGGACCTCCGGATCGAGGACAACCGGGTGACGAACATCGTCTGCCGGACCACCACCCTGGAGCCGGGCGAGACCACCACGTGCACGGGCGTCTTCGTCGTGCCGAGCCGTCCCGGCGGCAAGAAGGACTGCCGCAAGGGCTGCCGCTTCACCGTCACCAACACCGCGGTGGCCAGGGCGGGCGGCCTGACCTCCGGTCCGGCCAGGGCGACGATCCGGGTCGTGCAGAAGTCGAAGAACCCGCACCACCCGTGCCGGCCGGGCAAGAAGGACCGCCACTGCCGGCCCGGCAAGAAGCCGCACCACCACCACGGCCACGGCCGTCACCACGGTCCCGACCACGGGTACGACCACAGGTACGACCACGGCTACGACCACCAGTGCCCGCCGGGCAAGAAGCCGTACGACGGCAGGACCGCCGCATCGGGATGTGTCTCCGAGGCCGCGGACAAGAACGAGCGGGACATGGGCCGCTCCATGGACGAGTCCTACGAGCCTCAGCCTGAGGACATGATGGACGACCCGTACATGGAACGTTCCTACCGGGAAATGGGCGACATGCCGATGCCCTGGGAGACCTCCGAGTAGGTCACCCGTCTTCCCATCCGCGTCAACCTGATGGTCCCTCCCCGCGGGGAGGGACCATCGTGCTGTCCGCCCCCGGACGGTCACCCCCAGGCGCCGACCTCCTTGAGGAAGACGACGCCGTCGATCCTGCCGAGGTGGGACGGGTCCAGCGGGAAGTAGGCGAAATCCTGCGATACGCGCCGCGCCGGGTCGGCGACCGCCTGGGCCAGGCGGCGGGCGTCGATCACCGAGCGGTCCCACGGGAGCCCGGCCAACACGCCCTCGACGGTGTCCGGCGGCGGAGCGTCGTCGCCGGTCGTGCCGAAGGCGGAGGCCAGGTAGGCGTACCGGTCGCCCAGGTGGGCGGCGGCGATCGCGCCCGCGCTCCACCACTCCAGCCGCTGGTCGCCGAACGGCATGAACGTCTTGTCGCGCTGGAGGTGCAGGTTGGAGGAGAAGACCAGGGCCGGGCCGTGCTCGGCGACGGCACGCAGGTTGGCGGCCATCATCGCGTCCCGCAGGGCCGACAGGCGGGTCCAGCGTGCCGGGGAGGCGTCGGCCATCCAGTGGTGGTAGCGCAGCAGGCCGGTGGCGGTGCGCGCGTACAGGTGCGCACGTTCCCTGTCCCGGGCGCCGAGTTGCGGCGACTGCGTGTCGAGCAGCGCCGCCAGGTCGTCAGCGATCACCCGGAGCCGCTGGGCGTCGGCCGACTGGCCGATCGACTTCGCCGGGTCCATGGCCGTGGCCTCGTCGGACCACCGGTCGTCCTGGCCCAGCAGCGTGTCGAGGGTCTCCCTGGTCACCACCGCGGCGGGGAGCGGGCCGTCGAGCAGGTCGTACAGGCCGGTGAGCGCCTCGCGCGGGCTCGCCGCCCAGTACTCCAGCGGGCCGTCGATGCCGAAGAAGCGCAGCTTCTCGTCGTGCTCCTCGTTGTGGGCGCGCATCCAGCGGACGAGCTCGCGGTTGGCCGGCAGGGCGCCGAAACCGTGGCTGAAGCCGCGGTCCATGACGTCGTCGAGGGCGCCGGCGCCGGTCGTGACGTAGTCGTCCACCAGGAGGCCCTTGAGGCAGTCGCTCTCGATGGCGAACGACCGGTAGCCCTCGTTCTCGACGAGGTGCCGGAAGATCTCGTTGCGCAGCTCGCCCAGTTCCCCCACGAAGTGCCGGGCCTCGCCGAGGCCGAGCAGCAGCGGCCTGGCGGGGAGCGTCCCCAGGAACGACGAGACACCCGCGCCGTCGACCGGCCAGGCGATTTCCTTGATGTCCATGCCTTCAACGCTATCGTTGAACTTTCGATGGAAACTTTCCTCTTCATTGCCTGCCTATCACCCACGAAACCTTCAATCGGCACGGCACGTCTTGAACGAACTGTTCAAAACAAGCTGTTGACACCGACAGGTTCAGTGCGGCATCGTTGCCTCCATGTCGATCGATCACCCCTTCTCCCCGCCGGACCCCGAGCAGGCGCGCGCCCAGCGGGTGCACGCGTCCCTGTTCCGGATCGCCGAGCGGCACGCCGCCACCGACGAGCAGCGGCTCAGGCAGGCGCACCCGTCCGTCATCGGGCCGCACGAGGCCGTCAGGCTGGTGTCGTTCCTGCTCAGCGGGGCCGCGCAGCTCGACGACGGCGAGCCGGAGGTGGACCAGGCCGACATCACCGCGGCGTTGAGCCTCGTCCCGCTGGTCCGCGGCGAGCTGGACGCGCTGGAGGCCGGGCTGCTGGCGATGGCCCGTGGGCGTGGCATGACCTGGCAGGAGATCGCCTTCGGGCTCGGCCTCGGCACCGCGCAGGCCGCCCGGCAACGCCACGAACGGCTCGCCGAACGGACGGCTCTCGACTAGGCCGCCCGCCAGGGGTCAGGCGCGGCGCGGGCGGTTCCACCAGAGGGAGAGCGACAGCGCCGCGACCACGAGCAGGCCGCCGGCCGCGGCGAAGGCGGCGGCCGTGTCCACCCGCTCGCGGACGACCGTGAAGGTGCCCGGCAGGGCGTCGAGGGCGGTCGCGAGCTGGCCGGCGTTCTCGGCCCGGTGGTAGGAGCCGCCGGTCGTACGGGCGATCTGCCGGAGTGCGGGCTCGTCGATGACCCGGGGGTTGCGGCTCCGGTCGAAGCCGCCGCCGAACCCGCCGCCCCAGTCGCCGAAGCCGCGGCCGTCGAACTGCGAGTTGTCGCACACCATCGGCACCACCTTCGTGGTGCCGAAGCCGATGGTGAACACGCGTACGCGGCGCAACGCCGCCTCCTGGGCGGCCCGCTGCGGGTCGACGCCCTGGGTGTTGGCGCCGTCGGTGAGCACGACGATCGCGGCGCCGGCGTACCCGGAGGCCGCGGCGGGCGGCGTGGCGGCGGTGGCGGCGACCGAGGGGTCCACCTCGGCGATCGCGTCGATCGAGGTGAGCATGGCCTGGCCGATCGCGGTGCCGCGGGCGACGGTGAGCCCGTCCAGGGCCTTGATCAGGGCGTCGGTGTCGTCGGTGGGCGGGACGAGCAGGCCCGCGGTGCCGGCGAAGGTGACCAGGCCGATGCGCGGCCCGCCGCGCTGCGACTCGATGAAGCCGGCGGCGGCCTTCCTGGCGGCGGTGAGGCGGTTGGGGTCGACGTCGGTGGAGCACATGGAGCCGGAGGTGTCGAGCGCGAGCAGGATCGTCGCCGACCGCATCGGCACCGGCACCGACGCCTGCGGCCGCGCCGCCCCGGCCGCGAGCAGCGCCAGCCCGGCGACGAAGAGCGCCACGGGGATGCGCCGCGTCCAGCGCGTACGCCCGGGAAGCGCGGCCCGTACGAGCGCGATCGAGGTGACGCGCACGACGGCCCGCCGCCGCCGGCGGCCCGCCCACCAGCGGAACGCGAAGATCAACGGGATGACCAGCGCCGACAGCAGCGCCCACGGCCAGGACAACGACATTCAGATCACCCGCCCGGACCGGAACACGGTGACCGCCGCGCCCGCGGCGAGCAGCACGAGGGCGAGCCCGATCAGCCCGCCGGCGAGCGGCAGCGGCTCGTCGGAGACGGTGAGCCGCAGGTCGATCGTGTCGGCGATGCCGTCGAGCCGGGCGGCGTCGGCGGCCGGGTGGTAGGCGCCGCCGGTGGTCCGCGCGATCGTGGTGAGGGTGTCCTCGTCGAGCGAGGTCTGCAGGTGGTAGCCGTCGACCTGCACCGCCGCCCCGGCCGCGGTGCCGACCCCCACGGTGTGGACGCGCACGCCCGCCTTCTGGGCCGCGGCGGCGGCCCGTTCGACGTCGCCGCCCCGGTTCTGGCCGTCGGAGAACATCACGATCGTGGCCGACGGCCAGTAGCCGAGGTCGGGCGGCGTCCCGTCGCGGCCGATCACCACCGGCCGGCCGGTGATGGCCGTCAGGGAGGCCGTGATGGCCGCGCCGAGCGAGGTGCCGCCGGTGATCCTCAGGCGGTCGATGGCCCTGAGCGCGACGGAATGGTCCGCGTCGGGCCGCGCGGTGGTGAGCGCGCCGCGTTCGAACGCGACGACCCCGACGTCCACGCTGTCGGGCTGCGCCGCCACGAACGCGCGGGCCGCCCGCTGCGCGGCGGCCAGCCTGGTCGGCGCGACGTCGCCGGCGCCCATGCTGTTGGAGACGTCGACGGCGAGGATCACGGTGCCCGCGGTCCGCGGCACCGGCACCATCGCCGCCGGTCCCGCGGCGGCGACCGCGAGCACGCCGACGGCCGCGATCGTCAGGCCGGTCCCGAGGTACGCGCCGCGCCCGCCCGGCCCGGCGACCCCGGCCGCGGCCAGCGCCGACCTCCGGCGGCGCGCCGAGACGACGGCCGCCCAGGCCAGCGCCGCCGTGACGAGCAGCCCGGCGACCAGCGGCAACGGGGACGACAGTGTCATGGCCGCCGCTCCCCCGTGCGGGCGGCGATCTCGACGAGCGCGTCGGTCAGGTCACGGTCGGTGCCGACGCGATGGACCGGCACCCCCGCCCGGCGCATGCCCGCCGCGAGCCGGGCGTCGCGGGCGTCCACGGCCTCGCGGAAGCGGACCCGCAGCAGCGGGTCGGCGGAGTCGACGACGAGCTGCTCGCCGGTCTCGGCGTCCTCGACGACGATCAGCCCGGCCTCGGGCAGCACGTCGTCGGCCGCGTCCACGATGCGCAGGGCGACGACCTCGTGCCGCCGGGCCAGGCGCTGGAGCGAGCGTTCCCAGTCGCCCTCGCCGATGAAGTCCGACACGACGACGACGAGCGCGCGGCGGCGGGCCAGCCGTCCGGCCGTGTCGAGCATGAGGGCCAGGTCGGTGGTGGCGCCGGCGCGCGGGGCTGCGGTGCGGTCCAGCTCGGCGCCGATCCGCAGCGCGTGCCGCCGGGACGTGCCCGGCGGCACGACCCGCGCCGTCCCGGTGTCGAACAGCAGCGCGCCGACCCGGTCGCCGCCCCGCCCGAACAGCCGGGCCAGGACGAGCGCCAGCTCGGCCAGGACGTCGTGCTTGCCGCGGCCCGGCCGCCCGGCCGTCATCGAGGCCGACCGGTCGAGCACCAGCCACACCGTCAGCTCGCGGTCCTCGGTGAACACGCGCAGGTGGGGTTCGTCCAGGCGGGCGGTGACGTTCCAGTCGATGTGCCGGGCGTCGTCGCCGTCGGCGTAGCGGCGCAGGCCGGTGAAGTCGACGCCGGAGCCGCGGTGCGCGGTGCGGTGGGCGCCCTGGAGGCGGCCGTCCAGCCGGCGGACGACCTTCCACTCCAGGCGCAGCAGGAGTCTCTCGGGGGCGGTGGCCATGACGGCTCAGCGGTTCCGCAGGACGACGTCGGGCACCCGGACGGCCCCGAGCACCCTGCTGATGATCGTGTCGGCGTCGACGTCGTCCGCCAGGGCCTCGTAGGACAGCACGAGCCGGTGGCGCAGCACGTCGAGCGCGAGCTCGGACAGGTCGTCCGGCAGGACGTAGTCGCGGCCGCGCAGCAACGCCAGCGCGCGGGCGCCCGTGACGAGCGCGATGGACGCGCGCGGGCTGGCCCCGTACGTGACGTACCGCTCCAGCTCCCCCAGCCCGGCCGTGCCCGGCGAACGGGTCACGGCGACCAGGCGCACGGCGTAGTCGACGATTGACGGATCGACGTACACCTGCCGGGCGCTGGCCCGCATCTCCATCAGCTCGGCGGTCGTGACCGTCGGCTGCGGCGGGTCCGGCGGACGCAGCGCGCGTTCGACGATCGCCTGCTCCTCGTTCTGGGCCGGATAGCCGACGACCACCTTCATCATGAACCGGTCCACCTGCGCCTCGGGCAGCGGGTACGTGCCCTCCGACTCGATCGGGTTCTCCGTCGCCATCACCAGGAACGGCTCCGGCACCCGGAACGTCTCGCGGCCGATCGTCACCTGGTGCTCCTGCATCACCTCCAGCAGGGCGCTCTGCACCTTGGCGGGGGCGCGGTTGATCTCGTCGGCGAGCAGCAGGTTCGTGAACACCGGGCCGAGCTCCGTCCTGAACTCGCCGGAGTGCTGGTGGTAGACCCGCGTGCCGACGAGGTCGGCGGGGACCAGGTCGGGGGTGAACTGCACGCGCTGGAAGCCGCCGCTGATCGCCGCGGCCAGCGACCGGACGGCCAGGGTCTTGGCCAGGCCCGGCACGCCTTCCACCAGCAGGTGGCCGTCGGCGATCAGCGCGACGGCCATGCGTTCGAGCAGGACGTCCTGGCCGACGATGGTGCGTTTGACCTCGAAGAGGACCTGTTCGAGCGGATGAGCCTGGGCCGGGGGCATGATGTCCCTTCTGTAGGCGCTGTGGGCGGTGCCGGTCAGATCTGGGGTCCGTCGCCTGGTGGGCCGTCGCCGTCGTCGCCGCCCAGGGCCACGCCGATCGGCACCGCGAACGCGATGCCGGCGAACGCGTCGTCGCCGCCGGGGTCGGCGATCGAGACGACGATCCCGACGACCAGCCCGCGGGCGTCCAGCAGGGGGCCGCCGGAGCTGCCCGGGTTGACGGAGGCGTCGAACTGGATCAGCCCGTTCAGGCCGGCGTCCTTGCCGGTCCGGCCGGTGGTCCGGTCGAGGCCCGACACCACCCCGGTGGAGACGCTGTAGGTCAGGCCCAGCGGGTTGCCGATCGCCACGACCGGCGCCCCCACGGCCACGGCGCCGCCGAGCGTGGCGGGCACCACGATCTCCGGCAGCTTCACCGGCTTCAGCACGGCGACGTCCCGCTTGCGGTTCGCGGCGGCGACGACGGCCTTCGCCCTGGTCCCGTCCGCGAACGTGAGGTTGATGTCCTTCGCGGCCTTGACCACGTGGTGGGCCGTCAGGACCGTCCCGTCCTCGGCCGCGATGACCCCCGTGCCGAGCGACTCGCCCGCCTGGATGACCACGACCGACGGCCCGACCCTGCGGAAGACGTCCGGCACCGTGAGCGTCGCGGCGGGCGTCGGCGTGGCGGGCGGTCGTCCTGCCGCCCTCTCCGCGCTGCCGCTGCCGCCCAGCCAGTACGCCAGCACCGCCACGACGACCAGCACCCCGCCCCCGGCGGCGATCCGCCGAACCCTCCCGGCCCTGGCCCGCCCGGCTTCCCGAGCCCCGGCCGCACCGTCCTCCTGCGGCACGCGCTCCATACCGCTCATACTCAGCAATCGCACCGAAAACTGCCATAAAGAGGGACGCACAACTTGCCGACACCCCCGGACGGGACGGGGCCGGGCCGCAACCCATACGGCAGGACCGATTCCTCACCGCCGGGCCCCCGCATTGGCCTCTTGCGGACACCCCCGGCCTGATCGGGCACGTCATCGTCGCTGCTGGACCTCTCCGCCCGCGTCGGCGGCGGCCACGAGCGTGCGCACCACCATCGGCTCGGCCAGGACGAGGGCCAGCACCTGCGCCGCATGGCGGTGATGCGGCGTGGTCAGGTGCCGCGCCCGCGCCCCGGCGCCGGCCCACTCCTCGATCACGACCATGCTCGCCGGATGGTTCGGGTCGCCGTAGGCGCGGTAGGCCAGGCAGCCGGGCTCGTCCAGCGACGGTTCGATCATCGCTTCCAGCGCGGTCCGCAGCCGGTCCTCCTGCCCGGCCGCGGCCACGTACTGGGCCAGCAC
Organism: Nonomuraea sp. NPDC001831; assembly: GCF_042892035.1. Taxonomy (NCBI): domain Bacteria; kingdom Bacillati; phylum Actinomycetota; class Actinomycetes; order Streptosporangiales; family Streptosporangiaceae; genus Nonomuraea; species Nonomuraea sp. NPDC001831. Next base: position 141,511 of record NZ_JBIATU010000020.1, on the reverse strand, counting down.
GATGAGGGACATCTCCGGCGCCGTCCTCACGCGAGGGGCCGGGCGGGGCCTGCGCCGGCGCCGGAGGCGGTGATCGCGGCGGCGATCTCCGCCAGGTCGGCCGGCGTCAGGTCCACCGCGCCGGCGCCGATCCAGCCGTCCACCTGCTCCGGCCGGCGGGCGCCGACGATGGCCCCGGTGACGCCCGGCCAGGCCAGGACCCACGCGATGGCCACCTCGGCGACGCCGACGCCGTGCCGGGCGGCGACCGGGCGCAGCGCCTCCGCCAGCCGCAGGTTGGCCGCGAGGCCCGTGGTGAAGTCGTGGTGGGCGGTGCGCCAGTCGCCGGCGGGCAGGCTCGCGACGCGCTCGGCCGAGAACGTCCCGGTGAGCAGGCCCGACTGCAGCGGCGAGTACGCGATCACGCCGGTGCCGTGGGCGTGCGCCCACGCGATCTCGGCCGCCGCCGACCGGTTGATCGCCGAGAACGGCGGCTGGACGACGTCCACGTGGGCGACGCGCTCCGCGGCCGCCAGCTCCTGCGGCGAGTGGTTGGACAGGCCGATCGCGCGGACCTTGCCCTCGGCCTTCAGGTCGGCCATGACCTGCCAGTACTCCTCCAGCGGCGTGGCGTTGGGCGACACCGCGCCGAAGCCGCCGCCGGCGTACTCCAGCGACTCGCCGGTGTCGGGGTAGTGCACCTGGTAAAGGTCGATGCGCTCGACGTTCAGGCGGCGCAGCGAGTCCTCCAGCTCGCGCCGGACGCTGGCCGGCTTCATGATCCGGCGCGGGGCGGCCTGCGGGTCCTCGGGGTCCCAGACCAGGCCCACCTTGGTGAAGACGTACGGGCGGTCGGCCTCGGGCAGGTCGGCGATGGCCTTGCCGACCAGTTCCTCGGAGTGGCCGAGCCCGTACACGGCCGCGGTGTCGATCCAGTTGACGCCGCCGGCGACGGCGTGCCGGATCGCGGCGATCGACTCGGCGTCGTCGGTCGTGCCCCAGCCGAACTTCCAGCCGGCCCCCGACACCGCCCAGGAGCCGAAGCCCAGGCGGGTGATGTCCATGCCGGTGCTGCCCAGAGGGCGGGTGGGCAGGTGGGTGGTGCTCATGTCGTGTTGCTCCCTGTGGGTGACCGGGCATCCCCTGTGGACGTCCGGTGCAGCTCACTCTGGCGCGCCGTCCGCGGCCCACCCAGTGCCCGCCGCTGCCTAGGCACGGCATGACCAGGATGGCGACGACGCCGGGCGGCGATACTGGTCCCATGGCACTGGACAGACGCGCAGAACTGGGCGAATTCCTCCGATCCCGCCGGGCCCGGCTGCGTCCCGAGGAGCTCGGCCTGCCCGAGTACGGCAGCCGCAGACGCGTCCCCGGCCTGCGCAGGGAGGAGCTGGCCCAGCTCGCCGGGGTGAGCGTGGACCACTACGTCCGGCTGGAGCAAGGCCGTACCCTGCACTTCTCCGAGGCGGTGCTGGACGCCGTCGCCCGCGCCCTGCGCCTGGACGACGTCGAGCGCGCGCACCTCCACCGCCTGGCCCGCCCTTGGAACGACAGCGACCACGCGCAGACCGCGCCCCCGCTGCAACGCGTCCGGCCCGGCCTCCAGCGCCTGCTGGACGCGTCGGCCGACGTGCCGGCCTACGTCGTCGGGCGCAACACCGACGTGCTGGCCTGGAACCACCTGGCGGCGGCGCTGATCACCGACTTCGGCGCGCTGCCGCCCGAGCAGCGCAACCTGGCCCGCCTGGTGTTCCTGGACGAGGGCATGCGCGACCTGTACGCCGACTGGCCCGCCAAGGCCGCCGACGTGGCCGCCTACCTGCGCCTGGACGCCGGCCGCCACCCCGCCGACACCCGGACGTCGGCCCTGGTCGACGAGCTGTCGGCGGCCAGTCCGGAGTTCCGTGAGCTCTGGGCCGAACACCGGCTCAAGGACAAGACCCACGGACGCTACGTCTACCTGCACCCGGTGGTCGGCAGGCTGGACCTCGGCTTCGAGACCCTCCGCCTGCCCGACGACCCCGACCAGGCGCTGATCGCCCACACCACCGAGGAGGGCTCCCCCTCCCAGACCGCGCTGCGCCTGCTGTCCGCCTGGACCCGCCGGGCCCACGCCGCACCCTGACCCACGGCGGGGCGCGCCCGCTAGGAGCCGTCCTGCTCCAGCAGGCGGTCGAGCCTGATGGCCAGATCGAGGGTCTCGCAGCGCAGCAGGTCGAGCCGCCGGCGGATCTTCGACCGGATCGCCTGGAAGTGCTCGTCGCTCTGCCCGCGCAGGCCGAGCAGCTCGTCGGTCAGGGCCGTGACGTCGTGGCCCGACTCGCTGCGGGTCTCGGCGAGGTCGGCCCGCATCTCGGCGATGCCGAGCACCGCCTCGGAGCAGTCGGCCTCGGCGCACAGTGTCGCCTCCAGCGCCTGGACCCGAAGCCTGATGTCCAGGATCTCCGCCTCTACATCCACTTACTCCTACCTTTGCCGGTAGTCGGTAGGGAACCGGCCCGGTGGTGGAGGGCGGCCGGGTCCCACTTGCTGTAAGCACATGGTGGCAACCCGTGTATACCCGACACGGCCGTCGGCAAGCAACGGGTGCGGGTCCGCGGAGGGCTCAGCCCGGACCGGGTGGCGGCCTCAGGCCGGGCCTGGCGTGGCAGGTCAGTTGTTTCTCGGGTCCGGGCCGTACGCCGGCATCCCCTGCGGGCAGCCGGGCACCGGGCCCTTGCAGCAGCGCGGCCGGCCGGCGGTGAAGTGGTCGTTCATGTGGCGGCGCAGGGCCGCCAGCTCGTCGCCGAGCGCGGCGAAGTCCTGGCGCATCTCCGTCCGGATGTCGGCGATGTCGGCCTGCATCCGGGTGATGCCGGTCATGGTCGCCGTGCTGTCGCCGCCGGGCCTGCCCGCCCTGAGCTTCCGCAGGCGCAGCAACAACTTGAGTATCTGTGTCTCTAGGTCCACACGTTCCCGCCTTCGCGCAGCTGGACAGGGGCCTGCGCCGGACGAGCGGGCGGGCGCCCCGGAGTACGAAAACGGTGACACATCGGCCGCCCGCGTGGGGATGATCTTGATTTCGCCGGGTGGGTTTCCATTACACCGGCGCCCAAGTTTCTTTTCTGTCGGCGGATATTGGCCGCCGAAAGTGACGGACCGAAACAGGCCAGGCCGGAGGAAGGAGGACAGCGACGGCGACCCGCCACGACGGGGCCGAACCGGCCCGCGGCACCGGCCCGCGCCCGCCCCGGCCACGGGCGCGGGCAGGGGCCCGTCCGCTGGAAAAATCTTCTGGCGCATATCACGGCAAATCCGCAGATCAGGGACCGGCAACCCTGCGAATTCCCCTCCGCGGCCACGCCGGATCAAGCATCCTGAGCATGTCATCACGCTCCCCCACCCCCCGTTGTAAGGAGCCTCCGTGACCCGGTTCGCCGTCGACCACTCACGCCACGCGCTCATCGCCACCTGGGGTACGGGGATCGGCGACATCGCCACCACCGTGGCGGAACAGGTGCCTTCGAGCCCCGACGTGCTCCGCCTGGCCACCAGCCTCACGGAGCTGTCCTACGCCTGCTGGCGCTGCTACACCCACCCGTCCAGCGCCGCCGACCAGCACGGTCCCAACAGCGTCGGCTGGCAGCGGCAGGCCGAGCGCGACGCGTTCGCCTCGGTCATCCCGGCCCTGCTGGCGCCCGTCCGGCCGGCCAACGGCGCGCTGACCCTCTACTCCACGCGGGTGGAGGAGGTCGCCCACCGCGTCGGCCGTACGCTGCACACGATCAACCACGCCCCGCTGGCCGGCAGCGTGGCCACCGACGTCACCGCCGAGCTGGCCGCCATCGAGAACGCCGAGCTCGGCGACCTGACCGCGCGCGCCCAGCAGGCCGTCATGCTCAGCCGCGAGGACGCCTCGCCCCTCCAGGTCGCCCAGGCCGACAGCCTGCTGCACCAGCATCCGTTCGGCACGGAGGCGCTGTTCACCAAGATCGACCCCACCGCGGCCGCGATCGCGGCGGCCCACTGGCTCTACGCCGCCGCCACCATCAGCGCCCGGCACACCGGCCTGCATCCGATGCAGACCATCTCCGAGGTCGACAACATCAAGGCCCCGGCCCAGGAGAGCCTCACCGAGGTGATCTCCGCGATGAGCGGCGGCGGCTCGCCCAGGGCCGCGGTCATGCCGATGATCCGTAACGCGCTGCACGTCGCCGAGGGCCACCTCTACGGCGTGACCGAGGCCAAGCACCGCATCGGCGTGGCCGAGGAGCTGATCGCCCAGGCCCGCACCGACCATCCCGAGCTCGGCCTCGGCCCCAGCACGGTCTACCTGCCCATCACCCCGCTCAACCCCGCCCGCCCGGCCCTCGACCTGCTGGAGAACCTCCTCTACGGCATCCGCAGCTGCTGGCTGACCTTCTCCCAGCACGCCGACACCCCGACCGGCCGGGAGCCCGGCCGGCCGCGCCGCCACCACCGCCACACGGAGGTCTTTCTGGCCGAGGTGCGGAAGAGGGCGGCGTCGGACCGTTCCCGGCTGCTGTAGCCGGTCCCTGCCGCCCGCTGGCCGGGGTCACATGATCGCGGTACGCTCGGGCATGTCGGAAAACGCCGTCGAGCGGCCTCCCTTACCGGCGCTCACTCGAGCCCTGGTCGGCCCGCCCGGCAAGGTGCTGCTTCCGCTGGTCGCCGTGGTGGGGCTGATCGTGCTCGACTACACGAGCGTGCCGGGCGGAGGTTCGTTCACACTGCTGCTGGCGGGGCTCGCGCTCGCCGTCGGCACCGCGGTCGTCTGGGTCGCCCGGTTCGCGGTGGGCCTGCTGCGCTCCGACGGACGTCCCGGGCTGCGCCGCCACTGGGTCCGCTGGACGGCCGCGCCGCTGATGGGCGTGATCGTGACCGCGCTGGTGCTCACCGGGGCGCCGTTCAGCGCCCGGTTCGCGCTGTCGGAGCCGGGGCTGGAGCAGTTCGCCCGGACGGTCGCCGCGGACACCGGGGCCGTCAGGCGCGAAGAACAGTGGGTGGGCCTCTTCCCGCTGACGTCGATCGAACGGGTGCCGGGCGGCGCGCGGTTCCTGGTGAGCGACACCGGCTTCATCGACCGGTACGGCTTCGCGTGGCTCCCCGGCGGCGCGCCGGCGGAGGAGTCCCACTCGGAGTACACGCACCTCGAAGGCCCCTGGTACGTATGGGAGAGCCAGTTTTGAAGATTCCTGGACCGGTCGGCGGATGGGTGTCCGCGGTCGCCGCGCTGCTGGTGTTCCCCTTCTTCGTGGGCGGGAGCATGTTCTGGTTGTCGCTGGTCGGCGCGCAGGCGGCCATGATCGTCGCGGTGGTGAAGGCGTACCAGGACGCGGCGCGGTGGCGGGCGCCTGAGGCGGAGCGCGCGGAAGGACCGCCTGCCGCCGGGTGAGGCCGTCCCGGCCCGTACGGAGGTGTCGGCGGCGGTCGACGGGGCAGGAACCGCCCCTCGAATGGGTAGGTCCCCGGGCAGACCTCCAGGAAGGGTGTGCCGATGCGGCGGAGTGGCGGAGAGCTGATGCTGGGCGGCATGCTGTCCGCCAACCATCTGACCGCGATGGAGGACCTGCCGCACGTCGTCGCCGGGCACGCCGCGCTGGTGGGTTTCACCCAGACCGCGATCTACGTCACCGACCTGCAGCAACAGGAGCTCATCCCGCTCCCGGAGCAGCGGGACGCGTCCGGCGAGCCGCTGGCGGTCCTGCGGATCGACGGCACGCTCGCCGGGGTCGCGTTCCGCAACACCGAGGTCGTCCACGTGCCGGGCGGGCCCGACGGCACGGCCAGGCGGTTGTGGCTGCCGCTCCTCGACGGCACCGAGCGGGTCGGCGTGCTCGGGGTGACGGTGCCGCAGGACGACGAGGTCGCCGAGTGGCGGGCCCAGCAGCTCGCGTCGCTCGTCGCGCTGCTGGTGATCAGCAAGCGGCCGCACAGCGACTCCTACTCGCGGCTGATCCGCGCCCGGCCGATGACGCTGTCGGCCGAGGTGCTGGTGCCGCTGCTGCCCCCGGGGACGTTCGCCAACGACGACGTGGTGGTCAGCGCCGGGCTCGAACCGGCCTACGAGGTGGGCGGGGACGCCTTCGACTACGCCATCGACGGCGAGACGCTGCACGTGTCGATCTTCGACTCGATGGGCCACGACACCTCCGCCGGGCTGACGGCGACCATCGCGGTCGGGGCCAGCCGGAACAACCGGCGGCAGGGCGCCGATCTCGTCAGCACGGGCGAGGCGATCGACGCGGCCATCGCCGAGCAGTTCACCGGCCGCTTCGCCACCGGCATCCTGGCCTGCCTCGACCTGCACACCGGCTGGCTGACCTGGGTGAACCGGGGGCACCATCCGCCGCTGGTGATCCGCGAGGGCCAGCAGGTGGCCACGCTGTCCAGCGAGCCCGACCCGCCGATGGGCTTCCTGCTGCGGCCGTACACCGGGGAGCTGCGCTACCAGCTCCAGCCCGGCGACCGGCTGCTGTTCTACACCGACGGGATCATCGAGGCGCAGAGCCCGGACGGCGAGCTCTTCGGCCTGGAGCGCTTCATCGACTTCATCCTCCGGCATGAGGCCGACGGCCTGTCGGCGCCCGAGACGCTGCGCCGGCTGGTGCAGGCCATCCTGGAGCACCAGCACGGCCGGCTCCAGGACGACGCGACCGTGCTGATGGTGGAGTGGCGCAGCAGCAGGCAGCAGCGGCTCGTCATGTGAGCCCGTCAGGTCTCGCCGACGGCGACGAACCCGGTGTCGGGCCGGTAGTCGGGCGACTGGTGGCGGAAGTAGGTGTTGTAGACCTGGCAGTAGCGGCCGCCGCGGGCCAGCAGCGAGGCGTGGTCGCCCTCCTCCACGATCCGGCCGTGGTCGAGCACGATGATGCGGTCGACGTGCTCGATCGTGGACAGCCGGTGGGCGATCACGATCGAGGTGCGGCCGGCCAGCACCACGTCGAGCCCCTCCTGGATCTGGGCCTCGGTCAGCGGGTCGACGCTGGCCGTGGCCTCGTCGAGGACGACGATCGCCGGGTCCTGGATGAGCAGGCGGGCCAGCGCGACGAGCTGCCGCTGGCCCATGGACAGGGCCCGCCCGTGCTCGCCCACGTCGGTGGCCAGGCCGTGGGGCAGCGCCTCGATCCAGTCGCCGCCGCCGACCGCGGCCGCCGCGGCCAGCACCTCGTCGTCGCCCGCGTCGGGACGCGGGTAGCGGATGTTGTCGGCGACCGTGCCGCTGAACAGGAACGGTGCCTGCGGCACCGCGCCGATCTGCCGCCGGTACGCGCCGAGGTCGAGCGAGCGGATGTCGTGGCCGTCGATCAGCAGGCGGCCTTCCTGGAACTCGTAGAAGCGGGTGATCAGCTTGCCCAGCGTGGACTTGCCGGCGCCGGTGTGGCCGACCAGCGCGACGGTCTCGCCCGCCTCGACGACCAGGTCGAAGCGGCGGAGCACGGGGTGGGCCGCGTCGTAGCCGAAGGTGACGTCGTCGAACTCGATGCGCCCGGCCAGCCTGCCCGGGTCGGCCGAGCCGGTCTGCACGACCCGGGGCGGGGCGTCGATCAGGGCGAAGACCCGCTCGGAGGCCGACAGGCCCTGCTGGAACTGCGACCAGAAGGCGGCGATGGAGGTCAGCGGCATCCAGAACAGCGACACGCCCTGCAGGAACAGGTACCAGTCGCCCGCCGACAGGCCGCCGCCCAGCACCGCGGTGCCGCCGAGCTGGACCAGCGCGACCGTCGCGAGCCCCGCCACGAGGAACAGCAGGGGGAAGATGGCCGAGAAGACGAAGCCCTGCCGCAGCGTCACCCGGTAGCTCTGCTCGTTGACCGGCCGGAACTCGTCGTAGACCTGCTGCTCCTGGCGGAAGTTCTTGGCCACGGCGATGCCGCCCATGGTCTCCTGCAGGTTGGCGTTGACCCGGCTCAGCGACCGCTGGGCCCGCCGCGTGCTGGACCGGGCCAGCCGCCGGAACAGCAGCGCCATGCCCATCACGACCGGCGCCACCAGCAGGGTCAGCAGCGCCAGCTCGACGCTGCGCAGGAACAGCAGGACGGTGACGAACCCCACCATCAGCACCTGGCTGATCAGGTCCATCGTCAGAGTGGAGACCGTGGCGAAGTCGTCGGTGTCGGAGGTGACGCGGCTGACGATGCGGCCCGACGGGGTCTCGTCGTAGAACGACAGGTCGCGTTCGAGCACGGCGTCGAAGGCGTCTTCGCGCAGGCGCAGCACGACGTCGCCGGTGACCCGCGCGCTGTACCACTGGCGGACGAAGTTGAAGGCCCAGCTCAGCGCGCCGGCGAGCAGGATGCCGACGACGAGCAGCGGGCCGACGCCGGCGATCGTGCCGTCCTGGATGGCGTCGACGCCCTTGCTGGCCAGCAGCGGCAGGGCCGCCTGCGCCGCCGAGACCAGCACGATCATGGCCGCCACCAGGAACATCGCGCCCAGCTTGGGGCGGAAGTAGGCGAGGATCCGGCGCGTGAGGTCACGGTCGGAGTAGGTGCGGTCGTAGTCCTCGGCGTCGAGGCCGTCCATGATGAAGCCCATCAGTGGACCCTTTCCTGCTCGTCGAGCGCGCCCTGATCGACCGGGACCTCGTCGTAGTGGGAGAAGATGCGGCGGTAGAGGGGGCTGCCGGCGATCAGCTCGTCGTGGGTGCCGAAGCCGGCCACCTGGCCGCGCCGCAGCAGCAGGACCTTGTCGGCCCAGCGGATCTGGGAGAGCCGGTGGGTGATCAGCAGGGTCGTGCGCCCTTCCTGGATGCGCTCGATGGCCTGCTGGATGCGGTCTTCGGTGGCGGAGTCGATGGCGCTGGTGGAGTCGTCGAGGATGAGGATCGCCGGGTCGGTCAGCAGCGCCCGCGCGATGGCCAGCCGCTGGCGCTGGCCGCCGGACAGCGTGAGGCCGCGCTCGCCGATGACGGTGTCGTAGCCGTCGTCGAGCTCGGCCACGAACTCGGCCGCCTGCGCATCCTCGGCCGCCCTGACCACGGCCGCGCGGTCGGCCCGCTGGCCGAGGCCGAAGGCGATGTTCTCGGCCACGGACCGCGAGAACAGCACGACGTCCTGCTCGATGGTGGAGATCTGGGAGCGCAGCGAGTCGAGGTCCCAGTCGCGGACGTCGACCCCGTCGACCAGGATGCGGCCCGAGGTGACGTCGTAGATGCGGGGCACCAGCTTCGTCAGCGAGCTCTTGCCCGCCCCGGTCTCGCCGACGATCGCCACCGTCTCGCCCGGCCGCACGGTGAACGTCACCCCCCGCAGGACGGGCTCGCCCTCGCCGTAGCCGAACGTGACGTCGTCGAAGACGATCTCGCCTCCGATCGGCGCGACGTGGCCGGCGGCCGGCTGCGCCAGCTCGGTCTCGGCGTTGACGATGTCGAGGATCCGGCGGGAGGACACGATGCCGATCTGGACCAGCGAGAACGTGAAGATCGAGATCTGGGTCGGGAAGCCGAGCATGCCCATCAGCCCCATGAAGGCCACCAGGTCGCCGATCGTGATCGCGCCGGCGGCGTGGAGGAGGAGCGCGTGCCACAACGCCCCCGCCATGGCGCACGCGAACAGCAACGTGGGCAGGTAGCGGGCCTGGACGAGGCCGTTGCGCACGAACGAGTCGCGGTAGCGCCGGGCGTTGGCGCGGAAGCGCAGCCGCTCCTGCGCCTCCTGCGCGGTCACCTTGATGACCTCGATGCCGCGCACCGCCTGGCTCAGCCCGGCGTTGAGGTCGCCGAACTCGTCGCGCATGCGGGTGGCCACCGGGTTGAGCTGCCCCATGTAGTGACGCAGCGCGAACGCGAACGCCACCGCGAACACCACGGGCACCAGCAGCAGCCGCGGGTCGATCGCGGCGATGAAGACCAGGGGCACCAGGCCGGTGAGCCCGGAGTCGACGATCAGGTCGACGCCCGGACTGATCATGATGGAGAGCTGGCGGATGTCGTTGGCCGCCCGCGCCATCAGGTCGCCCACCCGCTGCCGGTTGTGGAAGGTCTGGCTCTTGCCGAGCAGGCCGGCGTAGAGCTCGTCGCGGGCGTCGCGTTCGAGCCGCTTGGCCAGCGTCTCGCTGCTCAGCCGGGCGACGAGGTCGAACGCGCCGCGGGCCGACACCACCGCCAGCAGCGCCAGGGCGACCAGCCCGAGCGCGGCGGCGGGCGTGCCCCGGCCGCCCAGCACCGCGTCGAAGGCCGAGCCGGTGAGCTGGGGGACCAGCGCGTTGAGCACCACCATCACCAGCGAGCCGCCGAGGAAGCCCGTCAGGGGGAGCGGATGGCGGCGCAGGTGGGACCAGAGCCAGCGGACCGGCCCGCGCCGGTCGTAGCGCGGGCCTTCGACGGAGAACTCCGAACTGCCGCTGGTCACGGTGAAACCCCTTGGCCGGGAGCGGGCGGACATCGGACCTGTTTGTATCACCGGCCACCGACAGAATTCGAAGGGGTTTTCCGGCCGCCCGTGAAGGCAAAGAGCGGGCAGCGTCACGCAACGAGACAGTAACCTTACCCACCGTGGACTCTTTCCTCCGTCAAGCGGACCTGCTGCCGCTCGTGACCCTCCAGCCGCCGGTGCGCCTCCTCCCGGCCGACGACCTCGCGGCCGTGGTCCGGGCGACGCCGGTCGTCCACGAGCTGCTGCGCCTGGCCCGCGCCGCCGGTGAGCCGGGGGCGGCGGGGCCGGGGCAGGGGCGGCTGTGGGGCGTGGCCGAGGACAGCCGGCTCGTCGACGTGCGCGACGGGGCCGCCACGACCGGCCCGGCGGTCGAGACCCTGGCGTCGGGGCCGGCCGACGACGTGCTGGACACGTGGGGCGACATCCTCTACTCGCTGTTCTCCCCCGAGGCCGACGCCGCGGCGCTCGACGCGGGCACGAGCACCCTGCTGATGCTGCTCAGCCACCGCGACGCCCTGCCGGTGGCGCAGATCCCCGAGCTGACCGACGAGGCGGCCGACGAGCTGGCCTGGTTGGGGCTGATCCGGCGCGAGGGTTCGTCGGTGTCGCTGACCCCGCTCGGCACCTGGAGCGCGCTCGACCTCTTCAGGACCCTCATCGGCCAGGACATCCCGGTCCACGGCGGCACGGCCGGCGCCGACGCCCCCACGCTGCTGCGGGCCCTGCGCACCTACGACGACGACGAACGCGCCGAGGAGGTGCGCGTCTGGCTGGGCGGGCGGGATCCGGCGCGGGCCGCCGAGGAGATCGCCGACGTCCTGCTCGACGTCAGCCCGCTGAGCCGGGCCGTCGGCCTGACCGTGTTGCTGGAGGACCTCGGCCGGCCGGGCCGGGAGATCGCCGACGCGTTGCGCGCGGTGCCCCGGCTGGGGGCGCTCATCCGGGCCCGGGAGAAGGAGGACCACGACGTCCCGCCCGCGCCCGTCGACGTGGCCTGGGTGTACGCCGACATGACCGTGGCCGCGATGGAGATCGGCGGGCCGGCCGAGTCGATACTCCAGCTCTCCGGCAACCTCGACGTCGACGACGTGCTCAGCATGCTCGGCATGATGACGTGCAGCGACCACCCCTACACGACGCCGATGTTGCGCTTCCTCATCGAGCACCATCCGGCGCCGCGGGTGGCCTCGGCCGCGCGCGTGGCGTTGCAGCGGTGGCGCGGGGTGCACGTACGGCCGCCGGGCGAGCGCGGACGCCTGCCCAGGAAGCCCCGCAAACCGGGCAAGACGGCGGGCGCCCAGAAGCGCCGGCGACGCTGACCGCGCCCGTCCGGAGCGGGGCTCAGGGCCTGCGGGTCAGCCTGAGGGCGGCGCCGACGCGCTCGGCCCACTGCCAGGGGGCGTCCGTGCCGCCGGGCAGGGCGTTGTAGTACTCCCAGCCGCTCACCCCGCCCATCCCGGGATGCCGGTGCAGCAGCTCGGCGACGGTGGCGGCCAGGCGGTCGATCTCGACGTGGCCGACGCCCCCGTTGTCGGGGCTGGTGACCGCCCCGGCCACCAGCTTGCCCGCCGGCACCACTCCCCCGGCGAGCACGGCGTCGTAGTCGCACGGGTCGGCCAGGCTGCGCGGGCCGCCGTACATCGGCAGGTTGAGCCACGCGAGGTCGGCGCCCTGCTCGCGGAAGACCTGGTCGTGGTCCACGGCGGCGGACGGGGTGAGCGCGAGCAGGAAGGCCGGGCCGAAGTCGGCGCGCAGCCGGCCGATCAGGCGTCCGAGGGCGGGCGGCGGCACGGGCTCGGTCAGGTGGAGGTCCACGCCGTCGAGGCGGCGGCGGGCGAGCAGGCGGCGCAGCGGCGGGTAGCAGGTCTCGAAGTCGTGGTCGAGGCGGTCGAGGCCGTCGATCATGGCCAGGGCGCGGGCGCCGTACACCTGGGTGACCTGGACGTCGTCCCACATCTGGGCCAGGTCGGGGCAGTCGGGCGGGGCGCCGTTGAGCCGGACGTCGCCGTCCGCGCCGACCTCCACGGTGGCGACGACCAGGTGGGTCAGGCCGGTACGCCGTTCGATCAGGGGCAGCGGGGAGACGTAGAGGCCGCCGTCGCAGTGGGTCCGGTAGTACATCACCAGGCGGGGTGTGTGCTGGGGCAAGGCACGTCCTCCGTGAGGAATGAGGTGATACTTCACCATGTTCCACACCCAGGGTGAGATCAAAACTACTCTCGGTTGATTTTGCCTGGCGCGCCCCAGCACCGGGCAGGGGCGCTCAGCGGCCCGCGCGCGGCGGCCTGACCGGCTCCTTCGCGGCCGAGCCCAGGGGCAGCATGACCTCGACCCGCGTCCCGGCCCCCGGCCCGCTGTTGACGACGCAGATGCCGCCGAGCTCGGCCGCTCGTTCCCGCATCGAGCCGAGGCCCACCCCCGCGCTGTACGCGGCGGGCAGCCCGCGGCCGTCGTCGGCGACCACCACGCGCAGCACCGAGTCCCGCTGGAGCACGATGCGGGCGCGGGAGGCCCTGGCGTGCCGCCGGATGTTGGTCAGCGCCTCCTGGACGATCCGGTAGACGGCCACCTCGACCGCGGCGGGCAGGTCGGTCAGGCTGCCCTCGACCTCCACCTCGATCTCGGTGTCCGGAGAGGACTGGCCGGCCAGCTCGCGGACGGCCCTGGCCAGGCCGAGGTCGTCGAGCGCGGGCGGGCGCAGGCCGTACACCAGCTCGCGGATGTCGTCGGTGACCGCGCCCATGCCGGTGTGCAGCTCGCGCAGCAGCTCGTCGGCGGCGTCGGGGGACTTCTTCAGGCTCGTCCTGGCCATGTTGATGGTCATGGCCATGGCCGAGAGGGTCTGGCCGAGGCCGTCGTGCAGGTCGCGGCGCAGGCGGCGGCGTTCCTCCTCCCTGGCCGTCAGGATGCGTTCCCTGGAACGCTGCAGGTCGGCGGCCATGCGCACGGCGTGCGCCACGTCGGCGGCGTACGGCGTGAGGGTGGTGAGCACGCGCTCGTTGTGGGCGGCGGGGAAGCGGCGCGGGCCGGGCGGCCCGACGAACAGGCGGCCGACGCGCTCGCCGTGCCACACCAGCGGCACCTGGCGGGGCTCCGCGCCCACCCGGCCGCTCTCGACGTAACGCGGCTCGCCGTCGGCGACCTCCACGGCCACGCCCTCGACCGCGAGCCCGTCGCGCAGCACGCTGACCACGGAGGTCAGCGCCTTGGCCGGATCGCCGCGCCGGACGGCCTGGGTCAGGCGCTCGGCCAGCACGGCGGGGTCGCCGACGCTGCCGTACAGGAGGTGGTCGACGGCGCGTTGCAGCACGTGCCGCAGCGGCTGGAAGAACGCGCCGGCGAACAGCGCGGCGGCGATGCCGGCGATCTCGTCGTAGCCGGAGACCACGAGGCTGGACAGCGCGCCCGCGCCGAAGTAGACCGCGCTCACCACGGCCACCAGCCCGGCCGCGACGAAGGCCCGGCTGATCACCGTGTCGATGCCGTAGAGCCGGTAGCGGGTCACCGAGAACGCGACGGCGACCGGGATGAGCGCCGCCCACACGACGCTCGGCCACAGGAGCGCCGGCACGAACGCGGCCAGGATCAGGAACACGACATAGCCCGCGAAGGCGAACAGCGGCCAGCCGATCTGCCGCCTGCCCACCGGGTCGGCCCGGCGCAGCCGCAGCGCCAGGGAGAGCGCCGTCAGCGCCATGGCGACGTAGATGCCGGTCCAGGCGACGGCGGAGACGGCCTCCACGTACGGCCCGAGCGCGCGGATCTGCAGCGGGTTGGGGATGACGGCGGGGTAGGGGTAGCTGCCGGGGGGCGGGTCGGGCCGGAACACCGAGCGGGCCAGGTCGAGCCCGAGCGAGAACGCGCCCAGCAGCAGCACCCACCGCCAGCGCGGCGAGGGCAGCCGCCCGTCGGGCGAGTAGAGCGGCAGCAGCATGGTGAGCGCCAGGCCGCACACCGCCCACCCGACCTGGGCGGGGAAGCGCACGAGCCCGGCCGCGACCAGCTCGCCGTCGGCGGCCAGCCGGAACATCAGCGCGCTGGACAGGTCGCTGACGGCGGCGGCGATGCCGCCCGCGACCATCAGCCACGCCATGTTCAGCCGGGGCCGGTGGAAGATCAGGAACGCGCCGACCGCGGGGAAGGTCAGGGCCGCGGCCGTCTGGGGCGAGGCGGTCCGCAGCGGGGTCCACGCCTCCGGCAGCCGGGCGTAGACGAGCAGCGCGGCGACCGTGAGAACCGGCGAGGCCACCGCCAGGACGACGGCCGTGACGCGCGCGAGCCGCACGCCCCGGCCCGCGGAGCCGCGCCCGGTGCCGCGGCTCTCCACCGGCCCGGCCTCTTCGGCGATCTCGGTGAACCCGGTCATCTCATCACCGCCTTCCCCAACACTTGAACAGGATTATGACCCTTTTACTGGGATAATCCGCCCGTTGTGTCCGGGCCGTTACCGTCCGACGCCTGCTCCGGCCCCTCACGGGGCCAGGACAGGCATCAACCTACTCGACGGCGGCGCGTGGTTTCCTGTACGCATGCCCGAACCTGATCTCGTGATCGACGGCGGCGACAAGATGTGCGTGCAACTGCTCATCGAGCTGCGCGGGCACGTGCTGCGCGCCGGTCCCGGCGCCGTGATCCACCTGATCGCCACCGACCCCGCCGCGCCCGTCGACCTGCCCGCCTGGTGCCACCTGACCGGCCACTCCTACCTCGGGCCGGTGCCCGGCGCCGGGCGCCCGACGTACGCGGTGCGCGTCGCGGACGCCGCCAAGGAGACCGAGCCCACCCGTCCCTGGCACGCGGCCTGACGGCGGTCGCCGCCCGTCAGCGGAAGGAGCGCCGGTAGGCGGCCGGGGTGGTGCGCAGCGCGGTGTGGAAACGGCGGCGCAGGTTGACGGCCGAGGAGAGGCCGACGCGGGCGGCGATGGTCTCGACCGGCAGGTCGGTCTCCTCCAGCAGCGCGCGGGTGGCGGCCAGCCGGCGTTCCAGCAGCCAGCGGGCGGGCGGCACGCCGAGCTGGTCGGCGAACTGCCGGGTCAGGGTACGCGCGGAGACGCCCGAGTAGGCGGCCATGTCCTCGACGGTGACGTGGTCGGGCAGGCGGCCGAGCAGCCATTCCAGCAGCGGGGCCAGGGAGTCCGGCATGGGCCCCGCGGTGGGCAGCGGCGGGTACTGGCGCTGGCAGCCCTCGCGGTGCGGCCCGGCGGCGAGCTGACGGCCGATGCGCATGGCGTGGGCCGCGCCGTGGTCCTGGAGCACCTGGTGCAGGCAGAGGTCGAGGGTGGCGGCCGAGGCTCCGGCGGTGGCGACGTCGCCGTGGTCCACGTAGATGACGGTGTCGTCGGGGATGACGCGCGGGTGACGGGCGGCCAGCTCCCCGGACAGCTCCCAGTGGACGGACGCGCGGCGGCCGTCCAGCAGGCCCAGGGCGGCGGGGATAAAGATGCCCGCGCAGACGGCGACGATCCGCGCCCCGCGGGAATGGGCCCGGGACACCGCGTCGAGCACGGCCGGCGAGGGGACCAGGGTCCAGCCCGCGACGATCACCGTGTCGGCCTCGTCCATGGCGTCCAGACCGCTGTCCACCTGCATGGGGACGCCCAGGGTGGTGGAGAGCGAGCCCGGCCGCTCGGCGCACAGGGTGAAGCTGTAGTGCTGGGGGATGTCGGGGCCCTGGTAGCCGAAGACGGCCGAGGCCGAGGTGACGGGGTAGAGCTCCTGGTTGGGGGCGACCAGGGCGACCACGCGGTGCGGGCTGACGGGGGCCGGAGGCGTCTCCGGGCAGTCCAGGGGCATGGCGCAAATGTACCCAATGATGTCATTTGGGACACCGGTGCTTTGATCTGGAGAAATCCAGAATTGGGGCTCATGTGGACGAGGAGTTTCGCCCTCTACTTCGGGGCCCGCACGATCTCGCTGCTCGGCGACGCGATGATGCCCGTCGCCTCGGCGCTGGCGATCGGCAAAGTTTACGGGATCGCCGGCGTCGGCTTCGTGCTCGCGCTCTGGACCGCATCGGCCGTGCTGGTCATGTTGTTCGGCGGGGTCGTCGCCGACCGGATCGGGCCCCGGCGGCTGATGATCGGCGCGGACGTGGTCAGGGTGGTCACCCAGGCCGTCGTGGCCGTCGCCTTCCTCGACGGGGCCCCGCCGTTCGTCCTGCTGCTGGCGATGGCGTTCCTGTCGGGCATGGCCGCCGGGGTGTTCGAGCCGTGCGTCAACGGGATGGTCCCGCTGGTCGCCCAGGACACGCAGCGGGCCAACGCGACCTTGAAGATCGCCGAGGCGGTCACCCAGCTCACCGGGCCCGCGCTGGCCGGCGTCCTGATCGTGGCCACCGGGCCGGTCTTCGTCTACACCGTGGACGCCGCGACGTTCCTGGTCAGCGCGGTGTGCCTGGTGCTGGTGCGGGTCGCCGTGCCCAGGCCGGAGCCGTCCGACGTGCTGAGCGACCTGCGCAGGGGCTGGGAGGAGTTCAAGGCCAGGAGCTGGATGTGGTCGGTCATCCTGGTCTGGGTGTTCTGGGGGGTGCTGGTGGTGGGGCCGTCCGTGCCGCTGTCGTCCCAGGTCATCGGGGCCGACTACGGGTGGGTGATGGCGGCGCTCGGCCTCGGGACCGTGCTGGGCGGGCTGGTGGCGATCCGGCTGAAGCCGCGCAGGCCGCTGGCGGCGGGGGCGGTGGCGCTGATCGGGTACGTGCCCGTGCCGCTGTCGGTCGCGCTCGGGGCGCCGCTGCCGCTGCTGATGGCCGGGCACCTGGCCGGGGGGTGCGCGATGGCCTTCTGGTCGGTGATGTGGTCGACGACCGTGCAGACCCAGGTCGCGCCGGACGTGCTGAACCGGGTCAACGCCTACCAGGTGGCCGGGTCGGTCGCGGGCATGGCGGTCGGGCAGGCGCTGGCCGGACCGGTGACCGCGCTGGTCGAGCCGCGCGCCTTCATGCTGGTGTCCGCCCTGGTGACGGTCGGGGTGGTGACGGCGCTGCTGGTGATCGGGCCGGTGCGGCGGCTCGGCCGCAGGTCGCAGGCGTCCGGGAGCGGGCAGGTCACGGTCCCGGCGACGTGACCGAGGCCGGGGGGTGCCCACGGCACGTGCCGCGGCCGGGGCGGGCGGCTGGCAGACCGTCCGCCCCCGTCTGCGGCACGTGCCGTCCCCTCCTCTTCGCGGCACGCGACGTGGGAGCCGCCCCAGCGTCCCCCGCGCTCAGGACGACTCCACCAGACAAGAGCGCAGAGGTACCCGTATCAGTACGTCCTCCCGCAAAGTTTTCTTGACAATTTTATTTGTCGGTAGCTACCGTGGGCACCACGAAACGGGAGGAACACCATGAGCAGCATGATCAACTCCGCGGACGGCACCCCCATCGCGTACGAACGCGCAGGCCAGGGCCCGGCGGTCATCCTCGTGGACGGCGCACTCAGCTTCCGCGGCTCCAGCATCAACGGCGGCCTGGCCGAAGCGCTCGCCCCCGACTTCACGGTCTACACCTACGACCGGCGCGGACGGGGCGAGAGCGGCGACACCGGGCCGTACGCCATCGAACGGGAGGTCGAGGACCTGGCCGCGCTCGTCAAGGAGGCCGGCGGCCCGGTCCGCCTGTACGGCACCTCGTCCGGCGCCGCCCTCGCCCTGGCGGCGGTGCAGAACGGCCTGCCGGTCGAGCGCCTGGCCCTGTACGAGCCGCCGTTCGTCGTGGACGGCACCCGCGCCCCGGTCAAGGACGACTACCCGCGACGGCTGGCGGCGCTGGTGGCCGCGGGCCGCCGGGCGGAGGCGGTCAGGATGTTCATGCGCGAGGGGGTCGGCCTGCCGGCGGTCGTGGTGGCGATGATGCGGTTCATGCCGGCGTGGGCCAGGCTCAAGGCGGTGGCGCACACCCTGCCGTACGACACCGCGCTCGTCTTCCCGTACCAGCGGGGCCTGCCGTACCCGGAGGGGGCGTGGGCGTCGGTGACCGTCCCGACGCTCGTCGCCGACGGCGGGAAGAGCCCGGCGTGGATGCGCAATTCCGTGGCCGCGCTGGCGAAGGCGCTGCCCGCGGCCGACCACCGCACGCTCGACGGGCAGACCCACATCGTCAAGCCGGAGGCCCTGGCGCCGGTGCTCCGGGAGTTCTTCGCCTGAGGGCCGCGGGTCAGACGAAGGCGGCGGACTTCTTCGCCTGAGGGCCGCGGGTCAGACGAAGGCGGCGGAGTTCTTCGCCTGAGGGCCGCGGGTCAGACGGACGCCGTGGAGTTCCTCGCCTCAGGGGCCGGCGGTCAGGGGGAGACGGTGGCGAGCCAGTGGGTCCAGGCGGCTTCCAGGGCCTCGCCGTCCACCGGCGCGTAGGCGTGGTGCTCCACCACCGCCATGCCGCGTCCCTGGACGAACATGTACAGGCCGTCGTCCGTACGGACCGCCACGAACGTGCCCGGAGCGGTCACCCACTCCACGACGCCCGGCTCCGGCGAACGCCCCTCGACCGCGACCGTCACCTTCTCCCCCGCCACGGGACGGCCCGCGACGCCGAGCGCGGCCCCGAGCGCGGCCCAGAACCGCTCCTCCGACGCGCACGGGCCGGTCAGGAACAGGTTGTGGGCAGAGATCCTGCCGGGGAAGTGCCTGAGGTAGACGGCCAGCTTGTACAGGTACTGCAGGTCGCCGCGCTCAAGGTCGTCGTACTCCGACTCCCAGTCGTCGCCGAGGAAGCCGCTGTGGACGAAGCGGAGCACCGTGCTGCCCGAGCCGCGGGCCTCCAGCAGGTACTCGAAGGCCATGAAGGTGCCGTCGGGGTTCTCCACGCCCCGGTGGGCCAGGCGCCTGCCCGGCTCCCAGGCGGTCACCACCGACTCGGTGGCGACGTCTTCGCCGAAGGTCTGCGTGCCCCGGCCGCCCACGCGCGGTTCCAGTTCGGTGCGGCCCATGAACCACGAGTCGATGCCCGGCCCTTCCGCGATGGCCCGCCAGACGACGTCGGGGGCGGCGTCCAGCGGGATCTCGTGGCGGATCTCGAACTCGTGCGGCATGGCGGTCTCCCTGTCACGGCCCGGCGCGGTGTGCGGCCGACGATCGCACCGACAATATCGGTTGTCAAGCCGACTCCTGTTGTCGGCCCGCGCGCCGTGGCAGGTGGGGCGCGGCAGCGAGGGGCATCCCTCTTGAGAGCGAGGCGTGGGATCGCCCGTCCCGGCGATCCCATCCGGAGCGGAAAACCGCAGGATGAGTGCATCGCCCCGCCCCTTGAGGAGAACCCCCGATGAACACCCGCGCCGCGTTCGTGGCCGCCCCGCCGCGCTGCCGGGCCCAGGACGGCGCCCGGCCCTCGCTCGTCCATGCGTGAGGAAGAATGGAACCCTGTGTCCGATCTGACGCTTGTCGACGTCCTTCGTCGCCGGCTTCGAGCGCTCCCCCACCTCTGGGTGGACGGAGCGCTCGCGCTGTTGATCGCCCTCGTCCAGGTCTGGCCGCTGATCTCCAGCCATGACTCGCAGGGCGGCAGATGGGACTGGTGGGGGTACGTGATCGCGATCGGCGCCTCGCTCCCCGTCGTCTGGCGGCGCCGGTGGCCGGTGACCATGCTGATCGCCAGCCTGGTCGTGGGCGCGCTCTACGACTTCGCCGACAACGTCGCCCGCCAGCCCATCTGGTACGGCGCCCTGGTCGCCTTCTACACGGTCGCCGCCTACTCACCCCGCCTGCCCAGGGTCGTCATGCTCGTCGTGACCCTCGTCGGCGGCCTGGCCTCCGTCGGCTCGTGGGAGACCGCGATGCGCGGGGTCGCCCTGTTCACCGCCGCCTACGCCATCGGCCGCGCGGCGGCCACGTCCCGCGCCCACGCCGCCGAACTGGCCGAGCGCGCGGCCCGGCTCGAAAGGGAGCGTCAGTTGGAAGCCGAGCGCGCGGCCGAACGCGAGCGGGCCAGGATCGCCCGCGACATGCACGACATCCTGGCCCACGCGGTCAGCCTCATGGTGGTCCAGGCCGAGGCGGGGCCCGTCGTGGTGCGCAGCAACCCGGCCAGGGCCGAGGCCGCCTTCGACGCCATCGCCGCCGCCGGCCGGGACGCGATGGTGCAGCTGCGCCGCATGCTCGGCGTACTGAAGGAGGACGAGCCGCAGGCGCCGCGGGCGCCGCAGCCGACGCTCGCGGAGCTGCCCGCACTGGCCGGCCAGGTGGCGGACACCGGCCTGGACGTGAGCTTCGCCGAGTCCGGCGAGCCCCGCCCGATCGGCCCCGACAGCGCGCTGGCCGCCTACCGGATCACGCAGGAAGCGCTCACCAACATCGTCAAGCACTCCGGCGCCGACCGCGCCGAGATCCGGCTCACCTGGGAGGACGACCACCTGATGATCGACGTCACGGACAACGGGCGCGGCGGCGGCCCCGCGCTGCCCTCGGGCGGCAACGGCCTGATCGGCATGCGCGAACGGGCCGCGGCCTGCGGCGGCAGCGCGACCGCCGGCCCGCGCGCGGACGGGCCCGGCTTCGCCGTGTCGGCGCGGCTGCCGCTGGGGGCCGGCCAGTGAGCGTGCGCGTCGTGGTGGCCGACGACCAGGAGCTGGTCAGGGGCGGGTTCGCGATGATCCTCGACGCCCAGCCCGACATCTCGGTGGTGGCCGAGGCGGGCGACGGGGTCGAGGCCGTGGCCGCCGTACGGGCCCACGAGCCGGACGTGCTGCTGCTCGACATCCGCATGCCCAGGATGGACGGCATCGAGGCGGCCAGGATCGTGTGCGCCGAAACTGCCTGCCGGGTGCTGATGCTGACCACGTTCGACCTGGACGACTACGTGTTCGACGCGCTGCGCGCGGGCGCGAGCGGGTTCCTGCTGAAGGACGTGCGACGCGACGACCTGGTGACCGCGGTGCGCGTGGTGGCCGCCGGCGAGTCGCTGCTCGCGCCCACGGTGACCAGGAGGCTGATCGCCGAGTTCACCTCCCGCCCCGCGACGACCGCCGCCCCCGCGCGCACGCTGGAGTCGCTGACCGCCAGGGAGCGCGAGACGTTGCAGCTGATCGCGCGCGGCCTGTCCAACGCGGAGATCGCCGAGGCCATGGTGGTCAGCGAGCACACCGTGAAGACGCACGTCAGCAACGTGCTGAGCAAACTGGGGCTGCGGGACCGCGTGCAGGCGGTGATCGCGGCCTACGAGTCGGGGCTGACCGTTCCCGGGGCGTAACGCGAGGGTTGGGCGGGTAGGCGGCCCATATGACTGAGGGTTTCGACACGGACACGCTCTGGGACGAGTTCCACCGGGCGGTCAACATGAACTCGGAGGAGCTGCGCGGCTACCTGCTCGCCGACGCCTCGGACGAGGAGGGCTTCCCTCCCGACCCCGACATGGGCATCGACGAGCTGGGCAGGGGCGTGCTGCACGTCCTGAGCAAGCGGAAGGGCGACCTGACCAAGGCCGACCTCGACGTGATGCGTCAGGTCGTCGAGCTGGTCGAGACCATGGGCGACCGGACGGACGACGACTCGCGGCGCGAGCTCATGTCCGTCGGGCACGACCCGCTCAGGGCATAACGCCCCGAATTCAACAAATGGTGGATGTGGGCCGACGCAAAGTGATGAAATGTGCGAAGCCGACTTCGTCCGAGGAGATCCGTTGAGAGACAACCTCGACCTCGCCGCGAGCGCCCAGCAGCTGGCCGACGCCGCCCCGACGGGATCGATCGACCGTGCCGCCGCCTCGTCCGTGGCCATCACACTGGCCACGACGCGTGACATCGCCGACGCGCGGCAGGCCCTCGACGGGTTGACCCCGGAGGAGGTGCGTCAGGCGGCGCTCACCCTCTTCGACCGGCTCTCGGAGAGCTGAGCCCCCTGCGCCGGCCTGCTCGGACCGGGTGAAGGCGGGCGGCCCGCCGGGAACCCGGCATGGCTGCATGCCCGTACGGTGGGGGCATGCGGATCGGGGTCTTGGGGCCGCTCCAGGTGGCTGGGGCCGAGGTCGGCGGCGCGCGGGTGCGGGCCCTGCTCGTCCGTCTGGCGCTCGACCCGGGCCGGGTGGTGACCGCCGACCGGCTGATCGACGACCTGTGGCCCGGCGAGCCGCCCGCCCATCCGGCCGCGGCGCTCCAGTCGCTGGTGTCGCGGGCCCGCAGGCAGGCGCCGGGGCTGATCTCCTCGCACCCGGCCGGCTACCTGCTCGACGTGCCGCCCGGCGAGGTGGACGCGTCGGAGTTCGAGCGGCTGGTGCGGGCCGGTGATCCGCGCGGCGCGCTGGCGTTGTGGCGCGGGCCCGCCCTGGCGGACGCGGCCGGGCTGGCGTTCGCCGCCGCGCCCGCGACCCGGCTGGAGGAACTGCGCCTGACGGCCCTGGCCGCCGCGATCGCCGCCGACCTGGCGGCCGAGTCCACCCTCACCCCCGATTCCGCCCTCTCCCCCGAGTCCGCCCTCTCCCCCGAGTCGGTGCCCGCCGCCGTCGCGGCCGAGCAGGCGCGGGGCGGACGTGACGGCGGGCCGGGGGTGGTGGCCGAGCTGGAGGAGCTGGTCGCGGCGCACCGGCTGCGGGAGCCGTTCCACGCCCTGCTCATGCGGGCGCTGGTGGCGCGCGGGCGGCGCGGCGAGGCGCTGGAGGTCTTCGCGCGGATCAGAGCCGACCTGGCCGACGAGCTGGGCGTCGATCCCGGCCCCGAGCTGCGCGCGGCCCATATGGCGGCGTTGCGCGACCCGGCTCCCGCGCCGAGGGGCAACCTGCCCGCCCGGCTCACCGGTTTCGTCGGCCGGACCGGCGACGTCGCCCGGCTGCACGCCCTGCTGGGCGGCCGGGACGAGCGGCTGGTCACGCTGGTCGGCCCCGGCGGCGTGGGCAAGACCCGCCTGGCGCTGGAGGCGGCCCGCGGCCTCGACGTGCCCGACGGCGTGTGGCTGGTCGAGCTGGCCTCCGCCACCGGGGTGCGGGCCGCGGTCGAGAGCGTGCTGCGGACGACCGACGTGGTCCGGGCGCTGCGCGGCACGTCGCCGCTCATCGTGCTGGACAACTGCGAGCACGTCGTGGAGGAGGCCGCCACGGTCGCGCGGTGGCTGCTGTCGGAGGTCGCCGGGCTGCGGGTCCTGGCCACCAGCAGGGAGCCGCTCGACATCCCCGGCGAGGTGCTGCATCCCGTCCTGCCGCTGCCCGAGGCCGCGGAGCTGTTCCTGGCGCGGGCCGCGGCGGCCAGGCCCGGCCTGGAGGTGAGCGCGGCCGACGCCGAGCGCGTCTGCCGGGAGCTCGACGGCATCCCGCTGGCGATCGAGCTGGCCGCCGCCCGGCTGCGCACGATGCCGGTGTCCGTGCTGGTCCGGCAGCTCGGCGACCGGCTGGCCTTCCGTGGGGGGCGTACGTCCGAGCCGCGTCACCGTACGTTGCGCGACGTCGTCGACTGGAGCTGGAACCTGCTGTCGGCGTCCGAGCGCGAGCTGCTGCGCGGGCTGACGGTCTTCTCCGGCGGCGCGACGTACGAGGCCGTCGCGCAGGTGTGCGGCGGCGACCCGGACGACCTCGCCTCGCTGGTGGACAAGTCGCTCGTCTCGGTCTCCGGCGACCGCTACTCGATGCTGGCCACCATCAGGCAGTACGCCGCCGCAGATCTGCCCGGCCTCCGGCAGGCCCACGCCCGCTACTACACCCGGCTGGCCGAGACCGCCGACCCCCTCCTGCGTACCGGCGAGCAGCTCGCCTGGCTGGAGGTGCTGGACGCCGAGCAGGACAACCTCGACGCCGCGCTGCGCCACTCCGACGACCCGCTCCGGCTGATCCTGCCCCGGTTCTGGCCCTGGATCATGCGCGGACGGCGGCGCGAGATGAGCGAGCGGGCGGCGGCCGTGCTGCGCCGGGTCGGCGACGTGCCGCCGCCGGGACGCGAGCTGGCGCACGGGCTGTGCCGGATGCTCACGGGCGGCGAGCCGACCCAGGCGGTGCTCGACTCCGACCATCCCGCCGCGCTGAACTTCTGGGCCATGAGCGGCGCGCAACGCCCGCCCGCCGACGTCGTCGAGCTCACCGAGGACGTCGTCGAGCGCCTGCGCGACTCCCCCGACCTGTGGACGCGCTCGGCCGCGCTGCTGGTCGGCGGCATCGTCCGGTTCGAGTACGGCCCGGTCGCCGGCGCGCAGGACCTGCTCGGCCCGGCGCTCGACGGCTTCCGCCGCACCGGCGACCGCTGGGGCCAGTGGGCCTGCCTCTACTGGTTGTCGCTGGTCGCGGAGAACCGGGGCGACTTCGCCGCCGCGCTCGCCCGTGCCGAGGAGCCCGGACGCCTGGCCGCGGAGCTGTCGGGGCTGGACGCGCCGTTCGGCCCGATGACGTTCCTGCTCCGGCTCGGGCAGCTCAAGGCGCGGACGGGCGACCACGAGGGGGCCGCCGCCACGCTGGCGGAGGCGTGGCGGTCGGCGTTGCGGGCCGAGGACGCGGTGACCCAGGCCAGGGTCCTGCACGCCCGCGCCGAACTGGCCCGGCGCACCGGCGACCGGTTGGGGGCGGCCCGGCTGCTCGACCGCGCGCTGACCCTCGACAACGGGGACGGGCCCGCGCAGTTCAGGGCGTTCATGCGGGTCGAGCTGGCCCGCGTGGCGGAGCCGGGGCCGCCGCTGCGCAGGGCGCTGGAGCTGATGGAGACCTGCGGCGACCGGACGGCCCGCGCGACCGTGCTGGAAGGCGTGGCCGAGCACCTGCCGCCTCGGCCGGCGGCCGAGTTGCTGGGCGCGGCCCGCGCGCTGCGCGGCGTCGCCGGCTCCGCCGATCCCGCCCTGGTGGCGCTGGACGGACGATGCCGCTCCGCCCTCGGCCCCGACGTCTTCCACAAGGCTCTGACCAGCGGAGCGGCGCTGCCGAACCCGGAGCGGCACGCACTGTCGCTGCTCGGCTGAGCCCGTCGCGTACGCGGCACCCGGCGCCGGGCCATATGGTCAGGGAAGAGGCCACGGAAACCGACGACGAACCCCTTCTCCGCCGCTCCCCGGACGACCATGGAAAACCTTCCGGTTTCGCAGCGGATACGCCAGGGTTGTGGCAACTTTCCACCACAATGTGAGGAGATCTGTGGCCAGTCCAAGTGTGGTCGACACCCGGGGCAGTGACTTCGCCCGACTAGCCCGCCGCATCTCTGACGCCGGTCTCCTCGACCGACGTCCGGTCTATTACGCGGTGCGGCTGACCGTCGTGGTCGTCGCGTACCTCGGCTGCTGGGCGTTGTTCGCCTGGGTGGGCGACTCGTGGTGGCAACTGCTCGTCGCGGTCGCGCTGGCCGTGGTCTTCGCGCAGATCGGCTTCGTCTCCCACGACCTCGGCCACCGCCAGGTGTTCAGGAAGCGGCGGCCGAGCGACGTGACCGGTCTCCTACTGGGGAACCTCGGCATCGGCCTGGGCTGGGGATGGTGGACCAGCAAGCACAACCGCCACCACGCCAACCCCAACCACGAGGACCACGACCCGGACGTCTCACCCGCGGTCATCGTCTGGTCGGACGACCAGATGGCGCGCAGCGCGGGCCTGCCGCGGGCCGTCGCCAGGTACCAGGCGTTCCTGTTCTTCCCGCTGCTCACGCTCGAGGCCTGGCACCTGCACATCGCCAGCTTCAAGGCGCTGCTCGCGCCGGCGGCCAAACGGCCGTGGGCGGAGCTGGCGCTGCTGACCACGCACTTCGTGCTCTACTTCGGCGCGGTCTTCGCCGTGCTGCCGTTCGGCAAGGCGCTGGTGTTCCTGGCCGTGCATCAGGGGCTGTTCGGCCTCTACCTGGGCTCCACGTTCGCGCCCAACCACAAGGGCATGCCCGTCCTGACCAAGGACGACAAGCTGGACTTCCTCCGCAAGCAGGTGCTGACCTCCCGCAACGTCAGGGGCGGCCTGTTCACCGACGTGGCGCTCGGCCAGCTCAACTACCAGATCGAGCACCACCTGTTCCCGAACATGCCCGCGCCCAACCTGCGCAAGGCGCAGCCCATCGTCGAGAGCTACTGCGCCGAGGTCGGCGTCAGCTACCTGCAGACCGGGCTCGTCGCCTCCTACGGCCAGGCCCTGCGCCACCTGCACGAGGTGGGCGCTCCGCTGCGCCGCTGAGCCTCAGCCCTCCTCCTCGACCCGCCTCTCCAGATCCGCCCGGCGTCGTTCGAGGTCGGCGATCAGCTCGGACTGCTCGTCGGCCTGGGCGATCATGGCCGAGGTCTCGATCTGGTCGGTCGCGCCCATGGTGCCCACCTGGTCGCGCAGGTCCTGGTTCTCCGCCTTCAGCCGGGCCAGGTCCTCTTCGACCTGCCGGAGCTCATCCTTGGTACTCATCTCGGTCAACTACCCCATGACTCGCACGACCATACAAAATGGAGCACATGCGTAGATTGTCGGCGAGCACCGCGGTGTCCCTCGGGGTGGTCGCCGTCGCGCTCGCCGGCACCCTGGTCGCCGGGCTCAGGAGCGAGCAGTCCCCCAGCGTGCTCGACGTGGTGCTGCCGATCGTGTCGTGCGGCGCGCTGATGTTGCGGCGGCGCCTTCCCGTCACGTCGCTGATCGTGGTCGTCGTGGCGGTGTCCGCCTACTACCCGCTCGCCCGGTTCGACGGACCGCTGGTCGTGCTGGTGTTCGTGGCCCTCTACACCGCCGCCGACCAGGGACGGCTGGCCGCCGCGATCGCCACCGGCGCCGCCGTGCTGCTGGCGATGGGGTTCGGCGAGGCCCACGGGTCCAGGCACGTGGACGACGGCACGTTCGGCGCGATCACCGGCTGGGTGGTGGCCGCCATCGCGTTCGGCGGGGTCACCAGGAACCGCCGGGCGTACCTGCTGGAGGCGCAGCGGCGCGCGCTGGACGCCGAGCACTCCAAGGAGGAGGAGGCCAGGCGGCGCGAGAGCGAGGAACGGCTGCGCATCGCCAGGGAGCTGCACGACGTGCTCGGGCACAACATCTCCATGATCAACGTGCAGGCGTCGGCCGCGCTGCACGGGCTGGCCAGGCGTCCCGAGAAGGCCGAGGCCGCGCTGCGGACCATCAAGGAGACCAGCAAGGAGACGCTGCGCGAGCTGCGCACCACGCTGGGCGTGCTGCGCCAGGTGGACGAGGACGCGCCCACCAGGCCCGCGGACAGCCTCGCGCGGCTGCCGGAGCTGGTCGCGGCGTCGGGGCTGGAGGTGGCCGTCGAGCCGTCCGGGCCGCTGGACGATGTGCCGACCGAGGTCGACCTGGCCGCCGCCCGCATCATCAGGGAGTCGCTGACCAACGTCGCCCGCCATTCCGGCACGACGAAGGCCACCCTCTCGGTCAGCAACTCCGCAGGGAACATCCTGATCCGGGTCGAGGACGACGGCCCGGGCGCCACGTACACCGAAGGCAGCGGCTTCGGCCTGCAGGGCATGCGCGAGCGCGCCGCCGCGCTCGGCGGCGACCTGGAGGCCGGCCCGCGCCCCGAGGGCGGCTTCCGCGTCGCCGCCCGCCTGCCACTGAACGGAGACCGATGATCCGCGTCCTGCTCGCCGACGACCAGACCCTGGTCCGTGCCGGATTCCGGTCGATTCTCTCCGACGAGGACGACATCGAGGTCGTCGGCGAGGCCGGCACCGGCGCGGCGGCCGTGGCGGGCGCCCACGAGCACCGGCCCGACGTGGTGCTCATGGACATCCGCATGCCCGAGCTCGACGGCCTGGAGGCCACCCGGCGCATCGCGGGCGACCCGCGGCTCGACGGCGTCAAGGTCATCATCCTGACCACCTTCGACCTGGACGACTACGTCTACGGCGCGCTGCGCGCGGGCGCGGGCGGCTTCCTGGTCAAGGACACCGAGCCGGCCGAGCTGATCCACGCGATCCGGGTCGTGGCCAGGGGCGACGCGCTGATCTCGCCGTCGGTGACCCGGCGGCTGATCGCGGAGTTCGCCGGCCGGGTCAAGCGGCCGGAGCCGGGCCCCGAGCTCAACGCGCTCACCGAGCGCGAGCGGGAGGTCATGGGCCTGGTGGCGGCCGGGCTGTCCAACGACGAGATCGCCGCCCGGCTCGTGCTCAGCCCCGCCACGGCGAAGACGCACGTCAGCCGCATCATGACCAAGCTGGGCGTGCGCGACAGGGCCCAGCTCGTGGTGGTCGCCTACGAGGCCGGGATGATCACGCCGGGCTGGCTTACAACCTGAGTCG
This sequence comes from Nonomuraea sp. NPDC001831, assembly GCF_042892035.1. Lineage (NCBI taxonomy): Bacteria > Bacillati > Actinomycetota > Actinomycetes > Streptosporangiales > Streptosporangiaceae > Nonomuraea > Nonomuraea sp. NPDC001831. The sequence continues at coordinate 113,081 of NZ_JBIATU010000020.1, read as the reverse complement.
TACGACTTCAGCGATCTTCGCCCCTGGGTTGTACGCCCGATTGCAGACCCGGGCATGACGCGCCGGAGCAGGCCGTGACGCCAAGCTCTCGGCATGGACACCGTCGACCTCGCCCGGCTGCAGTTCGCGTTCACCGCGGGCGCGCACTTCCTCTTCGTCGCGCTGACGCTCGGCCTGGCGACGCTGGTGGCCGTCGTCCAGACCCGGGCCACGTTCAGCGGCGACCCCGTCCACCTGCGGATGACGAGGTTCTGGGGGCAGCTCTACATCATCAACTACGCCATGGGCATCGTCACCGGGCTGGTCATGGAGTTCCAGCTCGGGCTGTCGTGGAGCGGGCTGACCGACTACGCGGGCAACGTCTTCGGCGCCTCGCTGGCGATCGAGACGCTGGTGGCCTTCTTCGTCGAGGCCACGTTCCTGGGCCTGTGGATCTTCGGCTGGAACCGGCTGAACCGCTGGGCGCACCTGGTGCTGATCTGGGTCGTCACGCTCACCGCGTACGCGTCGGCATTCTGGATCATGATCTCCAACGGCTTCCTGCAGAACCCGGTGGGCCACGCCGTCGAGGGCGGCAGGCTGCGGCTCACCGACTTCGGGGCGCTGATCGCCAACCCGGCCGCGCAGATCGCGTTCGGGCACGTCATGGGCGGCGCGATGATCGTCGGCGGGTTCTTCATGGCTGGGGTGAGCGCCTACCACCTGCGTAGGCGCACGGCCGAGCACGACCTGTTCAGGAAGTCGCTGCGGATCGGCGTCGGCGTCGCGCTGCCGGCCTCGTTCCTCACGGTGACGTTCGGCGGGCTCGGGTTCCAGACCCTCCAGCCGTCCAAGGCGGCGGCCTGGACGGGGAAGGCCGAGCGGCTGGCCGCGGTGCAGGCGGACATGGCGGCCAGGTTCGGGCCGGGCGACTACCTGCCGCCGACCGGCTGGGTGCAGGCGGCGGGCATCACGATGATGATCCTCTGGGTGGTGATGACCGTCGTGGCGGGGCTGAGTCTGCTGCTGATGTTCTTCCGGCCGGTCGTACGGGGCTTCCGGGCCTGGCACTGGCTGCTGACGCTGATGATCCCCGTGCCGTTCGTCACCATGCTCGCCGGGTGGACCTTCCGCGAGCTGGGGCGTCAGCCGTGGGTGGTCTACGGGCTGCTGCGCACGTCCGAGGCCATGTCGCCGGTGACGGCGGGGCAGATGCGGCTGTCGCTGACGGCGTTCGTGACGGTGTTCACGGCGCTGATCGCGGTCAACTACTGGCTGCTGGCCCGGACGGCCAGGCGCGGGCCGGGCGCGGTCGCGCTCGGCGCCCTTCCGGCCGAGACCCCCGTCCCCGTCCCGGCGTTCTGAAGGAGCCGATCATGGAGATCTTCGTCCTGGCCTTCTTCGCCCTCGGCTACCTCGTGCTCGGCGGGGCCGACATCGGGGTCGGCATGGCGCTGCCCTACCTCGGGCGGTCGGCGGGCGAGCGGCGCGAGGTGATCGCCGCCATCGCGCCGTTCTTCCTCGGCAACGAGGTGTGGCTGGTGGCCTCGGCCGGCGTGCTCGCGGGGCTCTTCCCCGACCTGGAGGGCCACCTCCTGAGCGGCAATTACGCGGTGGTCGTCGCGCTGCTCGTCTCGTGGGTGGTCAGGGACATGGGCCTGTGGCTGCGCGGGCGGGTGCCCGGCGCGCGCTGGCAGGCGTTCTGGGACGGCGGCATCGTGGCCGGGAGCTGGGGGCTGGCGCTGAGCTGGGGGCTGCTGCTCGCCGAGGTGCTGCTCGGCATCCAGGGGCCGCTCGTGCTGCTGGCCGCGCTGGTGGTGGCGGCGCTGTTCGCGGTGCACGGGCTGGCGTTCGCGGCGCTGCGGCTGCGCGGATCGTTGCGGGAGCGGGCCGGGGTGTTGTCCGGCGAGGCAGGCGAGGGCCGCACGTACGCGCTGACGGCCGGCGCGCTGCTGGTGGTGGGGGTGCTGGCCGGGCTGCGGCTGCCGCTGGTGGCGGGGTCGTCGGGGGCGCTGCTGGCGCCGGTGATCCTCGCCCTGATCCCGCTGCTGGTCGCCTCGCAGGTGTGGGTGTGGTGGACGTTCCGGCACCGGGTGACCGGGCCGTCGTACCTGTGAGTGCCTGTGGGGCCCGTCGTGCCTGTGGGCCCGTCGTGCCTGTGGGCCCGTCGTGTCTGGGGGCCCGTCGTGCCTGTGACCAGGCGGGTGACCGTCGTGGGGCACCCGCCTGGCGCCGGGTCAGAACAGCGGAGCGCCGTCGCGGGTCAGCCGCCAGTTGGCGGAGGCGAAGTCAGCGGGGTTGATCGTGCCCTTGGCGGTGGCGTACTCGATCAGCGCCTGGCGGATCTCCACCTGCGCGTTGTACAGCACGGGAGCGGTGGTGACGTGCGGGAAGCCGCCGCCGCCCGACTGGCGGTAGTTGTTGATCGCGACCACGAACTCCTTGCCGGCCGGGATCGGCGCGCCCTCGAAGGTGAGGTTGGCGATGCGCTGCCCGGCGGGCTTGGCCACGTCGATGTCGTAGGACACGCCCGAGAGCTGGTCGTAGTTGTAGTCCGGGGTGTTGCCGGCGTTGGTCAGCTTGGTGACGTCCACCGGGTCGCCCGGGTTGAGCTGGTTGAAGTACCGGGCCGAGTACTCCAGGTAATCCTTGATCTGGGCGCCGGTCAGCTTGATCGCCAGCAGCGTGTTGTCGTAGACGTAGAGCCCGGCCACGTCCCTGACTCGCACGTCACCGGCGGGGAAGACGGCGGTGCGGCTGAACGGCGCGGCGATCGACAACACCGGCAGGGTGTTGCCCGGCAGCGCGGCCTTCACGGTCTCGGTCTGCACCTGCTGGATGTAGTCGAGGATCGGCGTGTCCTTGTACGGCGACTCGGCCGCCGACAGCTCCTCGGCCGACTTGGCGACGACCTTGTTGACGTAGCCGACCGTGGTGTCGTGCTGCGGCTTGAGCAGCGAGACGATCTTCGGGTCCTCCGTCACCGTGTTGGTGTTGAGCGTGGCCGAGCTCTTGCCGGTGACGACCCACTTGCCGTGCTGCTTGGTGAGGGTGAAGTCGAGCCGCGACAGGCGCTGGCCCCACTTGCCCGGCTCGGTGAGCAGCACCTGCCGCCCGGTGGCCTTGTTGGTCACGAAGCGCTGGGCGACCTCGTTGTGCGCGTGCCCGAACAGCACCGCGTCGATGCCCGGCACCTGCTCGGCGACCATCGCCGAGGCGTTCTCCACGGGCAGGTCGGTGCCGTAGGAGGACATGCCGCTGTCGCCCGCGTGCGCGGTCACCACGACCACGTCCGCGCCGAGGCCGCGGATGACCGGCACCCACTTCCTGGCCGACTCGACCAGGTCGGTGAAGCGCAGCTTGCCCTCGACGTTCGCCTTGTCCCAGATGGCCACGCCGGGGTTGGTCAGGCCGAGCACGCCGACCTTGATCGGCTTGTCACCCTTGACCTTCATGGTCTTGATCACGAACGGCCGGTACGCCGGCAGCCCGCTCCCGGCGTGCACGGCGTTCGCGCCCAGCACCGGCGCCCGCATCTGCCTGATCCAGGTGGCCAGCAGCGGCAGACCGTAGTTGAACTCGTGGTTCCCGAGGGTGACGGCGTCGTAGCCGATGGCGTTCATGGCCTTGGCCATCGGGTGGGTCTGCCCGGTCTCGGTGATCGGCTCGACCTTGGCGTAGTAGTAGGCCAGGGGCGTGCCCTGGATCGTGTCACCCGAGTCGAACAGCAGCGTGTGGTCCGCCCCGCGCTCGGCCCTGACCTTGTTGACCAGCGACGACACCTGGGCCAGGCCGATGGTGTTGCCCTGCTTGTCGGCGTAGGCGGCGTCCTTGAAGTAGTCCCAGTTGAGGGCGTTGCTGTGGATGTCCGACGTCCCCATCACGGTGACGGTGACGCTCTTGTCCCCGCTCGCGTGGGCGGGGAGCGCCACCAGGGCCAGCGCGGTCAGCGCGGCGGCCCCGGTGGCGGCGAGCTTCTTGGTCTGCATGTGCCTGGAGGGTAACCAGGACAAATTACTCGTTGGTTACGAAATCGCGGATCAAGGCTGTCACCTCTTCGGGACGTTCGTGTAGCACCACATGCCCGCTGTCCAGCTCGGCGTAACGGCTGCCGGGCAGCGCGGCGTGCAGGGCACGGGCGTGCCCGACCGGGACGAGGTGGTCCTGCGTGCAGCCGATCACCAGCGTGGGCGCGGTGATGCTCGGGAGCAGGTCCCTGATGTCGGTCCTGAGGTCCAGCTCGATCTGGCGTACCGTGCCGGGGGGCGGGTCGCCGGCCATCACGGCCTTCAGGCCGTCCTCGCCCAGGCCGCTCACGAAGGCCGGGCTGAAGCCGACCAGCGGGCCGTACGCCGCGAAGCTCTCGGGGTCGGTGGCCGCCAGCCGGGCCCAGGTGCGCAGGCCGAGCCGGAGCCGGGGGTCGCCGGCGTGCGTCCAGCCCGCGATCAGCACCAGCCGCCTGACCCGCTCGGGATACCGGGCGGCGACCCCCGCCGCCACCACCGCGCCCAGCGAGAAGCCCACCAGGTCGGACGGGCCGCCCTCCGGGAAGGTCGCCGCGACCTGCTCGATCAGCAGGTCGAGGGTGAGGTCGCCGCCGGGGTCGGTGGTCTGGCCGCTGCCCGCGTAGTCGGGGGTGATCACCGTGCGGATGTCGGTGAAGTTCTGGACGAGGTGGCCGTAGTTGGTGGCGGCGTCGCCGCCGGTGCCGTGCACCATGACCAGGCCGGGGCCGCTGCCCGCCCGGTCGAAGTGCACGTGTCCGCCGTCGTGGACGACTGTGGGCATGGGGGTCTCCTAGAGGTTTCCGCCGCCGGTGGCGTCGAGGGTGGTGCCGGTGATGAAGCTCGCCGCGGGCGAGGCGGCGAACGCGACCACGCCCGCGATCTCGCCGGGCTCGCCGATGCGGTTGAGCGCGTGCCTGCTCGCCGCGTACGCACGGGCCTCTGGGTCGGTCAGCCAGCCCGCGTTGACGTCGGTGTCGATGATGCCGGGCGCGACGTTGTTGACCGTGATGCCACGCGGCCCGAGCTCCTTGGCCAGGGCCAGCGTGAACACCTGCACCGCGCCCTTGGTCATCGCGTACGCGATGCCCTCCGGATAGGCGATGCGGGCCGCGCCGGAGGTGATGTTCACGATGCGGCCTCCGTCGGGGATCAGCGGCAGCACCTGCCGGGTGAGGAAGAACGGGCCCTTGACGTTGACCGCGAACAGCCGGTCGTAGCCCTCCTCCGTCTCCTGTGCGAGCGGCTTGGACAGGCCGATGCCGGCGTTGTTGACCAGCACGTCGAGCACGTCGGTCTCCTCGGCCACCCGGCGGGCGAGCCGCTCGACCGCCTCGGGCACTCCCAGGTCGGCCTGCACGGCCACCGCGTTCGCCCCGATCAGCCCGACGACCTCCTCGGCCGCGGCGGCGTCCCTGGCGTAGTTCACGATCACGCGGAACCCGTCCTTGGCCAGGCGCAGCGCGATGGCCCGGCCGATGCCCCTTCCGGCGCCCGTCACCAGGGCAGTCCTCATCGCTCGAATCCTTTCTTTAGCGATCGATACAAAAACCATAACATAGCGATCGCTATAGAATGAGTGCATGGCGAGGCAGCGGGCATTCGACAGGGACACGGCACTGGAGAGCGCGCTGCGCGCGTTCTGGGAGCACGGTTACGAGGCGACCTCGATCGCGGCGCTGACCGCCGCCATGGGCATCAGGCCCCCCAGCCTGTACGCCGCCTTCGGCGACAAGCGGCGGCTGTTCGAGGAGGCGGTGCGCCGCTACCAGCTGACCCACGGCGCGTTCACCACCAGGGCGCTCGCCGAGGAGCCCACCGGCCGCCGGGCCGTCGAACGCGTGCTGCGCGAGTCGGCCGCCGTGTACACGAACGCCGACCACCCGCCCGGCTGCCTGATCATCAGCGCCGCGGTCAACTGCGGGCCGGAGTCCGCCGACGTGAAGGAGTTGCTGCGGGGGTTCAGGGAGGCGGCGAAGGCGGCGATCAGGAAGCGCGTGGACGACGACGTGGCGGCCGGCCGGCTGCCCCCCGGCACCGACACCGAAGCCCTGGCCACCTTCTTCGCGTCGGTGATCCAGGGCATGTCCACGCAGTCCCGCGACGGCGCCACCTACGCCAACCTGCTGAGCGTCGCCGAACTAGCCATGGCGGCCTACCCGCCGCCACCCTGACGGGCCTACCCGCCGCCACCCTGACGGGCCTACCCGCCGCCACCCTGACGGGCCTACCCGCCATCCCCGCCCTGACGGGCCCACCCGCCGCTCCTCCCGGACGGCCGCGCGAAGGCCGCGCGGCCGCCCGGCTCATGAGGGCTCTCGGGCGTCCGGCTCATCAAGGCTCTGGGGCGTCCAGCTCATGACGGCTCATTGCGACATGACGCCCGCGTCCTCCGGGGGCAGTTCGGGGGGCGAGGCGCGCAGCCAGCGGCAGCCGTGCGGGCCCAGCGCGAGCTTGGCCGTGCCGTCGGCCGACACCTTGATCGTGCCGTCCACCAGCAGGTCGGTGAGGTCGCAGTTCTCCAGGCCGTCCAGCCGCAGCTCGACGTCCCTGGCCGTGTCGCACAGGTTGTGGGCGACCACGACCGTCGCGCCGTCGGCGTCGCAGCGGTGCGAGAAGACCGCGTCGTCGCCGGTCTCCAGCACCGTGTACTGGCCCCACGCCAGCTCGGGGCATTCGCGGTACCGCTCGATGAGGAGCTGGAACCAGCGCAGCAACGAGTCGGTGTCGCGTTTCTGGTCGGCCACGTTGACCCGGTCGGGGGCGAAGGAGCCCTCGGGGATCTCGCGGACCGTGTCCCCGTTCTGGCTGAAGCCGCCGTCCTCGGACCACTGCATGGGGATGCGGACGGCCATCCGCCCCTCTTCGTCCAGGTTCTCCCCCATGCCGATCTCCTCGCCGTAGAAGATCACGGGGGTGCCGGGAAGGGAGAACAGCAGGCTGTAGGCCATCTTGATGCGCCGCAGGTCGCCGCCGAACATCGTGGGCAGCCGCCGCCGCAGCCCGCGGCCGAAGATCTGCATGTCCTTACGGGGGCCGAACGCCTCGAAGATCTCCTGGCGTTCCTCTTCGGTGAGCTTGTCGAGGGTGAGTTCGTCGTGGTTGCGGAGGAACATCGCCCACTGACAGTCCTTGGGGGCCCGGGGGCGTTCCTGCAGGGCGTCCATCAGGGGGCGGGCGCTGTTGCGGGCGAAGGAGAGCCAGCTGTTCTGCATGCCGATGAAGTCGAAGCACATGGTGATCTGGTCACCGAGCCCTTCACCGAAGTACCGCAGTAACTCCTTGTAGGGCAGGTTGACCTCGCCCAGCAGGATCGAGCCGCCCTTGCGCCTGGTCATGAAGGCCCGCAGGTCGGCCAGGAACTCGTGCGGGTTGGCCAGCTTGGGGTTGACGTTCTCGATGAGGAACGGCACCGCGTCCACGCGGAAGCCCGACAGGCCGAGCTCCATCCAGAAGCCCAGGATGCGGGTGATCTCGTCCCTGACCTCGGGGTTGCCGACGTTCAGGTCCGGCTGGTGACGGTAGAAGCTGTGCAGGTAGTACTGGCCGCTGCCCTCGTCGTACTGCCAGATGGAGTCCTCCTTGTCGGGGAAGACCACCTGCTTCGGGTCGTCGGGCTCGGGGGTGTCGGACCAGACGTACCAGTCGCGCATCGGCGAGTCCTTGCTCTTGCGCGACTCCTTGAACCAGGGGTGCTGGTCCGAGGTGTGGTTGACGACCAGGTCCGCGATCACCCGCAGGCCCCGGTCGTTGGCGGTCCGCATGAACTCCACGAAGTCGCCCAGGGTCCCCAGCCGGGGATCGATGCTGTAGAAGTCGGTGATGTCGTACCCGTCGTCCCGGTTGGGGGTGGGGAAGAACGGCATCAACCAGAGGCACGTCACGCCGAGACCCGCGAGATAGTCGATCTGCTGGGTCAAGCCGCGGAAGTCGCCCACGCCGTCGCCGTTACCGTCCTTGAACGTCTCCACGTCCAGGCAGTACACGACGGCGTTCTTCCACCAGACGTCAGAGGTGTACGTCAGTCGCATGGCGGCCCTGCTACCCACCCGGCCAGAAGAAATGTCCTATTGGTGATTTGCGTCCGGTTCTGATTCTGTGACCTCGGGCCACCGGGGGCATCGCCGAACCCAAGCAGCCGTGCGGATCCCGCCCGAATAGTTCGGTAGCCGAACCGATGTTAGGCTGATCTCATGGCCAAGCCCGAGGAGCAGCTGGGAGTCGTCTCCGCCCTGGTGCGCTCGACCTTCCTGGTCAACGCCGTCTACGCCGAATCGGCCCGCGCGTACGGGCTGACCTCCCAGCAGGGCCAGCTGCTGTGCGTGCTGATGGCCCAGCCGTACGGGATGAGCGAGCTGGGGGCGATGTTGCGCCTGGCCAAGTCCAGCCTCACCGAGCTGGTCGACCGCACCGCCCAGCGCGGCATGGTCCGCCGCGAGCCCAACCCCGCCGACCGGCGCGCCGTCCAGGTCACGCTGACCGAGGAGGGCGCCAAGCTCGCCGAGGAGTTCTACACCGAGGCGTGCCGGCGCATCGACGAGCTGCCGTCCGGGCTCGGCGAGGCCGAGCGCGCCACCCTCGCCGACCTGCTCTCCCGCCTGGTGCGGGACAACAACGCCCCCACGGTCTTCATCGAGCGCGCCGACACCCCCTGACCGCCGCCCGCGGTCACACCCCGGCCGGCGCCGGCTCGCCGGCGACCCCGAACAGCTCCGCGAACCGTCCGGTGAACAGGTCCCGGCCCTTGTAGTCGGCCACCGACCCGGCCGGCAACACGATCGGCCCGTCGGGCGAGGGCAGCTGGCCGACGCCGCCTTCGGCCCCCAGCGGCAGCAGCACGAACGGCAGCGGCGAGGGCCGGTAGACCGACGAGGGCCGCTCGCCGCGCAGCTGGGCGACGATGTTCGCGGCCACGACCTCGGCGTGCTGCATCGCGTTCCCGGCCATCTTGGCCTCGGCCAGGTCGGTGATGTCGCCGATCGCGTAGACGTGCTCGTGGCCCTCCACGTTGAGCCGTTCGGTCACCCGTACGTGGCCGCCGGGCGTGCGCGCGTCGCCGAGGTCACCGTCGAGGTAGCCGGTCCGGACGCGCACGCCGTACGCGCGGAACCAGATGTCGGCCGACAGCTCCCCCGCCGTGGACCCGACGGTGAACGGCTCGGCCCGCCCCGGCTCGACGGGCGGCTCGGCGTCCAGCGTGGTGCCGAGCAGCAGCTCCACCCCCAGCTCGGCGAGCTGCCTGCGCAGGTCGGCGCGCACCTGCGGCTCGAAGGCCGGCAGCGGCTCCGTGCCGCGATCGACGACGGTGACCCGCTTGTCCGGCCACACCGCCTTGATCTCCCCGGCCAGCTCCAGCCCGACCGGCCCGGCCCCGGCGATCAGCACCCGCCCGGCCGCCGCCAGCTCCCCGTGGACGGCGTGGATGCGCTCGCGCGCCTGCCCGGCCAGGTCGTCCTCGAACTTGAACGGGAAGGGGTACCCCGACCCGGTGGCCAGCACGAGGTAGTCGGCCTCCACCCGTTCCCCGGACGCCAGTAGCACACCCCGCGAATCCACCGAGACCGCCCGCTCCCGGATGATCCGGCCACGCTCCATCAACCGGTCGTAGGGGAAGAACAGCTTCCCGGCCCATTCCGGCCGGGCGAGGGCCCGCATGGACGCGGCGTTCTGGACGAAGGCGTCCTTGGGCTCGATGAGCACGACGTCCGCGTGCTCGTCCAGCGCCTTGGCGGCCGCCGCGCCGCCGTAACCACCACCGATGATCGCCACAGTACGGCTCATGGTGCACCTCTCCCGTCAGGACCACGGCTTGTTCGTATTACGAACCATAATAGTTCGTAACCCGAACCGCAACCGCCCGAAACTTCTCCGCCCGGACGCGATGAGTTCCGGCGCCCCCGCCGGTACGTATGCGTGAACCTGTCACCAGCGATGAGGAGAGACAGCCATGACCGAGACCCGACCGCACGACGTGGCCGCCATCAAGAGCGTCCTTGAGCGCCTCTACCAGGCATGGGCCGACGGCGACGCCGACGCCTTCGTCACCGACTACACCGAGGACGCCACCGCGATCATGCCCGGCAGCGTGCGCCGGTCGCGGGAGGAGGTGCGCCGGAAGATGGCCGAGGGCTTCGCGTCCTACCTCAAGGGCAGCACGACCGCCGACAGGCTGGAGAGCATCCGTTTCCTGGGCGAGAGCGCCGCGATCGCGGTGAGCGAGACCGGCGTGCTCTTCCCCGGCGAGACCGAGGTCCCCGCCGAGCGTATGGTGTACGCGACCTGGGTGCTGGAGAAGCGGGACGACGCCTGGCGGCTCGCCGCCTACCACAACAGCCCGGCCGTCGTGGCCGGCTGAGGCACCCGCAGGCAGTCGGAAGGCAGGGCAGGGGCGTGGACGTGGTGACGCCGGGAGAAGTGGGCTTCGATCGCCGGATCGAGCCGTTCCGCAAGGAGCTGCTGGCGTACTGCTACCGGATGCTCGGCTCGCCCCACGACGCCGAGGACCTCGTCCAGGACACGTACCTGCGGGCGTGGCGGGCGCGGGAGCAGTACGACGGCACCCGCAGCTCCCTGCGCACCTGGCTCTACCGGATCGCGACCAACGCCTGCCTGACGGCCCTGGAGGTCCGGGGCCGCCGGCCGCTGCCGTCGGGGCTGGTGGCCGCGTCCGACCCGCTGGCGCCGCTCGTCCAGGGGGAGAACCTGGCCTGGCTCCAGCCCCTGCCGGACTCGATGCTGGACGCGGGCGACCCGGCCGGCGCCGTGGTCGAGCGCAGCGGCCTGCGCCTGGCGTTCGCCGCCGCCCTGCAACACCTGTCGGCGCGCCAGCGCGGCGCGCTGATCCTGCGGGACGTGCTGAGCTTCTCCGCCTCGGAGTCGGCGGAGATCCTCGGCACCACCGTCGTGTCGGTGAACAGTGCCCTGCAGCGGGCCCGTGCCCGGGTGAAGGAGGCCGGCGTCCGGCCGGAACCGCTCGGCGAGCCGCCGCTGGCCGAACAGCGCGCCTGGGTCGACCGCTACATGCGGGCCTTCGAGCGCGCCGACGTCGAGGAGCTCAAACGGCTGCTCACCGAGGACGTCGTCATGGAGATGCCGCCGATGCTCAACTGGTTCGCCGGGCGCGGCAACTACGGCCTGTTCATGGACTGGGTCTTCGAGGCGGCCGGCACCGACTGGCGGCTGGAGGCGGTCACGGCCAACGGCCAGCCGGGGTTCGGCGCCTTCCGCCGCGCCGGCGACCGGTACGAGCCCCACACGCTCCAGCTCTTCACCGTCACCGCCGCGGGCATCAGCCGGAACTCGGTGTTCCAGGGGACCGAGATCTTCGCGGCCTTCGGTCTGGCGGCCGGGTTCGACGCGCCCCGATGACCCAGGTGGGCCTGCAAGTTTCTTCAAGACCGGGCGGAGGCGCACGGCCGATGCTGGGCGGGTGATTTCTCCCGTTTCTCCCCCGGTGACCGGCGTGCGCCGTGGCCCGATGCTCGCCGTGCTGCTCACCGGTCAGGTCATGGCCTCCATGGACGGCTCGATCGTGTCGGTCGCCGCGCAGACCATCCGCGAGGACCTGCACGCCGGCGGCACGGCGATCCAGCTCGTCGTGTCGGGCTACCTGCTGACCGTCGGCGTGCTCCTGGTCACCTGCGCGCGGATCGGCGACCTCGTCGGGCAGCGGCGCGCGTTCCTGCTCGGGCTGGGCTGGTTCACCGGCGCCTCGCTGCTGTGCGGGCTGGCCCCCGACGTCGGCGTGCTGGTGCTCGCGCGCGTCGCGCAGGCCGCCGGGGCGGCGCTGCTCACCCCGCAGATCTTCGCGCTCATCCAGACGCACTGGCAGGGCGAGGCCCGCCGCCGCGCGATCGGCCTGTACAGCATGGTGCTCGCCCTAGGCGTCGCGCTGGGACAGGTCGTCGGCGGGCTGGTCGTCAGCGCCGACCTCCTGGGCCTGTCCTGGCGGCCGGTGTTCCTGATCAACATCCCGATCGGCGTGCTCGCCCTGGCCGTTGGGCCGCGCCTGCTGCCGCCCTCGCCCGTGGACGCGCGGGCGCGCCTCGATCCGGGCGGCGTGGTGATCCTGACCGCGGCCATGGCCGCGATCACCGTCCCGCTGATCTTCGGCCCCGACCTCGGCCGGCCGCTCTGGATGTGGATCTCGCTGGCCTGCGGCGCCGCGCTGTCGGCGGTGTTCGTCCGGCACGAGAGCAGAGCCCGGCATCCGCTGCTGGACCTGGCCTCGGTGCGGCCGCGCGGGGTGCGGCCGGGGCTGGCGGCGTGCTGGATCGTCATGGGCTGCTACACCGTCTTCCTGCTCACCCTCACGCTGCACCTCCAGACCGCGCTGGGGTACTCGCCGCTGTGGGCGGGGCTGGCCTTCGTCCCGTACGCGCTGGGGTTCGGCGCGCTGAGCCTGAGCTGGACCCGGTATCCGCGGGGGTTGCAGCGGGTCCTGCCGGTCGCGGGGCCGGTCGCCTTCGCCGCCGGGGCGGGCCTGCTGGTGCTGCTGTGCCGGGACGAGTGGCGGCCGGACCTGGCCGTCCCGCTGCTGCTCCTGGCCGGGGGCGGGCACGCCGCCGGGTACAGCCCGCTGATCGCCCGCGTCACCACGCTGGTCGAGCCGCGGCTGGCGTCGGCGATCTCGGCGCTGAACGCCACCGGGCCGGTGCTGGCCGGGGTGACCGCCGTCGCCGGGCTCGGCAGCGTCTACTTCGCCGCGCCGTCCTCGGCCGACGGGCTGCTGCGGGTCGTCGGCGCGGTCGCCGCCCTGCTCGTGGGCGCGGCCCTGTGCGCCGGCCGGGCCACCCTGGGGAGCGGCGGCCCGGCGTTCACAGGAGGGTCCCGCCGGAGACGTCGAACCTGACCAGCGCCTCGTCGATCCTGTTCAGGGTGTCCGGGTGCAGGGTGAGGTCGGCGGCGGCCAGGTTCTCCTCGATGTGGGCCGGGGTGCGGCTGCCCGGGATCGCCACCACGTGCTCGTCCTGGTGCAGCAGCCAGGACAGGGCCAGCTGGGCGGGGGTGATGCCGAGGCTGGCGGCCAGGGTGCGGACGGGGGCGTACCTGTCGTTGTTGCCGGCCAGGTTCTCCGCCGAGAACCGCGGCGCGTTGTGGCGGAAGTCGCCTTCCTCCAGCCGCTGGACCGTGCCGGTCAGGAAGCCGTTGCCCAGCGGGCTCCAGGCCACCAGGCCGACGCCGAGCTCGCGGGCCGCGGCCAGCAGGTCCGGCTCCACCGGCCGCCACATCGACCACTCGTTCTGCACGGCCGTCACCGGATGGACCGCGTGCGCGGCCCGCAGCTGGGCCGCCGTCACGTTGGACAGGCCGATGTGCCTGATCAGGCCGTCGCGCACCAGGTCCGCCATCGCGCCGACCGTCTCCTCCAGCGGGACGCCGGGGTCCGGGTAGTGCAGGTAGTACAGGTCGATCACGTCGGTGTCCAGGTTGCGCAGGCTGCGCTCGGCGTAGCGGCGGACCAGGCGCGGGTCGGCGTTCACGCGCAGCTCGTTGAACGCGTACCCGACCGGGTACGGGCGGCTGGGCTCCCCTTCGGGGATCGCCAGGCCGAACTTGGTGGCCACCACGACCTCGTCGCGGGGGCGACCCTTGAGCGCGCGGCCGACCAGGCGCTCGTTGTGGCCGTCCACCCCGTAGGCGTCGCTGGTGTCGACGTGGGTGGCGCCGCCGTCGAGGGCGGCCCGCAACGCCTTCTCGGCACGGGTGTCGTCGATGTCGCCGTACACACCGGGCGAGAGCACCATCGCGCCGTAACCGAGCGCGGGGACCTGCAGTGTTCCGAGTTCACGTGTCTTCATGACGATGATCGTGCCGCCGGCGCACGCCCGGCGTCCAAGACCCTTTGCTATAACCATCGGTTATGGACGTGCACCTGCGGGAGCTCCGCTACTTCGTCGCGGTGGCCGAGGAGCTGAACGTGACGCGCGCCGCCGAGCGGCTCTTCGTCTCGCAGCCGGCCCTGTCCAAGCAGATCAGGGTGCTGGAGCGGCAGCTCGGCTTCGCGCTGCTGGAACGCGTGCACGGCGGCGTGACGCTGACCCGGCAGGGCGAGGCGCTGCTGCCGGTGGCCCGCGATCTGCTCGGACGCTGGGCCGCCGGCGTGGAGGCGGCCCGCGCCGCCGCCCCCGCCGGGACGCTGGTCATCGGCATGCAGACGGCCGTCGGCCGGGGGTTGCAGCAGGAGGCGCTGCGGCTGTTCCGGCAGGCCCGGCCGGGCTGGGAGGTGTCGCTCCGGCTCGTGGGCTGGGACGACCCGAGCGGCGGCCTGGCCGACGGCTCCTCCGACGTGGCGTTCATCTGGCTGCCGGTGCCGCCGGGGCTGGAGACGTACGTGCTGGTCACCGAGGAGCGGGGGGTGGCGATGCCCGCCGGGCACCGGCTGGCCGGCCTGGCCGAGGTCCCGTTCGCCGAGCTGCGGGACGAGCCGTTCATCGCGCTGCCCGCCGCGGCCGGCCCGCTGCGCGACTTCTGGCTCGCCCGCGACGCCCGGGACGACGACCCGGTCGTGGGCGTCACGGCGAACACGCCCGAGGAGGTGTTCGAGGCCGTGATCAGCGGTCTGGGCGTCGTCCTCGTGGCCGAGGGGAACGCGGCGCTCTACAAGCGTCCCGGCATGGTCTACCGCCCGGTGACGGGTCTCCAGCCAGGCCGGCTGGCCATCGCCTGGCGCCACGGGGACGCCCGTCCCCACGTCACCGCCTTCGTCGAGGCCCTGAAACGGGCCGCCGCCACGGTCTGACGCGGCCGGGGTCGCCTTCCGGATGCGCATCCATCCGTGCTATCACCCCGAGAGCCGCAAATCAGGGAAAGGCTCGCTTTTCCGGCGATCAGCCCGAATTCATCGGCACGTTTCGGGAAGTCGCCACTAAGGTCTGACCCGACGCACCGGTAACACAGGAAAGGCACCCCCTATGAGCGACCACGCCATCACCTTCGACCTCATCGACGTCGACAAGGACGGCCGCATCTCCGCCGTCGAACTCGTCCGCCTGATGGAGATCCTCGGCCAGCCCATCACGCTGGACGCGGCCCAGGAAGGCGTGCGGAAACTGGACAAGGACGGCGACGGCCTGATTGACGTGGACGAGTTCGGCGCATTCCTGCAGAAATGACAGAAACAAGCTCTTGCTAGGCAAACTCTTGTCGCCTGATCCACAATGGCGACAGGAGGGACGATGACCATCAAGAGTGACATCAGCGAAACCCGGCTCCCCGCGGACATCGTGAGAACGCTCAAGGCGGGCATCGGAAGGGTCTCGGCCGAGGTGACCGAGGAGATCCGGACCCGGATCCCCGAGTACGCCAGACCCGCCGACGAGATCTACATCAAAGTCGTGAAGATGGCGGTCGAGGAGGCCATCGACGGCTTCCTCGACCGCATCGAGAACCCGGCCGCCCCCTTCGACCCCGAGCCGTTCCGCATGATCGGCAGGGGCGAGGCGGCCGAGGGCCGCAACCTGGAGCCGCTGCAGACGGCCATGCGGCTCGGCGCCCGCGTCTGCTGGCGGCGGCTGACGGAGATCGCCGACCCGCTCGGCCTGACCCCGCAGACCCTGTACGACCTGGGCGAGGCCATCTTCGTCTGCCTCGACCAGCTCGCCGACGCCGCCGCCCAGGGCTTCGACGAGGCCAGGGCGCACGCCGCCGGCGAGCTCGAACGCCGCCGCAACCGGCTGCTCGACCTGCTCCTCAGCCGCCCGGCCGCCGCCCCCGAGGCCGTCGCCGACCTGGCCAGGGCCGCCGGGTGGCGGCTGCCGAGAACAGTGGCGGCCGTGGCGCTGGACGACCGGCACGGGACGTACCGGGCGCCCGTCCTGCCGCCGGACGTGCTCGGCGGGCTGGAGCGGCCCGCGCCGTGCCTGCTGGTGCCCGACCCGGACGGGCCGGGACAGGCGCAGTTGCTCGACCACGCGCTGCGCGGCCACCGTGCCGCGATCGGCCCGGCGGTGCCGCTGGCCGCGGCGGCGACGTCCCTGAGGTGGGCGCGCGAGGCGCTGGAGCTGTCCGGGCGCGGCGTGCTGCCGCGCGGGCTGCTGCGCTGCGCCGACCACATGGCCACGCTCGTGGTGTTCAAGGACGAGGAGCTGGTCGGCGCCATGGCGCAGGCACGTCTCGCGCCGCTGGCCCACCTGCGGCCGGCCCAGCAGGACCGGCTGGCCGAGACGCTGCTCGCCTGGTTGCGGCACGGCCGGGGCGCCGGCGAGGTGGCCGCCCGGCTGCACGTGCATCCGCAGACCGTGCGCTACCGGCTGCGGCAGCTCGAAGAGCTCTACGGCGACCAGCTCGCCGACCCCGACGTCCGGTTCGAGCTGGAGATCGCGCTCAGGGCCCGCCAGGCCCTCATCGCCGCCCGGCCGTGACCGGCCCGCCGCGCCAGGCCGGCGCGGCGGCTCGCGTCAGGCGGTGTGCAGGTAGACCTGGCCGAAGACCTCGGACAGGTTCTTGATGTCCGTGGCGACGTCGGCCTCGGGGCTGCTGTAGTCGTAGACGGTGGCCAGCCGCGGGCGCACGGTGCCGAGCTTCTTGAGCTGGTCCCAGGTGGGGTTGGCCGCCCACTTCTCGCCGTACACGCGGTTGACCTGGCCCTGCGCGTCCTGCCAGCGGCTCCACAGGACGACGGTCTCGGCGGCGTCGGCCTGGAGCGGGGCGGCGATGCGGTCGGTGATGGCCTGGGTGGCCTGCTCGGCGGTGAGCTTGGACGTGCCGGCGGCGGTGAACCCGGCGTCCTCGGCAGCAATCTGGGCGTAGGCGTCCCAGGCGCGGGCGCGGACCTGGATCCACTGGTTGCGCTGGGCCTCGGCGGCGTCGATCTTCCAGGTGGCGTACTCGGTGGCCAGGTGGCCGGTGTCCAGGGTCAGCTGGTCGATCTGGCCGCCGGAGAGCCAGGCGCCGATGCGGGCGGGGTCGAGCAGCGGGTACTTCTTGGTCATCTCGGCCTTGCAGGCGTCGTTGGCGCCGCAGCCGAACAGCGGGACCACCGTGTGCGCCGCCAGCTTCTTGCCCGGCACGAGGTTGCGCAGCGCGGTCGTGGCCTCGGTGACGAACGTGTCCAGCTCCTCGGCCGTGGTGAAGGTCTGGTTGTAGCCGAGCTGCGAGGTGAACCTGATCCCGGCGACCCCCGGCCGCGCGGCCAGGGCGGCGACCTTCTTGGCGGCCTCGGCCAGCTTGCCGGCCTTGTAGTCGTCGGCCAGCTCGGTCTCGATCCAGGTCCGCAGGCCCGCCTCGACCGCGCTCTTCACGGCCTGGCCCGCCGGGCTCTCGGCGGCGGCCGTCTTGGCGGCGGCCGAGATCTCGTCGGGGTCGACGTGGCACTTCTGGCCGTCCGGGCACTGGTCGGGGGTGCCGCCGTCCTCGGCGCCGTCGACGTCCGGGGAGTCGACGTCGTGCATCTCGCCGTCGCCCTCGGAGTCGGTCGCGCACTCGTTGCCGGGCTCGGAGCAGTCGACCACGATCTCGCGCATCGGGCCGGAGTCGATCATGTTCTTGCCGTCGTTGTCCAGCCAGAACCGGGCGATGTCGGCGGCCTCCTCGGGGGTGGCCAGCCAGCGGCAGACGACGTACGCCGGGGTGTCGGCGGACATCAGGTCGTTGCAGCCCCGTGGATCGTCCTGCGACCAGGCGGGAACCCCGACGCCGAGCAACGACAGGGTCAGTCCGATGACGAAGATCTTCCGCAGTCGCATGACGCCTTTACTCCCATGGGGGGCGATCGTGGGCAAATAGCACACTATCTGGACGATCAACAACCTTCAATGAGATCCACGGCGGTCCTCACGCGCTTCTCGACGGGCAGTAGGCGTCCCAGTCGGGACGGCGAGGGGGTCATCCGTCTTCCTCCACCCAGTGCCAGCCCGAGCCGTCCGGGTTCTCCCGCACCACCCTCGTACACCCCTGCACGACCCTGACCCACCCGGTAGGCGGCGCCTCCTCCCGGCGGGACGGGTGATCGACCTGCGTGTCAGGCATGCCTCGGAAACTACGCGAGAACCGGGCACGGTTCTTGCCCGGCGCCCGCACTTTTCCCGACCGGTCCTGTCACCGCCGTGACAAATATTGGGACGACAACCCGCCGCCACAAACGGCAGACTGGGACGGATTTGACCGTTTTCGAGGGGACCGGCCCAGTGCACAACTACCTTCGCGACCTCGGGCTGCTCCGCGACCGCAAGTTCGCCCTGTTGTTGTCCGCGCGGACCATCTCCATGCTCGGCAGCGCCTTCGCGCCCGTGGCGCTCGCCTTCGGCATCCTCGAACTGCCCGGCGCGAACGCCACGACGTTGTCGGTGGTGCTCACCGCCGAGTCGCTGCCCATGATCGTGTTCATGCTGATCGGCGGGGTGATCGCGGACCGGCTGCCGCGGCAGCGGGTGATGATGGCCGGCGAGCTGCTCATGGCGCTGGGCTACTTCGCGCTGGCGGCGATGATGCTGACCGGCTGGGCGCCGCTGCCCGTGATGAGCGTCGCGGCGGCGGCCTGCGGCGTGGGCACGGCGATCATGTTCCCGGCGCTGACCGGCATCATCCCCGAGGTCGTGCCCGCCGACCGGCTGCAGGCCGGCAACGCCCTGCTCGGCCTCGGCGCGAACGCCTCGCGCGTGACCGGGGTGGTGCTGAGCGGCGCCACGGTGCTGTGGTTCGGCGGCGGCTGGGCCCTGCTGGTCAGCGGCGCGATGTTCGCGGTGGCCGGCGTGCTGATCGCGCTGCTGCGCCTGACCCCCGCCGAGCGCGCGGCGGCCGAGCGGCACTCGGTGCTGGCCGACCTGCGCCACGGGTGGCGGGAGTTCAGCTCGCGGCAGTGGATCTGGGTGGTGGTCGCCCAGTTCTCGGTGCTGGTGATGGCGATCCAGGCCGGGCACGGCGTGCTCGGGCCGCTGCTGGCCAAGGAGACGCTGGGCGGGCCGGCGGCCTGGTCGGCGTTCCTGGCCGGCGAGGCCGTCGGGACGATCGCCGGGGTGCTGGTGTCGTTGCGGCTGCGCCCGCGCCGGCCGATCCTGCTCGGCACGCTGCTGTGCCTGCCGACCGCGCTGCCGTACGTGCTGCTCGGGCTCGACGCGCCGCTGTGGGCGATCGTGGCGGGGGCGTTCGTGCTGGGCGTGTGCTTCGACGTCTTCGGCGTGTTGTGGCAGACGACGATGCAGCGCGAGATCCCGGCGGAGTCGTTGTCGCGGGTCAGCTCGTACGACGCGCTCGGGTCGCTGATGTTCGGGCCGATCGGGCTCATGCTG
Organism: Nonomuraea sp. NPDC001831; assembly: GCF_042892035.1. NCBI lineage: Bacteria > Bacillati > Actinomycetota > Actinomycetes > Streptosporangiales > Streptosporangiaceae > Nonomuraea > Nonomuraea sp. NPDC001831. The sequence continues at coordinate 93,871 of NZ_JBIATU010000020.1, read as the reverse complement.
GCCGCGCCGGCGGCGGTGGCCTTCGGCACCGAGGGGGCGCTGCTCGGCTGCGCCGCCCTCGTCGTGCTGTCCACGCTCGCCGCGCTGGCCGCGCCGGGGGTGCGCAACCTGCGCGCCCCCGAGCCGGAGCCGGAGCCGGTCTCACTCTGAGCGGAACCAGGCGTTGGCCCGCGGCTGGAACATCAGCGTGACGGCCCCGAGGACGGCCGTCACGTGCAGCACCCGGCTGATCGTGAAGAGCCAGGTCACCACGTCGGCCCCGGCGGCGGCCTCGGCGATCGAGCCGCCGTGCAGCAGCCACTGGATCGGCCCCACGACCAGCGACAACGTGCCGAAGACGCCGAGCCCGACGGCCAGCGTGAGCCTGGCCCAGTTCCGTCCCGCGCGCATCCGCAGCGCCAGGAAGACCGCCGCGGCGAACACGGCCACCCGCAGACCGGCGCCGGGCAGCAGGTCCAGGACGCCCGAGGTGCCCTCGTAGAGCTCCCTGCCGACGGCGAGCACGGTCTCGAACGCCCCCGCCGCGACGGCGGACATCCACAGCAGCGCGGCGGCGTGCACGACGGGCGGCGGCTGGGGGGTACGGGGCTCGGCGGTCTGCGAGGCGAGGGCGGCGGTCATGGCGGGCTCCCTGTCGTGTCGGCTACAGGGAAAGTCTGATCCGCGGGCCCGCGCCGATCATGCCCGTCGTCCCCCGAATCCCGGTGAGGCGGGCCCTACCCCGAGGTCTCCGCTCGTGCGCAGGCCGCGGGCGACGGCGCGCTCGTGGCCGAGCCCGAAGCGCGGCTCGGGGGCGCGCTCGCCGTCCAGGATCGAGGCCACGTACGCGGCCAGGGCCGGGGCGTGCTTGAACCCGTGGCCCGAGTCGCCGCCGAGCAGCCACACGCCGGGCGCGTGCTCGGCGATGATCCATTCGGCGTCGGGGGTGAGCGCGTACTGGCAGACCTGGCTGAACAGCACCGGCGCGGTCGCCAGCGAGGGGAACCTGCGCCGCAGGTAGCCGCGGGCCTGCTCGACCGCGGACGGGTGCACCACCCGGCTGCCCCCCTCCGGCTCGTACGGCTCCCCTTCGGCGTCGGAGGTGGCCTTCATGCCGACCCCGTCCACGTCGCCGTGCCCGTAGGCCGAGGAGCCGTAGTCCATCCAGGCGGGCGTCTCGGGGGACGACCACGCGGCGGGCGCGGCGAAGTGCACCGTGTCCTGCCTGGTCACCGTGACCGGCACGGAGAACAGGCCGGGCAGCCAGGCGCCGCACGCCCACACGACCCGGTCGGCCCGCCGCACCTCGCCGTCCACCTCGACCGCGCTCAGCCCCGGCACGGGCGCCGCCCGTCCTCTGACCAGCCGGACGCCGGCCGCCAGGGCCAGCCGGGCGGTCACCTGCGTCGCCCGCCGCGCCCTGAGCACGCCCGCGTGCGGCTCGTGGAGCAGGAAGCTCAGGTCGTCGCCGCGGTAGTCGGGGAAGAACCGCCGGCCGTCCGCCGGGTCGAGCACCTCAACCGGGATGTCAAGATTTTTCAGTACTTGGGCGCTGGCGTGCTCCCACCCGTCCGGCCGGGCCGCGAACCACACCACACCCGACTCCAGGAACAGATCCTCGCCGGCCCGCTCGCCCAGCCGCCGCCAGCCCTCCCGCGCCTCCCAGGCCAGCCGCGCGTACCAGTCGTCGGCGCCGTGCGCGCAGCGCAGGAGCCGCGTCTCCCCCGCGCTGGCCTGCCGGACGTGTCCGGGCTTGTGCTGTTCGACCAGGGTCACCTGCCAGCCGGTTTCGGCCAGCCGCAACGCCAGCGACGACCCCCATATACCGGCTCCGACCACAATGACCGATTTCATGGAACCACCGTGACCGCAGGAACCGCCCCGCGCAAGGGCTCAGACGATGATCAACCGGACCACGACGCCCGCGCAGTTGCCCGCCACGCAGACGCGCACCGGGACCTCGGAGATGCCGGCCGCCTGGGGCACCCCGCCCACGTGCCCGTCGGGGCCGATCGTCACGCCCGCGGGCAGCTTGGCGTGGTCGGTCACGCTGAAGGTGGGGACGACGCCCGGGGGACCGCCGTTGATGCCGATCTCGCCGGCCAGCGGGACGCCGACGCGGCCCGGGAAGGTCAGCTCGCGCGGCTCCCATGGAACGTTCCCGAGCACGACGAGGGTGATGAGCTGCTCCTCGCACGCGTGCCCGGCGCAGAGCCGGACCGGGGCGATGAACGTGCCCACGCGCGAGGGCGTGCCGGACAGCCGCCCGCTCGCGTCGACGCTGACCCCCACGGCGACGTAACCGGCGCGGAAGGTGACGCCCTTGGCGACCGGCAGCAGCCACTGGCTCACCGTGATGCCCTGGGTGAGGTAGAAGGTGTTCTCCACCAGCCGGTCGCCCTCCGCGCGCGGCGGCGGGTCGATCAGGGTCTCCCTCGCCATGTACGCGATCGGCGTGGTGAGCGACGGCACGGCCGGCGGCAGGGCGCAGAGGGCCAGCCCGGCGACCAGGAACAGCCACCTCTGCCGCATCTCCACCCCCCCGACGCCTCTCGTCCCTACGTACCCCTTCACCGTGCTCTTTCACTGGTCAGCGGTCACTCCATAATCGAAGTCATGGCCGCCGAATCCGCCCAGACGCTCGAACGCGGGCTGCGCCTGCTGCGACTTCTCGCCGACGGGAAGGGCGGGCGCACCCCGACCGAGCTGAGCACCGAGTTGTCGCTGAGCCGGCCGGTGGTCTACCGGCTGCTGACGACGCTGCTGAACGAGGGGTTCGTCCGCCGCGACGCCGAAGGCCGGGTGCATCTCGGGTTCGGGGTGCTGGTGCTGGCCCAGGCCGTGCAGCCGTTGCTGCGCGCGGCGGCGGTGCCGACGCTGCGGCGGCTGGCCGAGCAGGTGGGCGCGACGGCCCACCTGACCGTGGCCGAGGGCGACGACGGGCTGGCGGTGGCGGTGGTGGAGCCGTCCTGGACCGACCTGCACGTGGCCTACCGGGAGGGGTCGCGCCATCCGCTGGCGAAAGGCGCGGCGGGCCGGGCGATCCTGGCCCTGCGCGAGGGGCGCGACGAATACCTCGTGACGGAGGGGCAGTTGCAGGTGGGGGCGCGGGGCATCGCCGCCCCCGTGACCGGGCTGCCGTGGCTGGAGGCTTCGGTGGGGGTGGTGACGTTCGGCCCGCTGGAGGAGGGGACGGGGCCGCGCGTGGTGGCGGCGGCCGCCGAGCTGGCCGCCGCGCTGGGTTGACATCTCCACACCGATGTCGGACGGTAGTCACACATAGAGGACACATGCGTCCGGTAAGCGGACAACATGGAGGGCGGATGCCGTACTACCGCGTCGTTGGGGAAGTGCCCCGCAAACGGCACACGCAGTTCAGGCGGCCGGACGGCGGCCTCTACGCCGAGGAGCTGATGGGCGAGGAGGGCTTCTCGTCCGACTCCTCGCTGCTCTACCACCGCCACCTGCCCACCGCGATCATCAAGGCCGAGGCGGTCACGCCCGCGTCCGCGACGCGGCTGGAGCCCAACCTGCCGCTCTCCCCGCGCCATTTCCGCACGCAGGAGCTGTCCAGCGCCGGTGACCTGGTCGACGGCCGCATCCTGCTCGCCGGCAACGCCGACGTCCGGTTGTCGTACGCCACCAGCGACCGCCCCAGCGAGCTGTACCGCAACTCCATGGGCGACGAGTGCGTCTACGTGCAGCGCGGCTCGGTCCGCTTCGAGTCCACCTACGGCGTCATCGAGGCCGGCGAGGGCGACTACGTCGTCGTCCCGACCGGCACGATCCACCGCTGGGTGCCCGACGGGCAGGTCAACGTGCTGGCCATCGAGGCGTCCGGGCACATCAGGCCGCCCAAGCGCTACCTGTCGCAGTACGGGCAGTTCCTGGAGCACGCGCCGTACTGCGAACGCGACCTGCGCGCCCCCTCACAGACCCTGCTCGTGGAGGGCGAGGAGGTGCCCGTCCTGGTCCGCACGCGCGGCGGCCTGACCAGGCTCGTCTACCGCAACCACCCCTTCGACGTGGTCGGCTGGGACGGCTACCTCTATCCGTACGCCTTCAACATCGACGACTTCGAGCCGATCGTGAAGAAGACGCACGCGCCGCCGCCGGTGCACCAGACGTTCGAGGGGCCCGGGTTCGTGGTCTGCTCGTTCTGCCCGCGGCCGCTCGACTACCACCCCGAGGCCATCCCGATCCCGTACAACCACCACAACGTGGACTCCGACGAGTTCATGTTCTACGTGGGCGGCGACTACACCGCGCGCAAGGGCTCGGGCATCGACGTCGGCTCGGTCTCGCTGCACCCGGCCGGCTTCACCCACGGCCCGCAACCCGGCGCGGTCGAGGCGGTGATCGACGCGGTCGCCCGCGGCGTCACCACCACGAGCGAGATGGCCGTGATGGTCGACACCTTCCGCCCGCTCGACCTCGGGCCGGGCGCGCTGTCCTGTGAGGATCCCGGCTACGCATGGACCTGGGCACGATGAGTCTCTACGCCGAACTGGTCGACGACGCGGGCCTGTTCCCGCCGACGTCGCTGCACATGGACGAGGCGCTGGCCCGCAACCAGCGCGACCTGGAGCACGGCAACGGCGTGCTCACCCACCGCTTCCTCTGCCCGGCCAGCCGGCTCGACCGGCTGCGCGGGCACGCCTACCGGCCGCGGCGCATCGGGCTGATCGTGGACACGCCCGAGCTCCCCGACTTCGGCGACCTGCCGGTGGACTTCGTCGAGATCCCGCTCGGGGCCGACGAGTCCGTCGCCGGGCTGGCCCGGCGCCTCGGCCTGCCCGCGCACGTGCGGCTGTTCGTCGAGGTCCCGCCGGACCGGAAGGTCGCCGGCGTGCCCGACGGGGTGGGGCTGAAGGTGCGCTGCGGCGGGCTGAAGGCCGAGGCGTTCCCGTCGGTGGAGCACCTCGCGGCGTTCGTCCGGGGCTGCGTCGAGGCCGACGTCCCGTTCAAGGCCACGGCCGGGCTGCACCACGCGGTGCGGCACTTCGACCCGAGCCTCGGCGTCGACCGGCACGGCTTCCTCAACCTGCTGCTGTCGGTCTGCGAGGCTGTGGAGGGCCGCGACCCCGCGGCCGTGCTGCGCACCACCGACGTCGGCCACCTCGTACGGCTGGCCGGGGCCGTGACGGAGGAGACCGCGAAGCGGGCGCGGCGGCTGCTGGTCAGCTACGGCTCCTGCAGCACCGGCACGCCCATCGAGGACCTGCAGACGCTAGGAGTGATTCAGTGAGCTGGGGAGTGGACAACCTGCCCTACGGCGTGTTCTCCCGCCGGGGCGAATCGCCCAGAGTGGGCGTCAGGTACGGCGACAAGGTGCTCGACCTGGCCGCCGCGCTGCACGACGAGGTGTTCGCCGCCCCATCGCTCAACCCGTTCATGGCGAGGGGCCGCTCGGCCTGGCACGACACCAGGACCCTCATCCAGAACAAGCTGACCGGCGACTCCTCGGTCACCGAGAGCCACCTGATCCCGCTCGACCAGGTGCGGCTGCACATGCCGTTCGAGGTGGCGGACTACGTCGACTTCTACTGCTCGCTCGACCACGCGAGCAACATCGGGCGCATCTTCCGTCCTGACGCCGAGCCGCTGCTGCCCAACTGGCGTCACCTGCCCGTCGGCTACCACGGCAGGTCGGGCACGGTCGTGGTGTCCGGCACGCCGGTCCGGCGTCCGCACGGCCAGCTCAGGGCCGGGGTCTACGGGCCGTGCGCCAAGCTCGACATCGAGGCCGAGCTGGGGTTCGTGGTCGGCGTGCCGTCGGAGCTGGGCTCGCCGGCCGGCGCGTTCGAGGACCACGTGTTCGGGGTGACGCTGGTCAACGACTGGAGCGCGCGCGACATCCAGGCGTGGGAGTACGTGCCGCTGGGGCCGTTCCTGGGCAAGTCGTTCGCGACCTCGGTCTCGCCGTGGGTCACGCCGCTGGAGGCGCTGCCCAGGGTCCCGGGCCGCCCGCAGGACCCCGAGCCGCTCGACTACCTGCGCAGGCAGGGCGACTGGGGCCTGGACATCGCCGTCGAGGTCGTGCTCAACGGCGACGTGATCTCGCGTCCGCCGTACCCGAGCATGTACTGGACGCCCGACCAGATGCTCGCCCACATGACCGTGAACGGCGCCTCCCTGCGCACCGGAGACCTGTTCGCCAGCGGCACGATCTCCGGCCCCGAACGCGACGAGCGCGGCTCGCTCATCGAGCTGACCTGGAACGGCGCCGAACCGATCAAGCTGTCCGGCGGCGACACCCGCACCTTCCTCCAGGACGGCGACACGGTGACGATCCGGGCCACCGCGGGCGGCCTGACATTGGGCGAGGTGTCCGGAACCATCGGATAAGTAACTCAAGGTGCTTCGACCGTCACTCACCGCTAACCTGGGAACTCCCCTTCCCTCGGAAAGCCCTCGGAGAGTGACGTGCGGCGTGCCGCGATCCTGTGTGTCGCCTTCCTCCTGGCCTGCTGCGGCTGCGGTCCCGTCGGCGACTCCCCGGCCGCGCCCGCGGTCGTGCACGTCTTCCCCGCCTTCGACGCCAAGCGGGCCCGTCCCGACAAGGGGCTGGTCATCACGGCGCAGGGCGGCCGGCTGACCCAGGTCCTGGTCTACGAGGGAGGCGAGCACGTCCCGGGCCGGCTCGACGCCTCGCACACCAGGTGGCGCTCCGACTGGACGCTCAAGCCCGCGACCGAGTACACCGTCACCGCCACGGCCGCGGGCGAGAACGGCCCGTCCACGGTCTCCATGGGCCGCTTCCGCACCCGCGCCGCCGAGCACACGTTCGGGGTGGCCGCCACCGCGCCGCTGCCCGGCGAGACCGTCGGCGTGGGCATGCCGGTCGTCATCGACTTCGACACCCCGATCCAGGACAAGGCGGCCGTCGAGCGGTCGCTGGAGGTCACCACGAAGACCCCGGCCGAGGGCGCCTGGCGCTGGACCAGCGACACGCAGGTGGTCTACCGCACCCGCCGGTTCTGGACCTCGGGGCAGCAGGTGATGGTCAGCGCCCACCTGGCCGGGGTGCGCCCGGCCCCCGGCGTCTACGGCACCCTCGACTCCACCTTCGCCTTCACCGTGGGCCGCAGGCAGACCAGCACGGTCGACGCCCGCACCCACCAGATGGTCGTGCGCCGCGACGGCAAGGTGGTGCAGCAGATGGCCATCAGCGCCGGCATGGCCACCACGCGCGAATACACCACCACCAGCGGCATGCACCTGACCATGGACAAGGGCAACCCGGTCCGCATGATCTCCCCCGGCCGCACCAAGGGCGACCCCGGCTATTACGACCTGCTGATCGAGCACGCCGTGCGCATCTCCAACAGCGGCGAGTACGTGCACGCGAAGGACAACGTCTGGGCCCAGGGCAGGGAAAACGTCAGCCACGGCTGCATCAACGCGCGCCCCGACCAGGCGGCCTGGTTCTACGCCGGTTCGCTGCGCGGCGACCCCGTGCTGATCACCGGCACCGCCCGCCAGCTGGAATGGGACAACGGGTGGGGTTTCTGGCAACTTCCGTGGGACAAGTGGGTCCTGGGAAGCGCCCTGGCGGCCCCGCCGGCCGGCCGGTGACGGGTGCCCTGCGGACGAACGGGGGATTACGGTGGTAAGGGGGAACCAGTCGCACACACAGGCCCGTTATAGGTTCAGGAGGGCCGGAGCATGGATGAATGGGTCATCTGGATAATCCTCGCAGTCGTCCTCGGTGTGGCCGAACTGTTCACTCTCACGGCGGCCCTCGGGCTCCTGGGCGTGGCCGCTCTCCTGACCGCCGTGACGGCCGCCGTCGGGCTGCCCGTCCCCTTGCAGATCCTCGTGTTCGCCCTGTCCTCCGCGGCGGGGATGGTGGTCATCCGGCCGCTCGCCGTCCGCCATCTTCAGCAGCCGCCGTTGCAGCGTTTCGGCGTGGAGGCGCTGGTCGGCAAGCCCGCGTACGTGGTCTCCGAGGTCACGGGCCGCGACGGGCGGGTCCGTATCGGGGGTGAGGAGTGGTCCGCACGCGCTTATGACGAGACCCTGGTGATCCCCACCGGGGCGACCGTCGACATCATCGAGATCGAGGGCGCCACGGCCCTCGTGTATCCACGGGAGTGACCACATGGACCCGTTGCTGATAGCCGGACTGCTGATCATCCTTTTCGCCGCGTTCACCGTGCTCAAGGCCGTGCGGATCGTGCCACAGGCGCGGGCCCGCAACGTGGAGCGGCTCGGCCGCTACCACCGCACGCTCAAGCCGGGTCTCAACTTCGTCATCCCCTACGTCGACCGCGTCTACCCGATGATCGACCTGCGCGAGCAGGTGGTGACCTTCCGCCCGCAGCCGGTCATCACCGAGGACAACCTGGTCGTCGAGATCGACAACGTCCTGTACTTCCAGGTCACCGACCCGCGGGCGGCGGCGTACGAGATCGCCAACTACATCACGGCCATAGAGCAGCTCACCGTCACGACCATGCGTAACGTGATCGGCTCGATGGACCTGGAGAAGACGCTCACCTCGCGCGACACCATCAACAGCCAGCTGCGCGGCGTGCTCGACGAGGCCACCGGCAAGTGGGGCATCCGGGTCAACCGCGTCGAGGTCAAGGCCATCGACCCGCCCAAGACCATCAAGGACGCGATGGAGAAGCAGATGCGGGCCGAGCGTGACAAGCGGGCCGCGATCCTCAACGCCGAGGGCCAGCGCCAGTCGCAGATCCTCACGGCCGAGGGTGACAAGCAGAGCCGCATCCTGCGGGCCGAGGGCCAGCGCTCGGCCGCCATCCTGGAGGCCGAGGGCCAGTCGCGCGCCATCGACCAGGTCTTCCAGGCCGTCCACCGCAACGACCCCGACCCCAAGCTGCTGGCCTACCAGTACCTTCAGGTGCTGCCGCAGCTCGCCCAGGGCAGCGGCAACACGTTCTGGGTCATCCCGAGCGAGGTCACCTCGGCGTTGCAGGGCGTCTCGAAGGCGTTCACCGAGGCGCTGCCGAAGTCGGCCGCCACCCGCGAGGAGCAGCCCCGGCCGTCGGAGGAGCTGGACAGGGAGATCGCGGCGGCCTCGGAGGCGGCGGCCGAGGCGGTCGCCGACGCGCAGGAGGCCGAGAGCCCCAAGGGCCCCCGCCAGATCGCCCAGGCCGTCGACGAGCCGTCCCCGTTCCCCGACCTGGAGCGCGAGCGCGAGCCCAAGGACACCGGCCGCTGACGTCCGCCGGGGCCGCGCGGGTTCTCCCGTCCGGCCCCGGCGCCGTTCAGCGCTGGCCGTTGTCGAAGTACGCGGCCAGCTCCGGGTCCAGCGGCGGCACGTCGTACGGCATGCCGCCGTCGCGCAGCGACATCGTGGCCATGTACCCGGCGGCGACGCTCATCCGGGCCGCCACCGGTGAGGTGTCGGTCGCCCCGCCGTCCCTGACGAACCGGCAGAACTCGGCCATGATCTGCGGGTCGGCCCCGCCGTGCGAGCCCTGCGCGGCCGGCACCCGGTAGGCGATGTCGCAGTCGTCCCGGTAGGAGGTGGGGCCGGTGTTCCACACCTTGACCGTGTCCCCCGGGCCGTCGCCGAAGTTCTCCAGCCGGCCCTCGGTCCCGATGACCGTGTAGTTGCGCACGTAGTCGGGGCTGAAGTGGCACTGCTGGTAGGCGGCGATGACGCCGTTGTCCAGGCGCATGTTCATGACCGACACGTCCTCGACGTCGATCACGTGGTTCAGGTCGCGCCGCTGCGTGGGCGGCCACTCGAACTCCCGCAGCCAGCCCTCCGGCCGGGGCGTCCCGGGCTCGCGGCGCGGCAGGTCGCCGTAGACCATCAGGTCGCCGAGGGCGTTCACGCGGGTGGCGTAGCCGCCGGCCAGCCAGTGGATCACGTCGAGGTCGTGCGCCGCCTTCTGCAGCAGCAGGCCCGTGGTGCGGGTGCGGTCGGCGTGCCAGTCCTTGAAGTAGTAGTCGCCGCCGTAGGACACGAAGTGGCGTACCCACACGGTCTTGGGCTCCCCGATCACACCCTTGCGGATGATGTCCCGCATCAGGCGCACCACGCCCATGTGGCGCATGTTGTGCCCCACGTACAGGCGGCTGCCCGTCTCGCGGGCGGCCCGCAGGATGTTGTCGCAGCCCTCGACGGTGATGGCCATCGGCTTCTCCAGGTAGACGGCCTTGCCGGCCTGGAGAGCGTCGATGGCGATGCGCTCGTGCGTGTCGTCGGGGGTGTTGACGACGATCGCGTCGAGATCCGGCCGGTCGAGCAGCTCGCGGTACTCCCCGGTCAGGAACTCCGCCTCGAACCGCTCCGACTGCTTCTTGAGCACTGCCGGGTCGGAGTCGCACAGCGCCGCCACGACCGAGCCCCCGCCCGGCTGGTGGGCGGCCAGGGCGAGACTCGTCCGCAGGCCGAGCCCGATGACTCCGATGCGCAGGTCTTCCACAAGTGTCCTTTCAAACGGTAGAACGGTCAGCCCTTGGCGATGGAGGCCTCGTACTCGGCCCGCATCGCCTCGCCGCCCCTGCCCAGCCACTTCTTGACGAAGGCCGGCCAGTCCGACATCGACTTACGCCCGGTGACGATGTCGTCGACCATGTCCTTGCCCATGGTGCTCAGCTCGCCGTTCTTCTGGGTGTAGGTGTCGGAGAAGTGGCCGGTGGTGACGCGCTCCTGAAGCATAGGAGCGATCTTGGTCTCGAAGTCGTGGATGAGCTTGGTGCGCTCGGGCTGGCCGGGCAGGAACAGCGCGGACGGCGACCCGATCACGAACGAGAGCGGCTGCTGCGTGGTGGGCACCTCGGCCTTGCCCTTGTCGGTGAAGGCGAGGTCGCCGTCCTTCTTGGTGAAGTGGGTGCCCTCGACGCCGAAGTTGACGCGCTCGTACTCCTCCGTGCCGAACGGGGCGGCCAGGTAGTTGAGCACGCCGAGCAGGGTCTCGATGCGCTTGGCGGCCACCTTCTTGCTGATCGAGGTGAAGCCCACCGAGCCGAGCCCGGCGTTGTAGACCGGCTTGGACGACGGCGTCGCCGCGAACGGCACGATCGCGCCCAGGTTGTACTTCTGGGTCTTGGCGTCGTTGAGGAAGCCGGGGAACGACTCGACGTACGCGCCGATCTGGCCGTTGGCGACCTTGTCCTTGATGGTGGCCAGGGCGGGGTCGGGCCAGAACAGGTTGGCCTTGAAGCACTTGACCGCCAGCTCCAGCGCCGCCTGGTACTCGGGCGTCTCGAACTGGTGGATCAGCTTGCCGCCGGTCAGCTTCCAGGTGTTGGGGGCGCCGTACCAGTGGCTGAACATGTGCACGTGGTTGTAGTAGCTCGGTTCGAGCGGGTACTTGTTCTTCTTCACGTCGAGCAGCTGCTTGGCCTTGGCCAGGAAGTCGTCGGCGCTGGTGAACTCGGTGCCGCCGACCGGCTGCCAGTAGTCGGTGTTGACCAGGAAGACCTGGCCGAAGCGGCTGTAGGCGACCGCGACGCCGTACAGCTTCCCGTCGGTGACGGCGGACTTCCAGGTCACGTCGCCCAGGTTGGCCAGGTTCGGGTACTTCTTGATCGCGTCGCCGCTCAGGTACGACGTCAGGTCGTGGAACTTGGCCGCCAGCAGCTCCGGCACCCGCTGCAGGCCCTGGTTCGGCGGGAACCAGACCAGGTCGGGCAGGTCGTCGCTGGCGATGATGGCGTTGAACTTGTCGGGGTAGCCGTCGCCCACGACGATGTTCATGCTCCACTCGGAGCCCAGGGCCTTGCTCAGCTCCTGCAGGTAGGTGTTCTGGCCGGGGGCGGGCGGGGCGACGTCCCACGTCTGGGTGAGCGAGGTGATCTTCTGGCCGTCGCCCGGCGGGGTGGCGACCGACTTGACCAGCTCGCTCGGGTACTTCAGGTACGCGGGGTCCTGGCCGGCGTCGATCGGCAGGTCGGGCGTGGGGATCTTGGCGGCGGTGTACGTCGGCAGCGTCAGCTTCTTGGACAGATCCGCGCCGCCCTTCTTCACGCCTGCGGGGCCGCTCTCGCCGCCGCAGGCCGCGAGCCCGGCGACGGTGGCGCCGGCGAGCGCGAGTCCGAGGAATCCACGACGGGACATGATGGATGACATGGTTGCTCCCGGGTTCTCAGCCCTTGATGGCGCCGGTGAGGACGCCCTTGGTGAAGTACTTCTGGAGGAAGGGGTAGGCGAGCAGGATCGGCACGAGCGCGATGATGAGCACCGCCATCTGCACCGACGAGGCGGGCAGGTCGCGCACGATCGCGACGTCGGAGCCCGTGGCCGAGGTGCCGCGGAAGATGAACTGCCGCAGCACGACCTGGATGGGGTGCTTGGTCTGGTCGTTGATGTAGAGGATCGCGGTGAAGAACGTGTTCCAGTACGAGACCGCGTAGAACAGGCCGACGACGGCGATCACCGCCTTGGACAGCGGGATCGCGATCCGCCACATCATCCGGAACTCGCCGCACCCGTCCATGCGGGCCGCCTCGAACAGCTCCTCGGGCAGGTTCTGGAAGAACGACCTGACCACGACCACGTTGAACGCGTTGACCAGCACCGGCACGATGAGCGACTGGTAGGTGTCGATCATGCCGAGTTCCTTGACCATGAGGTAGCTCGGGATCATGCCGGGGGTGAACAGGAACGTGGCCAGCACCATGAGCAGGATCGGCTTGCCGCCGAGCATGCCGCGCCGCGACAGCGCGTAGCCGAGGAAGACCGTGCAGATCAGGCTGAGCGCGGTGCCGGTGAGCGTGATGCCGATACTGATCAGCACCGACCGGGTGACCGCGCCGCCGGACAAGATCAGCGAGTACGCCTCGAAGGTGGGGTGCGAGGGCCAGAGCACGTAGCTGCCGCCGTTGGCGATGCTCTCGGCGCGGCCCATCAGGCTCGTGCCGACGGCCAGCCCGAACGGGTACAGCACGGCCACGGTGATCGCGGTCAGCACGACGAACTTGAGCGTGCGCCCGGCGATGGTCGGGCGTTCCATCCACGGCGGCCTCATCGGTAGATCCCCTGCTCTCCGAAGCGGTGCGCGAGCTTGTTGGCCGCGTAGATGAGCGCCGCGCCGATGAGGCCCTTCATGAGGCCGGCGGCGGTGCTCATGCCCCAGTCGCCGTCACGGATGCCGTGGTAGTAGACGTAGGTGTCGATGACCTCGGCCGCTCCGGCGCCCACGGCCTCCCGTTGCAGGACCATCTGCTCGAAGCCGACGGACAGGATGTCGCCCAGGCGCAGGATGAGCATCATGAGGATGACCGAGCGGATGCCGGGCAGCGTGACGTGCCACAGGCGGCGCTTCCAGTCGGCGCCGTCGATGGCGGCGGCCTCGTACTGGCTCATGTCGATCGCGGTGATCGCGGCCAGGAAGATGATCGTGCCCCAGCCGCAGTCCTTCCAGATGACCTGGGCCGTCACGAGCAGCTTGAACGTGTCCGCGTTCGACATCAGGTTGCCGATGGTGACGCCGTGCGAGTTCAGGAACGAACTGACCGTGCCGGCGCCCCCGATGACCTGCTGGAACATCGCCACCACGACCACCCACGACAGGAAGTGCGGCAGGTAGACGACGGTCTGGATGAACCGCTTGACGCGGTGGCCGATCAGGGAGTTCAGCAGGAGCGCGAGCGCGATCGGGGCCGGGAAGTACAGGACGAGCTGGAGCGCCGTGATCTGCAGCGTGTTGCCGACCGCGCTCCAGAACTCCGGCTCCTCCAGCAGCATCACGAAGTTGTCCAGGCCCACCCAGGGGCTGCCCGCGATGCCGAGGAACGGCGCGTAGTCCTTGAAGGCGATGACGTTGCCGAGCAGCGGCACGTAGAAGAAGGCCACGAAGTACAGGACGCCGGGCAGGCACAGGGCCAGCAGCGTCCAGTCGCGCTTCAGCCGCTCAAGCAGGGTGACAGCGGCCACGCTCACCTCCAGTCGGGTCGGGATGGCTGGAGGCTAGTACCGATTTATGCAAATAACTAGGTTAAAGCGATCAGATCTGAGCATGCGTGCTGGATCGATGTCGCTCAGCGACATGGCTGTGACAGAACGGTGACCTAATTAGCCAAGTTGGCTACGTAAAGAGCAGGCGATCCGCCTGATCGAGGGCGAACCGGACAGCGCCCAGCGTGATGCACTCGCTGCCCAGCCCCGACGCCACCACCTCCGGCGGGTAGAGGCAGTACTCCTCGAACAGCTCGCGTACCGGCTCGACCAGCAGGTCTCCGGCCGAGGACAGGCTGCCGCCGATGACCACCATGTCCGGGTCGAGCGGGTTGACCACCGTGACGAGCCCGGCGGCCAGGCCACGCGCGAACTCCCTGACCGCCTGCCCCGCCCGCTCGTCGCCGGCGCGGGCCCTGGCGATCGCGAACTCGGCGCACTGCCGGCTGGAGCGCAGCTCGCCCGGCTCGACGGTCATCGCGTAGTCGAGGACGTGCCGGAAGGCGGTCCAGTTGTTGTTCGGCTGGGCCCCGATCTCGCCGCCGGCCGCGTGCGCCCCCCGGTACGGCCGGCCGCCGATGAGCAGGCCCATGCCGATGCGGTCGCCGGTGAACAGGTAGACGACGTCGTCACGGCCCTGGGCGGCGCCCCGCCAGTGCTCGGCCAGGACGGCCAGGCGCATGTCGTTCTCGACCAGCACCGGCGCGGGGATCCGGGCCGACAGCTCGCCCTGCAGGTCGAGGCCGGTCCAGTCGGACAGGGCGATGCTCTTGACGACCCGCCCGGAGCCGTCGACCGTGCCGGTGGTGCCCACGCCGACGACGGTGACGTCCGCCAGCGCCAGCCCGGCCTGGGCGGCGGTCTCCGCGGCGAGCCCGACGACCTGGTCGAGCCGCTCGGCGGCGGGCATGTCGCGGTGGTTGGGCGCGCGGCGGGTGACGGTGATCGTGCCGTTCAGGTCGGCCAGCATGGCGCGCAGGCTGGAACCGCCGATGCCGACGCCCAGCACGTGCCCCGCCGAGGCGCGGAACCTGAAGCGTTTGGCCGGGCGTCCCCGCTGGCGGTCGCCGGCCTCCTCCTCGCACTCCTCCGCCCAGCCCTCGGCGACCAGGTCGTCGACGATGACCTCGGCCGTCGGCCTGGACACCCGGGCGGACCTGGCCAGCTCCGACAGCGTGGCCACGTCGGCCTCGCGCAGCACGCGCAGGATGGCCGCCGAGTTGAGCTTGCGCAGAAGCGAGGCGTCGCCGCTCTGCTGTCGCACCGATACCTCCGAGTCGCCGGGCAGGTCATCTTCAAGCTTATTTCGTAATTGTGCCTGGTCCCCCTGCCGCGTGAAGCTGAGCTGTGGGGGCACTTAAGAATCCCTCGATGGACATGTTCCGAGGGGAGCGGGCACAGTGCGTTAGGTTCGGAACAGGGGGAAGTGAAGCGATGAAAGCGCTGGTCAAGCAGAAGGCCGAGCCCGGCCTTTGGCTGGTGGACGTGCCGGAGCCCGAGGTCAGGCCGGGCGAGGTGAAGATCCGGGTGCTGCGTACCGGCATCTGTGGCACCGACCTGCACATCCGCAAATATGACGACTGGGCGCGGCACACGCTGAAGCTCCCGCTCGTCGTCGGGCACGAGTTCTCCGGCCACGTGGTCGAGGTCGCGCCCGGCGTGGAGGACATCGCCGTCGGCGACCTGGTGAGCGGCGAGGGCCACATCGTCTGCGGCAAGTGCCGCAACTGCATGGCCGGACGCCGTCACCTGTGCCGCAACACGGTCGGCCTCGGCGTCAACAGGGACGGCGCGTTCGCCGAGTTCGTCACGCTGCCCGCCTCCAACGTGTGGGTGCACCGGGTTCCCGTTCATCCCGACGTGGCGGCCATCTTCGACCCGTTCGGCAACGCCGTGCACACCGCGCTGTCCTTCCCGCTGGTCGGCGAGGACGTGCTGATCACCGGCGCCGGCCCGATCGGGCTGATGGCGGCGGCCGTGGCCACGCACGTCGGCGCGCGCAACGTGATGATCACCGACGTCAGCGACGAGCGCCTCGACCTGGCCGGCAAGCTCGGCGTCTCGCTCGCGCTCAACGTCTCCAGGGCGACGATCGCCGAAGGCATGCGCCAGCTCCACCTGCGGGAGGGCTTCGACGTCGGGCTTGAGATGTCCGGTAACCCTGGGGCCATGCGTGACATGATCGCGAACATGACGCACGGAGGGAAGATCGCGATGCTCGGTCTTCCCGCCGAGGAGTTCGCCGTCGACTGGGCCACCGTGGTGACCTCGATGCTCACCATCAAGGGCGTTTACGGTCGGGAGATGTTCGAGACCTGGTACAACATGTCAGTCCTGCTGGAAAAGGGTCTCGACCTCTCCCCCGTGATCACCGATCGGTTCCCGTACCACGACTTCGACGCCGCCTTCGACACGGCCGCGAGCGGCCGTACGGGCAAGGTCATCCTCGATTGGAGCGCTTGATGTTCACGAACGTGCGCGAGCAGCTGCGTGCGACGCTCGACGAGATCACCGAGGCCGGGCTGCTCAAGCCCGAGCGGGTGATCACCACCCCGCAGAGCTCCCAGGTCGGCGTGGCCGGGCGCGAGGTGCTGAACTTCTGCGCCAACAACTACCTGGGCCTGGCCGACCACCCCGAGGTGGTCGAGGCGGCCAAGCAGGCGCTCGACCGCTGGGGCTTCGGCATGGCCTCCGTACGGTTCATCTGCGGCACCCAGGAGGTGCACAAGGAGCTCGAATCCCGCCTGTCGGACTTCCTGGGCATGGAGGACACCGTCCTCTACAGCTCGTGCTTCGACGCCAACGGCGGCGTGTTCGAGACCCTGCTCGACGCCCAGGACGCGGTCATCTCCGACGCCCTCAACCACGCGAGCATCATCGACGGCATCCGCCTGTCCAAGGCCCAGCGCTTCCGCTACGCCAACCGCGACATGGCCGAGCTGGAGGCCAGGCTCAAGGAGGCGTCCGACGCCCGGCGGCGGCTGATCGTCACCGACGGCGTCTTCTCCATGGACGGCTACCTCGCCCCGCTGCGCGAGATCTGCGACCTGGCCGACCGCTACGACGCCATGGTCATGGTGGACGACTCTCACGCCGTCGGCTTCGTCGGCCCCACCGGCCGCGGCACGCCCGAGCTGCACGGCGTCACCGACCGGGTCGACATCATCACCGGCACCCTCGGCAAGGCGCTCGGCGGGGCCAGCGGCGGCTACGTCTCGGCCCGCAAGGAGGTCTGCGAGCTGCTGCGCCAGCGCTCGCGGCCGTACCTGTTCTCCAACTCCCTGGCCCCGGTCATCGCCTCGGCCTCGCTGCGCATCCTCGACCTGCTGGAGACCTCCGGCGAGGCGCGCGAGCGGCTGCGCTCGAACACCGCGCGCTTCCGCAGCGAGATGACCAGGGCCGGGTTCGACATCCTGCCGGGCGAGCACCCGATCGTGCCCGTCATGATCGGCGACGCCGCCGAGGCGGGGGCCATGGCCGAGCGCCTGCTCGACCTGGGCGTCTACGTGATCGGCTTCTCCTACCCGGTGGTGCCGCACGGCCAGGCCAGGATCCGGGTGCAGCTCTCGGCGGCCCACTCCACCGAGGACGTCGACCGGGCCGTGGCGGCCTTCGTCCAAGCACGCCAGGGTTGAGTATCCTCGCTGCGTGATTGACACGCGGCGGCTGCGCACACTGCGGGCGGTGGCCGACCACGGCACGGTCACCGCCGCCGCGGCGGCGCTCCACCTGACCCCGTCGGCGGTCTCCCAGCAGCTCGTGGCGCTGGAGCACGAGGTGGGCCACCAGCTGTTCACGCGTGACGGCCGGGGCGTGCGCCTCACCGCCGTGGGCAAGATCATGGTGGGGCACGCCAACGAGGTCCTGGCCCAGCTCGAACGCGCCGAGGCCGAGGTGGCCGCCTACACCACCGGCGAGGCCGGCGAGGTGACCGTGGCCTGCTTCGCCACCGCGATCAGCGCCGTGCTCTCCCCCGCCATCGCTGCCCTGCGCGCCACCGCGCCCGGCCTGCAGGTCCGGGTGCTCGACGCCGAGGGCGACCACAGCCTGGCCATGCTGCTCGACGGCGGGGCCGACCTAGCGGTGACGGTCGAGTACCGGGGCGGCCCCGACGCCGCCGACCGCCGGCTGTCGCGCATCCCGCTGTACGCCGAGCCGTTCGACCTGGTCCTGCCCGAGGGGCATCCGGAGGCGGGGTCGGCCACGCTGGTGTCGCTCGCCGCCGACACCTGGATCGGTCCTTATCCGGGCAATCCCGTGCACGACGTCATCACGTTCGCGTGCCAGCAGGTGGGGTTCACGCCCAACGTCGTCCACTGCTCCGACGACTTCCGGGCCGTGGTCGCGCTGGTGGGGGCGGGCGCGGGGGTGGCGCTCGTGCCGCGGCTGGCGCTGCGGGACATGGCGCTGGCCGGGGTCGTGGTGCGCCAGACGCCGGGGCCCGACCGCCGCGTCTTCGCCGCGATCCGCCGCGGGGCCGACGCGCACCCCCTGCTCCAGCCGCTGTTGTCGGCGTTGCGCACGGTCGCCGCCTCCCTCGCCTCCGACTGACCGCACCGCCGATCCCGGGCGTCGCCGGGGAGCGATCTTGCAGGTTAGCGTGGGCGGATGGGAAGGGACATGCCATATCGGGACCTGTTCCGGCTGCCCGGGGCCGGGGCGCAGGCCGTGTCCGGCTTCCTCGCCCAGCTCACCCAGCAGGTCGCGCCCGTGGGGATGGTGCTGGTCGTGCAGGACGCGACCGGGTCGCTGGCGCTCGCGGGCACCTGCGCGGCGGCGTTCTCGGTGGGCGCGGGCATGGGCAGGCCCGTCCAGGGGCGGCTCATGGACCGGCGCGGGCCTCGGGTGGTGCTCGCGGCGACGGCGTTCCTGCACGTCGCCGCCTTGATCGCGCTCGTCGCGGCGGCGGCGGCCGGGTGGCCGGTGTGGACGTCCGTGGTGCTGGCCTGGGTCGCCGGGGCCGGGTTGCCGCCGATCTCGGTGAGCATGCGCGTCGAGTGGGGGCGGCGGGTGCCCGACGGCGCCCGTACGGCCGTCTACAGCCTGGTCTACCTGGTGCAGGAGCTGGCCATGCTGGCCGGGCCGCTGCTGTTCGGGCTGGTGATCGCGGTGGCCTCGGCATCCCTGGCGCTGGGGGCGGTGGCGGTGGGGGCCGGGGTGGGCACGCTGGCGTTCTCGCGGGCGTTGCGGGCGGGCGGGGCGGCGTCCGTACGGGAGGGCGGGCGGGTCTTCGCGGACCGCCGGATGCCGGTGCTGCTGGCCGTGGTGCTGCTGCTCGGCGGGACCATCGGGGCGTTGCAGGTGGGGGTGCCCGCGCTGTCGGCCGCCCGTGGCGTGCCCGCCGCCACCGGGGTGCTGGTGGCGGCGCTCTCGCTGGGCGGCATCGCCGGGGCGGCCGGGTACGCGGCCCGTACGTGGGCGTCCTCGCCGGCGGCGCGGCTGGTGGGGTTGATGCTGGCGCTCGGCGTCGTGCTGACGCCGCTCGCGGTGGTGGGGGCGTTGCCGGTGTTCTGGGTGGTGCTGTTCGCCGGGGGGCTGGTGCTGAATCCGGCGTTGACGACGTCGTCGCTGCTGGTGGACCGGTTCGCGCCGGGGGCACAGGGCGAGGCGTTCGGGTGGTTGTCCACCGCCGTGGGGGTGGGGGGCGCGGCCGGGTCGGGGGTGGCGGGGGTGGCCGGGCAGTGGTTCGGTGCGCCCGCGCCGTTCCTGGTGGGCGCGGCGTCCGCCCTGCTGGGCGCGCTGCTCGCGCTCCCCCTGCTCGACCGCAGGCACGGGTGACGGCGGTACCGCTCGCGGGGGCGCGGGTGACGGCGGTCAGGAGCGGGCTGTGGCGACGGCCTCGGTGAAGCGGGCGTAGCGGTCGAGCTCGGCCGTCACGGGGGCCAGCACGTAGTCCCCGGCGACCTCGCCGATGGCGGCGCGCAGGGCGCGGGCCGTACGTCTGGCCCGACGCCGCCCGCCCGCCCAAGCGGCCAGCCTGGACAACAACGCGACCACCACCCCGGCCAGCGCGCCGCCCGCCAGCAGCACGGTCGGCCAGGGCACCGCGCCCACGGTCGGGAGCGGCGGCTGCGGCAGGCGCAGGTAGTCCATCCCGAACAACACGCCCAGCCACAGGGCGCCCGCCACCATGACGGCGAAGACCAGCCACTGCAGCACGTTCACCATCCGCCACCACCGCGGCCTGCGCGTCGTGCCCGCCGTGGTGCGGCCCACGGCCCGGTCCACCGCGTCGGCCAGCTCCGGGGAGCGCGAGCGCGCGGCCTGCCGCACCGCCGCCGCCCACGGGCCGGGCAGGCCCGCGGCGGCCGCCTCGCCGACGTCCCTGATCGCCGTCTCGACCTGCGCCCGCTGTACGGCCGACGCCGCCGGCACCGACGTACGCCCCACGATCTCCTTGCCCGGCTTCCCCACCCCGATCCTGAGCCTGCGCAACGGGTCGGGACGGAACCTGCGCAACCAGCGGGTGACCGGCCAGCCGGTGGCGACCACGGCCCGGTGCCGGTGCCCCTTGGCCACGGCCTCCAGGACCAGCGGCACCCCGGCGGCCTGGGAGAGCGCGCCGGTGAGCCGCCGGTCCAGCCCGGCCGCCCGCCGGTCGCCGGGGTCCGGCCGCGAACCGTCCGCGGCCAGGTGACCGGCGGCGGCGGTGACGTCGGCGGCCAGGCGGGCGGCCCACGACTCGCGCTCGGCGACCCGGTCGGCGAGGAGCGAGCGCAGCTCCGGCAGGCCCGTCCCGGTCGTGGCGGAGACCGGCAGCACCGGCACGCCCGCCAGCCCGTCCTCCTCCAGGAGGCGGCGCAGGTCGGCTACGCAGCGGTCCACAGCCTGTGGAGGCAGGCGGTCCACCTGGTTGAGCACCACCAGCATCACGTCGCGGTGCCCGGCCAGCGGGCGCAGGTAGCGTTCGTGTAGCGCGGCGTCGGCGTACTTCTGCGGGTCCACGACCCAGACGAGCAGGTCCACCAGCGCCACCAGGCGGTCCACCTCAAGCCGGTGGGAGAGCCGGACGGAGTCGTGGTCGGGGAGGTCGAGGAGGACGAGCCCCGACATCCCGGGCGCCTCGGCGGCGGAGTGGCGGCGCGGGACGTCCAGCCAGTCCAGCAGCGGGCCGGCTCCCTCGCCGTCCCACAGGGCGGCCTGGGCGGTGGACGTCGTCGGCCTGGTGACGCCCACGGCGGCCAGGTCCTCGCCGGCCAGGGCGTTGTAGAGGGAGGACTTGCCGCTGCCGGTCGCGCCGGCGAGCGCGGCCACGGTGTGGTCGACGGAGAGGCTGCGGCGGGCGCCGGCCCGTTCGGCGACGGACCGCGCGGCGGACACGTCCTGCTCGGGGAGGCGTCCTTCGGCCAGCTCGGCGGCCTCCAGCAGGGCCGTCAGCCGGGAGTCGAGCGAGGGCCCCTCCTTGCGGCGCAGCAGCTTCACGGCCCCTCCGAGCGGTCGCGATCGGGCGGCTGGGGCGCGCCGGGAGCGGGCAACTCGGCCGTGGGAGCAGGGGGAACAGGGGGCACGGGGAGCTCGGCCGTCGGGGCGGAGGCGGCGGGGAGTTCGGCGCGGTGGTCGTGGACGGCGCGGGCCGCCGCGCGCAGGGCCTCGGCCGTGCCCCTGGGCGGTTCGACGGTCTCCAGCCGGTCGGTGAAGCGGGCGGCCTCCTCCGCCAGCAGCACCCGCACCCGTTCGCGCAGGTCCTCGCGGGCCCGCGTGGTCAGCGAGCGCACGGCCTGGTCGCCGAAGACGGCCTCCAGCAGCTTCTGCGACAACACGCTCGTGCCGCCCGCGATGCCGACCTCGATCCCGGTGAGCCCGCCGGTCGAGGCGAACACGGCCAGCATGAGCAGCAGCCCCGCCCCGTTGACCCCGAACGAGGCCAGCCGGGCGGTGGTGCGTTTCTCCGCCCCCTCCTCGCGCACGAGGTCGAGGACGAACTCCTGCCAGCCGCGCACCGCCGCCTCGGCCCGTCGGGCGAGGTCGGGAGAGGCCCGGCCGAGCCGCGCGGCCTCCATCGCGCCGAGCCGGTCGAGCAGCCCGCCACCGCCCGGCGCGGCCGACCACCCTTCGAGCGCGCGTTCGGCGGCGCCGTCGGCCGCACCCCTGATCAGCGACTCGACGCCGCTCTCCAGGGCGTCCTTGAGCTCGACGGCGGGGGCGCGGCCGGTGAAGAAGCCGACGATCCGGTCCCGCAGCCACCCCACCCGGCTCTCCAGGGAACGCATGAGGTCGCCGGTGCCGATGAAGTCCTGCCAGCGGGCCAGCACCTCGCCACGCAGCAGGGACCCGTCGCGCATGCCCTCGTCGAAGTCGGCCATGCCGCCCGCGTACGCGCCGGTCACGATCGTGCGCAGCCCGTCGAAGGCGGCCTGCTGGCGTTCGACGGCCGTGGCCAGCGCGGGGACGCGGGTGTCCAGGCTGTCCAGGGCCCCCGACAACGTCTGGCGGACGACCCGGGACCGCTCGGCGGCGTCGGCGGCCAGCCCCGTGAGCCAGGAGACGATGGGCCGCACCGACTCCTCCGGCAGCCGCGCCTTCTCGTCGGGCAGCGCGGCCTCGGGCACGGTGAACAGCCGGGTGCCCGGCAGGCCGTTCTCCACCAGGAGCCGGTCGAGGTCGCGCGAGACGGGCTCGACGGCCTCGGGCGCGATCCGGTCGAGGACGACGGCCAGGGCCGTGCTGCGTTCGCGGGCCGAGCGCAGGAAGCTCCAGGGCACCTCGTCGGCGTACCGGGCGGCGGTGGTGACGAACAGCCACAGGTCGGCGGCGGCGAGGAGCTGCGCGGCCAGCTCCCGGTTGGAGGTGACCACGGAGTCGATGTCGGGGGCGTCGAGCAGCGCCAGCCCGGCGCCCAGCGCGTCGGAGGCGACCACGCGCAGCGCGCCAGCGCCGCCGCCGGACTCGCCGGTGGCGCGGGACAGGCCGGGCAGCACGTTCTGGCCCGTGAACCAGGCGCGGTCGGCCGGGTTGACGACGAGCGTGGGCACCAGCGTGGTGGGCCGCAGCACGCCTGGCTCGGCCACGTCGGCCCCCACCAGCGAGTTGACCAGCGTGGACTTGCCCGCTCCGGTGGACCCGCCGACGACGGCCAGCAGCGGCGCGTCGATCGCCCGCAGCCGCGGCAGCAGGTAGTCGTCGAGCTGCCCGGCCAGCTCGCGCAGGGCACGCCGGTCCGCCGCGGCCTCGCCGATCGCCAGCGGGAACAGCTCGCGATCGAGCGGGCGGCGCAACGACTCCAACGCCCCCAGCAGATCCATAGGTGCCAACCCCGCTTCCCGCGGTACGCCGCTCGACACCTCGCGCCCGCAGGTCCACGCTACGGTGAGCGCCCGGGACGGTCCACCGGCCGGGTCCGCGCGGCGGGGATCAACCGGCGGGCGGCGGCTCCCTGAGCACGTACCCGACGCTGCGCAGCGTGTGGATCAGGCGGGGCTCGACGTCGTCCACCTTGCGCCGCAGGTAGGAGACGTACGACTCGACGACGCCGGCGTCGCCGCCGAAGTCGTAGTTCCACACGTGGTCGAGGATCTGCGCCTTCGACAACACGCGGCCGGCGTTGACCATGAAGTAGTGCAGCAGCTTGAACTCCGTCGGGGACAGCCGCACCTGGCGGCCGGCCCGCCAGACCTCGCGGGCGTCCTCGTCCAGCTCCAGGTCGGCCACCTTCAGCCGGCTGACCGGCGCCCCCTCCGTCCTGGTACGGCGCAGCACCGCCCGGATCCTGGCCTGCACCTCCTCCAGGCTGAACGGCTTGGTGACGTAGTCGTCGCCCACCCGGAGGCCGGCGATCTTGTCCTCGGTGGCGTCCCGGGCGGTGAGGAACAACACGGGCGCGTCGATGCGCCTGGCCACCTCGAACCCGTCCAGGTCGGGCAGCATGACGTCGAGCACCACCAGGTCGGGCGCGGCGCGTTCGGCGACCTCGACGGCCTCCTGTCCGTCGGCGGCGGTCAGCACCTCGAATCCGGAGAAGCGCAGGCTGGCGGAGAGCAGGTCCCTGATGCTGGGCTCGTCGTCCACCACCATGATCAACGCCTCGCGGACCTCGCGGAGCTCGGGTTTCGTCACGATTCCAGGGTGACCCAGGCAGCTGAGGGTTAGCTGAAGGCTCACTCCAAGGCGAGTGGGAGTTCGACCCGGAAGGTGGAGCCCTCCTCGGGCGAGCTGGTCAGCGTCACGGTCCCGCCGTGGGCCTGCACGAGCGCCTGCACGATGGCCAGGCCGAGCCCGCTGCCGCGGTCCTCGGAGGAACGGCGGCGGCTGCGCGCGGAGTCGGCGCGGTAGAACCGTTCGAAGACCCGCTCGACCTGTTCGGGCGGCAGGCCGGGACCGCTGTCGACGACCTCGGTGAAGACCGTGTCGTCGGTCGCCCCGGCCCGGACGACGATGGGAGTGCCGGGCTCGGTGTGCACGATGGCGTTGGTCATGAGGTTGCTGATGACCTGCCGCAGGCGCACCTCGTCGCCGGAGACGATGAGCGCCGCGCCGCCGACCACGTCCAGCTTCACCGTACGGTCGGGGGCGAGGATCCTGGCCTCGTGCACGGCGTCGGCGACCAGGGCCAGCATGTCCACCGGGCGCATCTGGAGCGGGCGTTGCTGGTCCACCCTGGCCAGCAGCAGCAGGTCGTCCACGAGCAGGCTCATGCGCCCGGCGGCCTTCTCCACGCGCTGCATCAGCTCGGCGGGGTCGGCGCCGGGGTTCTGGCGGGCGTACTCGGCGAAGCCGCGGATGGAGGTGAGCGGGGTGCGCAGCTCGTGGGAGGCGTCGCCGACGAACTGGCGCATGCGGTCCTCGGAGCGGCGGGCCGCCGCCTCCGACGCCGAGCGCGCGGCGAAGGCGGTCTCGATCTGCGCGAGCATGCCGTTGAGCGACCTGGCCAGGCGGCCCACCTCGGTGCGGGGGTCGGCGTCCGGCACCCGGCGGCCGAGCTCGCCGCCCGCGATGGCCTCGGCCGTGCGCTCGATCTGGCCGAGCGGACGCATGCTGCGGCGCACGATCGTGACGCCCGCGACCGCCAGGATGAGCAGGATGCCGCCGCCGCCGAGCAGCTCGATCAGCACGAGCCGCCGGGTGATGGCGTCCACCTCCTCCAGGTCCACCGCGACGACCAGCGTGCGCCGCTGGATCTCGCTCTGCAGCACCCGCCACTCGCCGTCGCCGCCGGCGGCGGGCGCGGTGTAGGCGTCCTCGCCGGGCGACTCGCGCAGCACGGGCTTGGGCTTGGCGTCCACGTCGCGGTCGCGCAACATCGGGACGAACGCCTCACCCGGCTCCTTGACCAGCGCGATCGCGTCGGACTCGATGAGGATCGGGCGGTCGGGGGTCTCCCTGTCCCGCCGCCAGTCGCTGACGACCTTCTTGTGCATGCGCACGCTGAGCAGGTTGAGCTGGCTGTCCACCCGGTCCATGAGATAACCGTGCAGGACCGAGACGCTGACCAGGCCGACGAAGGTCATGCCGCAGCCCAGCAGGGCCAGCATCGCCGCGATCAGCTTGACCCTCAGCGGCAGGGCTCTCATCAGGGGCTCGGCGGCAGGCGCAGCACGTATCCGACGCCCCGCAGGGTGTGGATGAGCCGGGGGCTACGGTTGTCGATCTTCCGGCGCAGGACGGACACGTACGACTCCACGATGCCCACCTCGCCCCTGAAGTCGTAGTCCCAGACGTGGTCGAGGATCTGCGGCTTGGACAACACGCGGCCGGCGTTGGTCATGAAGTAGCGCAGCAGCTTGAACTCGGTCGGCGAGAGCGAGACGGCGTTGCCGCCGCGCCAGACCTCGTGGCTCTCCTCGTCCAGCTCGATGTCGGCGAAGGTCAGCCTGGGCGGCGCGGCCTGCGCGTCCCCGCTCGTGCGCCGGAGCACCGCGTGGATCCTGGCCACGACCTCCTCCAGGCTGAACGGCTTGGTGACGTAGTCGTCGCCGCCGATCGTGAGCCCGCGGATCTTGTCCTCGGTCTCGTCGCGGGCGGTCAGGAACACGACGGGCGTGTGCAGGCCGCCGCTCCGCATCCGGCGGACGATCTCGAACCCGTCCAGGTCGGGCAGCATGACGTCGAGCACGACGAGGTCGGGCCGGTGCCGTTGCACGGCGTTGACGGCGTCGAGGCCGCTCTTGGCCGTGGTCACGTCGAAGCCGGCGAACCTCAGGCTCGCGGCGAGGAGTTCGAGGATGTTGGGGTCGTCCTCGACTATCAGCAGGCGTGATTCCATCACCTCCAAGGATGCCCTCATCGGGAGAGTGCTGGAACAATTCCGGCAATATGCCGGGCAATTGCCAGGCTTGACGTCGCCGCGGGCGAGGGCGCGTTGCGCACCAGGACCACGCTCCCGTGGACGTCGACCACGAAGTCGTCCACCAGCCGGCCGTCCCTGGCGACGGCCTGGGCGCGCACGCCGCCGCCGGTCCTGACGAGGTCGGCGGCGGTGAGCTCGGGCACGTACCGCCGGGCGGCCCGGACGAACGCGCTCTTGACGAGCGAGCCGTAGACCTCCTTGATCCCGGTACGCCAGTGGGTGCGAGCCATGCGAAGCGTCCCCGGCCAACGCACAATTTGACCGAAATTTCGTACATCTCGCCATCTGTAGCCTTCGTAGGCCAGGGCCAGCACCGCGTTCGGCCCCACCAGCACCTCGTCGTCGATGTGCCTGGTCAGATGCACGCCCAGGAACGGGTACCGCGGGTCGGGCACCGGGTAGATCAGCCCGCGCACCAGCTCCCTGGCCGCCCCGGCCAGCGCGTAGTACTCGCCCCGGAACGGCACGATCCGCACGTCCCCCGCCGCCCCGGCCATCCTGGCGACCGCGTCCGTGCCGAGGCCGCCGCAGACCACCAGCCGGTCGAAGGTGAACCGCCGCCCCCCGGCCAGCACCTCGACGCCCCTCGACGTCTCGCGGATCGCCCGGACGGCGTGCGACAGGCGGACCGAGCCGCCCGCCCTGGCCACGTCGAGGGCGAGCGCGCGGGCGACGGCGGGGAAGTCGGCGATGGCGGTGTGCGGCGAGTGGATCGCGGCGACGCCGACCGCGTGCGGCTCGATCTCGCGCAGGCCGAGGCCGTCCAGCTCGGCGACGTCCGGCACGCCGTTGGCCCGCGCCCGCTCGGCCAGCGCGCGCAGCGGCGCCCGCTCGGCCCGCGTGCTCGCCACGACCAGCTTGCCGACCTCCCGGTAGGGCAGCTCGTGCTCGGCGCAGTACGCCTTGAGCAGCGCCACGCCCTCCCGGCACAGCCTGGCCTTGAGCGAGCCCGGCGGGTAGTAGATCCCGGCGTGCACGACGCCGCTGTTGTGCCCGGTCTGGTGGGCGCCGACGCGCGGCTCCTTGTCCAGCACGGTCACCTCGGCGCCGCGGGCGGCGGCCAGTTCGCGCGCCACGGCCAGTCCGACGATCCCGGCGCCGACGACACCGATCTTTTCCGTCACACACCTGATTTTCCTGGTAAAGGCCACCCTGCCGCCATACCTGGGCGAATCGAACATGAGTACGATGGCCTTCATGTACGTCCCGCCAGAGTGGCCCGCCGAGGTCCGTCCGCCCAGCGTCCCCGACTGGGAGACCTCGGCGGTGGCCTGGCTGCTCGACGCGGTGCCGCCCGACTACCGGGCCTACGAAGTGCTGCGGCGGCACCCGGTGGCCCTGGCCAGCATGGCCAGGCATCACGTCCGGTCGGCGGTGGAGGCCGCCCGCGCGGGCTATCGCGGCGCGGCCGTCGATCTCAAGGGCCACCTGCCGCCGCACGCCGTCGAGGCGGTGCTCGACGCCTACCGCGAGGAGGGGCCGCGACTGGTGCGCCTGTCGCGCTCGATCGAGGTGGTCGAGCGCGCGCTGCGCGGCGACATGTTCACCGCGACCATGCGCCACCCCTGACGGCTCACCGGGTGCGGCGCGCGATGAAGGTGATCACCCCGGTCGCGCCCGCGGCCGCGGCCAGCCAGATCAGCACGTCTTTGGCGGTCAGGCCGCTCGGCTCGCCGGTGTCGGACGGCCGCGCGCTCTCCTGGGCCGCGACGGGCTTCGGCGTGGGGGTGCGCGTGGCCTGGGCGCGCTCGGGCAGCGGCACCCGGTAGACCGGGCTGTTCGGGCCCTCCGAGCCGACCAGCAGGGCCTTGCCGTCGGCGGTGTAGGCGATCGACTCGGCCTGCCGCAGCTCCGGCATCGGAACCCTGGCCAGTGTCTCCCCCGACGGGCGGTAGAGGGTGGCCGAGAAGTACGTGCGGATGACGTAGGAGGAGCCGTCGGGGGCGTAGGCGGCGTCCGTGGCCATGATCGGGGCCGCGGCGACCCGGCGCAGGATGTTGACCTTGTCGGTGCGGAGCTTCTTCGGCGCGGCGTAGACGGATCCGGAGAACTCCTTGGACACGACGTAGAGGCGGCCGGTGCGCGGGTTGATCATGATGCCCTCGGCGTTGCGGCCGCCGCCGGCGTAGCGGAAGCGGTAGCGGGTGGCCGGCAGCGTGGCGTCCCGGAGCGTGCGCGGCTCGGCGACCTTGTAGATCGACACGTCGGGCCAGGCGCCGTCGAGGTTGTCGCCGATGTCGGCGAACCAGAGCGTGCCCTGCCCGGTGTCCGGGTCCCTGGTCGCGGCCATGGCCTCCCAGTCCCTGGCCTGCGCGCCGCGCAGGTGGAAGGTGGCCTTCGTCCGCCCGTCGGCGCCGACCGCGTAGAACACGGGGGCGGCGGAGCTGTCGTTGTGGGTGTAGAAGACGTCGTCGTGCGTGGGCGACACGGCCAGGCCGCTCGACTCGGTGATGGCGCGGTCCTTGAACGTGAACAGCTTCTCCGGCCCGTCGTCGTCGGCCCACGCCGGAGCCGCCGACAGCGCGAACGTCGCCGCCACGGCGGCCAGGACCCGGAACACGACATCCCCCACCTCGCCATCATGCCCCACGGCCGCGCCCGGGAGGCTCAGGCCACCGCCTCGGCCGTGCCCACGCGGGCGCTGTGACGGCGGAACCCGGCCCCCTGGAGCACCACGAGCAGGCCGTTGGCCGCCGCCATGGCCACCCAGAGCCCGGTGATGCCCCACGTCCGCGCCACCGGCACGGCGGCCGCCAGGAGCACGCCGTAGCCGAGGACGAAGTAGGCCAGGCTCGCGCCGGACCTCTTGAGCGCGGTCAGCCCCATGCCCTGCACCGCCTGCGCGGCGTCGGCCAGCGACGACACCAACATCAGCGGCAACAGCGCGAGGGCCCGCTCGCGTACGGCGGCGTCGCCGGTGAACAGCCCGAGCACGCGCTCGCCGAGCAGCAGCAGCACCAGGGCCGCGACCAGCGTGCCGGCGACGGCGAGCAGCGCGGCGGCGCGGTTGGCCCGCCGCGCCCCGGCCGGGTCGCCGGCGCGGGCCACCTCGGGCACCGACGCCTGCGCGACGGAGAGCGAGACCAGCATGATGAGGCCGGTGAGCGTGGTCAGCACCGCGTGCGCCGCGGTGTCGCGGGCGCCGGTCGCGCCCGCGGCGAACGTGACCACGCCGAGCACCCCGAACTTGATCAGCACGGTCGCCGCCAGCGGCACGCTGACCCTGGCCAGCCGGACGATCTCGGCCACCCTGGGCCGCCCCTGGCCGATCGGCCGCCCGAGCGCGCGGCGCAGCAGAAAACTCGCCACGACCGCGGCCACCACCCCGGCGACCACCCAGGCCACGCCCACGCCGTCGAGGCCGAGCCGCGGCGCCAGCACCGCGGTCAGCGCGCTCAGCAGCACGCCGAAGGTCAGGCTGGGCCACAACACGTCGCGGCTGCGCCCGAGCGCCACCAGGATCGTGCTCGCGCCGCCGGTCGTGGCGAAGACCAGCAGGTAGGCGGCCAGGAACCAGGGCAGCAGGCCCAGCTCGCCGACCACCTCGCCGGGCACCCCGCTCACCCGCGCGAGCGCGGGCACGCAGAGCACCGCGAGCGCCCCCAGCGTGCCCGTGACCAGGCTGAGCCAGCGCGCGTCCCGTACGACGGGCACCGCCGCGCCCGGATCGTCCCGGTACGGCGCCACGAACGGCCCGAGCCCCCGCAGCGCGCCCTGCACGGCGGCGGTGGCGGGGGTGAGCACCGCGCTCATCACCGCGAAGGCGGCCAGCGCGACCGTCTCGTGGTTGCCGAGCACGGACGTGACCACCAGCGTGCCCATCAGGCCGGTGACCATCGCCAGGAAGACCGGCAGCGCGGCGCGGAGCAGGACGATCACGAGGACCCCGCGCAGATCATGAACTCACCCTATGGCCTGGAGCGCGCTCCAGGTATTTAGTGTGGACCCCATGGACTATGTCAACCTCGGACGCAGCGGCCTCCAGGTGAGCCCGCTCTGCCTCGGCACGATGAACTTCGGCCCGCTGACCTCGGAGGAAGACTCCTTCGCGATCATGGACAAGGCCCACGAGCTGGGCATCAACTTCTTCGACACCGCGAACGTCTACGGCTGGAAGAGGGGCGAGGGCATCACGGAGAACATCCTGGGCCGCTGGTTCGCCCAGGGCGGCGGCCGGCGCGAGCGCACGGTCATCGCGACCAAGCTCTACGGCGACATGGGCGACTGGCCCAACGAGCGCCGCCTGTCGGCGCTGAACATCCGCCGGGCCTGCGACGCCTCGCTGAAGCGCATGCAGACCGACTACATCGACATCTACCAGGCCCACCACGTCGACCGGAACACGCCTTTCGAGGAGTTCTGGGAGGCCATGGAGGTCCTGCGGCAGCAGGGCAAGGTCATCTACGTGGGCTCGTCCAACTTCGCGGGCTGGCACATCGCCAAGGCCCAGGAGACGGCGGCGCGGCGCGGCACGTTCGGGCTGACCAGCGAGCAGAGCCACTACAACCTGCTCACCCGGGCGGTGGAGCTGGAGGTGCTGCCCGCCTGCGAGGACTACGGCATCGGCGTGATCCCGTGGAGCCCGCTGGCCGGCGGCCTGCTCGGCGGCGTGCTGCGCAAGATCGACAAGGGCCGGTCCGCCTCCGACACCATGGTTCGGGAGCTGGACAAGCACCGGGACAAGATCGAGGCGTACGAGAAGCTCTGCGACGAGCTGGGCGAGGACCCGGCGTACGTGGCGCTGGCCTGGCTGCTGCGGCAGCGCGCGGTGACCGCCCCGATCATCGGCCCGCGCACGCTGGAGCAGCTCGAAGGCAGCATGCGCACGCTGGAGATCGAGCTGGACGAGGCCACCCTGGCCCGCCTCGACGAGATCTTCCCCGGCCACCGCACCGCCCCGGAGGACTACGCCTGGTGACGCCGTGACCGGCCGGGCCCGGCACGACCACGGGCCCGGCCGCTCGGGGCGGCTCAGGTCAGCAGGCGGCTCAGGTCAGCAGGGCGCCGAGAAGGACGATCAGGAACAGCAGGCCGAGCACGAGGGGCAGCAGCCAGGGGCGAGGACGGTCCACGCCCTGGAGCCTAGCCCCGCTTCACCGGTGCGAGCGCCCAATCGCCGAGTGACTCGTACCTCACCTGGGGCCCGGTGTGGCTGCGGAACAGGTGCAGCCGCTCGGCCCGCCACGGCGACCCGGCGAACCCGGCCAGCGACTCCACCAGCTCTCGCAGGTCGGTGTCGGTCCGGGCCCTGGCCAGGGTGAGGTGGGCGTGGAACCGTTTCTCGTCGGTCTGCACGGCCCCCGCGCGGCGGCCGGCCGCGCGGGCCGAGTCGGCCAGCCGGGTCATGGGGTCGCCCGCGACCCCGGCCCAGAGCACCCTGGCCCGCCGCGCCGAGGAGAACGCCCCGGCCCCGGCGAGGGCCACGTCGAGCACCGTGTGCCGGTGGGCGGCCCGCTCCAGGCGCACCTGGAGGTCGGGCAGCGCCCGTTCGGGCACCTCGCCGTAGAAGGCCAGCGTGACGTGCCAGGTCGGGCGGCCGGCCCAGCGCAGCCCCGGCACCTGCCCGACGTACGGCGCCACGGCCCGCTCGACCTCGTCGAGCG
This sequence comes from Nonomuraea sp. NPDC001831, assembly GCF_042892035.1. Taxonomy (NCBI): domain Bacteria; kingdom Bacillati; phylum Actinomycetota; class Actinomycetes; order Streptosporangiales; family Streptosporangiaceae; genus Nonomuraea; species Nonomuraea sp. NPDC001831. Next base: position 62,124 of record NZ_JBIATU010000020.1, on the reverse strand, counting down.
CCTCCTCAGGCGGGACCACGGCCGCGAAGAGCCTCATGTCATGCGATTGTCCCCGGACGGGGACGGATCACGCCATCGTCATGCCGCAGCGTCATGCCATCGCGAGCGCCGGCCTGGCCATCCGGTTGCCGATCAGCTTGGTCACCAGCACCGCGAGCCCGGTGCCCACCAGGACGAGCACGCCCGACAGCAGCACGCCGGTACGCGGCCCGCCCAGCTCCGACAGCCACCCGATCAGCGGCGCCCCGATGGGCGCTCCCCCGGTGAAGACCAGCATGTAGATGCCCATGACCCGGCCCCGCATCTCGGGGGACGTGGCGATCTGCACGCTGGCGTTCGCGGCCGTGTTGATGGTGATCAACGCGATGCCGGTCGGGACGAGTAGCAGCAGATAGACCGGGTAGAAGGGGGCCAGCCCGGTCAGCACCTGGAACAGCCCGAACCCGATCGCCCCGGAGAAGAGCACCTTGCGCGAGAGTCTGGCCCGCCGCGCCGCCAGCAGCGCGCCGCCCAGCGCGCCCACCGCGAACATGCTGGAGGCCAGCCCGAACGACGACGCCCCGGCGCCGAACACCTCGCGGGCCATCAGCGCGATCGACATCGAGAACGACTGCGAGAACATCGACACGAAGGCGATCAGCAGTATCGGCATGAGGAGCTCCTCGCGCCGCAGCACGTACCGCAGGCCCTCCCTGAGCTGGCCCTTGGCCCTCGGCACCGGCTCGGACAGGTTGAGCTCGGACTTCCGCATGAAGACCAGGCTGGAGATCACCGCGCCGAAGGTGAGCGCGTTGATCAGGAAGATCGGTCCGGTGCCGCCCAGCACCGAGATCAGGATGCCGGCCAGCGCGGGGCCCACCACGCGGGCGAGGTTGAAGATGGAGCTGTTCAGGGCGATGGCGTTGGGCAGATCCTGCCGTCCGACCATCTCGACCACGAACGCCTGCCTGGTCGGCACCTCGACGCAGGAGATCAGGCCGAGCAGGAACGCCATCACGAACACGTGCCAGACCTGCGCGGCGCCGGTCATGGTCAGCACGCCGATGGTGAGCGCGAGCACCGCCATCATCGACTGGGCGGCGATGAGGATGGGCCGCTTGGGGTACCGGTCGGCGAGCACGCCGCCGAAGAGCCCGAACAACAACATCGGCAGGAACTGCAGGGCGGTCGCCAGGCCGAGGGCCGCCGCGCTGCCCCCCACGCCGTGCGGGCCCTTGGTCAGGTCGAGCACCAGCCAGTCCTGGGCGGTGCGCTGCAGCCAGGTGCCGACGTTGGAGACGGCGCCACCTGCCGCGAACATGCGATAGTTGCGAACCTTGAGCGACCGGAACATCCCGGTCTTGGGTTGCTCAGGCTCTATATCTTGCTGAGCTTCTCCAGGATCGGCGCCGCCTGCCGCAGGATCGACCGCTCCTCCGGCGAGAGCTCCTTCAGCCGCTGTGTCAGCCACGCCTCCTTGCGGCGGCGTTCCTCCTTCAGCAACGTCTGGGCGGCCTCGGTCACGGTCACGGTCACCTGACGCCGGTCGGTCGGGTGCGGGGTGCGTGCGACCAGGCCGCGTTCCTCTAGCGCGGCGATCACGCGCGTCATCGAGGGCGGTTGCACCTTCTCTAGCTCGGCCAATTCGCCGGGGGTTATCCCGGAATGCCGTTCCACGGCGGCGAGCGTCGCGAACTGGGTGGGCGTCAGCGAGTGCGCCGCCGCCTGACGCCGGAGTCGCCTGGTCAGCCTTGCCATCGACACGCGCAGGGCTGAGGCCAGGCCCGCGTCGCTGCGCAGGTCCATCTTGGGCTGGGTGTTCATTAGCACGTCTCATTACCTTTGCTAACTATATGCGAAGGCAAGATATTTCCCTAGGTCAGGTTCGTCTCACTCCTTGATACCCCGAAGCCGCCCCACATGCGCGGGGCGGCTCCTGGTGTCGAGGTCAGAGACCGATCGCGGCCCGGATCGGGCCGATCGCGAAGTACAGGACGAACAGCGCGGTGACGCCCCACATGAGCGGGTGGACCTCGCGCGCCTTGCCCCGCACGACCTTGACCAGCACGTAGCTGATGAAGCCGGCGCCGATGCCGTTCGAGATGGAGTAGGTGAACGGCATGACGACGATGGTGAGGAAGGCCGGGATGGCGATCTCGTAGTCGTCCCAGTCGACGTCGCGGATGGCGGTCATCATGAGGAAGCCCACGACGACCAGCGCGGGCGTGGCGGCCTCGTAGGGCACGACGGCGACCAGCGGCGCGAAGAAGATGGCGACCAGGAACAGCGCACCGGTGACCACGCTGGCCAGACCGGTCCGCGCGCCCTCCCCGACGCCGGCGGCCGACTCGATGTACGTGGTGTTCGACGAGACCGAGCCGGCGCCGCCGGCCGCCGCGGCGATCGAGTCGACGAGCAGGATCTCCCTGGTCCGCGGCAGCGTGCCGTCGGCCTGGACCAGGCCCGCCTGGCGGCCGACGCCGACGATCGTGCCCATCGTGTCGAAGAAGTCGGTGATGAGCAGGGTGAACACGAACAGCACGGCCAGCAGCACGGAGATCCGGCTGAAGGCGCCGATCGGGTCGAACTCCGTGAACAGCGTCAGCGGGTTGTGGAAACCGAAGATCTTGTCGGCGGACGGGAGGGCGGGGACGTTGAGCTGCCAGCCGCCGGCGTTCTTGGGCGAGGCCGCCCCCACCTTGGTCAGCGCCTGGACGACGATCGCCAGCACGGTCGAGCCGACGATGCCGATCAGGATCGCGCCCTTGACCTTCCGCGCCACCATGGCGGCCGTGGCCAGCAGGCCCACGATGAACACGAGCACCGGCCAGGAGGTGAGCTGGCCGCCGATGCCCAGCTCCAGCGGCGTGCCCGCGGCCTTGCGCACGAAACCGGCGTCCACGAAGCCGATCAGCGCGATGAACAGGCCGATGCCGACGCTGATGGCGGTCTTGAGCTGGGCCGGGATGGCACGGAACACCGCCGTCCGCAGGCCGGTCAGCACCAGGATCGCGATGATGACGCCTTCGAGGAAGACCAGGCCCATGGCCTCCTCCCAGGTCATCATCGTGGCGATGTTGAAGGTCACGAAGGCGTTCAGCCCGAGCCCGGCGGCCATCGCGAACGGCACCCGGCCGACCAGGCCCATGATGATCGTCAGGACGCCGGCCACGAACGCCGTGCCCGCGGCGACCAGCGGCACCTGCGGGGTCGTGCCGTCACCGATGACCTGGCCCTCGATGTCCTTGCCGTAGGCGAGGATGATCGGGTTCAGCACCACGATGTAGGCCATCGTGAAGAACGTGGCCAGGCCGCCGCGCACCTCACGGGAGATCGTCGAGCCTCGTTCAGAGATTGCGAAGAAACGGTCTATTGCATTACGCATGTCACTCACGCGCCGAAGAGTGACAGTAGTGGTGAGCTGGGAAAAGTGTCCGCAATCGGATCGAGACCCGATTGGAAGCTAGGCTGGACACGTGAAGCAGCAGTGGCGCCCCGATCCCGAGCCGATCAAGACCAACGACACGGCCGCCGTCGGGGCCGGCACCGCCCTGTGGGCCGTCGCCCTGGTCGTCCTGCTGATCTTCCGCCCGGCCCCCGAGAACACGTGGTGGATCTGGACCTGCGTCACCGGGGTGGGCTTCGGCCTCTTCGGCATGTGGTTCGTCAGCCGCCCGCGCCGGGGTTGACATTCATCATCTTCCGGACATCTCCGAAGTCATCAGGAACCCATGTCTCCCTCCACTACCTGGGCGGACACCGTCCCGGCAGGCTGGTCAGCATGAAGAAGGCGATGTTGACGATCCTGCTGGGCGCCGCCGTCCTCGCCGGCTGCGGCACCACAGGTGAGCCCGCGAAGCAGACCGGGCCCGGCAAGGGCGCCGTCGCCTGGAGCCCGTGCACCGGGCTCACCGGGCCCGACGGCAAGCCGCTGCCCGAGGACGAGGCCGTCCAGTGCGGGGCCGTACAGGTGCCCCTGGACTACGGCGATCCCGGCGGCCGGAAGATCGATCTGGCGCTGATCCGCGTCAAGGCCACCGGCGACCCGCTCGGCTCGCTGGTCTTCAACTTCGGCGGGCCCGGGGCGTCCGGCGTGGACACGCTGGCCCAGGCCGCGAAGGCGTTCGGCAGCCTGGGCACCCGCTACGACCTGGTCAGCTTCGACCCCCGCGGCGTCGAGCGCAGCGCGGGCGTCAGGTGCGGCGGCCGGCTCGACGCCCTCCTCGCCGGGCCCACGGGGGCCGCTGGCGAGGCGATGTCGGAGCAGTTCGCCGCGGCCTGCGAGAAGGACTCGGGCGCGATCCTGCCCCACGTGGGCACCGTGAACGCCGCCCAGGACCTCGACCGCATCAGGGCGGCCCTCGGCGAGCGGCGGCTCAACTACTTCGGCTTCTCCTACGGCACCCACCTCGGCGCCGTCTACGCCACCCGCTTCCCCGCGAACGTCGGCCGCTTCGTCCTCGACGGCGCCTTCGACCCCACGGTCAGCTTCGAGCAGCGCGCCGTCACCCAGGCCACCGGCTTCGCCCACGCCTTCGAGGCGTTCGCCGAGGACTGCGTGGCGCAGACCTGCGACCTCGGCAAGGACCCGGCCGCCGTGCGGAGCGCCGTCGAGAAGCTGCTCGACGGGCTCAGGGCCAAGCCGCTCAAGGTCGGCGACCGGCAGCTCACCTACGGCCTGGCCCAGCTCGCCGTCATCACCCCGCTGTACGCCAAGTCCGCCTGGCCGGTGCTGGAGCAGGCCGCCGCGGCCGGCATCAAGGGCGACGGCGCCACCCTGCTCGCCCTGGCCGACGCCTACACCGGGCGGCGGCCCGACGGCACCTACTCCACCATGATGACCAGCCTGCAGGCCATCACCTGCGCCGACACCACCGAGCGCCCGACCGCCGCCGACATGGCCCGGGTCGACGCCAGGATCAAGAAGATCTTCCCCATCCTGTCGGCGGAGGGCACTGCCACCGTCTGCGGCCACTGGCCCACGCCCGGCGACGACGCGGCCAAGCGCATCGACGCCACCGGCTCGGCGCCCATCGTGGTCATCGGCGGCAAGGGCGACCCGGCCACGCCGTACGAGTGGGCCACCGCGCTCAACGCCAAGCTGAAGACCGGCGTGCTCATGACGTACGAGGGCGAAGGGCACGGCGCCTACCTGAGCGGCGACAGGTGCGTGACGCGCACGGTGGACGCGTACCTGCTGAACGGAAAGGTGCCGGCGGCCGGCACCACCTGCGCGGCCTGACCCGGAAGGGTGCCGGCGGCCGGCACCCACCTGCGCGGCCTGACCGCGGCGGGCCGCCCCCCGCGACCGGGGAGGCGGCCCGCCGGTCTCAGGTCAGGTCAGGTCGGCCTCGGCCAGCAGCAGCGGCACCGCCTCCGGGTCGCGCAGCAGCGCGGCCACGGCCAGCCGGTCGTTCCACTGGCCCGTGGCCCAGGCCAGCCCGCGGGCCAGCCCGTCGACGCCGGTGCAGTGGACCGCGCCCTCGAAGAACCGCCACGTGCAGGCGACGCCGTCGACCAGCAGCTTCTCGTGCTCGACGTACGTCTCGGGCGCGGTCGGCAGCAGCGAGCGCACCTGCGGCGGCACCGCGCGCACCTCGCCCTGCGAGGTCACCTCGCCGGTGGCCAGCTCACCGGCCAGCGGCAGGTCGAGCAGCTCCGACAGCGCCTCGGCCAGGTCGTAGGAGGCCAGCACCAGCGGCCGGTCGGTGACGAGCTGCAGCAGGTCGGGGGCCTCGACCACCACGGCGTCCTCGGCGGCGGCCACCACGATGTCGCCGCCGAGCACCGCGCGCACCCGCGAGGGCGGCTCGACCCGGGCCGGATCGACGGCGGCCAGCGCGATCCACAACGCCCGCAGCTGCGCCCGGTCGACCTCGATCGCCGGGTCGGCCATCAGCTCCAGCAGCTCCTCGGGGCCGCCGTGGGCGGCCAGCAGCTCGGCGAGCGTGGTGCGCACGCCGAGCATCGACAGCGCCGCCTCGTCGAGCCCGGCCGGCGCGTCGGCGTAGAGGCCCTGCAGGAGCGGGTCGGCGCCGGGCAGCCGCAGCTCAAGCGGCTTGCGGCCGCCGAGCACCGGATGGTTGGCCAGCCACCACGCGGTGTAGGACGGCACCTCCACGCCCTCGACGCGCAGCGGGTGCAGCGCGGCCCGCAGCGGCGGCCGGGTCAGCAGCGGCAGCGCGGCCGCCCAGTCGGCCACCAGCTCAAGGTCGCGCACCGCCGCGAAGTCGGCCACCACCGGCGGCACCGCGAGGTCGGGCAGCAGGTCGAGCACGTGGTCGAGCCAGTCGGCCTCGCCGTCGAGGTCGTGGTCGCAGTCGTCGTGGTCGAGCAGCACGTCGGAGTCGTGGGCGACGGCGAACCCGTCGAGCACGCCCGCCGCCGCCAGCACCCGCGCCCCGTAGGTCTCCTCCAGCTCGGGCGCGGCCACGCCGAGGTGGGTGTCGGGGGCCAGCAGCCCGGCCAGGGCCCCGTCGGCGAGCATCAGCTCACCGGCCGCGTAGAGCTCGCCGTCGGCGCCGCGCAGCGCCAGCTCGGCCAGCCACGGCGCCTCGCCGGGAACCAGCCCGGACGCCGCCACCAGCGACAACACGGCCCGCGCGACCGGCTCGGGGTCGGCGCTGTCGAGCGACTGCGCGACGGCGGCCTTGGTCAGCGGATCTTCCAGCACCGTGCGCGGGGTGGCCTCGGCGGCCCCCAGCCGCAGCAGCGCCGGATGGGCCGCCTCCGGATGCACGATGCGCAGCCCGAGCGGGGTGAGGTCGAGGTCGGCGCCGCCGTCGGTGAGGATCAGCGTGCCGCGCGGGCCGCGCACCACGCGGCCGTCGGTCAGCGGCACCGGCAGCGCGCCCAGCGACTCGGGGTCGTCGGCGGGCAGCACCGCATACAGGGAGCGCCACCAGGACGGCTCACGCGCCTCCACGGCCTCCCCGGACAGCAGGTCGACCACGTCGGCCAGCTCCACCCGGCGCACGCCCAGGGCGACCATGGCCGGATGCCTGGCCGGCCACCCGGCGGGCAGCAGCCCCGGCACGAAGTCGGCCACGGTGTCGAGCAGCTCGGCGGTGGCCCCGGCCACGACGGCCGCCTCCCGGCCCGCGACCACCCAGCCGTCGCCCTCGGGCTCGCGCGCCGGATGCTCGACCCGCCACTCGGCGTCGGGCTCGTAGACCTCGGCCTCGGCGAAGGACGGGGTCTGGACCGCGGGCGCGGGCGCCGACAACGCGGGCAGCAGCGGCGCGGACGGCAGGCGCTGGAGCACGGCCCGCCGGACGCGCGCGTCGAGCTCACCCTTGCCCATGAGGGACGGCACCAGGTCGAGCAGCCTGGACGTGCGAGGCAGCTCGCCCAGCAGCCGGACGTAGGCGTCGGCCACCCGCTCGACCAGGAAGTCGGTGAGCGGCCCCTTGGCGACGTGCCGCCGGTCGGTGGCCATCGGGAAGGAGGCGATCAGCAGCGCGGGCAGGTCGATGGGCTCGTCGCTGGGCGTCGGGGCGTGCACGACGGGCGGCACGGCGGCGGGCAGCGGGCCGGGCTCGCCGGTGCCGGTGACGGGCACCGCCCAGCGCAGCGACCAGAAGGGCCGCGCCCGCTCCTCGGTGGGCCGGTCGGCGAACAGCCTGGCGACCTCGTCGGGGGTGAACTCGCCGGACTCCGACACGACGTGCCAGCCGTCGGCCACGACCGTGCGGGTGGCGCCGTCGAGGTCGATCTCGATGGCCTCCAGCGCGGGCAGGCCGAGCAGCAGCGCCGGGCTGGTCTCGGCCAGCATGCCGCGGACGGCGTCGACCGCGGCGGCGTCGCGCAGCGGCAGCCGGACGATCGTGTCGAACCCGGCGGGCACCTCCAGCGGCGGCGCGTCGAACGGCAGCCTGAGCAGCGGCACGTGGCCGGCCCGGTCGGCCAGCTCGCCCGCCAGCACGGGGATGCCCGCGACCAGCTCGGACGTGCCGGCCCGGGACCAGCGCACCGAGCCGCCGCCGCGCGAGCCGATGGCCGGCTCGTCGCAGACGGAGACGACGGCCGCGAAGCCCACGCCGAACCGGCCGGCCGCGCCGATCTCGTCGCGCTTGCCCGACACGCGCAACGTGGACAGGCCCTCCACGCCGGTCGCGTCGAGCGGGGCGCCGGTGTTGGCGGCCGTCAGCACGTCGCCGCGCAACGTCAGCCGCAACACCCCTGGCACCCCCGCGCGCAGCGCCGCGTCGGCGGCGTTCTGGGCGAGCTCGACGATCAGCCGGTCGCGGTAGCCGCCGAGCGCGAAGTCCTCCTCGGCGTTGGCGTCCTCGCGGAACCGGGCGGGCGAGGCCGTCCAGGCGGAGAGGACGGCGGCTCGCATCCGGTCAGTGCCAAAGGTGTCGGTCATCGATCACGATCCTGGTCGAGTGAAGAGGGGCCAGGGTAGGTTAGCCCCCCTGACCGACGAAACCGCCGTGCTCGTGCTCGTGCTCCGGTCAGGAGTGGCCGAGCTCCTCGGTGGCGGATCCGTCCACCGAGCCCTCTTCCTCCTCGATCAGGTCGTAACCCAGGTCGTCGAGGATGGGGATGGCCTGCTCGACCGGCGGGGGCAGCACGGCCGCCTCCGAGTGGGCGCCGCAGCCGTGGTCGGCGGCGACGACCTTGCCGTCGTCGGGGGCGTACTCGTTGGCGCAGACGCCGAACGACAGCCGCAGCTCACCGGAGAGCAGCCAGTAGAACCCGCAGGTGGAACACTGCGCGGGCGCGGCGTGTGCGATCGGAGTGTGCGGCCCGTGCTCGCCCGCGTGCCAGCGTCTGGCAGCCCGGTCTCTGCCGATGGCCGAGAGCACACGGGCTCGGCCCAGGCCGTACTCGAAAACCATCTGGCGGTCGGCATCTTCGTCGAGCTCGGTGAAACCGGGCGCCAGCCTGTCGTCGTCGTCGGGGGTCGGCAGCAGGTCGCCGACGCCCAGGTCGCCCGGCCGCAGCCGCTCGCTCCACGGCAGCCACTCGGGGGCGAGCAGCGCCCCGGAGCCGGGCAGCAGCACGGCCTCGCTGACCGTGACCTTCTTCGCGCGCGAGGCGCGGGTGACCGTGACGGCCCACCGCCAGCCGCGATAGGCGCGGTCGAGGCAGGCGAAGTAGTGGGTGACGATCCGGTCGCCCTCGCTCTCGAAGCCGAGGTGGTCGCCGGGCTCGCCCGGGTGCGCCAGCTCCTGCGCCGCGGCGCGCGCCAGATCGACTGCGGCGACGCAGGCCTGGTCGGGAGCGGGGACGCGGGCCCGGGTGCGGCTCATCGGGCCGCCTCCGCCTGAAGGTGCTGTTCGCTCACACTTCATTCTCACCCATAGGCGGACCTGGCAGACCCACAACCGCCGATCCGAAGCTGAGAAGAGGGGTGAATCGGGTAAGACTGGTAGGCGTGGGGGGTGGCTGGGAGCAGGCTCGGGACATCTCGCGGCGGATGGGCCAGGCCATCGGCGACGCGGGCCGGGCCGCCGTGCGCGCGGGCCGGGGCACCGCGAGCGGCGCCGTCCGGGCCGGCCGCGCCACCGCCAGGGGCGCACGCAGGGCGGGCAGGGCGACCAGGAAGCTGACGTACGCGGGCGGCGCGGGCCGTACGGGGCTGGGCCGGCTGATCGAGCTGTCGGCCGGCAACAGCGCCGCCGACGCGCTGGTCACGGTGGCCCTGGCCAGCACGGTGTTCTTCGGTGTGCCGGTCGGCGAGGCGCGCGGGTCGGTCGCGCTCTACCTGGTCATCACGATGTTGCCGTTCGGGCTGCTCGCGCCGTTCGTGGGGCCGATCCTCGACCGGTTCAGGTCGGGCCGCCGCTACGTGATGGCCGGCACGCTGTTCGGCCGGGGGCTGCTCTGCTTCGCCATGGCCGCCGCCGTGGGGGCGGGCGACCTGCCGACGCTGTTCATCGGCGCGCTGGGCGTGCTGGTGTTGTCGAAGGCGTACAACGTGTCCAGGGCGGCGATCATGCCGAGCGTGCTGCCCGCCGACATCACGCTGGTCTCGGCCAACGCGCGGGTGGCGCTGTTCACGCTGGTGGCGGCCGGGGTGGCGGTGCCGGTCGGGGCGGGGCTGACCGCGTGGCTGGGCAGCGCCGTGGTGCTGCGCGTGGCCATGCCGGCCTTCCTGCTGCTCGGCGTCGCCGCCGTACGCCTGCCGCGGCACGTCGACTCGCCCGACCAGGAGGAGGAGGGCGTGGCGCCGCGCTGGCGCACCCTGCTCAAGGTGGGCCCGGCCGTGGCCGAGGCGGTCTGGGCGAACGTGGCGCTGCGCGTCTTCTCCGGTTTCCTGGTGTTCTTCCTGCTCTTCCTGGTCCAGGACAAGGCGGTGCCGTGGCTGGCCGCGCCGGCGGCGGCCGCCTCGTTCTTCGACGTGCCCAAGACGATCGCGCTGCTCGCCCTGGCCGCCGGGCTGGGCGGCCTGGCCGGGGCCGCGGTCGCCAACTGGACGCGCAGCCACTCCCCCCAGGTGATCGTGCTGGTCACGCTGGCGGTGACGGCCGCGACCACGATCGCCACGGCCGTCCTGTTCGACCTGTGGACCGCGCTGGCGGTCTCGCTGGTCACCGCGTTCGCCCAGGAGCTGGGCAAGCTCGCGCTCGACGCGATCGTGCAGCGGGAGATCGGCGAGGAGGTGCGCTCGTCCACGTTCGGGGTGGTGGAGGCGGTGCTGCAGTTCGCCTGGGTGTTCGGCGGCCTGCTCGGGCTGGTGTTGTCGCTGACCCGCAGCTCCCTGGCCGGCTTCGTCGCGCCGGCGGTCGCGCTGACCGGGGCGCTCGGCTGGCTGCTGGTCACCAGGCGGGGGCGGGTGCGGGCGGCCGAGGCCAAGCTGGCCGGGCAGCGGGCCGAGGACCCCGATCAGCAACGGACCGAGACCCTCGACCGCACCAAACCCCTGACGAACCCGGGCGGTTAGGCGTCGAGGTCGTCCGCGACGGCCCTGAGCACCTGGGCGATCTTCTTGGCGTGGGCCGCCTCGGGGTGCTTGCCCCGCTGGTAGGAGGTGGAGACGCCGTCGAGCAGTTTGATCAGGTCTTCGACGATGACGACCATCTCGTCGGGCGTCTTCCGCTTGCCCTTGGGCTTCGTCTTTGCCAGGGTCGGCGGCTGGTCCAGGATCCGGACCGACAGCGCCTGCTGGCCCCGGCGTCCCTCGGCCACGCCGAACTCCACCTTCTGGCCTGGCTTGAGCGGGCCGGCGTTTGTGGGAAGCGCGGAGGAATGCACGAAGACCTCACCGCCGTCGTCACGGGTGAGGAAGCCGAAACCCTTGTCGGCGTCGTACCACTTGACCTTGCCACTCGGCACAGGAGGACCTCGTTCAAACAGTCGAAAAGGATGAATGGATGTAGGTTATGCCCCGAAGAGCGCGGAGGCGACCGGAAAAAAGCCCGGCAATTACCGTAGTTCGTCGCGTGCACGCCATCCGGCGAACCAGTCGGCGAATTCGGTCAGGTCGGCGAGCGCCACATCGGCTCCGTGCTCACGCAGCTCTCCCACCGTGTAAGGGCCCGTCGCGACGGTCACGCTCATGGCGCCGCCCGCGCGTGCCGCCTCGATGTCGGCGACATGGTCACCAACATAAGCCGCCGCGCCGAAGCGCGCGAGTGCCGTTCCCTTGGCGGCTCCGAACACCGATCCGACCACTTCGTCCACGGCCAGCCCGAGCAGTTCGACGGTGCCGGCTGCGTCGCGCGGGTTCTTGCCCGTCACCACGATCACCCGGCCGCCGCGGGCCCGTACGGCGGCGATGGCCTCGTACGCGCCCGCCATCGCGGTGTGCACCGGAACGCCCACCGCGGGATAGATCTCCCGGAACAGCTCGGCGGCCGCCGGAATGGCCTCCGCCGGCATCCAGTTGGCCAGCTCGTACTCCAGCGGCGGCCCCAGCCGGGTGATGATCTCACCGCTGTCGATGTGCACGCCCAAACGGCTTGACAGCTCGTCGTAAACGGCCGCGATGCCTGATCGTGTGTCGGCCAATGTCATGTCCAGGTCGAAACCCACTGAGGTAGTCACCCGTGCAGGATGCCAAACGCCGCATCGACGTCGGTAACGACCCTTGTTGTGGGACTCTGGGAATGGGCAGAAAGGAATTACTTATCGGAGAGGAGTGACCGTGTCAGAGACCCCCCGCACGCCCGGCACGGGAGACCGGCTCGTGGCCGCCGCCGCTCCCCGTCCCCATCGGCCCGCCCGGCCGCGCGGCACGCCGGTGACGGCCTGGCGGCGGGTCGTGTCGTTCGTGGCGTACGCGGTACGGCTCGCGTCCAGGCTGGCGGCGCTCTCCTTGGCGCTCCACGCCGTCTTCACGGTGTTCCGGGCCAACCCGGCCAACGGCTGGTACCAGCTCGTCGAGTCGCTGGCCTCGGGGCTCTCGCTGGGGCTGACCAACCTGTTCCAGCTCGCCGACCCGCGCTGGACCACGCTCGTCAACGACGGGCTGGCCGCGCTGGTGTGGCTGGTGGCCGGTTCGGCGCTGGCGGGCCTGGTCAGGCGCACCGCGCCCTGACGACTACTCTCGTTGCGGAGGTATCTGCACAGACATGACCAGATCGACCCGTGAGCGGATCATCGACGAGGCCCTGCGGCTGTTCGCCGAGCGTGGCTACGCCGCCACCTCCGTGGCCGAGATCGAGGCCGCCTCAGGGCTCTCCCCCGGCGCGGGCGGGCTCTACAGGCACTTCAAGTCCAAGTACGAGGTGCTCGCGGCGGCGATCAACGAGCATGCCGCCCGCACCAGGAGCCAGGTCGCCGAGAGCCTGGCCGAGCTGAGCACCATGGAGGCCGCCGCCGGCCTGGAGGACCGCCTGTCGCTGCTGTGCCGGGCGGGCCTGGCCAAGGTGCGGGAGGAGTCCGAGCTCACCCGGGTGTTCTTCCGGGACCTGAGCCAGTTCCCCGAGCTGGTCGCGGTGGTCCGCGAGGGGCTGCTGCAGCCCATGTTCGACGCGATCACCACCTGGTTCCGCGCCCAGCCCGAGTACGCCGACGCCAAGGTCGACTGGACCGGCATCGCGGCGGTGCTCGGCGGCTCGGTGGTCCACTACCGGCTGTTCCAGGAGACCGTGGGCGAGATGCCGGGCCACGCGGAGAAGGACCAGTTCGTCGCCGCCTGGGTACGCCTGGCCGTCGGCCTGTTGCCCAGCCCCGCGCCGGTCAGCTGACGTCGAGCAGCCGGTAGGCCAGCCAGGCGACGCCGAGGGCCGTACCGATCATGAACATGACCCCGCTCACCTCGAAGAACCGGGCGACGAACGCCTCCAGGCCCGGCTCGGCCGCCTGGAGGCCCCCGACGAGCACGCCGCCGACCGTGTAGCCGAACAGCGGCGTCCCGGCCCCGGCCAGCTTGTCGCCCACCGTCCAGGTGTCGCTGAACAGCACGGCCGCCGCCCCCGCCGCCCACACCAGCACCGGCACCTGGAAGATCGCCACAGCCGGCAGCCCCACCGGCACCAGCAGCGCGGCCAGCGCCAGCACCACGAGGGCGGCAACGTCCCGCGGCTGCCCCCTGACCACGCCCCCGGCGCCCCCGCGGCCGGCCGCCGCGCGCCTGCTCCCGGGCCGGACGGCCGGGAGGCGCAGGGTGGGCCGCGGCCCGGCGGGGGTCCTCGGCGCGGGCTCGCCGGGCGGGTCGGCGGGCGGGTCGGCGGCGGGGGGCGTGGGTGGGGCGGCCAGGCGGCGGGCCTCGCGTTGCACCAGGGCCACCGGGTCGCCGAAGCGCGTCAGCACCTTGGCGACGTCCCGGGCGTCCTGGCTGCCCCGCCGCTCCGCCTCGATCCTGGCCCGCAGCCGCCGCGCGAAGTCGAGCCGCTGGTCGGGCCTGAGCACGCCGTGCGCCGCGTCGGCCGCCCTGCTGACGTAGTTCAGGACCATTTGGTCCGCGCGCTCTATCACGTCTGGCAATGCTGCCCCGATCAGGGGGGACATACCATGGCAACGATGGAGTTCACGGAGTGGATCAGGGGGCGCACCGACGAACAGCTTCGGGCGCTCGTCTCCGCGCGGCCTGAGTTGATCACTCCGGTGCCCGCGCATCTGGAAGGGCTGGCCGCGCGGGCCGCCAGCCCTTCGGCGATCGGCAGGGTGCTCGACCGGCTCGACCGGTTCACGCTGGCCGTCGTCGAGACGCTGGCCGTACAGGACGGGCCGGTGACGAAGGCGGCGCTGCGCGGCCTGATCGGGCGGGCCCTGGCGGCGGGCAGGCCCGAGCCCGCGCTGACCGCGGCCCTCGACCGGCTGCGTGACCTGGCGCTGGTCTTCGGCCCCGACAACGCGCTCGACCTCGGGCCGGGCGTGCGCAAGGTCCTGGAGGAGCCCGCCGGGCTCGGCCCCAAGGTCGTCGACGTGTTCCGGCACCACCCGCCCGAGCAGCTCGACGAGATGGCCGACGACGTCGCCCCCGGCTCCGACGGGCCCGGCAAGGAGCGGCTGGCCGCCGCGCTGGCCGCGCCCGAGGCCCTGGTGGCGGCGGTCTCGCCCGAGGCCAGGGGCGCGCTCGACCAGCTCGTGTGGGGGCCGCCGACCGGGCGGGTGCCCAACGCCAGGCGCGAGGTGCGCGTGGCCTCGGCCCGTTCGCCCATCGAGGAGTTGCTGGCGCGCGGGCTGCTCGCGGCCACCGGCGAGGAGAGCGTGACGCTGCCCCGCGAGGTGGGCCTGCACCTGCGCGGCGGGCGCGTCCACCGCGACCTGCTCGCCGTGCCGCCGGCGCTCGGCGGGGCCGCGCGCGACCGCGAGCTGGCCGACCGTACGGCGGCGGGCCAGGCGTTCTCGTTCGTCAGGTCCGTCGAGGAGCTGTGCGAGCGGTGGAGCATCGATCCGCCGGGGGTGCTGCGCACCGGCGGGCTCGGCGTACGCGACATGAAGCGCACCGCGACCGACCTCGACCTGCCCGAATGGGCGGCGGCGCTGGTCGTCGAGGTGGCGCACGCGGCGGGGCTGGTCGCCGCGGGCGGCGGCGTCGACGGCGAGTGGCTGCCGACCTCCGGCTACGACCTGTGGCGGGTCAGGGCCACCGCCGACCGCTGGGTGACGCTCGCCGCGACCTGGCTGCACATGGACCGCGTGCCCGGCCTGGTCGGCGAGCGCGACGACCGCGACCGGCCGCTCAACGCCCTGCACACCGACCTGCGCCGGGCCTCCGCGCCGGGGGTGCGCACGGCGACCCTCGGCGTGCTGGCCGCCGCGCCGGGCCTGGCGCCCGACCGCGACTCGGTGCTCGAACGCCTGGCCTGGGAGCAGCCGCGCCGGCGCGGGCCGCTGCGCGAGCAGCTCACCGAGTTCGCGCTGCGCGAGGCCGAGCAGATCGGCGTGACCGGCCTCGGCACGCTGTCCGGCCACGGGCGGGCGCTGCTCGACGGCGGCGACGCGGCCGGCCTGCTCGCGCCGCTGCTGCCCGAGCCGGTCGATCACGTGCTGCTGCAGGCCGACCTCACCGCCGTCGCCCCCGGGCCGCTGACCAGCGAGCTCAACCGCTGGATGACGCTCACCGCCGACGTCGAGTCCAAGGGCGGGGCGACCGTCTACCGCTTCGGCGAGGGCTCGATCCGGCGGGCGCTCGACGCCGGGCACGGCGGCGAGGAGCTGCTGGCGATGCTGGCCCGCCATTCGGCCACGCCGGTGCCGCAGGCCCTGTCGTACCTGGTGACGGACGTGGCCCGGCGGCACGGCCGGATCCGGGTGGGCACGGCCAGCGCTTACATCCGGTGCGACGATCCCGCGCTGCTCGACCAGATCACCGCCGACCGCCGCGCCGCCGCGCTGCGCCTGCGCCGGCTGGCCCCCACGGTGATCGCCTCCCGCTCGTCCAGGGCGGCGCTGGTGGACTCGTTGCGGGCCATGGGGTACGCGCCGGTCGCCGAGTCGCTCGACGGCGACGTGATCATCTCCCAGCTCGACAGCAGGCGTACCGAGGGGGTGGCGCCCGTACGCGCCGTGGCCTCGGTCGGCGGGCTCGATCCCGAGGTGGCCTCGGCGGCCGTACGCGCGCTGCGCGCGGGCGACGCGGCTCACCTGGCGCGCCGCGAGCCGGTCGACGCCCCGGGCGGCGCGGTGCCCAGGGGGCCCGCCACGGCCACGATCTCGGCCCTCCAGGACGCCATCAAGCAGGGCGTACGGGTGTGGATCGGTTACCTCGACTCGCAGGGCAACGCCACCTCGCGCATCCTGGAGCCGGCCCGGATGGAGGGCGGCTACCTGACCGCGTACGACGAGACCAGGGCGGCCGTCCACCGCTTCGCCCTCCACCGCATCACCGGCGTCGCCGGTCTCTGACCGCCTTCCCCCGTCTCAGGGGTGGTGGGTGAGCGCGTGGTCCGCGAGCCGGGCCGCGGGGCCGTCCCCGGCGGCCAGGCGGCGCAGGTGGGCCGCCGCGTCGGCCGGGTAGCGCAGCGACAGCCCGCCGCACAGCCCGGCGACCGCCGCGACCGCCCGCGGGTCGGCCGGGTCGGATGACCAGGTGAGCGCCAGGCGCAGGGCCTCGGGGGCGAGGGCGTCGTCGGCGCACATGTACGACAGCGCGCCGCCCGCCGCCAGCCGTTCGCCCGCCCGTCCCCTGGCCCACACCTCCAGGAACTCCTGCCGCGCCTCCCTGAACGACCAGGCGGCCAGCAACGCCACGCCCTCGGCCGCCCGCGCGCGCACGTCGTCCCCCTGGAGGGCCAGGGAGCGCGCCCACTCGCGCAGCGGCTGCCAGAGCCAGTAGCCGTACCGGGCGACTAGCTCGCCGAGCACCTGGGCGCGGTGCTCCGGGGCGCGGAAGACGACGAGACCGTCGTGCACGGCGATCAGCGGGTGCGGCGCGCCGGTCGGCCCCGGCCCCGCCTCGTGGGCCTCCCGGCCGCGCTCGAACGCGGCCAGCAGGCGGGCGAACTCCGGCTCGGGCAGCCCGTGCGCGAACGCGAGCGCCGCCACCGACCGCACCTCGCGCATCGGCGGCTTGGTGTCGAACCAGGCGGCCACCTCCTCGCCCGCGGGCTCGTCGTCCCGCACCAGGCGCGTGGCCAGGCGGACGACCTCGGCGGGCGTGCGCAGCGTCAGCGCGCGGACCCGGGCGGTGGCGGCCCCGGCCGGGGCGCTCCGGCCGCCGAACGCGCTCAGGTACAGGTCGAACAGCTCGCCGGGGTCGGGCGCGCACCACGGCTGCTCCACCTCGACCGCCTGCGACGGGACGCCGTTCCGGGTGATCACCAGGTACGACCCCAGCTCGGCGAGCTCGCGGGCCAGGTCGAGCAGCTCGCCGCGGTCGGCGCTCCCGGCGATCCAGTCGTGCAGCAGGTACGCCCGGCCCGGCCCGTACTCGGTTCTGGCGAGCAGGTCGGCGGCGCTGCCGGCCGGTGACAGCACGGTGATCCTGCTCTCGGCCAGCGACATGCGCGACAGCAGGGCGATGGCGCCGAGCCGCTTGCCCACGTCCGCCTCCCCCACCAGGACGAGCAGGTGGCGCGTGGACAGCCGGCGCACCGCGTCGGCGAAGCCGGCGGGCTCCAGGTAGGAGCGCAGCAGGGTGTCGGCCGCACGCCGGTCGAGGTCGCGGGCCACCGGGACGACCAGAGGCCGGAGCTGTTCGTTGATGGCGATGACACGCTCGGTGAGCGTTTTGTCGTCGAGGTCGCTCTCGCCTGCTTCAGGCGTGTCGATCACGAAGTCACCTCGGGCCTGACTGGAACGTTGACTGTGGAAAATGTCTTTCGCGAACGTTTTTCTCCGGCGACTTGTTTCCCGGGCTTATGGATTGACCGTTCGCCGCCCGGCAGCCACCGCGCTGACCAGGCGTTACTCGCAAAGCTCGCGGCCACGGCCGCCGGCGCGCGCATGTCGATCATGTCCTCCATTGCTCTGGGCGACGGGCCGGTGACAAGAACCGCGGCAAGCCATCTGGTAGCACGGAACCCTAGTTATCCCACCAATACACGATCTAGCGCCACCCGAAAACTCGAATGACCTTCTAGGCCGATATTGGACATTTACTCGGCATGACAGCATCGTCCACAATCATCAGTCAAGGGTGGACATGAGAACGTTCAGGGTTGACTGCGCGCGGCGCCTCCGATCAGGTTGTGCATGTGACCGAGCAAACGCTGGGCCAGCTGGCCGAGGAGTCATGGAACCGCTTCGACGACCACGACTCGGTGTTCTACGAAGGGGTCTGGCACCGCAGCCACGCGCTGGCGGAACGCGCCCGCCGGATGTGCGGCGGGTTCGTCGAGGCCGGGGTCCGGCCGGGCGACCGGGTGGTCGTGATGATGGCCACCTCCCCCGAGGTCCCGATCGTCTACCAGGCGTTGTGGGCGGCGGGCGCGGTGGTCACGCCGGTGGTCTTCCTGGTGGGGGCCGAGGAGCTGCGGCACATCCTGCTCGACAGCGGCGCGTGCGCCGTCGTCACCTCGCCCGAGCTCGTGGAGACCGTACGGGCCGCCGCGGTGGACGTCCGGATATATGTCGACACGGCCGAGCTGGAGAGCGCCACCGAGCACGAACGGGTGCACAGGGACCCCGGCGACCTGGCCGCGCTCATGTACACCGGCGGCACCACGGGCGTCGCCAAGGGGGTCATGCTGAGCCATCGCGGGCTCTGGCAGGTGGCCAAGGACGCGTACGAAATATCCCATCAAGAGGGGAAAAATCGTGCGATCGTGCCTGTGCCGCTCTCGCACGCGTACGGGTTGATCATCACCGTGGCCGGCCTGCACGCGACCGAGCCCCAGCAGGCCGTGCTCATGCGCTGGTTCGAGCCGGAGGCGTTCCTGCGACTGGCCGCCGAGCAGCACGTCCAGTACGGCACCGTCGTGCCCGCCATGATCCACATGCTCCTGGCCCAGCCGCTGGAGTCGCACCCGCTCCCCGACCTGGCCTACCTCACCTGCGGCGCGGCGCCGCTGGGCCGGGAGGCGCTGCAGGAGTTCGAGCGCCGGATGCCGGGCACGCAGATCCTGGAGGGCTACGGCCTGACCGAGACCAGCGCCGTCACCACCTTCAACCCGCCGGGCAGACGCCGGCCCGGCAGCGTCGGCCTGCCGCTGGCCGGCTACACGATCACCATCCGCGACGCCGCAGGCGAGGCGGTGGAGTGCGGCGACGTCGGCGAGATCTGCGTCAGCGGCGACTCCCTGATGCTCGGCTACTGGGGCGAGCACGAACCCGACCCCGAGGGCACCGCGCTGGTCGGCGACGAGCTGCGCACCGGCGACATCGGCTGCGTGGACGACGACGGCTACCTCTACATCGTCGACCGCAAGAAGGACCTGATCATCCGCGGCGGCTTCAACGTCTTCCCGCGCGACGTCGAGGACGCGCTCAACCAGCACCCCGACGTGGTCATGTCGGGCGTCGTCGGCCGTCCCGACCCGCGGCTGGGCGAGGAGGTCGTGGCGTTCGTGCAGCTCAGGCCGGGGGCCGAGGAGAACGCCGAGGAGCTGATCGAGTGGGCGCGCGACCGGGTCGGACGGGTGAAGTACCCGCGCGAGGTGCGCTTCGTCGAGTCGATCCCGGTCACCAGCGTGCTCAAGCTGGACAGGAAGGCTTTGCGCGGCCGGTTGTGACCGTCCGCGCACACCCGGGTCGGGCACGTCGGTATTCCGTGATAAACGTTGACCTGTCTGGAGGTGAACGTGAGTCAAGAAGATCCGTCCGGCTACCCGCATCTGCCCTACGGGGCGCCCTACGGCGAGCAGCCGCCTCCGCAGTACGGCTACGGCTACGGCGTGCCGCCGCGGCGCGACGAGGGCCCGCAGGCCGCCGCCATCGTCGCCGTCGTGCTCAACTTCCTGTCCCTCGCCTCCTGCCTCAACGTGCTCGGGCTGCCCGGCGGCATCCTGGCCGCCGTGGCGCTGACGCGGGCCCGCGAGCAGCCGGGAAGCGCCCGTTCGCTGCTGGTCTGGAGCTGGGTGCTGTTCGGCGCCGGTTTCGTGTTGAACATCGGGCTCTTCCTCTTCCTGGGCCTCACCGGCCGCCTGGACGACTGATCGATTACCCGTTCCGGGACTGTTCCTGCCGTCGTGTGTGTTGGATAAGGGTCAACCGTAGGAAGGGATGTCCGTGAACGACGGCCCGCTCATCGTCCAGTCGGACAAAACGCTGCTGCTCGAGGTCGACCACGAGAAGGCCGACGCGTGCCGCAAGGCGATC
Organism: Nonomuraea sp. NPDC001831; assembly: GCF_042892035.1. NCBI lineage: Bacteria > Bacillati > Actinomycetota > Actinomycetes > Streptosporangiales > Streptosporangiaceae > Nonomuraea > Nonomuraea sp. NPDC001831. The sequence goes on along the minus strand of NZ_JBIATU010000020.1, from coordinate 42,048 downwards.
GCGCCGTTCGCCGAGCTCGAACGAGCGCCTGAACACGTCCACACCTACCGCGTCACGCCGCTCGCCCTGTGGAACGCGCGGGCCGCCGGCCACGACGCCGAGCAGGTCGTCGACGCGCTGATCGGCTTCAGCCGCTACCCGGTGCCGCACGCGCTGCTCGTCGACATCGCCGAGACGATGGCCCGCTACGGCCGCCTGCGCCTGGAGAAGGACCCGGTCAACGGGCTGGTCCTGACCTCGACCGACCGCGCGGTGCTCGAAGAGGTGCTGCGCTCGAAGAAGATCCAGCCGATGCTGGGCGAGCGCCTCGGCGCCGACTCGGTCATCGTGCACCCGAGCGACCGCGGCAACGTCAAGCAGGCGCTGCTCAAGCTGGGCTGGCCCGCCGAAGACCTGGCCGGCTACGTCGACGGCGAGGCCCACCCCATCAAGCTGCTCCAGGACGGCTGGGAGCTGCGCCCTTACCAGCGCGAGGCGGCCGACGCCTTCTGGCACGGCGGCTCCGGCGTGGTCGTGCTGCCCTGCGGCGCGGGCAAGACCATCGTGGGCGCGGCGGCCATGGCCCACGCCCAGGCCACCACGCTGATCATGGTGACCAACACGGTCAGCGCCCACCAGTGGAAGACCGAGCTGCTCAAGCGCACCTCGCTGACCGAGGACGAGATCGGCGAGTACTCCGGCAACAAGAAGGAGATCCGCCCGGTCACCATCGCCACGTACCAGGTGATGACCACCAGGCGGAAGGGCGTCTACAGCCACCTGGAGCTGTTCGACGCGCGCGACTGGGGCCTGATCGTCTACGACGAGGTCCACCTGCTGCCCGCGCCGATCTTCCGGATGACCGCCGACCTCCAGGCCCGCCGGCGGGTGGGCCTGACCGCGACGCTCGTGCGCGAGGACGGCCGCGAGGGCGACGTGTTCTCCCTCATCGGCCCCAAGCGCTACGACGCGCCGTGGAAGGAGATGGAGAACCAGGGCTGGATCGCGCCGGCCGACTGCGTCGAGGTGCGGGTCACGCTGACCGACGAGGAGCGGCTGGCGTACGCGATGGCCGAGGCCGAGGAGCGTTACCGGTTCTGCGCCACCACGCCGTCCAAGACGTACGTGACCGAGGCGCTGGTCCGGCGGCATCTGGGCGAGCAGGTGCTGGTCATCGGCCAGTACATCGACCAGCTCGACGAGCTCGGCGAGCACCTCAACGCGCCGGTCATCAAGGGCGAGACCAGGGTCAAGGAGCGCGAGCGGCTCTACCAGGCGTTCCGCGACAAGGAGATCCAGGTCCTGGTGGTGTCGAAGGTGGCGAACTTCTCCATCGACCTGCCCGAGGCGGCCGTCGCGATCCAGGTGTCGGGCACGTTCGGGTCGCGGCAGGAGGAGGCCCAGCGGCTCGGACGGGTGCTGCGGCCCAAGGCCGACGGCGGTGGCGCCCGGTTCTACACGGTGGTCAGCAGGGACACCGTCGACCAGGAGTTCGCCGCCCACCGGCAGCGCTTCCTGGCCGAGCAGGGATACGCCTACCAGATCATCGACGCCGACGACGTGCACGGCGAGGTGTGACGGGTTGAAGGCCCGGCCGCTCGTTGCCTGAGCGGCCAGGCACGGCGTTTATGTCACGTCCACGAGACTCCACGGGTCGTCGACATCGAACCACCCCCCTCACCTGCGTACTATCACGCCGCCTGCGACATACCCCCATGATCCGCCAAACGCACCTGAAATGCCCGACTTTTTCGGTATTCCCACGTTCACTCAGAGATACGGTCTTTGCCGGGTTTGCTAGCCGGCCAGCAGGCCGCCGAGGAACAGCACCGCGCCGGCGACGATCCAGGCGGCGACCCCCGTCCCCATGAGCCGGCCGAACGTGCGCGGGTCCTGCCGGGACGCCGGGACCAGCCACGCGGCCAGCGTGGCGCAGGCGGCCAGCGCGGCGAACAACCCCGACACCGTGGAGACCGCCCCGAGGCGCCGGGAACACGCCGACGGGGACTCGCCGCCCGCGCAGAACGCCTCCAGCCCCCATCCGGCGAAGACCGACATCCCCCAGAGCGCCGCCAGCAGGAAGCTCGCGACCGTGGGGATCATCGGCGAGAGGACCAGGCGAAGCCGCGCCACCTTCCCTCCTTACCCCGCCGCGCGCCGGTAAATGCTTTGGAGGCACCGGACGGCCGCCGTTAAACTAGTCGATTCGCTGCCTTGACCACCTCCGTTTCTCGACCATGGGAGGCGCTTTCGCATGCCCACACACCAACTGGCTCCCGACATACCCTCCGACGTGCTCGCCGCCGAGCAGGCCCACCTGGCCGAGTCCAGGGCCGCGCTCAAGGCGATGCGGGCCCACGCCCAGTCGTTGTCGGCCGACGCGGCCGGCGACTGGGTCTCGCAGCAGATCCTCCAGTCGCTGCTGGACCAGCGCGTGGCCGCCCTGGCCGACCACCCGGACACCCCGCTGTTCTTCGGCCGCCTCGACCGCGAGGGCGGCGACGACCTGCCGGGCACCCTCTACGTCGGCCGCCGGCACGTGCACGACGGCACCAGCCGGCCGCTGGTCATCGACTGGCGCGCGCCGGTGTCCCGCGCGTTCTACCAGGCCAGCCCGGCCGACCCGATGGGCGTCGTCCGCCGCCGCCGCTTCGGCTACCACGGCGGCGCGCTGACCGCGTTCGAGGACGAGCCGCTCGGCGAGGGCGGTGAGGTCGGCCCCTCGAAGATCCTCACCGAGGAGATCGAACGCCCGCGCACCGGCCCGATGCGCGACATCGTGGCCACCATCCAGCCCGACCAGGACGAGATCGTCCGCGCGACGCTGGCCCAGACGGTGTGCGTCCAGGGCGCCCCCGGCACCGGGAAGACCGCCGTGGGCCTCCACCGGGCCGCGTACCTGCTGTTCACCCACCGCGAGCGGCTGGCCAGGTCAGGCGTGATGATCGTGGGCCCGAACCGGGCGTTCCTGTCCTACATCTCCTCCGTCCTGCCCGCGCTGGGCGAGGTCAAGGTCGACCAGACCACCGTGGCCGGGCTGCTCGGCGAGCACGCCGCCGAGGAGGACCCGATGGTCTCCGCGGTCAAGGGCGACGCCAGGATGGCCGCGGTGCTCGAACGGGCGTTGTGGATGCACATCGTCAAGCCCGAGGACGGCCTGGTGTTCACGAAGGGCGCCTACCGCTACCGGGTCGCCGACCACGAGGTGCGCGAGATGGTGGCCTCCCTGCGCGGCACCACCCGCTACTCGCCGGGGCGGGCCGCGCTGGCCCAGCGCCTGGCCCACCAGGTGCTCGTACGGATGGAGCAGCGCGGCGAGTCGCCCGACGACCGCGTCCAGGACGCGGTGGCCAGGTCGAGGCCGGTCAAGCAGCTCGTCGACGCGGTGTGGCCGAAACTGACGCCGGAACAGGTCCTGCACCGCCTGCTGTCCGACCCAGAATTCCTCTCAAAAGCCGCCAAAACCGATTTGTCGCCTGACGAGCAGGAAATGCTGCTTTGGCGGAAGCCTTATCGGAGCTGGAAGTCCGCCAGATGGTCGGCCGCCGACGCCGCGCTCCTCGACGAGCTGCGCGACCTCATGGAGCGCACCCCGTCGCTCGGCCACCTCGTCGTGGACGAGGCCCAGGACCTGTCCGAGATGCAGCTGCGGGCGCTCGGCCGGCGCTGCCGCAACGGCTCGGCCACCGTGCTCGGCGACCTGGCCCAGGGCACCACGCCGTGGTCCACCAGCTCGTGGGAGACCGTGCTGAAGCACCTCGGCCAGGACGAGGGCGAGGTGACCGAGCTGACGCTCGGCTTCCGCGTGCCGCGTGAGGTGCTCGACTACGCGGCCCGCCTGCTGCCCTCGATCGCCCCCGAGCTGGCCGCCCCGCGGTCGCTGCGTCCGGGCGCGGGCTCGCTGACGGTCCGGCCGGGCGGCACGGTCGCCGAGGCCGCCCGGGAGGTCCTGGCCAAGGAGGGCTCGATCGGGGTCATCGTCCCCGACGCGATGGTGGCGGCGGTCTCCGAGTCGCTGTCCGGCCTGCCGCACGCGGTGCTCGACCCCGACGCGACGCAGGAGCACCGCCTGCTGATCGTGCCCGCCACGCTCGCCAAGGGCCTGGAGTACGACCACGTGATCGTCGTGGAGCCCGCGGACATCGTCGAGGCCGAGCCCCGCGGCCTGGCCCGCCTGTACGTGGTCCTGACCCGTGCGGTCACCTCGCTCACGGTGCTGCACGACAGGCCGCTCCCGGCGCAGCTGGCAACCTGACGGAGGGCGGGCACGGCCGCTTCTAGGATGGCCTGAAGGAGCTGTCAACCTAGGAGGATGCCGTGCCCGCACCGCTTCCGCATGAACACCTGCCCCCGGTCCCCGCGCTCGTGGTGGAGAGCGACGACATCCGCGACGGCGAGCGGCTGAACGACCTCCACGTCTTCGACGACTGGGGGATGACCGGCGGGAACGTCTCTCCCCAGCTGCGCTGGTCGGGCGCCCCCGAGGGCACCCGCGGCTACGCCGTCACCTGCCACGACCCCGACGCCCCCACCGGCAGCGGCTTCTGGCACTGGGTGCTGTTCGACCTGCCCGGCGACACCACGGAGCTGCCCAGGGGCGCGGGCACCGGCCCCGACTTCAAGGGCCTGCCCGCCGGCGCCGTCCACGCCCGCAACGACTACGGCACCAAGGACTACGGCGGCGCCGCTCCCCCGCCCGGCGCCCCCCACCGCTACGTCTTCACCGTGCACGCGCTCGGGGTCGACGAGCTGGGCGTCGACAGCGACGCGAGCCCGGCCGTGGTCGGCTTCAACATCACCGCCAACACGCTGGCCCGCGGTCACGTCGTCGCGCACTTCGGCGTCTGAGACCGGCACAACACCGCGGCGAAGGCGCCCCGTTCGCGTTCGGGGCGCCTTCGCCGTGGTGCCGCGTCGGGTTCAGGTACGCCCGGCGCCACCAGACGGGGTTCAGTCGCCCTGCACCAGTTCGTCGGCGAACGTGAAGTCCATGGGGGCGTTGGACGACCGGTCCTCGCTCTCGCCGGCCGACCGGCCCTCGAAGGCGTCCGCGACGTCCTCACGCTCGCCTGACATGTCCTGGCCCTCGTCCGCGACGTCCTCGCGCTCGCCGGACACGTCCTGGCCCTCGTCCGCGACGTCCTCGCGCTCGCCGGACATGTCCGCGCCTTCGTCCGTGGCGTCCTCGCGCCAGTCGGACATGTCCTGGCCTTCGTCCGAGGTGTCCTCGCGCCAGCCGGACCTCTCGCCGGCCTCGTCCGACGTCCTGTCCTCGCCTTCCTCCGACGACCGGTACTCGCCCTCCTCCGACATCTCCCCGCGCTCGTCCTGCGACGTCCATCTCGACGGCGAGGCGCAGTAGTCGCGGTCGTACAGTTCCAGGTAGCCCGCGCAGTAGGGCACGTCGACGTACTCCAGGGCATCGTCCAGGTAACCGTGGTCGTCTGCCTGGGCGGGCATCGTCATGGCGGCCGCGGCGGCCACCATGACGGCTCCGAGCCCGAGAACGCGCGCGGTGCGGGAATTCATGTAACTACTCCTTTGTGCGGTGAATCGTCACTTCGTTTCGTTACTTTCCGTAGTCAATAACTACTAAACGTGACGGGTTCGGACACAACAAAAGGCGGCCGGATCCGTGGAGATCCGAACCGCCTTCTGATGCGTCAGCGACCAGGCGAGGCCTAGAAGTCCATGTCGCCGCCGCCGGGCATGCCGGCCGGAGCAGCAGGGGTCTTCTCGGGCTTCTCGGCGATGACGGCCTCGGTGGTGAGGAAGAGCGCCGCGATGGAGGCGGCGTTCTGCAGCGCGGAGCGCGTCACCTTGGCCGGGTCGATGATCCCGGAGTCGAACATGTTGACGTACTCGCCGGAAGCGGCGTTGAGGCCCTCGCCCGGGGTCAGGTTGCGCACCTTCTCCACGACGACGCCGCCCTCGAGGCCCGCGTTGACCGCGATCTGCTTGAGGGGCTCCTCAAGCGCCTTCTTCACGATCGCCGCGCCGGTGGCCTCGTCGCCGTTGAGCTCGAGCTTGTCGAACGCCTTGGCGCCGGCCTGCAGCAGCGCCACGCCACCGCCGGGGACGATGCCCTCCTCGACGGCCGCCTTGGCGTTGCGCACGGCGTCCTCGATGCGGTGCTTGCGCTCCTTGAGCTCGACCTCGGTCGCCGCGCCGGCCTTGATGACCGCCACGCCACCGGCCAGCTTGGCCAGGCGCTCCTGCAGCTTCTCGCGGTCGTAGTCGGAGTCGGTGCGCTCGATCTCGGCGCGGATCTCGTTGACCCGGCCGGAGATCGCCTCGGCGTCACCGGCGCCGTCGACGATGGTGGTCTCGTCCTTGGTCACCACGACCTTGCGGGCGCGGCCGAGCAGGTCGAGGGTGGCGGTCTCGAGCTTGAGGCCGACCTCCTCGGCGATGACCTGACCGCCGGTCAGGATCGCGATGTCGCCCAGCATGGCCTTGCGGCGGTCGCCGAAGCCCGGGGCCTTGACGGCCACGGAGCGGAACAGGCCGCGGATCTTGTTGACCACCAGGGTCGCCAGGGCCTCGCCCTCGACGTCCTCGGCGATGATCAGCAGCGGCTTGCCGGACTGAACGACCTTGTCGAGCAGCGGCAGCAGGTCCTTGTTGGCCGAGACCTTGCTGTTGACGATCAGGATGTACGGGTCTTCGAGAACGGCCTCCATGCGGTCGGAGTCGGTCACGAAGTACATCGACGTCATGCCCTTGTCGAAGCGCATACCCTCGGTGAGCTCGAGCTCCAGGCCGAAGGTGTTGCTCTCCTCGACGGTGATGACGCCTTCCTTGCCGACCTTGTCCATCGCCTCGGCGATGAGCGAGCCGATCTCGGGGTCGGCGGCGGAGATGGAGGCGGTGGAGGCGATCTGCTCCTTGGTCTCCACGTCCTTGGCCAGCTTGGAGAGCTCCTCGCTGACCCGCTCGACGGCGGCCTCGATGCCCTTCTTCAGGGCCATCGGGTTGGCGCCGGCGGCCACGTTGCGCAGACCTTCGCGCACCAGAGCCTGGGCGAGCACGGTGGCCGTGGTGGTGCCGTCGCCGGCGACGTCGTCAGTCTTCTTGGCGACTTCCTTGACCAGCTCGGCGCCGATCTTCTCCCACGGGTCCTCGAGCTCGATCTCCTTGGCGATGGAGACGCCGTCGTTGGTGATCGTGGGAGCGCCCCACTTCTTCTCCAGCACGACGTTGCGCCCCTTGGGGCCCAAGGTCACCTTGACGGCGTCGGCGAGCTGGTTCATACCGCGCTCGAGACCGCGCCGGGCGTCCTCGTCAAACGCGATCATCTTGGCTGCCATAAGGCTAGACCTCCCAGATGCAGGGTGGCGTGTCCTGGACCGAGCCGACGCCCGCGACGGCATAGGCCTGCATCTCCGTTCGGCAGACCCCATCGTCTCGATCCGAGTTGTTGGCACTCTGCCACACAGAGTGCCAACGAACTGTTTAGCACTCTACCCTGCCGAGTGCAAGCCACGGGCACCCCACCCCAGCTCATCGGGCAGGTCATCGGGTGCGCCGGTTCGTACGGCGAGCCGCCCCTGAGGCGCGGCCCGCCGTGCGAAGCCGACGGAGGAAACAGTGGCGAGCCCGTACGGACTGCGCTGCCGCACGTCCCGCCTGGTGCATACCAGCGAGGGTGAATCAGACCGTGCGGACGGACTCCGCCTGCGGCCCCTTCTGGCCCTGCGTGATCTCGAACTCGACGCGCTGTCCTTGTTCGAGAGAGCGGTACCCGTCCATCATGATCGCTGAGTAATGGACGAATACATCCTTACCACCGTCTACCGCGATGAAGCCGTAGCCCTTGTCCGCGTTGAACCACTTGACGGTGCCCTGCGCCACTTCCGACTCCTCTTACTGGGCTCGCAGATCTCGCCCATTCCTTCGCGAGACCCGTAATCGCCTGACTTTTGGGAAAATCAGCCAGACGATCGCCCTCGACCATACCTGTGGCACGGGGTTTGGCAACAGAGTCAACCGACAAAACGCTAATTTCATCGAAGGCTGAGTCGTTCGAGGTTGAATTTGGTTCTAAAACAAGAAGGCGCCCACAAGGGGCGCCTTCAAGAGTCGGTGGTTCGGGGTTCGGCGGTCAGCCGCCCGCGACGGCGGGGATGATGGAGATCTGAGCGCCTTCAGGGGCGGGAGTGTCCAGTCCCTCGGCGAAACGGACATCCTCTTCGCCAACGTATACGTTGACAAAACGACGAATCTTGCCCGATTCATCCAGAATTCTCGCGCCGATCCCCGGGTAGTCGGAGTCGAGCTTGGCGAGAACGTCACGAAGAGTCGCCCCTTCGCCACTCACCTCGGCGTTACCCCCGGTGTAAGTGCGCAGAATGGTGGGAATCCGCACAGAAACGCTCATGGTTTTTGTTGCCTTTCCTGGATTGTCAGACAGTCGCGCGGAACGCGTCGAGAGAGGGCCGGATCACGGCGGTGGGCCGCGCGTCGTCGCTGATCGCGTCGAGCGTCTTGAGGCCGTCGCCGGTGTTCAGGACCACGGTCTCGGCCTCGGGGTCGAGCCTGCCCGTCTCGACGAGCTTCTTCAGCACGCCCACCGTGACGCCGCCGGCGGTCTCGGCGAAGATGCCCTCGGTGGAGGCCAGGAGCTTGATGGCGGCGACGATCTCGGGGTCGGTGACGTCCTCGACGCCCCCGCCCGTGCGCCGGGCGATGTCCAGCACGTACGGCCCGTCGGCGGGGTTGCCGATGGCCAGCGACTTGGCGATCGTGTCCGGCTTGACCGGCTGGACGACGTCGTGCCCCGCCTTGTACGCCGTCGAGACCGGCGAGCACCCGGCCGCCTGGGCCCCGAACACCTTGTAGGGGGTGTCCTCGACCAGCCCGAGCGCGATCAGCTCCTTGAAGCCCTTGTCGATCTTCGTGAGCTGGGAGCCGGAGGCGATGGGGATGACGATCTGCTCGGGCAGCCGCCAGCCGAGCTGCTCGGCGATCTCGTACGCGAGCGTCTTGGACCCCTCGGCGTAGTAGGGCCGCAGGTTGACGTTGACGAACCCCCACCGCTCGCCCAGCGGGTCGCCGATCAGCTCCGAACAGAACCGGTTGACCTCGTCGTACGTGCCGTCGATGCCGATCAGCCGGCCGCCGAACACCCGGGCCATGGCGATCTTGGCCGCTTCGAGGTCGGCCGGGATGAACACGCACGCGTCGAGGCCGGCCCGCGCGGCGGCGGCGGTGACCGCGCCGGCGAGGTTGCCCGTGGAGGAGCAGGAGAGCGTGTGGAAACCGAAGTTCCTGGCCGCCTCGACGGCGATGGCGACCACCCGGTCCTTGAAGGAGTGGGTGGGGTTGCCCGAGTCGTCCTTCACGTACAGGGAACGGATGCCGAGCGCCTTGCCGAGGTTGCCGGCCTTGACCAGCTTCGTCCAGCCCGGGTTCATGTTGGGCTTGCTCGCCACGTCGGCGGGGACCGGGAGCAGGTGGCGGTAGCGCCAGATGTTGGCGGGGCCGGACTCGATGTCCGCGCGGGTCACCTGGCCGAAGGAGTAGGCCGCTTCGAGCGGCCCGAAACACTCCAGGCAGGCGAAGCTGGGACCCAGGGGGTAGCGCGTGCCGCACTCGCGGCAGGACAGAGCGACGGCAGGACCAAAGTCGAGCGACATGAAGCGAGGCCTTCCCTCATCTTCGCCCGCGGCCACCTTGACCGCGAACCGGAATTGGCACCTTGTCCCGGTCGGCCTCGCCAGGTCGCGAGCACAAGCCGGGAGGGTTGCCGGGGCTTCGCAGGGCCGGTCCCTCCACCCCTCTGGATGAGCAATATTCAGTTGTTCGAAAAGGACTCTACCTTCTCAAGTGGTGGAAACGACCACCCGTCTCAGCATGCGAGAGAACGCGTCTCACCGATAGTCCTCCCCGAGGACTCCCTGCACGTACTTGCGGGCCTGGTGGATGCGGGACTTGGCGGTGCCGAGCGGGATGTTGAGCTGCTCGGCCACCTCGCTGTAGTCGAGCTGGACGATGTCGCGCAGCACCAGCGCCTGGGCCAGGTCGGGCTTGTCGGCCTCCAGCGCCTCCATCGCGTCGAGCAGGTCGAGCCGCGAGCCGGCGATCACGCTGACCCGCCGCGCGTCCGGCTTCTGCATCGGCAGCTCCTCCGACGTCTGCTCGGCGGCCCTGCGCTTCAGCGAGCGGTACGTGGTGCGCGCGCAGTTGGCGGTCACGATGTGCAGCCAGGTGCTGAACCTGGCCCGCCCCTCGAACCGGCCGATGTTGCGCGCCACGGCCAGCAGAGTGTCCTGCGAGGCTTCTTCCGCGTCCTGGTGATAGGGCAGGATCCGGGCGCAGTGGCGCATCACGTCAGGCTCGATCCTGGCCAGGAGCTCGCCGAGCGCGCGATGGTCTCCGGCCGCGGCCGAGCGGGCGAGTTCCTCGGTTAGCTCATCTAGCGCCATAGCTGGGATCCTATGGGCGAAGGGAGCCCAAATGAACAGCGTTCTCGTGGCGTCCAACCGCGGGCCGGTCTCCTTCACCGTCGACGACGACGGTGAGCTGACCATGAAACGCGGTGGTGGCGGCCTCGTCTCGGGCCTGTCGGGGGTGGCCAAGGAGCACGGCGTGCTGTGGGTGTGCGCCGCGCTGTCCGACGGCGACCGCAGCGCCGTGCGCCTGGCCCCGGGGGGCCGGCTCGACCGCGGCGGCTACGACACGGGCGCCCTGCGCATGCTCGACATCCCCGCGGCCACCTTCCACCGCGCCTACAACGCCGTGGCCAACTCGACCCTGTGGTTCGTCAACCACCTGCTGTACGACATCCCCAACTCCCCCAGTTTCGGCACCAGGTTCCGGCGCGAGTGGGAGTCCTACCGCGACTACAACGGCGCGTTCGCGCTGGCGCTGGCCGAGGAGGCCGGGCACGGCGCCCGCGTGATGGTCCAGGACTACCACCTGACGCTCACCCCGGCGATGCTCCGCGCCGAGCGGCCCGACCTGCGCATCGCCCACTTCAGCCACACGCCGTGGGCGCCTCCCGAGTACTTCTCCCTGCTGCCCGACGCGGTGACCGGGGAGGTGCTCGACGGCATCCTGGGAGCCGACCACGCGGGCTTCCTCACCGCCCGGTGGGCGGCGGCGTTCATGGACTGCTGCGAGGCGCTGCTGGGCGCGCGGGTGGACCGCGCGGCCCGCACGGTCACCCACGAGGGCAGGACGACCCGCGTCGGCGTGCACAGCCTGGGCGTGGACGGCGCGGCGCTGTGGGCGCGGGCCTGCGAGCCCGACGTCGAGTCGCACATGGCCGCGCTGGCCGAGCAGGTGGCCGGACGCCGGCTGATCGTCCGCATCGACCGCACCGAGCTGTCCAAGAACATCGTGCGCGGGCTGCTGGCCTACCGGGAGTTCCTGGCCGCCCATCCGGAGTGGCACGGCAAGGTCGTCCACCTGGCCTTCGCCTACCCCAGCCGGCACGACCTGCCCGAATACCGCGAGTACACCGCGTCGGTGCAGCGCTGCGCGCGCGAGATCGAGGACGAGTACGCCACCGAGGACTGGGACCCGGTCATCCTCAACGTCAACGACGACTACCCGCGCTCGCTGGCCGCCTACCGGCTGGCGGACGTCCTGCTGGTCAACCCCATCCGCGACGGCATGAACCTGGTCGCCAAGGAGGGGCCGGTCCTGTCGCCGCGCTGCGCCCTGGTGCTCTCGCGCGAGGCGGGGGCGGCCGCCGAGCTGGGCCCGTACGCGCTGGTGGTCAACCCCTACGATGTGAGCGGCACCGCGGACGCGCTGCACGAGGCGCTGGTGATGCCCGAGGACGAACGCCGGCGGCGCCGCGACCGGCTGCGCGAGGCGGCCACCGCGCTGCCGCCGCACCAGTGGCTGGAATCCCAACTCGACGCCCTGCTTTAACATGAGAAGTCGGGTTCACTGCCAATGACGGAGGCTGCCGGGTGTCGACGGTCTCAGTGCCCATCAGACTCGTCCGGGACCGTCCGACCTGGCTCATCTACTTCCTGCTCGGCACGTTCGCCACGTTCGTGTACGGCCTGAGCGCCGCCCTCCCGCTGCTGCGCGCCGACCAGCGCACCACGGCCACCGTCGCCGGGCTGCACGGCACCGCCATGGCGGTCGGCACGATCGGCGCCGGGCTCGCGCTCCCCCTGCTCACCAGGCTGCTCGGCCGGCGCTCGACGTGCTGGTTCGGCCTGGCCGGGATGAACGCCGGCGTGCTGCTGGTCATGGCCACCTCCGCGCTGCCCCTGACGCTGCTCGGCTACGGCCTGGCCGGCGGCTTCGGCTCGGTCATGCTCTACGCGGCGATGGCCGAGCTCAGCGACCACCAGGGGGCCGCCGGGCCGGCCGCGCTCAGCGAGGCCAACGCCGTGGGCGTGCTGGTGGGGATGGTGGCGACGTTCGTGCTCAGCCAGGTGGCGCAGAGCGCGCTCGGCTGGCGGGCCGCCCTGCTGGTCACCCCCGCCGTCAGCGTGCTGCTCGCGTTGTCGCTGGGCCGCTCCTGGCCCGCGCCCCGGCGGGCCGGCGGCGGGCGGGGCGACGCGGTCGCCGGGCAGGCCGTCCCGGCGCGGGAGGGTGGCGGGTGGCGCTTCCATCTGGCCGGGGGCGTGCTGTTCTGCTGCGTGGCCCTGGAGTTCTCGTTCAATCTGTGGGCCGCCGACCTGTTCGCCCTCAGGACGGGCGTGCCGGTGGCCGTCGCGGCGACCGGGCTGACGGCGTTCGTCAGCGGCATGGCGGCGGGCAGGTTCGCCGGCGCGCAGCTCGCGCTGCGGCTGCCGGCCACGCCGCTGCTGGCCGGCGCTCTGGGGCTGATGGCCTTCGGCTGGGTGCTGTTCTGGGCGAGCACCGCGCCGGTCCTGTCGTACGTGGGGCTGGCGCTGAGCGGGCTGGGCGCGTCGCTGCAGTTCCCGCTCGCGCTGAGCACGCTGATCGCCGCCTCCGGCGACCGGGCGGACCGGGCGGCGGCCGCCTCGCCCGTGTGGGCGGGCGCCGCCATGGCGATCGGCCCGCTGCTGCTCGGCGCGCTGGCCGACGGCTACGGCACCGGGAACGCGTTCCTGCTGGTGCCCGTGGTCATCGGCCTCGCGGTCGCCGGGGTGCTCATCTCCAGTCGGCGTACTTGAGCGTGTCGGCCAGGCCGGGCGTGTCCCACTGGTCGACGACGAGGATCTGGCTCTTCGGCAGGTACCACTCGCGCTGCGTGAAGCGGGCCTTGACGCCGCCGCCCGAGTAGCTGACGCAGGTCGCCTGCCAGGCGTTGTAGGCGGCCTTGTGCCCGGCCCCCATCTGCCGGTAGCCCCTGGTGACCTTGGGGCCGACGACCTCGCCCCACTTGCGGTTGATCGGGCACGGCTGCACATCGCTGGCCGGATAGTACGGGTTCTTGCCCGTGTAGGGCCCGAACCCCTCGGCGCCCCGCTTGATCGCGCCGGGGCCGAGGACGTAGAACGCGTCGCACTCCGGCGAGCCCCAGCCCTGCGGCTTGGCGCACCGGCCGGTCACCACCTGGACGACGTCGCCGCCCTTGCGGTGGACCACCCACTCGATCGGGATGTAGAGCGTCAGCCCGCCGCGCAGCCTGAGCTGCTGGGCGGGGGCGGCGGAGGCGGCGCCGGGGACGGCGAGCACGGCGGCCAGGGTGGCCAGAGCCGCGGCGGAGGCGGCGGCGAGAGATCGTCGTGACATGCGCACCACCGTAGGACCCGCCACTTGCAGCCCAATCACGAACGGCTGAAAGCCGCGAGCCGGCCCGAAGCGAGCCGGCTCACGAACGGCTGGACCCTACGGACGGGTGAAGGCCGTCGTCAGCTCCCGCAGCAGCGCCACCACGCCGTCGGGCCCGTCGACCACGATGTCGGCCCGCTCGGCCAGCGCGGTCACCTCGGCCGAGCCGCTGCACACGGTCACGCCGGGCAGCCCCGAGGCGCGGACGGCGTCGAAGGCGGCCAGGTCGCCGAGGTCGTCGCCGACGAACATGACGGACCTGGCGTCCCGCTCGGCCAGGAACAGCCCGAGCGCGTGGCCCTTGTCCATGCCGGGCGGGCGCAGCTCGAGGACCATGCGTCCGGGCTCGATCACCAGGCCGTGTTTCCCGGCCAGCTCGGCCAGCGGCTCGCGCAGCACGGCGAGCGCGCCCTCGGGGTCGGGGGCGCGCCTGGTGTGCACGGCCACCGCCCTGCCCTTGTCCTCGATCGCCACGCCGTGCAGGCCGAGCGCGTCGAGCAGCAGGGGCAGCTCGGCCCGCACGCGCGGCACGCCGGGTGGCGGCGGCGGCGCCGAGACGCGTCCGTGCTCCCACCGTTCGAAGCCGTAGTGGCCGAGCACCACGAGGCCGGGCACGTCGGCCAGGCCGGGCCCGAGTTCGAGCGCGGTGGCCGCCGGCCTGCCGGTCACGATGGCCACGGCGCCGACGTGCGCGCCCAGTTCTGCGAGCACGGCGGGGGCCTCGGGGTGGATCTTGGCGGAGGCGGGATCGGGCACGATCGGCGACAGGGTTCCGTCGAAGTCGAGCCCGATCACGGCGCCGGACGGATCTTTAAGGATCGCTTCCATACCAGGGATGTTCCTCACGCGGCTGCCGTACCCAGCCGGTCAGGGACGCATGCCGAGCCGTCTCGCCGCACGGTCGCGCTGACGGGTGGAGCGCAACCGTCGCAACCGTTTGACCAGCATCGGGTCCTGCTCCAGCGCCTCCGGTCTGTCGATCAACTCGCCGAGCAACTGGTAGTAGCGGGTGGCCGAGAACCCGAAGGTCTCCTTGATGGCCTGCTCCTTGGCGCCCGCGTGCCGCCACCATTGGCGTTCGAAGGCGAGGAGTTCGAGATCGCGGTCGTTGAGGGATGTCCGGGACGGTTCCTGGGCAGCACTGTCACCGCTGAGCGGTGCTCCCATGATGTCCTCCTCGGGAAGGGGCGTGCGACGATCACATCGCACGCTTCGCGGCCCGTGGCCAATCGTAATGTGCGATCTGCGGCTGTTCACGGCGGATTGCCGGACGTACAGTCACGAAATGTGACCCCAGTCATCACGCTCCTCACGGACTACGGCCTCGAAGACGGCTATGTGGCCGCCTGCCACGGAGTGATCGCCGGGATCGCGCCCGAGGCGCGGGTGATCGACGTGTGCCACCTCGTCCCGCCCGGCGACGTACGGCGGGGCGCGGCGATCCTCGCCCAGACCATCCCCTACCTGCCTGAGGGCGTGCACATCGGCGCGGTCGATCCCGGCGCGGGCGGCGCGCGGCGATCGGTGGCGGTCGAGGCGGGCGGCCGGATGTTCGTCGGCCCCGACAACGGCCTGCTGTCGTGGGCGGTGCACGCCAGCGGCGGCGCGCGGGCCGCGTACGCGCTCAGCAACGAGGAGCTCTTCCTGCGGCCGGTGTCGCCGACCTTCCACGGCCGGGACGTCTTCGCGCCGGTCGCCGGGCGGCTGGCCGGCGGCCTGGACCCGGCCGAGCTGGGCCCCCGGGTGCCGGTCGAGCGGCTGGTCACGCTGCCCGCGCCGACCTCGCTGCTGCGGGAGGGCTCGGTCGAGGGCGAGGTCGTCTCGGTCGACCGGTTCGGCAACACGCAGCTGTCGATCGCGGCCGGCGACCTGCAGGCGCTGGGCGTCCAGGTGGGCGACACGCTGGGGGTGTGGCTCGGGCGGCGGCAGCTCGCCCTGCCCTTCCGGGCGACGTTCGCGGCGGTGCCGCCGGGCGAGCTGGTGGCGTTCACGGACTCGGCGGGGCTGATCGCCATCGCGGTCAACTCCGGGGACGCGGCCCAGAGGCTGGGCCTCCCCCCTGGGGCCCATGTCCGACTTTCGCCGACACCCTAGGGCGAATGGCCGCATAACAGCAATTACTCCGCGTATCGGGCTGTTTACCGAAGCGTCGGAACGAATCATCGGCCGCGTGCCAGAATGCAGGGCAGATCGGGCGTCCCTCCCCTCCCGTTCGAGGTTGACGTGTACCAACTGTCCGTCGTGCTGCTCTCCATCCTGTCCGTGTTCTGGCCGCAGGCCGACGTGCCCGTGCCGGAGCGCTGGCACACCTGGCCGGTGGCGCGGATCTTCCCTTCGGTCGTGCCGGGCCTCAGCCCGTCGGGGGCCAGGGTGACGTACGTGCTGGCGGGCGTGGCCCCCGAGGCGCCGTGCCGGGTCGCGTTCCAGCCCGCCGCGGTGCGGCCCGGCTGCCTGACCGCCCTGCGGGCCACGTACGCCGACAGCACCCGGACGTACGTGGCCACCGTCGGCATCGCCGTGCTCGGCGCGCCGGGCACGGCGATGTACCGCGGGACCTACCGCGGGACGCGCCCGGCCACCGTGCGGCCCGTCGCCTTCCCCGGCGGGCCGGCCGAGCGGTTCGGCCGGCGGCAGTACGTCACCGGGGCGGTGGCCGGCACGGGTGAGCCCTACCTCGTGGCGACGGCCGTGGGATACGCCGACGGGCGGGCGTACCGGCCGGGCGACCGCGCCGCGCCGCGGCTGCGCGGGGTCGCCCGGCAGCTCGCCGAGGCGTTGTACCGGGCGCTGACCCGATGAGGGTGCTCGCGTCCCTGCTGCCGGCTCTGATCCTGGCGGCCGGGGTCGCGGGCGTGGCGTCCAGCACCACCGACGACGTGCGGACGGCGGCCTCGCCGAGCGCCCCCGGCGGGGTGGGCGCCACCGCGCGGGCCCGGCAGTGGCAGCTCGCGGCGCTGCGCGCGCCCAGGGCGTGGCGGGAGAGCCGGGGCGCGGGCGTGCTGGTGGCCGTGCTGGACACCGGCGTGAACGCCTGCCACCCCGACCTGCGGGGAGCCGTCACCCAGGGCCCCGACCTGACCGGCGCGCCCCCGCGGCTCTGGGGACACCACGGCACCGCCATGGCCGGTCTGATCGCCGGCCGCGGGCACGGCGAGGGCCGCGCGGAGGGCGTGGTCGGCGTGGCCCCCGCGGCGCGGGTGTTGTCGATCAGGGTCACGCTGGAGAACACCGACCCGCTGCGCGCCGAGCAGCGGTCCGGCCGCCGCGACGCCCTGGCCGCCGGCATCAGGTACGCGGCCGACCACGGCGCGGACGTGATCAGCATGTCCCTCGGCGGCGGCAGCGGCGCGTGGGAGGGCTCGGCGGCCGAGGAGGAGGCCGTGCAGTACGCGCTCGCCCGCGGCGCGGTCCTGGTGGCCTCGGCGGGCAACGACGGCGACACGGCCAACAGGAAGAACTTCCCCGCCGCCTACCCGGGCGTGATGGCCGTGGGCGCGGTGGACCGGCGGCTGCGGGTGGCCCCCTTCTCCAACCGCCAGGACTACCTGTCGGTCGTCGCGCCGGGCACGGACGTCGTCACGGCCGACGGCGGCGACGGGTACGTGGTGGGCGACGGCACCAGCTCGGCGGCGGCCATGGTCGCGGGCGTGGCGGCCCTGGTGCGGTCGGCCCATCCGGAGCTGTCGCCGTACCAGGTGCGCACGGCCATCGAGCGCGGCACCAGGAGACGCCCCGCGCGCGGCCACAGCCCCGCCTATGGGCACGGGGTGGCCGACGCGCCGCTCGCCCTGCGGGAGGCGCGGCGGCTGGCCCACGGAAGGGTCTCACCGGCCGCCCGGCCCGGCCCGTACTTCGGTCGGGGGCCGGCCCGGCCGCCCGCCTCCAGGACGCCGGTCGTGGCCGGGATGGTGGTGCTGGCGGCGGCCATGTCGGCGCGGGTGGTCGCGACCCGGCGGCGGCGCAGGAGGGATTCACCCTAACAAGCGCTTGTGTAATACTCCTCGATATGACCTTAGCGATCGACGGCTGGTTCGCCATCGACGGGGACGGCGTCACCCACCTCATCGGCACCACCTGCCTGACCTGCGGGACCGTCGCCTTCCCGCCGCAGCCCGGCCTGTGCCGCAACCCGCGCTGCGAGGGCGAGGAGACAGCCGAGGCCCGGCTGCCGCGGCGCGGGCGGGTCTGGTCCTACACCGAGGCGTGTTACCCGCCGCCGGAGCCGTACGTGGCGGCGGAGCCGTACCGGCCGGTCACGCTGGCCGCCGTCGAGCTCGGCGACGCCGGGCTGGTGGTGCTCGGCCAGGTCAAGGACCTCACGGCCGGCGACCTGGAGGTGGGCATGGAGCTGGAGCTGGTGCACGGGCCGCTGGCCGACGGGCCGCTGGTGTGGATGTGGGGGCGGGCCTCGTGAGCGCGGTGGTGGTGCTCGGCGCGGGCATGCACCCGTGGGGCAAGTGGGGGCGTCCCTTCGCCGAGTACGGCGTCGCCGCCGCCCGCGCCGCCCTCCGCGACGCCGGCGTGGCCTGGACCGACGTCCAGTACGTGGTGGGGGCCGACACGATCAGGAACGGCTACCCCGGCTTCGTCGCCGGCGCCACCTACGCCCAGGCACTCGGCTGGACCGGCGCCAGGATCGCCTCCTGCTACGCGGCCTGCGCGTCCGGGGCCCAGGCCGTGGACATCGCCCGGACCAGGATCATGGCCGGGCTGTGCGACGTGGCGCTGGTGGTGGGCGCGGACTCCACCCCCAAGGGCTTCTTCAAGCCCGTCGGCGGCGACCGGCACGACGACCCCGACTGGCTGCGCTTCCGCCTGCTCGGCGCGACCAACCCGGCCTACTTCGGCCTGTACGCCCGCAGGCGCATGGCCCTGTACGGCTCCACCGCCGACGACTTCGCCGCCGTCAAGGTCAAGAACGCGCGCGCCGGCGCGCTCAACCCCATGGCCCGCTACCGCCGCCCGGTCACGGCGGAGGAGGTGCTGGCCTCGCCCATGGTGGCCGACCCGCTGCGCCTGATGGACATCTGCGCCACCTCCGACGGCGGGGCCGCGGTCGTGCTGGCCTCGCAGGCCTACGCCAGGCGGCTCGGCGCGACGGCCCCCGTGCGCCTGGCCGCCGTCTCCACGGTGACCCCGACCTT
The DNA here is from genome assembly GCF_042892035.1 of Nonomuraea sp. NPDC001831. Classification (NCBI taxonomy): domain Bacteria; kingdom Bacillati; phylum Actinomycetota; class Actinomycetes; order Streptosporangiales; family Streptosporangiaceae; genus Nonomuraea; species Nonomuraea sp. NPDC001831. Next base: position 23,215 of record NZ_JBIATU010000020.1, on the reverse strand, counting down.
CCCCAACACGATCCTGGAGCTGCCGAACTTCGCCACCGAGTCCTGCGCCGCCGTTCCCGCGCCGGAGAGGCCCTTCAGAGCCGCGATCGCGCACGCGGCCTACGAGGAGGCCGGCCTGGGCCCCGAGGACGTCTCCTTCGCCGAGGTGTACGACCTGTCCACCGCCCTGGAGCTGGACTGGGTCGAGGACGTCGGCCTGTGCCCGCCGGGCGAGGCGGACAAGCTGCTGCGGGCGGGCGAGACCGCGCTCGGCGGCCGGGTGCCGGTCAACCCGTCGGGCGGCCTGGCCTCCTTCGGCGAAGCGATCCCGGCCCAGGCGATCGCGCAGCTGTGCGAGCTGACGTACCAGCTGCGCGGCGCGGCGGGCGGGCGGCAGGTGCCGGGCGCGCGCGTCGGCCTGGCGGTCAACCAGGGGCTGTTCGGCCACGGCTCGGCGATCGTGGCCACCACGTGACAAGGCCCTCCGGGAGGTTCTCCCGGAGGGCCTCACGATCGCTCGCGGTCAGCCCGCGTGCACCACGTCGTGCGTCTCGGCGAAGTGACAGGCGCTCTCGTGCCCGGTCCCCGTCCGGATCTGCAGCAGCGGCTCCTCCTCCGCGCAGATCTCCTGCGCCTTCCAGCAGCGGGTGCGGAAACGGCAGCCCGACGGCGGGTTGGCGGGCGAGGGCGGGTCGCCCTGCAGGATGATCCGCTCGCGCTGCTCCCGGCCCTCGGGGTCGGGAACCGGCACCGCCGACAGCAGCGCCTGCGTATACGGATGAGCGGGCTTGTCGTAGATCTCGACGTCCTTACCGAGCTCGACGAACTTGCCCAGGTACATCACGCCCACCCGGTCGGAGATGTGGCGGACCACCGACAGGTCGTGGGCGATGAAGATGTAGGCCAGGTTGAACTCGTTCTGCAGCCGCTCCAGCAGGTTGATCACCTGGGCCTGGATCGACACGTCCAGCGCCGAGACGGGCTCGTCGCAGACGATGATCTCCGGCTGCAGCGCCAGGCCGCGGGCGATGCCGATGCGCTGCCGCTGGCCGCCCGAGAACTGGTGCGGGTAGCGGTTGATGTGGTCGGGGTTGAGCCCGACGACCTCCAGCAGCTCCTGCACCTTGCGGCGGCGGTCGCCCTTGGGCGCCACCTCCGTGTGGATCTCGTACGGCTCGCCGATGATGTCGCCGACGGTCATCCGGGGGTTCAGCGAGGTGTACGGGTCCTGCATCACCATCTGGATGTTGCGGCGCATGCGCTTGAGGTCGCCGCCCCTGGCCTTGGCGATGTCCTTGCCGTTGATCTTGACCGAGCCCGAGGTCGGCCGCTCCAGCGCCATCAGCACCTTGGCCAGCGTGGACTTGCCACAGCCCGACTCGCCCACGATGCCCAGCGTCTCGCCCCTGTTGAGGTCGAACGAGACGCCGTCCACGGCCTTGATCGCGCCGATCTGCTTCTTGAGGACGATGCCCTGGGTCAGGGGGAAGTGCTTGACCAGGTCGCGAACCTCAAGGATGCGCTCACTGCCGTTCGCCATCGAGGACCTCCCTCCAGTAGTGGCAGGCGCTGGAACGCGTGCCGCTGATCTCGTAGAGCTGGGGGGCGACGGTCACGCAGTTGTCCTGCCGGTACGGGCAGCGGGGATTGAACGCGCAGCCGCTCGGCAGGTCGAGCAGGTTGGGCGGCAGGCCCTTGATCGCGTACAGCTCCTGGCCCTTGAGGTCCACCCGGGGGATGGACTCCAGCAGGCCCTTCGTGTACGGGTGCGCCGGCGCCCGGTAGATGTCGTGCACCGGGGCGTTCTCCACGATCCGGCCGGCGTACATGACCGAGATCTTGTCGGCCACGTCCGCCACGACGCCCAGGTCGTGGGTGATCAGGATCATGCCCATCTGGCTCTCGCGCTGCAGCTCGGCCAGCAGTTCCATGATCTGCGCCTGGACGGTCACGTCCAGGGCGGTGGTCGGCTCGTCGGCGATCAGCACCTCGGGGTCGAGCGCGATGGACATCGCGATCATGATGCGCTGCCGCATGCCGCCCGAGAACTGGTGCGGATAGTCGTTGACGCGCTGCCGGGCGGCCGGGATGCGGACCTTGTCCATCAGCTCGACGGCCTTGTTCATGCCGTCGCGCTTGGACATGCCGCGGTGGACCCGGAACATCTCGCTGATCTGCCAGCCCACGGTGAACACCGGGTTGAGCGCCGAGAGGGCGTCCTGGAAGACCATCGCGATGCGCTGGCCGCGCACCTGGGTGCGGGCGTCCTCCGAGAGCTTGAGCAGGTCGGTGCCCTTGAAGCGGATCTCGCCCTTGGGGATGACGGCCGGCGGCATGTCCAGGATGCCCATGATCGCCTGAGCGGTCACGGACTTGCCCGAACCCGACTCGCCGAGCACCGCCAGCGTCTCACCGGGGTTGACCGTGTAGCTCACGCCGTTCACCGCGCGCACGACGCCCTGACGCGTACGGAACTCCACGTGCAGGTCGTCCACCGCGAGCAGCGGTTCGTTGCCCAGCCCTCCCTCGGCGGGCAACACGTCTGTCGACGTCTTCTTCACTTGATCCCCCCTTCTACCTGAGCTTCGGGTCGAGAGCGTCGCGCACGGCGTCGCCCAGCATGATGAACGCGAGCACCGTGATGCTCAGGAACAGGGCCGGGAAGAACAGCGGCAGCGACGCGTCGAGGAAGCGCGGCCGGGCGTCGGCGATCATGAGGCCCCACGAGATGTCCGGCGACTGCACGCCGACCCCGAGGAACGACAGCGCCGCCTCCGCCGCGATGAAGCCGCCGAGGTTGATCGTGCTGACCACGATCACCGGCGCCAGCGAGTTCGGCAGCAGGTGCTTGAACATGATGCGCCACTGGCCCGCGCCCACCGACCGTGCGGCGACCACGAAGTCCTGGCTCTTGGCCGTGATCACCGAGGCCCGCATGATGCGGAACACCATCGGCCAGCCGAGCACCGCCAGCGCCGCGATGACCAGCAGGATGCTGTTGATGCCGCTGTCGCGGAAGGTGGCGGCGATCAGCAGGGCGCCCAGGATCGGCGGGATGGCGAAGAAGATCTCGGTGACCCGGGAGGAGACCGAGTCGATCAGACCGCTGCGGAAGCCGGCGAACAGGCCGAGCAGGCCGCCCACGATCATGGTGATGATCGTGGTGGTCACGCCGATCACGATCGAGTTGCGGGCGCCGTAGATCGTCCTGGCGAACACGTCACACCCCTGGCTGTCCTTGCCGAACGGGTGCCCCACGCTGGGGAGCTGCCGGGCGGTGGACAGGTCGCAGGTCTGGGCGTTGGTCGGGTCGATCGAGGTGAACAACGACGGCCAGAACGCCATGACCAGCAGGATCGCGATCAGCACCGCGGAGATGATGAACATCGGCCGGCGGCGCAGGTCGTACCAGGCGTCGGTCCACAGGCTGGCGGGCTTCTCCTGCTTCTGCTTGCCGCGCCTGCCCTGCTTGTCGGGGGACGGTGGCGCCGGGGCCTCCGTGACCAGCGACTTCGCTTCCGGCAGCATGGGCCCGACGTTTGCTTCGTTACTCATAGCGGATCCTCGGGTCGAGCACTGCGTACAACATGTCGACGACCAGGTTGGCCAGGATGTAGATCAGCACCAGCACGGTCACGATGCCCACGACGACCGGCTGTTCTCGCAGCAGGATCGAGTTGAACAGCTGGTTGCCGATGCCCGGCAGGTTGAAGATCGTCTCCGTGATGACCGCGCCGCCCATCAGGTTCCCGAGGTCGGCGCCGAGGTAGGTGACCAACGGGATCAGGGCGTTGCGGAGCCCGTGCCTGCCGATGACGCGGCGTTTGGCCAGACCCTTGGCGGTGGCCGTGCGGATGTAGTCCGCGCGCAGCGTCTCCACCAGGCTCGTCCGCGTCAACCTGGTGAGATAGGCGATCGACGTGCCGGCGAGCACGAAACCGGGCAGCAGGTAGCTGCGGAACCCGGCCGAGATGCCGGCCACGGGGAAGATGTCGCTCCCCGTCCACAGCTTGAGCTTGACTCCGAGCACGAGCTGCAGCACGAAGCCCGTCACCAGCGTGGGGACGGAGATCAGCAGCAGCGTCGAGGCGAGGATGGCGGTGTCGGAGGCCCTGCCGCGGCGCAGCGCCGCCCACAGGCCGAGGCCGACGCCGATGATGGCCTCCATGACGAGCGCGGTCAGCGCGAGGTTCAGCGTGACCTGGAACTTGCCGGCCATGAGCTGCGAGACCGGGATCCTGGAGAAGGTGGTCCCGAAGTCCCCGTGGAGGAGCACGCCGCTGAGGTAGTACCAGTACTGCAGCAGCAGCGGATCATTCAGGTGGTATTGGTCGCGCAGGACCTCGGCCACCGCCGGGTCCAGGCGCTTCTCGCCCGCCAGTGCCTGGATGGGGTCGCCGGGCAGGGCGAAGACGATCGAGAAGATGAGTAGCGTGGCGCCGAGCAGGACGGGTATCGCCTGCAGCAGTCGCCTGATGACATAACGGCCCATTCAAGCCCTCCGGTACATGCGTGGAGGCAGTCACCCTCGTAGCCGCGGTTTGCCCGGCCCCAAAGTGACTGCCTCCAAGCTCAGTCCTCCGATGGGCGGACGGCAAGAGCCGTCCGCCCGGCGAATGACGTCAGGCCTTCTCGATGTCGGCCCACTGAACCTGGTTGAGCAGGTTCAGCTTGACGCCCTTGACCTTGGGGGAGTGTCCGAAGTTGCTCCGGTAGAAGTACACCGGGATGTACGGCATGTCCTTGATCAGGATGTCGTCGGCCTGCTGGTAGAGCTTGAGGCCCTCGGCAGCGTCGGCGGCCTGGTCACCCTTGGCGACGATCTCGTCGAATTCCTTGTTCTCGTAGCCGCCGTAGTTCGAGCCGGTCGAGATGGCCTGGGTGCCGAAGATCGGCGTCAGGTAGTTCTCGGCCGACGGGTAGTCGATCGACCAGCCCATGCGGAACAGGCCCTTGTACTTCTTGGCGTCCAGGTCGTCCAGGATGGCCTTGAAGTTCTCGAACGGCTTCGGCGTGACCTCGATGCCCAGGTTGGCGCGGAGGTTGTTGGCGACGGCCTCGATCCACTCCTTGTGGCCGCCGTCACCGTTGTAGCCGAGCTCCAGCTTGGCCGGGCCCTTGGCGTCGGCGTAGAGCTTCTTCGCCTCGGCCGGGTTGTACGTGCAGGCCGTGCAGGCGCCCTGACGGTAACCGGGGATGGCCGGGTTGATGAAGTCGTCGGCCGGGGCGCGGGTGCCCGCGAAGACCGTCTCGGTGATGGTCTTGCGGTCGATGGCCATGGAGATGGCCTTGCGCACGTCCGGGTTCTTGAACTCGGGGTTGTACTTCAGCGGGACGCCGATGTAGCCGACGGAGGCGTCGGGCTCGTCGAAGTAACGGTCGCCGAGGACGGACTTGGCGGTCGCGATCGCCGAGGCGGGCAGCGAGTCGTCCACGTCCAGGTTCTCGGCCTGGAGGTCCTGGAAGGCGGTCTCGGCCGAGCTGTAGATCTTGAACTGCAGCTTGGTCCAGTTCTTCGGCTTGGGGCCGGGGAACTTGTCGTAGACCGTCATGTCGATGGTCTGCGCGCCGCCCTTCTTGTAGGGCTTGTCGACCTTGAACAGGCCCTGGCCGATCGGCTGCTCGCCGTAGGCCTGGGTCACCTTGCCGTCGGCGCCGAGCGCGGAGGCCGGCAGCGGGTAGAAGGCGGTGTACCCGAGCATCGTCTTGAACTGCGAGAACGGTGCGGACAGCGTCACCTCGAGGGTGCTGTCGTCGACAGCCTTGAGGCCCTTCATCTCCTTGGCCGTCGGCGTCTTGCCCTCGCCCGGGTGGACGTCGGCGAAGCCGTCGATGCGGGAGAAGAAGGCGGAGGAGCTCATGGCGTTGTCCTGGTTGGCGCCATAGTTCCAGGCCCGCGCGTAGTCAGCCGCGGTGACCGGCTTGCCGTCGTGCCAGGTGTAGCCGGACTTGAGCTTGATCGTCCAGACCTTGCTGTCCTGGGTGGTGATCGACTCAGCGGCCTCTTCAACCGGCTGCTTGTTCTCGTCGTACTTGACGAGCGGCGAGAACACCGCGGCGAGGACTTCGGAGCCCTCGGTCTCGGTGGTGTTCAGCGGGTTGAGGAGCTCCTGAGGCTCACCGATCTCCATGCGGACCGGCGTTTCGCCGCCGCCCGCGGCAGTGCCGCCGTCCGAGGCACCGCCGCCACACGCGGCAACCGCGAGGGCGAGCAGCGCGGTACCGGCGACGATCTGTGCGCCCTTAGTAACACGCATGGTGAAAAAAATCCTCCCTCTACAGGTGGGCGACAGCGCTGAGCTGCGGTGATGGTAAGCAGCCTGACGGGGGGTTCCTGGTATCCCCCGGATTTGGCTGACATGGTCAAACCAGCCGACGCCCTGCCAGTCGATCGCGACTATCCCTTACTACTTGCCACCAGCGAGTCTCTGGCGCGTTGCAGTTCGGTCACACGTGCGCCAATCCAGCGTCACAGACATTCTTCCTATAAGACTACAAACACCCCAGGGATGCTCAAACAGGTCAAGCCACGACGTGAACGGCGGATGAAAATTACCCCCTACAGGACCGTGGTCGCGCCCTTCCCGCCATGGCCCGCCTCGCTGGGCTACGGTTGAGCGAGTCTTGACGGCACCTTGGAACCTGGCGCCCCAAGACTCCGTCCAAGCATCTGCCGCGTCCCTCGCGGCAGGCACCCCACCGACCTGGATCCAATAGAGTCCTAGCCATGAGCCAGCCGGAATCCGCTGTCGCGGACGCCCAGGCGGGCGGCCGAAGCGGGCAGGAGCCGCTGGCCAAGCTCGCCGAGAGATACGGACTTCGCCGTGCCATCGCGCGGCCGAGGTTCCCTGTCTATCTGCGCCAGCTCTGGGAGCGGCGACACTTCATCCTGACGTACGCGACGTCCCGCAACGTCTCGAAGTACTCCAGCTCGGCCCTGGGCCAGCTGTGGCAGGTGCTGACCCCCCTCCTCAACGCGGGCATCTACTACGTGATGTTCGGCGTCATCCTGGGCGGCCGGGGCGGCATCGAGAACTACCCGGCCTTCCTGCTGACCGGGATGTTCGTCTTCACCTACACCCAGCGCGTGGTCACGGCGGGCGCCAAGTCGATCTCCGGCAACCTGTCGATGATCCGCGCCCTGCACTTCCCGCGCGCCTCGCTCCCGCTGGCGTACACGATCCAGGAGCTGCAACAGCTCGCCATCTCCATGGGCGTGCTCCTCGTCATCGTGACGGCCACCGGCGAGTGGCCCACCTGGTTCTGGCTCATGATCCCGGTGGTGCTGGCGCTCCAGACGATGTTCAACATCGGGGCCAGCCTGGTGATCGCCCGGATGGGCGCCCAGATGCGCGACCTCAACCAGTTGCTGCCGTTCATCACCCGCACCTGGCTCTACGCCTCGGGCGTCTTCTTCTCGATCCAGGACAAGGTGGTCGGGTCCGCGAAGCTGCCGCAGTGGGTCGCCGACGTGATGTACCTGAACCCGACGGCGTCCTACATCGAGTGGATGCGCGACATCCTGATCAAGAGCTACCACCCGCAGAACGGGCACTACCCGCCGACCATGGTGTGGGTGTCTTGCGTATTCTGGGCAGTGTTCTCACTCGGCTTCGGCTTCTGGTACTTCTGGCGGTCCGAGGAGAGGTACGGGCGTGGCTGAACTGACCGAGGAGCTGTCACAGGTGAAGGGCGAGGAGCCCGGCGTCCCCGGCAAGGACGTGAGGGTGCACCCCAACCCGGAGCCCCGGGGCAAGAGTCCGCTCGACGTTCCCACGGGCACCCCGACCGTCATCGTCGACGACCTGCACATCGTCTACCGCGTCTACGGCACGGCCACCGACAACGAGAAGGGCAACGCGGTCAACGCCCTCACGCGCCTGCTGAAGCGCCAGGGCCGGCCGCAGATGAAGGAGGTCCACGCCGTCAAGGGCGTGACCTTCGTGGCCTACCACGGCGACGCCATCGGCATCGTGGGGCGCAACGGGTCGGGCAAGTCCACGTTGCTGCGCGCCATCGCCGGCCTGCTCCCGCCGCACGAGGGCGCCGTCTACACCGACGGGCAGCCCTCGCTGCTCGGCGTCAACGCCGCGCTCATGCGCGAGCTGACCGGTGAGCGCAACATCGTCCTCGGCTGTTACGCCATGGGCATGACGCCGGCGGAGGTCAAGGAGAAGTACCAGGAGATCGTCGACTTCTCCGGCATCGACGAGTTCGTCCAGCTGCCCATGTCCACGTACTCGTCGGGCATGGGCGCGCGGCTGCGCTTCGCCATCTCCTCGGCCAAGACCCACGACGTCCTGCTCATCGACGAGGCCCTGGCCACGGGCGACCGCGAGTTCCGCAAGAAGAGCGAGGCCCGCATCCGGCAGATCCGCGAGTCCGCCGGCACGGTCTTCCTGGTCGCCCACGACCTCAAGGTCATCGAGGAGACCTGCAACCGGGTCATCTGGCTGCACAAGGGCAAGATCCGGATGGACGGCGACCCCAAGGAAGTCATCGCCGCCTACAACAAGGGCTGAGCCGCACCGCTTTTCGATCACCTGCGCGAAACGTGGGTGACTCGCGCGCCGAAACACTGACAGCGTGACTGCCGTTCCGATAGTATTCGAACGCGGATTCGATCCAAGGAACGCTGATGGAGTGGGGGCGCGCGATGGGAGAGCTTTCGGCCGCGATCGACCACCTGGCCATCGAAGACGTGGCCGAGATCCCCAGGATGCAGCTCGCCGAGCAGCTGCTGGAGCTTCACTGGCAGATGGCCCGGTTGCAGGCCCAGATAGCCCGGCGCACCGGCGTCCGGCTGCCCTAGCGGCCCGGCGCCGTACGAGGGGGACAAGACAAGGCCGCCGACCCCGTGACGGGGCCGGCGGCGGGCTCGGCGCGGCGCCGCTGCCCTGCAGTCAGCGGCGGCACGCGGGTGCGAACCCCCGGGCCGGAGCGCATCCGCCCAGACCCGTGGCGGGCCCGTCCGCCCGAGCGGCGGACCCGCGACCGACGCGCGGCAGTGCCGTCGGGGCGCTCGGCACCTTGTGAGCGCACACCATCGGCCTGTCCTGTCGGTGCGACGACGCCCCCGTCGTTCCGCGGGCGTCCACCGACGCCGGGGAGAGCGGGAACCCGCCGTCGCGGGAACAACCTGGCACCTGAACGCGGGCCACCGCACGGCCGTCACGGCCGGTTCGCGAGCGTCGGCACCTGGGACGCCGGCGAACCGTCGCACGGCCCTCGGCGGGGCCGCGTGCGCGCGTCGTCACGTCATGTCCGGGACGCGCCCGCGCGGGTCACGTCCGCGACACGTCCGGGACGCGCCGCGCTCGTCTCAGTCGCGAACCCAGGAGCCCCGCACCGAGCTCGTCAGCGCGTCGCTGCTCCAGCCGAGGGCGGAGACCATGTCGCTGTAGGAGCCGGCGGCCTTGGAGCCGTTGGCCGAGACGAGGCCCGCGGTGTCCTGCATGAGCGGGGTGATCTCGTCGACGGAGGCGGTCCTGGTGGTGCCCGGCAGCGCCTCGGCGATCGGCGCGGCCTCGACGGGGGCGACCTGCCCGACCATCGGGGCCAGCTCGCCGCCGGACGCGTGCGGCAGGGCCATCCTGGCGGCGCGGGTGAGCCCGCCCATCCCGGACTCCATGGACAGGTCGCGCAGGCCCTTGGTGGCGCCCGTCATGCTCGTGGTGGCGGTGCCGGCCGTGCCGGAGCCCGTGCCGGGCAGCAGCGCGCCGCCGCCCACCTTGCCCATCGCGCCGCCGACCGAGGCCCCGGCCAGGGCGGTCATCGTGTCCATGGCGCCGCGCAGCGGGGCGCTGGTGCCGGTGAGCCCGCCGTTGCTCTGGGGCGCGCCCTTGACCAGCGGCTGCGCCATGCGGGCGCCGCCGAGCAGCGGCAGCGACTTGGCCAGGCCCCGGCCGCCGCCGCCGACCGCGCCGCCGCTGAGGATGGGCGACAGCTCGGGCAGCGGGCCGCTCGCCTGGGTGACGTCCTCGGCCGCGTTCGGCGTCATCGCCAGGCTGGCGCGCCGGTTCTCGTCGGCGATGTCGCGCGCCCTGGCCTCGCCGGCGGCGTCCGCCGCCTTGGCCTTGTTGGCCCCGGTCAGGCCGCCGAGGCCGCCGCCCAGGCTGCTGAGCAGCCCGCCGCCGAGCAGCCCGCCGAGCAGGTCGAGCGGGCCTCCGCTGGTGCCCCCGCCCAGGCCGTCCAGCGGGACGATCCTGGCGGTGTGAGTGAATTGAACTTCTGCTTGAGCTGGCACGGCCAAAGCCGCCGCCAAGCCGAATGCTGTGACGGCAACGGCCGCCTTGACTACTCGATTCATGATTGCCTTCCCGGCTCGTGATCGATCGCTCTCGAATGCGGTGGAAATGCGAATCGATAACCCCCGAATGCCGTGGCGCACACGCTATGGGCACCACACGAAGCGTGCTGTCACGGCTGAGCTACGGAAGCAGTTGTATCACTGACGGTGATCGCCCGCAGGCGGCCGGAAAGCCCATGTAGCAGGGTTTGCAGGCCGGTTACCGAGTAAAGGGAGAGCGTTGAGCGGAGAGACAAAACGGGAAATACCCCGGTTTTGATTTCGATTCCGCGCGGACCCGATCGCCATCAGGACCCGCGCCGCCGACGTGCGCCCGCACGGCCCGCGAACAAGTGGTCGCATTAACAAATGTCCCGGGCCGGGGGCGCACAATTCAGTGACGGTGGTGCGAGAACGCGACCACTCAGATGGGCAGCAACGCGTCGGCCGGCTCGAACGGAAAACGCTCGGCGAAGGCCGGCCGCAGATCCGTCAGCCAGACCGCCGACGGGTCGTACCGGGCGAAGAACGGCCGCCCGACCAGCTCGGGGTCGCGGGCCTGGATGAGGTGGAGCACGAAGACGCGCTCACCGGCGATCTCGGTCACGCCGTCCACGCACACCTTGCCCGGCGTGGCCGACATGGACGGCCCCCGGACCGTACGGCAGAGCCCGGAGACGGTCGAGTAGGCGTCCCTGAAGATCTCGTACGCACGGGCCAGCGGGACCGCGAAGTAGTCCTGCGGCCCGGTGTCACGCTCGACGAACATGTAATAGGGAATCAGCCCCATCCGCAGCTGCCGCCGCCACATCGACGACCACACGGCCGGATCGTCGTTGATGGACCTGATGAGCGGCGCCTGGGTCCTGATCGTCGCCCCGCTGCCGAGGATGCGTTCGACCGCCGACTCCACCAGCGGCGAGTCCAGCTCCCGCGGATGCGAGAAGTGGGCCATGAACGCCAGGTTCTTGCCGGCCTTCACCACCTCCTGGAACAGGCCGAGCGTGGCGTCGGCGTCGGGGTCGGTGGTGAAGCGCTGCGGCCAGTAGGCCAGCGCCTTGGTGCCGATCCGGATCGATTCGAGCTGGTCGAGGCCGAGCAGCGGCTCGATGTACCGCCGGATGACCGGCTCGCCCATGATCATGGCGTCGCCGCCGGTGATCAGGACGCTGGTGACCTCGGGGTGGTGGCGGATGTAGGACACCATCCGGTCGACGTCGTCGGAGGCGAACTTCAGGTCCGCGTCCCCGATGAACTGCGCCCACCGGAAGCAGTACGTGCAGTAGGCGTGGCAGGTCTGCCCCTGTTTAGGGAAGATGAGCACTGTCTCTGGATATTTGTGCTGCATGCCGGGCACCGGCTCGTCGTCCATCCTCGGGACGTTGAGCTCCTTCTGCCCGGCGGGATGCGGGTTGAGCTGCGCGCGTACGCGGTTGGCCTCGGCCTGGACCTCGCTGTTGGGCGCCTCGGCCTTGAGCAGGTCGGCCAGCCTGGCCACGTCCGCGGCGGGAAGCATGTCCTCCTGCGGGAAGACGAGGCGGTAGATGGGATCGTCGGGCGCCGCCGACCAATCTATGAGTTCATCCACGACATAGGCGTTCGTCCGGAAGGGCAGCACCGTGGCCACGGCGCGGACCCTCAGCCGCTCCTCGTCGTCCAGCCCCGCCCGTCGCAGGAGCTCGTCGAGGTGCTTGGACGTGTACGCCTTGAAGCGTCGGGTACCTGCCTGGTTCAAGATCACTAGGCCTTTCCCATCTTTTTTGTTCGCTCGCGTGTAAACCTCACGACCCAGTCGCGCGTCTACGGTTCTTAATATCCGGACGCGACGCGCCGCGTCCCCGGTTCCACTGGGCTCCAAGTTTCCTTGCAGGTTCGACACTCGCGACATATCGCGATTCGACATACACTGATTCATCGTGACCGAGGATCTCGATCTGCGCGCCTCCGACGCCGACCGCGACCGCGTCGCAGCCCTGCTGGGCGACGCGCTCGCCACCGGAAGACTCACCAGCGTCGAGCACGCCGACCGTCTGGAGATCGCCTACACGGCGAAGACGATCGGCGAACTCGTCCCCCTCACCCGGGACCTGCCCCAGGTGTCCGCCCCGTCCGCCCTGCCCGAGGCCATCGAGCACCAGGTGATCAGCTCGAAGTTCAGCAAGATCGTGCGCAAGGGGCGCTGGGTCGCGTCCCGGCGCACCAAGCTGTCGGCCCGCTTCGGCGCCCTCGTCATCGACCTGTCCGACGCCGTGCTGCCCGGCCGGGAGATCACCATCGAGACCGACGCGAGGTTCAGCAAGATGATCGTCCGGGTGCCGGAGAACGCCCACGTGATCGACGAGGGCAGCTCGATCTTCGGCAAGCGCAACGTCAGCGGCGGCTCGGCGGGCGACGGCCCGCTGATCCGGGTCACCGGCTCGTCGAAGTTCTCCAAGGTCATCGTGACCCGCGGCCTCGACGACTGGAACCTCCACTGACGGCCCCTCGCGACTGGGACCGCCGCGCCGGGGAAGCAGGGAGGTCCACCCGCCGGTCGACCTGACGTCCGGCCTGCCTACGATGCGGACATACACGAGCCCGCGTACCGGCCCGGCCGGGCGACGGCGGGCTCGTCTGTCCCACGAGGTGACCATTGTCCGACAGCAGGCCCGTCGCGCTCGACGCCATGGGCGGCGACCACGCTCCCCACGAGATCGTGGCCGGCGCGGTCCACGCCGTCCGCGAGCGCAAGCTGCCCATCGTGCTCGTCGGCTCACCCCGCATCCTGTACGAGGCCCTGGCCGACCACGACGCCACCAAAGAGGTCCCGATCGTCCGGGCGGAAGAGGCCCTGGCCATGGACGAAGGCGCCCTGGCCAGCCTGCGCCGCCCGCGGTCCAGCATCGCCATCGCCTGCCACCTCGTCCGCCGCGGCGACGCCTCGGCCGTGGTGTCGGCCGGCTCGACCGCGGGCATCGTCGCCACCGGCAGGCTCCGGCTCAAGGCCCAGCAGGGCGTCCTGCGACCGGCCATCGCCGTGGCGCTCCCGACGCTGCCCACCCCCACCCTCCTGGTGGACGCCGGCGCCAACGCCGAGGTCAAACCGGAGATGCTGCTGCAGTTCGCCCACCTCGGCGCGGCCTACGCCGAGCTGGCCTACGACATCCCCGAGCCCAGGATCGGCCTGCTCACCATCGGCAGCGAGGCGGAGAAGGGCAACAAGCTCGTCAAACGCGCCCACGAACTGCTGCAGTCCTCCCCCGGCATCCGCTTCACCGGCAACGTCGAGGGCCACGACCTGCTCACCGGCAAGGTCGACGTCGTCACCACGGACGGCTTCACCGGCAACGTCGCGCTCAAGACCATGGAAGGCGCGGTCCGGTACGCGTTCGGCGAGCTGGCCGAGACCATCGGCGAGAGCAGGATCGCCAAGTTCGGCGCGCTCATGCAACGCGGCCGCCTGCGCGAGCTGCGCAGACGCCTCGACGCCGAGGCCCACGGCGGCGCCGTCCTGCTCGGGCTGAACGGGACGGTGGTGATCGCCCACGGCTCCTCCAGGGCGCCCGCGATCAGCGCCGCCTGCCAGGTCGCCGCCGACCTCTCCGCGGGCGGCATCGTCGCCAGGATCGGCGACCGGATCGCCGCCACACATCGCTCACACCGACTCTGGTGACGCCGTAGTGTGTGAGACCGATCCACAGAAACGGGGGGTATGTGGACGGCCTCACCTCAGCACAGGTCGCGGAGGCGAAGACCAACGAGGTGCCGCGGCGGTCGAGCAGATCGCTCAGCGCGATCATCAGGGCGAACGTGTTCACCCTGTTCAACCTGGTCATCGGCGTGCTCTGGGCGCTGATCCTGATCTTCGGCGAGTGGCAGGACGGCCTGTTCGGCCTGGTGATCGTGGCCAACGCGCTGATCGGCATCGTCCAGGAGCTGCGTGCCAAGCGCACCCTCGACAAGCTCGCCGTGATCAACGAGGCCCCGGTCCGCGTCCGCCGCGACGGCCGTGAGCAGCAGGTCGAGCCGCACCGGGTGGTCCTCGGCGACCTGGTGCTGCTCGGCTCCGGCGACCGCCTGCTGGTCGACGGCGAGGTCGTCGACTCCGACGGCCTGGAGGTCGACGAGTCGCTGCTGACCGGCGAGGCCGACCCGGTGCACAAGAAGCCCGGCGACCAGGTGTTGTCGGGCAGCTTCGCGGTCGCCGGCTCCGGCGCGTACGTCGCCACCCGCGTCGGCACCGACGCCTACGCCGTGCGGCTGGCGGAGGAGGCCAGCAAGTTCCACCTCGCCCACTCCGAGCTGCGCGAGGGCGTGGCGAACTTCATCAAGTACATCACCTGGCTGGTCGTGCCGATCGGCGCCCTGCTGATCTACAGCCAGCTGCACAACTCCGCCGACTTCTCCACCGCCATCACCGGCGCGGTCGCCGGCATCGTCACCATGATCCCCGAGGGCCTGGTGCTGATGACCTCGATCGCGTTCGCCGTCGGCGTCATCCGCCTCGGCCGGCGCAAGTGCCTGGTCCAGGAGCTGCCCGCGATCGAGGGGCTGGCCAGGGTCGACGTGCTCTGCCTGGACAAGACCGGCACCCTCACCGCCGGCGGCATGGACCTCGACCAGGTGCTCCCGCTGCGCGACGGCCAGCCGGTCGAGCCCGCGCTGGCCGCCCTGGCCCACCTCGACGCCCGTCCCAACGCCACCGCCCAGGCCATCAGGGCCCGCTACCCCGCCCCCGCCGACGGCTGGTCGGCGGTCTCCTCCGTGCCCTTCTCCTCGGCCCGCAAGTGGAGCGGCGCCGACTTCGGCGGGCACGGCGCCTGGCTGCTGGGCGCCCCCGACGTGCTGCTGCACGACGGCGACGGCTACGACAAGGCCGCCGAACTGGCCGCCACCGGCACCCGCGTGCTCGTCCTGTGCCGCACGCCCGACCTGCGGGCCGCCCAGGACGGCGGGCCCGTCGAGCCCGTCGCGCTGGTCACCCTCAGGCAGCGGATCAGGCCCGACGCGCTCAAGACCCTCGGCTACTTCGCCAAGCAGGGCGTCACGGTCAAGGTCATCTCCGGCGACAACCCGGAGGCGGTCTCCGCCATCGCCATGAGCCTGAAGATCCCCGGCGGCGACCGTTCCGTCGACGCCAGGACGCTCCCGCAGGACGACCCAGACAAACTCGGCGAACTGCTCGACTCCCACACCGTGTTCGGCCGGGTCAGCCCGCAGCAGAAACGGCAGTTCGTCGGCGCGCTGCAGGCCCGCGGGCACACCGTGGCCATGACCGGCGACGGCGTCAACGACGTCCTCGCGCTCAAGGACGCCGACCTCGGCATCGCCATGGGCGCGGGCAGCCCGGCCACCAAGGCGGTGGCCCAGGTGGTGCTGCTGGACGACAAGTTCGCCACGCTGCCGCACGTCGTCGGCGAGGGCCGCCGGGTGCTGGCCAACATCGAACGCGTCGCCAACCTCTTCCTCACCAAGACCTTCTACGCGATCGTGTTGTCGCTGGCCGTCGGCGTGGCCGGGGTGATGTTCCCGTTCGCGCCCCGCCACTCCACCCTCACCAACGCGCTGACCATCGGCATCCCGGCGTTCTTCCTGGCGCTCGCGCCCACGGTCGAACGGGCGCGGCCTGGGTTCGTCCGGCGGGTGCTGCGCTTCGCCGTGCCGGCGGGGGTCTTGTGCGCGATCGCGGTGCTGCTGTCGTTCTGGGCCGCGCACAGCGGCACCTCCACTCTGACCGAGGACCAGACGTCGGCGGTGATCACCCTCTTCCTCACCACGTGGTGGGTGCTCGTGCTGATCACCAGGCCGCTCAACTGGTGGCGGATCACGCTGCTGGCGTCCATGGCGGGGCTCTTCGCGCTCGCCCTGTCGCTGCCGCCCGTCAGGCGCTTCTTCGCCCTCGCGCCCGGCGACCTCAGCAACGACCTGACCGCCGTCGGCATCTCCCTGGTGGCCGCTGCGGCGATCAGCATCGCGGTCAAGGTCGCCGGTACCCTTAGAACATGACCGACCCGCAGATAGTGCTCACCGAGCGCGTCCAGCAGGCGCTGGCCAACGCGTTCGGCGCCGAGCACGCCGACGCAGACCCGCTGATCCGGCCCTCCCAGTTCGCCGACTTCCAGGCGAACGTCGCGATGAGCCTGGCCAAGCGCCTGCGACGGTCCCCGCGGGAGGTCGCCGAGGCGATCAAGGCCGAGCTGTCCGACTTCCCCGGCACGGTCGAGGTCAGCGGCCCCGGCTTCCTCAACATCACCCTCGCCGACTCCTGGATCGAGTCCCAGGCCGCGGGCATGCGCGACGACCAGCGCCTCGGCGTCGGCAGCAGCACGCCCGCGCAGACCATCGTGATCGACTACTCCGCGCCCAACGCGGCCAAGGAGATGCACGTCGGCCACCTGCGCACCACCATCGTCGGCGACTCCCTGGCCCGCCTGCACGAACACCTCGGCAACAAGGTGATCAGGCAGAACCACCTCGGCGACTGGGGCACCCCGTTCGGCATGCTCATCGAGCACCTGCTCGACATCGGCGAGCCGGCCGCGGTCGCCCAGCTCGAAGCGGGCATGGGCACCGAGTTCTACCAGGCGGCGCGGGCCAAGTTCGACGCCGACGAGGGCTTCAAGCAGCGCGCCCGGGTCCGGGTCACCACCCTCCAGTCGGGCGACCCCGCCACCATGCGCCTGTGGCACGTCTTCATGGACGCCACCGTCCGCTACTTCAACAAGGTCTACTCCCTGCTCGGCGTCACGCTGACCGACGCCGACCTCGCGGGCGAGAGCATGTACAACCCCATGCTGGAGAAGACCTGCGCCGACCTCGAGGCGTCGGGCGTCGCCGTCCACAGCGAGGGCGCGCTCTGCCTGTTCCCGCCCGGCTTCACCGGCTCCGACGACAAGCCCCTGCCGCTCATCATCAGGAAGAGCGACGGCGGCTACGGCTACGCCTCCACCGACATGGCGGCGATCCGCTACCGCGTCCACGACCTGAAGGCCGACCGCATCCTCTACGTGGTGGGCGCCGACCAGGCACTCCACTTCCGCATGGTCTTCGCCTCCGCTCAGATGGCCGGCTGGCTGCCCGACACCGTCTCGGCCGAACACGTGCAGATCGGCATGATGCTCGGCAAGGACGGCCGCCGCTTCAAGACCAGGTCGGGCGAGTCCATCAAGCTGATGGACCTGCTCCAGGAAGGCGTCGACCGGGCCGCGGCGGCCATCGCCGAACGCGGCTACGACGAGGCCACCCGCAACGAGATCGCCCTGGCCGTCGGCATGGGCGCGGTGAAGTACGCCGACCTGTCGGTCAGCCACGACAGCGAATACGTCTTCGACTACGACCGCATGCTGGGCTTCACCGGCAACACCGGCCCCTACATGCAGTACGCCACCGCCCGCATCCGGTCCATCTTCCGCAAGGCGGACATGGAGCCGGCGGCCGCCACGTCCCCGATCCTGCTGGCCGAGCCCGCCGAGCGCGCCCTGGCCCTGCACCTGCTCGGCTTCGGCACGCTCATCGAAGAGGTCACCGCCCGCTCCGAGCCCCACCGGCTGTGCAACTTCCTCTTCGAGACGTCGAGCCTGTTCAGCACGTTCTACGAGCAGTGCCCGGTGTTGCGGTCCGACGTCGAGCCCGAGACCCGCGCCTCGCGGCTGGCCCTGTGCGCGCTGACCCTGCGCGTGCTCGAAACCGGCCTCGACCTTCTGGGCGTCCCCGTCCCCGACCGCATGTAACAGGCAGTTGGCTCAAAGTCTCCCGTTCCGTCATGGGCGCGCCTCCACCGGGTTGGCGCGCCCTAACGGCTAGGCTTTACGCGGTCATGAACTGAGGCCGAAATGGGGGAGTTCTCTGCCTTGAGCACGGACCTGACTGCGAGCCCCCAAGCAGCGACGGAGTTGCAACGCTACGCCGAGGCGCTGCTGGCGCACCTCGCCGCCAATGGCACCGCTCCTCCCGCCGCTCCGGGCTTTCGCGACATACCCGGCCACTGGCTGCCTCCTGCCGTCGAAGCACTGGTCGCCATCCTCGCCGGCGACGACCCGCTCGAACCACTGAGCAGGGCCGCCGGCCGCGACCAGCAGCAGACCGCGCTCTTCCTGTGCCTGGCCCTGGCGGTGTCCGGGCAGGGCAGCCGCATCCACGCCTCCTGGCTCGGCACGGCCTTCGGCGAGCTGTCGCTCGACCGTCCCGTCACCCACGGCCAGCGCTCGCTCTGGCTGGCCGCCGCCCGCGGCGCCTACGGCCCGGCCGGGAAGATCTTCGTGCTGCGCAAGCTCGACGCGCTGGCCGTCCAGGAGCACGCCGACGTCGAGGAGTGGGTGCAGGCGCTGGTGCCGGGCGAGCCCGCGGTCGTCGTGCCGCCGTCGCTGGCCGACTTCCCGGAGATGGCCGAAATTCCCGACCTGGCCCGTCCGGCGGTCGCGGCCGCCCGCCTGGCCAGGCTGCGCGGCCGCTGCGCCGAGATCACCTCGGCCCGGCAGGCCGACCACGACTCCGCCGCCCCGCTCAGCAACAGCTCGGCCAGCCCGGCCGCGTCCTGGGCCGAGGACGAGCCGCTGGCGGTCCTGCGCGCCCAGATCGGGCAGGGCGGCCCCGCCGGCCCGATGGCCTCGCTGATCTCCCACCTGCTCGACGACCTGCGTCCCGGCGCCGACCCGCACCTGGCCGCCATCGCCCTGCACGTCGCCGCGCCCATCCTGCGCGGCCTGGCCGAGGAGCTCGAAGCCGACAGCCGGCTGACGCCGCCCGCCACGCTGACCGTCCCGCTGCTCGGCCACCGCATCCACCTGCGCCCCGAAGGCCCCGACGAGACCTCGATCGCCACGGCGGAGCACGCCATCCTCACCGAGGGCGTCGTGCCGCGCGGCCGGCCGTGGGCCGCGTTCGTGCTGATCGTGGCGGGGGTCGCGTGCCTGGCCGGAGCGGCGTTCAGCGCCTCGCTCCTGCTGGCCGCCGCCGGGGTGGCCATGCTCGGGCTGGGCGGCTGGCAGCTCTGGCAGCGCCACAAGACGATCGTCGCCGACGCCCGTTACGTAGCCGCCCAGGTCAACGAGCTGAAGGAGCTGGCCGAGGGCGCCGTCTGGGCCCTGCACGCCTACGCCAGAGAAGCGGACGCACGTGCGAAACAGGCCGCTGACGATGCAGCCGAGCTCACCCGGCTGATTCGTCGCGGCCCGCGCGCTGCTTAGACCCGATCAGGTCGTCTCGATCTCCACGTGCGCCGGCGCGAGCAGGAACACGCGATCGGCGATGCGCTCGATCCGACCCTCGCAACCGAACGCGAGCCCGGCGGCGAAGTCGACCATCCTCGTCGCCTCGGGCATCGCCATGCCCGTGACGTCCATGATCACCGTCTGCCCGTCACGGAAGTGCTGACCGATCAACGGTGCGTCGTTGTACTTGAGCGGCTGGACCATCACGATGCGCGACGCGTCGACGTTCGCGCGCCACCGCCGGGCGGCCCGCTCCGTCGCCGGAACGTACTCGTCCTCGTAGTGCTCGTCGTCTTCATAGCCGTCGTCGTAGTGATCGACCCCGCTCAGGCCAAGGTAGTTCACCACCTTGCGCACTGCCCCCATCGGCTTGTCCTTTCCTCAGGAACTCACCGTAATCGGCACGTCCCTACACATTGGACGGTAACCGACGATTCCGCATTCGCCACGCGACACGCCCAGCCCTAATTCCATTTTGTACGGCTTGCAACCCGCTTGCATCTGGATATCCGTCCCCCCCGTATAGCATCGGCCACATGCGCCTGTTCACTGTAGACGCCTTCACCGACACAGCTTTCAAGGGTAATCCCGCAGGTGTCTGCCTGCTGGACTCTCCGGTTACTGATGGGTGGATGCAGAGCGTAGCCGCCGAGATCAACCTCTCCGAGACCGCCTTCCTGCTCGGCGATTCCCTACGGTGGTTCACCCCTGTGGTCGAGGTCACTCTCTGCGGTCATGCCACGCTGGCGACCGCTCACGTTCTGTATTCGACCGGCGCCGCCACCGGCCCCGTCGAATTCCGCACGGCCAGCGGAACGCTAACCGTGAATCGCGCCGCCGGAGACCTCATCACGATGGATTTCCCGGCCAAGCAGGTGACGCCCGTCACGGTTCCCGACGGCCTGGAGAAAGCGCTCGGAGCCACCCCGGTACGGGTCGGGAAAAGCGACCTGGACCTGCTGGTCGAGCTCGATTCAGAGCAGACCGTACGCGCTCTGCGCCCCGACATCCCGGCCCTGTCGGCGGTGGAGGCGCGCGGCGTCATCGTCACCGCCCGCGGCACCGGCACGGATTTCGTCTCACGATTCTTCGCTCCCAAAGTGGGCGTCGCCGAGGATCCGGTGACCGGCTCGGCCCACTGCGCCCTGTCGCCGTACTGGTCCGCGCGGCTCGGCCGCACGACCCTGACCGGTGCACAGCTGTCCGCCAGAGGCGGCCTGGTCCACACCCGCCTCGACGGCGACCGCGTCCACCTCGCCGGCCATGCCGTGACCATCCTCACCGGCACACTCCTCACGCCCGGGTAAAAACTTCCTTACCTTCCTTGCTTCCCTCTGCTCAGCTCTCTAACCTACAAATCGAGTTGGAGGTTAGCTACTACGACAGAAGCAGGAGGTTCGGAACCATGCTGCTGACTTCGATCGACCCGTTCTTCCAGGAGTTCGAGCGCCAGTTCAACCGGCTGGCCCGCCAGACCTTCGACAACGGCAGCGCCGCCACGATGCCGATGGACGGCCTCCGCCGCGACGACGACGTGGTCCTGCGCTTCGACCTGCCTGGCATCGACCCGGACTCCATCGAGGTCACCGTCGACCGGGGCGTCCTCACCGTCAGCGCCCGCCGCGAGGAAGAGATCGCCGAGAACGAACGCCTGTTCGTCCGCGAGCGTCCGATGGGCACGTTCACCAGGCGCGTCTACCTGTCGGAGCACCTCGACAGCGACCGCATCGACGCCGGCTACGCCAACGGGGTGCTCACCGTCCGCATCCCCGTCCTCGAACGCGCCAAGCCGCGCAAGGTGGAGATCCGGCGCAACGACACGAAGGCCATCCGGGCCTGAACCGGCACCGGGGGCGGGGCAACCCGGCCCCGCCCCCGAATCCCGAGGAGGCCCGATGCCCGAGCTGCCCTTCGACGACGAGCACGCCCCCCTCTACTCCCTCGGCCAGGTCGCCGAGATGCTCCAGGTCCGCCAGGCCTACCTCCGCCGCCTGGACGAACACGACGTCATCAGCCCGACCCGCTCATCCGGCGGCCAACGCCGCTACTCCCGCAACGACATCCTGACCGTCCAGCACGTGACCGACCTCGCCGACCAGGGCATGACCCTGATCGCCATCCGCCGCATCCTGGAACTCGAACGCGAACTCGCCGACGTCCGCCGGCAACTCAAAGAAGCCCGCACCCGCCTCGACGAGGCCACCTGACACCCGCCGCCCCCAGGACAAACAAGACTTCCTGCCCCTCTCCCCCGACAAGCCCCCTTCCAGAGTCCCGCCCAGACCGCCGGCCACGAAATTCCCCCCAGCATCCCGACGAGCCTGCCCCACCCCGCAAGGCCGTCACATACAAACGATCCCCGCCACCGGCGCCGACTCAGGCATAAACGCCATGTCGACCTGTCGGGCGTAGGATGCGCCCTTGCCGTACCACCGCCCACCCCCCGACAGGACTCGCCCGTCATGAATCCCCACCACGAACACCTTCGCGCCCGGTTCCGAACCGCGCCGCTCCAACCCCCGCCCGCACCCTGGCGCGCCCTGCCGCCAGTAGCGGTCGGAGGCTTGACCGGCGTCGGCTTCGCCATACACCCCGAATCGGGCGAAGACCTCATCCTCGTGACCTCTCACCAGGGCCGCGGCGTCCTCAACTGCGTCACCGGCCAACGCATAGCACGCGACCCCGACCCAGAACCAGCCTGGCCGGACGACTACACCCTCACCTGCCAAGGCATAGGACCTCTTGCAGGCACCACCGTCAAGATCGCTGGCCTCCTGGGCGGCGGACTGCATACGACCACCACGAATGGATGGTCCATCGATGTCGTCACACCCGACTGGCCCATCGAAAGCGTCCTGCTGTCCAGCGGCGGGGACCGTTACCACGACGAAGCCGGATCGACCTGGTGGCACATCCACCGCGAAGAGGGCTGCGAGCTCCGCACAGCCGGCTTCTCCCCCACAGGCCGAACCCTGGCCCTCGCCTCCAGCTGCACACTGACCCTCTTCACCCACCCCTGACCCCCAGCCAGCCACCATGGCATCAGAACAGCCGGCCCTGGCCCACCTACGCAATGCCGCCTCATTGAAGTGCGTCTGCGGTCGCGGGACGAGCGCGACCGCACGCAGGCGGGTAAGGGCCGACACTCAGCGGAGGCGTAGGGCCGCCCCCAAGGACGGCCCTGAAGGAACATCGGACCAGAGGCCGGATACGAACCCCACGGCTCTCCTACAAGGCGGAACTGATAAGCCCCTCAGACTCCTCCGAGCAGGGCGGGACACGAACCCTCAGCCTCCGAAGCGGACCAGCTCGCACTGACTGACCAGAGGCAGAACCCACTAAGACCCACCGGAAGCCGTACCTGCGCCTTACACCAGCGCACCTCCAGCCGCGAGCCGATCCGGCGCCCCACCGTCCCATCGGGCCACCGGCCCATCGGCCGTCGAGGCCCCCCAGGAGCCGGCCTCTGAGCCGGCGCCCGCCCACCCTCAGCACCCGCGGCGCCCCGCGACAAACACCCTGGAAAGAGGAACACCCCTCCGGGAATGCGGAAAAGGGTCCCGGCCGAGCCGGAACCCTCCCCCGAACGCGAAGAAGCCCCACACGGTTCGTGTGGGGCCTCTTCGAAAGATTGTCCGGCGGTGACCTACTCTCCCACACCCTCACGAGTGCAGTACCATCGGCGCAGAGAAGCTTAACTTCCGGGTTCGGAATGTAACCGGGTGTTTCCTTCCCGCCATAACCGCCGTAACCCTATGAA
>NZ_JBIATU010000019.1:0-198064 GCF_042892035.1 Nonomuraea sp. NPDC001831 | reverse complement strand
CAACGCCAAGCCGTTTCGATGGACCAAGACTGCGGACCAGATCCTCGACCGCATCTGCCACTACTGCGACCGAATCTCAAAACCGGCTCACTAGGCCGTCAGCCGGACAGGACGGTGCTCAGCCGCTCCTGGCGCAGGGCCTCGTAGCGGGAGTCGTCGAGGGGCGTCAGCTCGCCCACGCGCCACGACAGCAGCAGGTCGGCCAGGGCCGGGTTGCGCGCCAGGGCCGGGCCGTGCAGGTACGTGCCCACCACGTGGCCCGCGTAGCAGCCCTCGAAGCCGTCGCCGTTGCCGACCCCGGCGACCGTCTTGGACAACGGCCGCACGCCAGGGCCGAGGTGCGTGACGCCCATGTGGTTCTCGAAGCCGGTCAGCGTGGGCAGGTTGAGCGCGGCGTCGACCTCGGCGACCAGCTCCCCCACGGCCCGGGCGGGGCCGCGCGAGCTGGCGATGTCGAGCAGGCCGATGCCGTCGACCGGCTGGCCCTCCTCGCCGCCGAACGTGCTGCCCATGATCTGGTAGCCGGCGCACACGGCCAGCATCGCCGCGCCCCGCGCGATGGCCCGCTGGAGCCCGCCGTCGCGGCGCAGACGCTGGGCGGCCAGGATCTGCGGACGGTCTTCGCCGCCACCGATCAGGTAGATGTCGCCGGTCTCCGGCACGGGGTCGGCCGAGCGGACGTAGACGGTCTCGACCTCGATGCCCCGGCGCTGCGCACGCTGCTCCAGGACGAGCACGTTGCCCTGGTCGCCGTAGGTGCTCAGCAGGTCGGGGTAGATCCAGACGATGCTGAGGGCGCTGTCAGACGGCACGTCCGAACTCCGATCGGATCTGCTGGAAGGCGGTGTAGTTGGCGATCACGTCGACCCGGCCGGGCGGCTGCATGGCCAGCGCCTCGGAGAACGAGCTGCACAACGTGAACGGCACGTCGGCCACGTCGAGCCGGAGCGCGAGGTCGAGCCGCCGCTCACCGGTGACGAAGACCGGACGGCCGCGCAGGATGCGGTAGTCGACGTCCCACAACCACGAGGTGTCGCGGCCGTCGGGGCCCTGCGCGTTGACCGACAGGATGATCGGCAACTGTGGGTCGGCGACGTCGAAGGCCTCCAGCCAGCCCGCCGGGTTCTTGGCCAGCAGCAGCCGCGCGTGGCGGCCCTCGCGCTCGACCGTGGTGTAGCGGCCGGCCACCGAGGTGACCTCGCGCAGCCGGGGCAGCGCCCGGTCGGCGGGCAGCCCGAACGCCTCGGCCACGGCCAGCGCCATCACCGCGTTGGAGCGGTTGGCCAGGCCGGGGAGCTGGATGTCGAGCAGCCAGCGCTGCCCGCGCGGGTCGATGGCGACGTCGTCGTCGAGCACCCACTGCGGCTCTGGACGGTGGAAGGTGCACTCACGGCAGGACCAGTCGGCGTCCTTGCGGTCGAGGGGGCCGCCGCACTCGGGGCAGCACCAGGAGTCCTCCTTCCAGCGCTGCCCGCCGGCGACCCAGGTGACCTTGGCGGCCGTGGAGGCCCCCCAGGTGACGAGGGGGTCGTCGCAGTTGGCGATGACATGGGTGGGCCTGCCCGACAGCGCCCTGCGCCACTTCTGCGCGAGCAGCCAGATCTCGGCCGCGCGGTCCATCTGGTCGCGGCTGAGGTTCATCAGGCAGACGACGCCGGCGCCGGTGGTGTCGAGCACCTCCGGCAGGTACTTCTCGTCGACCTCCAGCACGCCGTAAGGGGCGCCCTTGTGCTGGGAGAGCGCCGAGACGTGGCCCGCCGGCATGTTGGCGCCGAAGGCGTTGGTGGCGACCTCGCCCATCTCCAGCAGCGCGGAGGTGATCAACCTGGTCGTAGTGGTCTTGCCGTTGGTGGCGCTGACCAGGGCCAGCTTGCGGTCGCGGGCCAGCTTGCGCAGGAGGTCGGGCTCGAGCATCAGGCCCACCCTGCCGCCGATCACCGAGCCGTCACCGCGCCCGGTCATCCGCGAGAGCGTGGCGGCACTGCGTCCCAGGGCGCTGGCGAGCTGAGCCCGCAGAGGAAGCTGGGTCATGCACATGGATCCTAGTCGCCGTTGAGTCCTACTCTGGAGTTGCACACGAAAACGCGGCCCGGTTGGTAGCCCGGGCGAAGCATCACGTATCCGCCTTTCCTGGGATGTCCGGTGTGCCGGAAGCGGCCTGTCCAGGTCGCTTTCCCGGCATGTCTGGTGAAGGGCGGAGAAGATGGTCACGTTGTCGGTCTATTTGGACGGCCCGTTCTGGGTCGGGGTGCTGGAGGTCGCCGAGGGCGGGCGGCTGCGGGCGACCCGGTTCACCCTCGGGTCCGAGCCCACCGATCCCGAGCTGCACGCGTACCTCATGCGCCATGGCGTTTCGCTGCTGGAGCAGGCCCATGCCGCGCCCGCCGTGGCCGGCGGGGAGCGCGAGCGGCGGGTCAACCCCAAGCGGGCGGCCAAGCTGGCGGCGCGGGCCGCCGCCCAGGTGTCCGTACGGAGCACGGCCGCGCAGGAGGCGATGCGGCTGGAGCTGGAGAGCCGCAAGCAGCAGGCCGCGCAGGGACGGCGGGAGCGGCGGCGCGAGCTGGCCGAGCACAAGCGCGAGGTGGCCCGCCGCAAACGCCTCGAACGCCGCCGCGACCGCTGACCCGCCCCCGGGCGAGCTCCAGGGGGCTCCAGGGTGAAGGGGGCGTCAGGCCGAGGGGGCGTCGACGAAGGCGATCTCCGGGGCGCCCCCGTGGTCGAACGGCAGGACGAACCGCTGCGGCCACGACAACACCCCCTCCAGCCAGCCCGCGCCCATCGTCTGGCCGACGTGCCTGATCCTGGCCGACGCCTCGATGCCGATCGCCACGTTCGTGATGTCGCGCTGCACGCTCTCGTTCTCGTCGTCGCCCAGGATGACCCGCCAGGCCAGGGCCCGGTTGTGGTCCACCTCCATGGACAGCGGGTGGTGGCGCAGGGCCTTGGCGCGGTGGCCGAGCAGCTCGGCGTGCACCAGGTCGGCCGTGCCGTTGCCGTTGGACTGGCGGAACAGGGCGTACTCCATGGGCGGGGCCGGGCTGCGCAGGTTGGGGGCGGGCTGGCCGTACGGGAAGAGCCGGTCGACCTCGTGCAGCCAGCGCACCTGCGGGATCACCCACGACGCGCCGGGACGGTCGCCGCCGGGCTCGGCCCCCGACAGCAGCCGCGCGGCGACCTCGGCGGCCTTCTCGGTGAGCAGCGCCGGGTCGAACCAGCTCCGCAACGACCAGGCCCGTCGCTGGACGGCGCGTTCGACCAGCGTGGCCAGCAGGCACTCGCGGCGGCGGGCGGGCAGCTCGCCCCAGGCGGCCGACAGGGCGCGCGGCACGCCGGGCAGCGGCCGGTTGCTGACGAAGGCGAGCACGACCGTGTCGCACCAGATGCGCAGCCAGGCCCAGTCGGGCCCGTCGGCGAGCACGTCGGCCTCTCTGAGCTCCACCAGGGTGCACGCCTGGCCGGTACGGCACTGCGCCCCGCACGCGGCCGACCTGCGCCCGCGGATGGGCGGCTGGGGGCCCGGCAGCGGCTTCTCCCGCGACTCGCCCAGCGGGACGCGCACCCGCAGCGGCCGGTCCATGCCGTCGGCGAAGACCGCGGCCGAGCCCGGCTGGAGCGAGACGACGTGCCTGGACTGCTCGTCGCTGAGGTTCATGGCCGCGCCGACGAGCTTCCTGTCGTCCTCGGCGGGCAGCCGGTGGACGACCTTCAGCGCGGTGTTCTTCACGACGTCGGAGACGAGCTTGGTCGGGATCTGCTCGGCCACCACGATGCCCTCGCCGTACGCCCTGATCTCGGCGAGCAGGCCGGCCAGCAGCTCGACGGCGTGCGTGGAGGCCCGGCCGTGGCCGCGGTCGCGCAGCAGCCGGTGGGCCTCCTCGATCACGATGACGTGCCGCAGCCCGGCCGACTTCTCCTTCCTGGCCCGCATGCGCAGGTGCTCGACGATCCGGATGATCAGCGTGCCCATGAGGAACGCCTTGTCCTCGTCGTTGGCGACGTCCTCGATGGCCAGGACGACGTTGCGTTCCAGCAGGCCGCCGATGTCGGCCGGGTGGCCGCCCTCGAAGAAGCGCCCGGCCGAGCCGACCCGCAACGACCGCAGCCGGAGCGAGATGAAGCCCTCGACGTCGGCCTGGACCTCGCGGCCGTAGCCGATCTCCTTGATGACGTCCATGGCGTGCTGCTGGAGCTGTTCGAGCGTCGGCACGCTGGGCGGGACGTTCGAGCCGGGCACGGCGCCGCCGGTCACGACGTCCCAGCCGGTGGCCTCGTAGACCCGTTGCAGGGACAGCGACATGATCTGCGGGAACGGCTCCTCGGCGTCGAAGGCGGCCATGAACAGCGCCCTGATCATGTCGATGTGCGCCTGGACGGGGTAGCCGGGCTCGGGTTCGAGCGGGTTGACGCTGAGCGGCACGCCCTCGGGGGCCGAAGGGTTGATCACCGTCACCGGGTCGGCGATGCGGCCGGCCATGGCCGCGTACTCGGACTTGGCCGGCTCGATGGCCAGCCACGGGATGCGCGCCTCGCTGAGCTGCTCCAGCAGGTGCCGGACGGTCTGGGACTTGCCCGAGCCGGTCGCGCCGGTGACGAAGGCGTGCCTGTTGAGCGTGGCCAGGGGCACCCGGAAGCTGCCCACGCCTCTGTCCTGGCCGTCGAGGATCTCGCCCAGCTCCAGCTCGCCGCCGTCGGCCTCGGACGTCACGTCGAAGAAGCCGGAGTCGAGCACGCGTACGCCGGGCACCTCGCGCCTGGGCAGCCCGGCCAGCGCGGCCAGCGCCCCGGCGGTGGCCGCGAAGGGCGCGGCGGCGCCGTCGGCCGGGTCCTGCATGGTGATGGCCAGGGCCTCCGACAGCGCGTAGACCGCGCCGTGCGCGCTGCGCAGCCGGTACGGGTGGTGGCTCATCTCGACCGACCCGACGAGCACGGGCGCGATCTGCCGCAGCTCCTCGGCGGTGGCCCCGCCGGCCAGCACGCGCACGTTCCACAGGCCGGCCTCGCGGAAGGCGTCGAGCTCCTGCATGCGGCGCTCGGCCCGCTCGGCGTCGAACCGGGAGCGCTCGGAGGCGTCGCCGTACTGCCGCAGGACGTTGAGCTGGGTGCGCAGGTGCGCCACCTCGGCGTCGAGCAGGTCGGTCGGCTCGGCCACCACCAGCCAGGCGAACGGCCGCGACATGAGCGTGACCAGCGTCGACTCGAACAACGTGGGCCGCTTCAGCTCGTCGGGGTCGGACCCGGCGAACTCGCGCCCCCGCCCGCCCAGCGGCGGCGCCTGCCGGCCGGGGCACGGCGTCCAGACCAGGTCGGCGAGGTCGGCCAGGTACTCCTCGTCCAGCTCGATCCCCCGCGCGCCGCCCGGGAACAGCAGCGGCTGGGGCCCGGTCGGCAGGCCGGGCACGTCGGTCGCCCGGCGCGGCTGGCGCGGCGGCGAGAGCGGGCCGGCATTGGTGATCAGTTCGAGCGGCGCGCCGGAACCCCGCGACAGCCACCCGATGACGAACGGCCGGTCACGCTGCGCCGCCGACAACACGGCGGGCAGCACGGTGACGAAATCCCATTCCGCCGACGAGCTTCGCGAGGGTGCGGCGATCGACTGGATCCGATACCAGGGCCCGCTCAGCGAGACACTCGGCTGCATCTTCAATTCCCCCACAGTCGGTTCTCAGTAAAATCCCGCTGATCGTCAGCTCCTCACCACGCCCTTGACCAGGTCATTGCCTGCCCTTGCGCCAGTCAAGGCGTGGCGGTGGTGGCCCGAGGTTGGGTGGCGGCTCCTCGCCCTCGTCCTTGGCCTCCAGGGCCAGCACGGCCTCGCGCACCTCCTCCAGGTCGCCGAGCGTGGTCTTGGGGAAGGTGAGGATGGCCGGGTTGGCGTCGGCCAGCCGCACCCGCCTGCCCTCGGCGGTTGCGTCGGTGACGATCACGGACGTCGTGGGGAGCTGCTGGAGCTGGTGCGGCTCGACCAGGAACTCGCGCGAGCGGTGGAGCACGCGCTCGGTCTCGGAGATCTTGTCGGCCGTCCGGCCCCACTCGGTGGACTCGGTGATGTCCTCGACCAGGTCGGCGTGGCCGTCGCCGCGGTCGTGGCGGGCATCGTCCACCTGGGAGATGGTGGAGGTGTAGCCGCCGTCGAGGCCCGGCAGGGCGTCGCTGATCGTCTCGGTCAGCTGGGCCAGCTCCAGCCGGTGCTCGGTGCCGACGTGCTCGCTGGCGACCCGGGCGTCCTCGGCGTTGCCGAGGCGCATGAACGCCACGGCCGCGTGGCCGCGCCCCAGCCGCTCCTTCACGGTGGGGGTCAGGCTCCGGTACGTCAGCACCAGCCCGGTACGCGAGGTCTCGCACGCGTCCATGAGCCGGTCGAGCACGTCGCCGCGGAGCTTGTCGGCGCCCGCCACGATGATCGTGTGGTACCAGGGCCGGTCGGAGGCGGGCGACTGGCGCAGGATGTGGGTGAGCGCGGTGGCCACGTACGTGCCGAGCACCCGGTTGCCGAACACGCCGGCCTGCCGGTCCATGCTCACCACGCGCAGCCGGGCGGGCGGCAGCCGCACCGCCTGGGTGCCGAGCGTCTCCAGCTTGCGCAGCTGCGACTCGAGGGCCCAGGCGCGCTCGATCACCACCCGGTCGCTCACGCCGCGGCCGAACAGCGTGCCGATGCGTTCGAGCTGGGTCGCGGTGATCAGGCCGAAGCGCAGGTCGTCCCGCGGGTCGCCGACCTGGGCCAGGGCCCGCAGGGCGGCGGTGACCTGGCTGATGGTGGCGTTCTCGCCGAGCACTTCGAGCACCCGTTCCAGGATGGCGTTGTCGAAGCTGAGGTCGCGGGTGGTGCGGTGCTCCTCGCTCACGCTCACCACGTGGGCCAGCACGTCGGCGAACGCCTCCGGCTTGAGCGTGGCCCCGAGGTCGAGCTTCGGCAGGTCGACCGGCAGCACCCAGACCAGCGGGTCGTCGCCGCCCTTGCGGGCCAGCTCGATCAGGTCCTTGGCGATCGCGCCCTCCGACAGGTCGAGCACGGTCAGGTGGCCGCCGCTGTAGAGCCGGGTGGCGCCGAGCAGGGTGATGAGCGCGGACCAGCCGGGCAGCGTGCCGCCGGCCACGTCGATGCGGTCGATCTCGTCGGGGACGGCGACGGCGTACCAGGTGAGCTGGCGTTCGTGGCGTTCCTTCGACTCCTGCCAGTCGCGGTAGCGCCGGGCGTGCTCCTCCTGGGCGCGGAACAGCTCTTTGTCACGTTCCTGACGTTGCCGGTCGTCCCTGGCCTGCTGTTCGAGCACTCGGTAGCGGACCGCCCGGTCGCCCTGGAGCAGGGCGTAGGTGCAGATGCCGGCCACGCCGCCGGCCGCGACCAGCCCGAGGAGCGCGAACGACCACCCGAGGTAGCCGCTGACCGCGGCCACGAGGATCAGCGCGGACATGGTCAGGCTGATGGCCCGGATGGCGCGTACGGGCCGGTTGAGCATGTCCTCCTGGAGCCGCTCGCGGCGCAGCGCCTCGGCCGTCCGCCGGCCGGACGACTCCGCGTCCGGCGCCGGCTCCTTCTCGGGCGAGGGACGCTTGGGCGGCGGCCCCGGGTCGGGATGCAGCAGGATGTACTGCCACCCCAGGTAGATGCGGTCCGCCTGGAGCTGGGCATGCTCGGGATGCACGTCCGCCACGTGACCCTCCGGCCGCGATATGTCGTTAGTTGCAGGGGCCAGCCCTTTTCCGCTCCGTGACAGCGTATGAGCTTCCACCCCCGTAGCGGCAGGGTTCGCGGCAATTCCCCCCGCCAGAAGGGACCATTGCGGCAGATGGGGCAACCGTGACCTATTACCATCCATACCCATGACGGAACCCTCCGGCGACAGCACGAGGCCGAGACGCCCGGTGGCGGTGCCCATCGTGGCTCTCGTGGCGGTCACGGCCGTCGGCATCACGGCCTTGCTGGGCGGGTTGAACGAGGCCCCCGACAAGGGCCCGGACCTGCTCGGCCAGGGCGCGACGCTCGACCAGGGCCGTTACTCCACGCGCTTCGTCGAGTCGCGGGTCAAGGTCGAGCGGGCCAAGACGCAGTTCGACGAGGACAAGCGGTTCGTGGAGCTGGTCTTCGAGGTCACCAACAAGGGCGACGAGACCTCCAGCGTCGGCCTGCCCCCCGACCCCGCCAAGCCGGACAAGGCGTGGCTCGGCATGTTCTTCGCCGACTCGCTCGTCGCCATCAGCCCCAAGTTCCCCAAGGAGTCGGGGCCCTTCGTCTACGCCCTCGACAAGGGCGACGAGACCCGGCAGCTCCACCCAGGCGTGACCAGCCAGGTGCTCGTCCGGTACCGGCTCGGCGCGACCGAACGCCCTCCGGACAAGATCACGCTCGACGTGGCCACCTTCGAGTACGTCTCCGGCTTCGAGGACGAGCAGCTGCGCTGGCAGATGGTCTCCAAGGAGAAGGACGACAAGTTCTACCCCGAGGTGAAGGCCCGCGTGACGCTGCCGGTCAAGGCGGGTGAGGGGGCATGACCGCCACCCAGCCGCGTTCCTCGGCCGTCCCCGAGCGTCCCGGCCGGCCCGGCCGCCGTGCCGGACGCGGGCCGGGCGGCGGCTCCAAGGTGCTCAACGCCTGCGCCGGGCTGCTGCTGGCGGCCGCCGCCGTCGGGCTGCAGACGTTCCACCTGTCCGCCAACGAGGCGAGAGCCAAGGCGACCTACACGGGCGCCAAGGGCGAGGACGTGGACGCCCGGCGGTTCACCGTCCGGCTCGACTCGTTCCTGGCCACCAGGACGATCCAGAACAGCGACCAGACCATCACGACGGACAACCTGTTCCTCGTGGTCAACGCCTCGGCCAAGTCGAGCCTCAAGCCGTACCACCTGGGGCAGCCGCAGCTGCTGACCGCGGACGGCAAGAAGTTCCAGGCCACCGACCGCGTGGCGAGCACTCTGACGCTGGCGAACACGTGGGTGCAGCCCGACATCTGGGTCAGCGGGCGGTTCTTCTTCGAGGTTCCTTCATCGGCGCTGCCGGGGGCGCGGGTGATCTTCGGCTTGCCGGCCGAGACGGTGGAGGAGCCGTTCCAGCCGGAGGTCGAGATCGACCTCGGGCTCGACGAGGAGGCCGCGCGCAAGCTCGCGGCCTCGCCGCAGGCCGTCTACTCCACCGTCAAGAAGTGATCGCACTGTGAGCACGAACGAGCGCGACTGGTTCGCCCCCAGGACCGACCACCACCCCGAGGACCCCGCCCCGGCCCCCTCGGCCTTCCCGCCTCCCCCACCTCCCCCCGCACCCGCGGACCCGCCGTCGTCGCAGCCCGGAGCCGGACCGATGCCCCCGTCGCCGCAGCCTGGGGCCGGACCGGTGCCGCCTGCGCCGCAGCCTGGGGCCGGGCCGATGCCGCCGTCGCCGCAGGCGCCGCTGCCCGCCAGGCCCCGACGCCGCCGTACGGGCTCGCCACGCGACCGCGCCACCCCGCCGCCGGCCCGTCCCACGCCACCTCCCGGCTACGGCCCCGACCCCTCGGGCCCCGTCCCCGCCGGCCACGCGGCTCCCCCGCCCGGCCCCGCGGGGGCGCCTCCCGGTCACGACGCGCGGCCTCCCGGCCGTGGCGGCGCGCAGCAGCCCGGCCCTGGAACGCCGGGCGGACCGGCCGCACCCGCCGGCGCCGGGATGCCCGGCGGCCCCACGGCTCCCGGCGGCCAAGGGATGCCCGGTGGGCCCACGGCTTCCGGGGGCCAGGGGATGCCCGGTGGGCCAGGGCGGGGGCGGTTCGTGCATCCGGACCAGCAGGTGTGGCCGCCCGCCCCCCGCGAGTCCTCAGGGCGCAGCACCCAGCCGCTGCCCGCCATCCGGCCCGGCATGGCCCCGCCGTCCCCGCAGCGCTCCCCGGCCGCGGCCGCAGCCGCGGCGCCCCCCGTGCAGCAGCCGCCGGCGAGCCCGCAGGACGCCCGCCCGCCCAGGCGCGGCCGAGTGATCCTGGTCGCCGTGGGCGCCGCCGTGGCGTCCGTCGTCGCGATGGGCCTCAACACCTACGACGGCTACCGCTTCTACGACACGACCATCACCGGCGGCGTCAAGGTCAACGAGGTCGCCGTCGCCCCCGGCCAGTCGGGCGAGGTCCACCACATCGAGTGGAAGGCGGCCCTGAAGGCCGTCCAGGCCCCCGAGGGCAGCAAGCACGGCCCCGAGGTCACCTGGCTGAAGGTGGACATCACCCAGAAGCTCCTCGACGAGTCCAGCGCCACCATGACCGCCCCGCCGGACCGGGCCAAGCTGGAGGACCGCTCCGGCCGGACCTGGACGGTGGAGTTCACCCCGGGCGACCGCCCGACGGACCGGCTGGAGCTGGGCAAGGAGTACAAGTTCGAGGGCATGGCCATCGTGCCGACGCCGGTCGCGAACGAGGTCGAGCTCTCCTTCAGGGTCAGCGACTACCGCTCCGACACCCCGACGGCGGACTTCTTCAAACGGGAGAAGGTCGGCAAAGCGGAGGTGGACGCGCTGCGGTTCACACGTCGGTGAGCGGCTCGCCCTTGAGCCGGGCCCGCGTGGCGGCCAGGTCGTACGTGGCCGCCAGCAGCGCCATGGTGAGCACGGTCACGACCAGCCCGCTCACGAACGCCAGGGGCCCCTGCTTGTACGCCCACACCCAGTCGGCCTGCGCGCCGACGAGCGTCACCACGGCGCGCTCGGCGTACTCGGCGCCCACGGTCAGGGCGACGTAGCTCAGGCACATCATGCCGAACAGCGGCGCGCCACCCTTGGCGATCATCCGCAGGGAGTTGGCCAGCGGCAGCCAGCGGTCCCGGAAGCCGCCGGTGAGCTGGTCGAACGTCCTCTTGGTGAGGTCGTGGCTGTCTTCCAGCCGGTCCACGCCCCGTTCGAGCCGGGTGCCCTTGACCAGGCTGCGGGTCTCGTCGGAGTAGGCGCCGAACACCAGCATCGCCACGGTCAGCCAGGCCAGCGGGACGGCGACGCCGCCGATGAAGAACGGCCAGAAGTCGCTCACCGCGTCCGTGACCGTCTTCCACAGCGGCACGCTCTTCTCCGCCTGCTCCAGCAGGTCGTTGGTGCCGGCGACCACGCTGCGGTGCTCCACCCACTCCGAGCGCAGCCCGGCGATGGCGACGGTGGCGTTCAGTCCGTAGAAGACGAAGGCGAACTCGGAGAAGGCGGCGCCGAAGCCGTACAGCTTGCCCTTGCCCTGCTCCACGAGCTTGGCGAACAGCCACTTCAGGCCGAACAGCACGACCATCGCGCCCAGCGAGACCCGCCAGTCGAGGTCGGTGAGGCCCTTGCCGACCTGGGTCTCCTCGCCGAACCAGGCCGCCGACTGCATGTCGTAGAAGTGGTGGTTCAGGTCCATGCGCTGCAGGGCGCGGGCGTCCTCCACGTGCCAGCCCCACGACAGGTAGAGCACGGCGAAGGCGGGGGCCACCCGGTCCAGCACCCGGAAGAAGCGCTCGTCCTCGACGCCCTCCTCCCTCCTCGCGCGCATCTCCCACAGCGCGCCGCGCAGGGTGTAGAGCATGCCCGTGGTGACCGTCATCGCCGCGAGGACGATCAGGGTCAGGAAGGTGACCGTGCCCACCAGCCGGAGCTGTCGCAGGTCGCCGTAGGCGAGCTCGGTGGCGGCGTACAGCAGGACGAAGCGCACGACCTGGCCCGCCGCGTACCAGAGGATCAGCGGCAGCGCGCATTTCCCCGCGAGGCGCAGCGCGTGCAGGGGCAGCGAGTACGGCGACGGCATCCGCTGAGCCGGCGTAGGCCCAGGTCGGGGCGGCGCCATCACACCTGTCGATCCGGACATCTGCTGAATCGTAGCGGTCCGTCCCTTACGCCGCAGCAGCAACCCGTGGACAGCCTGTGGCCAGGGTGTTTCCAGGCCACTCCTGAGCAGTGGCGAAGGCGGGAAACGACGATTCGGTCCCCGCGAGGCGGTCACACCGGACGAGCCGTGCGGCACGATGGCGTTATGGACCCGCTGCCCGCCTTCGACCAGGACCCCGCCGTCGTCGGCGACCGGCTGCGACGGCTGCGCCAGGCGCGCGGAGTCTCGCTGTCCGAGCTCGCCAAGCGGGCGGGCATCGGGAAGGCCACGCTGTCCGGCGTCGAGACCGGCACCCGCAACCCCACGCTGGAGACGCTCTGGGCGATCACCGCGCAGCTCGGCGTGCCCATCGGGGCGATACTCGACTCGCCGCCCGAGCCGCGGACCATGCGCGGCGCCGCCATCGAGGCCGACCTGCTGGAGGTCTTCGAGGACGACAGCGTCACCTACGAGCTCTACCGCGTCCGCGTGCCCCCGGGCGTCACCCAGACCTCGCCCGCCCACCACAAGGGGGTGAGCGAGCACGTCACGGTCTTCACCGGCACGCTCAGCGCCGGCCCGATCCACGAGCCGCTCACGGCCGGGCCGGGCGACCACATCTCCTGGCTCGCCGACGTCCCCCACGGCTACCGCGCGCACGGCCCCGACGTCGTGCGCGCCACCCTCCTGATGCGTTACCCGGCCAAGCCGCCCGCCTGAGCCGGCCGGCAGGTGCGGCACGGCCGGTAGCCGGCCGCCCTGGCCTGGGCGACGCTGCGGAAGCCGTGCCGGTGCGCGGGGGTGATCCGGCGGGCGTTGTGGCAGGTCGGGAAGCACACCACGCCGGTGGTGTCGCTGGCCAGGTAGAACACCCGCTCCCCGGCGAGGGCGCGCACCCGGTCCAGGTCGACGCCCTCGGCCAGCAGCAGCCGTTCCTTGGCCGCCCGGCCGAACACGTAGTCGCCGGTCACGCCGTCGGACCTGACGACCCGGTGGCACGGCACGAGCAGCGGCACCGGGTTGGCGCCGAGCGCCGTCCCCACCGCGCGTACGGCCCGCGGACGCCCGATCTGCTCGGCCACCCACGAGTACGGCCTGACCTCGCCCCTCGGGATCGTCCTGACCGCGTCGAGCACGTCACGCTGGAAGCCGCTGACGCCGCGCAGGTCCAGCGGCACCTTGCCGAGACGGCCGGTGCGCAGCGCGGGCACCAGCCCCGCGGGCGGCCGGTCGGCGGCCAGCAGCGGCCGGCCGAACCGTTTCCTGAACGAGGCGGCGAAGTCGTCGCCGGTGTGCACGTACGCCACGCCCTGGTCGGTGAAGGCCACCCGCAGCTCGCCGATCGGCGCGGGCACGCTCACCCAGCGGGCGGCGATCCGGTCGAGCAGTCCGGCGGGCGCGTCGGTGGCCAGCGCGGCCAGCCCGGCCAGCAGTGAATCGTCGTTCATCGGGCACCTCCCAGTTCGCGCAGCCGCCGCAGCCCTCGCGACACGTGCGACTTGACCGTGCCCTGCGGAATCCTGAGCACGGTGGCGATCTCGCTGACCGGCAGGTCGACGACGTGCCTGAGCACCACGGCGGCCCGCTGTTCGTCGGGCAGCAGGCCGAGCAGCTCCGACAGCTCGTCGCCGGTCTCCCTGCGGACCGCCGCCTCCTCGACGTCCTGGGCGGGGTCGGGCTCGTCGACGGGCTCGTCACGCAGGTCGGGTGGCGGTTTGCGGGATTTCGCCCTGGCGCAGTTGCGCCAGATGTTCATGAGGATCGTCATCAGCCAGGCCCGCGGCTGCAGCGCGGCCAGGCGGTCGGGCTCGTAGCCCGCCAGTGCCCGGTACGCCCGCAGGAACGCCTCGGCGGTGAGGTCCTCGGCGTCGGCCCAGCGCCCGCTCAGCCGCAGCGCGGTCGAGAAGACCAGGCCGCGGTGGGCGGCGTACAGCTCGGCGAAGCCCTCGTCGAGGTCGTCGAGGAGCGCCTTGCGCACCGGGTCGAGACAGTCGGTTCCACTCACGCCCTCTACAACACCGCCGCGCCGGGTTTCGTTGCGCTCGCCCGGAACGGGAACGGGGCCCGTGTCCGGTGTGGACACGGGCCCCGTCTCGGCGCTGTCTGGGCTCAGACGGCGACCGCGAGCTGGGAGACCTCACCCAGCCTGGCCTCCACCTGAACGTCGCGGGTGACGCCGCCGCCCGCGATGATGCGGACGGTCCAGTCGCCGGGCGCGGCGAAGAAGCGGAAGACGCCGTCGTCGGAGACGACGACCTCACCGGTGAACTCGCCGGAGTGGTCGAGCAGCCGCGCGTAGGCGGTGGTGGCGCCCGTCACCACGCCCTGGATGACGGCCTGGTTGGACAGATCGATCCCGGCCGGCAGCGCGATGGTCTGCTCCGGCGCTCCGCAACCCTGTGCAGCGGTCATCAGCGGGCCTCCCCCAGCTCGATCGGCACGCCCACGAGCGAGCCGTATTCCGTCCACGAACCGTCATAGTTCTTCACGTTGCCCTGGTCGAGGAGCTCGTGCAGCACGAACCAGGTGTGCGCCGAGCGCTCGCCGATGCGGCAGTAGGCGATGGTGTCCTTGCCGAAGTCGACGCCGGCCTCGCCGTAGAGGGCGCGCAGCGCGTCGTCGGACTTGAAGGTGCCGTCGTCGTTCGCGGCCTTGGACCACGGGATGTT
Source organism: Nonomuraea sp. NPDC001831 (assembly GCF_042892035.1). Taxonomy (NCBI): domain Bacteria; kingdom Bacillati; phylum Actinomycetota; class Actinomycetes; order Streptosporangiales; family Streptosporangiaceae; genus Nonomuraea; species Nonomuraea sp. NPDC001831. The sequence goes on along the minus strand of NZ_JBIATU010000019.1, from coordinate 183,619 downwards.
GCGGGCGGTGGGCACGTGGCCGCCGCGCTGCGCCTGCTCCTGCGGGAGGTGGGCCGGGGCGAGCAGCTTGCCGGTGAACTCGTCGGGCGAGCGCACGTCGACCAGGTTGAGCTTGCCGATCGCGGCGACCACGTCGTCGCGGAAGGCGCGGATCGCGGTGTCCTGCTCCTGGGCGACGTACTGGGTCTTGGCGCGCTCGGGCACGTCGCGGACCAGCTCGCGGGAGTCGAGCTCCCACTTCTTGCGCCCGCCGTCGAGCAGCTTGACGTCCTGGTGGCCGTAGAGCTTGAAGTACCAGTACGCGTAGGCGGCGAACCAGTTGTTGTTGCCGCCGTAGAGCACGACGGTGTCATCGTTGGAAATGCCGCGGTCCGACAGCAGAGCCTCGAAACCGGTCTTGTCCACGAAGTCGCGGCGGACCGGGTCCTGCAGGTCCTGCCGCCAGTCGACCTTCACGGCGCCACGGATGTGGCCCTTGTCGTAGGCGCTGACGTCTTCGTCGACCTCGACGAGTACGACGTTGGGCGTGTCGAGGTTGGCCTCGACCCAGTCGGCGTCCACCAGGGCGGCGGAGCGGCTCATTGGGAAACCTCCATTTTGGCGGCGGGCAGTAGACGGCGAATGAGCAGGTACGTTTCGCAGCCGAGGCAGAATCCGAAGGCTGCGTTGAGGAAGGCGGCGAGGAGAGCCGCGGCCGTGGCCCCGAGGGCCAGCGGTGTGATCCCGACGGCGAACCCGGCCAGCCCCGCGACCGCGAAGAGCAGCCCCACCCCCTGCGCGAACCGCGGCGGGCGGGCGTCTTCGGTTTCCTTCGGCGCGCTCCTGACGAGCGCTTTGAAGAGCATCGTGTACGGCGAGCGGCGCGCGACTCCCAGCGCGAAGACCACCGCCTGGACGGCGAGCAGCCACGCGCTCCCCGTCACGAGGACGAGAGCGAGGACCAAGGTGGTGACGGCCGCGCCGAAGCGCAGCGCTCTGGGATCAGCACGCATCGCAGGATGCTCCTGAAGGGGTCGATTGGGGCGGACCAGATGTCCGCGGTGACCGTCCTCAGGCAGCGCGACAGAGCGCGGTGGCCACGCGGCAGAAATCAACCGCGCGCCGCTTCGTGAGCAGCTCTGTCGACGGGTTCATAGCGACGACCCTACTCGTCGTCTCGCCATCTGTCACATCTCGTCCGAGTTCTGAGACAGTTCGTGAGACGGCCGTGACTCCCCGGAGGGGATCGCGGCTGCCAGCGCGGCCAGCACGTCGGCCTTCCGTGGCTGGCCAGAGGCCTTTTTGACCACATTGCCTGACGGATCCAGCACAAACACAGTGGGCGTGCGCATGACGTCGAATCGCCTTACCAGATCGAGCCGGGACTCGGCGTCGATCTCCACGTGCGCCACCCCGGGCACGAGCGTGCTCACGTCGGCCAGCACCCGCCTGGTCGCCCGGCAGGGCTGGCAGAACGCGGTCGAGAACTGCACCAGCGTGGCCCGCTCGCCCATGGCGGCGCCCAGCATGTCCGCGGTCAGCCGTTCCCCGGCCGCCGCGCGCACCCGTCCGTCGCGGCGCAGACGAACCACCCCGATCACCGTGCCGAGCGCCAGCGTTGCCAGCGCGATCCACAGACCCGTCACCTCAGGGCCAACCACGGGCGGCCGCGATTACTTCCTGGCCGGGCCGGCGACGTTCACCAGGACGCGTCCCCGCCGGTCGACGACCTCGAAGCGGTCGATGCGCCGCATGGGCACCGGCGTCGCCATCTGGAAGACGGTCTCCTCCCGGTAGCTCTCGCGGCTGACGGTCCAGCTCCCGGCGACCTCGCGCCGCCCCCTGTCGTCGTAGACGGCCAGGCTGCAGGCGGTGCCGACCGGCACGTTCCGCACGGTCACCAGCAGCTCGGTGCGCCCGTCGCCGGGCAGGGCGTAGACCGTGGCGTAGTAGTCCCTGACCCGGTTCTCGCCCTTGAACGCCCGGCCGTCGCCGGTGGTGCTCAGGGCCGTGGTGGGCATCGCGCTCGGCGACGGGACGGCCTTCCTGAGCTGGGCGTCGGGCGCGGCGTCGCTGGCGACGAAGCCCTCGGTCTCCGGCGACTTCTCGGCCGCCGAGGACTGGGGGGCGGCCGCGGGCGCGGCCGCGGTCTGCTGCGTGACGTCCTGCCGGGTGACGCTCCAGACCGTGCCGCCGACGGCGATCACCGCGACGGAGGCGGCCACGGCCAGCATGACCCGGCCGCGCCGGTGGCGCCGGGCGCGGGCGTTGAGCAGCCGGTCGAGCACCTGGCGCGGCGGGCTGGCCACCAGCTCGACGTCGCGCTCGGACACCTTGCCGAGGAAGGCGGCGACGCCTTCGAGTTCGAGCAGCTCGGCGCCGCAGCTCTCGCAGGTGGCCAGGTGGTTGTCGATCTCCAGCGCCTCGTCGGGTTCGAGCGCGCCCAAGGCGTGCGCGCCCATGGCGATGCGCACTTCTTCGCAGGTCATCACGGCGCCAGCCCCCGCTCTTCCAGCGCCAGCTTGAGCGCGCGCAGCGCGTAGTAGGTGCGCGACTTGACCGTGCCCGGCGGTATGCCCAGCGTCGCCGACGCCTCCTTCACCGATCGCCCCCGGTAGTAGACCTCCAGCAGCACCTCGCGGTGCTCGGGCCGCAGCGCGGCCAGCGCCTCGGCCACGGCCCACGACTCGACCGCCCGTTCCAGCTCGTCGTCGGCAGGCAGCACCGCGAGGGCCTCGTCGCCGGTCTCCTGCGGCCTGGCCTTCTTGGCGCGGTGCTGGTCGACCACGAGGTTACGCGCCACCGTGAACAGCCAGGCCCGGATGGGACGGCCGGAGAGCGCGTCGGGGTGCCGCCAGGCCCGCAGCAGCGTCTCCTGCACCACGTCCTCCGCACGTCCGGAATCACCGGTGAGTCGCAGCACGTACCCGTAGAGTGGCCCGGCGTGCTCGTCGAAGAGGGTGCGTACGAGCTCCTCGTCCGCGGTGCCTGCTGCGCTCACGCCCTCATCACGTACGGGGGGCCGCAGCGGTTCAGGCTCATCCACGGATCGGCACGTCAGACGCTTCGGCCGAGAACTCCAATCCGTCGGCCACGTTCTGGACCCCGGTGATCTTCACGTCGAAGGGCAGGCCGCCCTTGAACGGGATCGTGTAGGTGACGAAGCGGGCGAGCTGGTCGGGCACGCCCTGGATCTTCTCCGCCTGGAGCCTGATGGCGCCGTCGGCCACGTCGACCCGCATCTCGGCGGTGAACTGCACCTTCTGCACCCCCACCGTCACCTCTCCCGACGCCACGAGCCGCCGCCCGTTGCCGCTGATCTTGATGCCCCGGGGCGCGTACTTGTCGATCGTGGCCCGGGTGAGCACGCCGCTCACGGTGACCCGCCCGGCCCGGACGTCGGCACGGTTCTGCAGCACGTCGGACAGCGGGGCGGTCACGTCGTAGGCGACGCCGCGCAGGTTCTTCACCGGCACGCCTCCGTAGGTGAGGGTGCCGAGATCGAACCGTACCTCGGGATAGTGCCCCGAGACGGCCTGAGTGAGAAACGGGATGCCCTCGATCGTCACCTTGGGGGTGCCGCTGAGGTCGGTGGCGGCGGCGATCCGGTTGGACAGGTCACGCTCCACCCCGGCGACGGCGACGCGGTCGACCACGACGAAGAGGACGACCAGCACGATCAGAAAGATGATCAGCTTGCGCATGGGGCTCCCTGTCGTCGGCGGGGGTGTCGAGCCTATCGATCCGGCGGTCTCCTTCCCCGCCGGAGCCGTCGATCACCCGCCGGCGAAGGGCGGCAGCACCTCCACCGTGACGCCATCGCCGAGCACCACCGTGTCGTGGGCGCGCCGGCCCACGGGCGCGCCGTCCACGAGGAACGACGAACGGCCGACCACCCGGGCGAGCTCGGCCCTGTTCTGTGTGATTTTGGTCATCAGTTCCTCAAGAGTCGCCGCCTCGAACGACTCTTCCGCGACTCCGGCGGCCTCCTTGGCCGCCGCCCAATAACGTACTTTTCCTGTGGCCACGCGTTGCCTCACAATCGCCTTCGCTCTATTGTGCGTCGCCCTTAACACGCCTGTTTCAAAGGGCCCGCTGTTCATCTGGTGGACGCGCAATGGACGCGACTAAGCCGTGGGATATCCTCGCGTACAGGACCTGGGCGACGTCGCCTCCGGGTCCTTGTGTGTTAGAGGAGGCCGTGATGAGCAACCTGCTGCTGCTGACCAACGCCCTCGAGCCGTCCTCCGAGGTGCTGCCGGCGCTGGGGTTGCTGCTCCACTCCGTCCGCGTCTCGCCGGCCGAGGCGTCGGTGCTCATCGACACGCCGCCCGCCGACGCCGTCGTCGTGGACGCGCGTAAGGAGCTCGTGCAGGCCAAGAGCCTGTGCCGGTTGATCCGCACCACGGGCATCGACTGCCCGCTGCTGGTGGTGGTGACCGAGGGCGGCCTGGCCGCGATGACCGCCGAGTGGGGGGTCGACGACGTGCTGCTGGAGACCGCCGGGCCCGCCGAGGTGGAGGCGCGGCTGCGCATGGCGACCGGGCGCAGGTCGCAGGCCGCCGCCGAGGACGTCCCCGACGAGATCCGCAGCGGCGACCTGTCGATCGACGAGGCCACCTACACCGCGCGGCTGCGCGGGAACGTGCTCGACCTGACGTTCAAGGAGTTCGAGCTGCTGAAGTACCTGGCCCAGCATCCCGGCCGGGTCTTCACCCGCGCCCAGCTCCTGCAGGAGGTCTGGGGCTACGACTACTTCGGCGGCACCAGGACGGTCGACGTGCACGTCCGGCGGCTGCGCGCCAAGCTGGGCACCGAGAACGAGTCGCTGATCGGGACCGTCCGCAACGTCGGCTACCGGTTCGTGCCCGATCGCAGCGATTCGGCGCACGTGTGATCCGTTGACCCGTGTTCGCCTGATGTGACACTTTGTCGTTGGGACTGTTTCCAACCTGTCATGTCGAGGACACCGCCGTCCCCAAGATTGGTGGTGGTGGCGGCGTGGGTCTGTTCAGGTCACTTGTCGACGAGGGCGCGAGCCTTCGCCTCTTCCGCCGCGGCGAGCTGATCTGCTCGCCGGTCCGGCCGGTCAACCGCGTCCACCTGATCGACCACGGGTACGCCCGCGAGCACGTCCCCGGCGGCGACCGGGAGGTCGTGCACGACCTGCGCGGCCCCGGCGACCTGGTGGGCGAGCTGGCCTTCTGGAGCCCCGGCGAGCGCGTCAAGGTGGACGCCCTGACCGAGGTCCGGGCCTGGCCCATCGACCTGCGGCGGTTACGCGAGCACGCCTCGGCGGGCCCGGCCGTGGCGACCGCGCTCGTCCAGGAGCTGTTCGCCAGGAACCTGGCGGCCCGCAGGCACGAGGCGCTGGCGCGGGCCCCGGTCGCCGCCCGCCTGGCCGTGTGGCTGCTGCACCTGGACGAGCGGTACGAGCTGGCCTCCCCCGCCGCGCCGCCGCTGTCCATGGAGACGCTGGCCGACCTCGTGGGCAGCGCGCCCGACGTCGTGCAGCGGCAGCTCACGCAGTGGGTCAGGCGCGGCTGGCTGGTGCGGCCGGGGTACCGGAGGCTGCGGATCGCCGACCCGGTGGCGCTGCGCGAGGCCGCGGGGGCCTGGGAGCACCTGTCCGAGCCGTGGCGCGGCCGGGTGACGCCGTTCCTCACGCGGCCGGGCGCGCAGGCCGGGCCGCTGCCGGTCGGCGAGCTGCCGAAGCCGCGCCAGCTGCCCGCCGACGTGTCCGACTTCACCGGCCGCCAGCAGAGCCTCGACCTGCTCACGGCCTGGCTGGACCGGCCGCGGCGGACGAACACCATGGTCGTGCAGGGCCTGACCGGCGTGGGCAAGACCGCGCTGGTGACGCACTGGGGCCACCTGCACGCCGACCGGTTCCCCGACGGCCAGATCATGATCGACCTGCGCGGCCACTCGCCGACCCAGCCGCCGATGAGCTCGGCGGAGGCGCTCGGGCAGATCCTGCGCTCGCTCGGCGTCGGCGAGCACATGCCGGCCTCCGACGAGGCCGAGCTGATGCTGCTCTATCGCAGCAGGATCGCCGGGCGCAGGCTGCTGCTCGTCCTGGACAACGCGGCCGACCCGGCCCAGGTGCGGGCGCTGCTGCCGGGCGGCAAGGACTGCGTGGTGCTGGTGACCAGCAGGACGCGGATGGCGCCGCTGCGCGCCACCGGGCACGCCGACCTCATGGACCTGTCGGTGCTCGACCCGGGCAACGCGGTGGCGCTGCTGGTGTCGGTGCTCGGCGAGGGTTCGCCGCGGGCCGCCGACCGGGACGCGCTGGCCGAGCTGGCCCGGGTGTGCTCGTACCATCCGTACGCGTTGCGGATCTCGGCGGCCAAGCTGGCCGAGGACCCGGGGCTGAGCGTGCGGGCGCGGGCGGCGGAGCTGCGTACGCCGGACCGGCCGCTGGCCGGGGACCCGGAGGAGGCGTTCAGGTCGGCGCTGGACCTGGCGTACGAGTCGCTGAGCCCCGCCCAGCGGCGGGCCTTCCGGCACGTCGGGCTGCTTCCCGGACGGGATTTCGCGCCGGAGGTGCTGGCGGCGGCGCTGGGCGTGCCGGTGGGCGAGGCGGTGGCGGCGGTCGAGGGGCTGCATCGGGCGTACCTGGTCGAGCCGCTGCCCGGGTCGCGGTACCGGGTGCACGACCTGGTCAAGTGGCAGGCCAGGGAACTCGGCCGGCACGCCGAGGCGGGGGTGCGCGAGGCCAGGGTGCGGCTGCTCGACCACTACCTGGCGGTCGCGACGGGGCCGGACACGCCGCGCGAGTGGTTCGAGGCCGAGCGGCGGTCGCTGGTCTCGGCGGTGCGGCTGGCCGAGGAGAGCGGGGCGTACGGGATGGCCTGGCAGCTCGCCGAGGCGGTGTTCGAGCCGTTCAGGAGGCTGCGGTACTACGAGAACAACCTGGAGGTGCAGCAGGCCGGGCTGACCTCGGCCATCCAGGTGGGCAACCGGCGGGCCGTCGCGCTCATGCGCAGCCATCTCGGCTCGATCCACCGCGACATCGGGCCGTCCACGCTGGCGGCCAGGTTCATCGGCGAGGCGCTGGCCGACTTCACCTCGCTGGGCGACCGCGCGGGGCTGGCCCGCGCGCTCAACGACCTGGCCGAGGTGCACGGCATCGCGGGCAACAGGGACGCGGCGCTGCGCCGCGCGGGCGAGGCGCTGGAGGTGTACCAGGAGATCGGCGACCTGGCCGGCGTGGCCACCTGCCTGCACACGCTCGCCCTGCTGCACCTGTCGCGGGAACGGCACGACCTGGCGCTGCGGTACGCCGGCCAGGCGCTGCGGGTGCGGGAGGAGCTGGGTGACCGCAGGGGCACCGCGCAGAGCTTGATCGTCTCGGCCCGGGTCCGGCAGAGCCTGGGCGAGCCGGACGCGGCGCTCTCAGAGGGCCTGGAGGCGTTGTCGATCTGCCACGAGCTGGGCGACGAGCACGCCGAGGCCGAGACGCTGCTCTGCCTGGCCGAGATCTACGACCGGCTCCGGCTGCAGCAGGACGCCCGCCGCGACGCCGAACGCGCCCTGGCCGGGTACACGGCCACCGGCGACCAGCACGGCTGCGGACGGGCGTTGTGCGCCCTGGGCCGCATCGCGCGCAACGGCTCGCGCTACGACGAGGCGCTGGCCTGCTACGAGCAGGCGCTGGCGGTGCAGGTCGAGCTCCACCACGAGCAGGGCAAGGCCGAGACGCTCGGCGACATCGGGCTGGTGCACTGGCGGCTGTCGGACTACCTGCGCGCCGACGACTACCTGAACCAGGCGCTCGGGATCAGCCGGGTGATCCGCGACGAGCCCGTCGAGGCCCGCATGCTCAACCGGCTGGCCCGGGTGCGCCGCCGCCAGGGCCAGCCGCAGGTGGCCTTCGTGTACGCGCTGGAGGCCCTGGACCTGGTCCAGGGGCTGGGCAACCGGCGGGCCGAGGCCGACGTGCAGGAGACGCTGGCGTACACGTACCTGTCGCTGGGGTGGCACGAGCAGGCGCTGCGGGCGGCGCGGGCCTCGCTGGCGCTCAGGGAGGAGACGGGCGACAACAGGGCCAGCGCGCTGCTGTCGATCGCGCAGGCCCTGCACACGGGCGGCGAGCCCGCGGCGGCCCTGGAGTACGCCAGGCAGACTGCCGAGCTGCAGAACGAGACCGGCACCAGGGACCGGTGGGGGGCGGCGCTCACGACGCTGGCCATGGTGCTGCTCGACCTGGACCGGGCCGAGGAGGCGCTGGTGCACGCCAAGCAGGCCAGGGACGTGCACCTGGAGTGCGGGACGCGGCGCGACCTGGGGTGCGCGTTGAGGGCGCTCGGCCTGATCACCGCCAGGCTCGGGGACCGCGCGGCGGCGGTGGCCCATCTGGCCGAGGCGGTGCGCACGCTGGACGAGGTGGGGGACGTCTTCGAGGGCCGGCGGGCGGCGCAGGAGCTGCGGGAGCTCTCCTGAAAAGCCGCTAAAAGTCGGGAAATCTCGGAAGTGAGGTCGCAGATCTTCTCCGCGCCTTCTCGTTAGCTGGTGCCACCAGCGACGACACGGAGGTGATCCGGATGCTCAAGCACCACATGCGCCGAGACCTGCAGTCACTCAAGCGACAGGCGCGCAGGGATCGGCGGGTCACGCTCGGCCTGCTGGCCGGGGTGCTGGCGGCCTGGACCCGTCAGCTCTCGCCGGGTGACCCGCCGGCCGGGCCGGGGGTGCTGGTCGCCCTCTCGGTCGGGCTGCTCACCGCGTCGGGGGCGGCCTGGCTGATGGCGGCCTACTTCGCGGCACGGGCGGTCAGGCCGCGGTCCGAACCGGTGGAGGTGCTGGTCTGGGTGGCGCGGGTGAGCAGGAGCAAGGAGTGGGCGTTCTGCTCGCTGGCCGCGTACGTGGCCTGGCACCTGCTCCAGTTCGTCACCGCGCTGCTCCTGGCCTGAACGGGGGGCGCGGCGAGCCGGGCCCGCGGGCGGTGGGGGGCAGGGGCGGGGTCAGGGGCGGGGTCAGGGGAAGGCGGACTGGTGGGGGCCGGTGTCGGGGTCGAACTCGTGGCGGATCCTGGCGCAATCGTCGAGCAGGGCGCCGTACAGGGGCCACAGGGGGCCCTTGGGCGGGGAGCCGGCCAGCTCGGCGGCCAGGTGGCGCTGCTGGTGCTCGCCCTCGCGCAGGGCCGCGCACAGGTTCGCCATGTCCCTGGACGCGGCCTTGCCCACCTGGATCAGGCCGAAGTCACGGAAGATGCGCGACAGCGCGCGCAGCTCGCCGGCCAGGGGTTCGGGCAGGTCGGCGGCCTTCTCGCCGGGCAGGCCGCGGGCGCCGGCGATCAGGTCCACCAGCCCGCGCGCGATGCTCCTGAGCTGGTGCCCGGCGTGGTCGAGGCAGGTCGCGGCCTCGGCCGACTGGCGCAGGCGCCGGTCGTAGCGGCGCCGCCGGCGGAAGGTCAGGCGCAGGGACTCGGCCGCCTGGTCGGCGGTGTCCTTGGTCTCCTCCAGGCGCTGGGACAGCTCGCGGGCGCGGTCGAGCCAGTCGCGGGCCATGTCCTCGGTCCAGTGGCCGCTCAGCCCGTCGGCCATGTCCTGGGCCAGGTCGGCTAGCTCGGCCGACATGTCGCACAACTGCCTGGCGGCGTGCTCGACGAAGCGCGGCGGCAGGATGAGCAGGTTCGCCGCGATGCCGATGGCCGCGCCGAGCAGGACGTCGGCCAGGCGCGCGAAGCCGTACGTGCGGCCGAGCGAGAGCACCAGCAGGGCGGTGATCGGGATCTGCACGTTCTGGGCCGGCAGGTTGAGCAGCCGGGTCAGCACGAGCCCGGCCGCCACCAGCACGCCCAGCGTCAGCGCGTTGACGCCCATCAGCCAGATCAGCCCCGACGCCGCCGCCACCCCCACCACGACCGCCCCGACCTGCTGGAACCCGCGTACGACCGTGCTGTAGGCGGTCGCCGAGACCGTGAGCAGCACCCCGATCGGCACCAGCACGGGCAGCGGCACCTTCAGCGCGAACGTGGCGAGCCACCACCCGAACACGCAGGCCAGCGTCACCTTGACCGTCTGGGCGAACGCCTCCCGTTCGGCCCTCAGCCACTCCCGGAACCCCTGGGCGCGCAGGCGCGCGAGCCCGGCCGCCGCGCCCGAGACGATCCGCCCGAGCGGCGCGCCGGCGCTCTGCTGCTTGCGCCCCGGCTCTTTGTTCATACTCCCAGGTCAATGCCCATTCGAGCGGTGGATAGAGGTCGCCGTGCCTGGGTAGCGGCAAGGTTGTGGCGCAGCGGGGCAGCGCGCCCGTCGGAGGTGAAGCATGACCGGCGACCTGGTCGTCCCTGACGCCGCCCGGGGGGTGGTGGTGTTCGCGCACGGCAGCGGCAGCGGCCGGCTCAGCCCGCGCAACCGTTACGTGGCCGAGGTGCTGAACAGGGCCGGCCTGGCGACGTTGCTGTTCGACCTGCTCACGCCCGAGGAGGAGGCCGACCGGGCCAACGTGTTCGACATCGGGCTGCTGGCCGGGCGGCTGCTGGAGCGTACGGAGGAGCTGCGCGGGCACGAGGAGGCGGCGGGGCTGCCGATCGGCTACTTCGGCGCGAGCACGGGCGCGGCGGCGGCCCTGTGGGCGGCGGCCGAGCCGGACAACCGGATCGCGGCGATCGTCTCCCGCGGCGGGCGGCCGGACCTGGCCGGGAAGCGGCTGGCCGCGGTACGCGCGCCCACGCTGCTCATCGTCGGCGGCCGGGACCCGATCGTGATCGACCTGAACGAGGAGGCGCAGCGGCATCTGAGCGCCGAGCACCGCCTGACCGTCGTGCCCGGCGCCACCCACCTGTTCGAGGAGCCGGGCGCGCTGGAGAGCGTCGCCGAACACGCCCGCGACTGGTTCACCACGTACTTCAGCGCGCCGTGATCGGTGCGGCCTTCAACGGCCCCTGATCGGGCCGCTCTCAACGGCCCGTGATCGGTGCGGCGCCCTTCGCCTCGGCGAGCAGGCGCGCGTAGACCTCGGGGTCGGTGGTCTCGCAGCCCAGGCGGTGGCCGGTCAGCTCGCCGTGGTCGTCGCTCGACCCGGTCACTTCGAGGCCGAGCCCGGCGGCGAGGCGGCGCAGGTGGGCGCGGGCCTCGTCGTCGTGGTCGAGGTGGTCGGCCTCCACGCCGAAGAGCCCGGCCGCGGCCAGCTCGGCGATCCACTCGTCGGGCACCGCCTCACCGCGCCGGACCGCCTTCGGATGGGCCAGCACGGGCACCCCGCCGGCCGACCGCACGAGGCGGACCGCGCGTACGGGGTCGAGGGCGTAGCGGGTGACGTGCGCGCGGCCGCCCGCGCCGATCCACTCGGGCGTGAACGCCTCCTCCGGCGCGGCCACGGCCCCCGCGGCGACCATGGCGCGGGCGATGTGCGGCCGTCCGACCGGGCTGTCGCCGGCCACCGCGGACACCTGCTCCCAGGTGATCGGCACGCCCAGCTCGACCAGCCGCTCGACGGTCAGCCTGCCGCGTTCCTCGCGGGCCCGGCGGATGCGTTCGCACTCGGCCAGCAGCTCGGGGTCGGCGGGGTCGAAGAGGTAGGCGAGCAGGTGGATGCTCTGCCCGGCCCGCCGGCACGACAGTTCCATGCCCGGCACCAGCGTCAGGCCCTCGGGGAGCGCCTCGGCGGCCGCCCGGTGGCCGGCGACGGTGTCGTGGTCGGTCAGCGCGAGCACGTCGAGGCCGCGCTCGCGGGCGCGGCGCACCACGTCGGCCGGCGGCTGCGTGCCGTCGGAGGCGGTGCTGTGGCTGTGCAGGTCGATGCGCATCGCTCGATGGTAGGCGGTCACACCTGCACGGTCGCGAGGATGCGGCCGTCCAGGGTCTCGATGGTGAAGTGGTTGAGATCGTCCTGGGTGAGGCTGGTGCCGCCGTGCAGCAGCAGGGGGTCGGGGGCGCCCGGGACGCCGTACCCCTTGTCGGGCACGCCCCAGCTCGCCACGGTCTCCGAGCGGCCGTCGTCGCCGAAGGCCACCAGCCGGCACTTCAGCGGCCCCTTGACGCCCTTGAGCTCCAGCGCCACGTGGGTGCCCCAGCCCTTGTCCTCGACGCCCACCACCCCGGACACGCCGGTCGCGGGGTCGTTGACCGGGTAGGTGCGGCCGGTCATGAGCAGGGCGCGGGCGGGGCTGTGCACGCTGTCGGGGTCGGGGCCCGAGGTCGCCGCGTTGACGGCGAGGAAGACGCCGGTCGCGACGAGGAAGCACGCGGCGGCCGACATGAGCCCCCGGTGGAGGGCACGGCGGCGGCGCTCCACGGCGGCCCGGCGCACCAGCAGCGACTCGACCGGCGACTCCAGCTCCGACTCGACCGGCCCGGCGCGCAGGTCGTCGGGGTCGACGCCGCGCATCAGCTCCCCCATCGCCGCGAACGCGCCGACCTCGCCGGCGCAGCTCGGGCAGCCGTGCAGGTGGCGTTCGAAGGCGTTGCGCTCGTCGTCGTCCAGCAGGCCCAGCGCGTACGCCGCCACGTCCTCGTGGTGCACTTCGTTCACGGGAGCCCCACCCCCCTTTCCTCCAATGCGATGCGTAACGCCCGCATCGCGTAGTACACGCGGGACTTCACCGTGCCCACGGGCACGCCGATCGTCTCCGCGGCCTCCTGCAGCGTACGATCGCGCAGGAAGGTCTCCGTGAGCACCTGGCGGTGCGCCGGCGACAACGAGAGCATGGCGTCGGTCACCACGATCTCGCGCAGCAGGCGGTCGTCCTCGGCGGCCACGGCGTTCGCCCGTTCCGGGACCTCCTCCACGGTGTCGAGGGGACGCGTGCCGGCCCGGCGCCGGTCGTCGATCACGACCCGGCGGGCCACGGTGGCCAGCCAGGGCATCAACGAGCCGTTGTCGGTCCGCAGGTCCCCGAGGTTGCGCCAGGCGCGTACCAGCGTCTCCTGGACGACGTCCTCCGCCCAGCGCCGGTCGCCGCCCGTCAGCCGCACGGCGAAGGCCATCAGCGGGGACCCGTATTCGCGGTACAGGGCCCGCACCATGGCCTCGTCGGTCACACGATGATTCACGCGGCGACTCCTCGCGCTGCGTACATCATGAAATGTCGCCCGGATAACTACTGATATTGAATTATTGCCCTAGCACGGGCGAGGAACAAGATACGGGATTTGCATCAATCGCCCCACCTGTTCATTCAACGATAAAGCTGATCATTCACCCGATGACGCCCGCCCGTGCCGCCCCGCCGCTCGCGACCGCGCCTCCGGACGCGCCTCCGTACGCGCCTCCGGACGCGCCTCCGTACGTGCTTCCGTATGTGCCTCCGGACGCGCCGGCTCGTGCGGGCCGGCCCATGCCTCGGCCTCGCGCAGCAGGTCGCGCACCGAAGCGTGCCGGGCCGAGGCCGCGTGCCCGAGCAGGACGCGTACCAGCTCGATGGCCGTCGGCCGGGCGGCCGGGTCCGGCCGGCGGCACCGGTCGACCAGGCCGCGCAGCACGGGCGGCAACCGATCGAGGCCCGCCCCGCCCCTAACGTGCCCGGCGTGCCCGGCCGCGGCGAAGACGATCACGTCGGCCCACTCGCGCACGTCGGCCGGCGGGAGGTCGCTGCTCCTCGGGCCGGGCGCGAACGACACCTCGCCGAGCGGCCCGACCAGCACGTTGTGCGGCCCGAGCCGCAGCCCCGCGATCCCGGTCAGATGCAGCCTGGCCATGGTGGCGGCCGTGCCCAGCGCGAGCCGGTGCAGCGCCTCCCCCTCGTACGGTCCCGCCGCCGCGACCACGTCGGCCAGCGGCTCGCCCATCCCCAGGTAGTCGCGCGGCCGAAGGGCCAGCCCGCCACCCCATCCCTGACTGTCCATCGCCGTCCTCCGGCTCGGTGCTCGTCGTCAGGGTGTACGCCGTCCCGCGCGGCCCGGGTTCAACGGCTCCCATGCGGAAAACTCATGGAACGGCCGTGAAGAACTCGTAGCTGTGGCCGTTCGGGTCGCGCACGTAGACGCCCCTGCCGCCGCCCAGGTCGTTGGTCCGCCGGTCCCAGCCGTTCCAGGGGCCCGAGCCGTACTCGACGTCCGGGTCGGCGGCGAGCCGGGCCAGGAGCGCGTCGAAGGCGTCGTCGTCCAGCAGGAAGGCGTAGTGGCCGGGCTGGGCGTGGTGGCGGTCGTCGAAGTCGAGGGTGGTGTCGTCGTTGATCCGGACGGGCGTGAACGGCCCCGACGGCGCGCCCGCCGCCAGGCCCAGCAGCCCGGCGAGGAAGGCCGCCGCCACGTCCTTGTCGGCGGCGGGGACGATCAGGTGGTCGAGCGTGATGCCCATGGCGCTCTCCTCTGAGTTGTATGCGATACGCATACATTATCCGCATAGACTGTCCCCGTGAACGACGACTTCTCCGCCGACGGCGGCCCCGCGCTCTTCCGGCTGGTCCGCTTCTGGTCGCGGCGCTGGGCCGGGCAGGCGGCCGGCGAGCCGGGCCAGGTCCAGCACGTCCTGGTGCTGGAGGCGGTGCGCAGCTCCCCCGGCGAGGCGGACGTCGCCACCGTGGCCCACCAGCTCGGCCTCGACCACTCGGGCGCCAGCCGCATGGTCAGGGACGCCGTCGCCGCCGGCCATCTCGTCCGCGAGACCAGCGAGCACGACCGCCGCCGGGCCGCGCTGCGGGTCACCGGCAGCGGCGAGGCCCTGCTGGCCGCCGCCCGGCAATGGCAGCGGCACGTCTTCGACGACCTGACCGCGTCCTGGGACGAGCCGGACCGGCGGCGGTTCGGCGCCTACCTCGGCCGCCTGGCCGACGACGTGGGCGCCTGACATTTCGGTCACGGATTTAGAGCAGATTTAGATGAGATCAGCTCATGTTCGGTCTTGCCGGGGCCCTTCCGGCGGTGGATGCTTGCGGCGACCCCGGTACCGCAGCCTGGGAGGTGGTCCCGTGTTCCACCGTCTCATCCGCCGGGCGGCCGCAGCCGTCCTTCTCCTGACCGGCGCGCTGGTCGCGCCGTCCGTCCCGACCGCCGCCGCGCACGCCGCCGCCGCCGTGAGCGGCTTCGTGGACGGCCACAGCCACCTGTTCTCCTACGAGACGTTCGGCGGCATGCTCATGTGCGGCAAGCCGTTCGACCCCGACGGCATCGAGCACGCGCTGACCGACTGCCCCGACCACTACCCGAACGGCGAGCTGGCCTGGTACGAGAACTTCACCAGGACCGGCAAGCCCACCGGCACCCACGACCCGGTGGGCTGGCCCACCTTCCGCGACTGGCCGGCCCACGACTCGCTGACCCACCAGCAGGCGTACTACACCTGGGTCGAGCGCGCCTGGCGCGGCGGGCTCCGGGTGCTGGTCAACGACCTGGTGGCCAACCGGCAGCTGTGCGCGATCTACCCGCTGAAGAAGTACTCCTGCGACGAGATGACGTCCATCCGCCTGCAGGCCCAGCGCGCCCGCGAGCTGCAGGACCACATCGACGCCGAGTCGGGCGGCCCCGGACGCGGCTGGTTCCGCCTCGTGAACGACCCCGCGGAGGCCAGGAGCGTGGCCGCGGCCGGCAAGCTGGCCGTCGTCCTCGGGATCGAGACGTCGGAGCCGTTCGGCTGCCGGCAGATCCTCGGCATCCCGCAGTGCACGAAGTCCCAGATCGACCGGGGCCTGGACGAGATGTACGCGCTCGGCGTGCGCAGCATGTTCGTCTGCCACAAGTACGACAACGCGCTGTGCGGCGTGCGCTTCGACTCCGGCACCCAGGGCGCGATCGTCAACGTCGGCAACCTGCTGTCCACCGGCTCGTTCTGGCAGGCCCGCACCTGCACCGGCCCCGAGCACGACAACACCATCGACCCGGCCGGCGTGCTGCCCGACCAGATCGCGCGGCTGCTGCCGCCGGGCGTCTCGCTGCCGCTGTATCCGCCGGCGCCCCACTGCAACACCCGGGGGCTGACCTCGCTCGGCACGTACATGGTCCAGGGGCTGATCCGGCGCGGCATGATGGTGGAGATCGACCACATGAGCGTGAAGGCCGCGGCCCAGACGCTCGGCCTGCTGGAGGCGGCCCGCTACCCCGGCGTGATCTCCTCCCACAGCTGGGCCGACCCGGGCTTCTTCGGCCGCATCTACGCGCTCGGCGGCATGATCACCCAGTACGGCCACAACTCCCCGGACTTCGTCGCGGAGTGGCGGCGCACCGCGCCGCTGCGGCAGCAGTACAACGTCCCCGGATACGGCTACGGCCTGGACGTCAACGGCATGGGCCGCCTGCCCGCCCCGCGCGCGGGCAACGCCGCGAACCCGGTGACGTACCCGTTCACGTCCTTCGACGGGAGCGTGCGCCTCGACCGCCAGCGCACCGGGCAGCGGGTCTGGGACGTCAACGTCGACGGCGTGGCCAACTACGGCCTGGTCCCCGACTGGATCGAGGACATGCGCCTGCTCGCCGGTCAGGACATCGTCCGTGACCTGGCGGGCGGCGCGGAATCGTACCTGCGGACCTGGGAGGCGACCGCCGCGCGGCGACTGCCGTGAGGCGGGCGTCCCCGTCGTTCACGCGACCGGCTGGACGGACCGCGAGGTCCGCCGGCCGGTGGCGAGGTTGAGCAGCAGCGAGGCCGCGGTCAGCGCCACGCCGAACCACACGACGCTGGTGACGCCGGCGTTGTCGGCGAACAGCCCGCCGAAGAGCGCGCCGAGCGCGATGGAGGTGTTGTACGCCATCGTGTTGAGCGACATGGCCGCCTCGAAGGTCTCCGGCGCGGCGGCGAGCGTCATGTTGACCTGGGCGAGCTGCACCACCCCGAACGACAGCCCCCAGACGACCAGCGCCACGATCGCCCCCGTGGCGCTGCCGCCGATCGCGAGCAGCAGCAGCATGGCCGCCACCAGCCCCGCGGCGCCGACGACGAAGCTGTCCCGCAGGCTGCGGCTCACGGTGTGCCCGGCGACGAAGTTGCCGATCGCGCCGGCGACCCCGAACACCATCAGCACCCCGGTCACCAGCAGCGGCGAGGCGCCCGCGTTGGCCTCCAGGAAGGGCCGGACGAAGGTGTAGGCCCCGAAGTGGCCGAGCACGAACAGCACCACCGTGAACAGCACCATGCGCAGCGGCACGTTCCGCAGCGGGAGCCCGAACACCTCGCGCACCGAGACGGCGTTCGCCGACGGCAGCGACGGGATCGCGAAGGCGACCGCCAGGAACACCAGCCCGCTCAGCCCGCTCCAGATGAGGAACGTGGTGCGCCAGTCGGTGAGGCTCTCCAGGAAGGTGCCGAGCGGGATGCCGACCACGGTGGCGATCGAGATGCCGGACATCACGATGGCGGCGGCCCGGTTGGCGTGCCGTTCCTCGACCAGCCGCATCGCCATGCTCACGCCGATGGCCCAGAACACGCCGCTGGCGAAGCCCAGCAGGAGCCGCGTCGTCAGGATCACGCCGTAGTTCGGCGCGATGCCGGTCACCAGGTTGCCCACGGCCAGCACCGCCAGCAGGACCGACAACAACACCCGCCGGTTGACCCGCCGCGACCACGCCACGATGAACGGCACGCCCAGCCCGGCCGACACGCCCTGCAACGTCACCATCAACCCGGCCGCGCCCACGGAGATGCCCAGATCCTCGCTGAGCGGGGTCAGCAGCCCCACCGGCATCAACTCGGTCGTGAGGAAGACGAAAAGGCTGGCCGTGATCGCGGCGACCCCCGCCCACGCCCGGAAGGCGGAGCGCGTCGCCTGCGGAGAAAGAGTTTGCGTCATGCGACCAGCCTGCCGACACTCCATCGATGAGTCCAACACATAGTTTTCATCACGATCGATCGTCTGACACGATTGGTCCATGGAGCTTCAGCAGCTGCGGTACGTCCTCGCCGTCGCCGAGACCAGCAACTTCACCCGCGCCGCCGAGCGCTGCCGGGTCGTGCAGTCGGCGCTCAGCCACCAGATCGCCGCCCTGGAGCGGGAGCTGGGGGCCCGGCTGTTCGAGCGCACCAGCCGCCGGGTGCGGCTGACCACGGCCGGGGAGGCGTTCCTGCCCGCGGCCCGCGACTGCCTGGAGGCCGCCGACCGGGCGCGCACCGACGTCGCGGCGGCCAGCGGGGAGATCCGCGGGCGGCTCGCGGTCGGCTCGATCCCCACGGTCTCCGCCGTGGACCTGCCGGTCGTGCTGAAGGAGTTCCGCCGCCGGCACCCGCGGGTGCGCATCACGCTGGTCTCCGCCGGCAGCGAAGACCTGATCGAACGCGTCCGGCGGGGCGAGACGGACGTCGCCTTCCTCGGCCTGCCGACCCGCGCGGAGCCGAAGGCCGTCCAGAGCCGCCCGCTGGCCAGGGGCGAGCTGGTCGCCGTGGTCGCGCCGGACCACCCCCTGGCGGGCGGCGAGAGCGACCTGCGCGGCCTCGCCGACGAGCCGTTCATCGACTTCCGCGCCGGTCACGCCGGGCGCATCCAGTCGGACGTGGCGTTCGCGGCGGCCGGCGTCCACCGCGAGGTCGCCTTCGAGGTCACCTCCGCCGAGTTCATGGTCGACCTGGTCCGGCACGGCCTCGGCGTGGGCCTGCTCCCCGCCGCGTACGCCCCCCGCTTCCCGAACCTGGGCCTCGTCCGCCTCCGCGACGCCCCGGCCCGGGTGGAGCACCTGATCTGGGGCGCCCACCCGTCCGCGGCGGCCGCGGCGTTCCTCGGCCTGATCGGCCCGCCGGCCGACGGCGGCGGGAGCGGGAGCGGGGTCAGCCGCGCAGCAGCGGCTGGCCGGGGAGCTTGACCTTGGTCTTCATCAGGCTGGGCGCGCCGTTGCCGCCGATGTTGACGAAGTAGAGCGCCTTGCCGTCGAAGGCCAGGCTGGCCGGGCTGTCCAGCTTGTCGGCCAGCACCTCCACGCCGCCGCCGGTGCGCACGATGCTGAGGGTGTTGCCCGTGTAGCTCGGCACGTAGAGCTGTCCGCGCACGTCGAAGGCCACGCCGTCGGCGCCGGCGAGCTTGGCGTCCTTGACGTAGACGGTCGGCACGCCCGCCTTGCCGCCCTTGCCGTACGGGACGCGGACGATCTGTCCTTCGTCGGACACGGCCACGTAGAAGGCGCCCGAACGCCAGGCGATGCCGTTCGCCCCGGTGCCGTCCGAGCCGACGAACAGGGACGACTTGGCCCAGACCGCCGCCTTGCCGTCGGTCACGCGGTAGACGACGCTGTTCGTGGTGTCGGTGACGTAGAGCGCGCGGTCGGGGCCGAAGGCCAGGCCGTTGGCGAAGCCGATCGGCAGCGCGGCGTAGAGCTTGGCCTCGCCGTAGGGGGTGATCCGCCAGATGCCGTTGGTGGCCGCTGCACCGGAGTTGAGCGCGGCGTAGACGTTGCCCTGGCGGTCGGTGGCCAGGCCGTTCAGCTTGCCCTCACCGATGGGCAGGGCGGCCAGCAGGCTGTCGGTGCCGGTGCTGTCGACCTTCCTGATCTCGCCCTTGGTCAGCAGGCCGACGTAGATCGTGCCGTCCGGGGCGACGGTGACGCCCTCGGTGAGGTCGCCGTACGGCTGCACGACGATCGGGCGCAGCGCGGCGGCCTGGGCCGGCGTGGCGACCAGCGTCAGCAGCGCGGCGGTGGAGAGGAAGAGGGGGATGCGCTTCATGGCTGTGATCCTGTCGCCGCAAGATCGCCGTGACGTCACCGCCGCTTCCGCGAATCATCATGTGATCGGCACGCCCTGCGAGCCTGCGGTGCTCCCCTGATGGTCGGTGAGGTCCCGCAGCCGCCCTGACCGCCACCAGCGAGACCGGCTCCGCCGAGAGCCGTCGCGTGCACGAGCTGGTCGGCCGGAGGATCCCCGACGTCCTGCTGGAACGCCATGACGGCGAGCCGGACGCCCCCGGCGCGCCGGGCGTCTGGACGGTGCTCTACTTCTTCCCCGGCGCGTTCGCCCCGGGCGCCCAGGACCACCCGCCCGGCTGGGCCGACATCCCCGGGGCGACGGGCTGCACCCTGGAGGCCCTCGCCTACGCGTCACGGTTCGCCGACTTCGAGGCGGCGGGCGCCACGATCCGCGGCGTGAGCACCCAGCGTCCCGACCAGCTGGCCGCGTTCGTCGCGCACGCGAAACTGCCCTATCCCCTGCTGTCCGACCAGAACGACCGGCTCGCCGCCGGGCTGCTGCTGCCGACCTTCCGGGCGGCCGGCGTCGACCGGTTCAAGCGCCTCACCCTGCTGGTCGACCCCGGCTCGGTCGTCCGGGCCGTGCAGTTCCCGATCAGCGATCCGGCCGGGTCGGTGGACGAGATGCTCGCCCTCGTCCGCGACCGCTGACCGGCGGCCTACGGCAGGATGGCGCCATGCTGGAGATCGACTTCCTGACCGAACCCGACCGCGCCCGCTGGGAAGTGCTGGCCCGCGGGCAGGACGCCTACTTCGACACCGAACGCGACGACGACGCCTACGAACGGACCTGGCGACGCCTGATCGACGACGAGCAGACCCGCGGGATCACCGCCCGCCTGGACGGCGAGATGGTGGGCATCGCGCACTACCTGTTCCACGCCAGCGTCTGGTACGCCGGGCGGTGCTACATGGCGGACCTGTTCGTGGACGCCGGGTTCCGGCGGCGGGGCATCGCGACGGCGGTGATCGAGTGGGTGGCCCGCGACGCCGAGGCCCACGGCTACCCGAGCCTCTACTGGAACACCCTCGAAGACGCCCAGGCCCGCGCACTGTACGACAAGATCGGCAGGTTCCACGAGGGCCTCGTCCTCTACACCTACCGGCGCGACGCCGCCCGGTAGCGGCTGTCAGACGCCCCCGTACAGCGCCGCGATCTGGGCGGCCAGCTTCGTCAGCTCCTTCTGGACGGGCTCCGGTCCCTCCACGACGACGAGGTCGCCCCAGCCCGCGAGCTGGCGGGCGATGTCCAGCGCGGTCGGCGCGGTGAGCCTGACGCGGACCCGGTCGCCGTGGGAGACCACCTCGCAGTGGCGGCCGAAGCGGTCGCGCAGCACCCGCAGGTAGCGGGCCTCGACGGTCGCGGTGGCCGTGGTCGTCGCGCGCCGGGCCTCCATCGCGGTGACGACCTCGTCCCAGGCCGCCGCGAGGTCGAAGTCCGCCGGGCGTTCGGCCGGCTCCTCGGTGACCTCGGCGTCGGTGACCCGGTCGACGCGGAAGGTCCGCTGCCCGTCGGGGGTGCCGGCGATCAGGTACCAGGTGTCGTCCTTGTCCACGAGGCCGTACGGCGCGACGACGCGCTCCCGTCCGGAGTAGGTGAGGCGGACCTTCCGGCGCCGGACCACCGCGTCCTCCAGCAGGTTGACGAGCACGGGCCGGGTACGGCGGTGCTCGCCCCAGCGGGCCGGATCGACCACGACGGCGTCCGCCGCCGCCTCGGCCTCCTGCCGGAACGTCGACGGCAGGGCGCGGACCAGCTTGCGCAGCGCCGCCTTGGCCTCCGGCGCGATCGCCGCGGCCGGGCCGAGCAGCAGGAACAGCGCCCTGGCCTCGGAGGCCTTGAGCCCGGACAGGTCGGTGCGGGCGCCGCCGAGCAGAGCCCACCCGCCGCCGCGCCCGGCCTGCGGATAGACGGGGATGCCCGCCGCCGACAGGGCCTCCAGGTCACGGCGCGCCGTGGCGACCGAGACCTCCATCTCGGCGGCGACGTCCGCCGCCGTCACCCGCCCGCGCGCCTGCATCAGCAGCAGGACGGCCACCAGTCGATCCGCTCTCATGTCTTCGACGATGCCAGAAAAAGTGCTCATTCGATGAGCACTTTGCCTGGAAGTATCGATCTCACCAGCCACCACGCGAAAGGCCACAGAACATGCTCCGCGGACTCACCACCATCAGCTTCTACGCCCACGACGTCGCCGCCGCCCGCGACTGGTACGCCGACCTCCTCGACACCCCCGCCTACTTCCAGCGCCCCGAACAGGGCGACCCCGCCTACGTCGAGTTCCGCGTCGGCGACTACCAGCACGAACTCGGCATCATCGACGCCCGCTACGCCCCCCACGGCTGGAGCACCGAAGACGACGGAGCCATCGCCTACTGGGCCGTCGACGACCTCGACACCACCTGGAAGAAGCTGCTGGAGATGGGCGCCACCCCCTACGACCAGCCCACCGAACGCGGCCCCGGCTTCACCACCGCCTCCGTCCGCGACCCCTTCGGCAACATCCTCGGCATCATGATCAACCACCACTACCTGAACGTCCTCGCGAGCCGGAAGGGCTGACCACGATGACCGACGACGCCCTGATCCTGCACGACGCCGCCGCCTGGCAGTCCTGGCTCGCCGAGCACCACGGGACCGCCGCCGACGTCTGGCTGCTGATCGCCAAGAAGAACAGCGCCGCGACCACCGTCACCCTCGACGAGGCCCTGGACGAAGCGCTGTGCCACGGCTGGATCGACAGCCACCGCAGGGCCTTCGACAGCGACTACTACCTCCAGCGCTACTCGCCGCGCACCCGCCGGAGCCCCTGGTCCGCCATCAACGTCGCCAAGGCCGAGGCGCTGACGGCGGCCGGCCGGATGCGCCCGGCGGGCCACGCCGCGATCGAGAGCGCCAAGACCACCGGCCGGTGGCCCGCCTGACGCCTGCCCGCCCGGCGGGGACGCTCCGGCCCCTCGTGACGTGCGCCTTTCACGGGGCTCGAAGCCGTGTCAGAACCATGTCAGGGCCGTGTCGGGCCGCCCGGCCACGATTGCCGGCATGGACACAGCAACGCGGCCCCCGGCCGGCGCCCACCCGACAGGCTTCGTCGCGAAGCTCCTCGCGGACCGTCACTCCGTCCCGCTCTCCATCGCCCTGCACCTGGTGCCCGGCGCGGCCATCGTCGCCGTGTACGCGTTCGTCGCCGCCCCGCTGGTGCGGGCGATGGGCGCGCCGATCTTCGCGGCCTGGGCCATGGCCCTCGCTATCGTGCTCTTCCCGCTCCAGCTGTTCCTGCTGTGGCTGGGCAGGAAGCAGACCGGCCGCTTCACGCTGGAGGGCGTCGTCCGCTACCGCGGCAAGCCGCTCACGCGCCGCAAGGTCATGTGGCTCGGGGGCGCGTGCCTGGTGTGGATGACCGTCGTCTCGCTCGCGCTGACCCCGCTGGACAACCTCGTCTACGACTGGTTCTTCACCTGGGTGGACTACCAGGGCGCCGGCCCCGACGGCACCACCTACCTCCAGGGCTACCCCCAGGCGGTCGTGCTCACCACGCTGATCGTCTGCGGGCCGTTCACCGGCTTCACCCTGCCGCTGATCGAGGAGTACTACTTCCGCGGCTTCCTGCTGCCCCGCCTGCCGCAGCTCGGCAAGTGGGCCCCGATCTTCAACACCCTCCTGTTCTCCGTGTACCACTTCTGGGCCCCCTGGACGGTCCTGTCGAAGCTCGTCTTCCTCTACCCCGGCGTCTGGCTGGCCTGGAAGAAGCAGGACATCCGCATCTCGATCACCATGCACCCCGGCACGACGCTCCTGATGACCGTCGTCGGCATCATCGCCCTCGCCACCGGCGCGGCCTCGATGTGAGAGGCCCCCTTCCCTGGAACGACGACGGCCACGACCCCGCACAACGCTGCGGGGCCGTGGCCGGACGAGTTTCCCTACCGGATGAACACGCTGGTGCCGAACACCTCCTGGCCGTCGTTCGGCGGCACCGTCCCGGTCACCGGCCCCTCGCAGCCCGGCCGGAGGAACACGATGGCCACCTCGTCGGTCCGGTTGTAGACGAAGGGGTTCGCGCTGTCGGAGCTGTAGCAGCCGCTGGGGTCGTCGTACTGCGCCCGGTTGATGTAGAGGGTGCCGGTCGCGGCCGAGGCGGGGGCCGCCAGGCTCAGGACGAGTGCGGCGGCGGAGGCGAGGCCGGTCAGGCTGGTCGTGGTACGGAGCATGAGCGCGTTCCTGTCCCTTGAGGTACGGCGCCGGGGCGCCGGCGTCCTCGCCATCATTCACTTAACGCAGTCTTATGACTACTGTCCGTGACGACAGTGATCGGTGGCGCTCGACGAACGGCTACTCGGGACGCAGCAGCTCCTCGCGCCTGGTCAGCAGCCGCGACTGCTCGGCCAGCAACTGGCCGCGCCGCCCCCTCAGGTGAGCCCTGGTCTCGCGCACCCACTGCGCCAGTCTCCGCACCTCGGCCCTGGTCTTCTCGATGCGCTGATGCTTGAGCACGTCGCTGATGACGTTGTCGAAGAAGGCATCCACGAACCACCGCGTGTCCACCTTGGGCATCACCGGCCGGGCCGCGATGCCGGTGTCGGCCAGCTCGCGGGAGAAGACGTCCAGAGCCCGCTGAGCGTGCCAGGCGGCCTTGTCGGCGCTGGTCAGCCGGTCGTGCTCGAAGGCGTCGGCGATCAGGCCGCCGCCGAACACGTCGAAGGTGGAGGCCGTCCTGGCGGAGTCGAGCAGGCGCAGCACGACGGCCAGCGCGTCGTGCGCGCCCTGCCCCGCCTGGAGGGCCTCGTCGCACTCGCGCACCTCGGCGCTCAGCCGGTCGAGCGCGGCGCCGAGGTCGGCCAGCTTCCGCGCCCGCGGATCGCCGCTCCGGACGATCTGCTGCTCCTTCTCGGCCAGCAGCCGCGCGTACTCGCGGGAGGCGGGGTCGAGCACCGCCAGCTCGGCGTCGGCCACCGCGACGTCGGCTTCGAGCTGCGCGAGCCGGGCGCGGTGACCGTCCACGCGTTCCCTGGCCACCACCACCTCCGCGCGCTCGCGCGCCAGCCGTTCCTCCCGGTTGCCCACCATGCGGGCCAGCACGGCGGACAGCCCGCCCTCCAGCCGGGCGACGTCGCGCTCCTCGCCGGCCAGCTCGGACTCCAGGCCCTTCAGGGTCTCGCGGACCTCCGCGAGCTGCTGCGCGGCGTTCCTGCGCAGACGCCGGACGTGTTCGGCGCGGTGCATCCTGGCCGACGCCTCGCGCAGCCGTTCGTCAAGTTCCGGGGAGAGGCTCACGCAATGACGACGAACGGGCCGGACCGGACGTTCCTCAGGCAGTGCGGAGAGTGCTCGTTCGATGAGCACTTTGCCGGGAAGCATCGATCTCACCAGCTACCTGAACGTCCTCGCCGGCCGCACCGCCTGAGGCCGGCTTGACCTTGACGTGGCGTCAAACTGTTCAATGAGGGCATGCGGATCGGCGAGCTGGCCGCGCTGGTCGGGGTTTCCACCCGTACCGTGCGCTACTACCACCACCTGGGAATCCTGCCCGAGCCCGAACGTCTCCCCAACGGCTACCGCGAGTACCGGGTGCGCGACGCCGTACGGCTGGCGCGGGTGCGGCACCTGGCCGGGCTCGGGTTGTCGCTGGAGGAGTTGCGCGACGCGCTGGCCGACGACCGGGGCGTGGACTTCCGGGAGGCGTTGCAGGAGCTGGACGCCGACCTGGCCAGGCAGCAGGAGGCCATCGCGGCGCGGCGGGCCCGGCTGGCGGCGTTGCTCGCGCAGCCCGGCCTGAGCCCGGATTCGATGATGTCCCCCGACGCGGCGGCCGTGCTGCGGGACCTGGGCGGCGGCGGGTCGGCCTTCGGGGCGTTCGACCACGAGCTGCTGACCCTGGCCGCCGTCCTGTCCGACGAGGAGGGCCAGGCGGGGCTGGCCGAGCTGATGCGCCCGATGACCGAGCCGGGCGCGCTCGCCGCCGGGCACGAGCTGTACCGGCGGCTGGACGAGCTGGCGGACGCGCCGGCCGGGGACGACCGGATCGGGCCGCTCGCCGCGGACCTGGCCGCCCACATCCCGGACGAGCTGGCCGCGATGGTACCTGCCGGCCCAGGCGCCGACCTGTCCTGGATGGAGACGATGATCGGGGAGTTGTCGCCCGCGCAGGCGGAGGTGCTCCGGCTGCTGTTCAGCGAACTCACGGAGACCGACGCCAAGGAGACCGACGCCAAGGAGAAGACGTGATGGCGGGCGTGGTGCGCGCGGTCCTCCGGTTCGAGCTGGCGGGGCTGACCAGCGTGGCCCTGTGGACGGCCGGACGGCGGCACGGCGTCCCGGCGGGGGCGACCGCCGTGTCGTACGCCAAGGAGCAGGCGTTCACCCTGGGCCTGTTCGCGTTCGCGATGGTCGTCGAGACGGCGGTCGTGGACCTGCTGCTGGTGGCGAACGGCGTGCCGGCGGCGATCCGCGTGCCGGTGCTGGTCGGCGACCTGTACAGCCTGCTGTTCGTGGTCCTCATGGCGGCCGCCTCCGTCACCAGGCCCCACGTGGTCACCGAGGACGAGCTGCGCGTCCGGTACGCCGCCTACTTCGACCTCCGCGTACCGCGCGCCCTCATCGCCTCCGTCCGGACCGCCCAGAACTACAACGAGGCCCGGCTGATCAGCGTGGACGGCGGGCGGCTCGGCGTCGCGGTCGCCTCCAGGACGAACGTGACGGTGGAGCTGACCGAGCCGGTCGTCGCGGTGCGGCCGCTCGGGAAGCGGGCCGAGGTCACCTCGATCCGCTTCTTCGCCGACGACCCCGCCGCCGCGGTCGCCGCCCTGCGCTCCCCCACGCACACCCCCACATGAACGATCCCGGGCGGGCGGCCCGCCCGGGATCATCCGGTCAGCTCGCCGACTGCGAGGTGACGGCGGCCTTGCTCTTCGCCGCGGCGGCGGTCCGCGGCGGGATGCCGTTCAGGTTGAAGGCGAACCTGGCCGTGGAGTCGGCCACCGCGTCGGCGTCCACGTCGAGGGCGGTCGCGTTGATGTTGGCGATCGTGTCGCACGCCTGGTGGTAGCAGGAGTCGTAGGGCTGTCCCGCGACGCCGCCGAACAGCGCGGCCTCCTGCGCCGTCTTGACGCCCTCGGCGCCGGTGAAGATGCCGCCCGCGGGGATGCCGACCGCGATGAACGGCCCGTAGTCGGAGCGTCCGTCGAAGTCGGTGCCCACGGTGGGCAGGTGGCGGGAGGCGTAGAAGTCGGCGAGCTGCCGCTCGATCTGCGCCGATCCGGGCGGACCGGCCGGCGAGCCCTGGCCGTCGGAGTCGTCGCCGTCGTACAGCTTGTACGCGTAGTTGGGCGAGGCGACCATGTCGAAGTTCAGGTAGACGCGGATCCGGTCGCGCTGCGCCTGGGACAGCTTCTCGACGTACTGGTCGGAGCCGAGCAGGCCGATCTCCTCGGCGGCCCAGAACGCGAAGCGCACCTTGTTCTTGACCGGGAAGTGCGCCATCTCCTCGGCCACTTCGAGGATGGTCGCGCTGCCCGAGCCGTTGTCGTTGATGCCGGGGCCGACGGTCACGCTGTCGAGGTGCCCGCCGACCATGACGACGTTGCGCGGGTCGCCGAACCGGGACTCGGCGATCACGTTGTCGTTGGTGCCCAGGACGAGGTTGGCGTCGACCTTGAGCCGCACGGTCGGCGAGCCGGTGGCCAGCTCGTTGCCGACGGCGAAGTCGGCGAAGACCATGGGCACGTTCGCCCGCCACTCGCCGATGTCCAGCGGGAACGCGTCGGTCCGGCCCGGCTGGCCCTCGTTGAACACGATGATCCCGGACGCGCCGGCCCGGCCCGCGTTGCGGATCTTCTGGGCGAACGCGCAGGTGCCGCGCTGGATGAGCGCGATGCGCCCGGCGACGAACCCGGCGAAGTCCGACTCCTCGCAGCCGCTGGTCGAGGTGGGCGTCGGGGTCGGGGGCAGGATCAGGTCCACGCCCTGGACCTGCGCGGTCACGTCCCCGGCGGGGGACGGCTGGAAGGAGTAGAAGTCCTCGTTCGGCACGTACGACTTGGCGTCCGGCGCGGTGCGGTTGAGCGTGGGCGGGCTGTTCTCGGTCCAGCTCTCGACGAAGTTGATCGGCTGGAGGGTGACCTTGTAACCGGCCTTGCGCAGCTTGCCCGCCACGTAGTCGCGGGAGGCGTTGTAGCCGGGTGTGCCGGCGGCGCGGGTGCCGCCGTTGGCGTTGGCGATGGATTGGAGTGCTTCCAGGTGCTTCTTCACGTTCTCGCCCTTGACCTGCTTCACCAGCAGCTTGGCGAAGACGTCGTCGAGCGGGCCCGCGCTCGCCGGGACCGCCATGGCGACGGGTAAGGCGAGAGCGGCGACCAAAGCGATGATGATTCTGCGCATGCAGGCTCCCCTAGGAGTGAGATGCGGAGAAATCCCCCGAGCCGCAATGATTCGCAAGGTAGCCCGTCGAAGCAGCCCTGAGAAGGTCTACCGGCCTACGCCAGTGCGTCAATATCCGGACACTACGGTGACTCGGCTCGCCGGGCGCGGGCGCGACGCTTGCCCTCGTGCATCGCCTGGACGCGGGCCACCGGGATCGTGTGCCCCTCCGCGACCAGGTCGGCGGGCAGCTCGCGCGGCTCCGGCATGAGCTCGGTCCACGGGTCGCGCTCGCCGAGCAGCCCGGCCGCGTTGTGGATGGTGAAGTCGGCGGGCACGACCTGGTCGAGTTCGTCCCAGGGGACGGGGAACGAGACCGGCACGCCCGGCCGCACCCGCGGGCTGTAGGCCGACACGACCGTCGCGCCGCCGGCCCTGGTGGAGTCGATGAACACCTTGCCCGCCCGGTCCTCCCTGATGAAGGCCGTCGTGGCCAGCGCCGGGTCGAGCCGCTCGGCGCGGGCGGCCAGGGCCCGGGTGGCCGCGGCCAGGTCGTCCATGGCGGTGCCGGGCGGGACGGGGACGAACACGTGCACGCCCTTGGCGCCGCTGGTCTTGACCGCGCCCGCCAGCCCGGCGTCGCCGAGCGCCTGGCGGACGAGGTGGGCGGCTCGTACGGCGAGCGGGAAGGAGTCGTCGCCCTCGGGCGGGTCGAGGTCGAGGATCATGTGCGTGGGCCGGCCGTCCAGGAACAGCGCCGGGTGGTACTCCACGGCCCGCTGGTTGGCGAACCAGAGCAGGGTGCGTCGGTCGTCGCACAGCGCGTACGACACCTCCCTGCGGGACGCCTCGGCCCACACGGTGACGGTCCTGATCCAGGAGGGGGCGTATTTGGGCAGGTTCTTCTGCATGAAGGGTTCCTGGCCCGGCCGTACCCGCAGCACCGACAGCGCGCGCCCGCGCAGCGCCGGGACGATGCGGTCGGCGACCGCGTCGAGGTAGTCGACCAGGTCGCGCTTGGTGGCGCCCGACCCGTCGAACAGCGGCTGGTCGAGGTTGGTCAGGGCGACGTCATCGGCGGTCACCCGCCCCACGATGCCCACTGGCCCGCGCCCGGGTCAACCACGGCCGGACCGGGCGAGTTCCCGTGCGGAGCCGATCTCCTCCCGCAGCCGGGCGACCACGCGGCCGGTGTCCGAGTCGGGATCGGCCGTGTACATGACGATCACCAGGTCGGGCTGGCCGGGCACGGCCAGGGTCTCGTACCCGAACTCCAGCTCGCCCAGCTCGGGGTGGCGCAGCCGCTTGGTCCCGTACGTCTTCTCGGCGACCCCGTGCTCGGCCCACAGGCGGACGAAGTCGGGGTCGGCCGACAGCTCGGCGACCAGCTCGGCCAGCAGCGGGTCCTCCGGGTGGCGGCCGGCATACAGCCGCAGGTACGCGACCGTGTCGGCGGCCACCTCGGCCCAGTCGGGGTAGAGGGTGCGCGTGTGCGGCGCCAGGAACACCTGGAGGAGCTGGTTGCGCCGGCCGTCCGGGACGCCGGCGAAGCCGCTGACGCGGTCGGCCAGCGTGTTCCAGGCCAGCACGTCCATCCGGGGGCCGAGGACGAAGGCGGGCATGCCGTCGGCCAGGTCGAGCAGCCTGCTCAGGCCGGGCCGCAGCACGGGCCGGCTCACGTGCCTGGCCGGGCGGAGCAGGTCGCGCAGGTGGGCGCGTTCGGTGTCGTCCATGCGCAGGACCCGGGCGACGGCGTCGAGCACGGCGTCGGAGACGTTCTGGACGCGTTCCTGCTCCAGGCGGATGTAGTAGTCGACGCTCACGCCCGCGAGCAGCGCGACCTCCTCGCGCCGCAGGCCGCTGACCCGCCGCCGCCCCGACGCGGGCAGCCCGGCGTCCGCCGGATGGATCCGGGCCCGACGAGAACGGAGAAACTGCCCCAAATCACCTTCCACCGCTTCAGGGTAGTACTGGCTTTACCAGGAAAAGCCGTGCGCTGGGTAAGTCCGTCCGGCTCGGCCAGGGTGAGAGCCATGACGAACTACGAGAACCTCTCGGGCCGCATCGCCGTCGTGACCGGAGCCGCCAGCGGCATGGGCGAGGCCACGGCCCGCCTGCTGGCCGCCAACGGCGCCAAGGTGGCCCTGCTCGCCCGCCGCGCCGACCGGCTCGCCGAGCTGGCTGCCAAGATCGACGCCGACGGCGGCACCGCGCTGCCCGTCACCGTGGACGTCACCGACGATGCGAGCGTGGCCGCCGCCGTGGAGGCCGTCCACACCGGGCTGGGCCGGGCCGACCTGGTCGTCAACGCGGCCGGCGTGATGCTGCCCAACCCCGTCCAGGACGTCCGCCTCGACGAGTGGACGCGCATGCTGGACACCAACGTCGCCGGCGTGCTCCGCGTCACCGGCGCCTTCGCGGCCGACCTGCTGGCCGCCGCCGACGCCGGACGGACGGCCGACCTGGTGAACATCTCCTCGATCGGCGCGCACGTCACGTTCCCCAACTACGCCGTCTACGGCGCGACCAAGGCCGCGCTGAGCCACCTGTCGGCCTCGCTGCGCCCGGAGTTCGGCCCGCGGGGCGTGCGCGTGACCAACCTCGAACCCGGCCTGACCGCGACCGAGCTCGGCGACCACATCGACAACCCCGAGCTGGGCGCGCAGCTCGCCGGCATGTTCGAGGCGTTCACCCCGCTGACCGCCGACGAGATCGCCGACCTGATCGGCTACACGGTCAGCCGCGCCCGGCACGTCAACCTGCGCCAGGTGGTCGTGCTGCCGACCGCCCAGGCGTAGGCGGGAAGCCCGCGCGCGTCCGGCGTGTTGACGCCTGCATGGACGATCGTTTCGCGGATCAGCGCGTGATCAGGCAGCTGCTGCACGAAGCCGGGACGTGGGTGTTCGTGGGGCTCGGCGACGACCCGCAGCGCACGGCCTACGACCAGGCCCAGCGCATCCAGGCGCGGGGCAAGAAGATCATCCCGGTCCATCCGGCGGGCCGGCCGGTCCTGGGCGAGCCGGGCTACACGTCGCTGGCCGAGGTGCCGGTCAAGCCCGACGTGGTGGCGGTCTACCGGCGTTCGGAGTTCGCCGGCCAGGTCGTGGACGAGGCCATCGCAGCCGGCGCGAAAGCGGTGTGGCTGCCCATCGGCGTGATCGACGAGGCGGCCGCCCAGCGCGCCCTCGACGCCGGGCTCGACGTCGTCATGGACCGCTGCCCCGCGGTGGAGTGGGCGCTGCGCCGCAATCCCTGATCGCGAGGTACGGTGCGGTGAGGGAGGGCGGATCCATGGAAGACGACCACATCACCACGATCGGCACGTGCTTCGCGTGCAAGCGCACGTTCCCCTACACCACCGCGAACGTCACCATGATCACCATCGACCCGGAGACCGGCCTGCCTCCGGACCGGACGGTGCTCGGCACCCAGCGCGAGCCGACCCCGGAGGCCCTGGCCCGGTCGGCGCCCGAGCCCGTCTGCCCCGACTGCCTGACCAGGGCGCGCGAGTTCAAGGAGCGCATGAGCTCCCCCATGCCGTTCGAGCCCTGGCGCCGGCCCGGCCCCGACTGACCTCATCCGGCGAGAAGGTCAGCGGCGGCGCAGGGTGAGCACGAAGTACAACACGCCGGCCAGCAGCAGCGCGATGACCACGCCGATGTTGGCCGCCCCGAACGTGCTGTTCCGCAGCTCGTCGCTCATCAGGAACCCGACGACCGCCGCGATGTGCTCGTCCGCGGACGTGATCAGGCCGACGCCCACGACCGAGGCCACCACCAGGGAGACCAGCCCGGCCGGGTTGAGCGCGGGCGCGCCGGGGCGCAGCAGGCGCTCGTCGTAGGCGCGGCCGCCGTCCCGCAGCCGCCACATGTCCACCAGGAAGATCGCCACCCAGGCAGCCATCACCACGCCGATGATCGCCAGGAACGCCTGGAAGGTGCCGAAGAAGTTGTCGGACACGAACAGCAGGTAGTAGCCGCCGAGCACCATGAGCAGCCCGTCGATCAGCACCGCCAGGTGCCGCCTGACCGGCACGCCGAGCGCCAGCATCGACAACCCCGACGAGTAGATGTCCATGATCGCCCCGGCCAGGAAGCCGCCGATCGCGGTCAGCAGGTACGGCAGCAGGAACCAGGTCGGCAATGCCGCCGCCAGCGCGCCCACCGGGTCACCGCCCGCCGCCTCGGCCAGCTTCGGGTCGCCGCCGGCCAGCAGCACGCCGAACACCAGCAGCACCATCGGCGGCAGCGCGCCGCCCAGCGTCGTCCACAGGGCCACCGACCTGGGCCGGGAGCCGGCGGGCAGGTATCGGGAGTAGTCGGCGCCGCAGTTGACCCAGCCGAGGCCGAGCAGGGTCATGGACAGGATGACGCCGCCCACCCAGCCGCCGGGGCCCGCCGTCGTCTCCAGCGAGCCGCCCAGCCTGGGCAGCATGAGGATCAGGTAGACGACGGTCAGCACGACGAACGCGTACGTCAGGTAACGCTGGACGACCATGATCATGGCGTGGCCGTACACGCCGACGGCGATCACGACCAGCGCCGCGACGGCGAAGCAGCCGGCGGTGGCGGTCGTCTCGGGGATCCCGGGCGCCACGCGGCGCAGGATGGCGGCGCCGCTCTGCGCGGAGAGCGTGACGAGCACGATCTCCCAGCCGACGTTCGACACGTACGACAACACCGCGGGCAGCTTGTTGCCCTGGTACCCGAAGGGCGCCCGGCCCAGCGTCATCGTCGGCACGCCGGACCGGCTGCCCGCGACGGCGACCAGGCCGACCAGCAGGAACGACAACGCGTACCCGACCGCGCCGGTCACGACGGCGGGGACGACGCCGAGGCCAAGCCCGACGACGTACACGCCGAACGCCACCCCGAACAGGGACAGGTTCGCCCCCGCCCAGGGCCAGAACAGGTCGGACGGTCTTCCGCGCCGCTCGCTGTCGGGGACGGCGTTGATGCCGTTCCGCTCCACGGCCATCGCGTCCATGATCACTTGCTCCTTCGCGGGGGCCCGGCAAAGAAATCATTGTCCGCCTAGGACGATATTTCCCAGCCTGTGGGGAATCATGATCGCTGCCGCTGTTCCGCAGAGAGGTCGCGATGCAGGCACCCGGTTCCGACACGCGCAGGCGGGCGCTGGGCGTGTGCCTGGTCGCGGCGTTCATGTCGGGCCTGGACGTGAGCATCGTCAACGTGGCCCTGCCCTCCATCCGCGCGGGTTTGCACGCCTCGGACGACGGCCTGCAGTGGACGCTGTCCGGCTACGCGCTCACGTTCGGCCTGCTGCTGGTCCCGGCCGGGCGGCTGGGCGACGCCAGGAGCCGCAGGGCGCTGTTCATGTGGGGCGTGGCGCTGTTCACGGCGGCCAGCGCGGCCTGCGGCTTCGCCTGGAGCATGCCGGTGCTGATCGCGGCCCGGCTCGTGCAGGGCATGGCGGCCGGGACGCTGAACCCGCAGGTGTCCGGCCTGATCCAGCAGATGTTCCTGGGCCACGAACGCGGCCGGGCCTTCGGCGCGCTCGGCGCGACCATCGGCGTGTCCACCGCCGCCGGGCCGCTGATCGGCGGCGCGCTGGTCACCGGGTTCGGGGCGGCGCAGGGCTGGCGGTGGGTGTTCCTGGTGAACCTGCCCATCGGGATCGCGCTGCTGCCGCTGGCCTGGAAGTGGCTGCCCGCGCCCGCCCCCGGGCCGGTGCGCACCGGGCGGCGGGAGAGCATGGACCCGGTCGGCGTGCTGCTGCTCGGCGTGGGCGTGGCGACGCTGCTGCTGCCGTTCATCCAGCAGCACCAGTGGAAGGGCGAGGCCAAGTGGCTGCTGGTGCCGGCCGCGCTGCTCGTGCTGGCCGGGTTCGTGCTCTGGGAACGGCTGTACCACCGGGAACCGCTCGTGGACCTGTCGCTGTTCGCCAGGCGCTCCTACAGCCTCGGGTCGGCCATCGCCCTGTTCTACTTCGCCGGGTTCACCGGGATCTTCTTCGCCTTCACCCTGTACCTGCAGAGCGGCGAGGGCTACAGCGCGCTGCTGGCCGGGTTGTCGATCACGCCGTTCGCGCTGGGGTCGGCCGGGTCGTCGGTGGTCGGCGGCAGGCTCGTCGGCCGGGCGGGCCGGAAGCTGGTCGCGGTGGGGCTCGGGACGGTGATCGCGGGCCTGCTGGCGACCATGGTGGCGACGCTGCTGGTGCCGGGGGCCGGCGTGGGCGCGGCGACCGCGCTGCCGCTGCTGGTCGCGGGCATCGGCAGCGGCCTGGTGATCTCGCCCAACCAGGCGATCACGTTGTCGGAGGTGCCTCCCGCGGGCGGCGGCAGCGCCGCCGGGGTGCTGCAGACCGGGCAGCGGCTCGGGTCGGCGATCGGCATCGCGGCGGCGGGCTCGGCGTTCTTCGGCTCGCTGCCGCAGGGCTGGCCGACGGCCTTCCGGCACGGCCTGTGGGTGGTGCTGGGGTTCGTGGTCCTGGCGCTGGCCGCCGCCCTCTACGACCTCTTCCGCTCCCGCGCCGCCCACTGACGGGCCGCTGACGGGGCCGCTGCCGGGGCCGCTGACGGGGCCGCTGCCGGGCGGCTACAGGTCGGCGGGGTCGGGTCCGTCCTCGTCGCCGTACTCGGAGGGGGTGAGCGGGCCGCGCGTCGTCCTCGCCGGCTCGCGGTCGGGGACGCGGATCCGCCGGACGGGCTCGGGCTCCCCCGGCACCCGGACGGTGAGGCCGGGGGCGAGCAGCTCGACGTCGGCGTCCTCTGGGGTGCGCCGGGCCCGCCGGGACGCCGCCAGGGCCACGGCGAGCAGCAGCTCCGCGGCGCCCCCGCCGGGGAACATGATCTCCGCCGCGCCCCTGAGCTGGCCGGACGGCACCGGCAGCTCCAGCGATCCGGCGTACATGGCCGCGGACAGGCCCGCGTGCACGGCGATCGCCACCCCCACCACGGCCAGCCGCACCGGCGCCGGCGGGCGGCGCGGCGCGGGGTCGGGCCCGGCGACGACCCAGGCGAACAGGTAACCGGCCAGCAGGAGGTAGGCGTGCACCGGCGGCGCGGGGACGAGCCCGTACAGGGGCGTGCAGTACAGGGCCGCCAGGCCGCCGGCGCTGAGGGCCAGCGCCGTCCACGGGTTGGCCAGGAGGTGGACGGCGGGCCCGCGGAGCGCCAGGGCCAGGCGGCCGGCCCGCGCGGCCGGCAGCGAGCGCAGCAGCAGCGTCACCGGCGCGCCCAGGGCCAGGGCCAGGGGCGCCGGCACGCCGATCAGCAGGTGCTGCAGCACGTGGCCGCGGAAGTCGGTCGCGGCCAGCGCGGCGACGGGATCGGTGAGCGCCACGGTCACCAGCGCGCAGCCCCCGGCGAAGCTCGCGGTACGCCACCGGCTCCACGCCGTCCGCCCGGCCAGCACCACGTACGTCACCAGCACGACGAGCGCCGGCACGGCCCAGAACCCGCTCAGATGGTGATGATGCGGCACAGATCGATCACCTCGTCCATGTGTCGCCGCAGCCGCCCGCCGAGGTCCGGCGGCATGCTCGTGGCGCCTCCCACGTGATCCACTATTCGAGCGGGACGCCCGGCCGCCCCGGCGGGACACCCCTCTTTGCGGGCCGCTTGCCGAATCTCGATCCGGCGTTTTCCCCGTTCAGGTCTCCATGGGTAGGTCTCAGGGGATGGCGAAAAGGCTCTTTCCCCGCTCGATCCGCGGGCGCCTGACCACGCTCGCGACATTGGTGGCGGCAGTGGTCCTGGCCGTCACGGGCGCGCTCGCCCTCACCCTCGGGCCGGACAACCTGCACGGGCTGGTGGAGACCCGGGTGGAGCTGGCCGTCCGCAGGGTGGCCAGCGAGGCCCGCGCCGGACAGCTGCCCGCGACGCTGGAGGCCCCGGCCCGGGTGCAGCTCCTGCAGGTGGTCGACGCCGACGGACGCGTGCTGGCCACCAGCCCCGGCCTGCACCACGGCCAGCGGCTGTCCGGCATGCGGGTGGACAAGCCGGAGACCCTCTACAGCGCCGAGAGCACGCTCACCGGCCTCAGGGACGAGAAGGAGGCCCAGTACCTGATCATGGCGATGAAGGTGCGCACCCCCGACGGCCGGCTCGTCACCGTGTACGGCGCCTCCTCCCTCAGCGACGTCAACCGGGCGCTGTCCTGGCTGAACGCCGTGGTGTTCCTCGGCACGCCCATCGCCCTGGTGATCGTCGCCGGCATCACCTGGGTCGTGGTCGCCTCCGCGCTGCGCCCGGTCGAGCGCATCCGCGCCGAGCTCGCCGAGATCACCGGCCGCGACCTGAGCCGGCGCGTGCCCGTCCCCGAGACCGGTGACGAGATCACCGACCTGGCCGCCACCACCAACGACACGCTGGACCGCCTCGAACGCTCGGCCGAGACCCAGCGCCGCTTCGTCGCCGACGCCTCCCATGAGCTGCGCAGCCCCATCTCCGCCCTGCGCACCCAGCTGGAGGTCGCCAACGCCTACCCCGACGAGACCGACTGGCCGGCCACCGGCGCCCGCGCCCTGGCCGCCGCCGAACGTCTCACCGGGATCATCGACGAGCTGCTCCTGCTGGCCCGCCTGGACGCCGGCGCCATCCCCGACCGCCGCGTCGTGGACATGTGCCGCCTGGCCGAGGAGCAGGTACGCCGCCGCGCGGGCGGCAAGATCCCCATCGTCGTGGACATGTGCGCCCACGCCCCCGTCCTCGGCTCGCCGGTCCAGCTCGACCGGCTGCTGACGAACCTGCTGGACAACGCCACCCGGCACGCCGCGCACCGGATCGACCTCAGGGTGTGGGTGGAAGGCGACCACGTCTGCGTCTCGGTCACCGACGACGGCGACGGCATCCCGCCCGCCGACCGCGAGCGCGTCTTCGAACGCTTCACCCGGCTGGAGGACGCCCGCCGGAAGGAGAAGGGCGGCAGCGGGCTGGGCCTGCCGCTGTCCCGCGAGATCTGCGCCTCGCACGGCGGCACGCTCAAGGTCGCCGACCACGAACCGGGCGCCCGTCTGGTGGCCAGCCTGCCGCTGTACCGCGAGCAGGAACCTTCCGCCGACTCACCGCACCGGTCCTGAGTCCGCCTGCCGCCGCACCGCGTGCATCATCCGCCGCCCTCGGACGCACGCTGTCGTGCCCTGGCAGGAAGAGCCGGAGGTCCCGCACGGCGGGACCCCCGGCCCGGGATCACTTGATCATCTTGATGCGGTCGGCCGCCGACGGGCTGATCGGCGAGTGCGCGGTCAGGTACGCCGTGAACGCGTCGAGGTCGACCGGCCCGCTCCACGTGTCCGTGCTCTGCGTGAACACCGAGAAGCCGTCACCGCCGCCCATCAGGAAGTTGTTCGCGGCGATCTTGATCGACTGCGTGTCCGTGACGGGGGCGCCGTTGAGCTTGACGTCCGACACGCGCGACCCCACCGGCTTGGTGGTGTCGAAGGTGTAGGTCAGCGACGACGACACCTGGAGCAGCCGGTGGTTGATCGCGCCCGTCGTCGGGTTGGGCGTCCAGACCTGCTGCTCCAGCAACGCCTTGAGCTGCGCGCCGGTGTACGTGCGCACCTGCACGATGTTGCTGAACGGCTGGACGGCGAACGCCTCGCCGTAGGTGACGACGCCGTCGCCCTCGGCCCCCGACTGCGCGTACGTCAGCGAGGTGCGGATGCCGCCCGGGTTCATCAGCGCGATCTCCGCGCCCGCCGGCTTGGCCGCCTCCAGCTGGGAGTCGGCGATGAGGTCGCCGAGCGGCGTCTCCGGCCGGGTGGTCGCGGCCGAGGTGTTGGTGACGACGTTGCTGATGTCACCGGTGATCGTGCCGATCCTGCGGTTGGCCACCTCGGCGCTGCGCGTCCGCCACGTCTGGATCTGCGCCTCGACCTGCGGGTCCGGGGTGACCGTGCGGGCGACGACCTTGTTGTCCGCGGTGACCGAGGAGCGGACCACGTCCCGGGTGCGCTTGTCGACCTTCAGGTCGATCTGGGTCAGCACGCGGCCGAACGACGAGCCCTGCGTGTAGTAGCGGTCCTGGCCCGCCGGGTCCTTGGTCTTGCAGATGTAGGCCTGGTGCGAGTGGCCGCTGATGACCAGGTCGATCTGCGGGTTCAGCTCCCTGGCGATGCGCGAGCCGGCGTTGGCGGTGTTCGCCGAGCACGCGTCCGGGCTCTGGTTCGGGGTGGTCGAGTCGCCCTCGTGCATCAGGACGACCTGCGCCTTGACGCCCCTGCGCGCCAGGTAGGCCGAGGCCCGGTTCGCCGCGGCGACCTCCTCGGTGAACTGCAGGCCCTTGATGCCCTCGGCGGTGACGATGGTCGGCGTGGTCGCCGTCACCAGGCCGATGAAGCCCACCTGCACGCCGTTGATCTTCTTGACGTAGAACGGCGACAGGGCGTACTGGCCGGTGCCCTCCTTGAGGACGTTGGCGGCGAGGAAGTCGAAGTCCGTGCCCTTCCACTGGCCGGCGGGCGAGCAGCCGTCCACCGGGTGGCAGCCGCCGTTCATGAGGCGCTGCAGCTCGGCGTACCCCTCGTCGAACTCGTGGTTGCCGGCGGCCGTCGCGTTGAGTCCGAGCGAGCCGAGCACCTCCAGGGTGGGCTCGTCGTGGTAGGCGGCCGAGATCAGCGGGGACGCGCCGATCAGGTCGCCCGCCGCCACGAGCAGCGTGTTCTCGGTGCGCGCCTGCTTGACGTACGTCGCCAGGTACGACGCGCCGCCGGCGATCGAGTACTTGCCGCCGGGCAGCCCGGTCAGCGAGCCGTCGGCGTCGACGAGGGGGCCGTCCGGGTCGAGGATGCGGCTGGAGGAGCCCGACGGCGGTTCGAGGTTGCCGTGCAGGTCGTTGATGCTCAGCAGGCGGACCGGGACGGTCGGCCCGCCGTGGCCGGTTCCGTGACCGGCGGAGCCGCTGGTCGCGGCGACCGCGGGCGCCATGGCCAGGGCGATCCCGGCCGCGGTTGCGGCGCCGGCCGTGCACAGCCGGAGGAGGGTGCGTGACGTCATGAGAGGGACGTTACGACGTCTCCCTATGCAACGAATGTCGCAAAGGTAACGATTGACCGGGGCAGCCCATGGCATTGTTCGCCATTGGTACGCCTAGAGTTCCTTATGTGGGTGCACATGTGAAGATCTGCGAACGGCTCGACGACGACGAGGTCTCCCAGGTTCTCCGCATCGTCGAGGCGGCGACCGAGACGGACGGGGTCCGACCGCTCAACGAGCACGTGATGCTCCATCTCCGGTACGGCGGCGACCCCCGCGCCCGCTCGCTGCTGCTGCACGCCGACGACGGCGCGCCCGCGGGCTACGCGCACGTCGACCCGACCGACGAGGTCGAGGGTCCGAGCGCGGAGCTGGTCATCCATCCCGCCCACCGGCGACAGGGCCACGGGACGCGGCTGCTGCGGGCCGTCCTGGAGCTGACCGGCGGCAGGGTGCGGCTGTGGGCGCACGGCGACCACGCCGGGGCCGGGGCGCTGGCGGCGTCGTTCGGCTTCGACCGGGTGCGCTCGTTGTGGCAGATGCGCCGCTCGCTGTTCG
Organism: Nonomuraea sp. NPDC001831; assembly: GCF_042892035.1. Taxonomy (NCBI): domain Bacteria; kingdom Bacillati; phylum Actinomycetota; class Actinomycetes; order Streptosporangiales; family Streptosporangiaceae; genus Nonomuraea; species Nonomuraea sp. NPDC001831. The sequence continues at coordinate 144,237 of NZ_JBIATU010000019.1, read as the reverse complement.
CCCCGCTGCCGCCCCACACGCTTCCCGAGGGCGTGGAGCTGCGCACGTTCGTCCCCGGTCAGGACGAGGAGGCGTGGCTCAAGGTGAACGCCGCCGCCTTCGCCCACCACCCCGAACAGGGCGCCTGGACGCTCGACGACCTGCACCGGCGCGAGCGCGAGCCCTGGTTCGACCCCGAGGGCTTCTTCCTGGCCGTACGCGGCGACCGGCTCGCCGGCTTCCACTGGACCAAGATCCACGGCTCGTCCGAGCACGGCCACGAGCCGCTCGGCGAGGTCTACGTCGTGGGCGTCGACCCCTCCCAGCAGGGCACCGGCCTGGGCCGGGCGCTCACCCTGGCCGGTCTGACCCACCTGCGCTCGCGCGGCCTCGCCCACGCGATGCTCTACGTGGACGAGGCCAACACGGCCGCGATCAGGCTGTACGAGTCCCTGGGCTTCGCCCGCTGGGACGTGGACGTGATGTACGCCGCCGGATAGCCCCCCGGCGTCCTACTCCACCATCAGGTGCAGGACGCCGTAGGCCAGCGCCGCCACGAGGGCCGCCGCCGGGATGGTGAGCACCCAGGCGGTCACGATGTTGCCGGCCACGCCCCACCGCACGGCGCTCAGCCGCTTGGTCGCGCCGACGCCCATGATCGCCGTGGTGATGGTGTGGGTGGTGGAGATCGGCGCGCCGAACCCGATCGCGGCTCCGTACAGGACGGTGGCCGCGGCCGACTCGGCGGCGAACCCCTGGGGCGGGTCGAGCGCGATGATGCGCCGGCCGAGCGTGCGCATGATGCGCCACCCGCCGGCGTACGTGCCGAGCGAGATCGCACCGGCGGCGCTCAGGATGACCCACTGCGGGATCCCCTCGCCGGGGCTGGCGTACCCGCCGACCGTGAGCGCCAGGAAGATGACGCCCATCGTCTTCTGCGCGTCCTGCAGGCCGTGCCCGAGCGCCATGGCGGCGGCCGAGACGGTCTGCGCGTAGCGGAAGCCGCGGTTGGTCCTGCCCGGCTGGCTGTTGCGGAAGATCCAGTAAATTGCGATCATGATCAACGCGGCCAGGCTGAACCCGATCAGCGGCGACAGGATCATCGGGATGACGACCTTGTCGACGACGCCGTCCCAGTGCACCACGCTGGCCGAGGCCAGCGCGGAGCCCACCAGGCCGCCGATGAGCGCGTGACTGGAGGAGGAGGGCAACCCGAAGTACCAGGTGATCAGGTTCCAGACGATCGCGCCGATGAGCGCCGCGGCCACGACGACCAGGCCGTGCGGACCGTTGGGAGCGTCGATGATCCCTTTTCCGACGGTCTGGGCCACCTGAGTGCCCAGGTGGGCGCCGATGAAGTTCATCGCCGCGGCCATGAACAGCGCGGCCCTGGGAGTGAGCGCCCGGGTCGAGACGGAGGTCGCGATGGCGTTCGCCGCGTCGTGGAACCCGTTGGTGTAGTCGAAGGCCAGGGAGATGACGACCACGCCGATGACGAGGGCGAGCGTGAGGTCCACTGGGCCTAGCTTTCCTTGACCGCGATCGACTCGACGGTGTTGGCCACGTGCTCGAAGGCGTCGGCGGCCTCCTCCAGGGCGTCGACGACCTCCTTCATCTTCATGACGGTGAGCGCGTCGTACTCGCCGCTGAACAGCTTGGCCAGCAGCCTGCGGTAGACCTGGTCACCCTGGTTCTCCAGGCGGTTGACCTCGATCCAGTACTCGTTGAGGTTCTTCATGGAACGCAGCCGGGGCATCGCCTCGGCGGTCAGCTCGGCGGCGCGTTCCAGGACCTCGACCTGCCGGACCACGTCCTTGGGGAGATGGTCGATCTGGTAGAGGACGATGAGGTCGGAGGCGGCCTCCATCGCGTCCATCACGTCGTCGAGGTTGGAGGCGAGGCGGTAGATGTCCTCACGGTCGAACGGAGTGATGAAGCTCTCGTTGAGCCGGTTCATGATCGCATGGGTGCGTTCGTCACCGGCGTGCTCGCAGGCGCGCATCTTCTCGGCCAGGGCTTCCCTGTCCGATCCGTCACTGATGATCTCGACCAGCAGACGGGATGCCGTGACCAGGTTGTTCGCGGAGTCGGCGAACAGGTCGTAGTAGCTGTCCTCACGTGGCGTGAGACGCAGGCGCACGTCGTTCTCCAGATGTGCGGGGATGGTCCGTGGAAGAGGGTACGGGTTACCAGGCGAAATGCGAACTTCATGTCTCCTTCGCCTTCTGGCTACCCTGCGTATGTTGTGCGACACCGGCGTCCGGAGTAGTTTGGCCGCTTTTTGCAGGGAAATCCGGCCGGTGACGTGGCCTGTTGTGGGGTGCGCGGAGGGCTCATCCTTCCGCGACGTTCCCTAAATGTTCACCTGTTGTTCACTCAAATCCTCGTCCGGTGGAAGTTCCTGAACGACCGGGACGGAGTCGGGCCCCGCTGCCCCTGATACCGGGACTCGTACTTGGCCGACCCGTACGGGTGCTCGGCGGGCGAGCTGAGCCGGAACACGCACAACTGCCCGATCTTCATCCCCGGCCACAACTTGATGGGCAGGGTCGCCACGTTGGACAGCTCAAGCGTGACGTGCCCGCTGAAACCGGGATCGATGAACCCGGCGGTGGAGTGCGTCAGCAGGCCCAGCCGTCCGAGCGAGCTCTTCCCCTCCAGCCGCGAGGCCAGGTCGTCGGGGAGCGTGATCACCTCATAGGTGGAGGCCAGCACGAACTCCCCCGGATGCAGAATGAACGGCTCGTCACCGGACGGCTCGACCATCCGCGTGAGATCCGGCTGCTCGACGGAGGGGTCGATATGGGGGTACTTGTGGTTCTCGAAGACACGGAAGTAGCGGTCGAGCCGTACGTCGATGCTGGACGGCTGGATCATGTCCTGGTGGAAGGGGTCTAGGGCGAGCCGGCCGGAGTCGATCTCAGCAAGGATGTCACGGTCAGATAGCAACACGATGAGCCAACTTACCGTCCCGGCCGGAAAAGGTGGGGCGTTGGGTTTGCTGTTGGGGGGCAAGTTTCCGCTACAGTGGTGGACGCGTACTCCGGTTCGTGCGGGTGTAGTTCAATGGCAGAACATCAGCTTCCCAAGCTGACAGCGCGGGTTCGATTCCCGTCACCCGCTCTCACTACGAGGGTCCAGGTCAGGAATCAGATCCTCACCCGGGCCTTGATCACGTCCGGGGCTGTTCGATCTTTTCGGGCCATTAGCGGGCCATTAGCCGTTGATCATCCTGCGAGAACCAGTGCTCCGGCCGCCTCGTCCCCCTCGTCGTCATCACGGGCCGCGAGTTGCCTGTCGATGGCGTTGGCGATCGCCTCGTCCGCCCCTCTGACCGCGTGCTGGTAGATCATCGCCGCTCGTACGTTGTCATGCCCCATCCGCGCCATGAGGTCCTTGAGGCCCGCGCCCGACTCGGCGGCGAGCATGTTCCCCGTGTGCCTCAGGTCGTGGAAGTGCAGCCCAGGCAAGCACATGTCGGACACCACATCGACCCATCGGGTACGGCTGTTGAAGCCACTACGACGGATCGGCCCGCCCTTGGCCCCGGGGAACATGAGTGATCCCGGCTCGTCCTTGACGTAGGTGTCCATGTGCTCGCGGAGGATCGGGATGATGCTCTGCGGGATGCCCACGGTTGCCCGTCCCGCTTTCGACTTGGGCGGGCCGAGCACCAGGCCGCCGGACGAGCGCTCCATGAAGGCCACCCGTACTCGGACCGTACGCGCGTCGAGGTCCACGTCCATCCGGCGTAGCGCACTGACCTCGCCCCAGCGCAGGCTCGCGAAGGTGGCCAGCGACGCCTACCCGGTCATGCAGCTCCCGCCCATTACGATCTCCTGTTCCCACGAGCACAGCACCTGGCCCGGCACAGTCAGCATCTCCGCGCGCACTCTGCACGCGATCATCACGGACGTGCACGACTCCCTCAACGGCCCGCAGGCCCTCGTCGTCGTCAACGCGCACGGCGGCAACTATGTCGTCAGCAACGTCGTCCAGGAGGCCAACGCAGCCGGCCGAGCCATGGCGCTCTTCCCCACCCGCGAAGACTGGCAAGACGCCCGAGCCGCCGCACAACTGTCCAGTTCCATGCACGAGGACATGCACGCTGGAGAGATCGAGACCTCAATCCTGCTGCACGCCTACCCGGAAGTCATCCGCCCAGGCCATGAGAACGCTGACCACGTCGCCAACGAACGACGACACCTCCTGACCGAAGGCATGCAGGCCTACACCAAGAACGGCGTCATCGGCCGCCCATCCCTCGCGACAGCCGCAAAGAGCAAAGCCGTGCTCGACTCCCTCACGGCCAGCTTCGCCCACGTGATGAACCTGCTCCTCAAACACTGAGCGGACACACAGCGTGAGCACTGCCGAATTGTTCTCTTAAGGATCAAGCGGCGGCGCGGCGCGCCGCCGTACCCCCGGCCCTCCGCCCGCCCGCCGTCCGGGCGCGCGGCCTGGGGGCCGGTCCCGGACGGCGGCGGGACACCGGGCCGGGCACCGCCCGCCCGCCGCGCCGTCCCAACCGAACGCACCGGCCGGGATTGCCACGCCGCCGCACAGATGTAGCACTACGATCGCCACGGCGTGGCTGGCCATCGTGCATGGTCGGGGGCGATCGAGGGTCCAGGGCTTCGTTCCTCAGCCCCGGACCACCGAGCAGTATGGTTGCCGACCGTTTTCCGGCTGATGCGTGCAGCCCGGCGCCTTAGAGCTCGATCGAATCGTCTCCTGTGATCCGTCAGTCCTGGCTGGTCTCACTCAGGTAGCAGGTTAAAGCCGTTGTCGATGAGCGCGCTGATGGCGGCTTCCATATAGGCGCGCGTGACTCGGTCGACCACGACCAGGTTGGGCTCTCTGAAGAAGCCTGCGCCGCGTGCCATCTCCTCGGCGATCTCTTGCCCAAGTCGGATCGGATCGTAGAATGCCGGGCGGTAGAGCTGTCCCTCCCGCTCGATCAGGACATCCGAGAACCAACCCTTAGACTCGATGAGGGGCGCCTGCTCGTCGAAGTAGTCCGGCCAACGCACGCTGAACACTGCGCGAGTGTACCGATCCAACATCACTGGGGATCAACCGTAAGTTGCAATTCCTCCTGCAGTTCAAGCCCGTACCAGCCCGTTCAGAGCAGACCACCCATGCCCGCTGACCTGCATTGCACTACCTGGAACAGCTTGAACTGGATCTCTTAATCCGTAGGTTTCACAATCGCTGCCCCCGGACCAATCGGTTCGACCATCAGTACCACCCGGCCGGCCTCGACATCGAACCCGAGATCCGGATAGCCAGGGGAACCCTCCGAAGACATCAGCACAGACTTCCCAAGACGCTGTCCGATCAGGCGGAGGGCAGCCACCAGGACATCCAACCGCTCCTGCCCCTGCAATTCTTTGAGGTCAACGTCGAAGTCAATCGACTCGGCCTGATACAGCCGGAAGATCATCAGGACCTCGGGGATCGGCCAGACTCTCAATTCAGGCGTGGCGCCGGCGGATGCAGCGGCGACCATGTCAGCAGCCGACGTGAGCTCCATCGGCTCACCAGTCATCGAGTAGGCGTACTGCCAATCCTGCGACCGAACGAGCTCAAGCAGCACCTGCCAGTCCTCGACAGTCGTTCCCTCTACGACCACGTCGGGCAACGTTCCGTTGATGTCGGGGTCGAAGAGGCCCTTCACGTCATCCCACAACAGGTCAGGCACAGTACACATCATCCTTGAGGAAGTCCCTCCGGCGGATACTCCAGCTCCCGATCGACGGCTGATCGTCGGGCCATTAGCGGGCCATTAACCAAGGTGACGAGCGGTCAACCACGTTCACTCATGACCTTGCCGACATCCTGTGCGACCAGCAATCCCCTGCTACAGGGACCGTGATCGGTGCAGTTCCCAAGCTGACAGCGCGGGTTCGATTCCCGTCACCCGCTCCACACCCCAGGTCATGGAGTGGATCCCGACCGGGCCCTGATGATGTCTAGGCCATCAGCCGACCTTGCTCAGTTCTGCGGCTTGCGCCAGATGTTGCTGTATCGCAACAGAAGGTGACGGCGATACTGGGAGCCGGGCAGCATCTCGCCGGACAACGCTCGCATCTGCGGGTACGTCACCGGCGGCGGCCAAACCGTGGGGGATGAATGCTCCCAGTGGCCCTTCATGGCGCGGTGGAAGGCACCGACGGCGACGCCGGCCAGGTCGCGCGGCAGGTCGTCGGGCATGGTGCTACGGGCGAGGCCGACGATGGCCAGGCCACCGCAGGGGCGCAGCAGCTCGCGCATGCGGGCCAACCCGGCGGCGGCGTCCATGTGATGCAGGGTGGCCACGAATGCGATGACGTCAAACGAGGCGGGCTTGAAGGGGGGAGAGGAAATCGCCGAGGATGTAGTCGACGTCATCGGGGCGCTCGCGGGCTTGGTCGATGCTGGGCGCGTCGAGGTCGATGGCAGTGACGCTCGGCACGGTCCGTCGCAGTTCGCGGGCGAGCATGCCCTCGCCTCAACCTACGTCAAGGGCATGCTGGGAACCAGGGATCGCGCGCAGGATGCGGGGTGGTGATGGATGTTGTGGTTCCAACGCCTCCGGTTCCTCACGGCCACGCGTCTATCCTGCCGGGCAGCCGTTGACGGATCCCTCTGAGAACCTCCACCTCATGTCGTCACGTACTGAAGTGGGAAACCGACGACCAAGTACGCCAGTGGCGCGAGGGCCAGGGCCGTCAGCAGGGTCGGCATCCGCTCTCTTTGCCGACGTGCCATCACCAGCGGCGCAAGGATCAGGACGGCCAGACAGACCCATGCCTGCGGGGCGTAATGCAGGACGAAGGCATACAAGATGCCCTCCATCCCGAAGACGCCTCCCAGCGCGGCGAGCCCGATGACACGGTTACGGGTGGTGCGTCCGTTCCGCCACCACATCCCCGCCACGCCGAACAACGGACCGCTGATGACCGCCATCGCAAGCCACACCAGCGGATAGGTGAGGCTGCCCATGCCGTCCCGGCCGAACTCCGCGTACCCGTAATACCCAACGACCAGGCCGACCGAGGCACACAGGCCGGCGACGGCGGCTGACCGCGCTGACGCCCGGCCGGCAAGCAGGGCGCCGACGATGAACGCCGGGACACACCAGACAGCACCGGAGTTGGCGACCTGGTTCCAGGCACCTGGAAGCCAGCCCTGGGCAAGATTGGTGACAACACCGAATCCCAGGCCCGCCAACAGTGCGGATGTCCACCAACCGCTGAGCTTTGCGATCGGCCCGAAGCGGCTGCTCATCAGGAAGATCCCCCCTGTCTTCCCTCGCTGGATACCGGCGGGTCGCAACTCTATATGCAAGCTGTACATGCTGTGTCTGGTCGATGATCACTTCGTCACCGCAAGATCCCCACTCACAAGCCGGCACGATGATGTACATCGTTCTGTTAGGTGCTCGTAACGCATGATCACCACGACGGGTGCTGGGGCCGCGGTTGCTGAGGTGCCTGATCATCCCCCGCCCACCATCGCCCAGGGACGAGCAGACCAGCGCCACTTCCCGTTCTCGATGGTCGACAGCAGACAGGATGATCAGACTGGGGAGGTGCGCGCGGCGCAGGCCCGGGCTGTGCTGCGCGCCATCAGCGACTCCATCGACGCGATGAAGGACCAGCGCTTGGCGGAGGGGAAGCAGTGGTAGAGCGACAGGCCGGAGCCTGATGATCGGTCCATGGGTGGGCCACTAAGAGGGGTGATGAGGGGTCAACCACGATGACTCTGGACCAGCTCAGCACCCCGACAGGCCGTGATCGATGCAGTTCCCAGGCTGACAGCGCGGGTTCGATTCCCGTCACCCGCTCTCAGCGTGATGGCCCAGTTCGGTGGAAGCCGCCCCTCCTGAACTGGGCCCCGCGCTCCTTACGAAACCAACCCGTCAGTCATTCGGACGTGTGGCGGCGCTCCCAGATGTCGGCCTTCCTGCCCTTCACCCATACAATCGGCGACCACATGCACGGTGCCCCCTCTTCTCCGATGGGACTCTCCGCGATCTCTTCCTCCTCTTGCGGCGAGAGCTCGAAGTAGCCGTCATAGAACGGTTCGGGGAAATCACGGCCGATCGACGCGGCGAGCCACGACGCGAAGGTGATGTCCTGAGGAAAGAGCGCATGATCCAAGCAGCACAGATTGGGGTCCCATCCCCACATCGCCCCTTGGGGATCCCGGCAATCCATAAGTGACGCGATCGCACATCCCCAGTCCAACAACTGGATCATGCCCGGCCGTGGGTCGCAGGATCAGTACGAAACGCCAGAGCCGACTCAGTGATGTCCGCGTAGATGTCGCTCTGCCAGAAGTCATAACCCCGTACACCGATGATGCCCCCGCGAGGACCGAAACCTCCGTTCCCCACCTCCAGATACAACCGTCGCAGCAGCGGAGGGAGCGGGTAACCGATGGCGTCTTCAGCCTCGGCGACGGCCTCGGACGAGGCCACCGGGGGGACATCGGGCCCAGCGTCTGACCTTATCGCTTCGAAGATTTCATCCTCGGTCATGATCTGCACTCCCCGTGCGGAGGCCGGCCGCTGGAGGAGGGCCTGAAGTCGTCCATGTCCATGGGGCTGCATGCTGCCAGCTTCGACCGACAATGCCAGAACACAGAGGCATCGATCGCGCGTTAGGTCCGTGCCAGAACGGGCGGCGCTCGGCGGTGAATCACGGAGACTCACGGTCACTCAACCCGCCTTGGCCTGCACCCTCGTCCATCCAGCTCAGGACCGCAAGATCAGTTGCCTATTCCGGAGCTGACAGCGCGGGTTCGATTTCCGTCACCCGCTCCAAGCACGAAAGCGTTGTCCGGCATGCCGGAGCGCCTACTCCTCGAACCAGACCACCAAGCGGACAGCATCATCTCCGTGAACGCGCGCGAGCGTACGCATGACTGTCCATACCCCGTGCCAGAGGCTGTCAGGCGGTACGGCCTGGCGGCGCGTGGCACGCTCAACGCGGAAGACGGTGTCTTTGTCCCTCCACTCGGTGCCTTCATTCCACAGCACAGCCACCTGACAAGGATCGACCGTCAAGGTATCCACGCCACTTACCCGAGCGAACCTACGGCTCCATACTGAGCGGTAAACGAGTTCTAGGCTCTGATCGGGAAGCAGCCGATACTGGGCTACGTTGGTCGGGTGAAGCGCGGGTTCATCCCAGTCGATCGCGGTGACCTCATCCCAGTTCAACCACGTGGCACCGAAGGCGGCTTCCCCCCATTCCGCCAAACCCGCTTTGGTGGTCTCCGACGCATCCTGAGGGAGCCCGCGATCGGCCGCTATCGGTCGCCAGTGACCTGAGCTGCGAACCCCGAAGATGCAATCGAAGGCTTCATAGTCTCTGCCAACCAACATCTTCAGCGAGAGAGCAGCACACCAAGCGGTCTCACCGACATCGAGTCCGGGAGCCCATGTGCGGCACTCGATGAATCCATGGATGTCGGTTCCCATGCCGAAATCTTGCTGCCCGCACAGAGGGGCTGTCCAACCTTTTCGATGGCGAATCACTCTCCGGCGGGCCATGAGATAGAAAGCCCGAGTAGAGCGCGCGGAGTGCATACGAGCCGCCAGGCCGCCCCAGCAGCGCCATGCTCCACCCCCACCACGCAAGAGGCGCACGGGCTGGCCCGCATCGGCGACCGCCACGAAGCTGACCGCGGACTTACCCGAGAGGCCGAAGTCCTTACCAGTCTGCCCATGCCCGATCACCCGGGCCATCACTTCGTCTTTGACCACGCCATGTGGGTCTTCTACGCCGCCACCTGCTAAACCTGACTCGCCGACGACGACCGCGCCCGCGAAACCATCCAGACGCTCACCCGCCCGGACGGCACCTCCAACGCCCCAGTGCAAGTCGCCGACGCACACATCGACCTCGGCATAGTTCACGCCCGCCGAGGCGAAGAGTTCCACCAACGTTTCGTAACCGCCCGCAGGCCCGGATTAACCGCCGTCCTGACCTGCTCGACTGAGCGCAACACGCGTACTTGCCGGGCTGCCAAACTGCCGAGTTGTTCTCATGGTTGTTAAGGGCGGCGCTCCCCGCCACATCAAAGGAACCCGCCTCACTGCGTGACCTCGCCGCGGAAGGTTTGCTAGGAAGCCTTTAGAGCTTCCAGGAGGCGGCTCGTGGCTGTCTGCGCGGCAGACCTGGTGAGCGCGGGATCAAACTGGCCCACGTGTCCATCGTGCTCCAGTGCGATCATGGTGTTCCCCACCCTGGTAATCACGATGTCGATCGCCACCATCGACTCCTTGTCCAAGTTCCTGCCCGGGAACCCACTGCGGAGCTTTAGCCCATAGGAAGCGTCGCCGAGCCTGCCGACCGATAGCTTGCGGATCGTGTCTTTGGTGGCGTCCGTAGTAACCGTGACGCCATTGCAGTCGCGGACCATCACTTTGGCCGCGCGCTCCAAGCCGGCAATCTTGCCGCGAGTACCGCTCACGATGTACTCGCTCACCCCTTCCCACCCGTCTTCCTTCCTCAACCAGGTCGCGGCCTTGGCTCGATAGAGGGGAAGAACGCCCTTGACCGCCTTGGTGCACGCCTTCGAGCGGGTGACTATGTCATACCGATGCGGTGCTCTCTTCCAGCTCGCGTAACGTACGAAGCCGGCGCCAAGGTCCTCCGGCAGAAGCAGGGCCGCTTTGAGCCGATCCGGAGACAGCGGCTTGGGAGAACTTTCAGCCGCAGCAGGAACCGGTACGAGGAGCACTCCGCATAAGAAACTGGCGGCGAAAAGCGCACGAACAGTGATCACAAGAGGCACTTTAAATGATGCTTCCTACCGCGGGGAGAGGCAAACGCTGGCTCCCTTCTGCGCCTCCGACTCGGGCGCTCCGGCTCACTGACGATCGCCAAGGGCCGGTACCGGGTCCTCGTCGCTGACCACCACGCCCATGAGACCCGAACATCGACAGGCCTCAGTAGCTTGGCGCTCATGGAGGAAGGACATCCGGGCAAACAGCCGGTGCAGTGGCCAGAGCGACGCAAGGACGTGCTGGAGTCACTGGGGGGCGTAGGTGGGAGAGGTAGATGCCGGATCATCCCGTCATCGTCCGGGGACAGACCGAGCAGATCTGGGACGCTCCACCTCTCCCCCGTGACGACGGCCCGCTTCGCCTTGAGGCGGAACGGCGGCCGACGGGAGCGTCTGACATTGGAGATGCGCGCGGCGTCGCAAATACCTATAGTGGCGGAGCTTCACCTACATATTGAGGTGCTCACGTGGCCGAGCTGATCGGAATGCTTTATCAGACGATCCCCCTGACAGTGGGCGAGGTCGTCTTCGTGGCCTTGTTCTTGGCGTTTCGACGTACGCAGCGGCACGCGCACTATCTCCTGTGGCCGGCAGGCGCCTGGTTCCTGGCTGCGTCGGACGAGTGGTACATGAACACCTACCAGCCGGAGATGAACATTCGAATCGACGCACTCCCCTGCTTGGTGCTGATGGCCATCACCACATTGACTTGCGTTCCGCTGGCCTTCCTTCGTCGGCGGACGTAGTCGAATCGCCTGCCGATGCCCGTCCCGGGAGGCCTTCAGCGCTTCCACCGCGAGTTCACAAGGCCACGCTCGAAATAGCGCGTCGCCGGAAGAAGCCCTGGCTTATTCGTCGTCCTCGTCGCCTGTGTATGCCTCGTACAGCTTGCGGCGGAGGAGGTCGGTTCGGACGGTGAGGGCGCCGAGGAGTTCCTCGTCGCTGAGCCCGTCCGTGGTTCTGAAGGCCCATGAGGAATGGCCTTCCTCGTCGAGGCACTTCACGAGGACTATCGCCCCCAGAGCGGTCCATCCTTCGGGAAGCGGGTAGACGTCGAGGCCGTTCAGGGCCTGGCCCACGGGCACTTCCCTTTCCTCTGTCACGGAGTCTCCTCATGGCTGGTGGTGGCACGAACCGAGGTGTACTGCTCAAGCGCGTCGCAGCAAGCACCGAAACCGCTGTGCCGGGGACACTCGGCTTCCCCGGCTCGCGGGCAGTGGTAGATGTCCGGACAGCCGCAGTCGAGGAACAGGGGCAAGGGGGCCGGCAGGACAGCCACTGTTCAGATGATGTGCCGCTGGTTCCTCGCAGCGCAACCGCTTTGCTCTCCGAGCCGGCGGACGAACGACGGCGGCACCCAGCGAACGTGTACGGAGAACGAGTCTCCAGGCCAGAGCCCTCCGACGGTTGCACCCGCAGTTCCGGGAAGTGCGCATCATTCTGCCAGCCGCTGTTGAGCGGACTCCCATGGCCGCATCTCGCCGTCTTCGTCGGCGTCTTCGTCGGCGTCCTCTTCGTACCAGCCCGTTTCGGAGAGCCAGGTCTCCAGCCAGTCGGTCAGGCTCTCGGAGTCGACATACCAGGCGTGGTGCCAGTCATCGCCGATCCCGTTCGGTTCGAAGAGGAGGACGGCGCCCTCGGGGCTGCGGCAGTCCACGGCGGCGTACATGCCGCACCCCCAGTCCAGGACGGGCAGCACGTCCGCCGGCCAGTGCGCGTCACCGCCGGATCCTGACGTCTCCCGGGCCTCGCGGTATTCGGTCACGACGGTGCGTCCTTCTCCCGCGAGCGGGAGAAGCTGGTAATCGGGGCCGAAGCCGCCGTTGGCCACCTCGCGGTAGAGCCGGGTGAGCACCGGCGGGAGTCGGAAGCCCAGGATGCGTTCGGCCTGTGCCACGTCCTCCGCCGTCGCGGGAGGAGGCAGGTGCTCCGCGGTCGCGCCCGCCTTCGCCGACACACGCCGAAGGAGATCATCGCTGTCCGTCACGACGATGATCCTGCCATCTGCCCACGACAGAACTTCATGGACGGACGGCCGTGTACGTGCCATCCGGGCGCATGACTGCGGTCCGCGTCACGGGAGCGACATTCGGACGGGGCACACGATCGTTCACCGCGACGACCAGGCGGAGTGCCCGATCGGCCTCGGGAAGCACGTAGAAAAGTATCTTGTAGCTGCTCCCGTCCTTTCCGGTGACATTCACCCAGTCCTTGTCGTCGTTCTCCTCCATGAGAGCGAGTTCGTCATGGACAGCGACACGACGCCACCGTGACAGGTAATCCTCTGCGATCTCAGCCGCCGCCTGCTCGTTCATCACCCACCTGAAATGGCTATCTGGAGGAATCCGGATCCCGGGTGATTCTCGTTCCCACGTCCTCTCCTTGGCAGATCGCCTTCATCACGCCCGTCGCCGCCACGTCGAACACGTGCATGAGAAGCCCTTGTTCATTGGCGAGCACGAAGGCGCTCTCGTCCATCACCCGCACCCCGGCCGCCAGAGCTTCGCGATAGGTGAGGTTGGTGTACCGCTTGGCGTCCGGGTTCACGTTCGGGTCGCTGTCGTACACCCCGTCGACGCCGCGCTTGGCGACCAGCAGCGCGTCGGCTTCAAGCTCCAGAGCCCGCTGAACAGCCGGATAGTCCGTCGTGACGTACGGCTGGCCGATGCCACCGGCGAGCAGGACGATCAGCCCGCGGCGGAGGTGCCGGTCGGCGCGCAGCCGGATGAACGGCTCGGCGACGCTCTGCATCGGCACCGCCGTCATCACCCGCACATCCGTCTGCGACCGCGCGGTGAGCACCCCACGCAACATCAACGCGTTCATCACCGTGCCGAGCATGCCGATGTTGTCGGCCTCCGCGCGGCCTATCCCCCAGCCGTCGGCCATCCGGCCGCGGAAGTAGTTGCCGCCGCCGATGACCACGGCGACCTCGACGCCCAACGTACTGACGGAGAGAATCTCATCCGCCAGCTGAGCGAGACTGGCCGGATCGGTTCCCCAACCGGCGTCTCCCGCAAGTGCCTCGCCGCTCAGCTTGACCACGACCCGTGAGTAACGACTCATCCCGTTCCCTTCACGGCCGCGCCCTCGGCGACCTGATCAAGAATACGAGGCGCGACCTCCCCAGCAGCATCCCGACCACGAATGCCTCGAGTGCCGACCTTTGACATGATCCACCGCATGCGAACCCGGATGTTCTTCGTGCGCCACGGGGACTCCCTGCACAAGCGGGACGGCGTGATAGGCGGCCCGAAAGGATGCCGTGGCCTCACCGACACCGGACATCGGCAAGCGGCACAGCTCGGACGGCGAATCACCGCGGAAATCGGCGACGACACGACGACGATCTACTCCTCGCCCCTGCCCCGCGCCGTGCAGACAGCCGCCGCGATCGCGACGGCCACCGGCCGGCCGTCGTCGCAGGACTGCGGGCTCTGTACGTGGCACACCCCGCCGGAGGCGGACGGGCTCACCCACGCGGAGTTCCGGCGCCTCGACATCGAAGGCGGCGGCATCTACCGTCCCTGGCAGCAGGGCAACGAGACCTGGGCCGAGATGGTGACCCGCACCAGCCGCACCATCACCGACCTCGCCCACCGGCACCGCGGTGAGACCGTCATCGTGGTCGGGCACGCCGAGACGGTCGAGATCTCGTTCAACGCCCTCGGGTTGCTGCCGGTCTACCGGTCCTTCGACCTCAAGGTGTGCCCGGCCTCGGTGACGGAATGGATCACCGACCAGGAGCCGACACAGTGGCCGCCGCCCAGGTGGACTCTCGTGCGCTTCAACGAGACCTCGGCCCTGGCGGCGCTGCGGCTGCGGGATGATCGCCGCACCGCGGGCCGGGGTCGGGCGCGGGGTCAGCTGTGGAGCAGTTGGGTGAGTGGCGCGCGCACGTCGGCGGGGTAGAGGTCCAGCTGCCCGAACTCGGCGGCGCTCGCCCAGATGAGCTCGAAGGTGTTGTCCGGCCCGTGATCCACGGCTTCGTCACCGGAGAGCGACGGGACGCCGATCACGTCCCGCATGAGGAAGTAGAAGGCGGGCCGGCCGTTGTGCGAGCCGGTGAAGAGCAACCGGTCGATCGTCGCGGTGAGAGTCGTCTCCTCGTGGAGCTCGCGCACCGCGGCGCTCTCCGGCGACTCGCCGTCCTCCACGTGGCCGCCGGGGAGCAGCGCGTAGTGGTGCCCGGGACACTGCTGCCCTTGCCGGCCTTTGGCGGTGCAGATGCCGCAGGTGAGGCCGGGGCCGCGCCGGAAGAACCGCTTGATGACCAGGACCCGGGCGCCGTCGACGACCACGGCGACCGCTCGGGGGATCGGCATGAGACGGATCATACGATTGGGCCGTAGCTCACGACCCGGCCTCCGGCGGACGGGCAGCGTGGAGGGCGTCAGAGGTCGCGTTCCTGGTCGTTGAGGATGGTGAGCGCGATCGTGGCCGCGCCGGCCGCGTCGCCGGACTCGATGGCCTCGTACAGGTCCTCGTGGGTGGAGTCGGAGCCGAGCACGGCGCGTTCCATGCAGTGGTCGCGGCGGACCGTCTCGCGCACCGCCTCGCTCATGCCGCGGTACAGGTCCAGCAGCACGGGGTTGTGCGAGGCGGCGGCGATGGACAGGTGGAACTCCACGTCGGCGTCGGCGAACGCGTCGAGGTCGGCGGCCTGGTGGGCGGCGGTGCGCCGGGCCAGGGCCGTCCTCAGGTCGTCGAGGTCGGCCGGCTTGCGGCGTTCGGCGGCCAGGCGGGCCGCCACGAGGTCGAGGCCGCGTCGTACGTCGATGATGTCCATGGTGGCCGCGCGGTCGAGGCGGCGCTTGAACGCCACTTCGCTCTCGTCGGTCGCGGTGACGTAGGTGCCGTCGCCCTGACGCGTGGTGAGCAGCCCGGCGTGGACGAGCACGCGTACGGCCTCGCGTACCGACAACCTGCTGACGCCCAGCGCCTCGGCCAGCCGGCTCTCGGTAGGGATCTTGGCCCCGACCGGCCAGACGCCGCTGGTGATCTCCTGGCGGAGCTCGCGGATGGCGGAGTCGACGAGGGAGGTCCGGCCCACGTGCCGCATTTGTCCTCTTCTCTAATCATCTGATGTCTGATAATTCTATGCCACTGTCGCCCTCGGGTTAAGGGGATCAGCCGGTATGGCTCAGATTCTGTTCACCGATGTACGCCCCCACGATGTCCTGATCGAAGACGGTCGCGTCGTCCCGCCGGCACGCCGGGCGGAAGACTGCCAGGTCGTGGCGGCGGACGGACTGCTCGCCCTGCCCGCCCCGGTGGACGCGCACGTCCACCCCGACAAGACCACCTGGGGCCAGCCGTGGCTGAGCCGCACCCCGGCCGGGACGCTGCGCGACCTCATCGAGGGCGACGTCGCGGCGCGCGCGGAGATGACCGCGCCGGTCGCCATGCGGGCCATGGCCCTCATGGACCACGCGATCGCCCGCGGCACCCGGGCCTGGCGGGCGCACGTGGACGTCGCCCCGGTGTACGGCCTGAGCAACGTGCACGGCGTACGGGAGGCCGCTCAGGCCCGCGCCGACCTGCTGGACGTGCAGATCGTCGCCTTCCCCCAGCTCGGGCTGCTGTCCCGGCCGGGCACGGCGGAGCTGATGGAGCAGTCGCTCAAGGAGGGCGCGGACATCCTCGGCGGGCTCGACCCCGTGGGCATCGACGGCGACCTGCACGGACACCTCGACCTGCTGTACGGCCTGGCCGAGCGGCACACCGTCCCGCTCGACATCCACCTGCACGACGGCGGCGACGAGGGGGTCGCGCAGGTGCTGGAGATCGCCCGCAGGGCGAGGTCCAGCGGTGTGCCGACGACGATCAGCCACGCCTTCTGCCTGGCCGACCGCCCGGACCTCGCCGAGACGCTGGCCGAGGCGAAGATCTCGCTGACCACCTGCGCGCTCGGCGCCGACCCGGTCCTGCCGGTCGGGCCGCTGGTCGAGGCAGGGGTGCTGGTCGGACTCGGATCCGACGGGGTGCGGGATCCGTGGACGCCGTTCGGCGACGGCGACATGATCAACCGCGCCCACCTGCTCGCCTACCGCACCGACGCCCGCACCGACGAGGAGCTGGCCAGGTGCTACGAGATCGCGGCGCACGGGGGCGCCGCGCTGCTGGGCCTGGAGCAGGCCCGGCTCCGGCCAGGAGATCCCGCCGACTTCCTCCTGGTACGCGCCGACTCCATGGCCCAGGCGGTCGTGGACAAGCCCATCCCCCAGTTCGTCGTCCGCAACGGACGCGTTCGCGAAAGGTCCTCCTGATGATCCGTCGAGCCCTACCGGTGGCCGCCGCACTCGCGGTGGCCCTGGCCGGATGCGGCCAGCAGGCCGCAGCACCGCAACAACAGCAGCAGGGCTCGGGCGAGGCGCCCAAGCTGGAGCTCAGGACCGTCACCGCCCCGGCCACCGGGGAACTGGACAAGGTGACGTGGAACCTGCCGTACGAGCCGCAGACGGTCGACCCGATCAGGTCGTTCAACTACGCCGAGAACACCGTGCTGGCCAACATGTGCGAGAGCCTGCTGCGGCTGACCCCCGAGTTCGGCATCGAGCCCGGCCTGGCCGAGAAGGCCGACAACCCCACCCCGACCACGTGGGTCTACACGATCCGCGACGGCGTGAAGTTCTGGGACGGCACGCCGCTGACCGCCGAGGACGTCGCGGCCAGCCTCAACCGCCACCTCGACCCCGCGCTCGGCACCTGGTGGGGCGACTACTTCCACACCGTGCAGTCGATCAAGGCGACCGGGCCGATGCAGGTCACCGTCACGCTGAAGCAGCCCGACGTGCTGTTCAACCAGGCGATGGCCACCGCGGCCGGCGCGATCGTGTCGGCCGAGTACGCCGGGAAGAAGGACCTGGGCTCGCCGACCGGCGGGGTGATGTGCACCGGCCCGTACAAGTACGGGAGCTGGAAGTCCGGCGACGCGCTGACGATCACCCGCAACGACGCCTACTGGGACACCGCGCTGCGGCCGAAGACCAAGGAGCTGGTCTTCCGGTTCATCGCCGACGAGACCACCGCCATCAACGCGCTGCGCTCCGGCGAGGTGGACGGGCAGTACTTCTACCTGCCTCCGGCGGGGCTCGGCCAGCTCCAGCAGTCGCCGACCGGCTCGGTCACGCTCGGCAAGTCGCTGACCTTCTGGACGCTGCTCGGCGCCGCCAAGTCCGGCCCGTACGCCGACCCGAAGGTCCGCCAGGCGTTGTCGCTGGCGCTGGACCGGGCGGCCATCTCCAAGGTGGTCTTCCAGGGGACGGCCATGCCGCAGCGCACCCTCGCCGGCGCCGAGTACTGGGGATACCAGCGGGACGCCTTCCAGAAGGCCTACGACGCGATCCCGCCGGAGACGCCCGACCTGGCCAAGGCCAAGCAGCTGCTCACCGAGGCCGGCTCCCCCACCCAGACGATCACCATCGGGATCCAGGGCAGCTCGGCCGTCCACGAGCAGACCGCCAACCTGATCAAGGCGACCGGCGAGGCGCTCGGCCTGAAGATCGAGATCAAGGTGATCCCCGTCGAGCAGTACGGGAACCTCTACAGCGACCCCAAGGCCCGCGAGGGCATCGACGCCTTCTTCTCCACCTGGTACGGCAACGTGCCGGACCCGCTCGACATCTACACCGTCTTCCTGGCGGGCGGCCGTACCAACTTCAACGACTACGCGGCCGTGAACGCCGACATCGCCAAGGCGCGGGCCGCCTACGACGAGGCGGAGCGGGCGGGGCTGGTGACGGCGATCCAGCAGAAGGTCACCACCGACGTGCCGTGGATGCCGCTGAACAACCTGCCGGTGATCCTCTACATGAACAAGCGGGTGACCGGCGCCGTCGCCTCCTTCCCCTACCTGTACTACCCGTGGGCCGCGGGGCTCGGCGCGGCATGAGGTTCCTGGCGAAACGGCTGGCGGGGCTGATCGCGGTCCTGCTGGTCGCCTCCTTCCTGGTGTACGGCCTGCTCTACCTGGTGCCCGGCGGGCCGATGGCGTTCCTGCTCGGCAACCGCAGCGGCACCCCCGAGCAGGTCGCGGCCATCCGCGCGCAGTACCACCTGGACGACCCCTTCCTGCTGCGTTACGCCGCCTGGCTGCGCGACGCGGTGACGGGCGACTTCGGCGCCTCCCTGGTCTACCGGCAGGACGTCTCCGCGCTGATGGCGTCCCGGGCGACGACGACCGTCGTCCTGGTGGTCTACGCGACGCTGCTGATCGTGGCCGGGGGCGTGGCGATGGGCCTGCTCGCGGCGCTGCGCGGCGGCCGGGCCGACGGGCTGGTCAGCCTGGTCTCCTCGGTGTTCCTGGCCACGCCGCCGTTCGTGGTCGGGGTGATCCTGGTCATCGTCTTCGCGCTGGGACTCGGCTGGTTCCCGGTCTTCGGGCCCGGCGACGGGTTCGGCGACCGCATCCACCACCTCACGCTGCCGGCGATCACGCTCAGCCTGGCCAGCGCCGCCTTCCTCGCCCGCATCACGCGGGCCTCGGTGTCGGAGGAGCTGGGCCGCGAGCACGTGGAGACCGCCCGCAGCCGCGGCCTGGCCGAGGGGCACATCGTCCGCAGGCACGTGCTGCGCAACGCGGCCATCCCGGTGGTGACCGTGGTCGGCCTGAACGTCGCCGGGCTGATCGCCGGCTCGGTCGTGGTGGAGAGCATCTTCGCCCTCGACGGTCTGGGCTCGTTGTTCGTCCGCGCGATCCTGCAACGCGACTTCGCGATCGTCCAGGCGGTGGTGCTCGTGCTGGTCACCGCCTTCGTCCTGATCAATCTGGTGGTGGACCTGTGCTACTCCGCTCTCGACCCGCGCCTGTCGCGGCAGTGACCCGCCGCCTGGGCGGGCTGGGCGTGGCCGCCGCCGTCCTGCTGGCCGCCGTCGTGGTGGTCACTCTGCTCGCGCCGCTGCTCGCGCCCTACGACCCCGACCAGCCCGACCTGTTCAACGCGCTGGGCGGCGCGTCCGTCGCGCATCCGCTGGGCGGGGACGTCCTGGGCAGGGACGTGTTGTCCCGGCTGATGTACGGCGCGCGGACCACGTTGCTCGCCCCGGTGCTGGTGATCTGCGTCGCGAGCGCCGCCGGGACCACGCTGGCGATCGTCGCCGCCTGGGCGGGCGGCAAGGTGGACGCGGTCGTCTCCCGCCTGCTGGACGTGCTGTTCTCCGTGCCGGGCATCGTCTTCGCGCTGGTCACCGTGGCCGTGCTCGGTCCCGGCGTGCCCGGCGTGGTGATCGGCCTGGCGGTCGCGTACACGCCGTACGTGGCCCGGGTGGTGCGCAGCGCGGCGCTGCGTGAGCGCAGCCTGCCGTACGTGGCCGCCGCCTGGGTGCAGGGCCGGTCGGCGACCGCCATCTGCCTGCGCCACCTGCTGCCGAACCTGCGGCCGATCATCGTCGCTCAGTCGGTGTCGGCGCTCGGCTTCGCGGTGATCGACGTCGCGGCCGTCTCCTTCCTCGGGCTGGGCGTGCAGCCGCCCACCGCCGACTGGGGGCTGATGGTCAAGAGCGGCCTGGACAGCGCCCTGCGCGGCCAGCCGCTGGAGGCGCTGAGCGCCGGGCTGCTGATCGCGCTGGTGGTGGCCGCGGTGAACCTGTTGGGCGATCGCCTGGGGAGGCAGTCGTGAGCCTGTTGACGCTGGAGGGCTTCGGCCTGGCCGTGCCGTACGAACGAAGCTGGCGGACGCTGGTCGAGCACGTGGACCTGACCATCGGCGCGGGAGAGGCCGTCGGGCTGGTCGGCGAGTCCGGTTCGGGCAAGTCGATGACCGCCCGCGCGGTCATCGGCCTGACCCCGCCCGGCGCCCGCGTGACCGGCCGGATCGTCTTCGACGGCGCCGACGTGCCCTCGGGCCGGGCGCTGCGGCTGCTGCGGGCCAAGCGCGTCGCGATGGTCTTCCAGGATCCGCGGGCGCACATCAACCCCGTCCGCAGCGTCGGCGACTTCCTCACCGAGGCCATGGTCCACAACCTGCGGATGCCGGTGCGGCAGGCGTCGGCGCGGGCCGTCCAGCTCCTCAAGGAGGTCGGCATCGCCGACGGCGAGCGGCGCCTGCGCCAGCACCCGCACGAGCTGTCCGGCGGCCTGCTGCAACGGGTGATGATCGCCTCCGTGCTGGCCGTCGAGCCCGACCTGGTGCTGGCCGACGAGCCGACCACCGCGCTCGACGTGACCACCCAGTCCGAGGTCATGGCCATCCTGGACGAGCTGCGCCGCGAGCGCGGCATGGCCATGCTGCTGATCACCCACGACCTGGAGCTGGCCGCCGCGACCTGTGACCGGCTGGCGGTGATGTACGCGGGCCGCATCGTGGAGGACCTCGACGGCGAGCCGCGCCACCCCTACACGCGCGGCCTCATGAGGTCGCGGCCGAGCCTTGAGCAGACCGCGCACCGGCTGCCGGTGATCCCCGGACGGCCCGTGGCGGCCTTCGAGGCCGAGGACGGCTGCGCGTTCGCGCCACGCTGCGAGCTGGCCGAGCCGCGCTGCCGGGAGAGCCGGCCGCCGTCCGTCCGCGGGGTCGCCTGCCTGAGAGCGGAGGAGACGGCATGAGAGCGGAGGAGGCGGCATGAGCGTCATCGAGGCGGACCGGCTGCGGAAGGTGTACGGCCCGGCCACGGCCGTGGAGGAGGTCTCCTTCACCGTGGCCGAGGGCGAGTCGCTGGCCATCGTGGGCGAGTCCGGTTCGGGGAAGACGACCGTCGCCCGCATGCTGCTCGGCCTGGAGACGCCCACCAGCGGCACGATCAGCGTCTGCGGGCGTCCGCGGGCGGCGGGCCGGGTGTCGGCGGCGGAGCGGCGCAGGCGGGCGCGGGAGATCCAGATCGTCTTCCAGGACCCCTATTCGTCGCTGGACAAGCTGCAGCGGGTCGGCGACGTCGTCGAGACGAGCCTTGCCCTGCAGTTCCCGCTCACCTCCGCCGAGCGGCGGAAGCGGGCGCTGGACCTGCTCGAATCCGTGGGCCTGGCCGAACGGCACGCGGCGATGCTGCCCAGGCAGCTGTCCGGCGGGCAGCGCCAGCGCGTGGCCATCGCCCGCGCCCTGGCAGTGGAGCCGCGGGTGCTGGTGCTGGACGAGGCGGTGGCCGCGCTCGACGTGTCGATCCAGGCGCAGATACTCAACCTGCTCGCCGACATCCGCGAGCGGCGCTCGATCAGCTACGTCTTCATCTCCCACGACCTGGCCGTGGTCAACCAGATCAGCGACACCGCCGTCGTGATGCGGCACGGCCGCGTCGTGGAACGCGGAGCCACCCGCACCCTGCTGCGCGAGCCGCAGGAGGAGTACACCCGCGCCCTGCTGGCCGCCGTGCCCAGGCCCGGCTGGAAGCCGACCAGGAGGAACACCCAGTGAGCACGCTGATCAGGGCGTCGTTCGTCATCGGCTTCGACGGCGACGACCACGTCATCCACCGGGACGCGTGCGTCGTCTACGACGGCGACCGGATCGTCCACGTCGGACGTTCCTACGAAGGCCCGGTCGAGGAGGTGATCGACGCCGGTGAGGCGATCGTCGGGCCCGGCTTCATCGACCTGGACGCGCTGGCCGACATCGACCACGCCGTCCTCGACACCTGGCACGCCGACTCCAGCGGGCTGAACTGGTCGCACGACTACGCCGTCAACCGGCGCCGGGCCGTCTTCCCGCTGGAGGACACGCTCTTCATGCGGGAGTACGCGCTCACCCAGCTCATCCGCAACGGCGTCACCACGGCGATGCCGATCGCCGCCGAGACGCACAGCGCGTGGGCGGAGTCGTACGAGGAGCTGGCCGGTGTCGTGGAGATCGCCGGGCGGCTCGGCCTGCGCATGTACCTGGGGCCGTCCTACCGCTCCGGCGTGCCGGTGCTGCGCGCCGACGGCAGCCGGGACGTGCACTGGGAGCCCGGACTCGGTGAGCGGGGGCTAGCCGACGCGATCCGCTTCGTCCGGGACGTGGACGGCGCCCACGACGGCCGGATCCGGGGGGCGCTGCTGCCGTGCCGCATCGAGACCGTCACCCTCGACCTGCTGCGCGCCACCGCCCAGGCCGCGCAGGAGCTGGACTGCCTGGTGCGCCTGCACTGCATGCAGGGCCTGACGGAGCTGCGGCTGCTGCGCGAGTGGTACGACCGGCACCCCCTGGACGTGCTGGCCGAGGTGGGCCTGCTCGGCCCGCGGCTGCTGGTGCCGCACGCCCTGTACCTCGGCGACCCCGGCACGCCCTTCGAGGGATCGCCGGACCGGCTCGCGGCGCTGGCGGGGATCGTGCACTGCCCCCTCACCTTCGTCAGGTACGGCGACGCGCTGCGCGACTTCGACCGGTACCGGGCGGCCGGCGTGAACGTGGCGCTGGGCACCGACTCCTTCCCGCCCGACATGATCCGCAATATGGACTACGGCAACAACCTGGCCAAACTGGTCACCGGCCGGCTGGACGCGGGCTCGGCCGCCGACTACTACCGGGCCGCCACCCTGGGCGGCGCCCGCGCGCTGGGCCGCGACGACCTGGGCAGGCTCGCCCCCGGCGCCACGGCCGACCTGGTCGTCGTGGACCTGTCCGGCCCGCGCACCGGCCCGGTCGACGACCCGATCAGGACGATGCTGATGAACTGCACGGGCGCCGACGTGTCCACCGTGGTGATCGACGGCCGGCCGGTGATGCGCGACCGGACGATCCCCGGCGTGGACGAGGAGTCGATGCGGCGGCGCGCGCAGACCTACTTCGAGACGATGAAGGCCGCCTACTCCGAGCGCGACCACCTGCGCCGGGACCCGTCGCTGCTGTTCCCGGCGTCCTTCCGCGTCGTCGAGGACGGCTCATGAGCGGCGCGGCCTTCCTCTCCGGGCTCGTCTCCGGGCTCGCCGCTGAGCTCGACGTCCGGCTCGCCGCCGCGGACGAGCGGCTGCGCACGGCCTATCCCGGGGAGCCGGCCACCCGGCAGCCGGTGCACACCGTGTACGTCCCGGCCGACCGCTACACGCCGGACACCGTACCGGCGTGGGGCCGGCAGGCGCTGGCGGCGCTGGCCGAGCACGGCGGGACCGCCACGGAGTTCGCCGACGCGCTCGGCCTGCCGCCGCGGACGGCGGCGGAAGTGTACGACCAGGTCCGGGCCAAGCTGACCCACGAACCGGTCGAGGACCTCAGGATCGACTTCGAGGACGGCTACGGCCACCGCCCGGACGCCGACGAGGACGCCGCCGCCAGGACCGCCGCGAAGGCCCTGGCCGAGGCCACCGCCGCCGGCGCCGGCTCGCCGTTCTGCGGGATCCGGTTCAAGAGCTTCGAGGCGCCGACCCGGCGGCGCGGCCTGCGCACCCTGGCGATCTTCCTGGAGACCCTCGGACCGCCGCCCGCCGGCTTCGTCGTCACGCTGCCGAAGGTGACATCGGTCGAGCAGGTGGAGGCGATGGCGCTGGCCGCCGGACGGCTGGAGGCGGCGTACGGGCTGGCGAGCGGGAGCCTGCGGTTCGAGCTCCAGGTGGAGACGCCGCAGGCGATCCTGGGCGCGGACGGCGTCTCGCCGCTGCCGTCGATGATCCGCGCCTCGGCCGGGCGCTGCACGGGCCTGCACTACGGCACCTACGACTACTCGGCGGCGCTCGGGGTGTCGGCGGCGTACCAGAGCGCGGACCATCCGGTCGCCGACCATGCCAAGGCGGTGATGCAGGTCGCCGCCGCCGGCACCGGCGTACGCGTCTGCGACGGGTCGAGCAACGTGCTGCCGGTCGGCGACGGCGACGCCGTCCGCGCCGCCTGGCGGTCGCACGCAAGCTTGGTCCTGCGCGCCCTGGAGGGCGGCCTCCACCAGGGCTGGGACCTGCATCCGGCCCAGCTGCCGAGCCGGTACGCCGCCGTCCACTCCTTCTTCAGGGAGGGGCTGCCGGCCGCCGCGGCCCGGCTGCGCGGCTATCTCCGGCGCGAGACGTCCGGCTTCCTGGACGAGCCGGCGACCGCCCGCGCGATGGCCGGCTTCCTCGCCCGCGGCCTCGACTGCGGCGCGATCGGCGCGGCCGAGCTGGACGCCCTGGCCGGGGTCACGCCGTCCGAGCTGCGTGCCATGCGCGCCGGGACGGGGGGCTGACGTGCGCATCCTGATCGTGAACGTGAACACCACCCGGTCGATGACCGACACGATCCGCGCCCAGGCGGCGGCGCACGCCTCGCCGGGTGTCGAGATCGTCGCGCTCACCCCGTCGTTCGGGCCGGAGTCGGTGGAGGGGAACTTCGAGAGCTACCTGGCGGCGGTCGCCGTGATGGACCGGGTCGTCCGCTACGACGAGCCGTACGACGCGGTGATCCAGGCCGGGTACGGCGAGCACGGCCGCGAGGGGCTGCAGGAGCTGCTCGACGTCCCCGTGGTGGACATCACCGAGGCGGCCGCGCAGGTCGCGATGCTGATCGGGCGTACGTACTCGGTGGTCACCACGCTGGACCGGGCGGTGCCGCAGATCGAGGACCGGCTGCGGCTGGCCGGGCTGGCCGGCCGGTGCGCGTCGGTCAGGGCCAGCGGGCTGTCGGTCCTGGAGCTGGAGGAGGATCCCGGCCGGGCCGTCGAGGCGATCGTCGCCCAGGCCCGCGAGGCGGTCATCGGCGACCGGGCCGAGGTGATCTGCCTGGGATGCGGTGGAATGGCGGGACTCGACCGGAAGATCACCGCAGCCACCGGGGTGCCCGTCGTGGACGGCGTGGCCGCCGCGGTCGCCCTCGCCGAAGGGCTCGTCCGGCTCGGCCTCACCACGAGCAAGGTGCGCACCTACGGGACGCCGCGCCCCAAGACCGTGACCGGATGGCCGATCACCGGCGGCCCCGCGGCCGTCGCCCGGCCGGTCCGCGCGGGACGGCGCGGCCACGGAGGTGTCGCCTGATGGCCCGGCTGGACCTGCTGTTCAGGGCCCGTCGCGTGGTCACCGACGCCGGAGAGGCAGCCCGCAGCATCGGCGTGCGGGACGGGACGATCGTCGCGGTCGAGCCGCTGGAGGCCGACCTGGCGGCCGCCGAGGTCGTCCGGCTCGGCGACGACGAGGTGCTGCTGCCCGGCCTGGTGGACAGCCACGTGCACGTGAACGACCCCGGACGGACCGAGTGGGAGGGCTTCGCGAGCGCCACCCGGGCGGCCGCGGCCGGCGGCGTCACGACGATCGTCGACATGCCGCTGAACAGCGTCCCGCCCACCACCGACGCGGCCGCGCTGCGGGTGAAGCGGGCGACCGCCCGCGGCCGGGCGTACGTGGACGTCGGCTTCTGGGGCGGCGCGGTGCCGGGCAACCTGCGCGAGCTGCGCGGCCTGCACGACGCGGGCGTGTTCGGGTTCAAGAGCTTCCTGCTGCACTCGGGCGTGCCGGAGTTCCCTCCCCTGGAACCGGCCGAGCTGGCGGACGCGCTCCGCGAGCTGCGGGCGTTCGACGCGTTGATGATCGTGCACGCCGAGGACCCGCACGTGATCGACCACGCGCCGCCCGCACGCGGCCCGAGTTACCGCGACTTCCTGCGCTCCCGCCCGCGCGGCGCGGAGAACCTCGCGGTCGCGCACGTCATCGAGCTGGCCCGGCGGACCGGCTGCCGGGTACACATTCTGCACCTGTCCAGCTCGGACACGCTGCCGATGATCCGCTCGGCCCGGGACGACGGCGTGCGGATCACCGTGGAGACCTGCCCGCACTACCTGACGTTCAGCGCCGAGGAGATCGCCGAAGGGGCCACCCCGTTCAAGTGCTGCCCGCCGATCCGCGAGGCGGCCAACCGGGAGTCGCTCTGGCGGGGGCTCGCCGACGGCACGATCGACTGCGTGGTCTCCGACCACTCGCCGTGCACGCCGGAGCTCAAGCGGCTCGACACCGGCGACTTCGGCCTCGCCTGGGGCGGCATCGCGTCGCTGCAGCTCGGCCTGCCCGCGGTGTGGACCGAGGCCAGGCGCCGCGGCCATCCGCTGACCGACGTGGCGCGCTGGATGGCCGGACGCCCCGCGCAGGTGGCCGGGTTGTCCGGCAAGGGCCGGATCGCGCCGGGCCACCAGGCCGACTTCTGCGTGTTCGCGCCCGACGAGACGTTCGTGGCCGACCAGGACCGGCTGCACCACCGCAACCCTGTGACGCCCTACCACGGCCGCACGCTGGCCGGCGTGGTCCGCGCGAGCTGGCTGCGCGGCGAACGCGTCGACATCGACGGCCCGCCGCGCGGCCGGCTGCTCAACCGAGGAGAAGCATGACCTTCACCCATTTCCCCGACCTGGCCTCGCGCGCGCTGGCCGGCAGCGTCGTGTACGCCAACGACGAGCTGTTCGCCGAGCGGGAGAACCTGATCAAACCCGGCCCCGCGACGTTCTCGACGGAGGACTTCGGCCACAAGGGCAAGGTGTACGACGGCTGGGAGACCCGTCGCCGGCGCGAGCCGGGGAACGACTACGCGATCGTCCGGCTCGGCGTCCCCGGCGTGGTGCGCGGGGTGGTGATCGACACCGCCTGGTTCAGGGGCAACTACCCGCCGTACGCCTCGGTGGAGGCGACCAGCGTCGAGGGCGTGCCGTCGCCGGCCGAGCTGGAGCGGGCGAACTGGGAGACGATCGTCGGGAAGAGCACGATCAGGGGCGACGCCGAGAACGCGTTCGAGGTCGCGGACCGGCGGCGCTGGACGCACGTGCGCCTCAGCATCTACCCCGACGGCGGGGTGGCCCGGTTCCGGGTGCACGGCGAGCCGGTGCCCGACCCGCGCCTCCTGGACGGCACGATCGACCTGGCCGCGCTGGAGCACGGGGGGGACGTGGTGGCCTGCTCCGACACCTTCTACTCCTCCCCGGTGCAGCTGCTGCTGCCCGGCCGGGCCCGGATCATGGGCGACGGCTGGGAGAACGCCCGCCGCCGCGACGGCGGCAACGACCACGTGACGGTCCGGCTGGCGGGCCGCGGGCGGGTGCGCCGGGTGGAGATCGACACGTCGTACTTCGTCGGCAACGCGGCCGGCTGGGCCTCGCTGAGCGGAACCGACGCGAGCCATCCGGACGCGGGCCATCCAGACGCGAGCCATCCGGGCGCGGGTGATCCGGGCGCGGGTGATCCGGGCGCGGGTGATCCGGGTGCGGGCGCGGAGTGGTTCGAGCTGATCCCGAAGACCCGGTTGCAGCCGGACACCCGGCACTTCCTGCGCCCGGTGTCGTCCGCGCCCGTGACGCACGTCCGCCTCGACGTCTTCCCCGACGGCGGCCTGGCCCGGCTCAGGGTGCACGGCGAGCTGGACGCCGACGCCCACCGGGCGGCCGTGCTGCGCTGGCTCGACCTGCTGCCGGCCGGGCATGCCGTCGAGGTGCTGCGCGGGGCCGGCGTGCCCGGCGGGACCGCCGAGGAGCTCGTCGGCCGCCGGCCGTTCGCCGACGGCGACGTGCTGCCTCCGGCGCTGCTCCTGCCGGTGGGGCCGCCCCTCTGACCTTGAGGTCTATTCGGGCGGCGCGCCGAACACGTACGAGCCGGGGGCGTCCGGGTCGTCGCCGGCCCAGAACTCGGTCCAGTGGCGGCGGAACTCCTCGCGCGACAGGTGGCCGTCGCCGTCCAGGTCGAGGCGGGGGAAGATCTCGTCGGTCGCCGACGGCGCGCCGTTCCACGTCTCGATCAGCGCGCCGTACTCCGAGCGGGAGATGAGGCCGTCGCCGTTGAGGTCGATGGCCTCGAACATCGCGTCGGCGGTGCCGGTGACCGCGTCGGTCATGTCGCCGAGCACGTCGACCACGCTGAGCACCTGGTCGAGGGAGACGCCGGCGTCGCCGCCGGAGGCGGCCCGGAGCACCGGCCACCAGCCGGTCATGACGGAGGTCAGCCGCTCGGGGTCGGCCGGCCCCGCGACGGCCGACCAGCGGTGGGCGAGCGCCTGGAAGTCGGCCTGGGTCAGCCGGCCGTCGCCGTCGACGTCCATCGCCCGGAAGACGCCGCCGACCTTCTTCCGCTGGAACTCACTGGCCACATCTGCCTCCACTCCTCGGGAAGCCTCAATGCTGTCGAGTGATCACTTATCGTGACCATAGTCGTTTGAGTGACTAATCCGTTACGTAGTGTGGGAGTCAGGTGAAGTCGGCGCAGCGGGCCTGCCCCTTGCCCGGCACGGTCACCCGTACGTCGTCCACCTGCACGCCGCGCTCGACGGCGGTGGCGGCGGCGATCGTGCAGACGAGCTGCCCGGTGGCCATCCGCGGCAGACGGGACGCCGGCGCCCCCAGGACGAACGCGTCGCCGGTCGCCCGGACGACCAGGCCCTTCGGCAGGCCGGTGTCGAAGCCGCGCTCGCGTTCCCCCGAGGTGGGGCCGCCGGTCAGCAGCACGACGGCTTCGGCGGCCGGCAGCGGGCCCTCCGGGCGGGTGACGGGCACGAGCCGGCCGTGCCGCACGAAGTACAGGCTGGTGCCCTGGACGAAGCCGCGGGGCGCCTCTCCGGCGCGGATCACGTCGGTGGGGCCGACCCCGCAGGCCGTGCAGACGGTCAGGATCAGGGCCAGCGGCCAGGCTCTCACGGACGGTTCCTCGGCAGGGTGAGGGTGAAGACGGCGCCAGGACCGGGGGCGACGGTGAGGTCACCGCCGTGCAGCAGGGCGTTCTCGCGGGCGATGGCCAGGCCGAGGCCGCTGCCTTCGGAGCGGGCGCGCGCGACGTCGGCCTTGTAGAAGCGCTCGAAGACGTGCGGGAGCACGTCGGCGGGCAGGCCGGGCCCCTGGTCGGAGACCTCGACGGCGACCGTCCGGCCGGTGGCGTGCACCCGGACGGCGACGGGCGGCGCGCCGTGCCGCAGCGCGTTGCCGACGAGGTTGGCGACGATGACGTCCAGGCGGCGCGGGTCGAGGGGAACGCGGACGTCCGGGGACGGCAGGTCCGCGACGACGTCGGAGCTCCAGCCGCGGGACCGCAGGCAGGCCGCGACGGCGGCGCCGACGTCCACGTCGTTGAGGTTGAGCGCGGCGGCTCCGGCGTCGAAGCGGGAGATCTCCATCAGGTCGTCGACGAGCGTGCTGAGCCGGGCGACCTCGGCGGTGATCAGCCGGGCGGCGGTTCCGGCGTCGGCGTCCAGCCGGGCGGCGCCCGCTTCCAGGACGTCGGTGACGGCGGTGGCGGCGGCCAGCGGCGTGCGCAGCTCGTGGGAGACGTCCGCGACGAACCGCCGTGACCTGGCCTCCATCTCGCGCAGCTCGCCGACCGAACGTTCCAGCGCGGCGGCCGTCTCGTTGAAGCGTCCGGCCAGCCGGGCCAGCTCGTCGCCGCCGTGCACGGGCAGGCGGGTCTCCAGCCGTCCCTCGCCCAGCTGCCGGGCCGCCCGGTCCAGGTCGGCGACCGGCCGCAGGACGCCGCGCGCGGCCAGCAGCCCGGCCAGCACCGCCAGCAGCACGACGGGCACGGCCGCCGCCTGCGCGGCGCGCAGCACGGCCCTCTCGTCGGAGGCGGCCTTCCCGAGCGACTCGACGAGGTAGACGCTGATCCCCGACGGCGTGCCGCCGGCGCGGAGCATGACCCTGCCGCCGGCCACGAGGTACGGCACGCCGTCGCGCTCCACCCGCTGCCAGGCCAGCTCCGGCCACCGCAGGACGGTCGCGCGCAGCTCGGCGGTGACGCGCGCGTCGCCCGGCACGGCGCCGTCCCTGACGACGTAGACCTTGCGGTCGCCGATCTCCAGGTCCTCGGCCAGCTGGGCCAGTTCCTCGTCGCCGGCGGGCAGCGCCACGTCGCGGGACAGCAGCAGCACCCGGCTCCTGAAGTCCTTCAGCGACCGGTCCTGCGCTCCGGCCAGCAGGTTGGTGCGCGCCTTGTAGTACGTCAACCCCGCGGCCCCCACCGCGCTCAGCCCGCCCACCAGCACGAACGTGATCACCAGCCGGACCCGCAACCCCCGCAGCCAGTTCATACCGGCCCGAAGCGGTAACCGAATCCGCGCACGGTCTGCACGTACCTCGGCTCGGCGGGCACGTCCTCGATCTTGGACCGCAGCCGCTGCACGCAGGCGTCCACCAGCCGCGAGTCGCCCAGGTAGTCGTGCTCCCACACCGACTCCAGCAACTGCTGCCTGCTGAAGACCTGGCCCGGCGTGGCCGACAGGTGCAGCAGCAGCCGCAACTCCATCGGCGGCAACGCGACCTCCCGGCCGTTCCTGCTCACGGTGAGTGAGGCGCGGTCCACGCACAACCCGCCGTACCTCTCCACGGGCGAGGGCACACCGTCCGTACGGCGCAGCACCGCCCTGATCCGGGCCTCCAGGACCTGCGGGCGCACCGGCTTGACCACGTAGTCGTCCGCGCCCGCCTCCAGCCCGCCGACCACGTCGAAGTCGTCGCCCCGCGCGCTCAGCATCACGATCGAGGTGGACATGGTCGCGCGGATGCGACGGCACACCTCGAACCCGTCGATGCCGGGCAGCATGAGGTCGAGCACCACCACGTCGGGGGCGAAGCGGGCCAGCCGGGCCAGCCCGTCCTCCCCGGACGCCGCCGACCGCACCTCGTGGTCCCGGCCCTTGAGGGCGAGTGTCAGAGCGTCCCTGACGTGGGGATCGTCCTCGATCAGCAAGACACGGGCCATGCGTTCCAGTATCGGCGGCCTGGCGTGCCGGTTTGTGCGCCTTCGGAAGCTATTACACGTTCATGACATGGAGCGGACGGGCTCCTCACAACGGCGGGCCACGGTGTTGACCGCCAGCCGAACCCATTGGAGGAAACCGTGTTGATCAGCAAGCGGCGTCTCGCCGTCCTGGCCGCCCTGCCCGTCCTGGCCCTGAGCGCGGCGTGCGGGACGCAGAGCTTCGCCAGCTCGTCCAGCCCCGCGCCCGACTCCGGCAAGCCCAGCTGGCACGAGACCGCGGTGAAGTTCGCCGGATGCATGCGGGAGAACGGGATCGACATCCCGGACCCGGTCAAGGGCCAGGACCTCGACACCAGCGCCGTCAGCAAGGTCACCCAGGCCAAGCTCGACGCCGCCATGAAGGCGTGCAAGGAGTGGGACTCGACGCTGCTCGGCGGCTCCGAGCCGGCCACGCCGGAGGAGGACGCCAAGTTCGCCGCGTGGGCGCAGTGTCTGCGCAAGGGCGGCGTCTGGCAGCCCGTCACCAAGGGTGAGGAGATGCCGGCCGGGTTCAAGCGGGTCAAGCCCGGCTCGGCCGCCGAGAAGCAGGTCTTCGAGGGCTGCGACCTGCTCCGGCCGGCCGCCCCGTACGAGGAGAACTAGCCACCCCGCCCCCGCCAGGCCATGCCCTTCCCTCTGCCGTCCCGCTGCTGGATGAGGGGAGGGTTGGCGGGGCTCCGGGCCGGGCCCGGTGTCCGGCCGGTCACGGGGGCTAGGCTGGGCGCATGGGTCATGCGAAGACGTCGTTCGTCTGCCTGCCGTGCCGGGCCTCGTACAAGCAGCCCTACCCGCTGCCCGGCGACCGGGGCCGGTCGTGCCCGCGCTGCGGCGAGCCGCTGATCCACGTGGGCTCCGCCTTCGCGGCTCCCCGGCGGCGCGACACCGCGGCCTGGCGGGTGCTGTCGCTGCTGCTGCACGCGGGCGTCGGCTTCCACAAGAGTTGTTGCGGCGGGCCCGGCTACCGGCCGCGCACGCTCGGCGAGGCCCGCGCGCGGATGGCGCACGCACGGGCCGCCGGAGAGCCGTTCGCCAAGGCCCTGACGCGTCCCGAACTGCCCTAGGACGGCCCGCATGACCATCGACGTCCGGACGCTGCTGCCCGTCGCCGAGGCGGCCGCGTCGATCGCCGGCGAGATCATCACCACCCGGGCGCCCGGCGTCGTCACCGCCAAGGGCGACCGCGACATGGCCACCGAGGTCGATTTCGCCGTCGAGCACGCCGTACGCGAGTTCCTCTCGAACGAGACGCCCGAGCTGGGCTTCCTCGGCGAGGAGGAAGGCGCGAGCCGGCCGGGCCAGGGCCTGACGTGGGTGCTCGACCCCGTGGACGGCACGGCCAACTTCCTGCACGGCATCCCGCTGTGCGGGGTCTCCCTGGGCCTGGTCGACGGGGACGTGCCGCTGCTCGGCGTCGTCGGCCTGCCGTTCCTCGGCGTCCGCTACTCGGCCGCCCGAGGCGCCGGCGCGACGGCCGACGGCTCGCCTGTCCAGGTCAGCGGGGCCGCGGAACTCCAGGACGCCGTCGTCGCCCTGGGCGACTACGCGGTGGGCGCGGACGCGCCGGAACGCAACCGTCCCCGCTTCGCCCTGACCCAGGAACTGGCCGCGCGCGTCCAGCGCGTCAGGATGCTCGGCTCGGCCGCGATCGACCTCGTGTGGGTGGCCGACGGCAAGGTCGACGCCAGCGTCATGCTCAGCAACAACCCGTGGGACACCGCGGCGGGCGTCGTCATCGCCCGCGAGGCCGGGGCCGTCGTGGTCGACCTCGACGGCAGCCCCCACGACATGACCTCCCGGGCGACCATCGCGACGAGCCCCGCCCTCGCCGCCGACCTGCTGAAACTCCTCACCGCCGCCCTCTCCCAGGCTTCTGAGTAGGTCCGTCCGGTCCGGGGCCCCGCGTCAGCCGCCGGCGCGGTCCTGGGCTCCGTGGGCCGCGTACAGGACGCCGAGCTGCCGGTCGATCTCCGTACGCACCGGGTCGTGTCGCGGGCCGAGGGCGTATCGCGGGTCGGTCCAGTTGCCGGGCGGATACAGCCACACCGGCCGGCCGACCAGCTCGGCCGGTTCCCACTCGTACCGCGGCCAGACGTGCGCGTGCAGGAAGGGGTCGGTGTTGCCGAGGATCTCCAGGTTCACCCGCCGGAACGCCGGGTCCAGCGCGCCGCAGGCCCGCTCGACCGCCTCGCCGAGCAGCTCCATGTCCGACAGGAAGGCCATCCGCCTGGCCCGGGGCAGGTCGGACAGCCGTTGCACGCCGGGCTCGTCCGCCAGGAGAACCGAGTATCCCGGCAGGAACTGAGTGTCACCGATCACGGCGAAGCCGGCGTCCAGCCGCCTGAGCACCGTGGGATTCCGCCCCGCCAACGCACTACCGACCCTGTCCCGCCGCCAGTCACCACTCATGATCCCGACCCTACACACGAGCCCCCGCGGATCCGCGGGGGCTCGGGCCTCTCCTACGGCAGGACGATCGAGCCGCTCCACTGGGTGACCGCGTCGGAGTAGACCCCGCGCAGTTCGCCGTCGAAGTACGGCGAGAAGCTCTTGTCGTAGCGCAGCAGCCAGGAGGAGCCGAGGGAGCCTTCACCGGGGAACGGGGAATCGACGGCGGTGAGTTCCTCGGCCTTCAGGCTGGGCGCCTGGGCGGCGGACGTGCGTCCCGAGAAGGTTTCCAGGGTGTCGCCCGTCGGAGCGCCTGGCGGGCCGGGGACAATCGCCGGATGGAAGATGATCTGCCGTCTCAGCACCTCTCCGACGCGGGCATGGCCGTCGTCGCCGGAATCATGGTGTTCCTGATTCTGCTGCCCACCATCGTCTGGATCACCGTGGTGCTGTCACGCGGCCGCAAGTAGGGCGGTCAGAGGGTGGCGTTGAGGTACGAGAGCATCGTGCGGGGCGGGCGGCCGAGGATGTTCTCCAGGTCGGGGGTCTGCCTTTCCAGGGCGCCGGCGCGGATCCGGGCGTTCAGCCAGGCCATCGGGCCGGGGGCGGCGTCGGGGACCTCGCGGTAGGGCACGCCCAGCGCCCGCGCCACCTCCGGGTGGGTCCACAGCGGGCCGGTGAAGTCGTAGGCGCGGCCCTCGTGGCCCTCGCCGGTCAGTACGTCAGCCGCCGCCTGCGCCAGGTCGGACCGGAACGCGGTGTTCAGGCCGCGCCCTCCGCCGCTCCCGGTCAGCTCGCCGTCCGAGACCCGGGGGACGAACGCGTCGCTGTAGAAGGGGTGGCGCAGGATCGTGTACGGCAGGCCGCTGCGCAGGAGGGCCTGCTCGGTGGCATGGTGGGCCTCGGTCATGCCGGTGGCGACGGTGTCGGCGTCCAGGAAGCTGGTGTAGACGACGGCGCCGACGCCCACGTCCGCGGCGGCGGCGAGGGCGGCCAGGTGGTGGCCGATCCGGCGGCCGGGGTCGAGCTCCGGCGACGAGATCAGGAGCAGGCGGGCGGCGCCCTCGAACGCCGTGCGCAGGCTCGCCGGGTCGTCGTAGTCGCCCCGCCGCACCGGTACGCCCTCGGGCGCGCGGGCGGAATCGCGTACGGCGGCGACGACGTCCGCCCTGGTGCGCAGCCGGTCGATGACGAGACGGCCAAGCGCGCCCGACGCCGCCGAGATGACGATCATGAAGCTCCCTCTGATCAGGACGGGTGCTCAAAGTGAACTGCCGGGACGCCCGGCGACGCCACCGGTTTTCGCCGGGGCGGCGGGCGCACGAGGGGCCCAGAGGAGCATTTCCGGAGAAGACCGCCCAGGTCACCCGGGTTAGCGTGATCGTGGACCTCTGGAGAGAACATGGACGAGCTCATCACGTACGGCAAATGGGCGTCGGTGCGCGGCTCGCTCAAGGCGGCCACCGACCGGTTCGCGAAGCTGGTCTCCATCGTCGATCCCCACGCCATGGCGACCAGGGAGTGGACCGTCGCCGAGACCGCGGCCCACGTCACCGCGATCGCCTCGCTCTACACCTGCGTGGTGCGCGGCGACGTGACCACGCCGTTCCCGGGGCTGGCCGAGCCGATACTCGGGGCCAACGTCGACACGGTGAGCGCCCTGAACGAGCTGGCGTTCGAGCACTTCCCCGAGCGTGACCCGGCCGTCCTGGCCGAGCGGCTGCGCGGCGACGTCCGGGAGATCCTGCGCGCCGGCGCCGAGGTCGATCCGGCGACCCCGGTCCCCTGGCTGGGCGACGCGCGGGTGCCCGTCGCGGGTGTGCTGGCCCACCTGCTGAACGAGCTGCTGCTGCACGGCTGGGACATCGCCCGCGCGACCCGTACCCCCTGGTCGGTGCCCGCGCGGGACGCCGGGCTGTTCTTCGACCTGTTCCTCATCGGGATGATCAGGAACGACTACGGACGCCTGATGGACACCGGGACGCCCGCCCCGCCCCGCCGGATCACCGTCGGGTTCCACTCGGCGCACACCGCGCCGGCGGCGCTGGCGCTGGACCACGGGCGGGTGTCGGTGGCCGAGCTGGGGCCGCAGGTGGACGCGCACGTGCGGTTCGACCCGGCGGCGCTGAACCTGTTGCTGTTCGGCCGGATGTCCAGGACGCGGGCCGCACTCACGGGCAAGGTGGCGGTCTGGGGGCGGCGTCCGTGGCTGCTGCCGGCCTTTCTGCGGTTCGTACGCCTGCCCACGACGACGGTCCCGCGCTCGCGCGCCGAGTCCATACAGGTGTGAACGCCACAAAGTATTCACCCAGTGGGCGCATACTGGAGGAGATGAAGCGAGCCAGCGGCGATTCTCGTCGTCACCTGCCCACAAGTCCCTTCAAACCGCCGCCTCCGGCGCCACCCGCGGAGCAGTTCGACATGCACGACCGGGTGAGCCACGACCGATTCGGCCTCGGTGTCGTCATCGGTGTGGAGGACGACGTCGCCGTTCTGGTCGACTTCGGATCCCGGCAGGAACGGATCACGACGCCGTTCAACAAGCTGTACAAACTCTGAGAGCCGGTCCGCGACGCCCGTGTGCCCCGAGGGCCGCATGGGCGGGACCGACGCGCGCCGGGCCCGGCTGAGGGCGCCGGGTTCAGTGACTCACGGGGACAGAAGCTCGTGGGTCAATGGCTCATGAGGTCAGTGGCTCCCGGAGTCGGTGGCCCGCGGAGTCGGTGGCCCGCGGAGTCAGCGGCTCGCGGAGTCAGTGGCCCGCGGAGTGGGGTCGGCGGTTCAGGGGGTGACGATGGCGAAGTCGGGGGCCGGTGAGTCGAGCACGGCGACCAGCCGCTGGAGCGCCGTGATGTCGCCCTCCCGCTCCACCCCCTCCACGCCCTTCCCGGCCAGCAGGCCGAGCAGCTGCGCCCTGGTGAGGCGGAGCGTGAGGTCCACGGGCTCCTCCGGCGGGTTCAGCCGCTGGACGAGCACGCCGTTGGACAGCGTGGTGCGGTACAGCTCCCCCAGGTCCGTCAGGTGCCAGTCGATCGACAGGCTCTCGTGCCAGGCCCTGGGGCCGTCCACGCGGATGGCGAGGGAGTCGAAGATCTGCTCCACGGTCAGGGCCGCGACCAGGTCGGGCGAGGTGGTGGTGACGCGGGTGGGCGCGATGCCGTCGGTCAGCTCCATGGCCCCGGTCAGGTACGAGTTGCGCCACGTCCCGTTCTCCGCGCCCTGGCCGAGCCGGGTGTAGACCTCGGCCAGCAGGTCCCTGGCCGCCTTGTTGCCCTCGTCGGCGAAGACGGCGTGGTTCAGCAGCTGGACGGCGAAGCGCAGGTCGTTCTCCTCGATGTAGCGGCGGGCGAAGGCCACGACGGCCGCGCCGCCGCCCATGCACTCGACGTACCGGATCGCGCTCTCCCTGGGCGGGTGCTCCCACAGGTGGGCGGGGTTGCCGTCGTACCAGCCGAGGTAGCGCTGGTAGACGGCCTTGACGTTGTGGCTGACCGAGCCGTAGTAGCCGTGGGTGTGCCAGACCTGTTCCAGCGCGGGCGGCACCCGCATCTGCTCGGCGATCTCGGCGCCGGTCAGGCCCTTGTTGAGCAGGCGCAGCGTCTGGTCGTGCAGGTAGGCGTACAGGTCCCGCTGCTCCTGGAGGAACCGGACGATGTTGCTCCTTCCCCAGGTCGGCCAGTGGTGGGAGGCGAAGGCGACCTCGGCCCGGTCGGCGAGCAGCGTGAGGGTCTCCGACAGGTAGCGGGCCCAGACGCGGGCGTCGCGCACCTGGGCGCCGCGCAGCGTGAGGATGTTGTGCAGGTTGTGGGTGGCGTTCTCGGCCAAGCACAGGGCGCCGCGGTCGGGGAAGAGGAAGTTCATCTCGGCGGGGGCCTCGGTGCCGGGCGTCAGCTGGAAGACGATCCGCACCCCGTCCACGATCTCCTCCTGGCCGGTGCGGCTGACGTCCACGGTGGGCGGGATGAGGGACGTGGTGCCGGTCGAGGACGTCATGCCGAGGCCGCAGCCGATCTGGCCGTCCGGGGCGTGCGGCAGGGCGAGGCCGAACATGTAGCCGGCGCGGCGGTTCATGGCGGGGCCGGCGTAGACGTTCTCGGAGACCGCGTGGTCCATGAAGCCGGCGGGGGCCAGGATCGGCACGTTGCCGTCGGTGACGCCGCGCACGCCGCCGAAGTGGTCGACGTGGCTGTGGGTGTAGACGACGCCGGTGACCGGCCGGTCGCCGCGGTGGCGGCGGTAGAGCGCGAGCGCGGCGGCGGCGCACTCGGTGGAGACCAGCGGGTCGATGACGATGACGCCGATGTCGCCCTCGACCAGGGTCATGTTCGACAGGTCCAGGCCGCGTACCTGGTAGATGCCGTCGGCGACCTCGTACAGGCCCTGTTTGGCGCAGAGCTGGCTCTGCCGCCACAGGCTGGGATGGGCGGTCTCGGGGCATTCGGCGTCGAGGAATGCGTAGGAGTCGTTGTCCCAGACGACCTCGCCGCTTCTCGACGTGACCACGGCGGGGGTCAACTTCGCGATGAAGCCGCGATCAGCGTCCTCGAAGTCGCCCGTGTCATGAAATGGAAGGTCTGCCATGTCTGCTCGCATGCCCCTGAATGGACGCTCGTAGCTCAATAACCAGCCCCAATAGCATGAAACTCGGGCAATAAGGACAAGGAGCGGCGGCGTAGCGGCGCGGACGGTGTGATTGGGTGGTCCCAGACTGATCTATCGGGGGTGGTCATGGAAGCCTGCGTGTTCGACCTCGACGGCGTGCTCGTCGACTCCGAACCCGTCTGGGAGCAGGTGCGGCGCGCCTTCGTCGCCGACCACGGCGGCACCTGGCAGCCCGACACGCAGTCCAGGCTGATGGGCATGAGCACCGGCGAGTGGGCGGCCTACCTGCACGAGCTGGGGGTGCGCCTGACACCCGACGAGATCGCCGCGGGCGTGATCGACCAGATGGCCGAGCGCTACCAGGACGGCGTGCCGCTGCTGCCGGGCGCCCGCGAGGCCGTGCGCCGGCTGGCCGGGCGGTTCACCCTCGGCCTGGCCAGCTCGTCGCCGCGGCGGCTGATCGACGTGGTGCTCGACGCGGCCGAGCTGCGCGAGTACTTCGTGACCACGGTCTCCACGGAGGAGGTCGCGCGCGGCAAGCCCGCCCCCGACGGCTACCTGGAGGCGGCCCGGCGGCTGGAGATCTACCCGAAGGACTGCGTGGCGGTCGAGGACTCCAGCAACGGGCTGCGTTCGGCGCACGCGGCCGGCATGCGGGTGATCGCTGTGCCGCACCCCGGCTACCCGCCCGACGACGACGCCCTGGCGCTGGCCTGGCAGGTCCTGCCCGACCTCGACGCGCTCACGGTCGAGGCGCTGACGTGACGACCGACGGCACAGGCGTCCGCCTCCGGACGCCGTCCGACCTGGACGCCTGCGCCGACGCCCTGGCCCTGGTGCACGCCGCCGACCGCTACCCCGTCGACTGGCCGGCCGACCCCGAGGGCTGGCTGACCCCTGGCGACCTCCTGCGCGCGTGGGTGGCGGTCGAGGAGGGCCGGGTGCTCGGCCACGTCGGCCTGGCAGGCGCCGGCGAGGGCCCGCAGGTCACCCGGCTCTTCGTGGTGCCCGCCGCCCGGGGCCGCGGGCTGGCCGCCGTCCTGCTGGACACCGTGCGGCAGGCCGCCGGGAGGCCCGTCCTGCTGGAGGTCTCCGACGAGGGCCGGGCGGCCGTCGCGCTCTACGAGCGGCTGGGCTGGCGCCGCGTCGGCAGCACCCGCGCGCGGTGGCTCAACGCCGCGGGCGAACCCGCCCTGCTCCACCACTACGTGAGCCCGTGAAGCTATCCTTTGGGAATCGTGCGAGACATCACGGTATTTTCTGGCAGCGCCCACCCCGAGCTGGCTGAGGAGATCTGCTCCCATCTCGGCACCCCGCTCCACCCCGTCAAGGTCGCCCGCTTCGCCAACGACGCGCTCGAGGTGCAGCTCCAGGCGAACTGCCGCGAGCGCGACGTGTTCCTCATCCAGCCCCTGGTGCCGCCGACGCAGGAGAACCTGGTCGAGCTGCTGCTCATGATCGACGCGGCGCGCGGCGCCTCCGCGGCCAGGACGACCGTGGTCCTGCCTCATTACGCCTACGCCAGATCGGACAAGAAGGACGCGCCCCGCATCTCCATCGGCGCCCGCCTGGTCGCCGACCTGATGGTGGCCGCGGGCGCGAACCGGGTGCTGGCCATGACGCTGCACTCGCCGCAGGTGCACGGCTTCTTCAGCGTGCCGGTCGACCACCTGCACGCGCTGCGCGAGCTGGCCGCGCACTTCCGCCGCCACGACCTGTCGAACACCGTCGTCGTCTCCCCCGACCTGGGCAACGCCAAGGAGGCCGCGCACTTCGCCCGGCTGCTCGGCACCGGCGTCGCGATGGGCGCCAAGCAGCGCTTCGCCGACGACCGCGTGGTGATCAGCTCGGTCATCGGCGAGGTCGCCGGCAAGGACGTGATCATCCTGGACGACGAGATCGCCAAGGGCAGCACGGTCATCGAGCTGCTGGGCCGGCTGCGCGAGCAGGGCGTCAACTCCGTCCGGGTGGCGTGCACGCACGGGCTGTTCGCGGGCGGGGCGATCGAGCGGCTGAGCGCGTTCCCCGAGGTCCTGGAGATCGTCTGCACGAACACCGTGCCGCCGCCCAAGCCGAGTGACAAGCTGACCGTGTTGTCGATCGCGCCGGCGCTGGCCGAGGCGATGCGCCGGATCCACGACGGCGAGTCGGTGAGCGCTCTGTTCAGCACGT
Organism: Nonomuraea sp. NPDC001831; assembly: GCF_042892035.1. Classification (NCBI taxonomy): domain Bacteria; kingdom Bacillati; phylum Actinomycetota; class Actinomycetes; order Streptosporangiales; family Streptosporangiaceae; genus Nonomuraea; species Nonomuraea sp. NPDC001831. Next base: position 103,757 of record NZ_JBIATU010000019.1, on the reverse strand, counting down.
CCTGACGGCCCGCCCGGTGATCTTCCGGGACGGCCGGGAATGGATCATAGTGGACATCATGCATGCGGCCACAGACGACCTGCTCCGACGGTTCCGAGACGGCGTGGGCGAGGTCGTGCCCCTGGTGTCGCTGTGGGCGCACGGCTCGCTGGGCGCCGGCGACTACCAGCCGGGGCGCAGCGACCTCGACCTGATCGCGGTGGTCGAGACGCCGGTCACGATGGAGCAGTGGCGCCGGATCAAGGGGCTGCACCGCGGGCTCGGCCTGCCGCTCGCCGACCTCCTCCACTGCTCCTACCTGCCGCTGGAGGAGCTGGCCGACCCGCGGGTCGAGCACGTGACGTGGGCCCACGAGCAGATCTTCCGCCGCCCGGTGACGGCGGTGACCCGCCGCGAGCTGCACACGGCCCCGCTCGTGCTGCACGGGCCGCCGCCCGCCGAGCTGCTGCCGGCCGTCTCCGACGCCGTGCTGGCCGACTTCGTCCGTACGGACCTGCGCGAGTACTGGCTGGACAAGACCCGAGGGCGGCGGCGCTGGCTGCGGGACGTCTGGGTGGACCTCGGCGTGCTGACCGTCGCCAGGGCCTCGGTCACGCTGCGGGAGGGCCGGTTGATCACCAAGCGGGAGGCCCTGGACGTGCTGGCCGGGATGGGCGCGCCGGAGGTCGTCCTGGCCGACGTGCGCGCCCGCCGGTACGGCACGCCGCGCCCGGCGCTGAGCCGCTTCAGAAGGGGCCGGCTGACCCGCGCCTTCGTCCGGTCGGCCATCGGGAAGGTGCTGGCGGAGGGCCACGGCGGGACCTGAGCCCGTCCCCGTCTCATTGGACAGGACAGCCGCCCCCCGCGGATCGCCGGGGGATAGTCTTGGCCCCGAGTTACCACCTGAACCGGGGAAAGGGCGGCAAATGGGGGAGATCAGGCAGTCCTATCTGGTGGCCGCGGCGTCGGCGATGTCGCTGCTGCGTGACCCGGCCGTGCGGGCGGCGTGGGACAAGCCCAGCGCGCTGACCGAGTTCAGCGTCGCGGGCCTGGCCGGGCACCTGGCCCACCAGATCGTCAGGGTCACCGACGTGCTGGACTCCGGCGAGCAGCCCGGGGCGCCGATCCCGCTGATCGAGCACTACACGAGGTCGCCGTGGGTGCAGGCCGGCCTCGACCACGAGAGCAACGTCAGCGTCCGGGTGGGCGGCCAGGCGGCCGCCGCGGACGGGCACGCCGCGCTCGTCGAGCGCACGCAGGCGCTGCTGGACCGGTTGCTGGCCGAGCTGCCCGCCGAGCCGGCGGACCGGGTCGTGCGGCTGCCGTGGACCGGCTGGTCGCTGCGGCTCGACGACTTCCTGCTCACCAGGGTGATGGAGCTGGTCGTGCACTCCGACGACCTGGCCGCCAGCGTGGGCGTCGAGACGCCGGAGCTGCCGCCGTCGATCAACGAGCCGGTCGTGGAGCTGCTGGCCCGCCTGGCGGTGCACCGGCACGGCGCGACCGCCGTCATCCGCACCCTGAGCAGGGCCGAACGCGCCCCCGCCACGATAAGCGCCTTCTAGCCCCCGGCCCGTTTCACGACCCGGCCACCAGGCGCAGGGCCTCGGCCACCTCGCGCCCGGACAGCGCGCTGTCCGGGTCGAGCAGCCACTGCGCCAGGAACCCCGTCAGCATGGCCTGGTACAGCGAGCCCACCAGCCGGGCCCGCTCGGGGTCGGTCTCCGCCCGCACGTCCTGGAACAGCTCGGCGAGCCCCAGCCGTGCGCCCTTGATCGCCGGGACGAGCTGCTCGCGCAGCTCCGGCACGTGATCGATCTGCCCGAGCAGCTCAAGCTGGGTGATCCAGAGCGGCCGCAGCCGGTCGAACGACTCCACCACCCGGTCCCACGCCGCCTCGAACCGCTCCAGCGGTGAGGCGCCCTCCTCGGTGTCGGCGACGAGCGTGCGCGCCAGGTCGTCGCCCCATTCCTGCATCACCTCGAACAGCGCCTCGTTCATCAGCGCGTCCTTGGACTTGAAGTGGTAGCCGATGCCCGCGAGGCTCACGCCCGACGCGGTCGCGATGTCGCGCGCGGTGGTCCGCGAGTAGCCCTTCTCGATCAGGCAACGCTTCGCCCCGGCCAGCAGGTCTTCCCTGTTTCCCATGCCCAGACGTTAACACGAACGTCTGAAAACTTCGTCCTAGACAAGCGTCTGAGACGCGTGTACCGTTCACGGCATGAAGAACGTCCTGATCTCCGGCGCGAGCATCGCCGGCACCTCGCTGGCCTACTGGCTGCGCCGCCACGGCTGCACCGTCACCGTCGTCGAGCGGGCTCCGGCCGTCCGCACCGGCGGCTACAAGGTCGACATCCGCGGCGCCGCCCTCGACGTGATCGGCCGCATGGGCCTGCTGGAGGCGGTCACCGCCCGCAGCACCGGCATGCGCGTCGCCACCCACTACGACCGCAAGGGCCGCGCACTGGCCACCATGGACGCCGACCTGTTCGGCGGCCGCGCGGGCGACGACGTCGAGATCATGCGCGGCGACCTCAACGAGCTCCTGTACGACCTCACCCGCGACGACGTCGAATACCTCTTCGGCGACTCCGTCACCGCCGTCTCCGACGACGGCCTGGTCACCTTCGAGCACGCCGCGCCGCGCCGGTTCGACCTGATCGTCGGCGCGGACGGCATGCGGTCCAACATCCGCAGGATCGTGTTCGGGCCGGACGCACAGTTCGTCCGCGACCTGGGCTACTACGTCTCGATCAGCACCGTCCCCAACACCCTGGGCCTGGACCGCGAGGAGGCCGTGCACGCCTCCCCCGGCCGCACCGCCAACGTCTACAGCACCCGCCAGGACGGCGCCGCCAAGGCGCTGTTCATGTGGTCCTCCCAGCCGCTGTCCTACGACCACCGCGACACCGGCCGCCAGAAGGACCTGCTGGCCGAGGCCATGGCGGGGGTCGAGTGGGAGGTGCCGGCGCTGCTCGGCGCGGTGCGCACCGCCGACGACTTCTACTTCGACTCGGTCAGCCAGGTGCACATGGACAGCTGGTCGAAGGGCCGGGTCGTGCTGCTCGGGGACGCCGCCTACTGCGCCTCGCCGGCCTCCGGGCAGGGCACGAGCCTGGCGATCGTGGGCGCGTACGTGCTGGCGGGCGAGCTGGCCGAAGGCGGCGGCGCGGCGGGCTACGAGCGGGAGATGCGGGAGTTCGTCCGGGTCAACCAGGAGCTCGGCCCGGTGAACGTCAGGGGCATGGTGATGGGTTCACGGCTGGCGCTGTGGTTCCAGCTCAGGATGCTCAAGCTGCTGCCGTACCTGCCGGGCAAGGAGAAGCTCGTCGAGCGGGTCGCCGGGGCGATCCACCGGGCGGCCGTGGCGATCCGGCTCAAGAACTACTCGGAATGAAGCGTTCCGTTCTGCTATAGTAAGAGCAGAACGTTCCGTTCCGAAAGAAGTGGGGTTCACATGACCATCCTCGTCACCGGTGCCACCGGGACCGTCGGCCGCCTCGTCGTCGAGGAGCTCCTCCAGGCCGGCCGGCAGGTCCGCGCACTGACCAGGAACCCCGCCAAGGCCGCACTCCCGGAGGGCGTCGAGGTCGTCGGCGGCGATCTCGCCGAGCCGGCCTCCCTGGCCGCCGCCTTCGAGGGCGTCACCGGGGTGCACTTCATCAACTTCGCCGGCGACGACTACACCCCGCTGCCCGACGGCGCCGGGCTCGCCGAGCTGGCCGTCAAGGCGGGCGTGCGCCGGGTCACCGTGCTCGGCGGCCGCGAGGACGGCGAGCTGGAGCAGGCGCTGGCCGCCGCCGACCTGGAGTGGACGCTGCTCCACCCGGTCGAGTTCATGGCCAACACGCTCCAGTGGTGGGCGCACACGATCAGGACGGAAGGCGTCATCAAGGAGCCGTTCGGCGACCGGCTGAGCGCCCTGGTGCACGAGCGCGACATCGCCGCGGTGGCCGCGAAGGTCCTGACCGAGGGCGGCCACGGCGGCCGGACGTACGTGCTGACCGGCCCCCGCGCGATCACCCTGCGCGAGAAGGTGGCCGTCCTGGCCGAGGCCGTCGGCAGGGACGTCGGGTTCGTCGAGCTCACCGTGGACGAGGCGCGGGCCAAGTGGCGCGCCGACGGCATGGGCGAGCAGACCATCGAGTTCCTGGTCGGCGCGCTGGGCAACACGCCGGAGGTCGGCTACACGGTCGTCCCGACCGTCCGGGAGATCACCGGCCGGGACGCGCGTGACTTCGCCGAGTGGGCGCGCGAGCACGCCGACGCGTTCCGCGGATGAGCTACCCGGTGACCGCCGCGTAGTGGCAGGCGGCCTGGGCGTCGGGGACCGCGGGCAGGATGCTCAGCGCCTGCGACCGGCAGGCCGCGTCCACGCCCGCCTCCGCCGCGCGGCCGGAGGCCAGCACGTGGCAGCGGGGATGGAACCGGCAGCCACCCGGCACCCTGGTCGGGTCCGGCGGCTCGCCGGTCAGCACGATCCGCTCGGGCGACTCCGGCAACACCGACATCAGCGCCTGCGTGTACGGGTGCCGCGGCGCCGTCAGCACCTGCTCCACCGGCCCCGACTCGACGATGCGCCCGAGGTACATGACCGCGACCCGGTCGGCGATGTTCCAGGCCAGGCCGAGGTCATGGGTGACGACCAGGGCCGACAGGCCGAGATCGGTCTTGAGCTTGAGCATCAGCGCCAGGATCTCGCCGCGCACGGAGGCGTCGAGCGAGGCCACGGGCTCGTCGGCGATCAGCACTTTGGGGTCGAGGGCGAGCGCGCCGGCGATCACGACCCGCTGCCGCTGCCCGCCGGACAGCTCGTGCGGGTAACGCAGGAAGAAGCGCTCGGGCGGTCGCAGCCCGGCTCTGGACAGGGCCGAGGCCACGATCTCCGCCTCGCCGGGCAGGCGGTGGATGCGCGGCCCCTCGGCGACCGCCTCGTAGACGGTCTGGCGGGGGTTGAGCGAGCCCATCGGGTCCTGCAGGACGAGCTGGACCTGGCGGCGGTAGGACCTGAGCGCCTTGGAGCCGTAGTCCAGCGCCTTGCCGTCGTAGCGGACCTCGCCGGACGTAGGGCGTTCGAGGCCGAGCAGCGTGCGGGCCAGCGTGGTCTTGCCGCAGCCCGACTCGCCGACCAGGGCCACGATCTCGCCCTGGCCGATCGCCAGGTTGACGCCGTCGACGGCGCGGGCGCTGCGGCCCCGCGAGGAGAACGCGACGTGCAGGTCACGGGCCTCCAGCAGCGCGCCCTTGCCCGTCGAGACGGTCTCGGCCGCGGTCTGCGTCTCGGTCATGAAGCCTCGACCTCCTCCTTGGAGCGTACGTGCACGCACGCCGCGGCGTGGCGGGGACCGGCGGGCCACAGCTCGACGTCGAGGCCCGCGCATTCGTCCAGCGCGACCGGGCAGCGCGGGTGGAACGCGCAGCCGGTCGGGAGCTGCATCGGGTCCGGCGGGTCGCCGCCGAGCCCCTTGGGGGCCAGCCGCGAGACCGGGTCGCCCACGGTGGGGAACGCGGCCGCCAGCGCCCGGCTGTAGGGGTGGCGGGCGTCGCGGAACACCTCGCGGGAGGGGCCGTGCTCGACCACCCGGCCGGCGTACATGACCGCGAGCTGGTCGCAGACGTCGGCCAGGACCGACAGGTCGTGCGAGATCATGATCAAGGAGATGCCGTGCTCGGCGATCAGCTCCTTGATCAGTGTCAGGACCTGCGCCTGGACCATCACGTCGAGCGCGGTGGTGGGCTCGTCGGCGATGATCAGTCGGGGCGAGCAGGCCAGCGCCATCGCGATCATCACGCGCTGCCGCTGACCGCCGGACAGCTCGTGCGGGTAGCTGCGGGCCCGCCAGGCGGGCAGGCCGACCTGTTCGAGCAGCTCGCCGACGCGCTTGCGGGCGCCGTCCGGCTTGGCCAGGCCGTGGACGAGCAGCGGCTCGGCGATCTGCTCGCCGATCCGGCGCACGGGGTTGAGTCCGTGCTGCGCGCCCTGGAACACGATCGAGGCCTCGGCCCAGCGCACGGCCCGCATGCGCCCCCACTTCATGGTGAGGACGTCGTCGCCGTCGAGCAGGATCCGGCCGCCGACGCGCGTGCTCTTGGGCAGGAGCCGGAGCAGCGCCATGGCCAGCGTCGACTTGCCGGATCCCGACTCGCCGGCGACCCCGAGTGCCGCTCCGGGGTCGAGGGTCAGCGACACGCCGCGCACCGCGGGCACCTCGCCCGACGCGATGCGGTAGGTCACCGACAGGTCGTCCAGTTCGAGGAGACTCATGCCGCCCTCCTGAGCCTTGGGTTCAGCACGGCCTCCAGCGCCCGTCCGACGAGGGTGAACGCCATGACGACCACGAGGATGGCCAGACCGGGGAGGATGATGTACCACCACGCGCCCTCGTTGGCCGCGCCGTAGTCGTAGGAGCCGCGCAGCATGGTGCCCCACGACGTCTTGTTCGCGCTGGCGCCGAGGAAGGCCAGCGTGGACTCGGTGACGATCGCGCTGGCCACCTCCAGCGTCGTGCTGGCCAGCAGCAGCGGCGCCACGTTGGGCAGCACGTGCCGGGTGGTGATGTGCCAGTGGCCGCCGCCGAGCGCCTTGGAGCGTTCGATGTAGGGCCGGGCCTCGACGGCGAAGGTCTGCGCCCTGATCAGCCGGGCCGTGGACGGCCAGGTGGTGACCCCGATCGCCATGATGATGGTGAACGTGCTGCCGCCGAGGATGGCCGCCAGCACCAGCGCGGTCACCAGCGAGGGCAGCACCAGGAACCAGTCGGTGACCCGCATCAGCGCGCCGCCGACCCAGCCGCCGAAGTGCCCTGCGGCGATGCCGATGACCATGCCGATCACGATGCTGAGCAGCGCGGCGAGGAAGCCGATGAGCAGCGAGGCGCGCGAGCCCCACCAGATCATCAGCAGGATCGACCGGCCCGACTCGTCGGTGCCGAAGGGGAAGTCCAGGCCGGGGGCCTGGAACTTCTCGCCCGGCGCGTCGATGACGCTCGTCACGCCCTCGTCGATGAACAGCGGCGCGACCAGCGCCAGCACCACGGCCACCAGCAGGACGACCATCCCGGCCACCCCGGCGCGGTGCCTGCGGAAGTCGGTCCAGAAGTTGGTCAGCGCCTGCCGCCTGCGCGTGGCAGCGACACTCGTCATGCCGACCTCACCCTCGGGTCGAGAACGTGGTAGAGCAGGTCGGCCAGCGTGTTCATGAGGATCACGGCCACGGTGATGAGCATGAACGTGCCCTGCATGAGCGTGAAGTCGGGGACCCGCACCGCCCGGTAGAACAGCTGCCCGAGGCCCGGCCAGGTGTAGATCGTCTCCACGGTGACCGCGCCGCCGACCACGAAGCCGATGCGCATGAAGACCAGCGTCACCGTGGGCAGCAGGGCGTTGGGCACCGCGTGGCGGCGGCGTACCTCGTCGTCGCGCAGGCCCTTGGCGCGGGCCACGGTGACGTAGTCCTGGCTGACCTCCTCCAGCAACGACGACCGCATGACCAGCAGGTACTGGGCGTAGATCACCGCCACCAGGGTCAGGCACGGCAGCACCATGTGCGAGGCCACGTCGAGCAGGTAGGCGAACCCGTCGGGCGCGTCGACGCTCTCGATGCCGCGGAAGGGCAGGATGCCGGGGATCGGGCCGATGCCCACGCCCAGCACCATCATCAGCAGCAGGCCGAGCCAGAACGTCGGCACCGACCACAACACCAGCGACAGGCCGGTGGAGAAGCGGTCGAACCGGCTCCCCCGCTGCCATCCGGCCCTGGTGCCCTGCCAGATGCCCAGGCTGACCGCGATGACCAGACCGGTCCCGGCCAGCAGCAGCGTCGGGCCGATGCGCTCGCCGATGAGGTCGAGCACCGGCCGCTTGTACTCGTACGACGTGCCCAGGTCGAGCCTGAGCGTCTTGCCGACGAAGTCGAAGAACTGGTCGAGCACCGGCTTGTCGAGACCGAGCCGGTGACGTTCCAGGTCGAGCTGCGCCGGGGTCATGTTGCGGCCCTGCGCCAGGTTCCGCACCGGATCGCCGGGCAGCAGGCGGAAGACGAAGAACGTCCCGACGATCACCGCGGCGATGCTGAACAGCGCCCCGCCGACCTTCGACAACGCGTACCTCAGCGTGCCGCGGCGGGCGGGGCTGTCCTCACCAGGGCCCGCCGCCTGGACGGCGGCGGGCTCTGCTGCTTCGAGCGGTGTGGTCATTCGCGCTCGTCCGCGACGCTCTTGCGCCGCCTGGTCAGGAAGAAGGCCACGAGGCCGATGACCACCACGCCGCCGACCACGCCGACGATGAGACCGGTGTTGGAGCCGGAGTCGCCGCCCGCGCCGGAGCCGCCGGCCGCGGACGCCTTGACGTCGGCCGTGTAGAACGGCCAGTAGCCGCTGCCGCCGTACAGCAGGCCCTTGTCCTCGGGGATCGGGGTGATGCTGGTGATGCGGTCCTTGCGGTAACCCTCGAGGTCGTTGGGGTAGTAGATCGCGATGACGGGGGCGTCGGTGTAGAGCCGCTGCTGCATCTGCTTGATCAGCTCGGCGCGCTTGGGCCGGTCGAGCTCCTTGAGCTGCTCCTGGTAGAGCTTCTCGAAGGTCGGGTCGCAGTAGAACGACTCGGTGCCGCCGCCCTCGCCGCCCGGCGCCGGCCTGCGGCTGCACAGGTGGGTGGCCAGGACTTCCTCGGGGTCGGGGTTGACCGACCAGCCGCTGATCGCGATGTCGAACAGCGCCGTGACGCCGGTCTCCTCGCCGAACTTGCTGGAGTCGAGCTTCTGGGTGGTCAGCGTGACGCCGATCTCCTTGAAGAAGCCGGTCAGGTACTCGGCGAGCTTGTCCTCGATCGGCGTGTCGGTGTGGATGCTGAAGCGGAACTCCAGCTTGCGCTTGCCGTCGGGCATCGTCCGGACGCCGTCGGCGCCCTTCTTGTAGCCGGCGTCGTCGAGGATCTTGTTCGCCTTGGCCACGTCGTAGGTGACCTTCTCGTCACCCGTGGCCTCCCAGAAGAAGTCCTTGTACATGGGCGGGACGATCGAGCCGTCGGCCGGCTTGGCCAGACCGCCCTGCACCTCGTCGACCAGCTTCTGCTTGTCGATGGCGAAGTGCAGCGCCTGGCGCACCTTCGGGTCCTTCAGCGCCGGGTGGCCGTCGCCGATGGGCTTGTTGTCGGTGGTGGTGGCGCCGTGGTTGATCTGCAGGTACGCGGCCCGGCGGCCCTGGGTGTTCCACGCCTCGATGTTCGGGTCGTTCTCGATGGCCTGGAACTCCGGCGGCGTCATGCGGCCGAGCAGGTCGATGTCGCCCTTCTTGAGCCCGGCGATGGCGGCCTGCGGGTTGTCGTAGAAGATGAACTGGAGCTCGTCGATCTTCGGCTTGCCCCGCCAGTAGTTGGGGTTGGCCTTCAGCTTGACGTACTGGTCCTTCTTGTGCTCGACCGCGATGTACGGGCCGCTGCCCACGGCCGGGTACGTCTCCGCCTCGTAGTTGGCCATGTCGGTGACCTTCTCCCACACATGCTTGGGCATGATCGGGACCGGGTTCTCCAGCATGGACGCCTGCGGCGCCTTGGTCTTGATGATCAAGTCCTGGCCGTTGGCGGTGACGCTCGCGAAGTTCTCCACGGCGGGGCCGTTGGCCGTCTTGGCCGCCTCGTCCGTCATCATCTTGTTGAACGTCCAGGCGGCGTCCTCGGCCGTGACCGGCTGGCCGTCGGACCACTTGGTGTTACGGATCTTGAACGTCCAGGTGAGCCCGTCGTCGGACGTCGTCCACGACTCGGCGAGGTCGGGGCTGGGCTGGAGCGTCTTGGAGTCAGGGACGGTGAGGAAGCCGTACATCGTGCGCTGGATCGCGGTGGAGACCAGCCGGACCGCCAGGAACGGGTTCATGGAGTCCATCGCCTGGGTGGCGCCGACGCGTAGGATCTTCTTCCCCGCCGCAGGTTCCTGGGCCTGGGCCGCCGTGGCGCCTTGGCCGGCCACTAACAGCGCTACGCCCAGCACAGCCAGGCGTGCGAACCATTTCCTCATGATGCCTCACCTTCAGGCGGGGGATTCCTGTGTAGATGAAGGCACACCATACGGAGACCGCGTGTCAACGAGTGGCGGAAAATTGTTTCATTCTCGTTTCCTTTTGCGGTGTAAATTTTCAGCAGGCTTGGCGCTACCGTGATCAGGTGCCCCGCCTGCCCGTTCTCCTCGCCGCCGTCGCGACCGTCGTGGCCGGGCTCGCCGTCCGGGGGCTGTGGGACGGGCCCGTGCCCAAATACGCGGGTGACGCGCTCTACACCGCGCTGATCTACGCGCTCGTCGTGCTGGCGCTGCCGCGGGTGCGGCCATGGGTCGCCGCCGTGGGGTCGGCCGGGCTGAGCTGGGCGATCGAGTTCGCCCAGCTCGGTGAGATCCCGGCAGTCCTGCGGCCACTGCTGGGCAGCACCTTCAACCCGCCCGACCTGCTCTGGTACGCCGTCGGCGCGGCCGCCGCGTGCGCCGCGCACATCCTGTGGGCCCGGCGCCGATCCCCCTGAGAGGTCAGTGGCAGCCGCCCGAGCCGCAGCACGAGCCGGCCTGCGGCAGCAGCTCCCGGCCGCCGCCCAGCTCGTAGCCGGCCTCGACGACGGCCGACTCGATGACGGCCTGGTCGATCGGCGCGCTGCTGGTCACGACCATCTCCTTGGCCGCGAGGTCGACCTCGACGGCCTGGACCCCGTCGACCTTGCCGACCTCGGCCCGCACCGAGCTGACGCAATGGCCACAGGTCATGCCCTCGACCTGGTACGCGGTGATCACCATGCCCGAACTCCTCTTCTCTCGGTTTCGCGGCTCACACTATACCCCCCAGGGGTAAATGTGCATACTTCCCCGATGTCCGGATAGGGGAGGGGAAAACGAAGGGACAGTCATGGTGAACGGCAAGACCATCGCGTTCCTGGTCGCTCCGGAAGGGGTCGAGCAGGTGGAGCTCACCGAGCCGTGGAAGGCGGTCAAACAGGCGGGCGGCACGCCCAAGCTGGTCTCCACGTCCTCGGGACAGATCCAGGCGTTCAACCATCTGGACAAGGCCGACACCTTCCCCGTGGACGCCACGGTGGACGACGCCGACCCCGGCGACTTCGACGCCCTGCTGCTTCCCGGGGGCGTCGCCAACCCCGACTTCCTGCGCACGGTGCCGCAGGCCGTCCGGTTCGCGCGGGCCTTCTTCGACGCCGGCAAGCCGGTGGCCGCCATCTGCCACGCCCCCTGGACGCTGGTCGAGGCGGACGTCGTGCGCGGGCGTACGCTCACGTCCTGGCCGAGCCTGCAGACCGACCTGCGCAACGCCGGCGCGACCTGGAAGGACCAGGAGGTCGTGGTCTGCACGGACGGCCCGAACACCCTGGTCACCAGCCGCAAACCGGACGACCTCAAGGCCTTCTGCCAGGCCGTCACGGACGCCTTCTCGGCATAGCCCGACGTACCGTCTTCGGCGGCTCAGCCGCGCAGCAGGGCCTCGGCGACGCCGCGCACCGAGGCCCTGAGCCGGTCGGCGCCGCCCTCGGCCATCACGTGCCGGGCGAGGTCGGCGTCGAACGAGGCCAGCAGCGTGTGGGCGGCGAACTCGGCGTCGAGCCCCGGCGCGGCCGCCGCGACCAGCGCCGTCACGTGGGCGTGCCACCGCAGGTAGGTGGGGTCGCGGTATTTGTCGGCCGCGCAGGCCCGTTCGTGCGCGGCGAACAGCGCCAGGTTGCGCTCGGCCAGCCCGGCCAGCTCGTCCAGGAACGCGAGCAGCCGCTCCCGCGGCGGCGCCCCGGGCCCGAGCGGCGAGCCGGGCGACTCGATGGCCTCGGCGAGGGCGGCGGCGCGCTCGGCCAGCAGCTCCTGGAACAGCCCGGTCCTGCTGCCGAAGCGGCGGAACAGCGTGCCCTTGCCCACCCCGGCCGCCGCGGCCACCCGGTCGAGCGAGATGTGCTCGGCGCCGTGGGCGGCCAGGAGCTCTTCTGCGGCCCGCAGGATCGCCTCCCTGTTGCGGGTCGCGTCTGATCGCACCAAGGCCCCTCCTTGCAAGCGGACTGTCGGTCCCCATAGTATCCCGCCATGAAGCGGACCGCCGGTCCGCATGGTTGCGGGAGGACTTCGTATGCGCGCACTGGTGGTCGGCCCGGGGGCCGTGGGGCGGCTCGCCGACGTCCCCGAGCCCGTTCCGGGGGCCGGGCAGGCACTCGTCGAGGTGCGGCGGACGTCGGTCAACTTCAGCGAGCTGCGGCACATGGACCGCCTGCCGGAGGGCGTCGTGCTCGGCTACGACGCCGCCGGGGTGGTGCTGCGGGCCGCCGCCGACGGCACGGGCCCGGCCGAGGGCGCGCGGGTGGCGGCGTTCGGGGCGGGGGCGTGGGCCGAACGGGCGGCGTTCGACACCGGCTCGCTCGCCGTGGTGCCCGACGGGGTGGACCTGGCGGTGGCCGCCGCCCTGCCGATGTCCGGCCTGTCCGCGCTGCGCTCACTGCGCGCGGCCGGCGTCTCACTCGGATCGCGCGTGCTGGTGACGGGCGCGTCCGGCTCGGTCGGGAGGCTGGCCGTGCGGCTCGCCAGGCTGGCCGGGGCCCACGTCGTCGCCTCGGTGAGCTCCCCCGGCCGCGCCCCGGCCTTCGGCCCGGACGTGCACGTCGTGACCAGCCTGGACGGCGTGGCGCCCGTGGACGTCGTGATCGAGCTGGTCGGCGGCCCGGCCCTGGTGGCCGCCTGGGGCCTGCTCAAGCCGGGCGGCAACCTCCAGAGCGTCGGCTGGGCCGGCGGGCAGCCGGCCGTCTTCCCGCCCGGCTCCACCTTCTCCCTCGGCCCCGCCCGCTCGATGAACTCCTTCGGCGACGTCACCTCCCCCGGCCCCGACCTGGCCTTCCTGCTCGGCCTCGTGGCCGCGGGCCACCTGACCGTCGAGATCGGCCGGCGCGTGCCGTGGGAACGGCTGGACGAGGCCGCCGCGGCCCAGCTCGACCGCACGGTCACGGGCAAGGTCGTGCTCGACGTCGGCCCGGCGGGACACGCTCTCCCCTGACCACATCGAAACTCATCTGTCACGCCTTGTCCCTCGGGGAGAAATGGTCTAGACCTAGACCAAACAGAGCGTCCTCCGCGCCCCCCAGGGAGACCTCATGTCACTCGAAGAGGATTCCAGGCGACTCGCCGAGCTCGGCTACAAGCAGGAGCTGGCCCGGACCTGGAGCGGCTTCTCCAACTTCGCGATCTCCTTCTCCATCATCTCGATCCTCGCCGGCTGCTTCACGACCTTCGGGCAGGCCTGGAACAACGGCGGCCCCATCGCCATCTCGTGGGGCTGGCCGCTGATCTCCGCGTTCATCCTGATCATCGGTTTCTGCATGTCGGAGCTGGTCTCGGCGTTCCCGACGGCGGGCGGCATCTACTGGTGGGCCGCCACCATGGGCAAGCCGATCCACGGCTGGTTCACCGGCTGGCTCAACCTCATCGGCCTCATCGCGGTCACCGCGTCGGTCGACTACGGCTGCGCCACGTTCCTCAACATCACGATCAGCCGCCTGACCGGCGGCGCGTGGGAGGGGACGCTCCCCCAGGCGTTCCTGCTGTTCGTGATCATCCTCATCCTGCACGCGCTGATCAACATCTTCAGCCACCGGCTCATCTCGCTGCTGCAGAACATCAGCGTGTGGTGGCACGTCGCGGGCGCGGTCGTCATCGTGGCGATCCTGGTCTTCGCGCCGTCCGAGCACCAGTCGCTCGGCTTCGTGTTCGGCGGCACGATCAACAACTCCGGCTTCGGCGACGGCGAGAGCGGCGTGCCCTTCTGGCTGTACGTGCTCCCGCTCGGCTTCCTGCTCACCCAGTACACGATCACCGGGTTCGACGCCTGCGCCCACGTGTCGGAGGAGACGCAGGGCGCGGCCAGGACGGCCGCCCGCGGCCTGTGGCAGTCGATCTTCTACTCGGCGATCGGCGGCTGGGTGCTGCTGCTGGCCTTCCTGTTCGCCGCGACCAACGTGGACGAGATCAACAAGCAGTCCGGCTTCGTCGGCGCGATCTTCGAGACCGCGCTCTCCTCCCCGCTGGCCACCGCGATCTTCGCGATCTCCACGATCGGCCAGTTCTTCTGCGGGATGAGCTGCGTGACCTCGATGTCGCGCATGACGTACGCGTTCTCGCGGGACGGCGCGGTGCCCGGCTGGCGGCTGTGGTCGAAGGTGGACCGCAACCGCACCCCGGTCAACGCGATCCTGGCCGGCTGCCTCATCGCCGCCCTGATCACCCTGCCCGCCCTGTACGCCCCGGCCGGATCGACGACCCCGGTCGCCTTCTACGCCGTCGTGTCGATCGCGGTCATCGGCCTCTATCTGGCGTTCCTCATCCCGATCTGGCTGCGCCTGCGCATGGGCGACGCCTTCCGCCCCGGCCCGTGGACGCTCGGCCGCAAGTACCGGGTGCTGGGCTGGATCGCCTGCGTCGAGATCGTCATCGTGTCGATCTACTTCATCATGCCGTTCTCCCCGGCCGGCGTGCCAGGCAACAAGGACTTCACCTGGACGTCGGTCAACTACGCGCCGATCGCGGTCGGCGTCGTGCTGATCGGCATCTGGTTGTGGTGGAGCCTGTCGGCCAGGCACTGGTTCACCGGCCCGCGCCGCACGATCGACGAGGTGCCGATCTCCTGACCACCCCTGTGAGCGGGCACGGCCGATCCCGGCCGTGCCCGCCTTTTCGCTGCTTGACACCCGTTGGCTAAAGGGTTTAGCTTTAGGGCTATAAGAGTTAGCCGAGAGGGGTCGGACATGACGGAGTTCCTGACGGTCGAGGGTGGACAGCTCGCCTACGACGTGACCGGCGAGGGGCCGCTGATGGTGCTGGCGCACGGCATGGGCGTCGGGCGGCAGTCGTTCAGGTTCCTGGTGCCCGAGCTGGTGGCGGCGGGCTTCCGGGTGGCGACCCCCGACCTGCGCGGCCACGGCGAGTCCAGCCGCGACTGGCCCTCCTACACCCGCGCCGACGTCGCGGGCGACCTGCTCGCGCTGGTCCGCCACCTGGGCGGCCCGGCGGTGCTGGTGGGCCACTCGTTCGCGGGCGGGGCCGTCACGATCGCCGCCGCGCAGGCGCCCGAGCTGGTCAGCGCCGTGGTGGAGATCGGCCCGTTCACCCGGGTGCAGAAGATCGACGGCGGCGGCCTGCTGCGCAACGCCCACCACCGCAAGGGGGCCATGCTGCTGCTCGGCGCGGCGCTCCTGCGCAGCGTCGGGCTGTGGAAGAAGTATCTCGACCACGCCATGCCCGGCGTCAGGCCCGCCGACCACGCCGAGCACGTCGCGGCGCTCGAAGCCGACCTGCGCCGGCCGGGCCGGATGGCCGTGGTCTCCAAGATGGGCCAGGTCCCCCCTGCCGACGCCGGCGCGCGGCTCCCCGACCTGACCCGTGACGTGCTGGTCGTGATGGGCACCCTCGACCCCGACTGGGCCGACCCGCGCGCCGAGGCGGAGGGCATCGTGGCGGCCATGCCCGCCGGGCGCGGCCGGATCGCCATGATCGAGGGCGCGGGCCACTACCCGCACGCCCAGTTCCCGGCCCAGGTGGCCGCCGAGGTGCTGGCGTTCGCCAAGGAGCACGTCCGTGCCTAGGGCCGCGTTGTCGAAGGACACGGTCGTCGAGCTGGCGGTGCGCGCGGTGGACGAGGGCGGGCCCGAGGCCCTGACCCTCTCGGCGCTGGCGGCCCGCGCCGGGGTCGCGACGCCGTCGCTGTACAAGCACGTGCGCAACCTGGCCGAGCTGCGCGAGCTGCTGTCGGTGCGGATCACCGAGGAGATCTCCGGCGAACTGGCCCAGGCGGTGCTGGGCCGTTCCCGCGACGAGGCCGTCGGCGCGCTCATGGACGCCTGGCGCGCCTACGTCACCCGCCACCCGCACCGCTACGCGATGGTCATCCAGCAGCCGCATCCCGGCATGCGGGAGTCGGGCGAGCGCCTGATGGACATCATGCTCGCGGCGCTGCGCGGCTACGGGCTGGAGGGCTCCGACGCCATCCACGCGGCCCGCTGCCTGCGCGCGACGGCGCACGGGTTCGCGGTGCTGGAGGCGTCGGGCGGGTTCGGCCTGCCCGAGCTGCTCGACGACAGCTACGACCTGCTCAAGCACATGGTCGTGGCCGGGCTGACCACTCCCCGCTGAGAGCTCAGGACGCCTCGAAGGCGGCGGCCACAACGGGCCGCACGTCCTGCATGGTGATGTCGCCCAGCTCGCGCTTGAGCGAGGTCATGTCCACGTCGGGCATGCCGCAGGCCACCGCCCAGTTCCAGGGCGTGAGGTCGCCGTCGACGTTGAGCGCGAACCCGTGGCTGGTGACGCCCCTGCTCTGGCGCATGCCGATCGAGATGATCTTGCGGCCGGTCGCGGACGTCCAGACGCCGGTCAGCAGCTCCGAGCCCGGCGGGGTGTCGCGCCGCTCGGCGGGCAGGCCGAGCTTGCCCAGCGCCTCGACCAGGCGCAGCTCCACCTCCCGCACGTAGTCGACGATGCCCTCGTCCTCGCCCAGCTTGACGATGAGATAGCCCACGAGCTGGCCGGGGCCGTGGTAGGTGAGCTGCCCGCCGCGCCCGGTCTCCAGCACGGGGATGCCGCGCGCCGGGTCGGGCAGGTGCTCGGCGGGGGTGCGCCGGCCGACGGTGTAGACGGGCGGGTGGCTGAGCAGCCAGAGCGTGTCCGGCCGTTCGTCCCGCTGGCGCTGCCCGACGAGGTCGGTCATGCGCTCCATCGCCGTGTCGTAGTCGACGAGATCGTCATGGAGAAGTGTCAGCGGCCTTGCCCTCATCCTTCGAGGATAAGCCGCATCCCGGACACCAGCGCACGCAGCCCGAACTCGAAGTCGCCGTCGGGGTCCTCCTCCGGCCGCGCGTCGAGCGGCACGGCCGGGCCGCGCTCGTCGATCGCCGAGCCGAGGGCGAACCTGCCGACCGCGATCAGCGCCCTGACCGCCTGCTCGCCGGTGAACCCCGCCTCGGTCAGCGGCCTGATGAGCGCCGGGAGCTCGGCCAGCCGGCGCGGCGTGGGCCGGGACCCGGCGTGCACGAGCGCGCCGTCCCGGTACGACAGCAGCGCCGCGCGGATCACCCGGCCGCGGGACATGAGCCAGTTGTCCCATTCCTGCCCCGGCTCGGGCACGTCGAGACGCTCCAGCGGGTCGGCGAGCATCTCCTCGGCCATCTCGTCGAGCAGCTCCTGCTTGTTCTTGAAGTGCCAGTAGAGGGCCGGCTGCTTCACGCCCAGCTCGTCGGCCAGCCTGCGGGTGGTCAGCCCGTCGATGCCCACCTCGTTGAGCAGGCGCAGGGCCGCGCGTACCGCCGTCCGTCGTTCCACGCTTGACAACTTATCAAGGATAAGGCTTTATCAGTGATAAGCATTTATCGTTGATAAGGAGACGTGGATGGACGTCGTCATCGCCGGGGCCGGCCCGGTCGGGCTGATGCTGGCCTGCGAGCTGCGCCTGCGCGGCGTGCGCACGCTCGTGCTCGACCGGCTCGCCGCCCCCACCGGCCTGTCCAGGGCGCTCAACCTGCACCCCCGCTCGGTCGACACGTTCGCCATGCGCGGGCTGCTCGACCGGTTCGGCGACGCGCCCCGCCTGGACCTGCAGCACTTCGCCGGCATGCGGGTGCTCGACCTGACGGCCACGCGGACCCCGCACCCGTACGGGCTGCTGGTCCCGCAGTCGCGGGTGGAGGAGATCCTGGAGGCGCGGGCGCTGGAGCTGGGCGCGGAGATCGTCCGGGGACGGGCGGTGACCGGCCTGACGCAGGACGGTTCGGGCGTGACGGTCGAGACCGGCGACGGCACGGCGTACCGGGCGGGCTGGCTCGTGGGCTGCGACGGCGGCCGGAGCACGGTGCGCAAGCTGGCCGGGATCGCCTTCCCCGGCACCCCCGCCACCCTGGCCGCCTACGTCGGCGACGTCACGGTGACCGGCGGCACGCCGACCGGCTGGGTGCGCACCGGCCACGGCCTGTGCCAGTGGCCGTTCGTCCGGCCCGACGGCACGACCAGGATCCTGACCGTCGACCACGGCCGGGTGCACGCGGACAGGGACGCCCCCGTGACGATCGAGGAGTTCGCGGCCAGCGTGCGCCGGCACCTCGGGGACGCCGCCCCCGAGATCACCGGGGCGACCTGGCTGTCCCGCTTCTCCGACGCGGCCAGGCAGGCCGAGCGCTACCGGGCCGACCGGGTGTTCCTGGCCGGCGACGCGGCCCACGTGCACATGCCGTTCGGCGGCCAGGGGATGAACACCGGCCTCCAGGACGCCGTCAACCTGGGCTGGAAACTGGCCCTGGCGGTGCGCGGGACGGCCCCGGCCGGGCTGCTCGACAGCTACCACGCCGAACGGCATCCGGTGGCCGCCGCCGTGCTGGCCAACACCCTGCAACAGGTCGAGCTGGCCGCGCCGGACGCCGGGACGACCCGGTTGCGCGACCTGTTCGCCCAGCTCATGACCGTCCCCGAGGCCAACAGGATGCTGGCCGAGGACGTGAGCGCGGTGTCGGTGCGGTACGCGCCGGGCCCGAACCCGCTCGTCGGCGCCTTCATGCCCGAGAGCCGGCGCCTGGACGACGGGCGCGGACTGCTCGTCACCTCCGACCCGGCCCTGCTCGCCGCGGGGGCGCGCTGGGCCGACCGGGTGGACGTGCTGCCCGGCGACCGCGGGCTGCTGGTGCGGCCCGACGGTTACGTGGCCTGGGCCGAACCCTGCGCGGAGCCCGCCGAGGCGGCGCTCACGCGGTGGTTCGGCGAGCCAGCGGGCGCGTCAGTGGGAGTAGCCCCTCGGCTCCTCCGGGATGAGGATCCACATGGCGACGTAGACCACCCAGAGCGGGCCGGGGATGAGCGACAGCAGCAGCCAGAGGATGCGGACGAGGGTCGGGGGCAGGCCCATCTTGTCGGCGAGCCCGCCGCAGACGCCGGCCAGAATCCTGTGCTCCCTTGAGCGGTACATGCTGTTCCTCCGTGTCGTGATGACCTACCGGTAAAACGGCCAGCAGTGCCGCCGATATCCCGCTAGGGACCCTGAGAAAACCCTGTAAGGGTCAGCCACTGATGAGCCATGCCCAGATGTTCCCTGGTCAGTCCATGTCTGGGATCGACGTGGATCAGCAGGAAATTCTCCAGACCCTGATCGACCCTGAGGTACTGCTCGTCCTGCGCCCACACCTGGTCGTCGAACCACACGAACGGCCGCCGCCCGGCGTACGCGGCGACGTGCGGCGTCTTGAACATCTCGCCGTGCTCGGTCCTGGGCCGCTCGGGGCCCATGGTGACGACCGGGAGCGTGGGCAGGCCGATCCTGGGAGAGATCCACTCGTTGGCGTGCTGCTCCCAGGTGGTGGCCCAGACCAGCTCGGCGCCCGTGGTCAGGGCCAGGTCGAGCAGCCGGCGGCCGTGGCGGGGGTTGAGGTGCACGGTGTAGACGTCGGTGCCGATCGTGCAGCGGTAGCGCCGGAAGTCGGGCGTGGGGCGGCCCATCGGGTTGAGCACGCCGTCGACGTCGAGCAGCAGCAGGGGCTTCACCTCGCCGCTCCGGCCCGGTGCTCCTGGGGGCTGACGCCGCGTACGCGCTTGAAGGCCGCGCTGAGCGCGAACGGGCTGCCGTAGCCGACCTTCCTGGCCACCGAGCCGATCGTGGCGTCGGGCTCGCGCAGCAGGTCGGCGGCGAGCGCGAGCCGCCAGTCGGTGAGGAAGGACATCGGCGGCTCCCCCACCAGGTCGGTGAACCGCCTGGCCAGCGCCGCCCTGGAGACCCCCACCTCGGCGGCGAGGGCGGCGACCGTCCAGGGGTGGGCGGGGTTGTTGTGCAACATCCGCATCGCCCTGCCCACGATCGGGTCGCCCATCGCGCGGTACCAGGCGGGCGCCTCGTGGGTGGCGAACCACGACCGCAGCACGGCGATCAGCAGCAGGTCGAGCAGCCGGTCGAGCACCGCGGACTGGCCCGGGTCGTCCTTGACGATCTCGGCGCCGAGCAGCGCGATGACCGGCCCGCCGGGCTGCACGAGGAGCTGGGGCAGCGCGTCGAGCAGGCGCCTGCTGACCTCGCCCTCCAGCGTGTACGTGCCGGTGATCAGCACGGTGCCGCCCGCCGGGTCGTTGCCCCAGGTGCGCACGCCGAGGTCCATCGACTGGTACAACGACTCGCCGTCGACGGTGGTGCAGCGCTGGCCGGGGTGGATGACGATCTGCGGCGCGGTGCCGGGGGCGTCGGCCACCACGTACGGCTCCGGCCCCCGCAGGATGGCGACCTGCCCCGGTTCGAGGCGGGCCGGCTCGCCCTCGTCCGGCAGCACCCACGCCTCGCCGGACACCAGGGCCACCAGCGTGAGCGGGGCCTCGTCCTGGATGCGCATCGACCACGGCGGGTCGAGGATGGACCGGAGCAGGAAGGCGCTCCGCGCTCTCGGTCCGTCGAGCAATGCCGCGAGCTGATCCATGGGCTAGACGATCGCATATGCCAACGCGCTTCTCAACCATGGAGAGTCTTATGGGTATGACGGCTTACTGGATGCATGACGATTTTGGTTCTGGGTGGAACCGGCAAGACCGGCCGCCGTGTCGCTGACCGGCTCACCTCTCTCGGCCTTCCCGTGCGGATCGGCTCCCGCTCGGCCACGCCGTCCTTCGACTGGGCGGACCGCTCGACCTGGGCCGCCGCGCTCGACGGCGTCGAGTCCGTGTACGTGTCCTACTACCCCGACCTGGCGTTGCCCGGCGCGTACGAGGACGTCCTGGAGCTCACCCGGCTCGCGGCGGACGCCGGGGTGCGGCGGCTGGTGCTGCTGTCGGGCCGCGGCGAGCCGGGCGCGGAGGCGAGCGAGCGGACCGTGCGGGAGTCCGGCCTCGACTGGACGATCGTGCGCTGCGGCTGGTTCATGCAGAACTTCAGCGAGGGCTTCCTGCTCGGCCAGGTCCTCGACGGCGTGCTGGCGATCCCGGTGCCCGACGTGCCCGAGCCGTTCGTGGACGCCGACGACATCGCCGACGTGGCCGTGGCCGCGCTCACCGAGGACGGCCACGCGGGCCGCCTGTACGAGCTCACCGGCCCGAGGCTGCTGACGTTCGCCGACGCGGCGGCCGAGCTGTCGAAGGCCACGGGCCGCACGATCACCTCGATCGAGGTCACGCCGCAGGAGTACGTGGCCGGGGCCGTGGCGGCGGGCGTGCCGATCGCCGAGGCCGAGGGCCTGACCGGGCTGTTCACCGAGGTGCTCGACGGCCGCAACGCCCACGTGGCGGACGGCGTCCGGGAGGCGCTCGGCCGTCCGGCCCGCGACTTCGCCGACTACGCCAGGACGAACGCCGCGGCGTGGGCCGCACGCTGAGGGCGGGCCGGCTCTCCCCCGGCCCGCTCAACCTGCTGGGCGGGCAACTGCGCGGCCCCCGTTTCCGCTAACCTCACCCTGGTCACTCCCGTAACCGGAAGGTGTAGTCGTGATCGGCTGGCTCGAAGCGGTGGTGCTGGGGCTCATCCAGGGGCTCACGGAGTTCCTGCCGATCTCCTCCAGCGCCCACATCCGTGTGGTCTCGGCCTTCTTCGGCTGGCAGGACCCGGGGGCGGCCTTCACGGCGGTCATCCAGCTCGGCACCGAGGCCGCGGTGCTCATCTACTTCCGCAAGGAACTGTGGGAGATCATCTCCACCTGGGTCCGCTCGCTGTTCGACCGGGAGCTGCGCGGCCACTGGGCGGCCCGCATGGGCTGGTACGTCATCGTCGGCACGCTCCCGATCGGCGTGCTCGGCCTGGTGTTCAAGGACCAGATCGAGACCGTCTTCCGCGACCTGCGGCTGGTGGGCACGACGCTGATCGTCTTCGGCTGCATCCTGTGGTTCGCCGACCGCACCGCGCGCAACAAGCTCACGCTGGAGAAGCACCTCAGCTTCACCCACGCCATCGTCTACGGCTTCGCGCAGGCGCTGGCCCTCATCCCGGGCGTCTCCCGCTCGGGCGGCACGATCACGGCCGGCCTGCTGCTCGACTACCGCCGCGAGGACGCCGCCAAATACTCGTTCCTGCTGGCCATCCCGGCCGTGCTGGCCTCCGGCGCGTTCGAGCTGAAGGACATCGGCGAGGGGCAGGCCCCCGCGTGGGGGCCCACCATCCTGGCGACGCTGATCTCGTTCGCCGTCGGCTACGCGGCGGTGGCCTGGTTCCTGAAGTACATCAGCACCCACCGGTTCACCGCGTTCGTGATCTACCGCATCCTGCTGGGCTTCCTCGTCATCCTGGCGGTCACCGCGGGCTGGATCCCGGCCCAGGCCTAGGCCGACACGGCCGTCCGGTCGACGGCGACCGAGGGGTAGTAGGCCGCCCACGCCTCGTCGCCCATGCGCAGCACCTTCAGGCCGGTCCAGCCGAGGCCGATGACGGGCAGAGCCCAGAACAGCACGGTCACGGGGCCGTACTCGATGGGGAAGGAGACGACGTACCCGACGAAGACCAGCAGCGGCACCCACCAGCCGACGAACCCGGCCCGCCACACCGCGACGACCAGCAGCGGCAGGCCCAGCACGGCGAAGAACATCCACGGCATCTGGAAGCCGAAGATCACGCCGGGCAGGTTCAGCATCTCGTCGAGGATCTTCTGCGCCTGCTCAGGCGGGTTGTGCCGGCCCAGCCACCACTCGACGGGGTCCATCATCAGCAGGGCCGACGCCGAGATGTAGCCGATGGCCGTCGCCGCGCCGGCGATGTGGCCGAGCACGGTGGCCTTGCGCCTGGTGAGGTGCACCAGGGCGACGGCCGCCAGGCCCATGAGCATCCAGCTCCAGTGGTAGAGCGCGGACTCGGCCTGGGCCAGCGCGGGGTTGTCGCCGTAGCTGACCGCCTCGCGGGAGTCGCCCCACGTGCCGGGGTCGATGACGACGGCCACGAACTGCAGGAGCGGGGCCGCGATGAGCAACGTGCCCGCCGCGACGCGGCGGAAGGTCACCTGGTTCCTGAACATGGCGGCGACGGTACGTGCCGCCGCCGCCACCCGTCGTCCGCCTGCGGGGCGACCGGAGGTCACCTCCGAGGCGGAGAAGATCAGACCGCCACCGGCGTGCGCGGGGCGGCGGGGGCCGGCTGCGCCCGGCGTCCGGGCAGGGCGAGCAGGACCAGGCCGAGCAGCGCCCACAGGGCCAGCACCCCGACCGGCGTCCACAGGGCGGCCCCGCCGAAGAACACCGTGTTGCGCACCGCCTCGGCGGCCGGGCCCACGGGCAGGACGCGGCCGACGGCGGCGTACCACTCGGGGATGTAGCGGGCGCCGAGCGGCCCGCCGCTCGCCGGGAGCCCGATCGGGACGAACAGCAGCGCCGCCACTCCGACCCCCGGCGTGCCGATGACCTTGACCAGCCCGGCGACCACCAGGCCGACCGCCAGCGCGATGCCCGCCGAGACCGCCACCAGCGGGACGAAGCTGCCCGGCAGCGCACCGAACACCACGTCGGCCAGCCACGCGACGGCCGTGCCCGCCACCAGCGAGCCCGCGGCCAGCACGCCCGTCCGCGCCGCCACGCCCAGTCCCGGCGCGACCCGGGCGAGCAGCACGGCCAGCGCGATCCCCGGCAGGAGCACGCTGAGCACGTAGAACATGCCGGAGATGCCGCCGGCGTCACCGGGCGGCAGCGGGACGGCGTCCTCGACCCGCAGGGTGCGGCCCTGCGCCTGCGCCGCCCCCTGGAAGGCGGCGGTGATCACCGTGGCGCCGGTGCGGCCGCCCGCGCTCGCCACCACCAGCCTGCCCTCTCCCGGGACGAGCACGGCGTCGACCGCCCGGTCCAGCAGCGCGGCCCGCGCGGCCTCGGCCGACCCGTACGGGCTCAGCGTGAACGCCCCCGGCCGCCGCCCGTCGATGCCGCTCTGGAGCTGCCGCACCTGCTCGGCGGGCGCGACGACGGCGACGGGCACGCCGTGCGGTTCCGGCGCGTGGAAGGCCCCGAGGAACGACCCGGCGAACACCATCCCCAGCAGCGCGACCCCGACCACGAGGCCAATGATCCTGCGCATTTTTCACCACCTGATGACTTCATCGATGTTGAATTCGAGGGTAGATGAATTCCACGTGGTTGAATAGCCCCATGGCCGAGGAACGCGGAAGACGACCGGGAAACCCGCAGACCAGGCAGGAGATCCTGGAGGCGGCGATGGAGTCCTTCGCCGCCCACGGCTACGGCGGCACCACCATCAGGGCCGTGGCGCGGGCCGCGGGCGTCGATCCGGCGCTGGTGATGCACTTCTTCGGCAACAAAGACGGCCTGTTCGAGGCCGCGATCAAGGCCAGCATGCCGGTCGCGCTGATGGTCGGCGCCCTCGACGGCGACGCGTCGGGCATCGGCGAGCGGCTGGTGGCCCGCTACCTGGAGTTGTGGGAGGACCCGCGGCACGGCCCCCGGCTCTCGGCCGTGCTGCACGCGGCCGCGGCCACCCCGGCGACGGCCGCGCTGCTGAAGGAACTGCTCGGCCGGGAGCTGCTCGCCCCGATCGCCCGCCGGCTGCCCGGCGCCCATCCCGAGGTCCGCGCGCTGCTGGCGGCCTCGCAGCTGCTCGGCCTGGCGATGATCCGCTACCTGCTCCGGCTCGACCCGCTGGCCTCGCTGCCCGCCGGCCAGGTCGCGGCCCTGATCGCGCCCAACGTCCAGCGTTACCTGACGGGCACGCTCTCGCTCGACGAGATCGCCGCCGCCCGGGGGTAGGTCGCCAGGGTGAACAGCAGCGCCGCCACGCCCAGCCCGGTGGCCAGCACGACCACCCCGGCGCGGCCGTAGGCGTCCAGGGCCACGCCGCCCGCGATGCCGGCCGCGAACAGGCCGACGTACTGGGCGGACGACAGCAGGCCGAGCCCGATCGGCACGTTGTCCGGCACCGCGGCCACCGTCCTGAACTGCTGGGCCGGCGCCACCAGCCAGCCGAGCGCGCCCCACAGGAACGCCCAGACCAGCGCGATCGGCAGGGCCAGGTTCGCGACGGGGATCAGGGCCATGAAGACCGTGGAGGCGGCCAGGCCGATCAGCACCATCCTGCGCGGCCCGTAGGCGTCGGTGAGACGCCCGCCGAGCTGGTTGCCCACGATGCCGCCGAGCCCCCACGCCCACAACACGGCCGGCAGCGGCAGGTCGAACAGCGACCCGATGTAGGTGTAGGCGGTGAACCCGGCGCCGAACATCAGCAGCTGGGTGACCAGCACCACCAGCACCCGCCGGTCGGCCAGCGGCGCGAAGCGCTCGCCGAGCCGTCCCGACACGGCGACCCGGACGTCCGGCACGAGCGCCGCCACCCCGGCGAAGCCGATCACGCCCAGCCCGACGACCAGCCACATCGTCGCCCGCCAGCCGGAGACCGAGCCGAGCCAGGTGCCCAGCGGCACGCCGACGGCCGAGGAGACGCTCAGCCCGCCCATCACCAGCGCCAGCGCCCGCCCGCGCCGGTCGGGCGAGGTCAGCGCATTGGCCACGCCCGAGGCGGTCGGCGTGAACATCGCCGCGCCGGCCGCGGCCACCACCCGCGTGGCCATGACCAGCGCGTACGTCGGAGCCAGCGCGGTCAGCACGTTGCCCGCGACGAACACGGCCAGCGCCAGCAGCAGCAGCCGCTTGCGCGACAGGCGGGCGGTGAACGCGGCCAGCAACGGGGACAGCACCGCGTACGCCAGGGCGAACACGGTCATGAGCTGCCCGGCGGCGGACGTGGAGATCCCGAGGTCTGCGGAGATGGGGGTGAGCAGCCCGGCGGTGACGAACATGCCAGTACCGATGGCGAAATTTCCGGCAGCAAGGGGATAGAGCCGGGAATTCATGGAACCTCCAGCCATTTAGTTGGACGGACATCAAACTGTCATTACAGTTGGATAGTTGTCAAACAATCAGAGCGAGGTAGGGTTCCACCATGCGCCTGCTACCGCACCCCGCGAAGGAGGACATCCAGCTCACCGAGGTCCTGCGTGCGCTCGCCGACCCCGTCCGGCTGGAGATCGTGGTCCGCCTGGCCACCCTGGGCGAGATGACGTGCACCGCCGCGGGCGACCATCTCGGCGTCCACAAGTCGACGGCGTCCCACCACTACCGCGCGCTGCGCGAGGCCGGCGTGATCGTCTCCAAGCAGGAGGGCCGGCTCAAGTACATCAGCCTGCGCCGCGGCGACCTCGACGAACGTTTCCCCGGCCTGCTCGACTCCGTGTTGTCGGCCTCACATGCCCCCGCCTGACCGGCTGCCGATCCACGACGCGCTCCCCGAGCTGCTCGCCACGCTGGAGCGCCACGGCACGGCGGTGCTCACCGCGCCGCCCGGCACGGGCAAGACCACGGTCGTGCCCCTGGCGCTGGCCGAGGCCGGGCTGCGGGTGCTGGTCGCCGAGCCCCGGCGGCTGGCCGTGCGCGCGGCGGCCCGGCGCATGGGCGTCAGCTACACGATCCGCGGCGAGCGGCACACCGGGGCGAACCCCATGGTCGAGGTGGTCACCACCGGCGTGCTGCTCCAGCGGCTCCAGCGCGACCAGGAGCTCGCCGGGGTCGACGCAGTCGTGCTCGACGAGTGCCACGAACGCCATCTCGACGCCGACACCGCCCTCGCGTTCCTGCTCGACGTGCGCGAGACCCTCCGTCCCGACCTGCGGCTGCTGGCCACGTCGGCCACCGCCGACGCGGCCCCCTGGTCACAGCTGATCGGCGGGCCCGTGGTGGCCGCCACGGGGACGGCCCATCCCGTGGAGACCGTGTGGGCGCCGCCGGAGCGTCCGGTCGCGCCGCCCCACGGCCTGCGCGTCGATCCGGCGCTGCTGTCGCACGTGGCCGCGGTCGTCCGGCGGGCCTGCGCCGAGCGTGACGGCGACGTGCTGTGCTTCCTGCCCGGCGTGGGGGAGATCGCCAGGGTCGCGGGGATGCTGGGCGGCCTCGACGTGCTCCAGGTGCACGGCCAGGCGCCGGCCCGCGTCCAGGACGCCGTCCTGTCGCCCGGGGCCGGCCGCCGGGTCGTGCTGGCCACGTCGGTGGCCGAGTCGAGCCTGACGGTGCCGGGCGTCCGCGTGGTGGTGGACTCGGGGCTGGCCCGGGAACCCCGTACCGACCACGCCAGGGGGCTCGGGTCGCTCACCACGGTCAGGGTCTCGAAGGCGTCCGCCGACCAGCGGGCCGGCCGCGCCGGGCGGGAGGCCCCCGGGGCCGTGTACCGCTGCTGGACGGCGGCCGAGCACGAACGCCTGGCCGACCACGCGCGGCCGGAGATCGCGCTCGCCGACCTGACCGGGTTCGCCCTCCAGGCGGCCTGCTGGGGCGACGCGGACGCGGCCGACCTCGCCCTCCTCGACCGGCCGCCGCCCGCCGCGATGGCGGCCGCCGTCCGCACCCTTGAGGCGCTGGGCGCGCTGGAGGCCGGCCGGGTGACCGGTCGCGGGCGGCGCATGGCGCTCGCGGGCGTGCACCCCCGCCTGGCCAGGGCCCTGCTCGACCTCGGCCCGCGGGCCGCCGAGGTGGTGGCGCTGCTGTCGGAGCAGCTGCCCAGGGACGCGGGCGACGACCTCGCGGAGGTCTGGCGCACGGCCCGCAGGGGCGGCACCGGCTTCGCGGCCCGCTGGCGCCAGGAGACCAGGCGCCTCGCCCGCGCCACCGGCCAGGAGTCGCAGGCGCGGGAGGTGGGTGACGACGCGCTGGCCGGGATGGCGGTGGCGCTGGCGTTCCCGGAACGGGTGGCGAGGCGGCGCGGCGGCGGCTATCTCATGGCGTCCGGCACGCAGGCCCAGCTCGCCGAGGGCTCCAGGCTGTCCACCGCGCCGTGGCTGGCGATCGCCGTCGCCGACCGGCCCACGGGCTCGGCCTCGGCCCGCGTGCGCCAGGCCGTGGTGATCGACGAGGAGATCGCCAGGCTGGCCCTGCCCGTCACGGTCGAGGAGGAGGTCGCCTGGCGGGTGCCGCCGGGCGAGCGGCGCGGCGACGTGTCGGCCCGCGTGGTCGAACGCCTGGGCGCGATCGAGCTGTCCGCCACGCCGCTCAAGGACGCCGACGTACGCCCCGCCATCCTGCACGGCCTGCGCACCGAAGACCTCCTGACCTGGACGAGGCAGGCCAAGGACCTCAAGGACCGCCTGACCTTCGCCCACCGCGCGATCGGCCCCCCGTGGCCCCCCACCGACGACCTGATCGCCCTGGCCGACCAGTGGCTGGAGCCGGAGCTGTCCAGGGCCCGCCGCCGGGCCGACGTCGAGCGCATCGACGTGGCCGCCGCCCTGCGCCGCCTGATCCCGTGGAGCGAACGCCTGGAGAACGTGGCCCCCGAACGCGTCGAGGTGCCCAGCGGCTCGCAGATCAGGATCGACTACTCCGGCGAGCAGCCGGTGCTGGCGGTGAAGCTGCAGGAGCTGTTCGGCTGGCAGGAGACGCCGCGGATCGCCGGCGTCCCCCTGCTGGTCCACCTGCTGTCCCCGGCGGGCCGTCCGGTGGCGGTGACGGCCGACCTGGCCTCGTTCTGGCGCGAGGGCTACCGGTCCGTACGGGCCGAGATGCGGGGCCGCTACCCTAAGCACCCATGGCCGGAGGACCCGCTCACCGCGCCGCCGACCCGCCGCGTCAACCGGAGCAGACCTTGATCGATGAAGCCGTCCGCGACAACGCCGCCTGGTGCGACACGATGTGCCGGGCGCACGGCCGTCCCGGCGTCTTCGGGCCGCTCGCCTGGACCAACCCGGCCAGGACGCCCGTCCTGTACCCCGACGCCGTCACGCTCTCCCCCGACGCCGGGCCGGCCGACGTGCTCGGCCACATCGACGCGGGCTCGGGCGCCTCGGTCAAGGACAGCTTCGGCACGCTCGACCTGCCGGGCTTCGACGTGCTGTTCACCGCCCAGTGGATCGCCCGGCCCGCTCCGGACGCGCCCCGGCGTCCCCTCCGGGCGGCCACCGGCGACCCCGTCGTGTGGGAGGTGGCCGCCGACCCCAGGGCGCTGGAGGAGTGGGCGCAGGCGTGCTTCTCCGGCGGCGCGCCCGGCCTGTTCCCGCCCGCGCTGCTCGACGAGCCGCAGGTGCGGCTGGTGTGCGGCCGCATCGGGGCCGACGTGGTCTGCGGCGCGGCGCTCAACGCGAGCGGCACGGTGACGGGCGTCTCGAACGTCTTCGCCTCGGGCTGCGACGAGTCCGCCGCCTGGGAGGGCACGGTGGCGATGGCGGCCGAGCTGTTCCCCGGCCGTCCGCTGGTCGGCTACGAGAGCGACCCGTCGGCCGCACTCGCCCACGGCTTCACCACCCTCGGTCCCCTCCGCATCCTGCTCAAGCCCTGACAGACCGGGCGCGGTCAGTCCGTCAGGTCGGCCACCGTCAAACCGGTGCGGACCGGATGGGTCGCCTCGCCCACCCCCATGTCCTTGAACCCGCTCGACGTGCCGACGCACACCACCGGCCCGTCGAAGTCCCGGCGCAGCTTCCGGTAGCCCGCCAGGCCCGCCGCCCCCGACAGCTCCTGCCAGACGCCCTGCCGCGCCAGGTCCCGCTGGGCGGCGCGCATCTCGTCGTCCGTCACGAGCAGCGCCTCGCCGCCGCTGTCGCGCACCGCCAGCACGCCCCGGTGGCCGCCGACCGACCCCGCGATCCCGTAGGCGCGGCTGGCCCCCAGCTCGACGACCGCCGCGGGTGAGCCCTCGGCCAGGGCTCGCGCGTTGGGGCCGCCCACGGCCGGCTCGCAGGAGAACATCCGCGGCACGTCCCCGGACAGCCCGAGCAGCCGCAGCTCGGTGAAGCCCTTCCACATCCCGAACAGCAGCTCGGCGTACCCGGTGGGCGCGAAGACCGCCGCGGGCGCCCGCCGGAGCTGCAGGAACAGCTCGTACGCGATCGTCTTGTACCCCTCGGGGCCGAACGGGTGGCCGGTGTGGGTCACGGTCTGGTTGCTGACCGGGTGGTAGCCCAGCCGGTCCACGACCTCCCGCAGCAGCGGCCACCGCTCCTCCGCCGGCACGGAGAACACCTTCGCCCCGTACGCCCGCACGAACGCCTGCACGCCGGCCGGCGAGTCCGCCGAGGCCAGCACGATGGCCGGCAGCCCGGCGCGGGCGGCGTACGCGGCGGCCGAGGCGCCGTGGTTGCCGGACGAGGCCACCACCACCCCGGCCGCCCCCTCCGCCAGGGCCGCGCTGACCGCCACCCGGTTCAGCCGGTCCTTGTGCGACCAGGTCGGGTTCTGGGACTCGTCCTTGACGTAGATCCCGTCGAACTCCAGCAGCGGCGTCCCGCCCTCCCCCAGCGTCGGCGCCTCCAGGGACGGCAGCAGCGGCGACCACCGCGCGATGTCCGGCCCCGGCTCCTGGTCGAACAGACCCTTGTCCAGGCGCGTGTAGTCGTAGACGACCTCGACCGGATAGGCCAGCTCGGCGGTGCTGGTGCGCGGGCAGCCCCTCGTGAGCGGCGGGGACAGCGGGAACTCGATCGAAGGGTCACCCAGCGAGCGCTGGCGGATGGCAAGTGAAGATCCGTTCACGCGCATGGAGTTTATATGGCTATCATGGTGATATCACTTCGATAGCAAGGAGTCGCGATGGAACGTCGTGCTTTCCGGGTCAACGGATTCCTCGTCCTGCTTGTCCTCCTCCTGCTGGGCGGCGCGGCGCTGGTCTCGATCGAGACGCTCGGCATAGCCTGGATCGTGCTCTTCGCGCTCGTGGCCTCCGGCTTCACCGTGGTCAACCCCAACGAGGCCAAGGTCGTGCAGTTCCTCGGCCGCTACGTCGGCACGGTCAACGTGGCGGGGCTGCAGTGGGTCACGCCGTTCACCACCAAGCGCCGCATCAGCCTCCGGGTGCGCAACTTCGAGACCGCCAAGCTCAAGGTCAACGACGCCGACGGCAACCCGGTCGAGATCGCCGCGGTGGTGGTCTACAAGGTCACCGACACGGCCAAGGCCGCCTTCTCCGTCGACGACTACGAGGAGTACATCGCGATCCAGTCCGAGGCCGCCGTGCGCCACCTCGCGACCACCCACCCGTACGACTCGCACGAGCCCGAGCGCACCAGCCTGCGCGACGGCGCCGAGGTCGCCGGCGAGCTGACCGCCGAGCTGCGCGAGCGCACCGAGCTGGCCGGGATCGAGATCCTGGAGGCCCGCATCACCCACCTGGCCTACGCGCCGGAGATCGCCCAGGCCATGCTGGTGCGCCAGCAGGCCAGCCAGGTGGTGGCCGCCCGCACCAGGATCGTCGAGGGCGCGGTCGGCATGGTCCAGCTCGCGCTCGACCGGCTGGCCGCCGAGGGGGTCGTGGAGCTCGACGAGGAGCGCAAGGCCCAGATGGTCTCCAACCTCCTGGTCGTCCTGTGCGGCGACCGGGCGACCCAGCCGGTGGTGAACGCCGGCAGTCTGTATGCCTGAGCGCAAGAAGCTCCTGCTCCGCCTCGACCCGGCCGTCTACGACGCCATCGCCAAGTGGGCGGCCGACGACCTGCGCAGCATCAACGCGCAGATCGAGTTCGCGCTGCGGCTGGCGTTGAAGGAGGCCGGGCGGGAGCCCGGCAGGGGCTCTCGCAAGGAAGAGTGAAAACCTGCACACTCTAGACATGTTGTGGGCAGGCAGGACCGCCATCGAGATCGCGGCGGCCGTCCGGCGCGGCGACGTCACGGCCACGACCGTCGTGGCGGAGCACCTTCGCCGCATCTCCGAGCGGGATTCCCGGGTGGGCGCCTTCCGGCTGGTCAGGAAGCAGGCGATGGACGAGGCGCGGGCCGTGGGCGACCGCCGCGACCTCGCCGACCTGCCGCTCGCCGGGGTTCCGGTGGCGGTCAAGGACAACCTGGAGGTGGCCGGCGAGCCCACCCGCGGCGGCTCGGCGGCCACGTCCGGCGCACCCGCCCGGGAGGACCATCCGGCCGTGGCCCGCCTGCGCGCGGCGGGCGCGGTGATCGTCGGGCTGACCAACCTGCCGGAGCTGGGGCTGGTCGGCTTCGGCGACAGCCCGTACGGCGTCGTGCGCAACCCCTGGAACCTCGCCCGCACCGCCGGCGGCTCGTCGTCGGGCAGCGCGGCGGCGGTGGCGGCCGGGATGGTGCCGATCGCGCTCGGCAACGACGGCATGGGGTCGCTGCGCATCCCGGGCGCCTGCTGCGGCGTGCTGGCCGTCAAGCCGGGCACGGGCCTGGTCCCGCCGCCCGCCGACGACTGGGACGGGCTCACCGAGAACGGCCCGCTCGCCACGACCGCGGCCGACCTGTCGCTCGTGCTGTCCGTCCTGGCCGCCGACCCGGCGCTGGCCGAGGCGTGGCGTACCGGCCACCGGGTCGAGCCGAAGCCGCGCATGCTGCGCTCGGTCTGGGCCGACGACGAAGAGGTGTGGGAGCCGCAACCGCCGCAGGACAGCCCCGAGCCGTTCGACCTGCGGGTGGCCTACGCCCCCCAGCCGCTGCCGCCGGGCCTGCCCGTGGACCGGGAGTTCCAGGCGGCGGTGCGAGCGGCCGCCGAGACGTTGCGGCACGCCGGGCACACCGTGGTCGAGCACCCGCACCGCCTGCCCGCCTGGCTCGGCCCCGCCGGGGTGGCCACCTGGCTCGGCCGGGCCGCCGCCGCCGTCGACGGCCTCGATCCGCACGCGCTGGAACGGCGTACCCGCGCGCTGGCCCGCGCCGGCCGCGCGCTCACCAGGATCGGCCTGGACGGCCGGCGCGGCCGCGAACGCTGGAGCGGCTACGGCGCCGACACCTGGTTCGGCGACGCCGACGTGATGATCACGCCGGCGCTCGCCGCCCTGCCGCCGCGCGCCGACCGCTGGGGCGGGCGCGGCCTGCTGCCCAACCTGCTGGCCAACGTCAGGTACGCGCCCACCACGGCTGCGTGGAACCTGTGCGGCTGGCCCGCGATGGCCGTGCCGGTCGCCACGCACTCCAGCGCGCTGCCGATCGGCGTGCAGCTCGTGGCGCCGCCGGGCGGCGAGCCGCACCTGCTGGCCCTGGCCGCCCAGCTCCAGGCGGCCCACCCGCCGCTACGCCCGCCCGGCTTCTCCTAGACGCCCTGCTTGTCCGGACCGCCTGTCTCTCCTGGACGCCCAGCTTGTCCGGACCGCCTGTTCCTCCTAGACGCCGGCCGGGTGCCAGACGGTCTTGGTCTCCAGGAACCGGGTCATCCGCCCGAGCCCCGGATCGGCCGTCCAGTCCTCGCGCACGGGACGCAGCACGCGCTTGAGGTTCTCTGCCGCCTCCTGCTCGCAGCGCAGCGCCAGGTCGGCGTCCTCGACCCCGGTGAGGTCGAGCGCGTTGACGTCCATGTGCGCGGCCAGCCAGGGCGCCAGCTCGGCCTGCTGACCGGTCAGGATGTTGACCACCCCGCCCGGCAGGTCGGACGTGGCCAGCACCTCGGCCAGCGTGATCGAGGCGAGCGGCGAGGGCTCGGAGGCGACCACGACGCACGTGTTGCCGGTGACGATCACCGGCGCCACCACGGACACCAGCCCGAGCAGCGGATCGGCGGGCGCCACCACGGCCACGACCCCGGTCGGCTCCGGCGAGGACAGGTTGAAGTACGGCCCCGCGACCGGGTTCGCCGACCCGCGCACCGCCGTGATCTTGTCGGACCAGCCCGCGTACCAGACCAGCCGGTCGACCGCCGCGTCCACCGACTCAAGGGCGGCCTTCTTGCCCAGGCCCAGCTCCTCGGCGAACTGCCCGCGCCGCCCCTCCAGCATCTCGGCGACGCGGTAGAGGATCTGCCCCCGGTTGTAGGGGGTCGCGCCGGACCAGCCGGGGAACGCCTTGCGCGCGGCCACCACGGCGTCGCGCGCGTCCTTGCGCGAGGCGCGCGAGGCGTTGGCGAGGAAGTCGCCCTTGGGCGAGGTCACGGGATAGGACCTCCCACTCTCCGAGCGCGGGAAGGCCCCGCCGATGTACAGCTTGTAGGTCTTTCTGACGGACAACCTACTCATCGCCCCGACCTCTCCACGTGGACTCCTGCGACGTCTGGACCGGGGCGAACACCTGGCCGCACCTGCTGACGCCGCAGCGGTGGGCGTACCAGCCGACGCGTACGGGCCGGCCGGCGCGGGCGAAGGCGTGCCCGCGGGTGGCCTGGGCACGCCGCCCGGACCGCCCGGAACGGCGATGATCACACGTCAAGGTAGGCCTCCAGCCCGGCGAGCCCGCCCTCACGGCCGTACCCCGACTCCTTGTAGCCGCCGAACGGCGAGGTGGGGTCGAACTTGTTGAACGTGTTGGCCCAGACGACCCCGGCCCGCAGCCGGTCGGCCATCCACAGGATGCGCGAGCCCTTCTCGGTCCAGACCCCGGCCGACAGCCCGTACGGGGTGTTGTTGGCCTTCTCCACGGCCTCGGCCGGGGTGCGGAAGGTCAGCACGGACAGCACCGGCCCGAAGATCTCCTCCCGGGCGATCCGGTGGGACTGGGCGACCCCGGTGAACAGGGTGGGCGGGAACCAGTAGCCGCGGTCGGGCAGCTCGCACGCGGGCGACCAGCGCTCGGCGCCCTCGTCGGCCCCGGCCTCGGACAGCTCGCGGATCTTGGCCAGCTGCTCGGCCGAGTTGATCGCGCCGATGTCGGTGTTCTTGTCCAGCGGGTCGCCGAGCCGCAGCGTGCCGAGCCGCCGCTTCAGCGCCTCCAGCAGCTCGTCGTGGACGGACTCCTGCACCAGCAGCCGGGAGCCCGCGCAGCAGACGTGGCCCTGGTTGAAGAAGATGCCGTTGACGATGCCCTCGACCGCCTGGTCGACGGCGGCGTCCTCGAACACGATGTTCGCGGCCTTGCCGCCGAGCTCCAGCGTGAGCTTCTTGTCGGTGCCCGCGACCGCGCGGGCGATGATCCGGCCGACCTCGGTCGAGCCGGTGAAGGCCACCTTGTTCACGTCGGGGTGGGCCACCAGGGCGGCGCCGGTGTCGCCCGCGCCGGTCACGATGTTGACCACGCCGGGCGGCAGCTCGGCCTGCCGGCAGATCTCCGCGAACAGCAGCGCGGTCAGGGGGGTCGTCTCGGCGGGCTTGAGCACCACCGTGTTGCCGCAGGCCAGCGCGGGAGCGATCTTCCAGGCCAGCATGAGCAGCGGGAAGTTCCACGGGATGACCTGCCCGGCCACGCCGAGCGGCTTGGTGCCACTGTGCCCGTCTGTCGTCCTCCGGCCGAACCCGGCGTAGGCCAGCTTGTCGGCCCAGCCCGCGTAGTAGAAGAAGTGGGCCGCGACCAGCGGCAGGTCGACGTCGCGCGACTCGCGGATGGGCTTGCCGTTGTCGAGGGACTCCAGGACGGCCAGCTCGCGGGCCCGCTCCTGGATCAGGCGCGCGATGCGGAACAGGTACTTGGCCCGCTCGGCGCCCGGCAGGGCGCTCCACACGCCGAACGCCTTGCGCGCCGCCTGCACGGCCCGGTCGACGTCGTCGGAGGAGGCCGAGGCGACTTCCGCCAGCTTCTCCTCCGTCGCCGGGTTGACCGTCTTGAAGGGGGAGCCGGAGCCGTCCACGAACTCACCGTTGATGAACAACCCGTACGACGGCTTGAGATCGACAATGTCGCGCGACTCTGGCGCGGGTGCGTAGTCGAACATCGCCGTCACGCCAGGGTGAGGTATAGGGACATCACCTTGCCAGCGTAGACGGTCGGTCCGAGTGCTCAGAGGGGCCCGGAGCTCCTAGGACAGGAGTGACAGCCGATGCGCCGCCGCGGCGGCCTCTCCGCGCGTGGTGACACCCAGCTTGGCCAGGATGTTCGAGACGTGCACACTGACGGTTTTCGCCGAGATGAACAGTTCGGCGGCGATGTCGCGGTTGGTGCGTCCCTGGGTCACCAGGCGCAGCACCTCCAGCTCACGCGGCGTCAGCAGCTCCGACGGCGTCTCCTGGGCCTGCGGGCCGCCGCCCACGCGGCGCGACAGCGCCTCGATCTCCTCGGCGAGCGGGGTGGCGCGCAGCGCGGCGGCGAGCGGGCGCGCCTGCCGGAGCCGGGACGCCGCGCCCTCCCTGTCACCGCTCCTGGCCGCGACGCCGGCCGCCCGCAGCAGGGCCTTGGCCTGGTTGTGCGGCCGCATCAGCCGCTCCCACGCCGCCGCAGAGGCGTCGAAGTCACCGCTGTAGGACAGCCGGTACGCCTCCGCCACCGGCCCGCTGATCGTCAGCTCGGCCGCCACCTCCGCGGCGTGCGCCCGTACCGCGGCGGTCCGGCCGGGTTCGAGGTCCTCCGCCGCGTCGCAGACCGTGCGCAGCAGGGAGAGCAGCCGCCAGCCCAGCATGGCCTTGCTCGGCAGCCTGGGATGCGACAGCGCCCGCTCGGCCACGGCCAGCGCCGCCCACGGCTCGCCCTTGAGCAGGTGCCAGCCGATGTGCAGGCGCGCGTTGCTGATCACGTCCTGGACGAAGTCCTCGGGACGGTCCTTGAGCACGCCGATCTCCGACAGGATGCCCTCGACGTGCTGCAGGTCGCCCCTGGCCAGCCCGATGTCGGCGCGCACGCGCAGCAGCGCGTACTGGGTGCGCAGGACGGGCCCGTAGTTGAGCGCGCTGTCCACGAGGTCGAGCGCCTCGTCCCAGCGGCCGAGCGACTCCAGCGCCTCGGCCCAGTTGTTGAGGATGAACAGCCCGCTGCCGCGCAGCCTGCCGTACTTCTTGGCGTACTCCCAGCCCTGCTCCGACAGGCGCAGGGCCTCCTCGGCGCGGCCCATGTCGATGAGGGAGTCGATGTTGTTGCCGATCGCCCTGATGATGATGCGGCCCGAGCTCTCGGTCTTGCCGAGCGCCATCGCCTGCTCGTTGACGGCGATGACCTGCTCCAGCTCGCCTCTGAGCGAGTGGCCGAGCGCCAGGTTCATCAGCAGGTCGCCTTCGAGGCACTTGTCGCCGGACCGCCTGACCAGGTCGAGGCCCTCGTGGATCAGCTCCTCGCCCTCGGCGATCTGGCCGCGGAGCATGAGCTGCCTGCTCAGCGGCATGACGACCTCCGCGCGCACCGGGCCCGGCTCGGGCACCAGCCGCAGCGCGTGCCGGAGCAGCTCGATCACGCCCATCTGGCCCTTGGACGCCTTGAACGACGCCTGCCGCACGATGAGCTGGGCCACCCGGCCCGGCTCCTCGGTCTCGTCCAGCTCGGCGAGGGCGGCCTTGACGAACTTCACGCCCTTGTCCACCTCGCCGCCGGCGTTCGCGGCCTCGGAGGCGCGTTCGAGCACGGCGGTGTGGTCGACGCCGATGCGCCGGGCGGCGTCGGGGACCCGGTCCCAGAGCATGAGCACGCGTTCCAGCAGCGGCACGGCCTCGGTGTAGGCGTACGCCTTGAACGACTTCTGCGCGGCCTCCCAGGCCGAGACCAGGGCCCAGAGGTCGTTGCGGGCGCCGTACCAGTGGTGGGCCAGCTCGACGGCGGCCCGGCCGGGCGGGACGAGCGAGCGGTCCTTGGAGATCTCCTCGGCGTACCGGGAGTGCAGGCGCTGGTGCTCGCCCGGCAGCAGCTCCTCGTGCACGGCCTCCTGGATCAGCGCGTGCCGGAAGACGTAGGCGCGGTTGTCGGCGATCTGCAGCACGTTCCCGGCGATGGCGGGACGCAGCGCCGCCTCCAGCTCGATCTCGGACAGACCGCTGACGGCGGCCAGCAGCGCGTGGCCGACCCGGTTGCCGCCGGCCGCGGCCATGCGCAGGACGCGCTGGGTGTCCTCGGGCAGCCGTTCGACGGCGCTGAGGATGAGGTCCTGCATGGACTCGGGGAACGTGCAGTCCTCGCCGCCGTCGAGCAGCGCCTCCACGAACAGCGGAATGCCCTCGCTGCGTTCGTAGACTTTCTGGACCTTCACGTATTCCGGCGCGGCGCCGAGGATGCCGGCCATCTGCGCGGCCACCTCGTCGCGCGACAGCCGGGGCAGGTCGAGGCGGTGGACGCCGTTCACCCGGCCGAGCTCGGCCAGCACGGGGCGGAGCGGATGTTGCCGGTGCAGGTCGTCGGAGCGGTAGGTCATGACGATGAGCACCTGCGGGGCGTGCAGGTTGCGGCTGAGGAACGCGATCAGGTCGCGGCTGGAGCGGTCGGCCCAGTGGATGTCCTCGATGACGAGGACCGTGGGGCGGCTGTCCGCGAGGCGTT
This sequence comes from Nonomuraea sp. NPDC001831, assembly GCF_042892035.1. NCBI lineage: Bacteria > Bacillati > Actinomycetota > Actinomycetes > Streptosporangiales > Streptosporangiaceae > Nonomuraea > Nonomuraea sp. NPDC001831. The sequence continues at coordinate 65,764 of NZ_JBIATU010000019.1, read as the reverse complement.
CGAGAAGGGTGAGGAACTGCTCGAAGAGCCGGGCGCGGCCCGTTTCCGTCTCCCCGTCGCCGCTGGGCTCGCCGAACTCCGGCAGCAGCCTGGCCAGGTCCCGCTGGGCGCCTTCGGGCAGCAGCGCGGCCACCGCGGCGGGGCCCTGCTCCCTGACGAGCTGCCTGAGCGCGGCGGTGAAGGGCGCGTAGGCAAGGCCCTCGGCCGACAGCTCCACACAGCCGCCGACCAGCACCTGCGCGCCGTCGGCCACGCAGGACTCGGCGAAGCGCTGCACGAGCCGGCTCTTGCCGACCCCGGCCTCCCCGCCCATGAGCACGGCCGTCACCGTGCCCTTACGTGCCTCGTCGAAGCTCTCTGCGAGAGCGGCGAGCTCCTCCGCCCGCCCGACGAAGACGGGACTCACCGAACGTCCCAGCATGTCGTTCAGCATGCCATGCCCTATCAATCAGTTTCGACGGGGTTTAGGGGGGTGCAGAGGCCCGGCCGCCACAACTGATGACGCGGCCGGGCTCTCTGGGGGCGGTCATGACGAACGGCGCTTGCCGAAGACCGAGCGACGCTCGGCCTTGTTTCCCTTCATCGCCTCGCGTACTCGGCGGTGCTCGGCGGCGGCCCGCCGGAGCTCGCTGGCGTGGGACTTCATGAGCTCGTACTCGAGTTCGGGGTTCACGGTGTTCTCCTGAACATTTGCTGCTTTTTCCTGACATCTTCAATGTTCGGCCTAAGGCCCGGCCCGCCACATCAGGTGGATGTCCTATCTGCGGGCGTACGCGGGGCCGGACATACCTAGGGCAGCGCCCGCCCCGCCTTAGGCGGCGTTGCCGTCCGTCCGGTTTGGAGGTAGTGGCCCTGGTCGGCGATGCTGTGAAGGTGTCAACTGTGACTACCTCGCTCGCGGACGTCGCCTCGTCCCACGCGACGCTGCGCGCCTTCCTGCACGGCCTTCCCGGAGTCGACCGGGTGGGCGCCGACCAGCGGGCGGCCATGCTCGGCACCCGTTCCATCAAGACCACGGCCAAGGCCCAGGCCATCGACCTGGCCATCTCCATGGTCGACCTGACGACGCTCGAAGGCGCCGACACGGCGGGCAAGGTGCGGGCCATGTGCACCAAGGCCGTGCACCCGGGCGGGGGCGCCCCCAAGGTGGCGGCGGTCTGCGTCTATCCCGACATGGTGGAGGTGGCCGTCCGGGCGGTGGCCGGTTCGGGGGTCAAGGTGGCCTCGGTCGCCACCGCGTTCCCCAGCGGGCGTTCCTCGCTGGAGGTCAAGGTGAGCGACACGGCGCTGGCCGTGGCCGCGGGCGCCGACGAGATCGACATGGTGATCGACCGCGGCGCGTTCCTGTCCGGCGACTACATGAAGGTCCACGACGAGATCGTCGCGGTCAAGGCCGCCTGCGGCGCCGCGCACCTGAAGGTGATCCTGGAGACGGGCGAGCTGGCGACCTACGACAACGTGCGCCGGGCGTCCTGGCTGGCCATGATCGCGGGCGCCGACTTCATCAAGACCTCCACCGGCAAGGTGTCACCGGCGGCCACGCTGCCGGTCACCCTGATCATGCTGGAGGCGGTGCGCGACTTCCGCGACACCACCGGCCGCCAGGTGGGCGTGAAGCCGGCCGGCGGCATCCGCACGACCAAGGACGCCATCAAGAACCTGGTGCTGGTCAACGAGACGGCCGGCGACGACTGGCTGTCCCCCGACTGGTTCAGGCTGGGCGCGTCCTCGCTGCTCAACGACCTGCTCATGCAGCGCCAGAAGCTCGCCACCGGCCGGTACGCGGGCCCCGACTACTTCACCCTCGACTGACGGCGACCGCCCTCGGGCGGCTCTACGAGGTGTTCGGAGCCGTCGCGAGGCCCGCGAGCGTGCCCGGCTGCCCCCACTGCGTCGAGCCGGGCGAGCAGGCGTGCCTGCTGTCCGGCCCGGTCTCGGCGATCGAGGCCGGCTCGCTGGCCCGTTACGCGGCCAAGGCGCTCACCACGTGGGGAGACGTCCCCGCCTTCCGCTACTTCCTGCCGCGCCTGCTCGAATGCGCGGCGGCCGACGCGTTCTCCTACCCCGACCCGGAGATCGTCCTCGGCAAGCTCACCGTCGCCGGCTGGCATGGCTGGCCGGGCGGCGAACGCGCGGCCGTCACCGCGTTCCTGCACGCATGGTGGCTCGACACGCTGCGCCGCCATCCCTCCCGCCCGCCGGCGGACACGGTGTTGTGCGCCGTCGCCGCCACCGGCGTCGACCTGACGCCCTTCCTCGACGCCTGGGCCGCGCTGGAGAGCGAGGCGGCGATCGCCCACCTGCGCGACTTCGTCACCGACGGCCTGTCGGGGCGGCGGCTGACCAACGCCTTCTGGGATCGCGGCGCCCCCGCCCACGCCCAGGTCCTCGCCTGGCTCGGCGACGGGCCCGCGGCCCGGGCGGTGGAGGCCGCCTTCGCCCGGGAGAGCCGCGAGCCGGTGCTCGGCCTGCTCGCCGACGTCCACGGACGGCTGCCGCGCTCCTAGAGCCTGTACGGAGTTCGGCCCTCCAGGCTGGCCGGAGGCTTCAGATCCGGCCCGTCGCGGTGCACGGCCGAGAGCACGGCTGGATGGCGCACGGACGCCAGGCCCCCTCCGGTGGAGACCGCGGTGCGTTTCGGGACAGGCCGGTGCGTCGGTACGAGCTCGACGGACCCGCCCGTGCTCACGTTCGAGCGGAGCCACGATCTGTTCGGTGACGGTTCGCTGGTGCTCGTCGACCTGTCCGGCACACCCCCGGCAGCGTGGGGTGCTGCTGCGTACGCCGGAGGGGCCGGTCCTCATGACCGGCCTCCGCAGGACGGAGGTCCGGCCCGTCTTGTCAGCTGACCGGCAGATTCGTCGGAGTCAGGACGAGCAGCCGCAGTTCGTTCGGCTTCAGCGACAAGGTCTGGCTCGTGTACCCACCGCCTCTGCGCGGCTCGATGACGAACTGTTCGACCGGCTTGAGAGTGTCGGTGTCGCTGTCGGCGCCGATCTTGTACCGGGTGACGAGCACGTTGTTCTTCCAGAACTTCTGGGGAAGCGACGAAATGACGATCTTGGAGTCATAGGTCGTCTGATGCGTCCACTGGTAGTTCCACGTCATGACGGCGAACGTGTCGTCGTCGGCGGCCGCCAGACCGTAGACCCCGATGCCCTTGTCGCTGAGCTGGTCCGAGGTCGCGCGATACCGGGTGTCCGGGAGCATCGACTGCATGAGCATCATGTTGTAGTAGGGGCGCGGCACGCCGGTGAACCTGTCGGCGAACAGGTCCTTGCGGTCGTTGTCCGGGTGATCGATGGTCCAGTGGTACGGCGTGACCGACTTCTGCCCCAGGTAGTAGTAGGACAGCGACGCCAACGCCGCGGCCTGGATGTGCAGATCCGCCGACATGCCCAGGCTGGAGGTACGGTCGCGGGGGAAGACGCCGATCTCACTGACCATGGCGGGCACCTTCGGCAGCCCCCGGGCGGCCAGCATGGAGTCGAGCTGGGCGCGCTCGGTCGAGACGACGGCGGGATTCTCCTTCAGCGTCTGCCACTTGTCCGGGTCGCTGGAGGTGTCGATCAGGTACTGGTGGTAACTGATGAAGTCCAGCCGCTTCTCCGGGTCGGTGTCGGCGGCATAGAGGTCGAGGAACTTCCCGATCCGGTAGGTGGTGAAGATGTCAGTCGTCGGGCCGCCGATCTTGAGCTTCGGGCCGGGCAGGTTCATCGCGTTGACCGCGTTCACCACCTGGTAGGTGAACTTGTACATCGGGTAGTAGGCCGCGATGTCGGCCTGTTCGTTCTCCGACTCCAGATAGGTGATGCTCGGGAAGCGCCGCTTGTAGTCGGCGAGCATGTCGCGTTGCGCGGCGAACAGCTCGGCTCGGGTGAAGGTGCCCTTGGTGACCAGCGGGTCGTAGTCGGAGCGCCAGTTGAGCAGGAGCTCGTCCGAGCGCGACGCGTACGCTTCGAGGTAGTCGTACCACTTGGAATACTGCGGCGTCCGTGTGGTGACGTCGTACGCCTGGTTGAACTCCAGCCACACGCGGGTCTGGGTGAGACCGAGCTTGGCGAGGGCCGCGTTCGTCGCGGCGCCGTACTTCCAGCTGTTCGGCGCCGCGCTCAACTGCCGGCCGGGAGGGAACGGGAAGGGGCCCTCGGAGGACACGAGCCAGCCCGTACGCACGGTGTTCGGCACCGGGGCCGCCGTCGTGGCGGCGCTGGGGCTCACGGCACTCCGCGAGCCATAACCCGCGCCTGAGGTCAAGGCGATCGCGCCGATCGCCAACACCATTGATGCGACCGTCAGACGACGGTGTGACAGACGGCTCACGGCACCACTTTCAGCAACGAACGAACAAGATCAATTGGGCTGCGAGCATACCGTCATCCGATGCCTGTCGATCACGCTTCCACGACCGGCGCCAGAGCCCGTACGGAGTTGGGATCAGCGGGATTGCCTGCGGTACGGCCAGGGGCCCTGGTAGGCCATCGACCATGGCGCGTGGGGATCTCACCGACGAAGAACGGTCCTTGATCGAGCCTCACTCACCGTTGGGTGAGCGGGGTCCGATCCCGGATCTGCGGCGGCTGTTCGACGCGGTGATGTGGCGGTTCCGTCCCGGCAGCCCGTGGCGTGACCTGCCGGAGGAGTACGGGCCATGGTTCACCGCCTGCGGCCGGTTCCGCACCTGGGCGCGGGACGGCGTGTTCGAGCAGTTGACGCAGGCGATGATCGCCGAGGCCGCAGCCCGGGGACAGGCCGACCTCGACCTGGCCGGCGTCGACTCCACCACTGCCCGCGTCCACCATCGTGCCGCCGGGGCGGGTTGACCCGCAAGGTGCATCTGGCGGCCGATGGTCGATGCCGTCCGCGCACCCGGGCGGGCGCGGTGGCCGCAGAGAAGGCGTACTCTTCTCGCGGCAACCGCGCCTGCCTGCGTAGACGCGGGATCAAGGCGGTCATCCCGGAGAAGGCCGACCAGGCGGCCCATCGCCAAGAAGCGCGGATCTGCCGGCGGCCGGCCGGCCACCCATGATCCCGATCTGTACAAGCAGCGCAACACGCCCGAACACGCCTGGAGATCCGAACTCCGTACGGGCTCTAGATGAGCGCCTCGACCAGCAGGATGACGCCGAACACCGCGAACGCGGCGGCGGCGCCGTACCGGATGACCTTCTCGGGGAGGTGCTTGCCGAGCAGGCGGCCCACCAGGATGGCCAGGGCGTCGGCGGCGACCATGCCCACGGTCGAGCCGATCCACGTGCCGACCCAGCCGTGCTGCGTGGCCAGGGTGATCGTGGCGAGCATCGTCTTGTCGCCCAGCTCGCTCAGGAAGAACGCCACGGTCACCGCGACCAGGACGTTCCTGGTCGTCTTGCGGGCCTTGTCCTCTTCCTCCTCGGTCAGCTCGTCGCCCCGCAACGTCCACAGGGCGAACCCGAGGAAGGCGATGCCGGCCACGATCGAGATGGCCGTCGTCGGCAGCGCCTTCCCGACCAGCCCGCCCACGGCCACGCTCAGCAGGTGCACGACGGTGGTGGCGATGGTGATGCCCGCGAGCACGGGCCAGGGCTTGAAACGGGTGGCGAACGTCATCGCCATGAGCTGGCTCTTGTCACCGAGCTCGGCCACGAAAATGACCGCGAGACTGATCCAGAACGCTTCCAACCGGTCCTCTTTCCCGCGACCAGACCGGAAGCAGGCACCCGGGGGATCTTCGGGCACGACTTTCGGCCCGGCAGCGTCTTTGTCCATGACTGCCAGGCCGAAGGTCTCGTCCGCCCGTCAAGGCCCGTGTGACCGGGCGCGATCACGCGCCAGTATGTCGATCACACGATTGGGACTACTCCCCTTCGGAATTACCAACACACCATAACAGCCCACGTGAAGCCGTCATTCCGCCGGCTGTTCCCCCGGCTCGGACACCGGTTCCGCCCCCGGCTCGGCCCCCGGCTCGGCCGCCAGTGTGCAGCCGACCAGCACCGGCTCGTTGACCAGCGTCACGCCGAACTTCTCCCGCACCCCGTCGCGCACCTCCGCGGCCAGCGCCAGCAGGTCGGCCGTGGAGGCGGCGCCCGCAGGGTTGGTGAGGGCCAGCGTGTGCTTGGTCGAGATGCGCACCGGGCCGCGCTCGTAGCCCTTGGGGAAGCCCGCCTGCTCGATCAGCCAGGCGGCCGGCACCTTGACGCGGCCGTCGGGCAGGTCCCAGCGGGGGTGGCCGGGAGCACGTCCGGCCAGCTCGGCGGCCTCCTCGGCGGTCAGGATCGGGTTGGTGAAGAACGAGCCCGCGCTGCGGCTGTCGGGGTCGGCCGCCGGGTCGAAGACCATGCCCTTGCCCCGCCGCAACCCCAGGACGGCCTCGCGGGCCGGCCCGAGGGGCACGCGGCCGCCGAGCTCCACCCCGAGCCGCCCGGCCAGCTCCTGGTAGGCCACCGGGCCGGACAAGTCCGACACGTCCAATGCGTACGTCACGGCGAGCACCACGTGCCGCGACAGGTCCCGCTTGAACGCGCTGTCGCGGTAGGAGAACCCGCACTGACGCGCCTCCAGGTCGACCACCTGCCGGGTGAGCCGGTCGTAGGCCCGCACGCACCTGATGGTCTGCGCCACCTCCTGGCCGTACGCGCCGACGTTCTGGATCGGCGTCGAGCCCACCAGGCCCGGGATGCCGGACATGCACTCGATGCCGGACCACCCCTCGGCCACGGCCCGCTCGACCAGCGGATCCCAGTCCTGGCCGGCCTCGACCGTGAGCAGCACCTGCTCGCCGTCCCTGGAGACCGTCACGCCCTCGGTGGCCACCTTGACGACCAGGCCGTCGAAGCCTTCGTCGCCGATCACCACGTTGCTGCCGCCGCCGAGCACCAGGGTCGGCACGCCGTTCATGTCGGCCTCGGCGACGAGGGACACGAGCTGCTCCGCCGTGACCGCCTCGGCGAAGTCGCGGGCGGGGCCGCCCAGGCCCAGGGTGGTGTGCGACGCGAGCATCTCCATGGCCACCAAGCTTATGAGCCCCCCAGCCCCCACGACACCGTCCCGAACCCCCTGCGGCTCCCACAACCGCAACCGCCCCGCACCCGAACCGCCACCCGCCCACCCGTGCACGCGCCCGCGCCGACGCCGCCGAGCGGTTCCCGGGGGGCGAGGGCGGGGTCAGCTGTGGAGGGGCTGGTCGCTGCGGTGGGTGGAGTCGAGCCGGCGGACCGGGAGCGGGCCCTCGGGCACCACCAGGCCGCCTTCCAGCGCGTGCGAGAACTCCCGGTCGGCCTCCTCGCCGCGCTCCGCGCCCTCGGGGAAGGCCCCCAGCGCCGCCGCCCTGCGCACCGCCATCAGGTCGCAGCGCAACGCCCCCACCCTGCCGGGCTCCTCGGCCTCGGCCGCCTGCCAGCCCGCCGCCACCGCCCCTTCCACGATGGCCGCCACCAGCGGCGTCAAGGCGTCCCCCGTCAGCGCGAGGGAGGTCTCCATCAGCACGTGCACCTCGGACTCGTCCAGCCGCAACAGCTTGGTACGGCTCTCGCCCCACCCCGCCGTGCCCCCGGCCGCCCGCGAGGTCTCGGCGACGTGCCACACCACGATCCGCTCCGGGTGCCGTTCGGCCAGCTCGTCCAGGACGTCTCCCGCGCCGTCGACGTTCCCCAGGTCGAGGGCGAGGATCCGGGCGTGCGTGTGCTCGATCACCGACTGGACGCACTCCAGCACGTCCCCGGGCCGGCCGTCCACCAGCAGCCCGGCGGAGACCGTCACGTCCTTGGTCTCGACGCGCTGGCGCTCGGTGTTGACGCCCAGGTCGTCCATGCGGTTCGTGGCGAGGGTGCCGTCCCAGACGCGCTGGGCGTGCAGCATCGTGTCGTCCGGGTCGCCGTGCTGGCCGGGGTCGCCGGAGAAGCCCAGCGCGGCGGCGGGGTTCCCGTGCGCGCCCGCGCCCCTGGGCCGGGCGCGGCCCGTGCCGACGCCGGTGGCCGAACCGCCCGTGGTGTCCCGTCCGGTGCCGCTGCTGCCCCCCACCTGCTCAGGGGACGCCGGACGCAGGTGAGCGGGAGGCTTGGCATCGGTCACGGACGACACGGGGATGGAACGGACGGTGGGCCAGACCTGTCGCGCAACTTCACTCATAACAACACGGGCTACCCGCGACCCGCCCGACATATCACGGGATCAGGAGAGCTGTACCACCGCACGCGCCTTCGACAGGACCTTCGCGTCGCCCGCCTTGGCCGTCAGCCCGACGACCACCCGCTTGTCCTCCAGCTTCTCCTCGACGACCCCGCTCACCGAGATCGTCGCGCCCTGGTCGTCGTCCGGCACGATCACCATCGACGAGAACCGCACGCCGAAGTCCAGCACGGCGCCCGGATCGCCCGCCCAGTCCGTGACGAACCGGCCGGCCTGGGCCATCGTGAACATGCCGTGCGCGATCACGTCGGGCAGCCCGACCGTCCGGGCGAAGCGCTCGTTCCAGTGGATCTGGTTGAAGTCGCCGGAGGCGCCGGCGTACATGACCAGGTTCAGCCGCCGGACGTTGTAGCCCACGGCCGGGAGCTCCTGCCCGACCTCGACCTCGTCGTACCTCACCGTGGCCGCCATCTCAGCCCGCCCCTCCGCGCTCGACGATCGTGTTGTAGGTCGTGCAGACCGGCTCTCCGGCGACCGTCGTCACGTCGCTCCTGATCGTCAGCAGCTCGTTGCGTCCGGCGCTCCTGATGTCGGTGATCGTCGCGGTGGTGACCAGCTCGTCACCCGCGCAGACGGGCCTGACGTACTCGAACCGCTGCTCGCCGTGGACCACCATCGCGAGGTTCAGGCCCAGCTCGGGGTCGACCAGCGCCTCGCCGCCCGCCTGCAGGCTGAACACGATGGGGAACGTGGGCGGCGCGATCACGTCGGGGTATCCGGCGGCCCTGGCGGCCTCCCTGTCGCGGTAGACCGGGTTGTTGTCGCCGATCGCCGCCGCGAACTCCTTGATCTTCACCCGGCTGACCTCGTACGGGGCGGCGGATGGATAGGTCCTGCCCACGAAGTCACGGTTCAAGGCCATCAGTGCTCCCTCGGATGTCTTCAACGAGCGCTGCTGAGCCAGACGGTAACAGAACAAGGTTCGGCTGTCGCCGCTCATGGCGTGCTTTTTGCCGGGGCCCGGGTCAGCGCCTAGAAAGACGCCTCAAAGCAGGGAGAACACGACAAACCGGCGCCCCGTCCGGGACGCCGGTTGTGCGATATGGAGGCAGAAGTACCGCTAGCGGGTTTCGCGGTGCGCGCGGTGGCAGCGGCAGTTCGGGCAGTACTTCTTCAGCTCAAGCCGATCCGGGTCGTTGCGCCGGTTCTTCCGCGTGATGTAGTTGCGGTGCTTGCACTCCTGGCAGGCCAGCGTGATCTTCGGCCTAACGTCGGTGGCAGCCACTTGGGAGTGCCTTTCTACGTTCGGGACATGGACACACCCGTACCCAGGCCGACCGACCTGGGATTGGGTAGTAGCGGAGGCCGGACTTGAACCGGCGACACAACGATTATGAGCCGTTTGCTCTGCCTGACTGAGCTACTCCGCCTTGGCCGGAAACTCCCGGCCCGTAGAGGATACCCGAAGCTGGGAGCACATTAGTAACTCACCTGATCGGGTGGGGTGCTACCAGTATGCCCCAGGAACCTCCGACAACCGAAATCCGATCATGCCACCTGGGTCTCGCCTGGGGAATCACCCGCGGAGGCCACCGCCACACTAGCAGCCCCCCTTTACCGACGCGAACCTCCGGACCAGGCACGCAGCGACGAACGCACACCCGCTGCGCCCGTCCCCGCGGTGGTCCGAAGGGCTCCCTGGCGGCCGCCGGCGACGCCCGTCCGTACGGCGAACGGGCGTGCCCCCGGCGAACGCCGGCGGCGCGCCTCCACGCGGTGGGCGGACCCGCGCGGATGAGGGAGGGGTGTCCACGGCGGACGCCGACGCAGCGACGGAGGGACCCGCAGCGGACGCCTGCGCCCACCCGAAGGTGCCGCGCAGCCGATGCCGGCGCAGTGACGAAGTGGGCAGAGCGGTCAACCCGGGGTGGGCGACCCCAGGGTGGGCGTGAGGGGGCGCGGCGGCCCCCCGTGCGACCGCACAGGGGGGCTGGAGCGGGGGGTTACGACTGGCGTTCGTCCACGCCTACGGCGCCGACGCCGCTGCCCCAGCTTGCGCATTTGCCCTCCGACCTGCCCGAGGCGCCGGGCCCGAGCGTGATCCACGGGCCGACGACGTCCGGGCTCCAGCCGCACGTGATCACGGCCCGGTAGACCCAGGTCTGGCCGGTCGGGTTGTAGCAGTCGGCGCGGCCGACGTAGCCGTCCTCCGGGGCCCGGCCGCTGTTGCACTGGAGGCTGCCGGCCGAGGCGGGGGCGGACGGGATGACAAGCCCGGAAAGGACCGCGGCGACACCGGCGGCGAGTGCCAGTTTCCTGTTCATGTCGTCTTCCTCTTCTGCTCGTTCTGCTTGAGCGGCTCGTTCTGCTTGAGCGGCTCGTTCTGCTTGAGCTGCTCGGGGTTTCGGCGCTGGTGTGCGCTCGATTGCCAGGAAAGCGACCGGGCGCCGGTGTCCAACAGCAGGGCGGACAGACTCGTCCGGAGTCGTCCACGCGCGAGCCCGACTCGGACGTCCCGAAATCCCTCCGGACACGTACGGTCATCGTTCGTACACTGGCGGGCAGGAAGAAGGCCGGGTCGGGGAGAGGGGCGATGGGCGAGGACCAGGAAGGCGCGGGACCCGGCGTGGAGTCGGTGAGCTGTCACGAGGGCCTGGTGAGGCTGCTCGCCGAGCAGTTCGCGCGGGCGGACGTGTCGTTGCGGGAGCTCCAGGCGCGGGCGGACACGGCGGGCGGCCCCCGGCTTCCCCAGGCGACCTGTGCGGACATGCTGGCCGGACGGCGGTTTCCGAACAAGGCGGTGATGGTGTCGTTCCTGCTGGCTTGCGGGGTGCCCGAGCATCGGGTGCCGGAGTGGGAGCGGGCCTGGGAGCGCGTGCGGACCAATCGCATGCCCCCGTCCGGCTTCCAGCTCACCCGGACGGCGCTGTCCCTCGGCGTTCCGCCCTTCGAGCATTCCGGGGTTCTCGACGTCGCCTCCGTCCATCCGCACGCCGATCCCCTCGGGGGCCTGCCTCGGCCGGGCGCCGCGCCTCCTGCGGCGCTGAACCAGCCGGACACCGTGCCCGTCGCCGGCCCCACCGCGCCTGGCCCGCCGCCCCTTCCACCAGCGGCGCTCTCCCCGCCGACGGGCCCCTGACCAGGCCCCCCAGTCGCAGACCCCCTGGCCGACGCAATTCCGGCCGAGAGTCCCCCATCCGACGCGCGTCCGATGACTCGCCGCCGGGACGCCGACATCTCCGTGCAGCAGGGAACGCCGCCGCCGGCGAGCTCGCTTAACCCCACTACGCCGGGCAAGCGAAAGCTCCGGACGCTTCCCCGCGTCCGGAGCTTTCGGGTGTGGGCAACCAACCCTCACCGGCCTCCTGCCCGACGGTCCACATTCTATGCTTTTGTCCGTTTTGCGTAGAGTTGTGGCGTGACACGCTGGCACGGCCCCCGCGGCATCCTCGTCGAGGTCATCACGCTCGGCGCGAGGCAGCGCATCAAGGTCACCCAGACCGTGAACGGCCGCCGCTACCTCCTCGGCTACTACGGCACCATCGCCCAGATCGTCCACCACGTGGACCTCGCCGACCTGGTCGAGGTGATCGACCTCCCCGCCTTCGCGTCCCGCAAGGCCAGAACGTGAGCAACCGCACGACACGAAAAAGCCGCCCTCCCGCACGGGAAGAGCGGCTCGCCCGCAGGACCTACAGGTCCTTGCACCACATCCATTTGCCGTCGATCAGGCATTTGTGCCAGCCGTCGTTGGCCGGGTTCCACGCGTAGGCGGGACTGCTCGCCACGCTGATCGTCAGCACGGTCGAGACGGAGAGCAGGATCAGAGCCAGCGCCCGGCGTACACCACGGGCCGCGAACATGTTTCTCATGACCGTCATGGAACACGCCCGCCCTTGGAGCCTTCTTGGGGCCGACTGAAGCTCCACGACAAGCGCCGCCCAACCCGCACAACCCGCACAACGAAAAACGCCCGGCTCCAAGTCACCTTGGCCGGGCGTCATATCCGCTCATTACAAGAGCCCCCAAACGGAATCGAACCGTTGACCTTCTCCTTACCATGGAGACGCTCTGCCGACTGAGCTATAGGGGCCTGTCCGCTCGCTGCGGACAGGTGTAACCATACACGGCACTCAGCCATGATGCGAACTCGTACGGGCCTCCACCGCGCCGCCGGATCCGCGGCGCGCGGCGAGATCGACCACCTCGCACAGATCGGCCAGGTCGACGAGCGCGGCCACCTCCGCCACCGAACGGCAGTCGGCGACCAGCCACCCGTTCCTGCGCACCCGCAGCACCTGCCGGCCCGCCCGCATCGCCGGCACGACCTCGACGCCGTCGAGGCCGACCCATCGCCTGTCCATAGCGGCACACCCTAGCCGCCGGGTCTCTCAATTTCCGTCCGCCACAGGCGTTACCGCCATGCCAAGTCGGCACCAAGAGGTGTCTAAGAGCGGCGTCCCACTCTGGTGCCAAACAGACAGAAGGAGCACCGAAATGGCACCCAACATGCTCGGATTCCGCATCACGCACCGGGCCATGCGCGGCGACACCCGCCGTCTGGCCGAGGTGATGAGCGCGATCGCCGCCGGCGAGCAGCGGGCCGGACAGGAGCGGCTGCGGGCGATCGCGACGTTCACCGCCAAGCTCTGCGCGGGCATCCACCACCATCACCAGGCCGAGGACAACGTGTTGTGGCCGGTCATCGTGCGCTCGGCGGGCGCGGAGGTGGACCTGAGCGACCTCACCGACGACCACGCGGCGCTCGACCCGCTGCTGGAGGAGATCACGACGGCCGCGGCCCAGCTCGGCTCCGACGGGCAGGCGGCCCGGCGGATGGCCAAGTCCTTGGCCGCGCTCGCCGACCTGCTGGACGAGCACATCGAGGAGGAGGAGCGGCTGATCTTCCCGGTCGTCGCCAAGTACGTCTCGGAGGCGGACTGGCAGAAGGTCGAGACCGAGGTCAGGAAGGGCGGGGACGCCCGGTTCGACCTGCCGAGGATCGCCCAGTACGCGCAGCCGGAGGAGCTGGCCGAGCTGCGGCGCCTGGCCGGGCCGGTGCTCGTGGTGCTGCTCGCGCTCATGGGCCGCGGCCACCGGCGCCGCCAGAGCCTGATCTTCGGCACGCCGTGAGCCCTCAGGGACCCGCTCAGCGGCGCGCCCGGCGGCGGGCCGCCCGCGCCCAGTGCGGCGAGCCGACGCGCTCGGCGACCTGCAGAGCCTGCGCGTAGTGGCCGTCGGCCGGCAGCCCGAGCAGCTCGGCCAGGTCGCCGAGCACCAGGGCGACCGGCCCGAGCGTGACCGACCCGCTGCTCATCCCGGCCAGCTCGTCCGCCCACGGCAGCAGGACGCGGTAGGAGCGTGCGGCCACCTCGCGGTCCTCCAGGGCGACGGCGGTCTGGCCGCGCAACGCCTGCCACATCAGCCAGTAGTAGTTGCGCGGCAACCACGACTCGGGCCGCCACACCCGCCGGGCCGCGTCGAGCTCGCCCGCGGCCGCCAGCGCCCCGGCGTAGATCTCGTGCACGGTGTTGCTGTTCACGCGTTCCCGGATGGCGGCCAGCTCGTCCAGGGAGTCGCGGACGTTCCCGCGGGCCATCCGGACGGCGAACCTGCCCAGAGCGCCCATGGCCCGCGCGTTGACGCCGCCGCGCTCGGCCATCTGCTCGGTGAGCCCGGTGTAGACGGCCTCCGCCTCGTCGAACTCGCCCTCGACCAGCTTCCGCAGCGCGCCGAACAGCGCCAGGATGGCCAGCGACATGCCGAGCTGGCCGCTGGTGGACACCGCCACGCCGCTGTCGGCGTGCCGCCTGGCCGCCTCCAGGTCGGTGCGTCCGAGCGCGGCCATGAGCAGCGCGCAGTGGCCCAGCGTGAGGTAGCCGACGAGCCGGTGGGTGCGGCCCAGCTCCAGCAGCTCGGCGCCGACGGCCTCCAGCTCGTCCCGCCGTTCCGGGCTGAGCACGGCGAAGTAGCGCGCGTTGAGCGCCAGGCAGAGCAGGTCGGGACGGCCGAGGCGGCGGGCCAGGGCCAGGGCCTCGGCGCCGGCGGCGTCCACGCGGTCGTCGTCGTGCCCCTCCAGCTCGAACACGAGCGCGGCCAGCAGGCGGCAGCGCGTCTCGTCGTCGGGACCGGCGGCCAGCTCGCGCTCCACGGCCTCCATGAAGTCCCTGTTGTAGAGGGAGTCCACCTGGATCGTCCAGACCACGGGGGCCTCGTAGGAGGTCAGGGCGCGGGCGAGCGCGCCGCGCGGGGCGGCCAGCTCGACGGCCTGCGCCCTGGCGGCCAGCGCGCCCAGCACGTCGCCCGCGTGGCCCAGCGCCGACACCAGTCCGCACAGCAGGTCGAGCCGGGTCGCGTCGTCGGCGGCGAACTCCAGCGCGGCGCGCCACAGCGCCGCCGCCTCGCGGTGCGCGTGCAGGCCGGACGCCTGGACGGCCGCCGCCCTGGCGTACCGCACGGCGTCCGGCGCGGCGGCCTCCAGCGCGTGGTGCGCCAGGGCCGCCACGTCGTTCGGCCGCAGCCGCTCCAGCACCGACACCACGCGCCCGTGCAGCCGGGTCCGGCGGATCCGCGCGGTGTCCTCGTACAGCGCCTGCCTGACCAGGACGTGCGTGAACCTCACGCGGCCGGGCCCCGGCTCGGTCAGCAGGCCGGTCATGACGCCGGCCTCCAGGCCGTCGAAGACGGTGTCCTCGTCGCCGTCGTGCAGCGCGATCAGCACGTCCACGTCGGCGTCCCTGCCGACGACGGCGGCGTTGCGCAGCACGGTCTGGGCGGTCGCGGGCAGGCGGGTGATGCGGCGGCGGATCAGGTCGCGCACGCCGGGCGGCAGCGCCTCGGCGGCCTGCGGCCCTTCGGAGGCCAGCAGGCGGGCGATCTCGCAGACGAACAGGGGGTTGCCGAGCGTGCGCTCCAGGACCGTGCGGACGGTGGCCGGGTCGAGGCCGGCGCGCTGGGAGTGGCGTTCGAGCAGCGTGGCGACGGCGGCCTCGTCGAGCCCGGCGAGCTCGACGTGCCTGCTGCCGGTGGCGAGCGCGGCCAGGGTGGCGGACAGGTCCTCGGTGGTCTCGGCCGGGCGGTAGGTGGCGACGACCAGGATCCGGGCGGCGTGGTCCAGGTGCCGCAGCAGGTGCAGGGTCTCGCCGTCGGCCCGGTGGACGTCTTCGAGCACCACGAGCAGCGGCGCGCAGCCCGCCAGGTAGCCGGCCACCGCCCTGGCGAGCTGGAACTGGTTCTGGATGGCGACGCCGTCGTTCAGGAGGGGGGCCAGGCGGGCCGCCTCGGCGGCGGCGGGCGGCCGTACGGCGGCGAGCTGCCGGACGATCTCGCTCCACGCCCAGGCGGGCGGCGCGTCACCGTCGATCTCCGGGCAGCGTCCGAACGCGACCCGCCACCCGCGCTCGGCCAGCTCGGCCGCGAACGCCTCGGCCAGCGCGCTCTTGCCCGCGCCCGGCTCGCCGCCCAGCCAGACCGTGCGCCGGAGCGGCCGCACGGCCTCCTCCCGCAGCGCGGCCAGCTCGCGGGCCCGGCCCACGATCGAGGGCTCCTGCGCGGCCACGGGCCGTTCCTGGACGTGTTCGACGACCTCCGGCGCGTGCAGGGACTCGGATTGGCGGAGGATGTCCTGTTCGAGCGCGCGCAGGGCCGGGCCGGGATCGACGCCGAGCTCCTCGGCCAGGTTCTCGCGGGCCTGGCGCAGCACGGCCAGCGCCTCGGCCTGGCTGCCGGACCGGTAGAGGGCCAGGGCCAGCAGGCGGACGGCGTTCTCGCGCAAGGGATGGGCGTCGGCGTGCCCGCGCAGCTCCGGCACGGCCTCGGCGTGGCGGCCCATCAGCAGCGCGGCCTCGGCGCGGTACTCGACGGCGACGAGCCTGAGCTCGGCCATCCTGGCCGCCTCGGGCGCGGCCCACTCCTCGGTGAACTCGGCGTAGGCGGCCCCCGTCCACAGGCCGAGCGCCTGGTCGAGCAGGTCGTGGGCGACGGTGCCCGCGCCCCGCTTGAGCGCCGCGCCGGCTGCGTCGATGAGGCCGGGCAGCCGCCAGGCGTCCACGGCCTCGTCGGGCAGGCAGAGCCGGTAGCCGGGCGGGGCGCTGACGATCACTCCGGCGGGGGCGCGCGGCGGCCGGTCGGGTTCGAGCACGCGGCGCAGGTTCGAGACGTAGACCTGGAGCGCGGCCAGCGCCTTGGGCGGCGGCTGTCCCTGCCACAGGTCCTCGATGAACCGGTCGGTCGAGACGACCTGGCCGTCGGCGGCGACCAGACGGGCGAGCACGGCGCGCTGCCTGGCGGAGCCGAGGTCGAGCCGGCGGCCGTCCAGGGTGGCGTGGAGCGGTCCAAGGAGGTGTAACTGGAGCATGGCACCCTTTTCCGTACCGGTAGCGCCCGCTTTCAGTACCGGTAGAAGCCTGCGAAGTCCGATCTTCGCCCGATATCGTCAATGCGCACCGAAGCCCCCGTCTCGGGCGCGTTCATCATCTTCCCACGACCCAGATAGATGCCCACATGATGCGTCTTGATCTTATTTTTCGTGATTTTTCCGAAGAAGACTAAATCGCCCGGCAGGCCCCGCTCAACGGGCCGCATCCTGCGTACGTGGTCGTCGGTGTTGCCGGGGCCGAGCACGTCCCTTCCGTTGGCCAGGGCGTACACCCAGCGGGCCAGGCCGGAGCAGTCGAGGCCGCGGGTGCGCGCGGCCGGGCAGGGCTTGATCCGGCCGCTGTAGCCCAGGCAGGTGCCCTTCGTGGGGCCGGGCCGCTCGCCGTGGCCGCCGCCCCACGAATACGTGATGTCGTACCGCTCGATCTCGTACGCGATGCGCACGATCCTGGACGGCACGAACGTCGACAACGGCATGGACGCCGTGCCGGCCAGCAGGACGACCAGCGCGGTCACCGCCAGGCCCCGCCGCCGCCACGCCACCCGTTTCTCCCTTAAGCCGAGATCCCGGGTTTTATCCTACCTATCGCGATATTTCAGCTTTCGAGGTTAAGTGTGACCGTTCCTACCTTGACGACCATCCCGACCCGGCCCTTCGCCTTCGGGCTGGTGGTGAAGGTGAAGGCGGCCTTCTGGCCCCGCTCCAGCTTGCCGACCACGCAGCGCACCGCCGTGCCGCTGAACTTGCAACCGGGGGCCTTGACCACCTTCTGCCCGCCGTACGCGCGCCCGGAGACCACGATGTTCTCGACGGGGTGCGGGCCGGTGTTCGCGATCGTGACGCGGTAGAGCTTCCTGCCCTTGACCAGGCCGGAGACCGACACCCGGGCGGGCGGGTTGGCCAGCGACCGCAGCTGGGACTCCGAGCCGTTGAAGGAGTTCTGGCCGCCGGCCAGCGAGCCCTTCTCCGCCGACTGCCAGAACGTGTGCCGCTTCCAGCTCTTCGGCAGCTCGCCGGGGTCGCTCCCCCAGCGGGCCAGCCAGAGCGGGTTGGCCTTGAACGCGCCGGAGTTGCCCGTGCAGGTCTGCCACCAGCTCGTGGTGGTGTAGATGATCGCGTCCCGGCCGGTCTGCTGCCGGTACTTCTTGGTGAAGTCCTTGATCCAGGTGACCATGTCCTCAGCGGACAGGTCGTAACAGTGGTTCTTGCCGTTCTTGTCCTTGTACGGGTTGTCCTCGATATCGAGCACACCGGGCAGCGTTTGACCGTCGCTGGTCCAGTTTCCGCCGTTCTGCAGGAAATAGTCGGCCTGCGCTGTCCCGTCGGATTCATGCGGTTGCGCAAAGTGATAGGCGCCGCGCACGAGCCCGGCCGTCGCGGCCCCGCCGAACTGCGCGTCGAACCGTGGGTTGCGGTAGTTCGTGCCCTCGGTGGCCTGCACGAACGCGAACCTGCCGCCGCCGGAGGCCACGCTCGCCCAGTCCACGTCGCCCGTCCAGTTGCTGACGTCGACACCGGGAACGCCGTCGGCCGCCTCGGCGACCCCCGTCATGCCGACAGCGGCAATTACCGCAATTAACCACAAGCGTTTCACGCCCGAGATCATCGCGGAGCCACCACTCACGCCGCAAGCACGGAAATATCACGCCTCTTCGCAGAAAAGCGCGAAACCCCATGTCGAGGCCCAGAAATCCGCCTTGCGCGACCGCCTCTCCGGACGTCGTTTCCGCAGGTCAGAGCCGTATATGAACATCACATTCGCGTTTGCCAAATCGATACCACCCGGCTCAGACTGAATCGATCCCCGAAAGGGCCCCTGACCAGGGGCTTCTTCGCCATGCCCAGGAGGCACCACCCATGATCCACACCCGGGGCCTCACCCGAGTGTTCACCATGAAGAAGGAGACCGTCGAAGCCGTCCGCGGCATCGACCTCGACGTCGAACCCGGCCGGCTCGTCGCCTTCCTCGGCCCCAACGGCGCCGGCAAGTCCACCACCCTCCGCCTGCTCACGACCCTGCTCCCGCCCACCTCCGGAACCGCCGTCGTCGCCGGCCACGACGTCACCCGCGACCCGGCCGGCGTGCGCTCCCGCATCGGCTACGTCGGCCAGAAGAACAGCGCGGGCGAGAGCTTCCGCGTCCGGGACGAGCTCGTCACGCAGGGCCGCTGCTACGGCCTGACCGTCTCCGAGGCCGTCGCGCGGGCCGGCGAGCTGATGCGCCTGCTCGACCTGGAAGACCTGGCGGCCCGCAGGCCGGGCACGCTCTCCGGCGGCCAGCGCCGCCGCCTGGACATCGCGCTCGGCCTCATCCACCGCCCCGACCTGCTCTTCCTCGACGAGCCCTCGACCGGCCTCGACCCGAAGAGCCGCGCCGACATCTGGCGGCACATCCTGCGCCTGCGCGAGGCGTACGGCACCACGATCTTCCTCACCACTCACTACCTGGAGGAGGCCGACAACATGGCCGAACGGGTGATGATCATCGACAACGGCTCGATCATCGCCGACGGCACGGCCGAGCAGCTCAAGAACGACCTGGCCGGCGACACCGTCACGGTCACCACCGACACCGCCCAGGACGCCGCCAGGGCCGCCGAGCTGACCGGCGGCAGCGCCGAGGGCGTCACCGTGCGCGTGCGGGTGGCGAACGCGCCCGCCGCGCTCCCCGGCTGCCTGCGGGCGCTCGACGCCGCCGGGATCAAGGTGACCGCCGCCGAGACCGCGCGCCCGACCCTTGACGACGTGTTCCTCACCCTCACCGGGAGAAGCCTCACCGATGACGACCTTCCTGCGTGACACCGCCACCGTCTTCACCCGCGAGTTCCGGCCGGTCCTGCGCGAGCCGGTCGCGCTGCTGTTCGAGATGGGCCAGCCGCTGCTGTTCCTGTTCCTGTTCGGCGCGCTGCTGGACGGCGCGGTCGGCTCGTCGTGGCAGTGGTTCGTGCCGGGCATCCTGGTCATGATGTGCCTGACCGGGCCGATGTCGGCCGGTTACACGCTGCTGGTCGAGCTGATCGGCGGCTCGCTGGAACGCATGCTGGTCACGCCGCTGAACCGGACGGCGATGCTGGTGGGCCGGGCGATGAAGGCGATGGTCGTGCTGCTGGCCCAGGCCGTGCTGATCATCGTGCTGGCCGTCCCGCTGGGGTTCGAGCTGTATCCGGCGGGCGTCCTGGCGGGGCTGGCGCAGCTCACCGTGTTCGGGGTGGGGCTGGGGGCGTTCTCGTTCGTCCTGGCCATCCGGTCGGCGCCCGACGGGACGCTGTTCTACGTCGTCAGCCAGTCGATCCTGTTCCCGCTGCTGCTGCTGTCGGGCGTGCTGCTGCCCCTGGACACCGCGCCCGGGTGGCTGCGCGCCGTCGGCGCGGCGAACCCGGTCACGTACATCGTCGAAGGCCAGCGCGCGCTGTTCTCCGGCGACCTCGGCGCCCCCTCCGTCCTGTACGGCACCGCGTCGGCCTGCCTGGTCGCCGCGATCGGCCTGTACCTGGGCAACCGGGCCATGCGCAAGGGCGTGTGAAATGGCGGCATGACCCGTGTGATGGCCTCCGGCACCGTGCCCTGGATCCCCGTCGAGCACCGCCTCGACGTGATCCTCTCCCCGGACCTCCCGCCCGCCGACGGCACGACCTCGGCGTTCGCGTTCGTCACCGACAGCCTCGGCAGGACCCTGCTCACCTGCGTCGACCGGCCCGGACGCGGCTGGGACGTGCCGGGCGGCCACCTGGAGGCCGGTGAGAGCGCCGCCGAGGCCGCGGTCCGGGAGCTCCAGGAGGAGACCGGCCTGCGCCTGGAGCCACCCGCCCTGTCGGTGTTCGCGTGGCAGCGCATCGAGTTGCTGCGCCCGGCGCCCGCCGGTTACCGCTACGCGCCGCTGACGTACATGGTGATGTTCCGGGCGCGGCTGGCGGCGCCCGGCGCCGCGACCGCGCCGCCGGCCGGGTCGGAGAGCACCGGCGCGGAGTGGCTGCCCCGGGCGCGGATCATGGAGCTGTGCGCCCACCGCACCTGGCTGCCGCTGCTGGAGCGGCTCTAGAGGGTGCGCGCGCGTTCGAGGTCGGCGCTGCGGTAGTGCCGCTCCGGGATGCTCGCCAGGGTTGACGGGTGCACCTGCGGGCCCAGGCCGTACAGCTTCTGGAAGCTCATGATGAGCGGACGCCAGGCGTCGGGGTCGATGTGGTCGTCGGTGCCCTCCATCCGGATGTCCTCGTGCACCCAGACCCGCTGCACCCGCACCTCGAACGCGAGCACCCCGCCGTCGCCGACCGGGTGCGTCTCCTCCACCACGACCTCCATCGCGACCGGGCACTCGGCCACCCGGGGCGCGGCCACCGTCTCCGACGCGACGGCGGTCAGCCCGGCCCGCTGGAACTTGTCCGGCACGAACCGGTAGCCGCGCTGGTGCTTCCGCTCGGGGACCGGGTCGCTCCCGGTGGTCAGGGCCAGCCGGTCCACCTGCGGGGCGAGGGCGTCGGAAGGCAGGTTGAGCACGCCCTCGCCGGTCCGCACCAGGTTCTGGCACGTCTTCGACCTGGCCCCGAGCCCCAGCATGCCGCGCCAGCCCAGCCAGAAGGCCGACGACATGGGGGCGAGGTTGGGGCTGCCGTCCTCGTTCACGGTGGAGATCAGGACGACGGGGGTGCCGAAGTAGAGGATGTTGGGTTCAATGCGGACGTGCTGATCCACGACAGTGTTCATGCGTCCCACTGTCGCCGCCGGTGAGGGCCGGGCGCTGGCGGCCTTCGGACCTCTCGTTGCCCGCCGGTCAGGAGCGCGGCACGAGCCTGATCGTGGCGGCCCGCGCCTGCGCGCTGACCACCGAGTCCACGATGCTCTCCGGGTAGTGGCGGTACTTGGCCCGGTACGCGGCGTCGATCCGGTCGTTCAGCTCCTGGTCGGCGTCGGCGAACGTGACGCCCTTGTCGACGCCCCCGGCCTGGATCCGGCCGCGTCCGCGTTCCTGGGCGCCGCGGAACCAGGTGCCGTCCCGCCCGTTCACGGCCCGGACGTACAGGTCGTCGCCGAGGCGAACGACCCAGATCGTCACCGGGCGGCGCAGTTCGCCGTCGCCGCGCAGGGACGCGATCTGCAGCTCCTCGGCGTCGGCGATCCGGTCGAGTTCGTCGTTCGTCCAAGCAGTCATGGTGGGGGCCTACCCGGAACCGGTCGGCGCCGCCGGTGGCCATCGTCCGTAGTTGGTAAATCCGCCGGTGTCAGGGCAGGTAGCCGGCGCGTCTGGCCGAGACCACGCTCTCCATGCGGGTGTGGGTGCCGAGCTTGCGCATCGCGCTGCGCAGGTAGCTCTTGACCGTCTCCGGCTTCAGGTCGAGCCGCCGGCCGACCTCGGCGTTGCCGCAGCCGACCGCGACCAGGGAGAGCACGTCGAGCTCCCGCGGCGAGAGCGGGTTGGCCGGGACGGGCCCGCCGTTCGGCGAGGTCAGCCGGTCGCAGACGCCCTGCAGCCGCTCGCGCAGGACCGGGTCGGCGACCTCCTGGGCGATCGAGCGCAGCTCGGCGTGCGCCTCGCGCAGTTGTTCCCATTCGGGGCCGGTGGGCCGTTCGCGGGCGGCGCCGGTGATCGCGGCCGTCTCCAGCGCGGCCACCCGCCGCTCCACCTCCGCGCGGACGGCCAGCTCGACGCCGAGCCGGGCGGCGATCTGGTGCATGCCGTCGAGGACGCGGGTGCCGAGCGGCAGCGGCTCGCGGACGCCGCCGTAGAGCAGCCCGTAGACCGTCTCGCCCACCACGACGGGGACGGCCGCGATCGCCCGCAGGCCCTCGGCCGCCACCGGTCTGTCGTATTCGTGGCTGATGCGGGAGTCGGTGACGTAGTCCTCGACGCTGCCCGGCCGGGCGGTGACCAGGACCCGGCCGCCCAGGCCGCTGCCGGTGTGGATGGCGAGCCCGCGCAGCACGTCCGTGCGGACCCCCGTCAGCTCGGTGAGCCGTACGGCACCGCCCGGGGCCGAGACCGCGCCGCCGAACAGGACGGGCAGCCCGACGACGTGCCGCATCCGGGTGAGGGCGGCCCGCAGGAGCACGGCGGCCTGCGGGGCCAGGGCACTCGACGGAAGATGTGTCACCGCCATGTCCCCAGCATGGCACGCTTCCGGCGTCCCGCGACTACCCCTGAACGGGGGTAGCGTGCCTGACCGCCCTGGCGGATGCTTCGGGCATGGGTGACTCACTGCTCTCCTACGCGTCCGGCGTCTCCGCGCTCCCCCTGCTGGGCGAGACGATCGGGGAGAACCTGGAACGCGCCGCGGCCCGGTACGCCGGCCGCGAGGCGCTGGTCGAGATGGCGAGCGGGCGGCGCTGGACGTACGCCGAGTTCGACGCCGCGGTGAACGAGGTGGCGCTCGGGCTGCTGGCCAGGGGCATCGCCAAGGGCGACCGCGTCGGCATCTGGGCCCCCAACTGCGCCGAATGGGTGCTGACGCAGTACGCCACCGCCAAGATCGGCGCGATCCTGGTCAACATCAACCCGGCCTACCGCGCCCACGAGCTGGACTACGTGGTCCGCCAGTCGGGCATGCGGCTGCTGGTCAGCGCCGTCGAGCACAAGACGAGCGACTACCGCGCGATGCTCGCCGAGATCGGCTTCACGCAGGTGGTGTTCATCGGCGAGCCCGGCTGGGACGAACTGGTCGAGAGCGGCCGCCGCGCCGACCCCGCCGCGCTGCGCGCACGGGCGGCCACGCTGTCCTTCGACGACCCGATCAACATCCAGTACACCTCGGGCACGACCGGCTTCCCCAAGGGCGCGACGCTGTCGCACCACAACATCCTCAACAACGGCTACTTCGTCGGCGAGGGCGTCGGCTACACCGAGGACGACCGGGTCTGCCTGCCGGTGCCGCTCTACCACTGCTTCGGCATGGTCATGGGCAACCTGGGCGCGACCTCGCACGGCGCCTGCGTGGTGCTGCCGGCGCCCGGCTTCGACGCCGAGGCCACGCTTCGGGCCGTGGAGGCCGAGCGGTGCACCTCCCTGTACGGCGTGCCGACGATGTTCATCGCCGAGCTGGGCCATCCGCGCTTCGCCGACTTCGACCTGTCGTCGCTGCGCACCGGCATCATGGCGGGCTCGCCGTGCCCGGTCGAGGTGATGAAGCGGGTGATCGGCGAGATGCACATGAACGAGGTGGCGATCTGCTACGGCATGACCGAGACGTCCCCCGTGTCGACGATGACCCGCCGCGACGACGGGCTGGTCCGGCGCACCGAGACGGTCGGCCAGGTGATGCCGCACCTGGAGGTGAAGATCGTGCACCCGGAGACCGGGCTCGCGGTGCCCCGGGGCGAGCCGGGCGAGCTGTGCACCCGCGGCTACTCGGTGATGCTCGGCTACTGGAACGAGCCGGACAAGACCGCCGAGTCGATCGACGAGGCCCGCTGGATGCACACCGGCGACCTGGCCACCATGGACGCCGAGGGCTACGTCAACATCGTCGGCCGGATCAAGGACATGGTCATCCGCGGCGGCGAGAACGTCTATCCGCGCGAGGTCGAGGAGTACCTCTACACGCATCCCGACATCGCCGACGTCCAGGTGATCGGCGTGCCGGACGAGAAGTACGGCGAGGAGCTGATGGCCTGGATCGTCCTGCGCCCGGGCGCCGAGCCGCTGACCGCCGAGGCGATCAGGGACTTCTGCGCCGGCCGCCTGGCCCACTACAAGGTCCCCCGTTACGTGCACCTGGTCAACGGGTTCCCGATGACGGTCACGGGCAAGATCCGCAAGGTCGAGATGCGCGAGCAGGCCGTCACCCTGCTGGGGCTCCACCCCTGACCCGCTGAACCGCGGGCGGCGGGGGCGCGTATCTCCGCGTATGCGCTCGAAGCAGACCTCGCTCGCGCCTGGCCCGGCCTGGGACCCCGTGGGAGCATGTGGGGGTCGCGCCCGCCGCGAACGGCACGGGCGGCGCGGCCTGGTTCCTGGCCTCCGACAATCTGGCGGGTCGGCTATGAGAGCTTCTGCCCGGACCTACGCCGTGTTCGCGGTCGGCGTGGGCGTCCTGGTGCTGGTCGCGGTGCTGCGCTTCGGCGGCGGCGCCGGCACGGTGGAGGTCTTCGGGCTGCCCACCGCCGGTCCGGTCACCGACTGGGGGCTGCCGCTGGCCCGCCTCGCCCTCGACCTGTGCGCGGTGGCGTGCGTGGGGACGTTGCTGGCGGCGTCCGTGCTGGCCCCGGCGGGCTCGCCGGAGTCGGCGCGGTGCCTGCGCGCGGCGGGCTGGTGGGCGCTGGGGTGGGCGGTCGCCGCCCTGGCCGGTTACGTGTTCACCCTGTCCAGCTTCATCCCGATGCCGGTGCAGAACCTGCTCGCCGAGCCCGGCATGCTCGACTTCGGCACCTCGCTCCCCCAGACGCAGGCGCTGCTGGTGGTGCTGGTCACGACGTTCGCGGTGGCGGTGGCCACGCTCGTGCGCCGGCTGCCCGCCTGGGCGCCGCTGGCCGTGGCGGCGTTCGGGCTGCTGCCGCCCGCCTACGTTGGCCATGCCGCCTCGGCGGCCGACCACGACCTCGCCGTGTCCGCGCTGATGGCCCACCTGCTGGGGGTGTCGGTGTGGGTGGGCGGCCTGGCCGCGGTGCTGCTGCACTTCCGGCGCTCGGCCGACCTGCGGGTCGTGCTGCCCCGGTTCAGCACGATCGCGTTGTGCTGCTTCGCCGCCGTGGCGCTCTCCGGCGCGGTCAGCGCCTGGGTGCGGCTCGACGCACTGTCCGACCTGTGGCTGAGCCGGTACGGCCTGCTGCTGCTGGCCAAGGTCGCCGCCCTGGGGGTGCTGGCGTGGTTCGGCCGGCGGCACCGTCTGCGTACCGTGGCCGGGGTGGCCGACCGGGGGGTGCGGCGTACGTTCGTCCGGCTGGCCGCGGGCGAGGTGACCGTGATGGTGGCGGCGACCGGGCTGGCCGTCGGCCTGTCGCGCACCCCGCCGCCGCCCGGCGCCGGGGGTGGCGGGCACGACCATCCCGTCCTGGAGTACGCGCTCGCGCCCTTCTCGCCCGGCGCGCTCCTCAGCGAGGTGCGCCTGGACCCGCTCGTCCTGCTGCTGCTGGCGTTGCCCGCCGCCGGTTACCTGGCCGGTCTGCGCCGGGTGCCCGGCTGGCCGGTCCTGCGCACGCTGTCCTGGCACGCCGGGCTGGCCGTGGCCGCGGTCGCGCTGTTCGGCGGCGTGGGCGGGTACGCGCGGGCGATGTCGTCGGCGCAGGCCGTGCAGCACGTCGTGCTCGCCGTCGTCGCGCCGCTGCTGCTGTGCGCGGGCGCGCCGCTCACCCTGGCCGCGCGGGCCACCGGCCCCGGCTCCCGGTACGGCCCGCTCGCCGACCGCGTCCCCGGGCGGCGTCTCACCCGTCCCGCGCTGGTGACGGCCGCCGTCCCGGTGCTGCTCCTGCTGCTGTACGGCACGCCGTGGCTGCCCTGGTCGCTCGCCGGGTACGCGCCCCACCTGGCCACCATGGCCGTGTCCGCCGGGGCCGGCCTGCTGGTCGCCTGGGTGGTGCTCGACCTCGACCCGCTGCCCAGGCCGTTCCCGTGGGCCGCGCGGGTCCGGCTGCTGGCGGTGGCCGCCGTCACGTACCTGGGGCTGGGGACGTACCTGCTGGTGGGCCCGGCCGTCGCGGCCGAGTGGTTCGCCCTGGCGGCCCCGCCCGGGGTGCCCGACCCGCTGGCCGACCAGCGCGCGGCCGGGGCGGTGTTCCTGCTGGCGCCGCTGGCCGCCTACGCGTTCCCGGCCGTACGCCTGGCCCTGCGGCGGCAGGCCGCCCGCGCGCGGCGCCCCCGGTCCGCCCTACACTCATCCCCTATGGACGATCTCCCGGTCTACGACGTTGTCCTGTTGCCGCCGCCCGACGTCAACGCCGAGGCCGTGCGCCTGAGCCGGCGTTGCGCGGAGGCCACCGCGACCGAGTTCGTCCTGCGCGAGGACGGCCTCTACCCGCACATCTCGCTCTACATGGCGAACTTCACCCCCGACCAGCTCGAAAAGGCCGTCGCGTTGCTGCGAGACCTCAGCAGCCGCACCTCCGCGACGCTCCTGGAAGGCGAGTCCTTCGCCGCCAACGAGCACGGCATGGTCGAGCTGTTCTTCCGGAAGACGGACGCGATCACCCGGCTCCAGGAGGACGTCGTGGCCGCGCTCAACCCGTTGCGCACGGGCTTGCGCCACCGCGACCCGGTCGGCCGCGTGCTGGCCGACCACCGGCTCACCGCGCCGCCCACCGCCCGCGCCAACCTCGACCTCTACGGCTACGACGAGATCGGCGACCTGTTCCGCCCGCACATCACCCTCACCCGGCTCCAGCAGCGGGACCACCCGCTCGACCTGGGCCTCCTCGCCGCTCCGTCCGCCTTCACCGCCACCTACCAGGCCCTCGCGCTGTGCGTGATGGGCGAGCACGGCACCTGCACCGAGATCGTCGAGACCTTCACCCTCGACACCGCCCCCGTCACCCCGACGGCCTGACCGTCCCGGCCGAGGCCAGCCTGCGGGCCAGCTCCCGGCAGCGTTCCACCAGCTCCGGCGGGTCGAGCACCTCGAAGTCGTGGCCCAGCGCGACCACGTGCATGAGCAGGTAGTCGAGGCTGCCCGCGCCGCTGACCAGCTCGCACCGGTCGCTCCCCCGCTCCCGTACGACGGCCGCCGACGCCGGGACCTGCGCGCGTACCGCGGCGGCCGGGGCGTGCAGGAGGAAGCGCGCCTGGTGCGGGTAGGCCCGGCTCGCCACGCCCTCCTGCACGTACGCCGCCGCGTCCGGCGCCGGCCGCGGCCGGAACCGGAAGGTGCGCGCCGCCACCCCGGCCATCCGGTCGACCCGGAAGCTGCGCCAGTCGTCCCGGTCGAGGTCGTAGGCGAGCAGGTACCAGCGCCGCTCGGCGGTCACCAGCCGGTACGGCTCCACCCGCCGCCGCCCCACCCGCCCCCCTGACGGGTAGTCGAAGCCGGCCTCGACCTCGTCCCGGCACGCCCTGGCCAGCGTCATCAGCACCTCGGGATCGACCGGTGCACGCCCCCCGCCGAACGACTCCACCGCCCCGGACAGCGCGCGCACCTCGTGCCGCAGCCGGGTGGGCAGCACCGTGTCGAGCTTGGCCAGCGCCCGGATCGCGGCGTCGCCGGCGCCCGCGACCGCGCTGTCCGCCCCGGCCAGCAGCGACACGGCGGTGGCGATGGCCTCCTCGTCGTCGAGCAGCAGCGGCGGCAGGTCCTGGCCGGGCCCGAGCCGGTAGCCGCCGCCGATGCCCTGGCCGGCGTGCACCTGGTAGCCGAGCGCGCGCAGCCGTTCCACGTCACGGCGGACCGTGCGCGACGTGACGCCGAGCCGTCCGGCCAGCTCGGGGCCGGTCCAGACCTGCCGCTGCTGCAACAGGCCGAGCAGGGTCAGCACCCGCTCGGTCGTGCCCCGCTCCGCGCCCGCCTCGTCCATGCCGCCACCCTGCCAGAAAGCGGACCGATCCTGTCCGCCCGGCGGGTGATCGTGTCTCCATGGACGCACACACACTCGACTGGAACCGCACGTTGCGCGCGCAGTGGGAGTTCCACTGGGACCACCAGCTCCGGGCCCGGCTCGACGGCCTGACCGACGAGGAGTACTTCTGGTCACCGGTGCCGGACGCCTGGAGCGTACGGCCGCGCGGCACCTCCACGGCGCCCGTGCAGGCCGGCGCGGGCGGCCACACGATCGACTTCGCCTTCCCCCAGCCGGTGCCGCCGCCCTTCACCACGATCGCCTGGCGGCTCGGCCACGTCATCGTCGGCGTGCTGGCCGTCCGCAACGCCCTGCACTTCGGGGCGCCGCCGGCCTCGTACGAGACCTGGGAGTACGCCGGCGGCGCGGCCGCGGCGCTCGACCAGCTCGACACGCAGGCCGAGCGGTGGCTGGCAGGCGTGCGGGACCTCGGCGAGGCCGGCCTGCGCGCGCCCATGGGCGACGGAGAGCCCTTCCCGCAGGCCCCCATGGCCGACCTGGTCCTGCACGTGCACCGCGAGCTCATCCACCACCTGTCGGAGGTCTGCCTCCTGCGCGACCTGCACCTCCACACGAACCGCCGCTGACCGGAGGCGTCGCTTCCTACCCTCTCCCCATGAGCACCGACATCTACGGCTTCATCGAGGCCCGTCACCCGCTCGCCCGAGAGGACTGGTACGAAGGCGACCCGTGGACGGCCGTGTCCATTCCCCTCCACCCGCTCTACGACGACCAGGACCAGGAGTCGTTCGCCTGCCTGTTCGGCATCCGCGACCGGCTGGGGTGGCCGCCGGTCGCGGCCGGCCGCGGCCTGCCGGACGACGTGTCGGGACCGGTCCGCGCCGAGTACGAGGACACCGCCCGCCTCGACGCCGCCGTGCACGGGTGCACCTGGGTCTCCTGGGCGGAGCTGCGCGACCTGGACCTGACGGCACGCCCCGCGGCGGCCGGACGCGTCGCCTTGACGCGCCTCGACCTGCTGGGACCGGAGACCGGGTGGGCGGCCGTCTTCGAGGTGATGCGGGCGCTGGCGCGACGGTTCGGCCCCGACGGCGTACGCCTGATCGTCTGGTTCGACTGAGCGCAGGCGGTCTTCCAGCAGTGCCCGCTGGGCGGGCGAGGGTCGGGCCGCGCGTCCTCAGGGGGCGCCGAACCAGGTGGACAGGGCCTCGCGCAGCGCGGGCGCGGCGGTGCCGGCCGGTTCGTCGTGGCCGGCCGCCCAGGCGACGTGCGCGTCCGGACGGATCAGCAGCACGTCGGCCGGGCGCTGGTCGGTCTTGGCCGGGTGCACGTCGACCCGGTCCCGCCACTCGGCCGCCACCTCGCGCAGGTCCGCGCGGTCGGCGAGATCGAGCAGGACGGGCCGCACGGCGTGCATGAGCTCCGCGACGCCCGTCATGCCCTGGCCGGTGTGCAGGGTGAGGTCGGGGGCGAACGCGCCGGCCAGCGGATGGTGGTGCGAACCGGGCATCGGGTAGCGGATGTCGCCGCCGGCCACCATCGCGCCCATGCGGCGCAGCGGCTGCTCGTCCGTCAGCAGCTCCTGGAAGACCTCCCGGAGCGCCTCGGCGGCCGCGTCGTGGCCGCGCCGCAGCGCCACCTGGGCGCGCGTGTGCAACATGGTGCGCGCGCCCGCCAGCTGACGTTCCTCCTCGTACGTCCCCAGCAACCCGGACGGCGCCCGCCCCAGCACCTCGGCGGCCAGCTTCCAGGCCAGGTTGACCGCGTCGAGCATGCCCGCGTTGAGCGCGATGCCGGTCGCCGGGAACAGGTGAGCCGCGTCCCCGGCCAGCAGGATCCGCCCGTCGCGGTACCGTTCGGCCTGCCGCGCCTTGAACGTGAACCGCGACAGCCGCAGCGCCTCCCCAACCCGCAGGTCCACGCCCACCACCCGGCGCAGGCTGTCCCGCAGCTCCGGCACGGTCATCGGGACGTCGTCGTCGTACTCGGTGCTCTCGTCCTCGGTGGTGTAGAGCGAGACGACCCTGGAGTCCGGCGACGAGCCGACGCCCAGCAGGCCGTTCTCGGTCCGGGTGAAACCGGCGCGGATCGTGCCGAAGCCGGGGACGTCGAGATCGCCGTTGCCGAGCACGGTCACCTCGTCGGGCAGGGTGACCTGGGCCAGCCGGTTGACCTCCGGGTAGACGGTGCCGGGGAAGGCGATGCCGGCCAGCTCCCTGACCCGGCTGCGTGCGCCGTCACATCCCACCACGTACCGGGCGGTCACCTGGTAGGGGCCGTCCGGTCCGCGTACGTCCAGGGTGACCGCGGCGTCGTCCTGGCTCGCCCCGACCACCTCGTGGCCGCGGCGCAGGTCGACGCCGAGCTCGCCGGCGCGATCCTCCAGCAGCCGCTCAAGGAGCTGTTGCGGCAGCGGCAGGGCGTGCATCGGCGGGTCGGCCAGCTGGGCGAGATCCAGGTGCACCCCGCCGAAGGGGAACCTGGGCGGCGGCATCGGATCGGTGCAGGCCGCCGCGAACCGGTCCAGCAGGCCCCGGTACCGCAGCAACTCCAGGATCTGCCCGCCGAGCCCGCCGGCCTTCGGGACGTCCCTGCGCTGCGCCTTCCGCTCCAGCACCAACGGCCGCACCCCGGCCAGCCGCAACTCCGCCGCCAGCATGAGACCGGTCGGCCCGGCCCCCACAATGATCACATCGGCACCCATGACCAGCCATTCCTCTCATCAGCCACCATCCGGCCGCTCACCCTACGCCGCACGCCGCCACGACCTTGATGGACGCCCTGACCGGCCACATGAGGGACGACGACCACCTGATCATCGTCTTCGTAGACGATCCTGCCGGGATCCGCCGATTCGAGTCGTACACACTCCACGTCGTGCACGGCGAGAATCGCCAGATAGCCCGGCACCCGCTCGATGAGCCGAGTGGCCGACGCCTTGAACCAAGCCGCCGCCGCCGGGTTGACGTCGCGGCGGTACACGTCGGGATCCACGGTCGCGGGGTCGGTGAAGTTCGCCTCGTACCACGCGTTGTTCTCGCGCCTGAACGCCTCTTCCTCATCGGACAGGAGACCCTGCTCGGCAAGGCTGTTGACCAGCCCGAACACACCTGGGTATGTCCCGCGGCCGTTCGGCGCAGGACTCTGGAACCTGACGAACACCGGCGCTCCTGTCAACGTGCCTCTCCTCGGTGTGCGACCCAATGGTTCTCGGTAAAACCGGCGTTGACTGAGAGTAAAAACTTGCCTACTGTGAGTGCTCGACATCACAGAACTCATCGAGAAGGTGAAGCTCATGCTCAGACGAGTCGAATCCGACCGGTGGCAGGAAGCGCTCGATGTCAACCCCCTCTACAACGGGCTGGTGCCCGAGGGCGGCGTGCCCCGCTTCAAGATGCCGGCCGGCCCGATGAACCCCACCGCGGCCCAGGCTCTCATCCGTGACGAGCTCCTTCTCGACGGCAACGCCCGGCTCAACCTTGCCACGTTCTGCACCACCTGGATGGAGCCGCAGGCCCGCGAGCTCATCGCCGAGACCCTCGACCGCAACATCGTCGACCACGACCAGTACCCCCAGACGGCCGACATCGAGGCCCGCTGCGTCAACATGCTCGACCACCTCTGGAACGATCCAAACGGCGTCAGCGTCGGCTGTTCCACGGGCGGCTCCAGCGAGGCGGCCATGCTCGGCGCGCTGGCGATGAAGTTCCAGTGGCGCGAGCGGCGCCGGGCGGCCGGGCTGCCCGTCGACCGGCCCAACCTCGTGATGGGCACCGCCGTCCACACCTGCTGGCCGAAGTTCTGCCAGTACTGGGACGTCGAGCCGCGCTGGATCCCGATCGAGGAGCCGGCCTACACGCTGTCCGCCTCCCGGCTCAGGGAGTTCTGCGACGAGAACACCATCGGCGTCGTCGGCGTGCTCGGCTCCACGCAGTGCGGCAAGTACGACCCGATCGAGCAGATGTCGGCCGAACTCGACCGGCTGGAGGCCGAGCGCGGCCTGACGATCCCGCTGCACGTCGACGCCGCCGTGGGCGGTTTCATCACCCCGTTCCTGGAGCCCGACCGGGTGTGGGACTTCCGGCTCCCCCGGGTGCAGTCGATCAACACCTCGGGGCACAAGTTCGGCCTGGTGTACCCGGGCGTCGGCTGGATCGTCTGGCAGGAGCCCGACGCGCTGCCCGAAGACCTGGTGCTCTCCTGCGACCTGCTCGGCGGCAACATCGACACCTTCACGCTCAACTTCTCCCGCTCCGGCGCGCCGGTGGTCGCCCAGTACTACAACTTCCTGCGGCTCGGCTTCGACGGCTACCGGGCCGTCCAGCAGACCTGCCGGGACGTCGCGACCTACCTCGGCGGCGAGATCGCCAAGCTGCCCGAGCTCTCGCTCATCGCCGACGGCTCGGAACTGCCGGTGCTCGCCGTCCGGACCGCGCCCGGTTTCGATGGCTTCACCGTCTTCGACCTGGCCGAGCGGCTGAAGATGCACGGCTGGCAGGCCCCGACGTACTACCTGCCGCCCAACCTGGAGCACATCGCCGTCATCCGCTTCGTCATCCGCAACGGCTTCAGCCAGGACATCGCGGCCAAGCTGCTGGCGAACCTGCGTACCGAGGTCGAGTACCTGCGTGACAACCGGGTCCCGCGGCCGCGGACGTCCGCCGAGCAGCCGGGCGTGCCGACCGGAAGGTGAGCCGGCGGTTCCACTGAAGGGCGATCCCCGGATCCGGGGGTCGCCCTTTCTTGTCTGTCGCGTACGAGCCACCCAGAACCTGGGGGAAATGTGACCAGATGTCCGGATCATGAGGACGTCATGATTGATCGGTGATCGCGTCTCTGGTCCGCGTACGCGCAGGCCAGCAGGCTTGTAGCCATGACGGACGTGGTGCGGTTGGACGCCGTGAGCAAGGTGTACGGCAAGGGCCAGGGCGCGGTGGCGGCCCTGCGTGAGGTGTCGGTGGGCATCCCGCAAGGGTCGTTCACCGCGGTGATGGGCCCCTCGGGGTCGGGCAAGAGCACGTTCCTGCACTGCGCGGCCGGGCTGGACGTGCCGTCGTCCGGCTCGGTGCGGCTCGGCGGCACGGAACTGTCGGGCATGGACGAGACCGGCCTGACCGAGCTGCGCAGGCAGCGGATCGGGTTCGTGTTCCAGGCGTTCAACCTGATCCCGGCGCTGGACGTCGTCGAGAACATCACACTCCCCCTCCGCCTGGCCAAGGCCCGCGTGGACCGCGACTGGCTGGCGGAGATCCTGCGCCGGGTCGGCCTGGAGGGCCGGACCGGGCACCGGCCGGCGCAGCTGTCGGGCGGCCAGCAGCAGCGGGTGGCCATCGCCAGGGCGCTGGTCACCAGGCCGGAGGTGGTGTTCGGCGACGAGCCGACGGGCGCCCTGGACACGATGACCGCCCGCGACGTGCTGCGGCTGCTGCGCGAGGTGGTGGACGGCCTGGGCCAGACGGTGGTGATGGTGACGCACGACCCGGTGGCCGCCTCGTACGCCGACACCGTGCTGTTCCTGGCCGACGGCCGGATCGTGGACGCGATGACCGCGCCGACCGCCGACAAGGTGGCCGAGCGCATGACCAGGCTGGGAGCGTGGACACGATGATCACCTTGGCGTCGAGGATGTTGCGGCACAGGAAGGCCGCGTTCGCCGGCGCGTTCCTGGCGCTGCTGTGCGCCGCCGCCCTGGTGTGCGCGTGCCTGATGTTGCTGGAGACCGGCCTGCGCGGCGGCGTCGCCCCCGAGCGGTACGCCGGCGCCCCCGCGATCGTGGCCGCCGACCAGTACGTGCGCCAGACCGTCGACAAGGGCGACGGCGAGACGAAGACCAAGGCCAAGCCCCTGACGGAACGCGCCTGGCTGCCCGAGTCCGTCGTGGCGGCGATCCGGGCCGACAAGGTGGTCCCCGAGGTGACGTTCCCCTTCGGCGGCTTCACCGGCCACGGCTGGGAGTCGGCCGCGCTCACCCCGTTCACCATCGCCAAGGGACGCGAGCCGAGATCGGCGGGCGAGGTCGTCGTCGACGCGCGCGCCGGCCTGGACGTGGGCGCCGAGCTGCGCGGACACCGCGTGGTGGGCGTCACCGCGCAGGCGCTGCCGAGCCAGGACACCGTCTTCTTCAGCACCGCCGAGGCCCGCCGCCTGGCCGGTCACCCGGGCAGGGTGAGCGCGGTCGGCGTGTTCCCCGGCCTGGACCGGGCCCCCGAGGGCGCGGTCGTCTACACGGGGGACGAGCGCGGCAGGCTGGAGTTCCGGGACGCCGAGCAGGCCCGCGTCAAGCTGGTCAGCATGGGCGGCGCGCTGGCCGGCACGTCGCTGCTGGTCGCGATCCTGGTCGTGGTGGGCACGTTCGCGCTGTCCATCCAGCAGCGGCAGCGCGAGCTGGCCCTGCTGCGCGCCGTGGCGGCCACCCCCCGGCAGGTGCGCAAGCTGGTGGGCGGCGAGGCGCTGCTGGTCGCCGGGGTGGCCGGGGTGCTGGGCGCGGCGGCGGGCATCGGCGTCGGGTTCTGGCTGCGCGCCCAGTTCGTCGCGCTCGGGACGGTCCCCGCGAACCTCGGCCTGGTGGTCAGCCCGTTCCCGCCGCTGGCCGCGCTGCTGGCCACGGTCGGCGCCGCCTGGGTGGCGGCCCGCGTGTCGGCCCGCCGGCTGACCAGGATCCGGCCGGTGGAGGCGCTGGGCGAGGCGGTCCTGGACAGCGGCAGGGTGGCCCGGTGGCGGCTGGTGGCCGGGCCGATCGCCCTGGCCGGCGCGGTGACGCTGACGGTGGTCCTGTCGAACCTGCGTACCGAGGCGGCGGCCACGCCCGTGACGATGCTGACCGCGCTGGTCTGGACGATCGCGCTGACGCTGCTCGGCCCGGTGGTCGCGCGGGTGGCCGCGGCGGTGTTGTCGGTCCCGCTGCGGGCCTCCCGGGTGGGCGGCTTCCTGGCCGCGCGCAACCTGCGCGCCAACTCGGGGTCGCTGGCCTCGGTGTTGTCGCCGCTGACCCTGATGATCGCGATGACCTGCACGATCCTCTTCGTCCAGACCACGATGGGCCACGCCGCGCAGGAGCAGGCCGACGCGGGCACCCGCGCCGAGTACGTCCTGACCGGCGTCTCCGCCGCCGAGGCGGCCAGGGTTCCCGGCGTCGAGGCCGTCAGCCAGGTGCTGCGCACGACCGTCCGTTCCGGGCTGGACAAGTACGGCGCCCAGGCGGTCACCTACGACGACCGCACGATGGACCTGGGCATCGTCGCCGGCTCGATGAAGGACGCCGGCTCGACGAAGGACGTGGCCGTCAGCTCGACCGCCGCCGAGCGGCTGGGCGTCGGCGTGGGCGACCCGCTGAAGCTGACGCTGGGCGACGGCACCCCCGCGACCGTGACGGTCAGCGCGGTGTACACCCGCGGGCTCGGCTTCGGCGACCTGACCTTGCCGTACGACCTGGTGGCCGGCCACGTGGACGACCCCGCGGCGTCCCTGCTGGTCAAGGCGCCCGGGTTGACCGTGGACGCCCTGGCCGGGGCGCTGCCCGGAGCGTCGGTGCTGGACCGGGCGCGGGCCGCCGAGGTGAGCGCGTCGAACCCGCAGGCCACGTTCGTGGCGCTGGGCCTGATCATCGCCTTCACCGCGATCGCCGTGGTCAACACCCTGGCCATGGCCACCTCGGCCCGCTCGGGTGAGATGCGCGCGCTGCGCCTGGCCGGCACGACGCGCCGGCAGGTGCTGCTCATGCTGCGGCTGGAGACGCTGGGCGCGGTGGCCACCGCCGTCGTGCTCGGCACCGGGACGGCGCTGGTGACGCTGGCCGCGTTCGGGGCGGGCATGACCGGGTCGGCGGTGCCGTACGTGCCGGTGGGGACGTACGCGGCGGTCGTCGGGGCGGCGGCCGTGCTGGCTCTGGCGGCCACCGCCCTGCCCGCCCGGCTCACGATGCGCTCAGCCGCCTGATCGAACGGACCGCTTGATCGAACGGCCCGCGTGAACTGACGGCCCGCGTGAACTGACGGCCCGCGTGAACTGACGGCCCGCGTGAACTGACGGGCCGCGTGAGCGAGGGGTCAGTCCGCCGGGAGCAGGGTGCCGAGGGGGCCGAGGTCGAGGTTGAGATCGGCGGGCGTCAGCCCGAACCGGTCGCACAACTCGGCCATGGCCTCCTCCAGCCGCATGAGGGTCAGCCCCACAGCCTCCAGCTGCTCCCCGGTCAGGTCGCCGTTGTCCATCCGCCGGACGCACTGGCGCTCTACCAGCTGGCGGATCAGCTCGACCAGCGTCAGCACGAGGCGGCTCAGGTCGTGCTGCACCGAGTCGGCGTCCGTCTCCAGCCGCCACTCGCCGGGTCTGGCCGCCTGCCGGTCAGTCGGGCTCGTCATGTCGCATCCCTCCCTCGACCGCGTCGCCCTCGCGCACGCTGACCAGCAGGGCCCTCAGGGAGATCCGAACCAGGTCGATGCCGGAGATGGACAGCACGAGGTCGCCGGTCACCACCGCCCCGCCCGCCAGCAGGCGGTCCAGCAGGTCGACGAGCGCCACCCGCTGCTCGGGCAGGCGGCCCTGGGCGGCGAGCCGGCCTCCTCTCGGCTCAGGAGGCGTCACCGCGGGCCGCCTCACCGTCCTGGTCGAGGGCGGCGAAGGAGTAGGGCGCCCACGGGCCGACGAGTTCCACGGCGACTTCTCGCCCGGCGACGTCCTCGACCGCCTGCGCGAACTCGGCGGCACGTTCGTCGTCCACCAGGTAGGCGCCGTTGAGGACCATCTGCTCCCGCCGTCCGGACAGCTGCGGGTCCTGGGCCCGGTGGCATCTGCCGACGACGGCGATGTCCATCAGCGCCTCGTGCACGGCACGGGCGTGCTCGGCAGCCCGGCGCCAGTCGGCCTCCCGGCTGCGCAGGGCGGCCCGGCGGCGGTTCAGGTAGGCCGCCCCCGGGCTCGCGCCCTGCTGGTCGGTCACGGGCTCCTCCCGTCCGGGAACGGCGTACGCCTTGACGCCCCACTCCCGCCGGCCGGCCACCCGCGCCAGCACCGCGTCGAACTGTTCGTGCCGCTCGTCGAGAAGCTCCCGAACCTGCGCCTCTCCCGTGTAGACGGTGACCAGCCGCACCGGCGCCGTGGGCCTGAGGGCGGCGACGGCCTCCACCACCCGGTGGTGGCTGCGCGCGGTCTCCTCCAGCCAGACGAGATCCTCCATCCAGCGGCGCAGCGCCTCCTCGCCGAACTCCGCCAGCGAGACCGTGCTGAAGAACGCGGCCAGACCCCGGTGCGTCAGTTGGCGCACGGGCGCCCCCGCCACCCCCGCCACATCGCCTGGCCCCTCGCCCTCGTCGCGGGTGACCGCGTAGAGGTAGACGCCCTGGTCAGTGGCCACGCTCGACCACCTCAGGCACGTGGCCGGGCGCGTGCCCGATCGTGGCGCCGCCTTCCACCACCCGGGCGGACACCATCTCCTCAAGGGCCGCGAGACGGCGGCGCAGCTTGCGGTTCTCCTTCGCCAGCTCCTGGGTGTCGCCGGTGAGCCACGGGTCGTGCTCCCACCAGTCGATGCCCATCTCGCGGGCCGTGTCGACCGAGGCGATGAGCAGGCGCAGCTTGATCGTCAGCAGCTCGATGTCGAGCAGGTTCACCTGGATGTCGCCGGCGATCACCACGCCCCGGTCGAGCACCCGTTCCAGGATGTCGCCGAGGTTGGCCGACTCGCGGCCGCCGGAGGCCGGCTGGTACGACGCCCCGGGCACGTACGGGCTCGGCCGTACGTTCGCGCTCACCGCGAGCCCTCGGCGAGGTCGCCGCTGCCCCGCTTGTAACGGCGCACCCGCCGGTAGGACAGCAGGCCGCCCGCCATGTCGAGCTCAAGCTCGTACAGGGCCAGGGTGTCACCGGAGGACGGGATCCGGCGGTCCTCCACCAGCTCCACGCCGACCAGCCAGCCGTCCTCGGCCGGCTCGACCCGCGTGACGCTCTCGGCCTCCTTGCCGGTCAGCTCGGTCATCATCCGCAACCCGACTCCGGCCACCTCGGCGGCCGGCATGTCCGCCGGACGCGCAGGAGGCGGCCCCTCGCCGCCGGTTTCCGCACGCCTTGTCCCCGGCACGCGCTTCTGTTCGGTCTCCTGCCTGGCAGGCACCACATCACCCCCGTACTCCCCTGGTGCGGCCCCCCGCTAGCGCCTCACCAGCCGACCATCCCCCGCAAGATCTCCTCCACCGCCCGGTCCTCCTCCTCCGCGGAGATCCGGCCGTCGGCCCTGGCCTGCTCCACCTCCTCCAGGCGGCGCCGGACCACGGCCGGGTCGTGCAGCTCGCGCTCGACCTGGTCGCGCATGAGCTCGCCGAGCTTGACGACCGCGTAGAGCGGCATGAGTGGCCAGCCAAAAAGCAACGTCCCCAGTCCCAAGGATGTTCACTCCTCCCAGGCGCCCGCGTCCCTGGCCGGCGCGGTCAGCTCGTGCCGACGAAGTCGTACGGCGCCATCGGCCCGAGCAGCCGCAGCTCGACCCGTCCCGACCAGCGGCGGGCCAGCTCGTCCACCGCCTGTTCGAACTCCTCCCGGCGGTCGTGCGCCACCAGCGCGGCCACATGCGCGGCGTCGCGTTCGTGGGAGGGCTCGCGCACGGCCAGCTGTTCGCACAGGTCGGAGAGCTCGTCCACCACCGTCGCGGTGTCTGCCTCGCGCTTGTCCGCGATGGTGCCCTCGATGATCTCGCCGAGCCGCATGCGCTCGTTGCGCGTCGCGTCCTCCGAGCGGCCGGCGATCTGCTGCCGGAGGCTCGCGGCCTCGCCGTTCTCCCGCAGGATCTCGCTCAGGATCGCGCGCTCGTCGTACCGGCCGTTGACGACGTACTGCGTCCGGCCCTCCACCTCCTGAAGGGCGTCGGCGAACTGGTCGTGGTACGGCTTCAGCAGCTCCTCCACCACGGCCTCGGAGTCCGTCAGCACCGCCCCGAACCGGAACGGCAGCACCGGCACCTCCGCCGCGGTCTGGTCGAGCAGCCGCTGGTGCGTCTGGAGGTCGCGCGGGCGGCCGAGCGGGCGGTCCGGCTCGACGTCGCTCACCAGAGCGGCGATCTGGCCGAACGACACCAGCCGCACCTCCCCGCCGGGGTCCCCCACCCCCTCGGTCCCGGGTTCCACCTCGACGTCCATCGGTACGATCCCGTACACGTAGGACGCGTAGCCGTTCATGCTCGCCTGCGACGTGTCCTCGGACCCGGCGGCCTCCGCGGCCTCCGCGGCCTCTCTGCGTGGCGACATCTCAGCGATCCTCTCTACGACGTGCCCGGCGCGGCTCTTCCTCGCGGTCCACGACCTCCCCCGTGAGCTCCTGCAACTCGTCGGGCTCGTCGGAGGCGGCCTCCAGCTCCCCGGCGTCAGGCTGGCTCGCCTGGCCGACGGCCCTGGCCGCCGTCACCCCCTCGACGACCTCCGGCAGGCCCTTCTCGGTGGCCGACAGGTCGAGACGGTTGGCCGCCTCCGCGAAGCGCAGGTACGTGTCCACGCTGGCCACGACGATCCTGGTGTCGATCGTCAGCACCTCGATGCCGACGAGCGAGACCCGGACGAAGGCGTCGATGACGAGGCCCTTGTCGAGGATGGTGTCGATGACGTCCGCCAGACTTGTCCCCGCGGTGCCGCTGCTGGCCGGTGTACCGCGACCGGCAGGCTGAACGGTCATGTCGTTCCCCCTGGTTCTGGGTGGCCGGGCCCTCGGCGACAGGCCCTGACGAGTGGCTACTCGGCTCGGATCCGACGCCGGCGTACCGGGCGGTCCTGCTCGGCGGACCGGCGGGTGGGCGCTCCGGCGCTACGCCGTGCCACGGGCGGAGCCGCGGGACGCTCCTCGGGCTCCTCTTCCTCCTCTTCCCCCTCTTCTCCTTCTTCTTCCTCTTCGGGCTCCTCGAACTCTCCCTCTTCCTCCTCGAACTCCCCTTCTTCTTCCTCGGGCTCCTCCTCTTCCTCCTCCTCGGGCTCTTCTTCCTCCTCCTCTTCGTACTCGTCCTCGGGCTCCTCGGCTTCCGCCCGCTCGCCCTCTTCGCGCTCTTCGCCCTCTTCGGGCTCTTCGTGCTCTTCGAGCTCTTCCGCTTCCGCCCGCTCGCCTTCCTCGGGCTGCTGCTCCTCGGCCTCCTGCTGCTCCCGCTCCTCCTGGACGGCGGTCTCGTGATCCTTGACGACCTGGCTGTCCCGGATCTCGCCGCGCCAGCCCTCCAGCTCGTCGGGCTTCAGCAGCAGGTGCGCCATCACGTGCCGTCTGAAGTGCTTGAGCTCCAGGCGTACGCGTCGGCCCTGGGCGCGCCACAGGTTGCCGGTGCGCTCGAACAGGCCCTGCGGGTGGTACTCCAGCACGACCAGGACCCGGGTCAGGTCGGGCGAGACCTCGTGGAAGGTCACCGCTCCGTCGACATACCCCTTCGCTCCCTCCGACCGCCAGATGATCCGCTGGTCGGGGATCTGCTCGATGATGTGCGCCTTCCAGGTCCGGTGCGACCAGAAGACCTGGGCCTTCCAGGACAGCTCCTCGTCGGACTCCTGGTTGATGGTCTCGACCTTCTTCATGAACGTCGGGAAGTCCTGGAACTGGGTCCACTGGTCGTACACCAGGCGCCGGGGCGCGCCGATGTCGATCGACTCGACGATGTTGGTGATCTTCGCGTGGCCGGCCTTCCCGCCGCCACGGCCGGTGATCTTCTGCCAGAGGCCCTTGATGCCTCCCTTGAGGCCCCCCTTGATGCCTCCCTTCAGACCTCCCGTGAGGCCGCCCTTCAGCGCTCCGCTCATGAAGCCGGGCTTGTCCGAGCCCGTGACCGCGCTGATCAAGCCCTTTCCGCCGTGTTCCACGTAATCGGAGAGCCGGCCGGTCAGTCCTTCGAGCTTGTCCCCCGCGGAGGACAGCACTCGCGTGCCCGCCGCCTGCAGGAGTCCCTGCGCGGATTTCACCAGCCGGTCCATCGGCAGGCCGTCGGCGAGTCCCTGGCCGGCCTCACCGGCCTTCCCCGCGACGTCCCCGGCCTTCCCGGTCACGTCCCCGGCCTTTCCCGTGACGTCCCCGGCCTTTCCCGTGACGTCCCCGGCCTTTCCCGTGACGTCCCCGGCCTTTCCCGTGACGTCGCCTGCCTTTCCCGTGACGTCCTCGACCGTGCCCGTCGCGGCCTGGCCGGCTCGACGGGCCGTTCCGGCGGCCTTGCCCAGGGCTTCTCCGCCGCGTCCGGTCGCCGTCCTCCTCGCTGCATCAGCCATCGCACTCACCTCCGTGACTGGCCGACCCGCCGGACAGGACGTGTCCGCCGCTGCCCTCTGTGACCCTCATGACCCTCGGGCCCCCGTCCGGTCCGCTCCGGCGCCTCGGGTTCCGCTTCGTCGTCGTCCTCCTGGTAGCGATCGCCTTCGTCGTAGTCCTCCTCGTCGTAGTCGGTTTCCTCGTCCTCGGGCGCCTGCCGCTTCGTGGGTTGAGCCTCGGCTTCTTCTCCCTGCGCGGTCCCGGACTTCTCCCCACGCTCCTGGAGCTTGTGGGTCAGGGAGTCGATCTGCTTGGTGGCCGCGGAGATCACCGCCGCCTTGCCGACTTCCATGAGTTCGCCGCGAAGGCGGCCGGTCATCCGCTGAACCTCGGGATTGGAGCCGAGTGTCTTGACGCCCTGCGCCAGCAGGCCACCGGCGCCCCCCTGGCCGCAGCTGGCGCGTCCCGCCAGCCCGGCCGCCGCCAGTGCCGCGGCAGTGCGCAACTTGTGGCGCCTGCCGAGGTAGTACCCGGCGAGTACGGCAAAGGCCATCTGCAATCTGCTCGACATGGTCAGCTCTCCTTCCGCTCGCTCACCATCTCGACCCGCATCGGTGCGCAGTCCAGTGCGCGATCCGGTGCGCGCGGACAGACCCCGAACACGCCGACGCCTGCTCGCCGCGGCTTGACCTACCCGGAAAACCGACAAAGCACCCAATTGGCGAAAAACGGGACAGGGAGTTGGTGTGCGGGCACGAATCCAAGCCGACCCATCAGGGCGCGTTTAGCCCCGCCTGCCTCCGGAGCCAGGCACGCCGAAGCGTCAGGACCTGGGCCCGACCTGCC
Source organism: Nonomuraea sp. NPDC001831 (assembly GCF_042892035.1). Taxonomy (NCBI): domain Bacteria; kingdom Bacillati; phylum Actinomycetota; class Actinomycetes; order Streptosporangiales; family Streptosporangiaceae; genus Nonomuraea; species Nonomuraea sp. NPDC001831. The sequence continues at coordinate 23,811 of NZ_JBIATU010000019.1, read as the reverse complement.
CAAAGATCCGTCAACTGGCGAACCTGAGTCCTTGCGCCGAGCGTCATACGGGACCAGACGGCAAACGTCTGAGCGTGATCTCGGAGGCGACCATGAACGACCTGCCATCTTCCGTGCCCGTCCGTCCGGCCACATCCCGGTCCGCGGCACGCGGCAGGGCCGTTCTTCCGCCGTCCGCGCTCTTCCGGGGGTCGCCGCTCGCCCCCCGGAGGCGTTTCAGCCACGTCTTCGTCGTCGTCGCGGTCGCCCTCGCGCTCGGAACGGGGGTGTTCGTCGGCTTCACGGTCAGCCGCGGGCTGCAGGAGGAAGCACTGGGACGCGGGCCGGCGGGCGTCGTGAAGGCGGCCGTCCCGCAGGCGGCCCCGTCCGCGCTTTCCCGGCCACCGGCCGCCCAACCGCCCCACCCGGCCACGCCGCCGAAGGCCGCGGCGAAGCACACGTCCAGACACACGGCCAGACACACGGCCAGACACACGGCCAGACACACGGCCAGACACACGGCCAGACACACGGCCAAGCACACGGACAAGCACACGGCCAAGCACACCGCGAAGCACCCGGCGCGGAAGCCGCACCACGCGAAAGGGCGCAGGCAGCACCACTCGCCGTGCGCCAGGTTCGAGGGGTTGCGGGCGCGGGTGTGCCACACGATCTTCCACTAACTCTTGAGAACGTCAAGAGTTGTCGATATAAAAAGATCGTGCACGAAGAGACCGCTGAGGACACGTTCTTCCGTGAGCTGGGAGGCGCCTGCGCCGAGCTCAGGCAGGCGTTCGCCCGGCACGTGGGCATGAGCCCCCACCGGGTCCAACTGCTCATCCGCCTGCGGCGCGACGGCGAGACCAGCCACAGCGAGCTGCGCCGAACGCTCGGCATCGACGGCGCGAGCGTCACCCGGCTGGTCAAGGAGTTCGAGGCCGAAGGGCTGATCAGCCGCCGCCTGGACCCGTCGGACAACCGCTACACGCTGTCCGCGCTCACCCCCGCCGGCGAGCGATGCGCGGCCGATCTCGACCGCTCGCACCAGGCGTACCAGGAGCGGCTGCTCGGCGGCGTCACGCCGCACCAGCGGGACCTCGTGCTGGACGCCCTGCGCCGCGTCCGCGCGAACATGACCGAACAGGAGAACCGATGACCGAGGACGCGCGGGCCGCGGCCCACCGCATGTACGCCGCCTTCAACGCCCGCGACCACGCCGCCACGGCGGAGATCTTCGCGGCGGACTTCCGCAGCCACCCCCTGGGCACGACCGGCCCCGACAGCGTCTCCCAGGCGTGGCGGCGGTTCCACGAGGCGTTCCCCGACGTCCAGGTGGTCGTCGAGGACCTGGTCGTCGAGGGGGACACGGTCGCCGTCCGCACGAGCGTGCAGGGCATTCCCGGCCGGGAAGCACCGACCATGATGGAGATGTTCCGGGTGCGCGACGGCCGGATCGCCGAACTGTGGGGCCTGTCCTCGCTGCGACGCGACTCCTGAGCCCCCCGGCGACGCGACTCCTCAGCCCGCCCCCGCAACGCAGAAGAGGCCCCGAAGGGCCTCTGACCTGCTGTTGAAACCGGCGGCCGGCGCAAGGTCCCGAACCTGCGCAGGCTGGGCCGACCGTTTCACAGTCCCGCCGCATGAGCTCTCTGACCTGCGGGTTCCTCCTGAGGGCGGGTGCGGCGGGTTGGCCCGCCCTCCGGTCGGAAGCCGCGGGTCACAGGCTGCGGGCGGTGATGTCGCCGTTGGAGGTGGTGGCGTGGATGTCGAGCTCGACGGTGCCGTCGTTCTTGAGCGCGTTGGTGACGCGGCCGTGGCTGGTGCCGGCGTCCAGGGCCGCCGAGACGCCGCTCGCCGCGGTGATCGAGATGTCGCCGGACTGGGTGCGGAGCACGACCTTGCCGCCCGTGGCCTCGGCGACCCGGATGTCCCCGCGTGCGGTGCTGATCTCCGCGGGCCCGCCCAGCCGGCCGACCTCGACGTCGCCGTCGACCGCCGTCAGGCGCAGGCTCGCGGCCTCCTCGATCTCGATCCGGCTGTACGCGCCGTCGAAGGCGACGTCGCCGAGGCGTCCGGTGGTCCGCAGCTCGGCGCTGGCCGCCTTGGCCTCGACGCGGGAGCCGGCGGGCAGCTGGACCGTCACCTCGATCGACCCGGACGGGCCGAGGTACTGGTTCTTCGCCGCGCTCGCGATCCGCAGGACGCCGTCGGCGTACTCGACCGTGGTCTGCTCCGCCGCCTGCACGTCACGGCTCTTCGAGGCGTTCGCGGGCCGGACCTCGACCGTGGTGTCGGCCCGGTCGTCCGCAGCGAACTGCACGCGTCCGGCAGGGATGTCGAGGACGACGCGGACGGGGGCGGGGGTGGTGAACTGCTGCATGATGCTCTCCTGCGACTGGTGGTCTTCCGGTAGGGGGCCCGGCTCGCGGCCCTGGGGCCGCATCGCTGAACCGTTCATGGGTCAACCATCGCGGGCCGCTCTGATACCGCGCCGTCACCGGCCTGACACGGCCGCTGACATCCGACAGGACGCAGCCGGCCCCCGTGACCTTGCGGCCTCAGCCCATCGTCGCGAGGGTGTCGCGCAGCCGGCGCAGGTCGCGCATGCGGGCCTCGTACGTCGCCCCGACCACCACGAGCAGCAGGCCGCCCGCGGCGATCGGCACCCAGCGCGGCACCGCGAGGAACACCTCCGACACGTACGGGGCCAGTTCCCGCACCACGACCCCGGCGACCACGACCGCTGCGATCGACGTGGGCGCCTGGAGCTTGAACCGGACCCCGGCGAGCAGCACCGCCAGCGCCAGCACGCCGAGCGCCAACGACCGCCGCCATTCGGTGTCCGAATACACCGCGACCAGGCTGGGCAGCATCGTGAAGGAGAGACCCGCCCCGTAGGCGGCCCACGACGAGACCGCCGCGCCGCGCCGCCGCCACCAGCCGGATCCCAGCAGCACCAGCGAGCACGGCACGGTGTACGCCTCGACGACGGTGACGTCGTCCGCCCCCAGCCGCAGCCACGACGCCATCAGCAGCAGGACGGCGCCGGCGTACCTGAGGCCGTTCCCGCCGCTCCGGCCCGCCGGGCCCGCCCACAGCGACATGAGCAGCACCAGCACCCCGGCCACGGCGAACCCCATGCTCCCCGCGACCAGGACGCGCGCGCCCAGCGAGAAGCCCGCCGCCACCGCCTCCAGGCCGAGGAACAGGGCGGCGAAGCCGACTCCCCAGAGCCGGAGCTCCTTCAGCCCGGCCGACAGCGCCATCGTGACGGCCGCCGCCGCCAGGATCGGCAGCACGATCAGCGTCGCCGGCTCGCTGCCGAACGCGTACGCCGCCGCCCGTACCGAGGCGGGGGCGGCGACGAGCGCGCAGGCCACCGCCCACCAGGGCGTCCGGCCTCGGGTGGCGGCCACCGCGAGCGCGACGGCCAGCGCCGCCTGCACCGCCGTCGCGACCGGGTACGACAGCCCGAATGCCTGGGGGACGACCGCGATCGCGAGCACCCCGGCCACCAGCGCCCCGGCCACCGCCGCCCGCACCCACCAGCCCCGGGGGCCGCGCCCGGCCGCCGTCTCCGTCGAGCCGCGCCCGGCCGCTGTCGCCTTCATCAGCCGCCATCCGTCGGCGCCTCGCACGGCTGCCGCCAGGAGGACGGTCGCCGGCACGGCGAGGACCACCACGTCCACGGGCGACGCCATGTCGAACGGCGGCCACTCCCGCCCGTTCCAGACGCCCGTCCACAACACGTCCAGCCAGGCGAACGGCGCCGCCAGGGTGACCACGAGCCGGGGCAGCACCGTCAGCGTGGTCAGCAGCGCCACCAGCCCGCCGGTGCCCATGACCGTCGCCCGTACCCGCCGCCAGGGCAGCCGGTAGGCGGCGAGCGCCACCCCGAGCGCCGGGACGAGGTAGGCCAGGGGACGCCAGTCCATGCCCGGACCGTCCAGCACCGGTTGCGCCAGCGCCGCCGGCACGGCGATCAGCGTGAGCGTGGTCCCGACGGCGACCGCGGCGCCCCAGATCTCCCTCTCGGCGTCACCCCGCCTGGCCAGCAGCCAGGTCACCCACCCGCCGAGCAGCACCAGGGCGACCAGCGGCACCGACCTGACCAGCGCCTGACCGACAGAAGGAGATCCCAGCGCGTACGGCACGCCGCTCAGCAGGGCGAGGACGGCGACCCCGCTGCCGGTCGAGGCGGCCGTCGCCCGCACCGCTCCCCGCCCGTGGCGGACCAGGACGACGTCCAGCGCCGCCGTGGCCACCAGCGCGGCCACCAGCCAGGTCACCGACCAGTCACCGACCACCAGCGCCATGACCGGCTGGGCCAGCACGACGGCGACGGGAGCAGGGCCGCGAAGCCGGGTGATCCGGGCATAGGCCACCAGGATCAGCGCGGTGAGCCCGAACACGCCCGCCGTGTACTGCCACGCGTCGAGGGAGTCCACCCCGAGGAGCCCCACCTGCCTGGCGGCATAGCCGTCGAGCAGCAGCAACGCGACCGCGAACCCGGCCATGGTCTCGGCCGTCGCGGTGAGCCTGCGCCGGATCAGCACGACCGGCGCCAGCATCACCAGCGCGGTGAACGCGGCCAGCACGGCCGCTCGCCCGCCTATGCCCAGCCGGCCCCAGCTCACCACGGTGAACACCGCCGCCGCCACCGTCAGCAGCAGTCCACCGAGGATGAGCAGGACATTCTTGGCGGCGCCGGTGGAGACCTCCGCCCTCGGCGCGCCGGGGCCTGTAGGGACCTCCGCGCTCGGCGCGCCGGGGCCCGTGGGGACCTCCGCGCTCGGCGCGCCGGGGCCCGTGGGGACCTCCGCGCTCGGCGCGCCGGGGGCCGCAATCCCGGATCTGGCCGCCGCACCCGCGCTCGCCGCTTCGGCGCGTAGGGCGCCGAGCAGTTCCGTACGGCGGGCCTGCAGCCCGGCGAGCTGGTCCCCCAGCCTGGCGAGAGCCTGGTCCACCTGCCAGAGCTCATGCGCGACGGGGCCCTGCAGAGGCAGCGCACACCTCGGGCATCGGGAAACCGGCTCATGAAGCCCGGTCCCGGACCACATCGCCCCGCAGCCCGGACACCTCATATCTCCATGCACCGACATCTCCGTTCGAGCCCGACGAGATGACCCATATTGCACCGGGACGTCCTTGCGAATCACTGTCATCGGTTGGCGTAGCGGATGCCGGTACGACACATCGAGCGGCGGATCGGCGGTCCGGTCTAGGCTGGCGGCCACCCGAAACGATCAAGGAGTGCACATGGGCGGGGCGACCTCGGCAGACTACGCCTGGTTGAGCGACCGGTGGACCGACGGTGTCGGCACCACCGCCTTGTGCATCACGTTCGTCCGCGACCTGTCCCCCGCCGACGCCCTGCGGCGGATCAAGGTCACGCCGGGCACGCGCGGCGACTTCAACGTCGCCGCCTACGCCGCTCGGGGCGGAACCGTCCTCGCCGACACGGGATGGGCCACCAAGTACGTCAGCAACCTGGCCGAGCCGTTGTCCCTGGGAACGGCCGTGGCCACGGTGTTCGCCAATGTCGAGGACTCGGACTTCACCTACGAGGTGAACGACCGCCTGATCACCACGTTCGGCCTGTACGGCTACCGCTACCGGGAGGGCGACGATCCCGACCGGCTGCTCACCGATGTCCGCGAACTGGGCCTGTACGACGACGTCGACGGATACGGCGCGGACCCCGTCCCCGGCGCTCTGGCCCTCGCCTCCCGCGCCACCGGCGTACACCTGTCCCGCGCCCACTACGCCAGACTGGCCCTCACCGGTTCGACCGATCACCTCATGGCCGGTTGACCGCGCCGAGTACTCCGTCTGCCACACTTCCTGTGATCACGCAGGAGGGGGAAACCGGTGCGCAGGATCACCACTGCGGATTACGCATGGGAAAACGACTGGCATGGGGAGATCTACACCGTCACCTTCGTCCACGGCCTGGACGAGCGCGAGACCCTCCGGCGGTTCGGCGTCGTCGACGCCAACATCCACATCGTGGACGATGAGGAGATCGTCGAGCGCACGAAGGTGAACCACGGCTGCTGCGACCTGGTGCTGGTGACCCGGGCCGGCGACTGGACCGTCGCCTTCGAATACGACGGCTGGGAGGGAACCCGCCGCGAGACGCTGCGCGAGCTCACTCGCGACGGCGGCCAGGCCGTCTCCGTCATGCGCCACGATTACGCGGCGTCGCACGACTTCGAACACGCCGCGGACGGCCGGATCCGGACGGCATTCCGCCCGCAGACGCCCCAGGAACGCTGGGGCAGCCACCCCGACGCCCTGAACGAGGACATGCGCGAACTGGGCCTCGAACCCGAACCCGCGGACGAGTTCCAGTATTTCTCCGGCTGCGTTCCCGCCGCCCTCGCCCTGGCGAGCCGTATCTCAGGAGTGCTGTTCACCCCCGCGCTGCTGGACGCGCCGCTGCTGGGCGGCGTCGTCACCGACCGCGTTCCGGACGACCCTCCGCAGGGCGACCCGCTCGCCACGCACGCCCTGCGCGCCCTCGCCCCGGCACTCGCCGAGGCCATCGACCACGCCTCCCCCGGCCTCCAGCGGCGGGCCGCCGTCGCCGAGGCCCGCCGCCAGTGTGCGCTGGCCGGCGTGGCCGACCACCCGGTGCTCGCCGCCGCGCTGACGTCGGCCGAACGAGGCGAGACGGGACCGGTCGAGCCCGGCTCCCCGCTCGCCGAGCTCATCCGCCGTCACGAGTCGCAGCTGACCGGCCATCCGATCGATGAGGCCACCGGCGAGTGGATGGCCGGCCCGTCCGCGCACCCGCACCGCCCTCCGGCCGACAGGCGCAACATCTTCGCCCTCGACAACGCGACCGGCATGCCGGCCTGCCCGAGTTGCAGGTGGCATCACCGTCCGGGCGAAGCGGAGCGGGAGGCGATCCGGCCGCGCTGGCAGGCGGCGTTGTCGGTACGCAAGGCCCTGTCCCCCGACGCCAGGACGGCCGCCTACAACACCCACTTCCCGCTGGTTCACGAGGGTCAGGTCATGGCCGACCGGGACCACGCGGCGGCCGTCACCGCGACGCTGCGCGCCCCCTCGACGTAGCAGGCGTTGATCTGCCGATCAGGAGACCGGGACCGCCGCCCGTCTCCGCACGCCGGACCAGCGCCAAGAACGTGACCAGCACCGCGCCCGCCACATAGTGCAGAATCGGCCCGAATCTGACGATGTTCCAGCCGCCGAACTCAAGCGTTTCCTGGCAACCGTCCACGACGACCCGAACAGCGTAGGGAAGGCTGAACAGCCCGGCGATGACCACGAACAGCGCCGCCGTCACCCAAGCGGCGAATACCCCCCACCCGCCACGAAGGGCGAGAGTCGCACACAAGCCGAGCGCCATCATCCCGGTGGGCCAGCCGGACAGATCCGCCGAGACGGTCGCCCAGTTGATCTCGATCAGCCAATCGAACTTCCCGGGTTTCCACGGCTCGGCGCTCAAGGGGCAGGCGTAGCCGTGCGCCGAGTAGGTCGGCCCTCCAGAAAGCCGCCACTGCAAGGCACGCGAAGCGGGAGCCGCCAGAGCCGCCAAAGTCAACAAGGGCACTCCCCAGCGCGGGGGAATCGCCGATAACGGAAGCAAGATAGCCGCCATGTGGTCGCAGTAAAGGGCGCCCAGCCTAGATCATTTCCCACACGCATGTCAGCAGGCCTCCGTCACGACTGCGCGAAGCTCCCGCCCTCTCGGTGCAGCCTTGCATCCACAATGGGCCGATGCGAGAGCCGTGGGTGCAGGTGGACCGGCCGTGGACGAACGGCGATCCGTTTCTCGCCGTCGACGGTTGACTGCGCGGCGCCTGGCGCTCGCCGTCGTGCATGCCTCCAGACCCGACTACCCCCGTGCTGATCGAGGCCCTCCGCTACCCGGACACCGACGACGAGGACGGCGACCCCCTGCCGGCGACAGAGAGGACAACAGGTGATCACTTTCGACGGGACCTTCTATCGCATCACGGATCCAGAGTTCGAGATGGTGATCCCGGCCTGGGTGGGATACCAGCCGGACACCGCCGACGAGGCAGACGCGACAATCACTTTTCGCGACGGTTCACGCCGATATGCGACCTTCATGACCCTGGATGTCGTCCAGCGCAAGATGCACACGGATGCAAGCACCGGCGATTCTCTCGGCGGCAGGTACTTCTGGTGCCCGGATTTGATCATCGTTCGGGACGTGGGGTACGAGGGCATGGCGGCCGCGATTCGCGATCTGATCTCGTCCGGAGACATCGAGACAGCATGCGCCCTGCTCGGCCCCCTCATCGATGACGAGGACGAGTGAACGGCCGCTTGCCGATCAGCGCCGAGACTCGTGCATGGGTAGGGAGCAGAGCGGTGCACCGGTCGCAACCCCCGTCCAGACCGCCTGCCACGAAACTCAGGTGCGGCGCCGCGTGGACGCCCCTAGGCTGTGCCGACGGAACGGGCCTCGTATCAAACTTGGTGGATCGGGGATGCGTGAGGTATGACCAGTCAATTGTTCGCGATTTGCTTCAATGCGATCCGTCCATCGGATCTGGCGCGGTTCTGGTCGGGAGTTCTCGGTTGGGAGATGACCGACGGCCCTGACGACGACGTCGCGATCCTGCCACCCGACCCTGCCGGCTTCCGCGTCCGTTTCCTCCCGAGCCTGGAACCGAAGATCGGCCAGAACCGGGCGCACTTCGACCTGACGAGCACCTCCCCGGACGATCAGCAGCAGACGGTGGCCAGAGCGCTGAAACTCGGCGCCAAGCACATCGATGTGGGCCAACTCCCGGAAGAGGGACACGTGGTGCTCGCCGATCCGGAGGGCAACGAGTTCTGCGTCATCGAGGCGGGCAACAAGTTCCTCGCAGACACCGGCGTCATCGGGGCGCTGGCCTGCGACGGCACCCAGGAGGTCGGCTACTTCTGGAGCGAGGCGCTGCGGTGGCCACTGGTCTGGGACCAGGACCAGGAGACCGCGATCCAGTCGCCGAGCGGCGGCACGAAGATCACGTGGGGTGGTCCTCCGGTGGCGCCGAAGACGGGCACAAACAGGCTCTGCTTCGAGCTGGCGACGCCCGTCGACGCCGACTGGGAGGCGGAGGTCGATCGCCTGCTCTCGCTCGGGGCGACGCGTGCCGGCGAGGGCGGTGGCAGCCAGATCCTGATGTTCGACCCGGATGGCAACGAATTCTCCGTACGCAGCGCCCGGTAGCGCGACTCTGCCCGACCGGTCCACATTTCTGGTGCATGCCTGCGGTCGTACGGGCCATATTGGGGCGGCTCGGGTGCGCCGCGCCCGGTTTGAGCCAGATGCCGCAAGTGGTGCGGAGCCCAACCGCCCTCGTGCGGGCCGAGCTGATCTTCAAGAGCTCCTCAACGCACAGGTGAAGCAGCCGGCCGCACCCGGCGAGGGGCGGATGTCGACGACCGCGGGCGCGCCAGGCGCGGAGGGCGTCCGCCGGCCTGGAACACCGGCCGACAGATGCGTGCCGACCGCCACCTCGTGCCGATATCCCGACCACAGCCGTACGCACTGGTCGGCGTCGATGCCTGGACAGTTGCTCCAGGGACAAGGCCGGAGACCGGTGGACGGCCCCAGGATCCGGTGCAGTTCGTGTGCGGCAGAGGCCACAAGACGGCACACCTGCTGACCATTGCGAGCCGGAAACTCGACATCGAGAGCGGCAAGCGCGCATAGCACACAACTCCTCAATCACCTTTACTACCGGACACGTGTTGGCAGCGGTTACTCTGATGCAACTCTTGACCGGAACGGGGACCAAGTGATTTTCAGGGAATGCAGTCGGGTGTTGATGGGGATCGGGCTCGTGGTCCTCGTTCCCAGCATCCTCATGCAGTGGGGTGTGCAGGAAAAGTGGATGCTTGCGAGGGTGGTCGAGCCGTCGGAAGCGAATGCATCCTTCCTGACACCGCTCGTGATCTCATGGATTGGCATCGCACTGGGAATCGCGTGGGTGCTGGCGGCCATAACCTGCTATCTCATACCGAAATCCATGGCCCATCTGCAGCGGCCAAAAGGCCGCCAAGGCGGTTCGGGCGCGGTCGTTTAGCCTCCTCGCCACCTGGTCACCCCATTCACCTCGCCCCGTCCGAAGGGGAAGCGGGCCAAGGCCGATGGCAGGCGGGACGATAAGGCTTCCCCCTCAGGTATCTACGACCCAGACGACCGACACGGCGATCACCCTGGAGCCGAACTCCTCACTCACCCAGCACTAAACCCGAGGACCTAGTTTCAGTCCTCGTTCCAGTTGTCGAGAATGATGACGGGCGCCTCTTCCACGTCCAGCCACTCGCTTTCGATACCCATGCCAGTGGACGCCTCGATGAAGGCCAACGCTGCGCTGCGCTTGCCCCGATAGTCCTCCGAGTCCAGGCTGCCGAGCATGGAGCGGAACTCGGCCAGGATGCGCGGATCCCCCTCTTGGACGGCGTGCTCGTCGAAGATGAAGTCGCGCATCTGTGCCCGTACCTCGCCGTCGGCTGCATAGAGGATCGTGTATCCCCCGTTGAAGTGCCAGGTCGTCATCCACACGCGTGACTCTTTGCTGAGTTCAGCGAGGATGTGATCGGGCGTGGCGAAGCCCTGGGAGAAATCGAGGAAACCCCAGGCTCCTTTGCCTTGGCGGACGAAGAGCACGGGAAAGTCCTCCTCGGCGGCCTCCTCTCTGGGGTACGCCATGGTGCGCTCCTCGGGATCACGGCCTCCGTTCAGCTGCCGCAGGAGATCGTCCGCGGTGATCGCTTCGTCGAGGGGTTGCACGACAGTCCAGCAGAGGGCGCTCTCGAACCACTGCTGTTCATTGAACAAATTGCGATATCGATCGATCATGTGACGATTGTCGCGGAAGCCGACAGGAACGAAACAGCCTGCGAAGGTGTCGGCCTCACCGCTGCTATTCAGGGAGACAAGGCCTCCGCTCCGGCCCATGTAATGAGTCGCCACTCGGGCCGGAAGAGCGCCCTACTTGGTCAGGGATTCGGCGACGAGTCGCCAGATGTCGGCGGCCAGGTCCATGTTGCCGCTCTGCTGGGCCTGCTCGGCCAGCTTGCGCAGCCCGGCGAGCGCCGTCTCCTGCTCGCCCTCCAGAAGCAGGAGCCGGTTGCGGAGGACGTCGAGCCGCATTCGCTCCTGGTAGGTGAGCAGGTCGTCGAAGCCGGTCAGCCGGTCCAGGACCGTGCGGGCCTCGTCGAGGTCGCCGGCGAGGACGGCGATCCGGGCGCGCACGGCCAGCAGTTGCTGCTCGATAGGGGGAGCGCCCGCGAACGGCATCGCGGCCTGGACTTCCGTGACGCGCCGCCGGGCGGACTCCGTTCTGGGCGGATCGGCCCTGAGGTCGAGCCGGGCCGCGCCGAGGCGCAGGCGCATCCAGAGCGTCAGGTCGTCGCGGCCGTCGAAGCCGTCGATGGCCTGGTTCATCAGCTCCGCGCCGGTGTCGAGGTCGCCCTGGCGGACCCGGATGTTGGCCACGGTCCACACGACTTGGGCCCACAGCGCTCCTGAGACCTGGTCCGCCAGTGTGAGCAGTTCGTCGGCATGCCGGGCGGCGTCGGGAAGCCGCCCGGCCTCGGCCAGCGCCGACACCAGGGCCAGCAGCGTGGAGGCCCGCACGCGGACCGGCAGCGCTTCGCGTTCGGCCAGCTCGTAGGCGTGTGTCGCGGCATCGACGGCGCCGGCGATCTCTCCGGTGCTGCGCATGCAGCGCGACAGTGCGGCCAGCCCTCTGCACTGCAGCTCGGGTAGCCCGATCTGTTCGCTGAGCGTTGTCAGCTCGTCGAGGCATGTCCGCTGCTCGGCGTACTCCTGACGCCACTGACGCCATTCGGCGACCTGCCAGAGGGCCTGCCAGCGCAGCAGGGGGTCCTCCCCGTGGGAGGTTTTCAGGGCTTCGCTGAGGGTCTGGCCGCCTTCGTCCTGGCTCAGGCCGGTGGCCAGGGTCAGGCTCTCGGCCAGGGAGGTGGCGGTGGACTGGGTGAGAGCGGCGGGGCTGATGCCGAGCTGTGCGGCCAGGTGCGTGATGGCCCGTTCGGTGGGCTGACGGGCCCCTGACTCCAGCCGGGACAGGTATCCGGTGGACATGCCCTCGCCCGCGAGGGCTGCGAGCGTCAGGCCGCGTTCGGTCCTCAGTTGCCTCAGTCGGCGGCCGAAGAGTGGTTGTTCGAGCATGTCCGAACTCCCGGGTAGCGGTTGACGTCGTCCGACGCCCCAGAGGGTAGCTCACTTGCCTCGCTGCGGACAAGTTCTTGCCTACTGCCGATGCCAGCGCCGCGCAGCTTTGGCAATTCGTTCTGGCAACTACTTGCCAAAAATGTGGCAACAGCCGTAACGTTCCTGTCGTCGCCAACGGACCTCGTCGCCGACAAGCCACAAGCACCCCGAAGGAGCACCACCATGTCCCTCACCGACCAGGACCAGCTCACCCTGCGCACCGCCGCCTGGGGCGCCGTCTCGCTGATGTCCGCCGCCGGCGCCGCCGGCTCGGCGCACAAGGCCGCCGCCGAGGGCTCCGTCGCGCTGACCTCCGCGACCGGCCTGGTCGGGCACGTGCTGGCCAAGGCGCCCAAGGGCGTGAAGTACGGCAGGACCGTGGCCGAACTCGCCGACCAGGTGCTGCCTGCCCTGAACGCCTCCATGAGCCTGCTCGAAATGCAGGCCCCGGCCGAGGCCGACAACTTCCGCCGCACCGTCCTGGTCGCCGTCGAAGCGGCCGCCCACGGGAGGCCCAGCCCCACCATGACCGAGATGGCCCGCAAGATCAGCGCTGCCCTCGACACCGCTCCGGCCACGCCCGAGGTGAGCGCAGCGACCGCCGTGGCCGGGCAGAATCGCCCGGAACTGCAGAAGGCCATGCAGGCGTTCGTCGATTCCGGGATGGCCGTCGGAATGCAACTGCGGGTGAACGACGAACGCGGCGAGTGGGTCGGCACCGCGGGGGCGCGCGAGCTGGGCTCGTCGGAGAAGCCTCCGGCGGACGGACGGTTCCGGGTCGGCAGCTCCACCAAGACGTTCGTCGCGACCGTGGTGCTGCAGCTCGTGGCCGAGGGCAAGATCGAGCTGGACAGCCCGGTGGACGGCTACCTGCCCGAGTTCGCGCTGGACGAGCGGATCACCGTACGGATGCTGCTGCAGCACACCAGCGGGGTCTTCAACCACACCGGCGAGTACTACGAGGACGGGACGTTCGCGCCGGGAATCGCGTGGTCGGGCAAGGAATGGGTGGACGGCCGGTTCCACACCCACCAGCCCGAGGAGCTGGTCCGGCTGGCGCTGTCCAAGCCGGCGCGCTTCGAGCCGGGCACGGACTGGAGCTACTCCAACACCAACTACGTGCTGGCCAGGCTGCTGATCGAGCGGGTCACGGGCCGCTCGTTCGCCGAGGAACTGCAGCGGCTGATCCTGGGCCCGCTGGGGCTGACGGGCACCGAGGCGCCGGGCACCTCGACGGAGATCACAGGACCGCACGCCCACAGCTACTACCGGTACGAGGACGGCGGACGGGAGCACACGGTGGACGTCACCAGCCAGAATCCTTCGTGGATCTCCGCCGGCGGCGACATGATCTCGACCACCCAGGACCTGCACACGTTCTTCTCCGCGCTGAACGGCGGCCGGCTGCTGCCCGCCGAACTGCTGACCGAGATGCGCAAGCCAGACCCGAAGATCGGCTACGGCCTCGGGATCTTCGAGCAGGACCTGGGCGAGAACGGCGGCACCGTCTACCACCACAACGGCGGCATGGCCGGCTTCGCGGCGCTGATGTACAGCACGCCCGACGGCGGCAGGACGCTGACGGCCTCCGTGACCTACGTGGACGACGCCGCGCTGTCCAAGGCGGCGGCGTTCCAGCAGGCGACACAGCAGCTCATCGACGTGGTGTTCCGCAACGGCCGGCCCACGAACTGAGACCAGCGACCAAGACCCCAGAGACGAGGACTTCATGAACACGACGCTCAGCCGACGCACGGCCGTCACGGCGCTCGCGACAGCGCTGCTGGCGGGAGCCGCCGCCCCCGCCATGGCCACCTCCACCGGGCCGGATCGCCCGGAGCTGCGCAAGGCGATGAACGCCTTCGTCGCCGCCGGTTTCACCGGGATCCAGCTACGCGTACGCGATCAGCAGGGCGACTGGGCCGGCAGCGCCGGGGCGCGCGAGCTGGGATCGGCCGCCAAGCCTCCGACCAACGGAAGCTTCTGGACGGGCAGCATCATCAAGACCTTCACCGCGACCATGGTGTTGCAACTGGTGGCTGAAGGCAGGATCGAGCTGGACCGCCCCGCCGCCGCCTACCTGCCCGGCTACGGGCTGGACGAGCGGATCACCGTCCGGATGCTGCTGCGCCACACCAGCGGGCTCTTCAACTACACCGGCGAGTACAACCCCGACGGGACGATGGGCGAGCCGGGAATCCCCGCCAACGGAGACGGCTGGGTGCCCAACCGGTTCAAGAGCTACAAACCCGAGGAACTGGTACGTCTGGCGCTGTCCAAGAAGCCGCGCTTCGAACCCGGGACGCAGTGGAGCTACTCCAACACCAACTACACGGTGGCGCTGCTGATGATCGAAAAGATCACCGGCCACTCCTACGCCACCGAGCTGAAGCGGCGCATCACCGGCCCGCTCGGACTGCGGGGCACCCTCGCGGCGGGCAACCGCACGACGGCACTACCCGGGCCACACGCCCACGGCTACTACCAGTACCAGGACCAGGTGATCGACCTCTCCCACCAGAACCTGTCCCTCCTGACCGGCGCCGGCGACCTGATCTCCACCACCCAGGACTTGACCACGTTCTTCTCCGCACTGAACGGCGGCAAGCTCCTCCCCGCCCCGCTGCTGACCGAGATGCGCACGGCGATCCCCACGTCCATCCCCAACCAGGACTACGGCCTCGGCATCTGGGCGCAGGACCTCGGCCCAGGCTGCGGCACCGTCTACCAGCACAACGGCAGCCCACCGCACGGCTACGGGGCGCTGATGTACAGCTCCCCCGACGGCAGCAAGACCCTGACCGCCTCGGTGACCTGGCTGGACTCGGCCACCAGAGGCCCGGCGAAAGACTTCCTGGCCCTTGTGGACGCCCTCGTCAAGCAGGAGTTCTGCGACCCGCCGGCCGACTCGTCCGACCAGCGCGAACCGGCCGGACAGCCACAGCCGCACAGTCCTGGTTCTGCCTTCTGAGGAGCGAATGGCCGCAGGGGCGTCGGAGAAGGGGATGTCGGCGGCGAAGTACCGTAGCCGTAGACAGCCATACACAAGCGAGAGGCCCGTCACCACGTTTCCACTGGTGACGGGCCTCTTCCCGCTGGTGTGGCAGGTGCAAGGTTCGAACGTGCGCAACCTGAGCCGACGGTTTACAGGGCGTCGCGACCAACGCTCGCACCTATGCCTCGACCTGCTACGCGACTCCTGCACACGCGCTTGGCTACGGAGATCATTTCCCGCATATTGCACGGCAAGTCGATCACGCAGTGAGGCAGCTGGCACCTCCTGATAATGGGCTCATGAAGCTCTCGGCAGAATTGCGTGACCAACTGGCCACGCTTCGAGGCGACCTGCTACGCGGACAGCTTGTCGGCTCTGTCACCGATGCGGGCTGGATTGCCTGCGAGCTGATCGGAGCCGGAGTCGACACACCGACCACCCTTGAGCTGGCCGGATACGCTCTATCCATCGGCTCCATGTCCGAGATCGAGCCGTTGATCCGTCAGGTGTTGTCCGAGTGCGGAATGCCTCCCATAGACCCCCGCCAAGAGCCATGGGCTACCGCCCGCGATATCTCGCTGGCCATGCGGGACGGCACCCTAACTATCGCATCCGGAGCCGATTTCCTGATCACTGAGCTAATGGCGAGGTGCGGCTATCCGCCGGAGATCACCGAACTCGTGATCCTCATCGATGACTGGGAAGCCGTACGGGATACGCAACCAACCGATGACGAGCTCCGCGTGCGTGCCGGAAGGATCGCAGAAGCGGCGGAGCTACGCAGCTCGCCCACACCTCCACCTGCCTGATCATCCCGTCTGCCGTCGACCCGCCCGAAGGGGAAGCGGGCCAGGGCCACGGGTCAAGGGTGGAGCACCCCACCGGACGAACGACCCTTGACCCGTGGCCCTGGTCTGCTCAGCTTGTCCCGGGTCGATGGCGAGCGGGATGGTCAGGCTTCCACGCCAGCCACTTACGGTCCTGGCTCACCGTATGGCGATCATCCCGGAGTCGGAGCGCCCCCGCCGGAGGCTGGCTTAATCAGGAGTAGAAGCCCTCCCAGTACTCCTCGTGACTCTCGGTGAAGTCATCGGGACGCGTCTGGCGCAGCTTGCGATACCGGTCTACGTAGAAGTCGAGGGCTTCGTGAAGAGTGCATTCAAAAGTGTCCTTGATGAGCTTGATGCCTCTGATCGTTTGTCCCTGGACGACCAGGTCATCGAATCCGGCCAGTTCATCGCTCATACGGTGATCCTTGAGGTGGGACACTGCTCCGGCAAACCGTTTTCCGGTTGAGAGTGAGCCATGGGCAGTGGCGCGGCAACTCCGCGCTGAGGGTTCGGTCCGTACGGCGGGGCCGGCGTGCGGTGCCCGGCCCGGTGTCCCGCCGCCGTTCGGGACCAGCCCCCAGGCCGCGCGCCCGGACGGCGGGCGCGCGGAAGGCCGGAGCTACGGCGGCGCACCGCGCCGCCGCTTGAGTACGCAGTGGAGCTGGAGGGGCTTTCGGCAAATCCGCTGCACAAGATCAAGTGGAAGCCGCCCAAGACCACCGAGACCGTAGACCCTCGCGTCGTCGTCAACCCACGCCAGGCGCAAGAACTGCTGACAGCCGTGACCTACGTAGGCCGACGCGGGAGAGGCCGGCGCCTGATGGCGCTCTTCGCCTGCATGTACTACGCCGCCCTACGCCCGGCCGAAGCGGTCGGCCTCCGTATCCAGGACTGCCACCTCCCCGCCTCCGGCCGGGGACGCCTCACCATCGACGTCTCCCGGCCGGAGGTGAACACCCGATGGACCGACACCGGCAACGCACACGAGGAACGCGGCCT
Source organism: Nonomuraea sp. NPDC001831 (assembly GCF_042892035.1). Lineage (NCBI taxonomy): Bacteria > Bacillati > Actinomycetota > Actinomycetes > Streptosporangiales > Streptosporangiaceae > Nonomuraea > Nonomuraea sp. NPDC001831. The sequence goes on along the minus strand of NZ_JBIATU010000019.1, from coordinate 6,779 downwards.
CAAGCACCGCGGCAGACAGGACGTCCGCCCCGTGCCCATCCCGCCCGAACTGGTCAAGATCCTCCGTGCCCACATCGCGGAGTACGGGACGGCCAAAGACGGCCGCATCTTCCGCAGTGAACGGGAAGGCGTCGTAGCTTCAACGGCCTACACCGAGGTCTGGCAGGCCGCCCGCCTCCTGGCCTTCACCCCCGCGCAGGTCGCCTCCCCGCTCGCCAAACGCCCGTACGACCTTCGGCACGCGGCAGTGTCCCTCTGACTCAACGTGGGCGTCTCCGCCCCGGACGTGGCCGAAAGAGCCGGCCACAGCGTCGATGTCCTCCTGCGGGTCTACGCCAAGTGCATCGATGGCCAGCAGGACATCGCCAACCAGCGGATCGGCGAGGCTTTCGTCGCATGACGCACAGTCCAACCACACCCAGAGCCCCGGCCACCACCGGGGCTCTTGTTCTTGCCCGCGCACTGGCCAAACCAAGGGGCGACCTGGGGAAACGCGCCCGAGATCATTGCACGTATATTGGTGGACCAGCGACAACGGGCCGCTCGCGGCGGCATCTGGCTGCATACCCCTGAAACGCAGAAGAGGCCCCGTAGGGCCTCTGAACTGCTGTTACTGCTGGTGGCAGGTGCAAGGTTCGAACTTGCGTAGGCTGAGCCGACGGTTTTACAGCGGGCCGAAGATCTAGGCTTCGACGAGCCGCTGAGCTGGGCCTATAGCCTTGGCCGTGGCGTCCCTCTACTAAATCATCCCGTGTATATCCCGGATCTTGATCGTGCTTCCGCGTGGTGACCTGTACTCAGAGATAGTCCCGCCAGAACGGGACCGTGGCATGCGGCTGCCATTCCTCGCCGCGTTCCGGGCGTGGTTCCTGGAACTCCTGGTTGATGTAGTCGGCCAGGTCCGTGCCGTAGTAGATGATGTCCCAACCCCGCATGGACAGGACGGGATGCCCGTAAGTCCCGCGGCCGGCCGGAAGGAACCGGTGCGCATAGAGCGGGGCCATGCGGGGTGTGTCCGCCACCCCGGAGCCGGGCCGTTTCGACGGCTTCCAACGGATCGCTCGGCCGCTCGCCCCAACTCGATCGCCAGTGGCCGTGCTTGACGTCCCACAAGAGACAATCGACAGGCCAGGCGACGTGCTTTCGCAGAGCCTCGGGATCGCCGTTCCGCCAATCAGGCCAAGGATTCTCCCACGTCTGCCCTTCCTCCCAAGGCTGACGCACCGGCAGCCCAACCGCCAGGAAAGCCCGATGATCATCGGCGAACTCGAACCCGTAGTCCCGCTCAATCCGCGCTAATTCCGCCTCGGAGAGCCCTTCCTCGATTTCGCAGCATGCCAACTCCCCCAGTCGACGCGCAGCCTGCACACCGAGCCGGAGCCCTTCCCTGCCGATCACTGATGCCCCTCCTCACATGGTGGCCACAAATGGTCTGTCGATCATGAATACAACCTACGGTGGTCATCATGCGTGCCCTGCCCCCTTGCGCCCATGTGCTCCTCGTAACTGCCAGCCCAAGGGCGGGCACGGAGCCGGGACGCTTGAGCAACGAGGCGAACGAAGGACCGTCTGATCGGAAGTGGAGCGGTAGTCATGGCCTGCGTTCGGCAACGACCTCGCGGAATGGACCATGGGTACGCCGGGAGCGAAGATCATGGCGTACATGTTCCCGATTTTCATGGCTGACCGGTTCGCCACTATCCCAGGTGCCCACGGCTTTACAGGGCATCCTTGAAACTTGCTCTGACCTACTCTTTGGTCCTTAGCCTCTCTTGGTATCGCACACATTCGGCGCAACGGGAAGCGATCGTGGCCCTGAAATCTCTTGCCGGCCGGCTCCAGGTGTCCGGCCACCACACCTCGACATGCTTCGGATGGTGCCGCGAGAGCCGCTCGTCATGAGTCGCACTGTCAGGCCAATGAATCTTGCGCCACGGCGGCAACGAATACCGGTCTCAGCCGTCCTTACTGATTGAGGGCGCAGGAGCCCAGCCGGGAACCCGGCCCTCCTCGGATAGAGCGCGTATGCTCCGTCATACAACTGCACACCACTCCGAATACGACCGCGTCCCACCACATGGGGGCCGCAGTCAGACACGAGGAGACCCTCATGCTGACCCAGCAGGCACAGCATGCACTGAGCGAACTCTACGCTCAGGCTTGCCGCATCACCGACACGTTCGAGCTTGAGCGTATTGATCGCGCGTTGGACGAAATCGTCCGGCTCAACGGTTCCTCATCCGCAACGTTCCAGGTTCGTAGCGCTCGTGGACACGCGTGGCAGGTCCTCCGCGACCGACGAGTCGCCGTTCCCCTGATCGCGCTGGAGAGCCTTCAAACGCGCCAGGAGTCCGGGGAACACGAAGGTCGCTACACCGCCGTTGAACTCATCCAGTGGCTGCGGACGACCCGCGCTCTCACGGCGAATCAGAAGCAGCTGCTGTTCCGACTGATCCAGGAGGAGGACACGGCAGTCTTGGCGGCCGACTACGGACTTGCGCTGTCCCGCATGCGAGAGAGGATCTCCCGGGTCCGGAAGGTCGCTCGCCGCGCCTACACCAGCGAGGTGTCCTAAGAGTGGGCGCACCTCGTGCGATGAAGCTCGCTCCCTGGGTCGTTCGCGCCCTCATCCCGGCCGGGTTGATCGGTACCTACATGCTGTACCGGAACGCCCGCCCTGTCTATGTGGGACGCAGCGACAGCGACCTGCGCCAACGGTTGCTGCGGCACGCCGGGAACCGACGCGGTGAGCACTTCACCTATGACGTGCACTTCACGCCCCTGCAGGCGTTCGAAGTGGAGTGCAGTTTGTTCCACACCCTGCGAGCCCAGATCGAGAACGTCATTCACCCTGATCAACCCGACCACATGTCCGCGCGCTGTCCGTTCTGCCACAGCACCCTCGTCGAGACCTTGGCCGCACGGCTCCACAGCATCCGGCCGTAACCCGACCCAATAGAGAGGAATAATCATGAGCCTGACTCCGACGTTCCAGGAGCCGACCGACCAGCCCTCCCAGGACGACCAGGCCGCCATCATCCAGATCGACGCCGCTCTGCGGTCGATGCGCGACTCCGGATTCGATCTGACCGCGGCAGCGGGGGAGCCGATCGACAACTCCATCGAGGCCGGTGCAAACCGCATCCAAGTCCTGACCAAGTACGGTCCGAACAACAAGTCGATTGAGGAGATCGCCTTTGCCGACAACGGCCGAGGGATCAACCCCAACATCCTGGCCAAGGCCCTCTCGGTGGGATTCAGCACCCGCTACGGGGAGCGCGGTGGCTTGGGCCGCTTCGGCATGGGACTCAAGCTCGCAGGGCTCAGTCTGGGCGAACGCCTGGAGGTGTATACCAAGCAGGCCGGCGATCCCACGGTCCGTCACGCCTACGTCGACCTTGAGAAGGTAGGCAACAAGGAACAGACCTACATCGAGGCCCACGAGGTCGAAGGGTGGCCGGCCGAGTACGCCGACGTGATGTGCGAGAGGGATGGCACGCCGGTCGCCTCGGGGACTTTGGTGCTGTTCGGCAAGATCGACCGGCTCACCGGCGGCGGCCGCTACGGCACCAGCCTCAAGGACAAGCTCGACGAACTGCGTACATTTATCGCTCGCGCCTACCGCTCTTTCCTCGACAAGGGCCTGATCATCGAGCTCAACCGTAAGCCCATCACCTTGTTGGACCCGCTATTCCTAATGGACAACCCCCGGATCACGGACCAGTACTCCCCCGAAGATCCGCGCGGCCACGAGATCGACCGAGGCATCCTGAAAGTTGGCGACCACGAGATACAAGTCACGGTAACTATCGTCCCTGAAATCTTTCGCTGGAAGGAGGGCGACGGAGGCAGCGTGGACCGCTATGGCCGCAATATCAACGAGTACCAGATCAACCGGGAGAGTGCCGGCCGAATCAGCATGGTGCGAAACGGTCGCGAGATCAATTACGACATCGTACCCCGACTCCTACCCTCTGGGATTGACAAAATCGACCGCTACATTGGCATCGAGGTCACATTCCCCGCCGAACTGGATGAGTACTTCGAGGTTCGCAACGTCAAGCGTGGCGCAGTTCCCATCGACAAGCTCCGCCAGGAGCTGAGGTCGTGGCTGAGCCGGCCAATCAACTCCGCGCGCCGCCAGATCCGCGGCCACTGGAATAAGGTCGAAGCGCAGCAGGCGGCCACCCGGCAGGAACACGACAGAGCGGCTGAAGCCGCGGCAAACGTCGACAAGACCGCTCCACAGGGACAGGCAGGCAAGCAGCTCACTCCGCAGCAAAGCGAGGAGATCGTCAAGGAGTTTCTCGAAGACCTGGGCATCACCGACGACACTGAGAAGGCCGAGCAGGTTCGCAAGCAGATCGACTCTAGGCCTTTTACAATTGCTGACGTGGGCTTCCCGGGGAAGGAACTGCTCGACATCGACCACCTCAATGGCAAAGCCATCATCAAGGTAAACCGGCGCCACCCGTTCGTTCGCGATATTTACAAGCCGCTCAAGCAGATCGGCGACGGCGAAACCAACGGCCTCACCCCCGAAGATTTCATCAGTATCGCTCGAAAGACCGCCGACGCCATCGATGCGCTCTTCCTGGCCTACGCTAAGGCGGAGAACATGGACACGGACCCTGAGAGATTCAGCCAGCTGCGTTCCTATTGGGGACAGTTCACCCAGTCGTTCATCAATGAACTCCTCAAGGAGGAGCGGTAATTTCCGGACGCGTGATCGTGGGCCACGAGGAGTCCCCTCGTGGCCCACACCGCACGTGCTCCCCGCCGGATCCGCGGGGACCACGTGACTGGCCCGGGAAGACACGCGGACGAGGCCAGCGTTCGATCGCGCGGAGTATCCGGAGAACGCTGGGCTGTGCACGTTCCCACTGGCCCAGGCCAGTGCGCGAGTCATCGACATCGCTCGCGACGAGGATGTACGAGGCAGCGAGCTGGGAGCGATACGCATGAATGTCGGCTCTCAGCTTCGACGGCTCACGTACAAAGTTAGTTCGACATAACTATCGATGAGTATCTTCTTACGATATCGGGATTTCGACGCAACAGCACCTCCAGCTGATGCCTGTCCCACCAATCAGTATGGAAGCCGTTCTTATCGCGTATAAGACCAAGGCGAGAAGTAAGCGCTGAACTTACACGGCTCGACGTAACAAGCAGGAATCCTTGCGCTCCTGCATCTTCGATGACATCACGTATCTCTCTGACATCGCCGATGCCGACCGTGCTCGCCAGAGCCTTACACTGTACCACTACAGGGATTTCCACGAGGTTTTTGGGCTCGGCACTCCAATTCGTTCCCCCTGGCTGGGGGACCAACTGCTTAATAAGCAAGTCTCTACCACCATCTCTCTCTTTAGCTGGCCCAGCGCTGCGCACCTCCGTCACGAAGGGATCTGCTTCGAGGAGCTCCCGAACCATATCCTCGAACACCTGGCCGTCTATCCTGGGGGCCCATGTGTATGCGTCAGGTGCCAGCAACGTCGAGGAGACAAGCTGGTGTTGACTGACTATCCGCTGACGCTCCTCTTGGTACGCCTGCCTGCCCCCTGTGCCACCTAGAAGGACAATAGTTTCCCCTCTTACACAAAGAAGTGCATTCTCAAAAGAGAAGATTTGCAAGTCTTCTCTATCATCAATTTCTTCGCCTGCCGCCTCCATAATTCGCACCGCTTTATCCGCCTCCTTATAGGAGATAGCGGTAAGCAGTTCGGCATTCTCTCGAATTTCACCCTTGGGGCCAGGGATAATCTTCGCCTCATCCTTCAACACGTTGAGCGCGTCGGCCACCTCTGGATCGCGCGTTATAGACACTTCCCCATCATGGGTCCGATAATACAAATTGTATGGGTTACCGCGAGAAGTGAAAAGGTCCACGCCCGGATTGAAAAGTTTAGGCAGCGCGGCGCCCAGTCCCCGCGCCCAATCAATCGCCTCTTCAGACGGGGCTGCCAGAGAATCACTACTGTCCGAGTAAGTGGGACAGTACTGCGGGAGAGCTATGTGCATCGTCTGACCGAACCACCACAAGTCTTCCAGCACCTTCTTCATCGACTCGGGATCACGGCCTACTGTGAGATTCACAGGCTGCCGGGGGATGAGGTATCGTTCGCCGAGTTCGCTTGCTGCAACAGGGTGATCGTAGTCGAGAAGCTGATAGGACGACTTCCCTTGTCCACTCATATAGGCGGCCGCCATATACGTTGTAATATCAATGATGTCGCTGGCGCCGCCACTCCATGCCCCCGGAGCCTTCTTGCAGTGAATATAGGGGAAGACGCGATCGTCATCCACTCTTTCCAGTATTAGAGCGAGACCCATGCAGGGAATACGAATAACAATGCCGTTGCTACGGCGTTCTGCCATGAAGTTCATCTCGTTTGCAAGCGAGAGAAGTTCATCTTCCACTGCAACTCCTTGACTTGGGCCTAATGCATGCCTTGCTGGTTAGCGTTGCGAGTATCCGATCGTCAACTGTAACCGGGCTGACCGACACTTTCACTGGTTGCATGCTGTACGGGGACGGAGAGGAAGGGCGTCGTCGCGGCCACAGAGCGTGGCGAGCGCCTACGCGATGTGTCCCGACCCCCGATGCAGGGAAGATAAAGCCGTTATGGCCACGCCGAGCAGTGGCTGGGAGAGTGTTGGCAACGACTCTAGGGCGCCTGGACTAGGAGCTGTTTGAAGTTCGGATCTAGATGAGGAGCGGTGGCGGCCTGCCGTGACTGGTAGAACTCGGATGTGGCGCGCTTTGATGTGACCGATGC
>NZ_JBIATU010000018.1:0-198420 GCF_042892035.1 Nonomuraea sp. NPDC001831 | reverse complement strand
ACGCCGCGATCTGGCACAACTGGAACACCGGCGCCCCCGTGAAACGATCACTGACCGCCTACGACCATTGACCCAAATTCACATCAGCGATCTAGCGGACCAGTCCGGGCACGGACGACTGGCCGTCCCCCCGCAGCGCGAACAGCTCGGTGGCACGTCCCGAGTCCACGTCCACCGCGTAGACCACGGCGGTGGCGCGGGGGTCGTCGTCCGGATAGGCCAGCATCGTCACCTGACGGGGGGACGTCCAGCCGCCCAGCTTGGCCGGCCGCAGCCCCGCGGCGAGCCCGGACGGCCTGACCCGGCGCTCCGCGCCTCCCGTGACGTCGAAGACGACGATCGTGCCGTCGCGCCGCACCATGGGCTCGCGGTTCCGGTCGAGGGTCGTGCCGACGCGGGCGATCGTGCGGCCGTCCGGGGCCAGGGCGCTGAAGTCGTAGGTGTGCTCCGGGACCGTCACCGGGTCGCGGCCGGACACCCACAACGACGTGGTGTCCCCCTTGGCCCTGGCCAGCACGACCGGGCCCGTCCCGTCGGCCACGCTCACCGGCCACGAGCCCTTCGGCAGCGAGGCCGACGTGCCGGCCTGCACGTCCACGAGCCGGGGCGCGCCCGTCGCCGACACCGCGAACCGCAGGCCGCCGGGGGAGAGCCGCAGCGCGTACTCGCCGGAGAAGTCCCGGTCGTCCTGCTTCAGCGGCGACGTCCACACCTGGCCGCCGGCCAGGTCCCGGACGACGATCGCGCGCTTGCCAGGGCTGTAGTAGGCGATCCGGCGCCCGTCGGCCGTCGCCTCGACCGGCCCGTTCCGCGGCCCGTCGGTCAGCTCGTACGTGGCGCCGTCCCGGGTGACCAGCCGCCACCGGCACGCCGGGCCGTCGGTGCGGCACGTCGGCCGGTAGAACTGCTCGACCGGCGCGACCCCCTTGGCGGGCAGCGGAAGGGCGGTGGCCGCCGGCGGCGTGAGCACGATCGGCGGCGCCGGACGCGCCTGCTGCAGCAGCACGGCGCCGCCGCCCCCGACCACGCAGAGCGCCGCCGCGACGCTCACCGCCAGCCGGGTCGCGCGCCTGCGCCGGGCGCGCAGGACGGCCCGCGCCCCCAGGTCGACGACCGGCGCCTGCTCGGCCAGCGCGTGCAGGTCCTCGCGCAGCGTCTTCATCGGTACACCTCCGCGGGGGTCAGGGCGCGCAGCCTGGACAGCGCGTAGTGCGTCTGGCTCTTGACCGTGCCGAGCGAGACGCCCATGAGCCGGGCGGTCTCGTGCTCGGTGCGGTCCTCGTAGAAGCGCAGCACGATCACCGCGCGCTGTTTCGGGGTGAGCCGGGCCAGCGCCTTGAGCAGGGTCAGGCGGCGCACGGTCGCCTCGTCGTGCGCGTGCCCGCCGGTCTCCGGCAGCTCGGCGGCGGGCAGCTCGGGCCGTCTGCGCCGGCGCCAGGAGATGGTCTGGTTCACCAGCGCCCGGCGCGCGTACGCCTCGGGGTTGCCGTCCTTCGCGAGCTTGCCCCAATGCGAGGCGACACGGGTGAGGACGGTCTGCAACAGGTCCTCGGCGAGATGGGGGTCTCCGGTGAGCAGGTACGCGGTCCGCATCAGCGACTGCTGACGGGCGCGGACGAACTCGTGGAACCCCTCGTAGCGGTCCATGTAGGAAATCAACTCCGCCGAGGGCCCGAGGGTTGGAAGAAGTCGTCAGCGCATCGACGAGCGGGCGGTGGGACGCAGGCGCAGCCGCACCGGCGGGGCGGTCAGGCGGGCGTCGAGCATGGGCAGGTCCGCCTGGCGCTCGTCCTCCGGCCGGGCGAACCGGGTGAACCACACGAACACGTTCTCCCCGGTCCGGACGGGCAGGCGGGGGAAGGTGTTCTCGGCGTGCTCGCTCTCCAGGCAGCCGACCGGCGGCGTCCCGGCCTCGGCCAGCGCGGGCGCGACCTGCCCGGCGAAGAACTCGGCGAAGCCCTCCCCGACGTGGCAGATGGTGGCGACGTACAGGGCGGCGGGGAGCTCGGCGGCGCCCGCGGGTGGCCGTTCCCAGGAGGGCAGCTCCGGGCCGGACGGGCGGAGCAGCAGCACGTCGTCGGAGTCGATCATGGTGGCGTTGGCGGCGTCGCGGTGCGCCCGCCAGACCGGGCCGTCGTAGAAGCCCTCCAGCGCCGCCCGGCGCGCCTCCATGTCGGGGAAGGCGCGCAGCCAGGTGAAGGTGTCGGGCGCGTCCGGATCGCGGAAGGTGCCCGCGACGCGCATGCCGACCGCCTCCTGCGGCTCGACGAACTCGCGCTCGAACAGCGTGATCAGGGTGTCGCGCCGTCCGGGGTGAAGGGTGTACCGCCGTAGTTCGTAGATCATGGCCGGACGCTAGGGCGGGGTCACTGCCATCTCATGTCAGGGGAGGTGGCGAACAATGTTCTGATAACTCTGTGCTACCGATTGGCAACGCAGAGTTATATAGTCGCATTGACCTTGATCCCAATGGGTCACAGAAGGTCAAAAAGAGGGCGGCGGCTGCCCAGGGCCCTGGCTCCCGCCTCCTCGCAGGGGTCCACACCGGTGAAGGAGCAGAAGTGATCAAAAGGCTGTGCGCCGCAGGGGCCGTGCTGGCCGCGGCCGCCGGCGTCGCCATGGCGGCCGTTCCCGCCCACGCTGACACCTGGTCCGACAACTGGAGCAGCAACAGCGACTCGTCGCAGTCGGGCAACAACTTCGGCGACGTCTCCGCGGCCAACCGTGGTGGCTGGGACTCGACCAACGTCAACAACATCAACGGCGTCGCGACCACCGCCACCGACGGCGGCATCGCGGTGACCTACATCTTCTACTGACCTCCGTACAGCTCCGAGGAAGGGACATCGACATGATGAAGAAGCTCTGCGTGACCACCGGCGCCGTCGCCGCGGCCGCCGCCCTGACGCTCCTGTCCGCCCCGGCCCACGCCGACGTCACCGCGGGCAACTCCAGCTCCAACCACGACACCTCCCAGTCGGGCAACAACTTCGGCAACGTCGTGAACGTCAACGTGAGCGGCACCGACGCCACCAGCGTCAACAACGTCAACGGCAACGCCACGACCGCCACCGACGACAGCCACGCCGGCACCAGCGTCGACTCCTAGCCAGGCCCGGGGGCGCCCTCCGGCGCGGAGAGGGCGTCCCCGTGCGGGCCGGGTCGAGGCGGCCCGGCCCGCCCCCACTACCATCCCTGGATGACGAACTGTGCATATGTCACCTTTGATGACCCAACCGGCCTGGACGACGAGCGCGACCTCGCGCTCTCCCATTGGCACGCCCACGGCATCGAGGGCCGCGCCGAACGCTGGGACGACCCCGCGGCCGACTGGAGCGCCTACGACGCCGTCGTGGTGCGATCGGCCTGGGACTACATCGACCGGCGCGCGGAGTTCCTGGCCTGGGCCCGCCGCGTCGAGTCCGTCACCAGGCTGCTCAACCCGGCCGTCGTCCTGGAGGGCAACACCGACAAGACGTACCTGAGAGACCTGGGCGTGCCGACCGTGCCGACCCACTGGTCCGCCCACGACCTGCCCGACTGGCCCGAGTACGTCGTCAAGCCCGCGATCTCCGCCGGAGCCCGCGACACGACCAGGACCACCGACCGCGACCGGGCGGCCGAACTGGCCGCCGCACTCCAGGCCGCGGGGCGGCAGCCGATGGTCCAGCCCTACCTCGACATGGTGGAGTCGGAGGGCGAGACCTCCCTGCTGTACTTCAACGGCCGCCTCAGCCACGCCGTCCGCCGCCATCCGATGCTGAAGGCGGGGGCAACCCTCGACCACAACGCGCGGGCCGAGCTCCGCACCCCGGCCCCGGACCAGGTCGACCTGGCCGAGAAGGTGCTCGCAGCCATTCCCCACGCCCTTCTCTACGCCAGGATCGACCTGGTCCGGCTGTCCGACGGCACGCCGGTGGTCATCGAGCTGGAGCTCACCGAGCCGTACCTGTTCCTGCGCTACGCCCCGGACGCCCCGGCGAACTTCGCCAGGGCCCTGAAGGCGCTGGTCTGATCAGCAGGAGATCCCGCCGTCCACCGGGATGACCGTGCCCGTCAGGTACGACCCCGCCCGCGAGGACAGGAAGACGGCCGTGCCCGCCATGTCGTCGGGACGGCCGATCCGCCCCAGGGGCACGTTCGAGGCGATGGCGGCGCGGGTGGCGGGGTCGTCCAGGGCGAAGGCCATCATCTTGGAGTCGAACGGCCCGGGGGCGATGGCGTTGACCGTGATGTGCTCCTTGGCCAGCTGCCTGGCCAGGTGGCGGGTCAGCATGTGCACGGCCGCCTTGGTGGAGGAGTAGGCGTAGCTCTCCAGGGCGGGCACCCGGATGCCGTCGATCGAGCCCACGTTGATCACCCGGGCCGGGTCGTCCGGGCCGGCCGCCTCGCGCAGGTTCGGCAGGAACTTCTGGGTCAGGTAGAAGACGCCCTTGACGTTGATGTCCCAGAGCTTGTCGAAGGCGTGCTCCGGATACTCCTCCAGAGGCGCGCCCCAGGTGGCGCCGGCGTTGTTGACCAGCACGTGCAGCGGGCCGCCCACCGCCGTGACCAGCGTGTCCACCCCCTCGGGCGTGGACAGGTCGGCCTGCACGGCCGTGCACCCCAGCTCGGCGGCGGTCTTGTCGACCTCCGCCGCCTTGCGTGCCGATATGACGACGGTCGCGCCGGCCGCCACGAACCCGGCGGCGATCATGCGGCCGATGCCGCGCGAACCGCCGGTGACGACGACCGTCTTGCCTTCCACCGAGAACAGACTCATGTTCCGGAAGCATGCCATACCGACTGGTCGGTTACTAGCTGCCCTCGTCCTTCACCCAGAGTCGCAGCAGCCCCCGGAAGTGCTCGGTGAACCGCTCGCGCTCGGCCGCCGGGTACGTGGCCGCCACCGTGTCGACCAGCAACCGGTCGAACTCCGGCCCGTCCACCCAGTCCAGGACGATCTCGTCGAGATGCGCCAGATGCGTGCGGCAGAACTCCTCGTACCGGTCCACCTCGAAGTAGCGGTCGGCCAGCCGGCGGTACTGGGCCAGCCGTTCCCCGTAGTCGCCGGTGACCTCGAAGTAGTCGTGCGTCTCCAGGTCGATGCGCGGCCGGCGGCGGGTGGCCACGCAGAACACGCTCCACTTCACCAGCGCCTTGATCGCCCAGGGGAAGTAGTAGTGCAGGCTGGTCAGCGCCACGTCGGGGCAGGCGTTGGCGTAGTCGATCGGGTGCACGTCGGCGCCCTTGACCAGCGTCTCGCAGGAGTTGAACTCCCAGCGGAAGAACGCGTTCACCAGCCGCCCGACGGTGACGACCTCCTCGCCCACGGACGGCGAGAGGAACTCGTGGTCCACGGCGTACCGGGCGTGCATCGGCTCGTCGGGGCGGAAGCGCATGACCATGGTCTCCGCGCCGATCGACAACGACCTGGCGAAGGCGTCGTACCCCTCGACGGACTGCTGGAGGTGCATGAGCATCTCGCCGCTCTCGTCGTAGGCGCGGTGCAGCTCGTCGCGATCGCGGACGCGGGAGACGCCCCGCCAGGCGCCGCCGTCGTAGGGCTTCATGAACAGCGGATAGCCGATGCGCTCGGCGACCGCGTCGAGGTCGAAGGCCCGGTTGTAGCGCTCGGCGGTGTAGGCGTACCGGGAGTTGTCCACCGGGTTCTTGTACGGCACCAGCACCGTCTCCGGCACCTTGAGCCCGAGCCGCATCATCGCGCAGTAGGCCGCGTGCTTCTCCATCGACTGGAACGTGAACGGGCTGTTCAGCAGATAGACGTCGTCCATCATGGCGATCTTCTTCAGCCACTCGCGGGGGTGGTAGTACCAGTACGCCAGCCGGTCGATCACCAGCTCGTGACGTGGCTTGGCGCGCAGGTCGAACGGCTCGATCGTGATGCGCTCGACGTCGAACTCGCCCACCCCCTTGATCGGCCCCACCCGGCGTAACACGGTCTCGAACGCCGCCGGCCAGTCCTCCTCGGTCCCCAGCAGCAGCCCAATGAGATGACGCACGATGCTCCTCCGCGGCCGCCGCGAGGGCTCACAGGCCGGGCAGGCGACCGTTCCTGAACAGGTCGACGAACCGTTGATGGTCTTCACGGGCCTGTGCCCCATATCGGTGGGCGAAATCCACCAGCATGCCGATAAATCCGGATTGATCGCCGTCGATGACCGCCACGATCGCCTCCTCCGTCGAGAAGTCCACCAGGTCGTGGCTGGACTCGTCGTCGGCCACCGAGTGCATGCGCGCCACCGCCCGTCCCAGGTCGCGCATGATGGAACGCAGCTCGTCGGGCTCGTTGACGTCGTCCCAGTCGAGGTCGGCCGAGTACGGCGACACCTCGGCCACGAGCTGGCCCACCCCGTCGAGCGAGGCGTACCCGAGCCAGGGATCGGCGTAGGCCTGCAGCGCCCGCTGCGACTCGGCCGTGCGGTGGCCCTGGTGCAGGAAGTAGGAGGCCGCCTTCTCGTTGTCGACGTACCGGGCCACGGCCGGCGCCTGGGCCTGCTTCATGTAGAGGATGACGTCGTTCTCCAGCGCCTGCGAACGCCCCTCCAGCAGCAGGTTGTACGACGGCAGCCCCGCCGACCCGATGCCCACGCCCTTGCGCAGCGCCACGTCCTTGACGACGTGCTCGACCGGGCTGGACGGCGTGGGCAGCGTCCCCAGGTAGCCCTCGAACGCCGCCAGCACCTTCTCCCGGGTCGCGGCGTCGACCTCCTCCCGGCCGTCCATGAGGGCGAAGCGCCGGTCGTAGTCGTCGATCACGGTCTCCACGTCGAGCATCGCCACCCGCGTGCTGAGCCGCGCCGTCTGCAGCACCCGGTGCAGCACGCCGCCGGTGGTCTCCAGGGTGAGCGAGCCGATGGCGTCGTCGCCGCCGGTCGCGATGCCGTGCAGCTCGGTCAGGTACGCCCGCGCGAACTCGGTCACCAGCACGCTGATCGTCTCGTCCGACAGCGCCTTGGCGTAGCCGATCAGCGCCACGCTGGCGGCGAAGCGCTTGAGGTCCCAGACGTAGGGGCCGACGTAGGCCTCGTCGAAGTCGTTGACGTTGAAGACCAGCACCCCGGAGGCGTTCATGTACGTGCCGAAGTTCTCGGCGTGCAGGTCGCCGTGGATCCAGACCCGGCCCGTGGGCTCGTCGAGGTAGGAGCCGTCGGCGAAGTCGCCGGTCAGGTCGGCGTAGAACAGGCCGGCGCTGCCCCGGTAGAAGGCGAAGGGGGAGGCCGCCATCTTGCGGAACTTGCGCCGGAAGGCGGCCGGGTCGCGTTTGATCGACTCGCCGAACTCGCTGATCAGGACGTCGAGCAGGAAGGAGGAGCGTGTGCCCATGCAACGGACGGTAGCCCGCCCGATGCCCGCCGCCTACCCCGAATTCTCCCTGACAGGGCCAGGTCAGGGATGTTGCGAGGACACCGAGACGGTCTCGCCCGTCATGTACGAGGAGTAGTCGCTGGCCAGGAAGACGATCACGTTGGCCACCTCCCACGGCTCGGCCGACCGCCCGAACGCCTCCTTGGCGGCCAGCTCCGCCAGCAGCTCCTCGCTCGTCACCTTCGCCAGGAAGGGGTGCACGGCCAGTGACGGCGCCACCGCGTTCACCCGTACGCCGTGCTCGGCGACCTCCAGCGCGACGCACCTGGTCAGCGCCATCACCCCGGCCTTGGCCGCCGCGTAGTGCGCCTGCCCGCGCTGCGCCCGCCAGCCGACCACCGAGGCGTTGTTGACGATCACGCCCGAGCCCTGGCCGATCATGTGCCGGACCGCCGCCCTGGTGCAGCGCATGGTGCCGTTGAGGGTGACGTCGAGGACCGTGTGCCACTGCTCGTCGGTCATCTCGGCCAGCGGGGCCGTACCGCCGAGGCCGGCGTTGTTGATCATCACGTCGAGCCGGCCGTGCGCCTCCACCACCGCGTCGAACAGCGCCAGCACCTGCGGCTCCGACGTCACGTCGCACGGGACCGCCAGAGGCTTGACGCCGGTCAGCTCGGTCAGCGCGTCGGCGGCGGCGGCCAGGCGGCGCTCGTGCCGGTCGGACAGGACGATCGTCGCCCCCTCCTCGGCGCAGCGCCTGGCGGTGGCGTAGCCGATGCCCGCGCCCGCGGCGGCGGTCACCAGCGTGACCTTGCCGTCGAGCAGACCGTGCGACTTCGGATAGGGCGGTGCCATCCGTGCTCCAATCAGCGGGGGAGTCCAAGAGTGCGCTCGGCGATGATGTTCCGCTGGATCTCACTCGACCCGGCATAGATCGTGTCCGCCCGGCTGAACAAATACAAGCGCTGCAGGTCGTTCAGCCCGCCCGCCGCCACGAGCCCGGCCTTCCCCTGCACCTCCTGCGCCAGCTCGCCCAGCCGGCGATGCCACTCCGACCAGTAGAGCTTGGCGATCGACGCCTCAGGACCCGGGCTCGGGCCCAGCATCCGCAGGGCGTTCAGCCGCATGATCTCCAGCTCCAGCCACGACCGGACGAGCCGGTCGCGCAGCACCGGGTCCTCGGCCGCCCCGGTCCGCCGGGCGGTCGCGATCACCTCGGCCAGCTCCCGCCGGAACCCGATCTGCTGCCCCAGCGTGGACGCGCCGCGCTCGTGGCCCAGCGTGGCCATGGCCACCCGCCAGCCGTCGCCCGGCGCCCCGAGCAGGTTCCCCGCCGCCGTGCGGGCGCCGTCGAAGAACACCTCGTTGAACTCGGAGGTGCCGGTGAGCTGCCTGATCGGACGCACGGTGACGCCCGGCCCGCCCATCGGCACCAGCAGGTACGACAGCCCGCGATGCCGCTGCGAGCCCTCCTCGGTCCGGCACAGGACGAAACACCAGTCGGCGACGTGGGCCAGCGACGTCCAGACCTTCTGCCCGGTGATCACCCACTCGTCGCCTTCGAGCCGCGCCCTGGTCTGGACGTTGGCCAGGTCGGACCCGGCCTCGGGCTCGGAGTAGCCCTGGCACCACAGCTCCTCACCCCGCTGGATCGGCGGGAGGAACCGGTCCTTCTGCTCGTCGGTGCCGAACTCCAGGATGGTCGGGCCGATCAGCCCCTCGCCGATCAGGCCGACCCGGGCGGGGGCGCCGGCCCTGGCGTACTCCTCGTAGAAGGCGACCTGGTCGTCGAGGGAGGCGGCCCGGCCGCCGTACCGCTCGGGCCAGCTCAGACAGGTCCACCCCGCCTGGCCGAGCCGGCGTTCCCAGGCCAGGCGCAGGTCGTGCCCCTCGTGCTCCCTGCCGGGCCCGCCGAGACCGCGGACGTGCGCGAACTCGCCGGACAGGCTCTCCTCCAGCCAGGCGCGGGCCTGCTCACGAAGGCTCAACAAATCCCCCGTAGCCGCCCTGGAAGAAGACCAGGGGGCCGCCGTCGGCGTGCGTGTCGAGCTGCAGCACCCGGGCCACCACGATCATGTGGTCGCCGGCCGGGTGCTCGGCCTCGATCACGCAGTCGAGCCAGGCCAGCGCGCCTTCGAGCACCGGGTTGCCGCCGGGGGAGCCGGTCCAGGCCAGGCCGGCGAACTTGTCGCCGCCCTTGGCCGCCATCTGCGCGCAGACCGCCTGCTGGTGCTCGGCCAGCACGTTGACGGTGACGACCTTCGCGCCGCGCACCCGGGGCCAGCTCGTGCTGGTGTGGGCCACGCAGAAGGCCACCAGCGGCGGGTCGAGCGAGACGGAGGTGAAGGAGTTGGCCGCCAGGCCGCACGGCTGGTCGTTCGCCGGGTCGAGGGCGGTGATCGCCACCACGCCGGTCGCGAACCTGCCGAGGACCTGGCGGAACCGGCGGCCGTCGATGTGGCCGTTCCCGTTGTGCTGTGCTGGGCCGGGCGGCATGGCGGCTCCGTTACGAGTCCTGCTGCGCTGGTAGGGCGTCGGAAGGCCGCGACAGCCGTCCGGCGCGATGAGCCGGGCAGCGTGTGTGCTCATGGGGTCCGCCTCCTCGTCACCGACTGCGCCCATCATACATACCAAGCGCTTGCTTGGACACTAGGCTCGTTCCGGAAACCCTGTCAACCCGCCCGTAGTGCGCTGCGGCTGCCGCCCGCCTTCCGGCGGCCGGGTCATTCGCGGTTGACATGGTGAAAAAGGTGGGTTTAGCGTGATCTATGTGCCCAAGCGCTTGCTTGATTTTCGGGACGTGACCGCCATCGCGGGGATCGGCTACACCCCCTTCACCAAGAACTCGGGCGTCAGCACCCTCACCCTGGCCTGCCGGGCCGTCCTGGCCGCCCTCGACGACGCCGGCCTGCCCCCGGACGCCGTGGACGGCCTGGCCACCCACCGCGTCGGCGACTCCGCCCCGCCCTCCCTGGTGGCCCCCGCCCTCGGCCTGCCCGACCTCGCCTGGCACCTCGACCAGTTCGGCGGCGGCAGCGTCTCGCACGCCGTCGTCGGCCAGGCCGCCCTGGCCGTGGCCACCGGGATGGCCGAGACCGTCGTCTGCTACCGCGCGATCAACGCCCGTTCCGAGTTCCGCATGGGCGGCACCGGGCGTGGGGTGCCGGTCAGCCCCGAGGTCCAGTACCAGGCCCCGTACGGCTACGTCGCCCCGCCGCAGCAGTACGCCATGTACGCCCGCGCCCACATGCTGCGGTACGGCACCAGGCCCGAGCACTTCGGCCGCGTCGCGGTCACCCAGCGCGCCAACGCGGTCAAGAACCCGCGGGCCCTCATGCGCACCCCGATCACGCTGGAGGACTACCTGGCCGGCAGGTGGATCGCCGAGCCGTTCCGCCTCCTGGACTGCTGCCTGGAGACCGACGGCGCCTGCGCCCTCGTCGTCACCACCGCCGAACGCGCCCGCGACCTGCGCCGCCACCCCGTCCTGATCTCGGCGGCGGCCTGGGGCGGCGGCACGTCCCACCTGTCGGGCACGGGCCCGGCCGATCCCACGGTGACCGCGGCCGCCGCCCTGGCCCCCCGCCTGTACACGCAGGCCGGCCTCGGGCCCGGCGACGTGGACGTGGCCGAGATCTACGACTGCTTCACGTACTCGGTGATCGTGCAGCTGGAGGACTACGGCTTCTGCGCCAAGGGCGAGGGCGGCCCGTACGTGGAGTCGGGCGCCACGGCCCCGGACGGCGAGCTGCCCGTGAACACCCACGGCGGCTTCCTGTCGGAGGGGTACGTGCACGGCGTCAACCACGTCGCCGAGGCGGTCGCCCAGCTCAGGGGCGAGGCCGGCGACCGGCAGGTGCCCGGCGCCGAGGTGGCGCTCTCGACCGCCCAGCCCGGCTACATCCTGCCCGCCACCTCCGCGCTGATCCTCAGGAGGTCGTGACCCATGCCCTACGGTCCCCGCCCCGAGCCCGACCGCGACTCCGCCGAGTGGTGGGAGCGCCTGGCGCGGGAGGGGTTCGCGGTGCAGCGCTGCGACGGCTGCGGCACCGCGCGCTTCCCGGCGCGGGCCTTCTGCCCGTCCTGCCGGGGCGAGGCGTGGCGGTGGCTTCCGGTGCCGGCCGAGGGCGTGGTCGAGAGCTGGATCGTCAACCGCCGGGCCTTCCTGCCGGGGGCAACGGAGGAGCCGTACGTCGTGGTGATGGTCCGGCTGGACGCCGTGCCCGGCTGCCTGGTGCACGGGAACTGGCGCGGCGCCGCGCCCGAGCCGCTGCCCGGCCAGCGCGTACGAGGGGTGCGCACGCGCGTCGACGACCGGCTGACCCTGCTCGACTGGGAGCCCCTGGACGGGGACGCGGATGCCCATTCGCCCGAGCGCACATCCTCCCGCTGATCGGTCCGGAGCCGGACTTTCGATTCGTACCGGAAAATCCCACCAGTCCCACCATTGCGAAGGTGCCTACAGGTTGGCCCGTGAGGGTTGATGATGAAGCTGAGGCGTCAACCATGGAGGCGACCCGGACGTGGCGGCGTACGTGTGCGGTAGCGACTCGGCGACAGACGTGACACCGAGGTCACGACCGCTGACTCCTGCCGCCGGCCCGGGCCCGCGTCGGACGGCGCGCAGCCCTCCGGGCGCGGGGGCGGTACGGCGGCGCAAGACAGGTCCCTCTCGGAGGAAGGCGCGTCCTGGCGGGCGTGGGGGACCCGCCAGGACGCGCTTCCTGCCCCGTGCGCGGCGACGCCAGGACTCCGGCGAGGGATGGAGTCCTAAGCCGCGAGTTCGCGCACGGAGTCGGTGGGGGTGTGCGAAGGCACGTGCCGCCGGTGACGAACGGTGCTGCGTCGAGCCGCACCGACAGGGTCATCGATGGGGTGCGTGACGGGGGCGCCACCCTCCTCGTTCCAGACAAAGGATCCGTCTATGCACCACACGGTCAGTTCGGTCGACACCGAGAGCACGGACAATGCCTTTCCCTTGCTCTGGTGCTTGTGGGAGAACCCGTCGCGGCGCAACGCGTAACGCAGTAAACGAGTTGCTTCGCGGGGGTCCTGCCAGGGCAGGAACGGCGTGTCCGAGTGAACCGGCAACACTTGGCCTCCACCCCCTCACCGGCCTTTAGATGGATTTGTACCAACGAATGGATGATGGGCCGGTCGAGGGGCTTCGGTCAAGGGGTTGTGGCCTGCTAGAACCAGATCGTCTAAATTGTTGGAACAAAAGGGGTGAAAGTGGCAAGGTCGGTGCTGTATCAGCAGGTGGCGGCGGAATTGCGTCGAGCCATCTACTCGGGTGTCCTCGGCCCCGGGGCGCAGCTGCCGACCGAGGCACAGCTCATGGAAGACCACGGGGTGAGCAGGAACACCGTCAGGCTGGCTCTCGGGGAGCTCGTCAACGAGGGGCTGGTCACGCGCACGCCGAGGCGCGGCACGGTGGTCCGCGACCGCAGGCCGCTGCTCATCTACCCGCAGCGCGAGCTGGAGCCGCAGCCCACCGGTGAACTGAAGGAGGCCTTCGCCTACGCCGTTGCGCAGGAAGGCCGGGCGCCGAGCCAGTACATTGAAGTGCTGACGGTTTCTCCCGTCGAGGAGATCGCCAGCAGGCTGGAACTGGCCGACGGAGAGCTGGCGGTCGTGCGTCGCCGCCTGCGGTTCGTCGACGGCCAGCCGTACAACACCAACGACTCCTACTTCCCCCGTGATCTGGTCGCCGACTCCGAGATCGCCAGGCCCGGAGACATCGCGCGCGGGGCGAACAGGGTTCTGGAAGAACTCGGGCACGCGCAGATACGCGTCGTCGACGACATCTGGGCCCGCATGCCCAACCAGGAGGAGGCCGAGCGCCTCCAACTCGAACTCGGCACGCCAGTCATGGTCTACGTCCGAGTCGGATACGACGGGGCCGACATGCCAGTGCGTGTCGCTGTGTCGGTGCTGCCCGCCGACAAACATCTGATCAGATACGAGCTCGATCGTCGCCGCTGACGGGCTCGGTTGAAGGGGTGATCCCGCCGGCCGGGCGCAGCGAGAAAGCCGCCTCGCTGGCCTAGGGGAGTCGTGCATACTCCCCTAAATCGCCATTTATCCATATATATCGGGTTGAGGACCCATATCGCCCCTGCGCGACATTGCGTCATCACGCTGTGTGTCGGCACGGGCACCCAACGCATCGAAGGGCTGTATTATGCACACAAACACCCTCCTTCACCCCCTCGCACTCCGGCGCGCGGAGCCCTCGGACCTTCCCGGCGTGCTCCGGCTTCTCGCGGACACCGCCGAGTGGCTGCACACCCAGGGAGTGCGGCAGTGGCCGCGGCAGGGATTCGGCCCCGAGCGGATCGAGCCGCTCATCGAGGAGCGGGTCCTGTACCTGCTCGACGACGAACTGCGCTATCTCGACCCCGACGTCCAGGCCCCGCCCGTGGCGACCATCGCCCTCGACGGCAACGCCGACCCGGAGTTCTGGACCCCGGCCGACGACCCGGGGGCCGCGCTCTACGTCCACAAGCTGGCCGTGGCCAGGCCGTGGTCCGGCAGCGGGCTCGGCGACGCGCTCCTCGACTGGGCCTGCTCCGCGGCCCGTTCCGCCGGGCTGCCCTGGCTCCGGCTCGACTGCGCCAAGGCCAACCCGCGGCTGCAGGAGTACTACCGCATGCGCGGCTTCCGGCACGTCCGCACGGTGGACCTGCCGCACCGCTCGTCCGGGGCCCTGTTCCAGCGGCCGTCGCGCGACCTGACCACGACGGCCTTCCGTGACCTGACGGTCGCGGAGCTGATCAGCGCCTAGCGAACCCCTCTGGCCGGATCCGGTCCGGAAGGCGGCCGGGTCCGGCCGGTGGTCGCGCGCCGTCTCGCGCCAGGCGGCAGGTCACCTCGCCGGCATGTACCGCCGCGGCCCCGATGGGCACGTGCGTTTCCGGCGCAAGTGGACAGAGCGCCATATAACCTCTTTGCCATGACCGGATCCCTCCTTGAGGTGATCGCGCTCAATGTGCGCGACGCCGTGGCCGCCGAGCAGGGCGGCGCCGACCGCCTGGAGGTCGTCGCCGACATGGCGGCCGACGGGCTCACCCCTGCACCGGAGACGGTCGCCGCGATCGCCGCGGAGTGCCCCCTGCCCCAGATGGTGATGCTCCGCTGCGCGGCCAACTTCACCGCCGACCCCGAGGTCCTGGAGCGGCTGCGCCGCGACGCCAAGGCGCTCGCGCAGGCCGGCGCGGCCGGGTTCGTGTTCGGCTTCCTGGACGGCGCGGGCGTGGTCGACCTGGCGGCCACCGAGGCGCTCATCCACGCCGTCTCGCCGCTCCCGTGGACCTTCCACCGCGCGGTCGATCACGCCGCCGACGTGCAGGCGTCCTGGCGGGCCGTGCGGCTGCTGCCCAACCTGGCCACCGTGCTCACCTCCGGCTCGCCCCAGGGCGTCGGCGCCGGGCTGTCCACGCTCAGGTCCAGGGCCGAGGCCGGCGACGGGTCGATCATCCTGGCCGGCGGCGGGCTCAAGCCCGCGCACGTGCCCGACCTGCTGGACTACGGCATCCGCGCCTTCCACGTGGGCTCGGCCGTACGGGCGAGCTGGACGGACCCCGTCGAGTGGCGGCTGGTCCGGCAGTGGCGCTCCCTGGTCGAGCGTGACTGAGCCCTCCCGCCACGGCCCTCAGGGGCCCAGGGCCGCGTCGGCGCGGCGGAGGGCGGCGGCCAGCGTCCTGACGGTGGCCGGCTCATCCATGACGCCGCCCCCGGCCGCCCGCCGCTCCTCCCAGGCCCGTACGCGCTCCCGGTAGGAGTCGTAATGGGCCAGGTGGAAGGCGTAGACGGTGGCGAACCTGCTGACGAGCTGCGCCGGATGCATGTCCCAGCCCTGGTGGAAGCCATGGGCCAGGGAGTGGCCGACCAGCCGGGCGTGCCTGCCCCACAGGGCGTGGACGTCGTCCGCCCGGTCGGAGGCGGGCCCGGCGGCCAGCGAGCCGTCGGACAGCTCGACGCCCGTGCCCGCGAACGCCGTCTGCATCACGTGCCTGGCGTGGTCGCAGGCCGGATGGTCGAGCCGCTGCTCGTGCGGCGGCAGGCCGATGGCGGCGGTGTAGTCGAACACGCCGAAGTGCGCCGCGGCCAGCCGCCCGCCGAGCGTGCCGGACAGCTCGGCCCGCAGGAAGGGCAGCGTCTGGGGAGCCTCCACCTGCATCTCGAAGCGCAGCCCGGCCAGGCCGAGCCGCGCCTCCAGCCGTTCCAGCACGCCCGCGAACTGCCCGAGGTACTCCTCCATCAGCACCTTCGGGAACGTCACCGTGAACCCCGCCGGCAGCTCGCCCGCCCGCTCCAGCACCGCGGCCAGGAAGCCGCCGAGCGTGCGCACCGACCTCGCCGGGTCGCCGTCGGCGAACGACTTCACCCGCAGCCCCCACCGCCGCGGCAGGGTCCCGGCGGCGTGCAGGGCGGCCACGGCCCGCGCGGCCCGCTCGGCGTGCCCGTCCTCCTCCTCGGGCGGGCGCACGCCGTAGCCGTCCTCGAAGTCGATCCGCAGGTCCTCGACCGGCTCGCGGGCCAGCTTGCCGAGCACCCGGTCGCGCACGCCGGGTGCGAACGCCTCCAGATGGGCCTCGGCCAGCGACAGCGCCCGCCCGCCCCACTCGGCGACGGTCGAGGCGGAGAACCGGTCGGCCGGCACGTAGACGGTGTGGACCGGCTGCCAGCCCGGCTCGGCCATGGGGTACCGAGCCTGCTGCGCCGCGTGGACCTCGGCGAAGCCGGGCACGGGCTCGTCGTGCACGTACGGGCTCATTCCCGGTGGGCGCAGGCGCGGAGCATGGTGTCGACGCCGACCAGTTTGACGCGTTCGCCCCGGCCGAGCGACCTGGCCAGCTCGCCCTCGGCCCGTTCGATGGCCAGCCAGTCGTCGTAGGTCACCGGCCGCACGCCCCGCTCGGCCAGCAGCGACTCGACCGTCGGCCGCGACGCCGGCGCACCGCCCTCCGGCGACCCGCCCTCCAGGTCGGCCAGCAGCGTGCGGACCGTCTCGGCGGCGTCGGACTTGTTGGTGCCGATGACGCCGGTCGGCCCGCGTTTGAGCCAGCCCGCCACGTACTCGCGCGGACGCACCCGGCCCGCCTCGTTGGGCACGGTCATGGTCCGCTCGGAGAACGGCACGCCGGGCAGCGGGACGCTCTGGTAGCCGACCGAGCGCAGCACCATGCCGACGGGCAGCGTCTCGTACTCGCCGGTGCCGACGACGCGGCCCTCCTCCGACAGGCGGGTGCGTTCGAGCCGGAGCCCCTCGACCCGGTCGGCGCCCAGGATCTCCACCGGCCGCAGCCAGAAGCGCACGTCGAGGCGGCGCGGCCGGCCCACGGGCTCGCGACCGGCCCACGACTGCAGGACCTTGATGTTGCCCTGGACCTGGCGCGGGAAGTCGGCGCCGAGCACGGCCGCCTCGTCGGGGCGCACGCAGACGTCGGCGTTGGCCAGCTCGCCGAGCTCGCGCAGCTCCTTCAGGGTGAACTTGGCGTGCTCTGGCCCGCGCCTGCCGACCATGTGGATCGCCTTGACCTGGCTCTGGCTCAGCCGGTCGAGGACGTCGTGGGGCACGTCGGTGTGCCGCAGCTCCTCGGCGGTCTTGGCCAGCACGCGGACGACGTCGACGGCCACGTTGCCGACGCCGATCACCGCGACCTCGGAGCTGTCCAGCGTGAAGCGGCCGGGATCGACGTCGGGGTGGCCGCAGTACCAGTTGACGAAGTCGGTGGCCGCCACGCTGCCCGGCAGGTCCTCGCCGGGGATGCCGAGCCGCCGGTCGACCATCGCGCCCGTGCAGTAGACGACCGCGTCGTAGACGCCGAGCAGGTCCGCGACGGAGACGTGGTCGCCCAGCGTGACGCCGCCGAGGAAGCGCACCTGGGGCAGTTCGAGGACCTTGCGCAGGTAGTTCGCGATCGACTTGATCGAGGTGTGGTCGGGCGCCACGCCGTACCTGACCAGCCCGTACGGCGTGGGCAGCCGTTCCAGGACGTCGACCAGCACAGGCCCGGCCGACTGCTTGACCAGCGCCTCGGCCGTGTAGATCCCGGCCGGGCCCGACCCGATGACCGCCACGTGCAACGCCACGCTGCCTCCTCATGCCGGTGAAGGTGCGACGCGGAGGACGCGTCCCTGGAGGTGCAACCGGCCCGTGTGCTCGATGTATCCCCGGTCGCCCGCGGGTGAACCCGTCTCCCGTGAATACCCCTCCAACCGGATTCTCGCTCACGGGACCCCGCATGGCAGCCCCTGAAACGCCGCTATCCGGCGACGGCCCGCGCGCGCAGGGCGAGCTTGTCGACCTTGCCGTTGACGTTGACGGGCAGCGCGTCCACCACCTCGACGCGCTTGGGCACCTTGTAGTTGGACATGTTGGCCTTCGCCCAGGCCAGCAGCGCGCCGGCGGTGACGCGGGCGTCCGGGCGGGGCACCACGTACGCCACGCCGGCCTCGCCGGAGACCGGGTCGGGCACGCCGACCACGGCGGCCTGGGCCAGCGAGCCCTCGCGCAGCAGGAGCGCCTCGACCTCGGCGGGGGAGACGTTGAACCCGTTGACGATGTAGAGCTCCTTCTTCCTGTCCACGATGGCGAGGTTGCCCGCCTCGTCCAGCACGCCGACGTCGCCGGTGTGCAGCCAGCCGTCGGCGTCGATCACCTCGGCCGTCCTGGCGGGCTCGTCCCAGTAGCCGCGCATGACGCCGTAGCCGCGTTGCAGGATCTCGCCGCGCCGGCCGGGCGGGACCTCCTTGCCGTCGTCGTCCACGATCTTGACCTCGATGCCCGGGACGGCCCTGCCGGTGGTGTTCGCGATCACGTCGATGGGGTCGCCGGCCCGGGTCATGGACACGACCGTGCCCTCCATCAGCCCGTACGCGTTGATCATCCGTTCCAGGCCGACCCGCTCGGCCAGCCGGGTGATCAGCGTGGCGGGCACGGAGGCGGCCCCGCAGATGGCCACCCGCAGGGAGGAGACGTCCCAGTCAGCGCGGTCCAGCTCGTCCAGGATCCGGGCGAACAGGGTGGGCGGCCCGGCCAGGATCGTCACCTTCTCGGCGGAGATCAGCGACATCAGGGCGTCCGGCGAGAACACCGGGATCGGCAACATCGTGGCCCGCCGCAGCACGCACGCGACGAGCCCGGCGTTCAGCCCGAACCCGTGGTTGAACGGCGCGATCACCGGATAGCGGTCGTGCTCGTCCAGCGTGACGATCTCCGCCCAGTCCCAGTAGCCGCGCAGGACCTGGGCGTGGTCGAGCATCACGCCCTTCGGCGTGCCCGTGGTGCCGGACGTGGACATGATCTCGCACAGGTCGCCGGGCCCGACCGCCAGCGCCCGTTCCTCGGCCGCCCGTCCGCTCACCCCGCCCGCCTCCAGGCTGCCGGCCGCGCGCACGGTCACCCGGGCGTCCATGGGCGGAAGCAGGCCGGCGAGCGGCGGATCGCCGACGATGACGACCTTCACCCCGGTCCGGTCGATCAGCCCGGCCGCCTCGATGCCCTTGTACCGCGCCGACAACGGCACCAGGACGGCCCCCGCGTCCCAGACGCCGAACGCGTGCCGCACCCATGACGCCGAGTTCGGGCCCCAGATCGCCACCCGGTCGCCGGGCTCCACGCCGAGGGCGATCAGCCCCCGGGCGACCTCGGCGGCTCCCGCCCTGAGCTCCGACAGCGTGACACGCGCGCCGCCCTCGACGACCGCGACGGTGTCCGGATGGCGTGCGGCCTGGTCGCGCAGCATGCGGGGGAGCGTCCCCCAGTCGGGCATCGATGCCATCGGCTACTCCGTCGCGCTAGCTGACGAGGGCCCTGTCCCGGCCGAGATGGTGGCCGCGCCGGTCGTCCACCGTGCCGGGCACGGGGGTCTCCTGGACGTCCTGGGCGATGCGCACGTCGATCGAGATCGGGGTCAGGGCGCGCACGGCCTGCTCGATCCGCGACCGCCACATCGGGTTCCTGACCAGGCTCTCCCGGCCGAACGAGACGGTCAGGGCGGCGGCGTCCAGGGTGCCCTGGCGTTCGACCGACAGCTCCCAGCCAGTCACGCCGTCGATCTTCGACAGCGCCTTCTCGACCCGCGGCAACGCCAGCCACACGCCCCTGACCAGCACGTGGTCGCCGACGGTGTGCGCGGGCGCGGGCAGTTCTGAGCCGCCGGCCCTGGCCACCAGGCCGGTCCTGAGCACGGCGTCGCCCAGCGTGGAGTGCCCGGACGGCGTGAGGACCAGCTCCGCCAGCGCGTCCTGCGGGCCGGCCAGGTCGTCCTTGGTCAGCGAGGCCAGGCCCAGCACGCCGTCCGCGAGCGGCGTGAGCGGCGCGTCCTCGGCGGCCCTGAACGCGAGCGCGGCCCCGCCGAACGGGCTGGCGAGCACTTCGGTGACCGCGCAGCCGAACTCGCCGGCCAGATGTCCCATCGTGCGCCTGGAGGCGATCTCGCCGGTCAGGACGATGTGGTCGAGCCCGAGGTCGAGCGGGTCGAGGAGGAACTCCAGGTGCAGGCGGGCCAGCAGGTCCATCGCGCCCGTCGGGGTGCTGACCAGCGTGGTCGCGCCGAGCGCGGTCAGCGCGTGGTGCAGGCGCAGGCGGCCGCGCGGCCCGACGGCGGCGGCGGCCCGCGCGACCTGCGCGGCGGCGGCGGCCCACAGCGCGCCCGCGGGCTCGGCGAGGGCCACCACGACCCGGTCGCGCCCGCCGACCCCGGCCGCGCGCAGCGCCGCGGCGGTGAGCCCGGTCGCGGCGGCGGCGTCCTCGGTGCCGAGCGGGAACACGCTGGACAGGTCGGGCGCCGCGAGCAGCAGCCCTTCGGCGGAGCGTGCGGCCGAGGCGAGGTCGTCGCGGGTCAGCCAGCGGGCGGCGGTCAACGGGCCACCTCGTTCATGAACAGCGTCATCGACTCGCAGACCCGCTCGTGGGCCAGCCCGCCGACCTGCGCCTGGATGATCAGGTCCGTGGCGCCGGCCTCGGCGATCCTGGCCAGGGCCTTGCGCGAGCCCTCGACGTCGTCCACCACGACCATGAGGTGCTCGCGCAGGGTGGCCATCGCCTCCTCCGGCGGCATCCCGGCGGCGAGCTGGCCCAGCACGCGGTGGGTGGCGTGCCGGGCGTCGTAGTAGTCGGGCGGGGTGACCAGGTTGACCTGACGGCGGATGTACCACAGGACGGCGTCGGCGGCGGTGGCGGTGGCCTCGTCCCGGGTGGGGGCGGCGAACCAGGGGATCATCAGCGCCACGCGCCGGGAGGCGGGGTCGAAACCGCTCTCGGCCAGGCACTCCCGGTATTTCGCGATGTCGGCGGCGACGTCGTCGATGCCCTTGAGCATCGTCATGCCCAGCAGGTTGTAGCCGTGCCGGGCGGCGGCCAGGTAGCCCTCCAGCGAGGTGGAGGCCACCCACACGGGCGGGTGCGGCTCCTGGACCGGACGCGGGTAGACGGCCACGTCGGGGATCTCGAAGAACTCGTTCGACCTGCTGATCGGCTCGCCGTCGGCGCGCCAGATGGCGAGGGTGGCCTCCAGCGAGTCCTCCCAGATCTGCCGCGACTTCTCGAACGGCCGCTGGAAGGCCTGGTACTCCAGGGGGGAGGCGCCGCGTCCGGTGCCGAACTCCACCCGGCCGCCGCTCAGCACGTCGAGGGTGGCGACCCGCTCGGCGGTGCGGATGGGCGACTGGAACGGCAGCAGCACCACGCCGAGCCCGAGGTGGATGCGCTCGGTGCGCTGCGAGATGGCCGCGAGGACCAGGTCGGGGGCGGAGGAGTGGGAGAAGCCCCTGGTGAAGTGGTGCTCGACGAACCAGGCCGTGTCGAACCCCAGCCGATCGCCGAGGACGACCTGCTCGATCACGTTCTGGAACGCCTGTCGTTCGACCCCGCGGGTGCGGCCGCGGACCTCCAGTTCGTACCCCAGGCTGATCCGTAGGGACGTCATCGCGCCTCCGGCGAAAGTAGTGAACCAAGCGCTCGCTTGGTAGAGCGTATCAGGGCCGAACACTTGCGGGAAGGGCGCGCCGCCGATCAGAGTGGTTGCTCGTGAGGCGAAAGCACGCGCTGCGGCGGTCGAAGGACGGCACGTTCCACGACTATGGCCACGACCATGGCGACGACGGTCCCTCGCTCCCCGACGCGCGCGGTTACGAGGCTTTCGGCCGGGTCATGGCCGCCCTCGCGACCGAGGCCGACGTCATCGAGTCGTGCCGCGACCTGACGTGGTGGCGCGGCGCCGACCGGAGCTGGCACATCGAGTGGCGCGACGGGCCGTACGCCTCGGAGGTGGCCGCGCTGCTCGCCGGCCAGGTCGGCGACGCGGGCGGCGCGCCGCTCACGGCCGCCGGCCCCGCGGGCGCGGGCTCGGCGGTGCTGGAGGTGCTGGGGGTGCGCTTCGAGCTGCGCGCGATCGACCCCATGGGCCGGGCGCGGGTGCGCGCGCGGCCGGGGTTGTGGCGGCTGGCCGAGGCCCTCGACACCACCCGCCGCACCAACACCCGCCACCCGTGGGAGGAGCTGCTCGGCGGCTGAGCCGCCTCACGCCTCGCCGAAGACGTGCGCGGCCAGGCGGGCGCGGTGCGTCCGCGGCGGGCACAGGAGCTGGGCGTCGGACGTGGCCCGCTTGAGGTACCGGTGCGCCGGATGCTCCCAGGTCACCCCGATCCCGCCGTGCACCTGGATGTTCTCGCCCGCCGCCGTCAGGTAGGCCTCCGCGCAGTACGACCCGGCGACGGCGGCGAAGACCTCCGTCTCCGGTCCCGACGCCGCCTCCGCCGCGGCCCGTGCCGCCGAGCGGGCCGACTCCACGAGCAGCAGCACGTCGGCCAGCTTGTGTTTGATCGCCTGGAACGAGCCGATCGGCCGGCCGAACTGCCGCCGCGAGCGCGCGTACTCGGTGGCCATCTCCAGGCAGCGCGCCGCGCCGCCGGTCTGCTCGGCCGCCAGGGCCGCGATCCCGAGGTCGCGTACGCGGGCCCAGGACGTCCCCGGGCCCAGCCGTCGTACGGGTGCGCGGTCGAAGGCCAGGGAGGTCAGGGGGCGGGTCTCGTCCATGGTCGGGTATGCCGTCCGCCGCGTCGGCGCGGCCTCCACCAGGTGCTCGCCGGTGTAGACGAGCACGATCTCGCCGTCCAGCGCGTACGGCACCGTGCCCGAGAGCCGGTCGTCGGCCAGCACCAGCTCCCCGTCGCCCGGCAGCACGACGGTCGCGGTCGCCGCCCCCGAGGCCAGCTCCGGCAGCAGCCGGGCCCGCGCCTCCTCGTCCCCGTCGGCCATGAGCGCCCCGACGGCCAGCACGGCCGACTGCAGGAACGGGTGGGGTGACAGCGCGCGACCCAGCTCCTCGGCCACGGCCGCCGCCTCGGCCGGGCCGCAGCCCGCGCCGCCGTACCGGTCGGGCACGAGCAGCCCCGCCCCGCCCACGTCCCGCGCGAACGCCTGCCAGGTCGCGTCCGGCCGGTCGGCGAGGTAGGCGCGGACGACGGCGCCGAGCTCATCGGAGAGGGTCATCCGAGCATCGTAAACCAAGCGATTGCTTGCCTTAGATTCGGATGACCGAAATTTGCCTTTTGTGGATGGATACATAATCTGGATGCGGTCATCCCTAGACATTTCCGGGGGAGGGATTGACCAGGGAATGAAGATGAACCACACCGCGATCGAGTACGCCGACTTCGCCGAATGCGACCGGCGTCTGCGCCGCATGGAACGCCATGTGCTGGCGGCCTTCCTGGCAGGACTGGCCGTCGGCCTCGTCGGCATGTTCACCGCCGGCAAGGGCCCGGAATGGCTCGGCCAGCTCTACGACCCGTACGCCTACCTGACCCTCGCGCTGGTCGTGGGCGCCACCGCGTCGGGGTTCGGCTGGGCGCTGCTGACCACGTTCCTGGCGGCCGTGTCCACCGTGGTCGCGGCCATGGGCGCGGGCGCGTTGCGCGGTATGGACGGCTTCGACGTCATCGGCGGCGGCGTCGCCGGGCTGAACTGGACGGTCGGCCTGCTCGTCGGCCTCGGCCTGCTCGCCTACGTCACCCGCAGGCGGGACCGCTGGGGCGACCTGGCCGCGGGCGCGATCGGCGCCCTGCTGATCGCCGACGTCGTCGACCGGGCGACCCCCGGCTTCATCGACAGCGAGCAGTCGTTCTGGCCCGGGCCCGCCACGGTGGTCGCGCTGCTGGCCGTGGCCCTGGTCGTGGTGCTGCGCAGGAACCGGCGGGCCCGCGTGCGCGCCCTGGCGGTCTCGGCCGTCTTCGCCGGCCTGTTCACCCTGTGCCTGGGCGTCTTCGTGGGCGGCTGGCTGCCCCTGTCGGCCTGAGCCGGCGTACCGGCCGCGGGTGGCCATGAGCCCGGTGATCCGGGCCGATCAGGACCCGCGCCCGATTAACGCCGCGCGGCGCGGCTCCCCGAGTCGATAGCCTGTAATCCTTCAGATCCAGGCCCGAGCAAGGAGTAGCCGTGTTGCTGCGCATGTCGTCGTTGTTTCTTCGCACCCTGCGGGACGACCCGGCAGACGCGGAAGTGCCGAGCCACAAGCTCCTCGTCCGCGCCGGCTACGTCCGCCGCGTGGCCCCCGGCATCTACTCGTGGCTGCCCCTCGGCAAGCTGGTGCTGGAGAACGTCACCAGGATCGTCCGCGAGGAGATGAACCGGATGGGCGGCCAGGAGGTGCTCTTCCCCGCCCTGCTGCCCCGCGAGTACTACGAGGCCACCGGCCGCTGGACCGAATACGGCGACACCCTGTTCCGGCTCCAGGACCGCAAGGGCGCCGACTACCTCCTCGGCCCCACGCACGAGGAGCTCTTCACCGACATGGTCAAGGGCGAATACTCCTCGTACAAGGACTACCCGGTCACGCTCTACCAGATCCAGACCAAATACCGCGACGAAGCCAGGCCCAGGGCCGGCATCCTGCGCGGCCGCGAGTTCCTCATGAAGGACTCCTACTCCTTCGACCTCGACGACGACGGCCTCAAGCGCTCCTACGAGCAGCACCGCGAGACCTACATCCGCACGTTCGACCGGCTCGGCATCCAGTACAAGATCGTGTTCGCCACCTCGGGCGCGATGGGCGGCTCGGCCTCCGAGGAGTTCCTGGCGCCGACCCCCACCGGCGAGGACACGTTCGTCGCCTGCCACTCCTGCGGCTACGCGGCCAACGCCGAGGCCGTCACCACCACCGCGCCGCCCGCCCGCGACCTCGACGGCGCCGCGCCGATGCGGGTCCTCGACACGCCCGACACCCCGACCATCGAGTCCCTGGTGTCCTACGTCAACGAGCGCCACGGCCTGTCCGTCACCGCCGCCGACACGCTGAAGAACGTCGTCGTCAAGGTCACCACCCCCGGCTCCGACAAGGTCGAGACGCTGATCGTCGGCGTGCCCGGCGACCGCGAGGTCGACTTCAAGCGCCTGGAGGCCGCGCTCGCGCCCGGCGAGCCCGCCATCTTCGAGGCCGCCGACTTCGCCGCCCACCCCGGCCTCGTCCGCGGCTACATCGGCCCGCAGATCCTGCGCGAGCTCGGCATCCGCTACCTCGTCGACCCCCGCGTCGTCACCGGCAGCTCCTGGGTCACCGGCGCCAACGAGCCCGGCAAGCACGCCGTCGACGTGGTCGCCGGGCGCGACTTCGTCCCCGACGGCACGATCGAGGCCGCCGAGGTGCGCGCCGGCGACCCCTGCCCCCGCTGCGGCTCCCCGCTGTCCATCGACCGCGGCATCGAGATCGGCCACATCTTCCAGCTCGGCCGCAAGTACGCCGACGCCGCCGGCCTCGACGCCCTCGGCCCCGACGGCAAGCCCGTCCGCATCACCATGGGCTCCTACGGCATCGGCGTCTCGCGGGCCGTGGCCGTCATCGCCGAGCAGGCCCACGACCAGCTCGGCCTGGTGTGGCCGCGCGAGGTCGCGCCCGCCGACGTGCACATCGTCGGCACCGGCAAGGAGAACCAGGTCGAGGCGGCCCTCGAGCTGGCCGGCGAGCTGGAGGCGCAGGGGCTGCGGGTGCTCGTCGACGACCGCGCCCAGGTCTCGCCGGGCGTCAAGTTCAAGGACGCCGAGCTGCTGGGCGTGCCCACGATCGTGGTGATCGGGCGCGGGCTGTCGCAGGGCGTCATCGAGCTGCGCGACCGGGTGACCGGCGTCAAGGAGGAGATCCCCCTCGCAGAGGCCGCCACCCGCATCCTGGCCGCCTGCCGCTGACCCATCCCCCCGCGGGCCGCCCGCCCTCCGCGGGGGCGGTCCGCGGTCCCGGCTCCCGTGCGGGGGTCGGGCCGCTGTCCCGGCTGTCGTGATGAGACCGGTCCGCCGTCCCGGCTCCCGTGCGGGGGCCGGGCCGCTGTCCCGGCTGTCGTGATGAGACCGGTCCGCTGTCCCGGTTCCTGTGGCGGGGCCGGGACGCCGTCCCGGCTTCCGCTTCGGGCGCCGGCCCGTTCGTGGTGTCGTCAGCCGCCGGAGCGGGACGGGGCCGGCGTGGGAGGCGGCGTGGGGGGCGGAGTGCTGCCCGGCATGCCGGGGAAGGCCGCGGGCGGGGCCGGCTGGAAGGCGTAGGCGCGGGTCGCCGACTCCTGCATGGCCAGGGCGGCGTACTTGCGCAGCGCGGGGTCGCCGGCGGCGGCCAGCTCCAGATAGGCGGCCGTGACGCCGTTCTCCACCTGCACGGCCAGCCGGGCGGCCTGCGCGGCGCCCGTGGGCACGTACGGCAGCGCGTAGGAGGGCTCCGACTCGCTCGGCCGGCCCCCGCGGCCGACGATCAGGTTGCGCAGCTGGTCGCGGCGGGCCCGGTGGGCCTCGTACGCGGCGCCGGTCAGGTCCCGCAGGGAGCCGGTCGTGCGCGCCCCCAGGAGCCCGTAGGCGAACACGGCGGCGTGCTCGGCGGCCAGAGCCTTGCGCAGCTTCGCGACGTCGTCCCCGTCCATCAGGGCGCTGTTCATCCCGATCCCCATCATCCCGATCCCGTTCACGACGACTTGGGCAGCGACACGGCGTGGACCGCCTCGCACGCCCCGATGCTGGCGAGGAGCTGGGCCACGCCGGGCGACAGGCCGGCGAGCTGACGGGGCCGCTGCCCCGCGGCCCGGCGCTCGACGTCCCGCAGCCGTGACAGCGTGGGCCTGGGGGACTGCGACGGCGTGGCGCCGGGCGACGCGCCCGGCGATGCGGACGCGGAGACGGCGGGCGAGGAGACGGCGGGCGAGGAGACGGGCGGCGGGCCCGCGGGCAGGTACTTGCGCAGCTCGGCCAGGTGAGCCTGGTGCCGGGCGCGGAAGGGCTCCAAGGAGTCGGCGCCGCCCGCGATCAGCGCCGAGTAGAGGGCGACCGTGCGCTCCTTGTCGGCGACCACCTGCCGCAGCAGGACGGTCTCGGGCGAGTCGGGCGCCGGGGTCGCGGGCCCGGCGGGCCCCGAGGCGCTGCAGGCCGTCAGGGCGGCCGCTCCGCCCGCCAGCACGGCTCGCCTGGAGAGGTGACGCGGGCGCACGGGCTTGGACCTCCGGTGACTACGGACCCGGTGACGAGGGACCCCAGTGACCGGGGCGCCGACGGCGACGGCTCCAGGTGACTGCGGACGCAGATAGCATCGTACGGGCTGGTGCCCGGGAACGCCGTCAGGCGGCGCCCCACCACTCGCCCCGCCACTCGCCTCGCCACTCGACCCGCCACTCGACCACGACGAGTGGCGCTCTCCCCGTGCCTCCGTACAGATAGGGTGTCAACTGTCGTCGCTGGCTGCGCAGCCAGACGGCGGAGAGCCAGTGGCGAGGTCCGCCCGGCTGAGACATGACAATAGGGGAGGTCGATATGGGCAGCGCATCACCCCGCGACCACCTGATGAAGCTCCTGGAGCCTGTGGTCGGCGCGGAGGGCCTCGATCTGGAGGACGTCACGGTCACCCAGGCGGGCAAGAGGCGGTTGCTGCGCGTGATCGTCGATCGCGACGGCGGCGTGAGCCTCGACGACATCGCCGACGTGAGCCAGGCCGTCTCCACGGCGCTCGACGAGGACGACGTGATGGGACAGGCCGCCTACACCCTTGAGGTCTCCTCTCCGGGCGTCGACCGCCCGCTCACCGAGCCGCGCCACTGGCGCCGCGCCGCCAAGCGGCTGGTGAAGGCCGAGATGAGAGACGGCACCGTGGTGGAGGGCCGTGTTCTGGCGGCGGACGAGAGCGGCGTCGACCTCGACGTCGCCGGCTCCGCCCGCCGGCTTGATTACCAGGACCTGACCCGAGGCCGGGTGCAGGTGGAGTTCCGCCGGATCGACGACACCGACGACGTCGACGGCGACGAAGGCTAAGGGGGAAGCCTCGTGGACATCGACATGAGCGTCCTGCGCAGCCTGGAGCGGGAGAAGGACATCTCCTTCGACCTGGTCGTCAAGGCGATCGAGGACGCGCTGCTGATCGCCTACTTCCGCACCGAGGGGGCGGCGCCCAAGGCGCGCGCCGAGCTCGACCGCGGCAGCGGCCACGTCACGATCTGGGCAGCCGAGCTCGACGACGAGGGCGACGTCGTCAGGGAGTTCGACGACACTCCGGGCAACTTCAGCCGGATCGCCGCGACCACCGCCAAGCAGGTCATCCTGCAGCAGCTCCGCGACGCCGAGGACGAGATCAACTTCGGCGAGTTCGCCAGCCGCGAGGGCGAGCTGGTCTCGGGCGTGATCCAGCAGGGCAAGGACCCGCGCGTGGTGCTGGTCGACCTCGGCAAGATCGAGGCCGTGCTGCCGCACGCCGAGCAGGTCCCGGGCGAGGACTACGTGCACGGCGAGCGCATCCGCGCCTACGTGGTGCAGGTGAAGAAGGGCCACAAGGGGCCGTCGGTGACGTTGTCGCGCACCCACCCCGGCCTGGTCAAGAAGCTCTTCGCGCTGGAGGTGCCCGAGATCGCCGACGGCACCGTGGAGATCGCCGCGGTGGCCCGCGAGGCCGGCCACCGCACGAAGATCGCGGTCCGCTCGCGCAAGCCGGGCGTCAACGCCAAGGGCGCCTGCATCGGCCCGATGGGCTCGCGCGTCCGCAACGTGATGACCGAGCTGCACGGCGAGAAGATCGACATCATCGACTGGTCCGAGGATCCGGGCGAGTTCGTCGGGAATGCGCTGTCACCGGCCCGTGTTTCCCATGTCGAGGTTCTCGATCTCGAAGGACGGGTCGCACGGGTGACGGTCCCCGACTACCAGCTTTCGCTGGCCATCGGCAAGGAAGGGCAGAACGCCCGGCTTGCCGCAAGGCTCACCGGATGGCGTATTGACATCCGGCCTGACACACAAGCCGAGGATGCCGCCGGTTCCGTAGATGCGTCAACACGGTAAGCTGGAATATGGTGGCCACGCGGCCCCACAGCGCACCTGTGTGGGCTGCAGGGTTCGCACGGCAAAGTCCGAGCTGCTCCGCCTGGTGCGGATCGAGGACCATCTGGTCCCTGATCTGCGAGGACGGCTTTCTGGCCGCGGTGCATCGCTGCATCCGTCCTTGAGCTGTCTGGAGCTCGCCGAGCGTCGCCGAGCGTTCCCGCGCGCGTTCCGCGTGCCGGGACCGCTTGACAGCTCGCGTGTGCGGGCACACCTGGAGGAGGAATCACGAAATGTCATGTAGGACGCCGAGTTGATGGGCGGAGTCAGATTGCTATGAGCGCCTGATGAGCACGCGGCGATGAAGACGTCAAGTTAACGACGGTCCGGACGGCACAGCCAGCCTCCCGGGCCGAGTAAGGGAGTGCAGTGGCGAAGGTCCGGGTATACGAGCTCGCTAAGGAGTTCGGCGTAGAGAGCAAGGTCGTCATGGCCAAGCTCCAAGAGATGGGGGAGTTCGTCCGTTCGGCGTCCTCGACCATCGAGGCGCCGGTGGTCCGCAGGCTCACCGAAGCTCTGGGCGCATCGAAGGGTGGGCCCTCCAGGGGCGGCGGTTCGTCGTCCAACAGGCCGCAGCCGCCCAAGGCTGCGCCCCGTCCGGCAGAACACCAGGCCGGCAACGGCGCCGCGGAGGCGCCGACCCCTATTACTCCGCGTCCAGGTCCGGCCCCGAGGCCCGGCCCGCGTCCCGGCCCCGCGGGCGGCGCGCAGCCGCGTCCGCCGGTGCCGATGCCCCACCAGCCGCAGCAGCAGCCCGAGGCGGCGCGCGGCGAGACCTCCGGGGCGCCGCAGGCCCGCTTCGAGAGCGCGGCCGGTTCCGGCGCGCCCGCCCGTCCGACTCCGGGGCCGCGTCCGGGTCCCGCCGCCCGTCCGGGTCCCAAGCCCGGTCCGGCGCCGCGTCCCGGGCAGCCTTCCGGTGGTGGCGGCGGCGGCCAGCAGCAGGCTCCGCGTCCGGGTGCGCCCGCAGGCGGCGGCCCGCGTCCCGGTCCCGGTCCCAAGCCGGGTCCGCGTGGCCCGCGTCCGGGTAACAACCCGTTCTCGTCCAACGCCAGCGGCATGGGCCAGTCCCGTCCGCCGCGTCCCGGCGGCAACCGCGACGGCGGCGGCCCCGGTCAGCGCGAGCGTCGTGAGGGTCCGCCGCGTGACGGCGCGATGCCGCGTCCGCCGCGTCCCGGTGGCGGCGGCGAGGCCGGTCCGCGTCCTGCGGGTCCGCGTCCCGGTCCGCCCGGTGCGGCCGGTCCGCGTCCGGGTCCCGGCGCCGGTGGTCCGCGTCCCGGTGGGCCGCGTCCCAACCCGATGATGATGCCGCAGGGTCGTCCTGCCGGTCCGGGCGGTGGCCCGCGTCCCGGTGGCGGCGGCGGTGGCGGTCGTCCCGGCGGCGGTGGCGGCGGTGGCCGTCCCGGCGGTGGCGGCGGTCGTCCCGGTGGCGGCGGCGGCTTCGCCGGTCGTCCCGGTGGCGGCGGCGCCGGTCCCCGTACCGGCACCGGTGGTCCCGGTGGCGGCGGCGGTGGCTTCGGCGGTCGCCCGGGTGGCGGCGGCCGTGGTCGCGGCGGTGGCACGGCGGGCGCGTTCGGGCGTCCCGGCGGCCGTCCCGCGCGTGGTCGTAAGAGCAAGCGTCAGAGGCGCCAGGAGTTCGACAACATGTCGGCGCCGGCGATCGGCGGTGTGCAGGTCGCTCGCGGCAACGGCGCGACGATCCGCCTGCCGCGCGGCGCGTCGCTGTCCGACTTCGCCGACCGCATCGGTGCGAACCCCGCCTCGCTCGTGCAGATCATGCTGCACCTCGGCGAGATGGTGACCGCGACCCAGTCGGTCAACGAGGAGACGTTGCAGCTCCTCGGCGCCGAGCTCGACTACAACATCCAGGTCGTCAGCCCGGAGGAGGAGGACCGCGAGCTTCTCGAGGCCTTCGACATCGAGTTCGGCGAGGACGAGGGCGACGAGGCCGACCTGGCCGCGCGTCCGCCGGTCGTGACCGTCATGGGTCACGTCGACCACGGTAAGACCAAGCTGCTCGACGCCATCCGCAAGACCAACGTGGTGGCGCGCGAGGCCGGTGGCATCACCCAGCACATCGGTGCCTACCAGGTCGCCACGACGCACGAGGGCGAAGACCGCAAGGTCACCTTCATCGACACCCCGGGTCACGAGGCGTTCACCGCCATGCGTGCCCGAGGCGCCAAGTCCACCGACATCGCGGTGCTGGTGGTCGCGGCCGACGACGGTGTGAAGCCGCAGACGATCGAGGCGCTCAACCACGCCCAGGCGGCCGACGTGCCGGTCGTGGTCGCGGTGAACAAGGTCGACAAGGAGGGTGCCGACCCCAACAAGGTCCGCGCCCAGCTCACCGAGTACGGCCTGGTCGCCGAGGAGTACGGCGGCTCGACCCTGTTCGTCGACATCTCGGCGAAGAACGGCACGGGCATCGACAACCTCCTCGAGGCGATCCTGCTCACCGCCGACGCCGAGCTCGACCTGCGGGCCAACCCGACGATGGACGCCCAGGGCATCGCGATCGAGGCGCACCTCGACAAGGGACGCGGCCCCGTCGCGACCGTCCTGGTCCAGCGCGGCACGCTGCGCGTGGGCGACTCGATCGTGTGTGGCGAGGCCTTCGGCCGCGTCCGCGCGATGCTCGACGACAACGGCGACCCGGTCGAGGAGGCCACGCCGTCCCGTCCGGTCCTGGTCATGGGTCTGACGGCCGTGCCGAGCGCCGGTGACAACTTCATCGTCGTCACCGACGACCGGATGGCCCGCCAGATCGCCCAGCAGCGCGCGGCGCGCAAGCGCAGCGCCGACATGGCGAAGTCGAGCCGTCGCCGCACCCTCGAAGAGCTGTTCAGCGACCTTGAGAAGGGTCGCGTCGACGAGCTCAAGCTCATCATCAAGGGTGACGTGTCCGGTTCGGTGGAGGCCCTGGAAGACGCCCTGCTCAAGATCGACGTCGGCGACGAGGTCAGGCTCCGTGTCCTGCACCGCGCGGTCGGCGCGATCACCGAGTACGACGTCAACCTGGCCGTCGCCGACGACAACGCGGTCATCATCGGCTTCAACGTGCGCCCCGAGCCTCGGGCGCGCGACCTGGCCGAGCGCGAGGGCGTCGACATCCGCTACTACTCGGTCATCTACCAGGCGATCGAGGAGATCGAGGCGGCGCTCAAGGGCATGCTCAAGCCCGAGTTCGAAGAGGTCCAGATGGGCACCGCCGAAGTCCGCGAGGTCTTCAAGGTGCCGAAGATCGGCAACGTCGCCGGTTCGCTGGTCCGCTCCGGCACGATCGTCCGCAACAGCAAGGCCAGGGTGATCCGCGATGGCGTCGTCATCGCCGACAACCTGACCGTCTCGTCCCTGCGTCGCTTCAAGGATGACGCCACCGAGGTCCGCGAGGGCTTCGAGTGCGGCATCGGTGTCGGTTACAACGACATCCGGATCGACGACACGATCGAGACGTTCGAGATGCGGGAGAAGCC
Source organism: Nonomuraea sp. NPDC001831 (assembly GCF_042892035.1). Taxonomy (NCBI): domain Bacteria; kingdom Bacillati; phylum Actinomycetota; class Actinomycetes; order Streptosporangiales; family Streptosporangiaceae; genus Nonomuraea; species Nonomuraea sp. NPDC001831. Next base: position 166,302 of record NZ_JBIATU010000018.1, on the reverse strand, counting down.
GCGGGCCTGACCCGCGGCCGGGCGCCCGGCGGAACCTCCGCCGGGCGCCTCTCGCACGCCCGGGCCCCCTTCCCACCGCAGCGGGCCGGTCGTGCTTCCACCCCACCAGGCCAAGCGGTGGTTTCACACGATGTATGTGGGTGCTCTGACCCTGGACATCCTGCTCGGCGACGTGCGTTCGCTGAAGCAGAAGCGCTCTGTCGTCCGGCCTCTGATCGCCGAGCTGCAGCGACGTTACCCGTCCATCGCGGTGGCCGAGACCGGTCATCTTGACCTGCATCGCAGGTGCGAGGTGGGCGTCGCGGTGATCTCCGCCTCCGCGGGTAACTGCAAAGAGGTGATGGACGCCTGCGAGCGGATGGTGGCCTTCCGCCCTGAGATCGAGTTGCTGTCAGCCAGACAGCGCCTCTACAACGACGAAGATTGAACGACAGCACGGCCAGGTCGTGCGTGAGGGGGAGCGAACATGGTGGATGCCGCACGAGCGCGCAAGCTCGCCGACCGCATCCAGCAGATCGTCGCCGAGATGCTGGAGCGCCGGATCAAGGACCCGCGCCTGGGCTTCGTCACCGTGACCGACACGCGGATCACGGCTGACCTGCGTGAGGCGACGGTGTTCTACACGGTGTTCGGCTCCGACGCGGAGCGGTCCGACAGCGCGGCCGCCCTGGAGAGCGCCAAGGGCATCATCCGCGCCGAGGTGGGCCGCCAGACCGGCGTGCGCTTCACCCCGACGCTGACGTTCCGGCACGACCCGCTGCCCGACAGCGCCCGCCAGCTCGACGACCTGATCAACGCCGCCAGGGCGCGGGACGCCGAGGTGGCGCGCCGGGCCGAGGGCGCGGCCTACGCCGGCGAGGCCGACCCCTACAAGAAGCCCGATGAGGGTGAGGACGACCAGGCGTGACGTCGCACGTGCGCGCCCGAGCCGAGCAGCCCTCCCAGGAGGCCACGGACATCCCCGAGGCCGCCTGGGAGCGCGCGGTCCAGCTCATCGGCCAGGTCGACGAGGTCGCCCTGGCCTGTCACGTGTCGCCCGACGGCGACGCGCTCGGGTCGATGCTGGCCGTCGGTTACGTGCTGCGCTCGATCGGCAAGCGGGTCGTGGCCTCCTTCGGTGACCAGTACTTCGCGGTCCCGCGGATCCTGCGGTTCCTGCCGGGGCAGGAGATGTTGTGCCCGCCGGCCGACTATCCCGAGGCCCCGGCCCTGATGATCACCTTCGACTCCTCCACGTTCGAGCGGCTGGGCCTGCTCAGCCCCAACGCGGCCAGGGCCGAGGAGGTCATCGTGATCGACCATCACCCGTCCAACGCCGGGTTCGGCACGCACAGCCTCATCGACCCGCGGGCGGCGGCCACGGCCATGCTGGCCGAGCAGCTCATCTACCGGCTCGGCGGCAGCCTCGACCGGGACATCGCCACCTGCCTGTACACCGGCCTGGTGACCGACACGGGCTCCTTCCGGTACGCCTCCACCACGCCGGCCGTGCACCGGATGGCGTCCCGGCTGGTGGCCACGGGCCTGCACACCGACGAGATCGCCCGCGAGCTGTGGGACCGCTCGCCGTTCGGCTACCTCAAGGTGCTGGCCAGGGCGCTCGACCGGGTCCAGCTGGAGGGCTCGATGGTCTGGACGTACGTGCCGCGGGTCGACCGGGCCGCGTACGGGCTGCCGTACTCGGAGATCGAGGGCATGATCGACATCGTCCGCCGTACCGACGAGGCCGAGGTCGCGGTCGTGCTCAAGGAGGACGACCACGGCGACTGGCAGGTGTCGACCAGGTCCAAGGGCGGGGTCGACGTGGCGGCCGTGTGCGCCGCGCTGGGCGGCGGCGGACATCACAACGCGGCCGGGTTCACCTCCTACGACAGCGTGGAGGAGACCATGGCCAAGTTCAGACGAGAGCTGGGGAAGGCTGGATGGCCGAGAGCGGTCTGATCATCGTCGACAAGCCGGGCGAGTGGACCTCGCACGACGTGGTGGCCAAGATGCGGCGCATCGCGGGCACCCGCCGCGTCGGGCACGCCGGCACGCTCGACCCGATGGCCACGGGCGTGCTGGTGATCGGGGTGGAGAAGGCGACCCGGCTGCTCGGGCACCTGGCGCTGACCGAGAAGGTCTACGAGGCCACGATCCGGCTGGGCGTGTCCACCAACACCGACGACGCCGAGGGCGAGACCGTGGCCACGGCGTCGGCGGCGCAGGTGGGCGCGGCCGAGGTGCACAAGGGCGTCGAGGCGCTCACCGGCGCCATCATGCAGGTGCCGCCGCAGGTCAGCGCCATCAAGGTCAACGGGCAGCGGGCGTACAAGATGGCCCGCGCGGGCGAGGAGGTCGCGCTCGCGGCCCGGCCCGTGACCGTGTACGGCTTCGACGTGCTCGACATCAGGGCCGCCGGCGACGTCGTGGACGTCGACGCGGTCGTCACCTGCTCCAGCGGCACCTACATCCGGGCTTTGGCCCGCGACCTCGGGGCCGCGCTCGGCGTCGGCGGCCACCTGACGAGCCTGCGCCGGACCCGGGTCGGCCCCTACGACCTGTCGCTGGCCCGCAGCATCGACCAGCTCGCCGAGGAGTGCGTGGTGCTGCCCATCGGCGAGGCGGTGTCGGCGGCCTTCCCGCGCCGGGACGTGACCGCCGAGGAGGCGCGCGTGATCGGCCACGGCGGCCGGCTGCCCGCGGCCGGGCTCGGGGACGGGCCGATCGGTGTGTTCGGGCCGGCGGGCGAGCTGCTGGCGCTGGTGGAGGAGCAGGGCCGGATCGCCAAGCCCCTGGCCGTGTTCGCGGGCTGAGCCGCGGCTCTGGCTGTTCTGTCCCGTCAGGCGGGTTTGCGGGCGACCAGGATGTCGCGGACGATCGCCTGGTCGACCCAGTGCTCGAAGTCGGGGTAGTCCATGACCTCCAGGCCCGCGCCGGTGAGGATCGCGGCCAGCTCGGCGCTCTTGCCGCCGTAGGTGTTCCAGGAGATGCCCATCGCGCCGCCGGGGCGCAGCAGCTCGGCCCAGACCGGCACGGCCTGCCTCAGCAGCTCCAGCGGGCTGCGGGACAGGCCGCCGCCGCCCTTGCTGCCGTGCTGGACGCCGTAGGGGGCGTCGGTCACGACGACGTCGAACGTGCGGGGCTTGAAGAACTCGCGGCTCTTGAGCGTGTCGGCGTTGACCACGGCGAGCTGCTGCACGTCGCCCGCCTTGACGGCCTCCTTCGACAGCCCGAACGTGACGTTGAGCCGCCGCCCCACCAGCGCCCGCGCCCGCCGCACCGGCACGGTCTCGGCGGTGTGCTTGAGCCGCTTGTTGCGCAGCCAGGTCTTGATGAACGTCGTGTACGCCTCGAAGTCCTTGCCGTCGACGTCGAGGCCGTAGGCGTCGTAGCCGTACATGAGGGCCTGGTTGAGGGTGGTGCCGCGGCCGCACATCGGGTCGAACACCGACAACTTCCCGGACATGGGCCGGTCGGAGGCGAGCACGGTGACGTTGAGCAGCAGCTTGGTGAAGTGTTCGTTGGTCTTGCCGGCGTATTTCTGGATGGTCAGCAGGTCGCTGCTCAGCCGGTCGAGGGGGCGCATGGCCAGCGGGCGCAGCAGGTCGCCCTCGACGCCGAAGACCGCGTAGACGGAGGACAGGTTGGACAGCAGCGCGACGTCGGGCTCCGACAGCGGCTCGGCGGTCTCGAACGTGATGTACGGGACGCCGCCGATGGTGGTCTCCGCGCTGTCCAGCACGGTGTTCTCGATGGCGTGGTCGCTGAAGACGGCCAGCTCGCCCCTGGTCAGACGTGGGGAGCTCTCGCCGTAGACCCGGTTGAAGGCGGGCAGGATCAGGAGCGCGTATCGAGGCATGATGGCTCATCCTACTTGCGGGAATACCGCGCTCCGCCCCTCGATTGGAGGTGAGCGGGAGGTGCATGGCAGGCTTGTGTCGGATTGATCTGCCACGAACGAATGGGGCCTAGCGTGCGGGGTTCGAGAGGGTCTGTGGTGACCATCGGCGTGTACGACGGGGTCCATCGCGGGCATCGCAAGGTGATCGAGCGGACGGTCGAGCTGGCCCGCGAGCGGGGGGCGCGCAGCGTGGCGGTCACGTTCGAGCCGCATCCCGACGAGGTGGTGCGGCCGGGCACCCGGCGGGCGCGGCTGACCACGCTCAAGCGGCGCGCCGAGCTGCTGGCCGAGCTGGGCATCGACGACGTCGAGGTGGTGGAGTTCACCCTCGACCTGTCCAGGACGAGCCCCGACGACTTCGCCCAGGGCGTGCTGGGCGAACGCCTCGGGGCGGCGGTGGTCGTCGTCGGGGCGGACTTCACGTTCGGGCACCACGCCGTCGGCGACGTCGAGACGCTGCGCACGCTGGGCGACAAGTACGACTTCGAGGTCGAGGTGGTGCCCCTGCTCGACGGCGTCTCCTCGACCTCCGCGCGCGAGCGGATCGTCGCCGGTGACGTCGAGGGGGCCGCCGCCGAGCTGGGCCGTCCGCATCGGGTGGAGGGCGTGGTGGTGCGCGGCTACCAGCGGGGGCGGCAGCTCGGCTTCCCGACCGCCAACGTCGAGACGCCGCAGCAGACGGCCATCCCGGCCGACGGGGTCTACGCGGGGTGGCTGGAGTGCGTCCCGGTGGCCAACCTGCCCGCGCCGTACGAGGGCGAGCGGTGGCCGGCGGCGATCTCGGTGGGCACGAACCCGACGTTCGAGGGCGTGCCGCGTACCGTGGAGGCGTACGCGCTCGACCGCGACGACCTGGAGCTCTACGGGGTGCACGTGGCGGTGGAGTTCGCCGCCCGGCTGCGGGGCAACACCCGCTTCGAGTCGATCGAGGCGCTGATCGACCAGATCCACGCCGACGTCGACGCCGCCCGCCGCATCACGTCGTGACACCGGCCGCGGCCGTCACGGCCGCCACGGCGGGCGCGGAACGCTCGCGGGCGCGGAACGCTTGACTCCGATGGTAACCTTGCATGTCGGCTCTGTGACGGTGGCGCTGCTGCGCTGCCCATGACGGCCTTCACGCGGCGACTGTAGGCACGCACGGTCGTTCGCACTCTCATCTCATTCGCGCGTGTCCGTAGATCGAAGGAGAGCCGTGTCCCTCGACACCGCTGCCAAGAAGACCATCATCAGTGAGTACGCGACGGCCGAAGGCGACACCGGTTCGCCCGAGGTGCAGATCGCGCTGCTCAGCAAGCGCATCAGCGAGCTCACCGAGCACCTGAAGACGCACAAGCACGACCACCACAGCCGTCGTGGCCTGCTTCTGCTCGTCGGTCGCCGGCGTCGTCTGCTGAAGTACCTGCAGAAGGTCGACATCCAGCGTTACCGTTCGCTCATCGAGCGACTCGGTCTGCGCCGATAACATGAAAGGGAGCGGCGCGCGGCGCCGCTCCCTTCTCATATGGCTCCGCCCATGTGGGTAGGAGCACACACGAGCGCCGCGCCGTCGGCGTACAACTGAATATCCGAGACACACAGCCCCCGCGTCCGATTCAGCACCATGCGACCCGCGACGCCTGCGGGCCGGTCCTCGGTAGTGGCTTCCGGTAAGAATGACCGGGCGCTTCGATCGAAGACCGGCGCTGCACCTTCTATGGGGAGACACGCTGATGGATCTCCGCCACCGTGCCACCGGGCACGACGGATGGGCGGCGGTCTGACGAGCGGGTCCTTTCATAGGCACGAGGGTGCCGGTGAGAAAAGAGGGCGCGGGTGACCGACCACAAGGAGGTCCCCCGTGGAGGGTGTCCACACCGCTGAAGCCGTCATTGACAACGGCTCTTTCGGCACGCGCACGGTCCGGTTCGAGACCGGCCGTCTCGCGCGCCAGGCGGCGGGTTCCGCCGTCGCCTATCTCGACAACGACACGATGGTGCTCTCTGCCACCACCGCGTCCAAGGCTCCCAAGGAGAACTTCGACTTCTTCCCGCTCACGGTCGACGTCGAGGAGCGCATGTACGCCGCGGGCCGCATCCCCGGCTCGTTCTTCCGCCGTGAGGGCCGTCCGTCCGAGGACGCGATCCTGACCTGCCGCCTGATCGACCGGCCGCTGCGCCCGTCGTTCGTCAAGGGCCTGCGCAACGAGATCCAGGTCGTCGCCACGGTCATGGCGCTCAACCCCGACCACCTCTACGACGTGGTCGCCATCAACGCCGCCTCGCTGTCCACGCAGCTCGCCGGGCTGCCGTTCTCCGGCCCGATCGGCGGCGTGCGGGTCGCGCTGATCGAGGGCCAGTGGGTGGCCTTCCCGACGCACCCCGAGCTGGAGCGGGCCACGTTCGACATGGTCGTGGCGGGCCGCCTGCTCGACGACGGCGACGTCGCGATCATGATGGTCGAGGCCGAGTCCACCAAGGACACGCTCAAGCTGGTCGCCGACGGCGCGGTCGCGCCGACCGAGGAGACCGTCGCGCAGGGCCTTGAGGCGGCCAAGCCGTTCATCAAGGTGCTGTGCGAGGCGCAGTCCCGCATCGCGCAGGTCGCCGCCAAGGAGACCGCCGAGTACCCGGTCTTCCTCGACTACCAGGACGACGTCTACAACGCGGTCGAGGCCGCGATCAAGACCGAGCTGGCCGCCGCGCTGACCATCGCCGGCAAGCAGGAGCGCGAGACCGAGCTCGACAAGGTCAAGGCGCTGGCCGCCGAGCGGCTGCTGCCCGAGTTCGAGGGGCGCGAGAAGGAGATCTCCGCCGCGTTCCGCTCGGTGATGAAGAAGCTCATGCGCGAGCGGGTCGTCAAGGAGGGCGTCCGCATCGACGGCCGCGGCACCAAGGACATCCGCGCCCTGTCGGCCGAGGTCCACGTGGTGCCCCGGGTGCACGGCTCGGCCCTGTTCGAGCGCGGCGAGACCCAGATCCTGGGCATCACCACGCTGAACATGCTGCGCATGGAGCAGAACATCGACACGCTCAACCCCGAGCGGACCAAGCGCTACATGCACAACTACAACTTCCCGCCGTACTCCACCGGTGAGACGGGCCGCGTGGGCTCGCCCAAGCGCCGCGAGATCGGTCACGGCGCGCTGGCCGAGCGGGCGCTCATCCCGGTGCTGCCCTCGCGCGAGGAGTTCCCGTACGCCATCCGCCAGGTCTCCGAGGCCCTCGGCTCCAACGGCTCCACCTCGATGGGCTCGGTCTGCGCGTCTACGATGGCGCTGCTGGACGCCGGTGTGCCGCTCAGGGAGATGGTCGCCGGCATCGCGATGGGCCTGATCAGCGAGGGCGGCAGCTACGTCACGCTAACCGACATCCTCGGCGCCGAGGACGCCATGGGCGACATGGACTTCAAGGTCGCCGGCACCAAGGACGTCATCACCGCCCTGCAGCTCGACACCAAGCTCGACGGCATCCCCGCCTCCGTGCTGGCCGGCGCGCTGAAGCAGGCCAAGGGCGCCCGCCTGGCGATCCTCGACGTGATGCAGGAGGCGATCGACTCCCCGGCGGAGATGAACCCGACCGCGCCGCGCATCATCACGATCAAGGTCCCGGTCGACAAGATCGGCGAGGTCATCGGCCCGAAGGGCAAGATGATCAACCAGATCCAGGACGACACGGGCGCCGAGATCACCATCGAGGACGACGGCACGATCTACATCGGCGCCACCGACGGGCCCTCCGCCGAGGCGGCCCGTTCGGCGATCAACGGCATCGCGAACCCGCACATGCCCGAGGTCGGCGAGCGTTACCTGGGCACGGTCGTCAAGATCGCGGCCTTCGGCGCGTTCATCTCGCTCATGCCCGGCAAGGACGGCCTGCTGCACGTCTCGCAGATCCGCAAGCTGCACGGCGGCAAGCGCATCGAGAACGTCGAGGACGTCATGGGCGTCGGCGAGAAGATCCAGGTCGAGATCGCCGAGATCGACGGCCGGGGCAAGCTCTCCCTCGTGCCCGTCGAGGTCATCGAGAAGGAGGCCGCCGAGAAGGAGGCCAAGGCCGCGGCCGGCGCCGAGGACGGCGAGGCTCCCGCGCCCGAGGCCGACTCCGCCGCCGCCGCCGAGGACAAGCCGGAGCGGCCGCGCCGCACCCGGACCCGCGTGCGCACCAGCCGCCCCAACGAGGGCGACGACCGCAACTCGTGACCGCGCAACCACAGTTCTCGGCACCCCCGAAGCAGGAGGCCTCGTGATGACCACCACGCTGCACCCCGGCAAGGACGGAGCCGGGGTCGTCAGGCGCACCGTCCTGCCGGGCGGGCTCCGTGTGGTGACCGAGACCATGCCGACCGTGCGTAGCGTCGCGGTCGGCATGTGGGTCGGCATCGGCTCGCGTGACGAGGCCCCCGAGCACATGGGGGCCACCCACTTCCTCGAACACCTGCTGTTCAAGGGCACGCCCACGCGGGACGCGATGGAGATCTCGGCCTCCATCGAGGGCATCGGCGGCGAGATCAACGCCTTCACCGCCAAGGAGTACACCTGCTACTACGCGCGGGTCCTCGACGAGGACCTGCCCGTGGCGGTCGACGTGCTCGCCGACGTGGTGACCAGCTCGCTGATCACCGACGAGGACGTCGAGTCCGAGCGCGGGGTGATCCTGGAAGAGATCGCCATGCACGACGACGACCCGTCCGACGTGGTGCACGAGCAGTTCGCCGCGGCCCTCTACGGCGACTCGCCGATCGGCCGGCCCATCCTGGGCACGGTCGACTCGATCAACGCCCTGGGCCGTGAGCGCATCGCCGAGTACTACCACCGGTACTACCGGCCGCGTACCACGGTGGTGTCGGTGGCGGGCAACGTGCGGCACGAGGAGGTCGTCGAGCTGGTCGCCCGCGCGTACGAGCGGGCGGGCGCGCTGGAGGGCCCCTACGAGTTCGCCCCGCCGCGCACCAGCGGTCCGGGCGCCGAGACCCGTTCCGGGGTCAGGGTGCTGGACCGGCCGACCGAGCAGGCCAACCTGGTGCTCGGCACGACCGGCATGTCCCGCACCGACGACCGCAGGTTCGCGCTCGGCGTGCTCAACGCCGCGCTGGGCGGCGGCATGTCCTCCCGGCTCTTCCAGGAGATCAGGGAGAAGCGCGGGCTGGCCTACTCGGCCTACAGCTACACCTCGGCCTACGCCGACACCGGGCAGTTCGGGATCTACGTGGGCTGCCTGCCCTCGAAGATCGACGACGTGCTCAAGATCTGCCGGGACGAGGTGTCCCGGGTGGTGGCCGAGGGGATCACCGCCGACGAGATCATGCGCGGCAAGGGGCAGATGCGCGGCGGGCTCGTGCTCGGGCTGGAGGACACCGGGTCGCGCATGTCGCGGATCGGCAAGAACGAGCTGGTCTACGACGAGCTGATGTCGGTCGACGAGGTGCTGGCCCGGATCGAGGCGGTCACCCCCGACGAGATCGGGGAGGTCGCCCGTGACGTCCTGAACCGGCCGCTCACGCTGGCCGTCATCGGGCCGTACGGGGACAAGGACTTCTCGGAGGCCATCGCCTGACGGGGTTCGCCCTGGCCGGGGCTGTTTTCGAGGGGGAGAGCGGGGTTCCGCTCTCCCCCTTCTCGGTTCGGGGGGTGCTTGGGAGGGGGTGGCGGGCGTAATAGGGTTGGGGCGTGATCAGGGTTGGTGTGCTGGGCGCGCGTGGTCGCGTGGGCGTCGAGGTGTGCAAGGCGGTCGAGGCGGCGGACGACCTGGAGCTGGTGGCCGCGCTCGACAAGGACGATCCCGTCGAGGGGCTCGAAGGCGCCGAGGTGGTGGTCGACTTCACCCATCCCGACGTGGTCATGGGCAACCTGGAATGGGCCATCGCCCACGGGGTGCACCCGGTGGTGGGCACCACGGGGTTCGACGCCGGCCGGCTGGAGACCGTGCGGGGGTGGCTGGAGCGTTCGCCGGGCGTCAACTGCCTGATCGCTCCCAACTTCGGCATCGCGGCCGTGCTCATGATGCACTTCGCGCAGCAGGCGGCCCGCCACTTCGAGTCCGTCGAGATCATTGAGCTGCACCACCCGAACAAGGCCGACGCCCCCTCGGGCACCGCCCGGCGTACCGCTGAGCTGGTGGCCGAGGCGCGTGGCAAGGCCGGGCTCGGCGGGATGCCCGACGCCACCAGCACCGCCCTCGACGGCGCCCGCGGCGCCGACGTGGGCGGGGTGCACGTGCACGCGGTGCGCCTGTCCGGGCTGATCGCCCACCAGGAGGTGCTGCTCGGCGGCGACGGCGAGATCCTCACCATCCGGCACGACACGATGAGCAGGTCGGCGTTCACGCCGGGCGTGCTGCTGGGCGTGCGCCGGGTGCGCGAGCTGCCCGGCCTCACCGTGGGCCTGGAGCCCCTGCTCGACCTGTGACCGCTGCACGACGTGCCCATGACCGCGTGTGACCGGGGTCATGGGCACGTCGTGAGGAGAGGGTCCCGGCTCCGCACAGCCGGGCCTACGATCATCAACACTAATACCAGCGGCGTGGTCCACCCGAAACATGAGACCGTGTCGTCATGGTGCGATGGGCCGACCCGGACGAGCTGGCCGGGCTGATCTCCGTGGAACTGGCCGCCGACAAGCTGTTCGAGCAGGCCGGCATAGTCTTCCCGCCGGGCACGACCATGGTCGAGGAGGTCACGGACGCGGCCTCGGTGCTGGTCGAGGGCGACCCGCCGGCGGGGTTCGCGATGATCGGCCGGGTCGACGGCAACCTGCATCTCGACCAGCTCGCGGTGCACCCCGACCACATGCGGCAGGGCATCGGCGGACGGCTGATCGAAGCGGTGGCCGACCACGCGCGGGCGGTCGGGGCCCCGGCGGTCACGCTGACGACGTTCCGCGACGTGCCCTGGAACGCCCCCTGGTACGAGCGGCACGGCTTCGCGGTGCTGCCCGAGGCCGAGTGGGGGCCAGAGCTGCGTGCGCTGGTGGAACACGAGCGCGAGCTGGGCATCGAGGTGGCGCCGCGGGTCGTGATGCGCCGATAGCCTGGGCGGGTGAGCCGGTTTCGTGATGAGTTGTGGCAGGTCGTCGGCGGTGTGTACGACCAGATCCTGGCCCACCCGTTCCTGTCGGGGCTGACCGACGGCTCCCTGCCGCGGGAGGCGTTCCGCCACTACGTGGTGCAGGAGGCGCACTTCCTGCCCGACTACGCCAGGGCGCTGGCGGCGTGCGCGGCGCGTTCGCCGGAGCCGTCCGGCGTGCAGCGGTTCGCCCGCGACGCCGCCATGACCGTCGAGGTGGAGCACAGCCTGGTGGTGGAGCTGCTGGCCGCGTTCGGGCTGGACGAGGCCGACGCGCGCAAGACGCCCGCCGGGCCCACGACGGTCGGATACACCTCGTACCTGGTGCGTACGTGCTCGCTGAGCACGTTCCCGGAGGCGCTGGGCGCGATCGTGCCCTGCTACTGGATCTACGCCCGGGTCGGCGAGACCCTGCTCGGCCGGTCCTCTCCCGACCCGCTGTACGCCTGGTGGATCGACACCTACGGCGGCGAGGGCTACCAGGAAACCGTGGCCGGGGTGCTCGACCTGCTCGACGGGCTGGCGCCGGCCGGCGAGGAGCGGCTGCGGCTGCTCGACCGCGCGCTCACCACGGCCCGTTACGAGTGGATGTTCTGGGACGCGGCCTGGCGCCGGGAAGGCTGGCCATGCGGCTGAGGGACCTTCTCCAGGCCGGCCAGCTGGCCCTGAAGGTGCTGACCGGGCACGACCTGCTCGACCGGCGCGTACGCGGCGTCACCACGACCGACCTGCCCGACCCGGCCATGTTCGTCAAGGCGGGCGAGCTGGTGCTCACCGAGCTGACCTGGCACACCGGCCCGGCCTCCTCGCGCGACTTCGTCGCCAAGCTCGGGGACGTGGCGGCGCTGGTCGCCGGCACCGCGCTCAAGGTGCCGCCGGCCGACCTGATCGACGCCTGCGCCGAGGCCGGGCTGCCGCTGCTCACCCTGCCGGTGGATGTGCCGTTCAGCCAGCTCACCGAGCACGTCCTGCGGGCGCTGATCGCCGAGCTGGGCACGCCGCCGCGGCCCGCGTACGCCGCCCGCAGGCGGCTGGCCAGCACCCTGGTCGACGGCGGCAGCCTCACCAAGCTCGTCACGGCGGTGGCGGGCGAGCTGGACGTGCCCTGCTGGGTGCTCTCGCCCACGGGCCGGGTGGTCGTCGGCTCCCAGCCGCTGGACGCCGCGGCCCGGCTGCGGCTGGCGCACACGTTCCTGACCGCGCGGTTCCTGCCGGGGATGGTGACGCAGGAGGACGGCACGACGCTGTCGGTGTTCCCGGTCAGCAAGGGGGCGCCGCACCGCATCGCCAACTGGTTCCTGGCGTACGCGGGCGAGCAGGTGCAGGGCGAGAACGAGGACCTGGTCGTCGAGCTGGCCGCGCTGGTGGCGCTGGAGCGCTCGCGGCTGGAGGCGGCGCAGCGCATCGAGCGGCGGGTGCTCGACCAGCTCCTGACGCTGCTGGAGTCGGGCGACGCGGCGCTGCCCGGCGTGGTGTCGCGGCTGCACACGCTGCACGTGGAGACCGAGCACGGCCTGCTGGCCGTCGCCCTGTCGGCGCGGCTCGACGGCGGCGGCGGCGAGGTCGCCGTGCCCGTCCTGGACGAGCTGCTGCGGCCGCTGGCGCCCGGCATCGTCACGGCCACCGGCCCCGCCGAGGCGGTCGCGCTCGTCCCGCTGGCGGGCAACACGGCCGACGAGCTGACGGCCCACGTGCTCAGGGGCGCGCGCACCCTGGAGGCAGGGCTCGGTCAGGGCCGCATCACGCTCGGGGTGAGCAGCGTGACGACCGGCCCGGCGGCGCTGAGCAGCCTGATCGAGGAGGCCAGGCACGCGCTCACGCTGGCCGGCCTGAGCGGCGACCGGGTCAGCGTGATCACCGGCGACGACGTCAGCTCCCACCGCACGCTGCTGGCCGCCATCCCGGGGGAGCTGCGGCGGGCGTTCCGGTCGCGGCTGCTGGGGCGGCTGGAGTCGTACGACGCGGCCAACCAGACGGACCTGCTGGAGACGTTGCAGGCGTACCTGGAGGAGTCGGGCTCGTGGGCGGCCACGGCCGAGCGCCTGCACGTGCACGTCAACACGCTGCGCTACCGGCTGCGCCGGATCGAGGAGCTGACCGGCAGGTCGCTCAACTCCTGGGACGAGCGGGTCGACTTCATGCTGGCCCTCAGGATGCGCTGAGAACGCCGGCCCTCAGGATGCGCTGAGAATGCCGGCCCTCAGGATGCGCCGAGCCGCGCCCGCACCTCCTCCACGCCGGGGTTGACCAGGGCGGAGCCGTCCGGGAAGACGACCGTGGGGATGAGCCAGGAGCCGCCGTTGAGCTCGGCGATGAGGTCGACGGCGCCGGGGGTCTCGTCCACGTCGATCTCGGTGTACGGGATGCCGGCGCGGGAGAGCTGCGTCTTCAGCCGGTGGCAGTGACCGCACCAGGGAGCGCTGTACACGGTGATCATGTATTTCCGATTCGGTAGGTGGGTTTGACTGGTGGCGCAGGCGCCGAATACTCTCGTGTGCCAACTGGAGTTTACCGGTAGACACTGCAGCTAGGCGGGTTGGCCGGTCGTGTGAAAGTAGGGTCCCCCGGTGACCGATCTGCCTGTCTCCCGGCGTTCTGTCCTGCGGTCCGCCGCCTTCGCGGGGGCGCTCGCCGTGCTGCCCGGCCTGCTGTCGGCGTGCGGGCCGGCCGAGCAGGAGGCCGGGACGGCCGCCAAGAAGAGCCTCGACGTCCTGCGCGTCGCGCTGCCCTCCTCCATCGGGTCGCTGGACGCGGCCAAGGAGGCGGGCATCATGAACTACGTCGTCGCCCTCCTCGTGCAGGAGTCCCTGGTCGGCGTCGGCCCGGACGGCAGCCTCCAGCCGTCCCTGGCCGAGTCCTGGGCCAGGAAGGACGCCACCACCTACGTCTACAAGCTGCGCCCCGGCGTGACGTTCTCCGACGGCAGCCCGCTCACCGCCGCCGACGTGGTCGCCAGCCTGAACCTGCACGCCAAGAAGGGCTCGACCACCGCCTTCGCCTACGCCTACGCCAACGTGGACACGATCGAGGCCACCGGCGACGCCGAGGTGACGATCAGGCTCAAGAGCCCCGACGCGGCGTTCGCGTGGGTGCCCACGCCCGGCACGCTGCTGGTGACCAGCGCGAAGTTCATCGAGGCCACCGGCGAGCGCATCGGCACGCCGGAGGGCAAGCTGCTGGGCACGGGGCCGTACAAGGTGGCCGAGTTCGCCCCCGACTCGCACGTCACGCTGGAGCGCAACGACGCCTACCGGGGCGGCAAGCCGGCCTTCCGGCAGATCAGGATCGACTTCATCCCCGAGGAGTCCACGCGGCTGCTGGCCATGCGCGGCGACAACGTGGACGTCGCGCTCAACGTGCCGGCCGAGCAGATCGACCAGTGGAAGGCCGTGCCCGGCGCGCAGGTGCTGACCGCCGCCGACCGTTCGCTGGTCACGCTGGCCTTCAACACGGCCAAGAAGCCCTGGGACGACGTGCACGTGCGCCGGGCCGTCGCCCACGCCGTGGACCGGGAGGGCATCGTCAGGAGCGTGCTGCGCGGCCACGGCAAGGTCGCCACCGCCATCCCGGACCCGGCCCAGTGGGGCGGCGTGCTGGCCGAGGCCGAGGTCACCGCCCTGTACGCGGCCATCCCCCAGTACGGCTTCGACCTGGCCCAGGCCAAGGCCGAGCTGGCGAAGTCGGCCACGCCGCAGGGGTTCGCCGACACGCTCACGTACCCGAGCAGCGGCCCGCAGCTCGGGCGGGCGGCGCTCACCCTGGCCGAGAACCTCAAGACCATCGGCATCACGCTGGAGGTCAAGGAGGTGCCGCTCGAACAGTGGATCGCCGACCTCGGCAAGCACGGCTCCGGCGTCTACCTCGGCTGGTACTTCGCCACCACCGGCGACCCCGCCGAGTACGTCCAGCAGCTCCTGCACGGCGGCGCCACCGGCGAGAACGGCACCAACATCGCCGAGTACGACAACGCCGAGGTGACCGGCCTGCTGGACCGGGCCAAGGCGGGCACCGACGACGCCGCCCGGGGCAAGCTGCTCGGCCAGGCGCTGGTCAGGGCGGCGGCGGACGTGCCGTACCAGCCGCTGTGGTGGGGCGAGGCGGCCACCGCGTTCGGCAGGGCGGTCGCCGCCGAGGGCTTCGGGCCCTACTTCTTCGTCGGCCCGTGGGCGACGAAGGTGGCCGCACGCTGATGACCGACCCCACCGACCTGACCGGCCCCACCCGCCCCACCGACCCGACCGACCTCACCTACGCGAACCGGGCGGCCGGGACGCGCGACCCCATCGACGTGCATCAGGCGCTGGCCGGGATGCGCTATCCCGAGTCGGTGTCGCTGCATCCTGACGGCGACCGCGTCGCCTGCGTGATCGACGGCGTCGCGTACGTCGTCGGGCTCGACGGCGTCACGGAGGCCGCGGGCGACTGTCACGGCCCGGTCCGGTGGCTGCCCGACGGGCGGCTGCTGCGCACGCCGTCGCCGTCCGAGCTGGCCGTCGACGGCTGGCGGGCCCGCGTGGACGGCGAGATCGAGGACCTGATCCCCGGCGCGGACGGCACCGTCCTGGTCCGGCTGGCCGACCCCGGCAGCGAGCGCGACGGCAGCCACCTGGGCCTGCGCGTGCACGACCCGTCCGACCCCTTCGTCCTGACACCGGGCGGCCGGCTGCGCCGCCTGGCCTGGTTCGAGATCGGCGACGACCGGCCGCGCGAGCTCCCGCTGCCCGGCCTGACCGTGTGGGACGCCGACTGGCGCGCAGGCCGTGCCCTGGCCGTGACCTCGCCGGACGAGACGCCCGCCGGGTACTACCGGCCCCGGCTCGACCTGGTCGAGGACGGCGAGGTGCGCACGTTGCACCGCACGTCCTGGCAGCTCGCCCGGCCCCGGCTGGCCCCGGGCGGCCGGATCGCCGTGGTGGTCGAGGGGCTGTCGATCGTCTCGGGCCGCGTCCTGCGGGCCGACCTGGTCACGGGGGAGGTCGCCTACCTGGGCGACCTGGACGACGTCACCGACCTCGGCTGGCTGGACGACGACACCCTGTGGTTCACCGGCTGGTCGGGCACCGGCGTGCACGGCGGGGTGCTCAGCGCCGCCGACGGCCGCGTCCTGAGCCGCTGGACGGCCCGGGGGACGCTGGGCGGCCGCGACGGCCAGCCCTCGCTGTCCGTGGACCGCGCCGGCACGGTGGCCGCGGCCTGCTGGGAGAGCCCCGGGCAGCCGCCCGAGGTCGCCGTGGCCGTCCTCAGGGAGGGCGACTGGCGTCCGGTCACCGCGCTCAACGCCGGGCTGGCCGCGCTGGCGGCACGCCAGGAGGAGATCACCTGGACGGGCCGCGACGGCCTGCCGGTCAGCGGCCTGCTGCTCACCACCCCCGGCGCCGGAGAGGGACCCAGGCCGCTGGTCGTCATGGTGCACGGCGGGCCCACCTGGTTGTGGTCCAGCTCGTTCGCGCCCGCCGAGTCCAACCAGCTCGCCCTGCCGCTCGCGCACGCCGGCGCCGCCGTCCTGCTGCCGAACCCCAGGGGCAGCAGCGGCCGCGGCCAGGACTACGCCCGCGCGGTCATCGGCCAGGTCGGCGCGGCGGACCTGGACGACGTGCTGGCCGGTGTGGACCACCTGGTCGCCACCGGCGTCGCCGACCCCGGCCGGACCGCGGTGATGGGCCTGAGCTACGGCGGATACCTGACCGCCTGGGCCGTCACCCGCACCGACCGCTTCCGAGCCGCCGTCGTCATGTCCGGCGTGAGCGACTGGCTGAGCTTCTCCACCGCCAGCAACCTCGCGGGCGGCTTCGACCCGCTCTACCACGCCGGCGCCGACCCGGCCACCAGCGAGGGACGCGAACGCCTGGCCGCCCGCTCACCCGTGCACCACGCAGCCAAGGCCGCCGAGGCCGCCACCCCGACCCTGATCCTGCACGGCGAGCGCGACCGCACCACCCCTCCCGGCCAGGCGGAACAGCTCTATCGTGCCTGGTCGGCGGCGGGCGTGAGCACTCAGCTGGTCCTCTACCCTCGGGAGGGTCACGAGCTGGTCGAGCCCGCCCACCGCAGGGACGCGGCGGAGCGCGTGATCGGCTGGCTGACCGGGGGCGGGGTGTTGTGATGGGCTGGGCCGGGTTCCTGCTGCGCAGGTCCGCGGGCACCGCGGCCGTCGTGCTGCTGCTGTCGGCCGGCGTGTTCGGCCTGCTCTACCTGGCCCCGGGCGACATCCAGCAGACCCTGCTCGGCACCCGTCCGGCCACCGCCGACACGATCGCCGCCCTGCGCATCCGCTACCACCTCGACGACCCCGTCGCCGTCCAATACCTGCGCTGGCTCGGCGGGGTGCTCGGCGGCGACCTCGGCACCTCCATCAGGACCGGCCAGCCGGTCGCCGCGATGCTCGGCGAACGCCTGCCGCGCACGCTCGTCCTGACCGGCTACGGCACGCTGCTGGCCGCGCTGGCGGGCCTGCCGCTCGGCGTGCTGGGCGCGCTGCGCAAGGGCCGGGCGAGCGACCGCCTGGTGGTGACCGCCGGGGTGGTGGGGCTCAGCGCGCCGCCGTTCGCGGTCGGCCTGCTGCTGCTCGTGGTGTTCGCGCTGGGGCTCGGCTGGTTCCCCGTCTACGGCACGGGGGAGGGGTTCGCGAGCGAGCTGTGGCACCTGACGCTGCCCGCCGTCGCGCTGGCGGCCGGGGCGGCCGGGATGCTGCTGCGCTTCAGCAGGGCCGCGCTCGTCCGCGAGCTCGACCAGGACTACGTGGTCTTCGCCCGCGCCCGCGGCCTGAGCGCGCCCGTCGTGCTCGGCTACGCCATGCGCAACTCGCTGGTGCCCGTCCTGACCGCGGCCGGGCTCGTCGTCACCGGCATGCTCGCCGGGACCGTGCTGGTGGAGGTCACGTTCGCGCTGCCGGGGCTCGGGTCGCTGCTGGTCGACTCGGTCACCTTCAAGGACGTGCCGGTGGTGCAGGCGCTCGCGCTGCTGCTCACCCTCCTGATCGCCGCCGTCAACCTGCTGGTGGACGTCGCCTACTCGGTGGCCGACCCGCGCGTGCGGCTCGGCGGGGGCGCGTCGTGACCGCGCCGGCCCGTACGCGCGGGCGTGCCCTGATCCGCCGGTTCCCGATCGCCGTGCCGCTGGCGCTGGCCGTGCTCGCGGTCGTCGTGGCCGCCGCCGCGTTCGCGCCCTGGCTGGTCCCCGGCGCCACCGCGCAGGACCTGATGACCGGCATCTCCATGCCCGGCCCCGGCCACCCGCTCGGCACCGACGACCTGGGCCGCGACGTGCTGAGCCTGCTCGTCGCGGGGGCCCGCACCGCCGTGCCGGGGGCGTTCGCCGTGGCCGCCGGCTCCATGCTGATCGGCAACCTGCTCGGCCTGGCCGCCGGGTACTTCGGCGGCTGGACGGACACCCTGGTCATGCGCTGGGCCGACCTGATGTTCTCGCTGCCCGCGCTGCTGGTCGCGATCGTCGTGGCGGGCGTGCTGGGCGGCGGTTACGGCCTGGCCGTCGCCGTGCTGGTGGTGCTGTTCGCGCCCACCGACACCCGCGTGGTGCGCGGCGCGGTCCTGGAGCAGCGTCACCGGCCCTACGTCGAGGCGGCCCTGCTCAAGAACCTGTCGTCCTGGCGGATCATGACCCGGCACATCTGGCCGAACATCGTCCCGGTCAGCCTGGCCTCGGCGTTCCTGAACTTCGCCTTCGCCCTGGTCTCCCTGTCGTCGTTGTCGTTCCTCGGCCTGGGCGTGCCGGCCGGATCGCCCGACTGGGGGCGCACGCTGGCCGACAACCGCACCCAGCTGCTGGCCAACCCGTGGGCGGTCATCGCGCCCGGCCTGGCCGTGATCGTCACCGCCGCCGCGCTCAACCTGGTGGGCGACTGGCTGCACGAACGTTTCGAGCGGAGGGCCCGGTGACCATGCTGCGGGTGGCCGACCTGACCGTACGGCAGCCGGACACCGGCCGTACGCTGCTGTCGCAGGTGTCCTTCGAGGTCGCCGCCGGCGAGTCGGTGGCGATCGTGGGCGAGTCCGGCTCGGGCAAGTCGCTGACCGTCCGCGCGCTGCTCGGGCTGCTGCCCGCCGGGCTGGAGTCCACCGGCCTGGTCGAGATCGACGGGCGGCGGGTCGACGACGACCCCAGGGCCAGGCGGCGGCAGCGCGGTGGCACGGTCTCGCTGCTCATGCAGGACCCGTTCACGCTGCTCAACCCCCTGCGCAGGGCCGGCAAGCAGATCGCCGACGGCCTGCCCGACGGCGCCGACCCGAAGACCGAGGTGCCGCGGCTGCTGGCCGAGGTGGGCCTGCCGGAAGAGGTGGCGGGCCGCTACCCGTTCCAGCTCTCCGGCGGCATGCGGCAGCGGGTGGGCCTGGCCTGCGCGCTGGCCGCCGCGCCGCGGATCCTGCTGGCCGACGAGCCGACCACCGCCCTCGACGCCACCACGCAGCGCGAGGTCCTCGCCCTCATCCGCCGCATCCAGCGCGAACGGGACATGACGTTCCTGCTCATCACCCACGACCTGCGGCTGGCGTTCTCGATGTGTGACCGGGTCGTGGTCATGTACGCGGGCCGGGTCATGGAGGTCGGGCGCGCCGCCGAGCTGCGCAGGGAGCAGCGGCATCCGTACACGCGGGCGCTGCTGGCCGCCGAGCCGCCCGCCGACCGGCGGCTGCCGGTCATCCCGTCCGTGCCGGGCTCGGTGCCGGCCCACGACGCGGTGGCCGGGCGGTGCGGGTTCGCCGACCGGTGCGCGCACGCGGGGGAGGAGTGCCGGGCGGGCGTCCCGGCCCTGGTTCCGGTGCCGGGCGCGGAGCTTCGCCTGTCGGCCTGCGTACGGGCCGCCGCGCTGCCCGAGGCGCCGCCGCCCCCGCCGGGCGTGCCGTCGCCGCCGCGCACCGCCGCCGCGCCGCTGCTGGCGGTGACGGGCCTGCGCAAGACGTACGCGGGCGCGTCGCGGCCGGCCCTGGCCGGTGTGGACCTGACCGTGGCGCCGGGCGAGGTCGTGGCCGTCGTCGGCGAGTCGGGGTCGGGCAAGACCACGCTGGCCCGCTGCGTCACCGGCCTGGAACGGCCCGACGCGGGCGTCGTCACCCTCGACGGGCTCGACTGCTCCGACCACGCCCGCCTGTCCCGCCAGGCGGTGCGCCAGGCCCGCCGGACGGCACAGATGATCTTCCAGGACCCGTACTCGACGCTCAACCCGGCGCGTACCGTCGGTGCGACGCTCAAGGAGGCGCTCGCCGCCGAGGGACGCCCCACGGACGTCGGCGCGTTGCTGCGCCTGGTGGGCCTCGACCCCGCACTCGCCCGCAAGCGCCCGGCCGGCCTGTCGGGCGGCGAGCGGCAGCGCGTGGCCATCGCGCGGGCCGTGGCCGGCGAGCCCCGCCTGCTGGTCTGCGACGAGCCCGTCTCCGCCCTCGACGTCTCCGTGCAGGCGCAGGTGCTCACCCTGCTCGCCGGGCTCAAGGAACGCCTGGGCATGGGCCTGCTGTTCATCACCCACGACCTGGCCGTCGTCCGCCAGCTCGCCGACCGCCTGTACGTGCTGCGCGCCGGCGAATGCGTCGAGACCGGCGACGTGGACCGGGTCCTGGACGCCCCCGCCCACCCCTACACCCGCGAGCTGCTGGCCAGCGTGCCCGACGGAAGCAGCCGCTGGCCCGGCTAGTCGTAGGAGATCAGCGTGAGCATCCGGCAGCCGCGCTCGCCGGTGGAGTAGACGTGGTCGACCTCAGCCCCGAACCGCACCGCGTCGCCCTCGCCCAGCCGCACCGACCACGTGTCGCTCTCGACCGTCACCTCGCCGGACACCACATAGGCGTGCTCCACGGACCCGTGCCCGTGGGCGCTCCTGGCGCTGCGCGTCAGCGGCGGCAGCTCGCCCTCGGCCAGCTCGAACCGCCGCCGGTCGGCCGCGGCGAACAGGCCGCGCACGGTCGTGTCGCCCACCGCCACCGGCAGGCCCTCGCTCCTGCGCAGCACCTCGGGCTCGGCGAGCTGGGTACGGGTCAGCTCGGCGAAGGTGAGCTCCAGCGCCCCCGCCAGCCGGGTCAGCACCTCGATCGTCGGATTGGCCACGCCGCGCTCGATCTGCGAGATCAGCGCCTTGCTCACCCCGGTCAGCTCGGCCAGCTCGCGGACGCTGAACCCCCGGGCCAGCCGCGTGCGCCGCAGGTTGCCCGCCAGCGCGCCGCGCACCCCGGCGGCCTGCCCGTTGGTGACCGCGAGTTCCTGCCGCACGTGGTGAGTCCTTCCTGTCCCGGCGTCCACCCCCATCATGCCCTGCGCGTCAGGCCGTCTCGTCCGGCCGCCGCGTCCAGGAATCCGGACACCGCCGAGACGAACGCGGCCGGGTCGTCCACCCACGGGAAGTGCCCGGCGCCGGGCAGCGTCACCAGCGTGGCGTCGCGGAACAGGGCGGCGAAGGGCTGCGCGTGCAGGCGGCAGGGGTGGACGTCCAGGTCGCCGGTCAGCAGCAGCGCGGGCGCGTCCAGCGCGGCCAGCCCGGCCCTGACCTCCTCGGGCGTCACCGGGGACGGCGCGTAGAAGCCGTCCGCCGCGGCCTCGCCGCACTCCTCCTCGGCCCGGGCGGAATGGGCCGCGGCGCGTTCGGTCCAGGGGCCGTAGAAGAACCGGTGGCGTTGCACGCCCTCGTCGGCCAGGAACTCCGCCAGGGCGGCGGCGTACCACGGCTCGTGCGCGCGCAGCTCCAGGCCGGCCCGCCAGTCCTCCTCCGTCGGCGCGAAGCCCACGGCGACCGGCGAGGGCGCGACCAGGCACAACGACCTCAGGCGGGCCGGATGCAGCCCGGCGTACCGGACGGCCACGTTCGCGCCCGCCGAGTGGGCCAGCAGGTCCATGCGGTCCAGCCCCAGGTGCTCCCGCAGGGCCTCGACGTCCGCGGCCAGCCGGTCCCACCGGTACGTCCCGGGGTCGGCCGGGCTCGCCGAGTCGCCGGTGCCGCGGCCGTCCAGCCGGATCAGCCGCCGGGGCAGGCCGCCGAGTTCGCCCAGGTAGACGGAGGCGCGGCCCGGGCCGCCTGGCACGCACACCAGCGGCTCGCCCGTCCCGTGGACGTGGTAGGCCAGCTCGGTCCCGTCGTGGGCGAGGAAGGAGGGCATGAGGCGATTATGCCGAATGCCCCTGGTCGCCGGGCGGCGGATCCTCGAACCGCGGCCGCTGCGGCGGGCCGCCGCTCACCGACCGGACGATCGTCGCCGCGACGTGGTGCACCTTGAGGTTGCGGTCCTGGGAGACGTTGCGCAGGATCTCGAACGCCTGGTGCGCGGTGCAGCGGCGCTGCGCCATGACGATCCCGATCGCCTGGTCGATGACCGGCCGGGTGCCGAGCGCCTCCTTCAGCTGCGCGGCCACCTCCCGCGTACGGGCCGCGCCGATCGCCACGTCGAACAGCACGCCGATCGAGGCGGCGCTCACCTGCGCCGCGACGTGCGTCCGCGCGGCGAAGCCGGCCGCGCCCGCCGAGTAGAGGTTGAGCGTGCCCAGCAGCCGCCCCTGGGTGGTCAGCGGCTCGGCGTGCAGGCTGAGTATCCCGTGCGGCTGCGGGCAGAAGGACCCCCAGCGGGCGTCGCCGGCCGCCAGACCGGCCGCCGTGACCGGGCGCCCGGCCTCGATCGCGTCGAAGCTCGGCCC
The DNA here is from genome assembly GCF_042892035.1 of Nonomuraea sp. NPDC001831. Classification (NCBI taxonomy): domain Bacteria; kingdom Bacillati; phylum Actinomycetota; class Actinomycetes; order Streptosporangiales; family Streptosporangiaceae; genus Nonomuraea; species Nonomuraea sp. NPDC001831. The sequence continues at coordinate 143,747 of NZ_JBIATU010000018.1, read as the reverse complement.
CCGCCCGGCCGCCGACTGCATGCCGTCGAGCACCCTGGCACGGGCGTGCGCCCACGCCGCCGACCGGATGCCGCGCTCGGTGCACAACGTCACGCTGACCAGCGGAGAGTCGGGCATCGCACGGGCGGCGACGACGACACTCCGCGCCAGTGCCCGTTCGAACTCGTCGATTCCGGCCGGAACAGCGGTCCTGTTCAACAAATCCCTCGCGCTCGGCTGCGGCTCACGCCTGCGACCAGACAGCCTGCCCCTCCAGCGGGGTTCTAAGCGGCCCCCGCCGGAGGATTTCCCGGGACCGCTCAGGCGAGGTAGGCGTCGACCTCGGCCAGGTAGGCGTCCTTCAGGTGCCGCGGCAGCCACGTGATCTCGAACGCGTTGCGCTCCAGCCGGGCCAGCTCCTCGCGGGTGAGCTGCAGCTCCTCCTGCAGCGCCACCAGGTTCTCGCCCACGTACCCGTTGAAGTACGCCGGGTCGTCGGAGTTGATCGTCACCCGGACGCCGAGCTCCATGAGCTTGCGGATGCCCTCGGCCTTCATGGAGTCGGTGACGTACCCGTTGGAGATCGGGCAGCAGGTCAGGCCGATGCCGCGGGCCAGCACCAGGTCCACCAGCCGCTGGTCCTCCAGGATGTTGACGCCGTGGTCGATCCGGTCGACGCCGATCTCCTCGATCGCCTGCCGGATGTGCTCGATCGAGTTGTCCTGGTCGACGTCGCAGTGCATGGTCAGCAGGTAGCCCTCCTGGCGGGCCCGCTCGTACACGGCGGCGAACTTGGCCGGCGGGTTGCCCTTCTCGTCGGAGTCCAGGCCGATGCCGACGATCCACTCCTTGTACGGCAGCGACTCCAGCAGCGTCGCCATCGCGTACTCGGCCTGGAAGTCGCGCAGGAAGCACATGATGAGCTGGGCCCGCACGCCGAGCTGCCGGTCGGCGTCGATCAGCGCCCGCCGCAGCCCGCGGATCACCACGTCGAACGGCACCCCGCGCGAGGTGTGCGCCTGCGGGTCGAAGAAGATCTCGGCGTAGCGCACGTTCTGCTCGGCGGCCTTGCGCAGGTAGGCCATGGCCAGGTCGTAGAAGTCGGGCTCGGTGCGCAGCACCTGCATGCCCTCGTAGTAGACCGTGAGGAAGGAGGGGAGGTCGTCGAAGGAGTAGGCGGCCCGCATCTCCTCGACCGACGAGTAGGGCAGCGCGATGCCGTTGCGCCGGGCCAGGTCGAACTTGAGCTCCGGCTCCAGCGTGCCCTCGATGTGCAGGTGCAGCTCGCACTTGGGGAGACCGGCGATGAAGTCCTTCATGATCAAACCTCCGTGAGGATGGGGTCGACGACCTCGAGCCGTACGCAGTCGACCAGCCCGAGGTCGGTGACGGCGTAGTCGGGGATCGCGGTGATCGACAGGAAGAACAGGTACATCAGCGGCGCCGGCAGCGTGCAGCCCAGCTCGCGGGCCAGATCGTCGAGCCGCTCCTCCAGCACCGCCATCTCGGCGGCCGGCAGGTCGGAGACGATGCCGCCGACCGGCAGCGGCAGCAGCGCCCGCACCTCGCCGTCCACCACCACGGCCTGGCCGCCGCCGTGCTCGGCGACGGTGTTGACGGCCAGCGCCATGTCCTCGCGGGAGGCGCCCACGCAGATGATGTTGTTGTCGTCGGGCGCCGCGCTGGTGGCGATCGCGCCGGCCCGCAGGCCCATGCCGCTGACCATGGCGACCGGCTTGTTGCCGGTCTTGCCGTAGCGCTCGACGACCGTGACGAGCAGCGCGTCCTGCTCCACGGACGGCTCCACGACGCCGTCGGTCACCGGCAGGGTCACGTCCCGCCTCCTGCGGACGAAGACCTGGTCGGTGAAGCCGAGGGTCAGCACGGTCGCCTGCTCGCCCTCGGCGCGCAGCACCAGGTCGCCGGCGGTGACCGGGGCGATCGGGAACGGCCGGACCGGGCCGCGCTCGGGGGCGGGCGTCGGCGTGACCATCCGGCCGTCGCGGGCGGCGGGCACGCCGTTCGCGATCACCTCGCGGACCCGGAAGTCCTCCAGCGAGTCGACGATCAGCACGTCCGCGAACCGGCCGGGGGACAGGCTGCCCACCAGGTGGTCGATGCGGTACATCTCCGCGCAGTTCACCGTGGCCATCTGGATCGCCGTCACCGGGTCGACCCCCGCCGCGACCGCCATCCGGACCAGCTTGTCCATGTGGCCGCCCGCCAGCACGTCGGCGGCGTGCACGTCGTCGGTGCAGAACGCCAGCCTGCGGGAGCCGGCCAGGGCCACGGCCTTGATGTTCTCGTCGAGGAAGTGGGCGACGGAGGACTCGCGGATGATGCCGTACATGCCGCGGCGCAGCTTCTCCAGCATCTCCTCGTGGGAGTAGGACTCGTGGTCGAGCCGCACCCCGGCCGCCGCCAGCCCGCTGATCCGGCGCGGGTCGGACAGCGGCGCGCAGCCGAACACCGGCAGCCGCCGCTCCCGGGCCAGGTCGAGGGCCTCCATGACGGCAGGATCGGAGTGTTCCACCATCTCCTGGACGGTCTCCCAGATCCCCACACATTCCGGCCATTCGTGGGCGATCCTGTGCTCAGCCGGACCGAACGGGTGCCCGACGGTCGACTCAGGCACGGTGTAGGGCGCCTTGGCGGGTGCACCCCACCAGATTCGCATGCCGGTCGCCGCCGACTCGTCCAGGAAACGCCGGACGCCCGGCAGCCCCTCGGCCACGAGGATCTGGTCCAGCCCCGACACCACGCTCGTCGTGCCGAACGGCACCACCAGGTCGGCGAAGCTGGTGACCGACAACTTGCTGCACTCGATGTGCAGGTGGCCGTCGATCAGGCCGGGAACCAGGTAGCCGCCCCGGGCGTCGATGACCTCGGTGTCCGGGCCGCGCTCCAGCACCGGCTCGACGGCGGCGATCCGGCCGCCCACGATGCCGATCTCGGCCGGGTACAGCTCGCCGGTCAGCACGTTGACGAGCGTGCCGTTCGTGATGATCGTGTCCGCGGGCCTGCGCCCGTACGCCACGTCCAGCAGGTCGCGGTCCATCATGCCTCCACAGTCCGTACGGCGGGCCGCGGGACGAGCAGCGCGTAGGCCGCGCCCGCCACCAGGAAGCCCGCGAAGATGCTGAAGTCGCTGCCGCCCGTCGCCTCCGACAGCGGCCCGACGAAGACGGCCGAGTTGATCCACAGGGCCGCCGCCACCATGCCCAGGACCTGCGCGATGATCGCCGGCCACCGGACCTGGCCGGGCGCCTGCTCGTCGAACAGCGCCTCGGCGTCGTAGCGTCCCCGCCTGCGCAGCCAGTCGGTGATGTAGACGCCGGCCCAGGGCGCCAGCCAGATGATCAGCAGCGCGAGGAAGTTGTTGAGCATGGTGTTGAAGCTGTTCGAGGTGACCGCCACGAACGTGATGATCACGCACAGCACGAGGTCGCCGACGACCGCCACCCAGCGCTTGACCTTGATCCCGGCCGCCTGCAGGTTCAGCCCCGAGGAGTACAGGTCGGTGGTGTTGACCGCGAACAGCGACACGATCGCCAGCAGCAGGTACGGCACCACGAACCACTGCGGCAGCGCGCCCGGCAGCCCCGAGATCGGGTCGGTGTTGTCCTTGACCACGGTCGCCACGGCCGCCCCGAGCGTCATCAGCAGCACGTACGGGACGAACCCGCCCAGGGCGGCGTACCCGAAGACCGCCTTCCTGGAGGAGCTCGCCGGCAGGTAGCGGGAGTAGTCGCCGCCCAGCGGCCCCCACGACAGCCCGCCCGCCGACATGATCATCGCGATGGCCATCGTGAACGTGGCGAAGTCCGCCGACCCGCCGCCGCCCCCGAGCTCCACCTTGGGCGCGATCAGGATCGCCATCAGGCCGAACAGCACGACGAACACCCAGGTGAAGTACTTCTGCGCCTTCATCACCGCGGCGTGCCCGATCAGCGGCAGCACCAGCTGGATCGCCGCCGCCACCAGGATGACCACGACCTTGAGCCCGAGCCCCTGGTCGCTCACCCCCGCCTGCTCCAGCAGCGACAGCGCCGCGAACGTGATGAGCACCATGCCGCCGGCCTCGAAGCCCACCATGTTGAGCCAGCCGAAGAAGCTGAGCACGCGGGCGCCCTTGGGGCCGTAGGCGGCCCTGGAGACCGCCATGGTGGAGGTGCCGGTGGCCGGGCCCTGCAGGCTCGTCAGGCCGACCAGCGGGAACGACAGCAGGTTGCCGATGACGATCGCGACGACCGCCTGCGTGAAGCTGAGCTGGAACGCCGCCACGATGGTGATGCCGTAGACGAGGGTGAAGATGCCCATCGTCGTCCCGGACCAGAGGAAAAGCAGGTCACGCGGGCGGCCGTACCTTTCGCCGGCCGAGACCAGTTCGATCCCGCGTTGTTCCATGGCCCCTCCTGAGGGTCGCTGGGTGTGTGCGCACACAGTGAACCGTAGGGGGGTGACCTGGTGAGTTATCGGGACATACGAGCGTGCTGGGGGCCAGTTGTGCCCCGCCTACAAAGTGATCGCCAAGCCGACTGCCGTACCTCGCTAGAGAGTGATCGCCAAGCCGCTTGTCGTACCCGGCCACAAGGTGATCGCCGAGCCGACCGCTGTGACCGGCTACAGGGTGATCGCCAAGCCGACCGCTGTAACTGGCTACAGGGTGATCGCCAAGCCGACCGCTGTAACTGGCTACAGGGTGATCGCCAAGCCGACCGCGAACAGCAGGCCGTACGCCATCTGCAGTTTGCCCGTCTGCTGCAGGACCGCGATCAGCGCCGGCCCGACGGCCTTGCCGAGCACGGTCCTGATCGGCGTGATCGCGAGCGGCGCGGCCAGCGCCGCGAGCGCCGCCCACGGCGTGACCGCGATCATCGCCAGCGCCACCACGAACGGCACCACCTGGCACAACACGTACAACGCCCGGGTGCGCTCGGCGCCGAGCACCACCGCCAGCGTGCGCTTGCCCGACGTGCCGTCCGTCTGGACGTCGCGCAGGTTGTTGACCACCAGCATCGAGCACGACAACAACCCCACCGGGATCGAGGCCAGGAACGCCGTCCAGCTCAGTTGCTCGGTCTGCACGTACGCGGTGCCCATCACCGGGACCACGCCGAAGAACACGAAGACCGCCAGCTCGCCCAGGCCGCGGTAGCCGTAGGGCCGCTTGCCGCCGGTGTAGAACCAGGCCGCCGCGATGCACGCGACCCCCACCAGCAGGATCCACCACGCCCGCGTCACGACCACCAGCACCAGCCCGAGCACCGCCGCGACCGCGAAGCAGCCCAGCGCCGCCGTCAGGACCTGCCGGGGCGTGGCCGCCCGCGAGCCCACGAGCCGCATCGGGCCGACGCGCTGGTCGTCGGTGCCGCGGATGCCGTCGCTGTAGTCGTTGGCGTAGTTGACGCCGATCTGCAGGGACAGCGCCACGAGCAGCGCCAGGACCGCGCGCCACCAGACGAATCCGCCGTCGCCGATCGCCACGCCCGTACCGACCATGACGGGGACTACGGCGTTGGGAAGCGTGCGCGGGCGTGCGCCCGCGATCCACTGACCGGGGGTTGCCATGCTGTCGAACCTCTAGCTGATATCCGTGGTGAGCCTGACCATGCGGATCGGACGGCCCATGTCGAGGACGCGTTCGGCCATGTCCTCGCCCCAGCCGGCCGACTCCAGGAAACCGAGCACCGCGTAGTTGTCGGCGAACACCCAGGTGACGATCTGGCGGAAGCCGTCCTCACGCAGGTAGTCGACGGTGGCGTTGAGCAGGCGGCTGCCGTGGCCGCGACGCACGAAGTCGGGGTCGACCAGCAGCGTCAGCATCTCGGCGACCCTGCCCGGATCCAGGTCGGGGTCCTCGGCGGGGGCGTGCGAGGCCAGCCCCACCACCCGCTCGCCGCCGCGCGGGGTCGTCAGCGCCGCGCTGCCGCCCGCGCCCAGCGCGGGGAAACCTTCAGTGTCGAGGATGGTCTCCACCGCGACCAGCACCCGGTGCGAGGGGCCGGGCGGGGCGACGATCGCCTCGTCCCACTGACGCAGCCACATCTTCTCGGCCGCCGGCCCCGTCATCTGCTCGAGTGGGCCTTCCGGGAGGAACTCCCGATATCCGTAGCGCCAGGCGCGGATCTGAGTATTCGCAACCTGGAGAACATCCTCGCGCCGGGCCGCCCGGACGCCTACGTCTGCCATCTCGGCCCGCTCCTTCGCCTGCCGTTCGTGCCACAAGGCACGAGTTACACCGTATCGGTGTTTGAGCCTTGGAGACGACGCGAACCCCGCTTCCCCGCCCGGTAAGCGCGTGTCTTGGTGTTGTCACCGCATACCCGCATCGAACACCATGAGCGCGAACGATTCCCGGACACGTCGACGACCACCCGCCGACACATTCCCCACTGGGCCGACGACCCACCCCAACCGCCTCCAACGGGCTTCCGCCCGCCCCCCGGCCCGCCCGCGGCCCGCCCGCCCGCCCGCCCGCTCGCCGCCCGCCGGACGCCGCTGTCCGTCGGGGCCCGCCGCCGTCTGCCGCCGCCCGTCGATCCACGCGTGTCGATCGCACCCGTCGGCTGAGGTGGCTGGGACCGGTGCGGCGGTGGTCGCGGTCGGGCGCGTCCCGGTCGTCCCTGACCGGGCGTCCGATCACCGGACCTGTGCGTCCAGCGCCTGCCCGAGCCTCCGCACCCCTTCGGCCAGGACCGTCAGGTTGGCGGCGGCCATGTGCGTCACCCTGATCCGCGGGCCCGGCGGCTCCGACGGGTAGTACATCCGCCCCGGACTCACCAGCGTCCCGTACTGCCGGGCCGTCTCGACCAGGGCGTTCTCGTCCACCTCGGCAGGCAGCCGCAGCCACAGGTGCAGGCCGCCGATCGGCAGCAGATGCACCTCAGCCCCCGGGACGTGGGCCGCCAGCGCCGCCGCGAGCGCGTCCCGCCTGGTCGCGATCTCGGCGTGCACGGCGTTCAGATGCCTGCCCCACGCCGCCGAGCCCACGAACTCCAGCGCCGTCTCCTGCAACGGCCGCGCCACGAAGAACGACTCGACGAGCTGGCTGGCCCGCAGCCGGTGCGCGGCCGGCCCACGGGCCACGACCGCCGCCACCCGCAGGCTGGGGGACAGGATCTTGGTCAGCGAGCCGACGTTGACGACCGTGCCGTGCGCGTCCATGGAGGCCAGCGACGGGGGAGCGGCGGGGGACAGGTAGCGGGCGTAGTCGTCCTCGATCACGAACGCCCCCGCCGCCCTGGCCACCTCCAGCACCTGCGCGCGCCGCTCCAGGGGCAACGTCGCGCCGGTGGGGTTGTGCAGGGTGGGCTGGCAGAAGAACACCCGCGCGCCGGTGACGGCGAACGCCTCGGCGAGCAGGTCCGGCCGCACGCCGTCGCGGTCCATCGGCACGGCGGTCGCCCGCAGCCCGGCCGCCTTGGCCGCCGCCAGCGCTCCGGGATAGGTGGGCGTCTCGACCAGCACGGGCGTCCCGGGGGCCGCCAGCGCCCTGAACGCGTGCGTCAGCGCCGCCTGGCCGCCGCTGACGATCAGCGCGTCCGCCGCCGTCACGTCGCCCCCGGCCTGACGGGCGAACCAGCCGCGCAGCTCGTGCAGGCCGGTCAACGGCGGCGTCGCCCAGACGTCCGGACGGCGCACCGCCCGCGCGGCGGCCGCCGCGAGCTGCCGGTCCGGCCTCAGCCCCGGGTTCAGGTAGCCGCCGGTCAGCGGCACCACCTCCTCGGACGGCTGCGCGAGCAGCGCCGCCACCGGCCCGTCGTCCACCACCCGGTCGCCGAGAGCGACCGTCTGCCAGGACAGGTCCAGGGGGTCCTGGCCGCGCACGACCTGCCGCGGCGCCACGAAGGCGCCGCTCCCCGGACGCGACACCACCCGCCCTTCGGCGGCGAGCTGGCTGATGGCGCGCGAGACCGTGACGGGGCTGACGTTGTGCCGCCGCATGATCTCCCGGCTGGACGGCAGCCGCCCACCAGGCCCCAGACGGGCGGCCTCTTCACGCAGCATCGCCGCAATCTGGGCGATACTGCTATCGTTGGTCATGAAGGACAAGGATAGCGCTACCGCCCAAAACGCAGTAGCACCCCCTCCCACCCCCCACCCTGCAACGCCCCCCACCACCGGCTCTCCCGCCACCGGCTCTTCTGCCACCCTCAACCAGCCGGCCGCCCCTCAACTGCCGACCACCCCTCCCAGCCCTCCCAACAGGACCGGCACCGCACCCTCCTCTCCAGCCTCTGTCCCGAAGCCCACCCCCGCGACCGGCACCGCACCCTCGACCGGCACCACCTCGTCGAACGCCGCCCCCTCGAACGGCACCGGGATCTCGAACAACACCGGAATCTCGAACGACGCCGCGCCCTCGACCGGCACCAGCTCGTTGAACACCGCCTCCTCGACCGGCACCGCCACGTCGACCGGCACCGCCACGTCGACCGGCACCGCCTCCTCGACCGGCACCCGCACGCTCCGCGACGCCCTAACAGGAACCTGCGGGACCGCCGCCCGCGCCCGGCAAGGGACGATGCTGGCCTTCCTGGGCGTCCTGGCCTTCTCCGGCAGCTTCCCCGGCACCGTCTACGCGATGCGCGGCTTCGACCCCTGGCTCGTCGCCATCGGCCGTGCCGCCGTCGCCGGCGTCATCGCCCTGGTCTGCCTCAAGGCCGCCCGCCTGCCCCTCCTCCCGCCGCGCCGACACTGGCCCTCCTACGCCGTGATCTCCCTGGGCGTGGTCTTCGGCTTCCCGGTGTTCAGCAGCCTCGCCCTGGACCTGGGCGCCAGCACCTCCCACGCCGCCGTGGTCATCGCCCTGCTCCCCGCGGCCACCGCCGCCTGCGCCGTCGTACGGGCGGGCGAACGCCCCCGCCCCCTGTTCTGGGCCGCCTGCGCCGCCGGCGCCGCCGCGATCACCGCCTTCACCCTCACCCGAGGCCAGGCCGGCGCCGCCTGGCCGGACCTGCTCCTGGTCGGCGCCCTCCTGTCAGCCGCGCTCGGCTACACCGAGGGCGGCCGCCTGACCAGGACGACCCCCGGCTGGCAGGTGATCAGCCACGCTCTCGTCCTCTCCCTCCCGCTGACCGCCCCGATCACGGCGATCCTGACCCTCACCACCCCCATCACGCCGACCGCCCCCGCCCTGGCCGGCTTCGCCTACGTGGCGCTGATCTCGATGTTCCTCGGCTTCATCCCCTGGTACGCCGGCCTGGCCAGAGGCGGCATCGCGAGGGCCGGCCAGACCCAGCTGGCGCAGCCGCTGCTGACCCTCATCTGGGCCTGGGTCCTGATGGGCGAACGTTTCGGCCCCGCCACCGTGGCGGCGGCGCTCGCCGTCCTGGCCTGCGTCGCCGTCACGCAGCGCACCCGCTCGTAGGGAAAGGCCTGGTACGACGACGTGCGCACCGGGCCGCGGCGAAGCTTGCATGGCGTGACGCCGCCACGCAGGATGGCAGGGGAGGTGTCACAACCATGGCGGACCTCACGATCCCGGAAGGCGGCTTCTGGCCCGCGCCGGAGATCCCGCAGCCCAACATCTATCCGATGGAATGGCGCGTGGAGACCGAGAAGCTCGCGGCCATCTACGAGAAGTCCAAGCGCAAACTCTGGAACCCGGCCGACCTCCCATGGGACGGCCTCAACCCGGACGACTTCACCCGCGAACAGCGCCTGGGCATCATGTACTGGTTCGCCGTCCTCGCCAATTTCGACGCCTCGGGCCCGGCCGTGTTCGCCCGCGCAACCATCCAGGCTTTCGAGAAACACGAGGAAGACCCGGTCAGGAAGTGCTTCTTCTCCATCACCCGCGACGAGATGAACCATGAGGAGTGCTGCCAGCGCACCATCGCCCGGCTGTGGCCCGGCGGCCCCCTGAACTGGACCCCCGAAGACGATCTCGAAAAGGCCGCCCACAACAACATCGGCTGGCTCTACCACAACGGCGGCCGCTACTGGAACGGCTACACCAGCGCCGTCGGAAGATACTCCCTGCCGGTCCTGTTCACGAGCTTCATGATGGGCGAGATGGCCGCGTCCACGCTGTTCAGAGGCATGGCCACGGGCACCCGGCATCCGGTCTTCGGCGAGATGTTCCAGCGCATCGGCCTCGACGAGTCCCGCCATCTGCAAATCTGCATGACCATTCTGGAAAACGAATGGCCGGGCCTCACCGACGAGACCCGCAGCCTCATCACCCGCCAGCTGCGAGCCGGTTTCGTGTTCCTCTCCATGATTCTCTGGGAGCCTCCGGAAGGTTTCTGGGAACTCCCGCCGTACTTCCTCGACAACCACCGCGTCCTGATGGACCACGCGAGGGACGCGGGCCTCGGCGTGCTCTCGTACGAGGAGCAGAAGGAGAACTGGCGCGTGGCCATGGCGAAGGTCCGCGCGATCGTCGAACGATGGGGCATCGCCTTCCCCGCCATTCCCGAACTGGACCTGGAAGGCGTCGAGGTGAACGTCATCGACCCGGAGGAGATCATCCCCGTCTTCTAGGATGCGCGTATGTGGCCCCGCATCGACGGACGCAGAGTCCTCGCCCTCGGCACCCCCGGCAAGGTACGCACCCTGCTGACCGACCTCACCCTCTCAGGCACGAAGACCGCCACCGCCGGTCTCCTGCCCCTCGACTACGAGGCGGAAGGCGAAGAGGTGGAACACGTCGGCGAACACCTGATCCTCGTGAACGACGCCGGCGAGAAGGCCGCGACCATCGAGATCACCTCAGTGGCACTGGTGCCGTTCGCCGAGGTGCCGTGGGAGTTCGCCGAGGCGGAAGGCGAAGGATTCACCTCGATCCAACACTGGCGAGAAGTCCACCAACGCTACTGGTCATCCCTGGGCCACGACGTGAACGACACCTCCACCATCGTCTGCCTCCACTACCGCCTACTCCCGGAATAACCCCCAGCCACAAAGCCCAAGCCCCCCTGAACACACCCAGCCCCCAACACCCACCCATCAGCCGCACTGCCCCTCACCCCCCGCCACGCCCTGGGGGAGTGCACCATGAACCACCTGTACACAGCCCCGACCACACCCCTCGGCCAAGCAATCCGCCCGTAGCCAAGCATCCGCCCGTAGCCAAGCATCCGCCTGTAGGCCAAGCATCCGCCTGTAGGCCAAGCATCCGCTCCGGGCCAAGCTTCTACACCTGGGCCAAGCACCCTCTCCCCGCCGAGCATCCACCTCCCGCCAGGCACGCATTCATAGGCCCCCAGACAAGAGCCACACCGCAAAAACGAGCCGACTCGCACCGCCGTCACTCCCGCACCGACGCCCTCAGCGAACCGCCCCACCAGGCTCCCGCGTACTCCCGCCTCTGTCGTCCCCTGTGCTGTCGTCCCCTGTGCTGTCGTCCCCTGTGCTGTCGTCCCCTGTGCTGTCGTCCCCTGTGCTGTCGTCCCCTGTGCTGTCGTCCTACACCCCATCCGCGGCGGCCCCGACGAACGTCCCCTTCCCCTTCACCGTGTGCACGAGCTGCCGCCGACGCAGTTCCCGCACCACGTTCCGGACGGTTGACCGCGCCACGTCGAACTCGGCCTCCATGGCCAGCTCGCTCATCACCGCCTCACCGGCCAGCAGCTCACCTCTCAGAATCTGACCCTCGATCATCTCGGCAATCTGCACATAGATCGGCACGGGGCCGTCTCGGTCGAGCATGCTCATACCTTAGACGTCTGGATACAAGCAGATGAGTGAATCTCAATCCTGGGGCCACGACTCTTCGGGCGACACGTAACTCCCACGCTGCGGCACGGTGTAGATCCACCCCTGCTCCCGCAACAACGCCATGGCCCGCCGCACCGTCTCACGCGCCACGTCGTACTGCTGCACCAACGCCGTCTCGCCCGGAATCGCCCGCTTGGGCTGGAAGTGCCCCGCCCTGATCTGCTTGGCCACATCGGCAGCGATCTGCCGATAGAGCGGCACTTTCCGCTGCTTACGCGGCGCTTCATCAGGTGCACCGACGAACGTTCCCTCGCCCTGGACCGTGTAGATGAGCCCTTCCTCGCGCAACACGTGGATGGCCCGGCGGGCCGTCGTCCGCGCGACCCCGAACTCGTGCTGAATGTCCGCCTCGCTCGGCACGGGATGCCCGGACGCGAGCCCCTCGACCCGCCGCCGAAGGATCTCCGCGATCTGTACGTAGATATGGGTGTCGCCGTCGTAGTCCAGCACACCGGCAACATAGACGAAGGTGTACGAGCCCTCCCATATCCTCCTGCCTGCTCAGACAGAGTCATCTTTCTGAATAGACGAGCGGATACAACCAGACGTATTCTCCGACCATGACCGTCCTCCCCCTGGACTACGAACACTGCATCGGCATCCACCTCCCCGAACCCTGTCCAGACCGCACAGTCATCCACTGGTATCCCACGTACTCCCCCTACGAACGCGTACGGGTCCGGGCATATACCTGCCACTGCGCGCCCCTGATCTACGAGCTCTGCCAGATCGGCGGGCAGCGCTTCATCCGCCGAACCCGCAAGAACGGCAGGACCCCGATCCGGGAGGAGACCTTCCGAGGCTCCACGCTCAGGACCCAGCTGCTCTGGGACAGTCTGCTGACCGGCAACGCCCGATAACCCGGGCACCTTCCAGACCAGTACTCAACTTCGGCTCATCTTTTTTGGCCCTGGAGGACCTCGGCCCCTGAGCCGCTACCTGCAGCAGCACGACCCCCCGCATTGTCTGCCCGCCTGAGGCAACCCATCGGGAGAGCCTGACAGAACCAGCCCTCTCGTCGAACGCACCCCTCAAGCTCCCGTGCAGCTCAAACGCGGCGCTGCGGCCCCGCGTAGGCCCGCTTCTGGAGACCTCTTCGTCTCGCGACACGAACACTCTCTACATACGTGCGGTCGTCCGAGTGGCCGGCCGCGCCAGCCCGCCACGATGGCAACACCGCCACAAAGCTCGCAGATCTCGCACCAGAGGCTTCTCGAGATCCCTTGCCCTCTGGATATAGTCATGCGCCATCCTGGGCAACGCTCGACAGCCCCGGCCGCCGTACTGCAATTTCGCCAACAAGCAGTCACTCAAGCCCGATTTCCCTGACTATGAGGGACACATTGGCATTCCGTCCGAAGCTAGGCCAGAAAGAGAAAAGTAGGAGCCACAGTTCCGAAACGGCCTTGCATGCCATCTCGAAGGCGGCACACTGTTCCTCGCGGCCATCACGTTGGCTCCTTCGTTCTCGGACAAGGCCCTAGAAGGAGTACGGGATGGCCGTCACCATTTCCCGATACCGTCCCCACTCCTGGCCGATCCGCTCAAACCAGCCCTGAAACCGGCCTCCAGCATCATCGCCATCAAACCTCGGATCGGTCGAGCAGCCTCATTCAAGAGCCCCCAACCCGAACCGGGGGCTCAAATGCCACTCAGGCATCATCTTTCGCCAACAGGCGATCCAATCTGAGCCCGAGATCATCGAGCTGGAACCGTAGCCCTTCCAACATCGTCAACGTCTCCTCCAGGCTGGCCTTGCAGCTCTCGTCTATCCGTTCCCGAAGGCGCGCGATCTCGAAGTTGAGGATCTCAAAGTCCCGCCCGACCCCTGAGCGAACCTCGACGATCTCCGCCCTCGCCGTAGCCAGCCCGGCCAACACCGCATCACGGCCACCCGTACACGAGCGAGCCTCCAGCGCCTGCAGACGGAGTTGTAGATCGAGGATCTCCACCTCAACGTTCACGAACCCCCACCCCTTACCAGTGGACGACGAGGGAACCCGCCCACAGCGGCCGGCCCCACTTGCTGCGAGCACATATTGGCAAGACGCCCCTGCCTGAAGCGATCCCCGCCAAGCCACCCGGAGTGGTTTTCTTCCTCCGGCGTCCCACGCTTTTCCTGTGAACGTCCACATCCGCCCGTCTTGTCGGAGGAAATAACCCCACCTAGGCGAGGAGGATCAATCCGCCGCCCCCAGCAATGGACCGCCCGCCAGACCGGAGCGCCTAAACAGCCAGCCAGATCGAAGATATGTCATCGATCAGTCTCACTCGCTCGGATGTGCAAGCACGCATAAATACGGTGTAGCGCTGTCATGTCCTCTCATGCCGACCAGGTGCGCCGGAGTTAGGTAATCCTCGGCCGATATCCTGAGATGAGGGGCAACCTCCTGAAACAGGTACCGCAGAATTAGCTGAACTCGTGGGTGTCACACATCCTGCTGACTGGCCCACCGCCCGACGTACAGGGGAGCCGTTCGTAATAGGCGGCGGGCCGGCGACCGAAGCTCAGTCTCGTCCGAACTACCACACACGGCACTCGTGATCACCATCCTTCACACAGAGTGGCCCTGGACCAACGACGTCACGAGACCTCCCGTTACCTCGTCGAACGCGGCCGCCTGTGCCGCTTGCCGCCCAACGTCCCGGCCGCGGGGCGCAGGCAGCCACCGCATTCGCCGCGCTTCTTAAGCGCATTGACGTGACCTGTCGCCAGCCGAACAAGCTCGCTGGCCCGCCTCAGTGATCCTCCGACCGCACAGGGTGATACGTCTAAAGGGCAATGCTCACGATGCTGACTGCCTCCCGACGTCAAGGCCTGACACTCGGGTCCTCGCCGCCGATCCCCGGCGACACCGCGAGAAGCCCAACGACGTCGGCAGCCCCACCTCAACGGCAACAGCAGCGTTCAAGCGGTCACCCAGGGCGCCGGTCGTCACCTTGGCGACATCAGGCGCCCGCTACAGCCGATACATCCACCGCACAAACGAGATCCTTCGGCCTGATCCCCGCCCTTGGCCGCAGAGTGACCTGCAACGGACAACCCCTGGAAGAGCCTCACCTGTCGTCCAGCAATGTGGCGAGTAGGCGATGATCAGCCTGACGCTTGATCCTTGCCCGTGGGCCTGTTGGACCCCATGCGATGCGCTACACCGCGTCTCCCGCCGCCCATCGATCACAAACAGGCCGATCAAGGTCGGGCTGGCAGGCGCCCTGCCCAAACAACGAACAGGCGCCTGCCAGCACCAGCGCCCTCACTTCAACCTTTACGCTTCCCCATCTTGATCACCTCGGTCAGCCGGAGCTCGAGGCTCGCCAGCACCGGATCTCTCTGCTGTACCGCTCCGGACCCCGCCTCGCGACCAGCTGCAACCGACGGCCCGATGTCGTAAGTCATGACAGCGCCAGGATGCACCACAACATCGCCGTTCATGTGCCTGCCGATGCCTTGTGCGGCCTGTACATCTCTGAGCAGACGCCCCCAGGTTCCGTCCGCCGCCCAGCGGCGCTGCCGTTTGTAGACCGTGATCCAGCATCCGAACCGATCCGGGAGGCTCCGCCAAGGCGACCCGGTGCGCGCTTGATAGAGCACCCCGTTGATCAGCATTCGCTGGTCTCCGCGCCGCCGGCGTCCAGCGTCGCCGTCAGGCAGCAACGGCGCCAGCCGTTCCCACTCCGCATTCGTCAGGTCCGTATGGCGCATTTATCCCATCCTCGACTGCTTTCTACTCTCAGCCTCGTCACAAAGGACAATAAGGACGGCCATCGCAAGTCTCCTTCGAATAGCAACGATTCAAGGGGTGAAGGAGGCTTGCAATGGCCGCAGGAACAAGTGTGCCTTCTTCGTCATGGTCAGCGCAGCAGATCGGCAAGGATTGGCCAAAATTTTCGAGCAACCGTGACGAGGGCGTAGACCATCACCGGCTGTTCCTCATGACTACCGTCTCGCTGCAACAGTAATCTGTCACATGAACAGCCACATCCTAGAGACAATGGACAATCCGGCCCAATGTCTCCTGGAATAGCTGAGCGTGAGCCTCGGACATGTGACTTGCCTCAGCGCCGCCGCATCACGCTTCCTTGGCGGGCGGATACAGTTGTGGGCTTCCGTCTGCTGCCGGCCGTCGAGACGACTCAGAGGCCGCGGTCCGTTCTTGCTGTCGGTCCCTTGCCCCACGAACTAAAGCGTGGTCCCGCGCATCCCGGAGAGGACGGGACCACGCTTGGACGAGTCTGTTGGCCGGCCGACGTCCATTACGGCCTCAACTCGTGTCATTAGGCTCTCATGACCGCCTCATGCGCTTCTCCTGTTCGACGCTATCGGAAGATGGTTCCTTTTGGGCCCCCGCGTTCGCCCGTCCGTCGCGGTCGTGGATGAAGATGATTCACATGGAGATCCGCCTCCACGCCGCATCCGTGATGATGAGATGGTCGAGGAGACGCAGCCCCACTGTCCGGGCGGCCTCGGCAAGGCGGGCCGTGACTTCCAGATCGGCCTCGCTGGGGTCGAGAGAGCCTCCAGGGTGATTGTGGGCAACGCCGAACATGGCGCCACCGGTGGTGAGCACAAGGGAGATCGTCTCCCGCACGGGCACCGTCGTGTGATCGGCGCCGCCCTCCGTCAACACCGAACGTTTCAGCACGCCGCCCCGCGTATCGCAAACCACCACGACGAAGCGTTCGTGCCCGAGGCCACGCAGTAAGGGGGCACAGACCTCCGCCAGGTCAGATGTGCTGGCGATGCGCATCCGCGCAGGTTCCGACGCCGCACGCCGTACGAGATGAAAGGCCGCCGCCACGCGCGCGGCCTTGGCCGGCCCTATGCCTCGCAGTGTGAGCAGCCGGTGCGGATCGGCGCGCCCGAGCGCATCGAGATCGCCGCAGTGTTCGATGACTTGACTGGCCAGGTCCAGCGCGCTTGCCCCGCGAAAACCGGAGCCGAGCAGAACGGCCAGGAGCTCCCGGTCGGCAAGCACCGCCGCGCCGCTCGACATGAGCCTTTCTCGCGGCCGATCGCGCTCGTACAGATCTTTGACTCGCATTCGCAACCTCCGCACCCGTTCTATCAACGAGGACCGACAATCTCAGCCCCCGAATTCCAGTCCGATAAAGGATGCAGTGCGCGGATAT
The DNA here is from genome assembly GCF_042892035.1 of Nonomuraea sp. NPDC001831. Lineage (NCBI taxonomy): Bacteria > Bacillati > Actinomycetota > Actinomycetes > Streptosporangiales > Streptosporangiaceae > Nonomuraea > Nonomuraea sp. NPDC001831. The sequence continues at coordinate 126,911 of NZ_JBIATU010000018.1, read as the reverse complement.
ATCGCGCTTGAGTTACGTCGATGGTAACCCTGTGCCGCGAACGCGAGGAATTACCACCTTCGCAATGCCGTGGCGCGTATCAAACCCAGTCAGTGATGATCTCGCGCAGCGAGATCGGAGGGATGTTCTCGGGTCTCCATATGGTCGCCGACCGGAACGCGCGATTTGCCAGCTTTGATGTGGGCCCCGTTGCTGGTGGTGATTTGACGAAGCCTTGCCCGGGTCGCCTGACAATGCCGTCTACGATTCCACGGCAAGCTTTCGACCGCTCTTGTTCGCCCGAAAGAGTCACAGTATTATCGGACATTCGCTGCCATAAAATAAAAATCGGATAGTCCTGGATCGATGCTTTTTCGTGACCGCGCATGTGGTTCCGGAAGCTGTTCTGATGGCTCCGCTGGAGACTCACTCCCCAAAGCGGTGACTGTCGCGCTAATTCCGACTGGGGACCGCGCAGCTCACTAGCATCGATTCGGAGATTGCATCGAGTGCGAGCCATACCAACCACCCCGAGGCTTCACCCTGGGCATATCTCCGACCCCCGCTGTCGGCAGCTGGGCGTATCGTCGACACGAGTCGTGCTTCGGTGGTCCGAGGCCGTCGACCGCCTGCTCGCGGTCTTCGAGGCCATTACGTCGTTGGTCGGGAAGACGACGCCTTGCAGATGCGCCTCGCTCGACGCGGCGGAACGGCGCTCCTGGCCGTCAGTTCATCCCTCTCACATCCGGGCCTTCAACGCGTCGACCTCGCAGCCTGGCGCAAACGGGTCGAAGCCGTGCTCGATGAGCCATCTGATCGCCAGCAAGCTTCGCGAGGACCACCACCCGCGGATCACGTCGAGGTCGACGTCGGCCCCATAGCCGGCGATCAGATCGTCCAGGCGCTCCTCGTGTCCGAGCGTCAAGATGGCGAGGTCGAACAGCGCATCACCCTGGCCCGCCTCGGACCAGTCGATCACGCCGGTGACCTCGTCACCGTCGACGAACACGTGCGTGATCTGTAGGTCGCCGTGCGTGAACACCGGTTTCCATGGCCGGAGCGCAGCCGCGGCAACCTCGCGATTGCGCGCGACCAGGTCGGTCGGAAGGACGCCATTCGTGACGAGCCACTCGCATTCGGCGTCGAGACGCGATGTGACCTCGTCCAGGCTCTGACCAGGCCATGGTGGCAGGGGCGCGTCATGGAGCCTCCGCACGGCGGCACCCACTGCGGCCCAGGCCGCCGGCGACGCGACAGACGGCTCGCCCAGACGTCCGAGTGCGGTCCCTGGAACAGTGGCGAGCGCGAGCACGGGCGGTTTGCGCCACAAAACCTCCGGCGTCGGGATCGGCGCCATGGCCATTGCTTCGACCTCGACGTCAGTGCGCGCCTGATCGGCGTCGATCTTGAGAAACACGTCGCCGGCACGCAGCGTCGCGCGCTCGTTATGCGCGACGACGACCTCGATCTGCTCCACGTCGGTCATTATCGCGAGGATGACTACCGACGTCGCCAGGTTATTCGCCTGCGGTTGGGCGGCTGATCACGTCCTACTGCCGGCGGCTGGGCAGGACACTGACCACTGACGGATCAAGCGGCGAGGCGCCCCACGCCCGCAGGCGCAAGTCGCCATCAACGACGGGATGGCTCAGCTTGATCTACGAACGGTGAAGCCTGTGCAGCTTGCATGGACCTCCGCCGCCAGGACTGATTGGAGGTAAGCAGCATCCGCACCTCAGGTTGCAACGGGCCCTGACAAGCTCTGACGCGAATCCTTATACCGAGGCCGAAGGTGGAGTTGCAGCCGGAAGAGGATTCGTTGTGAGGCGACCGAGTACCAGAACATCCCCTTTGGGGCCTCCGGCGCGTTGTTCCCCGTGTGGAGCTCCGCGAGGGCGATGGGGCAGGGCGACTCTTACCACGCCCTCCGGACAATCAGTAGGCGCAAAGCGATCCGGCCTGTGGTCCTTCGGTTCCTCAGGCGTCGCTTCCCGTGCGGCCTTCAGGTGGATGCGTGAGGCTCCAGGCGGCAAGGAGCGGCGCCACCCGGAGCCCGGAACCGGTCAGACGGGCATGCTGTACATCACTCTGAAGCGATCGCCCGGAATGACGATGTCGCTCGTTTCGACAGGACGTTCGCCGGCCCAGTGCGTACGCTCCACATGCAGAACGTGAACCCCGGCCGCCAGATCGAGCGCATCGCTCTCGGCCGGTTGAGGCACCCGGGTGTGGATGCTCTCGACGACCTCAGTGATCTTTATGCCGTGCGCGTACATTCTCGCGACCAAGCTACGGCGTTCCTCCTCGGTGTGGGCGACGAACGCCATCGGCTCGTAAGCGGTGACAAGCTGAATCGGCTTGCCGTCTCCCCGAAAGACGTAGTGCGTTCTGGTCAGCGTGGAATGTTCGTCGATGCGTAGACGTCTGGCGATGTCGGGGCTGGCGTCGGCCGGTTCGCTGTGCCAATCCCACGTCACGCGCCTGCCTTGGGACTGCAGGTCGGAGGCGAACGGCGCGGGGTGGTCCAGGAAGCGCCATCGATGCAAGGGCGTCAAATTGGGACGATCCCTGACGTAATGACCTGAACCGACACGGCCGATGATGAGACCCTCGCCCGCGAGGACGCGTAGAGCGTGACGGGCGGCGGTCTCGCCGACCTGGTACTTACGGGTCAGTTGCGCCCGTGAGGGAATGGGCGCGCCTGGGGGGAGGGTGCCGTCGAGGATCTGCCGCCGGATGTCTTCGACGACACGCAGGTAGACCGGATCTGAGGTGGCCACTAGTCCATCCCTGGGGGTTCGTGTGAGGCGTTGCCCCATGTTGCCGTATTCGACAGGTAACCGACCGTCATCGATGACTGCTGGAGCCCCAACTTTGCGATGGCGAAAAATTATCGGAGAAACCCTGTAACGCTGATGTAAGGGACACCGATTCTCCGGTAGAGGTCGTCGATGTGTGTACCCCCGAGCACATATCGGCGACCTCTTCCATGCGCGCCCTCAGGTGCGGCCGTTGACGCATGCTCCCGCAGCTCATTCAGTACGTCGAGCTCAAGTTCCTGTCTTTTCATGGCATGTCCCCATCACCTCGCCGGAGGGACGGTTGGGGATGCACGGCAGCGGAGTTCTGAGAGAAGAACCCTGTCAGATGGGAACGGAACAGCACCAAGCTGCTCTGTCCTTGCCGGGCGCCCGCGTGACGGCCACAGCCGCGCGTGCCCGCGAACGCGGAGAGTGATGGGCCGACCGGGCACACGTGATCAGCTACGGCAGGCGTCCCAGCTGCGGTGCTCAAGGGGGCGAGGCAGCAGCCGAGGGCAGTGCCACCTCCCGCAGGGGCGCGGTACCCGCAGGGCAGTCAGCACCGGCCGCCGGCACCCGCAGCGCCATCAACACCCGGAAGGTCAACACCCGGAAGGTCAACAACACCGGCAAGGTCTCCAGCAGCACACGCAGGGCCATCAGCGCCTGTAGAGCCATCAGTGCCGACAGGAGCCGTCGGTCGGCGGATTCACCACGGGTCAGTGCTCTCGCCGAGGGGTTGTGCGGCGGTGCAGCGTCGGAGTGCCCCTCTAGGTTGATGGCTGACGACAGCGGCTGGACTTCGTGGCACATACCCCTGGATGTGGCCGGCACCAGGAAGAGTGGTCCTCTGATATCCCAAAGAAGTGGCTGTGTCGTAGAGGCCACCTTCTCCTTAGGTTGTGAGATTCCGTCTTCGTCTTAGTTGCTGGCGCCGTCCATCCTGTGGGCCCGGCTGTCTGAGGCCGTGCTTGTAAGGAGACCATGTGATCAGCATCGGCAAGCTCATGCCGTCCGACCGGGATGTGTGGGAGAGCTTGTTCCGGGCGTACATCGACTTCTACCAGCGAGTCGAGCCCGACGAGATGTATGCACGAGCCTGGCAGGAGTTCCAGGCAGACACCCGGCTGCACGCCTTCGGCGCGAGACTGGACGGGCGGCTCGTCGGCATCACCCACTTCTTGGTCCATGCCAGCACCTCGGCCCCTGACGCGGACGTCTGCTATCTCCAGGATCTGTTCACCGCTCCTGATGTCCGGGGCAAGGGAGTGGGACGCAAGCTGATCGAGGCTGTCGCGGACTGGGCTCGGGATGGCGGCTGCTCCCGTGTCTACTGGAACACTCACGAATCGAACAGCACCGCGCGCCGTCTCTATGACAAGGTGGCCGAGAACCGAGGTTTCATCAGGTACCAGATCGAACTGTCCCGGTAGGGGGCGCCGTGGGGCTGATCTTTGCTCTTCGGACCCGTCCGGGGATAGGCGGGTGTGGGCGGAGATGAGGGGAGCTCGGCTGTCGGCGAGGTGATCGCGAGCGAAGTAGATCGGGTTACCCCATGCGGTTATCCTTGTCACCTTGCTCCTCCGAATGCCTGCGAATGAGGGCAAATGGCTCCGTCGGGCTGGCAAAGCGGGGTGGCGACGTCCAACGTTTTTCCGAATCCAGGTAGCGTTCGCACTATGGCATCGCCAACTGGAACCGCCGAAGCGCCCTTCGGTCGCATGCTGACCGCGATGGTCACGCCGTTCACCTCTGACGGCGACGTCGACTACGAAGGCGTACGACGCCTGGCCACCTACCTGGTGGACGAGCAGCGCAACGATGGCCTGATCGTCAATGGGACGACAGGCGAGTCGCCCACGACCTCGGACGATGAGAAGCGACGGATCGTCAGCGCCGTCCTGGAGGCCGTTGGCGACCGCGCCGCCGTAGTGGCGGGAGTGGGGACGAACGACACACGCCACACCGTCAAGCTCGCGAAGCAGGCGGCGGAGGTGGGCGCCCACGGGCTGCTGGTGGTGACTCCCTACTACAACAAGCCCCCGCAAGAGGGGCTCTACCAGCACTTCACCCTCGTGGCCGACGCCACCGAACTCCCGGTGATGCTCTACGACATCCCCGGGCGCAGTGGCGTGCCGATCAAGACCGAGACGTTGATCCGTCTGGCGCAGCACGACCGCATCGTGGCCGTGAAGGACGCCAAGGGCGACCTCTTCGCTGCCAGCCAGGTCATGACGGCGACCGATCTTGTGTTCTACTCCGGCGACGACCTGCTCAACCTCGCCTGGCTGTCCCTCGGCGCCGCAGGGTTCGTCAGTGTCGTCGGACATGTCGTGGGCTCCGAACTGGCTCGCATGATCGAGTTGCACAAGAGCGGTGACGTGAAGCAGGCGCTGGAGGTACACGGCCAGGTGGCTCCTGTAGTGGACGGGATCATGCTGAAGGCCGGTGGCGCGATCATGGCAAAGGCGGCGCTGAGCTTGGTGGGTATGCCGGTGGGACCGGTACGTCTGCCGCTCGTGGCCGCGACCGAGAAGCAAATCGCCGAGCTGCGTGCTTGCCTGGTAGCCGGCGGGGTGAAGTTGACAGACGCATAGGAACGGGGAGGAACCGGGAGTTTTGAGAACACGATTTGACCATGGGGGCCGGGCATGAGCCATCCGCATCCTGAGCTTGGCCCCCCGCCGGAGCTGCCTTACGGCGGCCTGCGCATCGTCGCGCTCGGCGGGTTGGGGGAGATCGGCAGAAACATGGCCGTCTTCGAATACGACGGCCGGCTGCTGATCGTCGACTGCGGGGTATTGTTCCCTGAGCCCGATCAGCCGGGCGTCGACCTGATCCTGCCCGACTTCGAATACATCAGGGACAGGCTCGACGACATCGAAGCCGTCGTGCTGACCCACGCCCACGAGGACCACATCGGGGCGGTGCCTTACCTTCTGCGCGAGCGGCGCAACATTCCGCTCATCGGATCCAAGCTCACCTTGGCCCTGATCGAGGCCAAACTGACGGAGCACCGGATCCAGCCGACCAAGGTCGAGGTCGTCGAGGGCGAACGGCACATCTTCGGGCCCTTCGACTGCGAGTTCCTCGCGGTGAACCACTCGATTCCCGACGCGCTGGCCGTGGCGATCAGGACGCCCGCCGGCATCGTCCTGCACACCGGCGACTTCCGCATGGACCAGTTGCCGAGCGACGGCCGGCTCACCGACCTCGGCGGCTTCGCCAGGCTCGGCACCGAGGGCGTCGACCTGTTGATGTCGGACTCCACCAACGCCGAGGTGCCGGGCTTCGTCACCAGTGAGCGGGAGATCGGGCCGGTCATCGACGAGGTGATCCGCACCTCGGAGCAGCGCGTGATCGTGGCGAGCTTCGCCTCGCACGTGCACCGCATCCAGCAGGTGATGGATGCCGCGGCCAGGCACGGCCGCAAGGTCGCCCTGGTGGGCCGATCGATGGTCCGGAACATGGGGGTGGCTCGTGATCTGGGCTACCTCAAGGTGCCGCCGGAGTTGATCGTCGACTCGCGCGACATCGAGCAGTGGCCGCCGGAGGACGTGGTGCTGGTCTGCACCGGCTCCCAGGGAGAGCCCATGGCGGCGCTGTCGCGGATGGCCAATCGCGATCATCCGATCCGCATCGCCGAGGGTGACACCGTGTTGCTGGCGTCGTCGCTGGTGCCGGGGAACGAGACCGCGGTCAACAAGGTGATCAACGGGCTCACCAGATGGGGCGCTCGTGTCGTGCACAAGGGCAACGCCAAGGTGCACGTCTCCGGCCACGCTGCCGCAGGCGAGCTCCTCTATGTGCTCAACCTGACTCGCCCCTCGAACTTCATGCCGGTTCACGGCGAATGGCGGCACCTGCGGGCGCACGCCAAGCTCGCTGCGCTCACCGGTGTTCCCGACGACCACATCGTGATCGCCGAGGACGGCGTCGTCGTGGACCTGGTCGACGGCAGAGCGAAGATCGTGGGAGCGGTTCACGCCGGGTACGTCTATGTCGACGGCACCTCGGTGGGCGAGATCACCGACACCTCGCTGAAGGACCGCAGGATTCTCGGCGACGAAGGATTCATCTCGGTGGTCGTCGTGGTCGACTCCGCCACCGGCAAGCTCACTGCCGGCCCCGAGATCCACGCACGAGGCTCCGGTATCGATCCGGCGCAGTTCGAGGAGTTCATTCCGCAGATCGAAAGAGCTCTTCAGGACAAGGCCGCGGATGGCGTGGTCGACATGCAGGAGATCCGCCGGGTCGTGCGTCGCACGGTCGGCCGTTGGGTCAGCGACACTTACCGTCGCCGACCCATGATCATTCCCGTCGTGCTCGAAGTCTGAGCCGCTGAGCGGTACGGCAGGCGCCTGAGCCTGCCGTACCCACGGTTGCCGAACGAGACGGCAGAGGATGTATCGCAACAAGGTCCATGGAGCGGGCATCTCAAACGTCCCTCCTGCGTATGAGCCAGATGGCGGTCAGCAGCGGAAGAGTCGCGTACAACACCAGCACGGTGGCGGCCGCAGGCGGAGACAGAAGTGACCCGTACACCGACGTGGTGATGAGCTCGCCGGTGATCTCGCGGGGAAGCGCACCGATCATGATCGAGCCCAGCCGCTCACTCCAGGGCTCCGGGATGTTGCCCACGATCATCGGAATGACGTAGATCAATCCCACCAACAAGGCGATCGCGCCGGTGGCGGAACGCAGAAGCGCGCCCAATCCCAAGCCAAGCAGCGCGAATACGACCACCGTGGAGCTCGTGACGAGCAGGAACGGAAGCTTGTCCGCGAACGACGTCAGATAGGCGCCGGAGAATCGGTCGCCAAGCACCCAACGCGAGACGAAATACGTCCCGAACACCGCCACCGGACCAATGACCAAACTCAATACACCGACCAGGACGGCCTTCGCAGCGAGAAGCGGCCATCTCCGGGGGACGACCGTCAGACTCGTTCTGATCAAGCCGGTGGCGTATTCAGATGTGATGGCCATTGTGCCCAGGGCGCCCATGCAAAGTTGCGGCACGATCACCAGGACCTCTTCCAGATCCGCTATCCGGGCAGCCGGACGTTGCTCCACGGGAGCGTCGTCGTACATGCCGGCCGCCATGGAGGCCAAGGCAAGACCCAGGAGGATCGTGCCGAGACTGATGCCGATGATGAGATAGGAAGAGCGGACCGAACGAACCTTCAGCCACTCAGAGGCGAGAACACTCATACGTCCCTCCGCTTGAGCGAGATGAAACCGGCAACGAGCGCGAGCACCGGGTAAGCCAGGAGGACCAGCAGCGCGGCCCACGGTGGAAGAAAACCGTCTCCAAGCCGGGACGACAGGCGATCGCTGGCCAGCTGGGGAACCAGGTTCGGCAGCAGCAGCGATGCGGCACGCGTGTTCCAAGGCGCAGGCAGGTAAACGACAACACCAGGCAGGACGAACAGCAAGGCCACGACCGAGATGAGCGCGCCGGCCGTCGACCGCGTGGCCATGCCCAGGCCGAGCCCCACCAGAGCCAGCGCAGTCACCGAGACCCCCGCAGCCAACAGCACCGGCACGTCGTCGGCCAGCGAAGTCTCGTTGAAGCCCAGCCGGTGGCCATCGGCGATCAGACGGCTCGCCGAATAGGTGACCAGAAGGATGACGTGAGCCGCAGTCAACGTGGCCAGGCCGACGACGACGGCCTTGGCCAGAAATAAGGTGCTGCGCCGCGGAACGACGGTAAGACTGGCGCGAATCATCCCTGTCGCGTATTCGGACGTGACCGCCAGCACGCCAAGCACAGTGAGGCTCATCTGAAGGAGGGGCAGGAAGCCTTGTTCCGGCGCGGCCGCCTGCAGCGTTCCCCGATCTTCGGCGAGGTCGCTGACGTAGAGCGTCCAGACCACCCCGAGCACAGCCATGAGAGCCGACGCACCCATTGCGTGCCAGGTGGAAGTCACTGACCGGAGCTTCAGCCATTCGGCCAGCAGGGCCGCCCTCATCTCGCCGCTCCGAACTGGACGCTGCTCGCTGTCAGAGCCATATAGGCGTCCTCCAGCGAGGGATAGCGCGCGGTCAGCTCGCTGACCGTGGAGTGCGCGACCAATCGCCCCCGGCCCAGGATCACGATGCGTTCAGCCGTCAACGCCATCTCGCTCATCAGGTGACTGGAGAGCAGAACGGTCCTGCCCTCGGCGGCCAGTGACCGCATCAGGTCGCGGATCCAGCGCACGCCGTCGGGATCGAGGCCGTTGACGGGTTCGTCGAACAGCAGCACACCAGGATCGCCGAGCAGCGCAGCAGCGATGCCGAGTCGTTGTTTCATGCCGAGGGAGAAGCCGGCCACGCGTTTGCGTGCCACACCCGCCAATCCGACCTGCTCAAGCACCTCGGCCACGCGTGTGGCACCGATGCCGTTGGTGGTGGCCAGGCAGAGCAGATGGTTGTAGGCGCTGCGCCCGCCATGGACCGCACTCGCGTCGAGCAGCGCCCCCACCTCGAACATGGGCTTGCGCAAGGAGGCATACCGTCGGCCGCCGACCAGGGCCTGGCCGGAGGTCGGCGCGTCCAGGCCGAGAATCAGGCGCAGCGTGGTGGATTTGCCCGCGCCGTTGGGGCCCAGGAAGCCCGTCACATGGCCCGGCTCGACCTCGAAGGACAGATCATCCACGGCGAGCGTGTCGTCGTAGCGCTTGGTGAGGTGCTGAAGTTCGATCACGCTGAAGAAGATGCGGCATGCTGGGCCGGCGGCGCATCAGACCACGGTTCGAACTTCAAGGTCAGACCCTGGGCTGACGTGCTCGGCTCGGCGAGCGGCTACCGTTCAACGCGTGAACGAGAACCATCCCTTCTTCGCCAGGCGTTGGAGCCGCAGCCAGCTGATCGTGCTCGATCTGGCAGCGGGGCTGGGGTTCGCGTTCGTGTTCGTCACAGCGGCGGTCACCGCGCCTGGGATGCCGCCGTGGCTGAAGATCGCCCTCCCGTGCGGGCTGGGCCTGCCTTTGGCGGTACGAAGGCTGTGGCCTGTGCCCGTCTTCTGCTTCACACTGACGCTCGCCCTCTTCGCAGTTGCAGTTGACGTGGTGGGATATGCCTGCATCGCACCCGCTTATGCGATCTATATCGTGGCGACGTCCGACAGGTTCGGAGCCGTGCTGCCGTCCTCGGCCATCGGTGTGGTGAGCATGATCAGTGTGTTCGGACTGGTGGTCGCCGGTGGCGCGCCGCGCGGGGGCACGCCTGCTTGGCTCGTGCACATCGATCAGCCGCTGGTCGGCATCGCGGCGCTCGGCGGAGCCTGGACCATAGGGCGGGCCGTCCGGGAACGCAGGTTGTACGCCGCTCATGAGGCCGAGCGAATGTCCGAGCATGCAGTGACGCAGGAACGGTTACGCATCGCGCGGGAACTGCACGACGTCGTGACTCACAGCGTGGGATTGATCGCGGTCAAGGCCGGCGTGGCCAATCACGTGCTGGCGACCAGGCCGGAGGAAGCCCACGACGCCTTGCGTGTGATCGAGACCGCCAGTCGGAGTGCTCTGGTGGAGATGCGTCATCTTCTAGGCATGCTCCGTTCGACTCAGCTGCCAGATCTTGCTCCCGTTCCGGGTATCGCGGGCCTGGAGGGCTTGGTGGCGCAGGCGAGGCAAGCTGGGGTCGAGGTCGAGCTTGATCTCCGGATTGGGGGAGATGAGGTTGGCCAGGGAAGTCCAGGCTTGCGGGGTCAGGCTGACAGCACGCCATGTGGGCAGCGAGGCGCGGGGTCTGGCGAAGTAGGCGGGCCTCACGACGAGGAACAGGCCACGCGGTGGGACGGTGACCGCGCGCTGGATGGAGGCTTGTGCGGAGGAGTCGTCGCCGCGAATGGAGTGGGGGAACGACGAGGAGGCGGTGCGGCGCAGGAAAGACGGTTGCCCGATGGCGTGGAGTTGTCTGTGTATCGCATCGTGCAGGAGGCGCTCACGAACGTGGTCAAGCATGCCTCACCGACTCGCTGTCGCGTCTCTGTCGTAACGGACGCGGGCGAGGTGCGGATCGAGGTGGTTGACGAGGGCCCAGGAAGGCGCGTGTCGCCCGGGGACGGCTCCGGCCATGGACTGATCGGGATGCGGGAGCGGGTCATGATGTACGGCGGAGTCTTTGAGGCAGCAAGTCTGCCTCGGCGAGGGTTTCGTGTCTTCGCGCGTCTGCCGTTTCAGGAGGCCTCATGATCAGAGTGGTCGTTGCTGACGATCAAGCTCTGCTCAGGGGGAGCTTCACGATGCTGGTCGACTCCGAGCCTGACATGACAGTGGTGGGCGAGGCGTCAACCGGTGCTGAAGCAGTGGCGGTCGTCTTGGAGCATCGACCCGATGTGGTGCTGATGGATGTTCGCATGCCGCACATGGATGGCATCGAGGCGACTCGGCGGATCGGGGATGTCTCGCGGGTTCTCGTGGTGACGATGTTCGACCTGGATGCGTATGTCTACGACGCACTTCGGGCCGGTGCGAGTGGGTTTCTACTCAAGGACACGCCGCCTGCTGACCTGCTCGCTGCCGTTCGCGTGGTTGCAAGCGGTGAGGCTTTGCTGGCGCCAACGGTGACGCGACGCTTGATCGAGGAGTTCACGAAGACTCCGGTGGCGCATCGCCCGCAAGGACTGGACAGGGTGACGGAGCGGGAGAGGGAAGTGCTGCTGTTGATCGCTCGTGGGCTGTCCAATGGGGAGATCGCTGATCATTTGCAGTTGAGCCTGGCCACCATCAAGACACATATCGGCCGCTTGCTCGCGAAGTTGGATGCTCGTGACAGAGCGCAGTTGGTTATCGCGGCGTACGAAAGTGGGTTGGTTACCGCAAGGGGGTGATGTGGAGGGCCTGGATCGACCATTGCTCAGTGCTTTCTGTGGCGGGTCGGAGGTCTCCGCAAGAGGCGGATTTTTAAGGCGAGTGTCGAGACCGCAAAGCCGACTTGGGTGTATTGGGCGGTCGCTTGCCGTCGGTCGTCTGCATGTAGGGGAAGTGAGTACTCCGGCCGCACCTGGTGATTTGGGTCGTCTGGAGGGTAGGGCGTAATTCCGAGTGGTGGGTTCAGGGCGCTACGGGAGCCATCATCTGCCGGATGCGTAGCAATCGATGTTGATCGATTCTCGACTGGTTAAGGTCTTAGTGCGTGTTTGAGAAGATTTAGTGGCCGTGCCAGTCGCAGATGTACGGTGCCTGGCGTTGTTCAGGTCCGCTGTGGGTGACGCAGCCAGTCATACCTCCGATTGCTCGCTAGCAGAGATCGCTTCGGAAGCGTTGGGGTCGCGTGCGTAGTCGCGGGCCAGTTCAGCACGATCTGATTCTCAGACTGGATGCGCTCCTCATGATCTGCGGCTGCGCCATGATGGCCGGGTGATCCATGACTACCGCACTCTCTTCGAGCGGCACCAGTGGCTTAGGGACAGCCTCTGCTGGACCGTGGTGCAGCCCCTAGATGAGGGGGTCGCGCTGGACGACCTCCTGTGGCGGCTGAACAGAGGCCATGACCCGGAAGAACGCATCATGGACTACCCCATGGAGGTAGCCATGGACGAGGACCTTACCCTGCTCTACGTCTTCGAGGGCGACGGCGCGTACGGGTTCCTGGAGTGCAGGTACGGCTATCCCCTATCCGACGAACTCCTCTCCACGCTCAGCGAGGACGCCCGCGTGTGGACCACGTCATGGCAGTTCAACGGCACATCGACGATCTCCTGCGCAGGCGGCGGCAGGGTCCAGGCACGGATCCGGAACTACGTCCTCGGCGACCAGATCGACGAAGAGACCACGCCGGACGTCTTCACCAACTTCCACGTCATGCTCGACGACCTCGACCGCCAGGACTTCGACGGCAGGCGCAGCGCCGCGTTCGCGTTCATCGAGGCGGCCACTGGGGTAGGCGTCGAAAGCGACCGGTTGGACGGCGAAGGATGTCCGGTAATCGTTCTCGACACCCCTGCCATCTAACCGCTTGTTTGAGAAGATCGTTTTCGGCGGGTTTCACGCGCATAGGTAGCGTGGCTGGCGCTGAGCAGGTCCGCCACGGGTGAGGCGGTGAGCCATGCCTGCGATGGCTGCCCAGCGAATGATCGCTTCGGAGACCGCGGGGTCGCGTTCGTAGTCGCGGGCCAGCCGGCGGCAGGCTGTCAGCCAAGCCAGCGTCCGCTCCACTACCCACCTGCGGGTCATGTGGAGTCTGATCTGTCAAGCGGGCCATGCTGCCTGTCGGTAGATATCGGCTGGCCGACTGCGTGAGGAACCTGGACAATCACCTATCGTGATGGGGATCTCCGGCTTCGAGCCGACCTTTCTCGTCGGCCTTGAAGCCGTCCGCAAGGAACACGGGCCAGGCATGGCAGCGCTTGGCGGCCGGCGTCTGACGGGGTTCGCGATCGTGCGGTTCGTCGAGGACGGAGACTGGTTCGCTGACTGCCCCGTTGTCTTGAACTTCGACGGTGTCCAGGTAGAGATCTGCCACTGGAAGCTCGATGAGCTATCGATCAGCTGGAACAGCATCGACACGACGACAGCGATCAGCGACTGGGAATGGTTCGAGCTGACTCCGGCGTGGTCCAGTGCCGACGAACGGCTTGAGCCGTTCGTCGGCCAGGAACTACGCGAAGTTGCTCTGCTGGAGTGGCGTCCTTCGAGTCATGACCTGGCGGACGGCACCATCGCGGTGGAGTTCGTCTTCGACGCCGGCTGTTTCCATATCGCCAACGCTCTTGATGAGAACAGCATCGAGATCGGTGACGCTCATCCGGAATTCGTGCGGCACCGGTTGGGCTGCGGTGCGCCGCCTGAGTAGGTCGGCCTCCGGTTGATCTCGATGACCGGCAGCAGGGTCGCCTGGGTCGGCGTGCTGATCTGCCGGGGCGTGGGCCCAGCGGGGGTGGGGACGTCGGCGAGTTGGCCGAGCAGCCGGTCCAGGGCAGTCTGGCCGTCGTCGACGCGGCGCGTTCGTCGTCGGTGAGCGGGACGGCGGCGAGCATGCGCTGCAGGTTGCTTTTGGCCTCCAGCAGCAGTGCCTTGGAGGAGTCCTTGGGGGTGTAGAAGTCGCACGTGGCGCGGGCCATCCGGTGCGGACACTGCTCGAAGAAGGTTCAGTTGCAGAACCCGTGGCCCAGGTCGTAATACTGCCACGGCTCGCCGGCGGCCGCGGCCCCGTTCTCCACGGCCTCGCGGTCGACCAAGACCTCGATGGTGCGAACGTTGCGGTCGAAGTAGCCGGCGTCGCGGTAGGCCTTGGAGTATGTGTTCGGAGTGATCTTGGCGTAGTGCTGAGTGGTGTCGGCTGACCGGTGCCCGAGCCAAGCTTTCAGCTCGAACAAGGTCATCGGCTCCTTGGCGTCGTAGAGCTGCGTGGCGATATTCACCACACCCGTGAAGGCCACGGTTTGCGACAACTCCGCACACCGGGACCTGCGGACTTGTCCCGGGATCGGTGGAGTGAGGGCACCTCCGTGTGTTGTCCGATCCGCTTGCCAGGCCGCCCTGCTGCGGATAGCCGACAATATGTCGATCGGAAAGATTCAAGCGCCTAGAGGCGGCGCTAACCCGTTATCAGGGTTCTGGCCTTCCTGAGTGGCTCGAAGAGGGCGAGGTCCTGGTTGGTGAGGATGACGATGGTGTAGCCCTTGGTGGGAAACATGTCCAGCTCACTCCAGTAGCCGGGGATGCCGCCGTTGTGGCCGACCACGCGCACGCCGTTGCGCAACTCGTCGCTGAAGCCGTAGGCGTACTTGCTGTCCTTATTCAGGCCTTGCACCTTGCCCTCCATGACGGTCCGGGTGAGCTTGGCATTGAGCAGCCGGTGTCCCTGCAGGGCCTGGGCGAACTTGAGCATGTCGCCCACGGTGGAGATGGCGCCACCAGCGGGCGACGCCCCGTCGGGCTGGTCGCCGAGGTCGCGTAGCTCGCCCTCCGGTGTGGTGCCGTCCATCGTCGGCATGCCGACCCACTGGCCGTTCGTGTCGAACAGTGCGTAGGGATGAGCCATGCGCTTGACCTTGGCGGGCGTCCAGGGGCCGAGGAAGGTGTCGTGCATCCGCGCGGGCGTCAGGATGTGCTTTCGGACGTAGTCGGCGTAGTCCTGCTTGCCCACCTGCTCGATGATCGCGCCCAGGACGATGTAGCCGGCATTGCTGTACTGCATCTTCGTGCCCGGCTCGGACGTCAGCGGCTGCTTGACGATCTCCTTCATCAGGACGTCGACGTCGGTCTGCGCATGGTCGTTCCCGGGAACCTCGCCCATGCCCGAGGTGTGGGTGAGGAGGTGATGAACGGTTACCGTGTCGGCGATCTCGTTAGGAAACCCCTTGACGTACGTGCCGATCGTGTCCTGGAAGGAGACCTCGCCTCTCTGGACGAGCTGGGCGACGGCGACGCCGGTGATCATCTTGCCCATGGAGCCGATGCAGAACCGCGTCTGCAGCGTGTTGACCTCGTTCTCAGCCTTGTCGGCCATGCCGTAGGCGTTGTTCAGTACCGGCCGGCCGCCTTTGGCCACCAGGACCGCTCCCGAGAACTTCCCGGCAGCGGCCAATTCCTTCAGATAGGCATGAAAGGCACGCCAATCTTCTCGTGAGGGAACAGCGGCCGCGGCCGCCGCCCGCGCGACCGGCCGTCCGGCGGCAAGCGCCATCAGCAGCGCTCCGCCGACAAAGGCCCTACGGCTGACAACCATGGAGATATTCCTTTCAAGAGTGCATCGACAGGAAGCTGCATCACGCTGTTGCCGCCGAGGCCCCGGCTACCGGGCGCCACGTCGATGCCGTTGATCGGTTCGCGGGGTCCGGAGGCTCGTGGACGCAGGTCGCGGTGGATGGACGCCTCCGGTCATCGGCTGGGGCAGAGCACGGTCGCGGCGGCCTTGTTCATGGCGTCATTGACGGGCATGGCCTGCTGGTTGTCGATCTTTAGCGTGGTGGATACCACGAATTGGCGGCGGCCGTCGGAGGAGGTGTAGGTCACCGCCAGGAAGCCGGGGCCACTGCCCGCGGCCGCCGCGACCGTCCCGCCACACAGATCGGGCCGCGGCCGTCCTACCGCCTGCTGCAGGTCCGCCGGCAGCAGCCGGCCCTGGTTGAGCGCGCGGTAGAAGGCGCTGAGATCGCCGGAGGTGGAGACCACTCCTCCGGCCGCGCCGCCGAAGCTCGCGTTCTGCCGGTCGACGTCGCGCGGCCTGCCCTTGGCGTCGGGGTGGTAGCCGTGCCCGTGCGGGCCCTTGACCCCCTGAGGAGGCCTGGTGGTCAAATAGGTGTGCTTCATCCCCAGAGGTACGAAGAGACGCCGCTCCAGCTCGGCAGACAGGCTGCGGCCGGTTACCTTCTCGACGACCAGGCCGAGGAGAACGTAGTTGGTGTTGGAGTAGGCGAACCCCGCGCCCGGCTCCCCGGTGCGGGGGACCTCGCGGGATGCCTTCACCAGGTCGATCGGGGAGTAGTAGGTCGTGAAGTCGAAGGCGTCGTCGAACTTCCCCGAAGCGAAGAAGTCAGGGATGCCGGAGCTGTGGCGGAGCAGCTGCTGGACGGAGATCTCGCCGGCCCGCTCGACCAGATCCTGCTGCGCCACCTGCGGCAGAACGGCGGCCAGCGTGTCCCCCAGGCCGAGCTTGCCCTCCTTGACCAGTTGCAGGACCACCGTGGCCGTCATCAGCTTGGTCTGGGACCCCACCCGGTAACGGGAAGCCGCAGGAATGTGCCCACCCTTGCCGCCGAGCAGGCGCGTCCCCGCGCTCCCCTGCCCCTGGCGCCGGCCGTCGACGTACAGCTCGCCGATGGCCCCCACCACGCCGTCCGTCTTCGCCAGGTCCTTCATCGCCTGCTGGACGTCTCCCGTCTTGACCTCGACGGCGGCGGTGGCGGATGTGTGGAGACTCAACGCCAGCATGGCCGATGCCAACCCGGTCATGCCGGCCGCTCGTGCACGGCTCATCTCGTCATGATCCTTTCTATGGGGATTTCGAGGTGATCACATCTACCGGCCGACGCATATCGGGGGGCGATCGGCGAACCATATGTGGTCCATATGTGGACGTTGCGATACTGCCCGGATGCGTGTGCTCCTGGTCGAAGACGAGCAGCCCCTCGCCGGCTACATCGAGGCCGGGCTGCGCAAGCACGGTTTCACCGTGGACCTCGCTCTCGACGGCCGCAGCGCGCTGGACAAATGCGAGCTCACCCCATACGAGGTGGTGGTCCTGGACCGGGACCTGCCGGAGGTCCACGGCGACCAGGTCTGCCGCCGGCTCGTCCAGCGGGGCGTGTCGCGGGTGCTGATGCTGACCGCCTCCGACGCGGTGGAGGACCGGGTCGGTGGGCTGATGCTGGGCGCCGACGACTATCTCGGCAAGCCGTTCGCCTTCTCCGAGCTGGTCGCCCGGGTGCACGCCCTGGTACGGCGTAGCGCACCGGCCCGTCCACCGGTGCTGCGCACCGGCGGGGTGAGCCTGGATCCGGCCCGGCGCAGCGCCGAGCGGGATGGCAGGCTGCTGCGCCTGACCCCCAAGGAGTTCGGCGTGCTGGAGCAGCTGCTGGCCGCCGGCGGTGACGTCATCAGCGCGGAGACGCTGCTGGAGAAGGTGTGGGACGAGCACGCCGACCCGTTCACCAACGCGGTCCGGATCACCATCGGCACGCTGCGCCGCAAGCTCGGCGACCCGCCGCTGATCGAGACCGTCATCGGCGCCGGCTACCGGATCGGCCCGTGAGGCTGACCGCCCGCGCCCGGCTCGCCATGTTGCAGACCGCCCTCGTCCTGGCCGCGGGAGCCGCGCTGACCGGGCTGACTTACTTGCTTATGAAGCGGCGCCCGGCGCTCGTCACCCACCTCGACCCGACCGGGCCCGGCCCACAGGGCACGCTCCAGCCGGTGCCACCCCAGACGCAGGACCTGCACGATCTCGCCGACCGGGTGCAGGCCGACACCCTGGCCGCACTGCTGCCCCAGGCCGGTCTGGCGCTCATCATGGTGACCGTCCTGGCCGCCCTACTGGCCTGGCTGGTCGCCGGTCGAGTGCTGCGGCCGATCCGCGTCATCTCCGCCGCCGCCCGGCGGCTGTCGGCCGAGAACCTCACCGAGCGGGTCCCGGTCACCACCCCGGCCGACGAACTGTCGGCGCTGGCGGGCACGGTCAACGACATGCTGGACCGCATCCAACGCGGCGTCGCCGAGCGCGACCGGATCCTGGACAGCCAGCGGCTGTTCACCGCCAACGCCGCCCACGAGCTGCGCACCCCACTGACCACCGCCCGCACCGCCATCGACGTCACCCTGGACGGCCACCCCAGCCGCAACGAGCTCCTCACCATGGCCGGCGACGTCCGCGACGCCGTCGCACACATGCAGCGCGTCCTGAACGGGCTGCTGCTGCTGGCCCGCAGCCAGGCCGAAGCCGGCACGCGGGAGGCGGCCGATCTGGCCGCCATCACGGCAGCCGCCCTGGGCACGGCCGAGGAGCAAGCGGCAGCCGCCGGCATAGCCGTACACGCAAGGCTGCGGCCGGCGCTGGTCACCGGCGAGCCCGTCCTGCTGGAACGCCTGGTCGGTAACCTGGTCGACAACGCGCTCCGCTACAACCACGCCGACGGGCACCTCATCGTCGAGACGCACACCGTCGAGACGAGCACAGCGGGCGCACGCGCCGTGCTGCGGATCTGCAACACCGGCCGCGAGATCGCGCCCGAGGAAGCTCAGACGCTGCTGGAACCGTTCGTGCACGGGCAGGGCACCCGCGTCCGCACCGGCGGCCCGGGCCTGGGCCTGGGACTGTCCATCGTGCGCGCGATCACCCAAGCCCACCATGGACACATCGCGATCACAGCCCGCCCAGGCGGTGGCCTCGACATCACCATCGAGCTCCCGCCTCACTCACGGGCCGCAGAGCGGCTGGCACGACGACCCGCTGCGGTCACCGCACAGCCGGCGTCCGTGTTGCCTGCGGCACCACCGAGGAGCCGTCCCGCTGAATGAACGCATCCGACGCCTACGGGTCACCGGTCTCGAGCTGTTGGTCATCGGAATCCATCCGCCTGCCTTCGGCGTCAAGCGGCTGTTTATGTGGAATCAGAAGGCTGGCAGTCAAGCCTTCCTTTCGCGTGCTTCCGAGCCTTGAGGGCCAGCACGACAGGAGTTGGATCGCCGCTTTCCGTGAACTGTTCGAGTGCCAGTCCCGCAGCGAGGAAGGCGCGCATCAGCTCTGGGAGCGGGCGGTGGGTGGCGCCGACCTTGGCGCGCACGCTCCGGCCGGTCCAGGACGCCTTGGTCCAGTGACTGTCGAGGTAGCCGGGGTGGATCACGACCGCGTTCAGATCGCTGCGGTCGGCGAATCCGCCGCAGAAGCAGGGGTGGACGCCGACGTGCACGAACACTCCGCGCTGGCGCCTGTTACAGGTTCAGTTTGACCGTGATTGAAGACGGTTGTCCTTCGGGGGAGTTGGCGCCCGATCGCCGTGTTTGTGGCTCTTGGGTGCGGCCGCGGACGGTAGGTCCAGAGGGGAAGTCGACTCGAAGGGGCGGCCCGCGCGGGCACAGGTGTAGGGGTTGGTGCTCGCGCGGGCCGGAGAGGAGGAGCCGTAGGTGCCCGCGCGGGCAAAATGGAGGGGGATTCTAAGTGCCCGCGCGGGTGTCTATGGGATCCGGTATCGGATCGGTCTGTCCTACTTCGAACAGGTTGGTGTGGAAACTGTTCGCTGTTTCGGCTTGCTCAGGGTGAAGATTACTAGCCGGTGGCCTAGTTGTGGGAGTGAATTCTTATCTTGATGCTGGCGGAATGGTAAAGGAGGGGCAGTCTCGGGGGTAGTGAGGCTAAGTGCTTTCTGTGACGTTTTGTGCGGGATTGTCGTGAGTTCGAGGAGATTGTCTAGGGGGTTTGAGTTTTTGAGGGTTCCGGGTTGCGCGGGTCAGGGGGAGGGTGGTGTGGCCCCTTGGGGAGGGGGTGGGTGTTCTTCGGGTCGCGCTTCCGCCAAGACGCGTTCCCATGTTCCGTCTTCGGTCCAGCGTTTGTATCGTTCGTAGCAGGTTTGCCAGGGGCCGTAGCATTTCGGGATTTCTCGCCAGGTCGATCCGGTCTCAAAACGCCACAGGATTCCGTTCACCACTTGCCGGTGTCCACGCCGCGGGCGACCAGGGCCTGCGGTGGACGGGAGTAGGGGGGCGATCCGGTCTCATATTTTGTCGGTCAAGTCGCTGCGTGTTTCCACGGCTCACTATTTAAGCGGGATCCGAGGGGGGTGGTAAGGGGCTCCTGGGGGTGTTCTCTGGCTGGAGGTGTGTGGGCGGGAGGCGGGAACCGTGAAGATGTCTGGTCTTTGGGTGTCAGGTCACAAATTATCAAGACTTATGTCGTTTGGGAGCTTTTGGGGGTGGTGATGTTGCACTTGCGGTATGTGGTTGGGGTAGTTCCTCGTTGGTTGCATGAAGTGTGTGTGGGCAAGGTGCGCTAGCTGAGGGTGTTGCTGGCGCGGTGTGGTTCTGCCGGTACATGGGGGCTTTGTTTTTGTGGGGCGCGACTGTCTTGATTGGGGCGGGTTTTCGGCGTGGGGGTAGTGGGCTGGCCTTTGGTGTTGCGCGAGACGGGCTGAGGGTCCATTGATTGGAGCGTGCAGGGCGCTCGTCGTTGTGGTCTGCGCGTTAGAAGGCTGAGCACGCTCAGTGTGGAGGAGAAACTGTTCGAGCTGTTTGGCAGCAAGTTCAAGTCCGTCAGCGGTCTCGGGTGGTGGCTGATTAGGAATGGCCGCTGATGGTCGGCTCGTCTTCCGCGGGGTGGTTGAGAGGCAGGTCCATCGACTCTTGGGGAGTGTTGAGGGGCTTGAGGCGTTTGTGGTGCGGCGTACCTGGTGGCGGCTGCATGGTGTCGTGCGGTGGCAGGCAGGCAGGCAGGCGGGGGAGGGGCTGCGTCTGTGGCGAGGGCACGGTCTCAGGGCGTGGGGAGAGGGCGGCAGCGGAGGGGATGAGAGGGGTGACCTCTCGGTTCTCGTGGTGGAGGGGGACGAAAAGTAGATTTGTTCTATGAGTGATGTACGGGTGGTGTTTCGGAAGTACGGCGGGGCGTTGCACTGGAACCATCCGGGCACGGTGCTCGGAGACGATCAATATGGGGTTTGGGTGGCCGTGCCCGGCGGGACGGTTGCGCGCAAGGGGGATGGGCCGGCCATCATCTGGGACAACCACGCGACCATGCTGTTCCCGCGGGATGCCTGGTGGGCGGCATCGTTCAATGCGGCACCGCATCGCACTGAGGTCTACGTGGATGTCACCACGGTTCCCGAGTGGCGGGATGACGAGGTCACCATGTTGGATCTCGATCTCGACGTGATCAGGAAGCGGGACGGCCGGCTCATTCTCGACGATGAGGACGAGTTCGCCGAGCATCAGGTGGTGCTGGGGTATCCGCCGGAATTGGTCGCTGGGGCGGAAGCGAGTGCGCGATGGCTGATGGATGCGGTCGGGGCTCGTAGAGGGCCGTTCGGGGGAGCACACGTGAAGTGGCTCGCGATGATGGAGTGAGTGCCGTCGGTTCGGATGGTGGGTAGTGGGGCGGCTTGCTTGGGCTTGCGTCGGCGGCTGACACGGTGAGGTGTGTTGGGGTGTCGGGTGAGGCGGCTGGTACTGCTGCTCAGGCGGGGGCTTGCAGCATCGGCTCACAGGCGAGCGTCAGCGACCTCGTGCGGACTTTCCGTTGTGTGGGTTTGAGCGCTTTAACATCACGAGTGCCGGGTGCATCGCTGTGCTTTGCGACGGTGGGTCGTTTCGCGACAGGGGCATTGGCGCGGGAGGGCGGCGGGGACCAGGCGGGGCCAGGCATGGGGGCGGATCGGCAGGTACGAAGGTGGGATGGGGGACGTCCAGGACGCGGTGTGCCGGGGTGCGGGGTGGCGGCCCGGGTGGAGTGGTAGCCGGCGGCCAAGGCGATCGTGTCGACGCTCAACCCAGCCCAACCCAACCCAGACCAAACAGCCCAA
Organism: Nonomuraea sp. NPDC001831; assembly: GCF_042892035.1. Taxonomy (NCBI): domain Bacteria; kingdom Bacillati; phylum Actinomycetota; class Actinomycetes; order Streptosporangiales; family Streptosporangiaceae; genus Nonomuraea; species Nonomuraea sp. NPDC001831. The sequence continues at coordinate 105,191 of NZ_JBIATU010000018.1, read as the reverse complement.
CCCAACCCAGACCAAACAGCCCAACCCAACCCAGACCAAACAGCCCAACCCAACCCAGACCAAACAGCCCAAGCCAAGCCAACCCGGCCCAAGCCAAGCCAAACCAACCCGGCCAAACTAACCCGGCCCAACCCGGCCCGGCCAGGCGGGCGGGCGGTGGTCGGGTTGCCGATGACGTCCCAGGGGTGGACGTAGGTGACGTTCACCAGCGGGGGAGCTTCGCGGAGAAGGCGGGCTCGATGCGCCGCATGTAGGTCGTGTCGTCGCGGGCGCGGATGCCGCAGGACTTGTACTGCTCGTGCATGACCGCCAGCGTGTCGCGGTCCAGTTCGACGCCCAGGCCGGGGCCGGTGGGCACCGGTACGGCGCCGTTCACGAAGTGCAGGCTGCCGGGGAGCACCACGTCCTGGCCGTCCTGCCAGGGGGTGTGGGTGTCGCAGGCGAAGGTGAGGTTCGGGGTGGCGGCGGCCAGGTGGGTCATCGCGGCCAGGCTGATGCCGAGGTGGGAGTTGGAGTGCATTGACAGGTCCAGGCCGAAGGTGCGGCACAGGGTGGCGATGTGCGCGGATCGTACGAGTCCGCCCCAGTAGTGGTGGTCCAGCAGGAGCACGCCGATCGCGCCGGCGGCGATGGCGGGGGGCAGGTGTTCGGGGGTGACGACGCACATGTTCGTGGCGAGCGGCATCGGGACGGCCCTGGCCACCTCGGCCATGCCCGCGATGCCCGGCGTGGGGTCCTCCAGGTACTGGAGTGCGCCGTCGAGTTCGCGGCCGACGCGGATGGACGTCTCGACGGTCCAGGCGGCGTTGGGGTCCAGGCGGAGGGGGATGCCGGGGAACGCCTCGTGCAGGGCGCGGATGCCGGCGATCTCCTGGTCGGGCGGGAGGACGCCGCCCTTCAGCTTGATCGAGGAGAAGCCGTGCTCCGTGATCAGGAGGGTGGCCTGCGCCACCAGGGACGCCTCGTCGAGGGCCGGGCCGAAGCGGTCGGGGTCAGCGCCGGGGTGGCCCGCCCACTTGTAGAACAGGTACGCGCTGTAGGGGACGGCGTCGCGGACGCGGCCACCGAGCAGGTCCACGACGGGTACGCCGGCCGCTTTGCCGCGGATGTCCAGGCAGGCCACCTCGAAGGGGGAGAAGACCCGGTCGACGCTCTTCTCCTTGGTGGCGACGCCGGTCAGTCCGTGCAGGTCGGTCACGACGTCGCCGACGGTGGCCGTGATGCGGGCGTGCATCTCGTTGGTCGCGTGGACGTCGAGCCCGAGCAGGACCTGCGCGCATTCGCGGACCTTGGTGAGGTGGCTGAGGTCGCCGTAGGTCTCGCCCAGTCCGGTGATGCCCTCGTCCGTGACGATCTCGACGACGGTCCGCAGGGCCCATGGCTCGTGCACGCCGGCGGCGTTCAGGAGGGGCGGATCCCGGAAGGCGACGGGGGTGACGTGGATCTGCCGGATAATCATCTCTGAACCGCCGTCCATATATGTGAACAATGGCCAGATTTGTGGACAGGCTGCTGCGACTGTAAGAATCGGGCCGAGAAAGTGTCAAGACTCCGAAGGGCCACTCGATGATCTACGGATACGACCCCAGGACCGGTGAGACCGTGGGCGGCGGGCTGCCCGAGACCGACGGCGCCGGGGTCGACTTGATCGTCTCCGCGGCGACGGCTGCGGGCGCCGCGTGGCGCGCGACGCCGGCGGACGAGCGGGCGGCGGCGCTGGAGGCCGTCGCCGACGCCCTCACCGCGCACGTGGACGAACTGTGGCAACTCGCCGACCGGGAGACCGCGCTCGGTGAGGTACGGCTGCGGGGCGAGGTGGCGCGTACGGCCGGACAGTTCCGGCTTTTCGCCCAGGTCGTCAGGGACGGCGGTTACCTGGAGGCCGTCATCGATCACGCGGACCCGGCGCTCACGCCGCCGCGGCCGGACGTGCGGCGGATGAACCATCCGCTGCCCGGGGTCGTCGCGGTGTTCGCGGCGAGCAACTTCCCGTTCGCGTTCTCGGTGGCCGGCGGGGACACCGCCTCGGCGCTGGCCGCGGGGTGTGCCGTGGTGGTCAAGGCGCATCCGGGGCATCCGAACACGTCCGAGCGGGTGGCGAAGATCGTACGGAATGCCTTGCCTTATCCGGACCTGCTCGGGCTGGTACAGGGGATGCAGGCGGGCGCCGACCTGGTACGCCACCCGCGGGTGGTCGCGGCCGGGTTCACCGGGTCGGTGGCGGGCGGCAAGGCGATCCAGAAGCTGATCGACGAGCGGGAGACGCCCATCCCCTTCTACGGGGAGCTGGGCAGCGTCAACCCCGTGGTGGTGTTGCCGTCGGCGCCGGCGCAGGAGGTGGCGGGCGGGTTCGCGGCGTCGCTGACGCTGGGGGTCGGGCAGTTCTGCACGAACCCGGGGCTCATGTTCGTGCCCGAGGACGACGAGTTGCGCAAGGCGCTGGTCGCGGCGGTGGAGGGGACGAGCGGCGGCCCCATGCTGGCCGAGCGGATCAGGGACGGGTACCTGGGCGGGCTCGGCCGGCTCGGCGAGCTGACGCTGCTGGCGGAGGGGAGGCCGGGCGAGGGGGCCTGGGCGGTGGCGCCCAAGGTGTTCACGACCGATCTGGAGTCGTTCGGGGAGCGGCTGCCGGGGATCGCGGAGGAGTGCTTCGGGCCGGCGGCTGTTGTGGTGACTTATCGGGAAATTTCGGAGCTGAGGAGGGTGCTGGAGCGGCTGGAGGGGTCGCTCACGGCTACCGTCCATGGCGGTGATCCGGAGGAGGCCGAGGACATCGTCGAGGTGCTCGGGCGGAAGGCGGGGCGGCTGATCTGGAACGGATGGCCGACCGGGGTGGCGGTCTGCTGGGCCATGCACCACGGCGGGCCGTGGCCTGCGTCGACGTCGGCGTACACGTCGGTGGGGGCGACGGCGATCGGGCGGTGGGTGGCGCCGGTCGCGTACCAGGACTGGCCGGAGGCGCTGCTCCCGGACGAGCTCAAGGACGCCAACCCCCTCGGGATCCCGCGCCGGGTGGACGGCCGCCCGCAGACGGCGTGACAGGCCGCCCACGGCCTTGAGCCGGCGCCGTCGCCGTCGAAGGGGGGCACGGGGAAGCTGTCTAAAAGGGTCACGGGAAAGCCGTCGAAGGGGTCACGGGAAAGCCGTCTAAGAGGGTCATGGGAAAGCCGTCCAAGAGGGTCACGGGAAAGCCGTCGCCGTCGAACGGGGTCATGGGAAAGAAGAGAACACCACCGAGCCGCATCGGCAGTCCTTCCAGCGAGGGGGTCTAGCGGATGCCCTCCCTGCGCAGAGTGGCAGCCAGCTTGCGGGTGTGCCTGATCACCGCTTCGGTGACGCGCTCGATCTCGACGGGCGGCAGCGCGGCCGGCATCGAGCAACTGATCGCGTCGGTGGCCGGGATGCGGTAGTCGACCGCCACGGCCACGCAGGCCACGCCGGGGGTGCCCTGCTCGCGTTCGAGGGCCCAGCCGCGGGCGCGGACCTGGTCGAGCTCGCCGGTCAGCTTGGTCAGGTCGGTGATGGTGTGCTCGGTCAGCGGCCGCAGCGGGTCGGGCAGCAGGGCCACGACCTCGTCGTCGGTGAGCTGGGCGAGCAGCGCCTGGCCGAGCGCGGTGACGTGGGCGGGCAGCCGCCGGCCCACCCTGGGGTTCACGTGCCCGGCCTCGCGCGACTCGCGGGTGGCCAGGTAGAGGACGTGGGCCTCGTCCCGGCGGGCGAAGTGCACGGTGTGGCCGGTCTCGTCGCGCAGGTCCTCCAGGGTCTCCTGGGCGAAGGGCAGGGCCGGGTCCTTGTCGAGGTAGGCGGTGCCGGTCAGCAGGGCGTGCGGCCCGATCCCGAACGCCGACCTGGTCGTGTCGGTCTCGACCCAGTTGAGCTCGACGAGGGTGCGCATGAGGGCGTGGAGGCTGCTGCGCGGGAAGCCGGTGCGCCGCTGGAGCTCCGACAGCGTCAGGGGGGCGGCCGACTCTGCCAGGGTCTCCAGGATGCGTACGGTCCGCTCGGCGGACTTGACCAGCTGCGGCTCCATGCTCGTCCCATCTCGGCGGCGGCTTCCGGTGGGTCAGAATATGGGATCCCGTCCAGATACATGGACACCGCACCCCGCGCGAACCGGCCGCTGGACCGCTGGGAAGCGCCTTCCGGGCGGCCTCCTGATGGTGAGACATCAGCCCGCCTCCCGTTCGCCTACGCGGACACGGCATTCGCGGACACGGCATTCGCGGACACGGCGTTCGCGGACACGGCGTTCGCGGACACGGCGTTCGCGGACACGGCGTTCGCGGACACGGCGTTCGCGGACACGGCATTCGCCGCGAATTGTGTACAACGGTCGGCATGCGCATTCTCATGACCGGCGCCGCGGGAAAAGTCGGCACCCTGCTCCGTCCCCGGCTCGCCCGTCCAGGTCGCACGCTGCGGCTGTCCGACCTCCATCCGGTCGAGCCGGGCCCGGACGAGGAATGGGCGGGCGCCGACCTGGCTGACCGCGCGGCCATGGCCGAGGCCATGAAAGGCGTGGACGCCGTCCTCCACCTGGGCGGCCAGAGCCGCGAGCGTCCGTGGGACGACATCGTGCACGCCAACGTCCACGGCACCCAGGTCCTCATGGAGGCCGCCAGGAACGAGGGCGTGCGGCACCTGGTGCTCATGGGCAGCCACCACGCGGCCGGCTTCCACACCAGGCCGCGCGACGGCTCGGACCTGCCCGACTACGCCTTCCCGCGCCCCGACACCTTCTACGGCGTCAGCAAGGTCGTCATGGAGGCCCTGGGCAGCCTGTACCACGACCGGTTCGGCATGAACGTGACCGTGATCAGGCTCGGCACCTGCACCGAGCGCGCGGCCGACACCCGCGGGCTGGCCACCTGGATCTCGCCCGGCGACCTGGCCCGGCTGGTCGAGGCCGCGCTGGTCGCGCCCGGCTACCACGTCGTGTGGGGCGTCTCGGGCAACGCCCGCCGGTGGTGGTCGCTGCAGGAGGCCCGCCGCCTCGGCTACGAGCCCCGCGACGACTCCGAGCCCCAAGCCGCCGCCCTCGTCGCGGAACAGGGCGAGCCCGACCTGTCGGACCCGGTGCACGACCGCGCCGGCGGGGTGTTCACGCTCAACGAACTCGGCGGCTCCTGGTAGGCAAACGGTTGCAGAAACCTTGACGCCGGGACCGCTGAAGGTCAAGGCTTGGCTCTGGCAACCGTTTGCAAGGAGGACGGCCATGACGGTGACGATCAAAGACGTCGCCCGCGCCTGCGGCGTGCACGTCTCGACCGTCTCGCGCACGTTCTCGGCGCCGCACCTGGTCAATCCTGCCACGCGGAACCGGGTGCTGGCCGCCGCCGACGACCTCGGCTACCGGCCCAACAGGGCGGCCAGGGCGCTGACGACCGGCCGCACGTTCAACCTCGGCCTCATCGTCGCCGACATCGCCAACCCCTTCTTCCCGCCGCTGATCAAGGCCGCACAGGCGCAGGCGCGGGGGCGCGACTACCACGTCTTCGTGGCCGACACCGACGAGGATCCGCGGGTCGAGGAGGAGCTGATCCGCACGTTCGCCAAGCAGGTGGACGGCGTGCTGCTGTGCAGCCCCCGGCTGTCCAACCGGATGATCGAACGCCTGGCCGAGGACGTGCCGTTCGTGCTGGTCAACCGGCGGATCAAGGGCATGCCCGCGGTGCTGATGGACGTCGGCAAGGGCGCCAGGCTCGCGCTGGAGCACCTGGCCGGGCTCGGCCACCGCAGGATCGCCCTGCTGTCCGGCCCGCCCGGCTCGTGGACCAGCAACGAGATGCAGGCCGCCGCGGCCGAGATGCGGGGCCTCGACCTGCTCTTCTTCGGCCCCAACCAGCCCACCGAGTCCGGCGGCCTGGCGGTGGCGCCGGAGGTGGCCGCCTGCGGGGCGACGGGCGTGCTGGCCTACAACGACCTCGTCGCGCTGGGCCTCCTCGAAGGGCTCACCGCGATGGACGTCGACGTGCCGGGCCGGATCAGCGTGATCGGGTTCGACGACATCCTGCCGGGCCGGCTCGGCCGGCCCAAGCTCACCACGGTGGCGATGCCCGCGGCGGTGGCCGGGCGGATGGCGGTCGACCTGCTGCTGCAGTCAGAGGGCGAGGGCGCGGTGATCAACCTGGACACCGACCTCATCGTCCGCGAATCCACGGGAAGGGCCCAAACATGATCTTCGGAACGCTGCCGTCGGGGGAGACCGTCGAGCGCGTGGAGCTGTCGTCCGGACGGCTGCGCGCCGAGGTGCTGACCTACGGCGCCGTCCTGCGCTCGCTGGAGGTCTCCGGGCTCGACGTCGTGCTCGGCCTGGACACGCTGGAGGACTACCGCACGCGCAGCCGTTACTTCGGCGCCGTGGTCGGCCGCTACGGCAACCGCATCGCCGGCGGCCGCTTCACCCTCGACGGCCGCGAGCACCGCCTGCCGGTCAACAACGGCCCCCACAGCCTGCACGGCGGCACCGAGGGCTTCGACGGCAAGGTCTGGACGATCACCGCCCGCACCCCCGACTCCGTCACCCTCGAACTGACCAGCCCCGACGGCGACCAGGGCTACCCCGGAACGCTCACCGCCGCGGTCACCTACACCCTGCAGGACGACGCCCTCCGCCTCGACTACGCCGCCGAGACCGACGCGCCGACCGTGCTCAACCTCACCAACCACTCCTACTTCAACCTGACCGGCGGCGGCGACGTGCTCGGCCACGTGGTCAGGCTGGACGCCGCCCACTACCTCCCCGTGGACGACGGCAAGATCCCCACCGGGGAGCTCGCGCCGGTCAAGGGCACCCCCTTCGACTTCACCGAGCCGCACGCGGTGGGCGAGCGGATGGGCGGCGCCTACGACCACTGCTACGTGCTCGACGGCGACATCGAGGTCAGCGCGGGCGGCCTGACCATGCGGGTGACCACCACCGAGCCGGGCGTGCAGTTCTACACGGGCGGCATGCTCGACGGGGTCGCCACGCCGTACGGGCCCTTCGCCGGGTTGTGCCTGGAGACCCAGCACTTCCCCGACTCGCCGAACCAGCCGCACTTCCCCTCCACCGTGCTGCGGCCCGGCGAGCGCCACACCTCCTCGACCGCCTACCGCTTCACGGCCTGACCCCGCGCAGCTCGGTCGCGGCCTTGATGACCAGCAGCGCCACGTCGTCCTGGGACGGCTCCTGGGCGAACGTCTCGACGGCGTGCCGCACGCGTTCGGCCACCGCGTGGGCGCTCAGGCCGCGGCAGGTGGACAGCAGCGCCGACAAGCCGTCGTCGTCGTCGAGCAGCCGGTCGCCGTCGCGCCGTTCGGTCACGCCGTCGGTGACGCACAGCAGCACCTCCTCCGGCGCCAGCTCGAACGTCTCGACGTAGAACCGGGCGCCGGCCTCGACGCCGAGCAGCAGTTGCGGCGCGGCTACCGTGTCGACCGCGCCGTCGGCGCGCAGCAGCAGCGGCGGCGGGTGCCCGGCGGACGCGATCGTGCACAGCGCGCCGCCCTGGGGCAGCGGAATCAGCTCGCCGCACAGCAGGCTGAGGAACCGGCCGTCGTCGCCCTCCTCCAGCAGGGCCTGGTTGAGCCGGTCGAGGATGTCGGCGACCGTGTAGTGCTCCTTGGCCAGCAGCCGGACGGCGTGCCGGGCCAGGCCGGTCACCGCGGCCGCCTCGGGGCCGCTGCCGCACACGTCGCCGAGGGCGAAGCACCAGTGGTCGGAGACGGTGAACAGGTCGTAGAAGTCGCCGCCCACGTCGGCGCCCTCCTCGGCCGGCTCGTAGACGACCGCGGATTCCAGGCCCGGCATGGGGGCCACGCGCATGGGCAGCAGGCTGCGCTGCAACACCCGCGAGGTGGTCGCCTGGCGGGCGTACAGCATGGCGGTGTGCAGGTTGAGCGCGACCAGCCGGCACAGGTCGGCCAGCAGGTCGGCCAGCTCCAGCGGCAGGGTGGGCTCGGCGCGGCCGATCACCAGCGCGCCGTGCGACCTGCCCTGCGTGAGCAGCGGGAACGACAGCACCGTCTCGGGGCCGACGGGCCAGCTCACCTCGTCGAGCGCGGTGCGCGGGATCGCCGGCAGCGACCTGCGCAGGTTGGCGTTGTAACGCTCCTCGCTGTGCCAGACGTGGGCGAGCCTGGTCATGCCCGCCAGATCGGTCAGGTAGACCGCCGCCCACGTCGCGATCTTGGGCACGACGAGCTGCGCGGTCAGCGCGGCGATCAGCTCCTCGTCGTGCACCCCGGCCAGCAGCTCGCCCGCCTCGGCCAGGAACGACAGCCGGCCCCGGTGGGCGCGCTCGCGCTCGGCCAGCCGCTCGCGCTGCACCGGCACGGCCACCTGATCGGCGATGTGCTGCAGGCTGACGGTGAGCTCCTGGTCGAAGCGGCCCGGCTGGGCCGCGGTCACCACGATGTAGCCGGTCACCTCGCCGCCCACGCTCATCGGCGCGCACGCCAGCGACCTGGCCCGCAGCTGCTGGGCCAGCTCGACGTCGCCGGCCAGCAGGTCGTCGATCATCGACGGCGTCCTGCCGTCGGGGCCGAACACGCCCGCGGCCAGCACGCCGACCAGCCCCGCCGTCGCGCCCGCGCCCGCCGCCACGCCGAACCGGTCGCCGCCCTCGGCGGCCAGCAGCACGTACGCCGCGTCGCCGCCGCTGCTGGTCTGGACGATCCGCGCGATGGTGTCCAGCAGCTCCGCGAACGGCATGTCCCGGTCGAGCAGGTCCTTGATCCGCCGCCCGGCCTCCCTGCGCAGCGGCGCGGCCGGCGGCGTCAGCACGTAACGGTGGTCGCCGGCCACCATCATCCAGATCGACCGCCGCTCCTCCGGGCCGCCGCGGCTGCGCACGTGGGAGACGTAGACGGGGATCAGCCGGCCGTCGAGGTGGCGCATGCGCGCCTCGCCCCGCCAGCGGCCCAGGGACAAGGTGCCGGCCAGGGACATCGCGTACGGGCCGTGGCCGCGCCAGGCCACCAGGTCGGCCAGCGGCCTGCCGACGGCCTGCTCGGACGTCCAGCCCAGCAGGTGCTCGGCCTCGGAGTTCCACGACAGCACGGTCCCGTCGCCGTCGGCGAGCAGCACCCCGACGTGCAGCCCCTCGATGGGCGCGGCCACGGTGGCGGGCGCCAGGCCCGGCGTGCCGACCATGACCTCCTGGTGGTCGGGCCCGTCGGTCAGCTCCATGCGGACCCACACCCGTTTGGCGGTCCTGGTGTAGGTGACCCCCCAGGCGTCGGCCAGCATGGCGGCCAGCGCCAGCCCGCGCCCGGACGTGCGCGCGGGGTCGGTGGACATGGCCTCGGGGGTCGGGACCGTCCTGCCGGGCCGGTGGTCGTCGACCTCGATCTCCAGCCTGGCCGGGCTCGCCGCGACGTCGAGGCGGCAGGTCAGCTCGATGCCGGTGCCCGCGTGCACCACGGCGTTGGTGACGAGCTCGCTGGTCAGCAGCACCGCGTCCTCCGTCAGGTGGCTGAGGCGCCACTCGCCGAGCACCTGGCGGATGAAGCGGCGCGCGTGCGCCGGGGCGTGCGGAGTGCCGTCGAAGGCTGTGCTCGACACTCTGGTCGTGTCCACTGTGCGTCCTAGAACATCACTCGTTGTGGCAGTTCGGTCACAGTCAGAGTGTCAGATGGGTGCCGTTGATACCTCAGGTTGTGAAGAAGGTGCTCCCGGCTAACGCACGTCCCGCAGAAGGCCGACCAGCGGCGCCGCGGCGGCCGTCACGACCGCGCAGGCCAGGAAGAGCAGGAAGTAGTTGGGCCCGGGGGCGAAGGGGTCGCGGCCGACGCCGAGCAGCACCGGCGCGAGCGCGGGCGCGACCGCCGACGGCAGGTGCTTGGCCATCGCGAACGCGCCCAGGAAGCGCCCGGCTTCGCGCTCGTCGGGCAGCACCTGGGTCACCATGCCGAGGTCGACCGCGTAGTAGACGCCGGTCGCCGCCCCCGAGACCACGGCCACCAGCACCACGACGGCCACGCTCGCGGTCGCCGCCTTGAGCAGCAGCATGGCGGCCAGGATCACGGTCGCCCACAGGACGAACGGCCGCCCCCTGCCGATCCTGGCCGCCCAGCGCCCGCCGAGGTAGGCCAGCAGGCCGGACAGCAGCGTGCTGACGATCGTCGTCAGGCCCACCAGAGCGGTCGCCGCCGCGGTCGCCATCTGCAGACGGCTCTGCAGGTAGTAGAGCGAGTACGACGAGATCAACGCGAACCCGATGCTGACCAGCACCCGCTGGATCCACAGCAGCCGGAAGTCGCGCGCCCCGGCGGGCAGCACCAGCAGCGCCGAGGCGAGGCTGCGCAGGCTCACCGGCCGCCGCCCGGCCGGATCGAGCCGGCGGTCCGGCAGCGCCACCCACAACACGAGCGCGGCGGCCACGGCCAGTGCCCCGCACACCGCGAACGCCGTGACCAGCGAGTCCTTGAACACCTGGGCGACCACCATGGCGGGCACGACGCCGACGATGTTGCACATCGAGAACACGCCGGCGACCCGTGTCCGGCGCTCGGGCGGGAACTGGTCCACGACGGTGGCGGTCAGGCCGGCCACCATGGCCTGGTAGCCGCAGACGGCGACGATCCAGCCGAGCGCGACCAGGGGCACCGAGCCGGCCATGGCGAGCAGCAGCAGGCCGGCCAGGCCGGTGAGCGAGCCGCCGAGGATCCAGGGGCGGCGCATGCCGTACCGGCCGGCGGTCCGGTCCGACAGGTGGCCGGAGATCGGGTTGGCGATCACGGTGGCCACGCCGCCGAGGGCGGTGACCAGGCCGAGCGTGGTCTCCTTGCCCGCCGGGGCGATCTCCTGGATCTTCAGCCCGAGCCCGAGGACGAGGGGCAGCGCGCCGGCGGCGGCGTAGCAGAGCTCGGCCAGGCCGATGGCGGCGACCAGGCCGCGGCGCAGGCGTACCGGCTCCCGGGTGAGCGTCATGGCAGCAGGGCGGCGCGCAGCCGCCGGATCCGGGCGGCGGTGAGGCCGTGGGCGAGCAGGAACCTCTCGGCGCCGCCCAGGTCGTCCAGGGCGGCCAGGAACGTGCGCATCGCGCTCTCGGGCGCGTCGAGCAGCGCGGCCGGAATGCCCCCGAAAGCCCTGGAAGCCCTGGAAGCCCCGGAAGCCCCGGAAGCCCCGGAAGCCCCGGAAGCCCCGGAAGCCCCGGAAGTCCCGGACAGGCCGAGCATGGCCAGGACGTCGGGGAGCGCCCGCGCGGTCAGGGCGTAGTCGCGCACGATGGCCTCGTGGTCCACGTCGAGCAGGTCGAGGATGAGGGCGACGACCATGCCGGTCCGGTCCTTGCCGGCCGCGCAGTGCACGAGCGCGGGCAGGCCGTCGGCGATCTCGGCGACCACCTCGGCGAACCAGGCGGCCCGGTGGTGGAGGAGGCCGACGTACAGGTCGCCGAGGTCGAGGTCGGCGGGCAGCGCCGCGAGCCGGGCGGGGGAGGAGTCGCCGCCCGTGCCGAGAGCGGCGTGACGGACGGCGCCGTTCGGCAGGCCGGCCCAGTCGCCGGGCCGGCGCTCGTCGTCGCCGCGCAGGTCGGCGATGAGCCGGAGGCCGGCGACCAGCCGGGCGTCGTCGGGGCTGAGGGTGTGCGGTTGCGCCGAGCGGTAGAGCACGCCCGGACGCAGGGAGGTCGCGGTGGCGACGTCCCGGAGGTTCAGGAGGGGCATGGGTCATATATATGAGTGGACGGTCTGCGGGAAGGCTGCCCGCATGTGGCCGGAGGATGAACCCTGCGGCACCTTTAAGGTGTTCACGTGCCACGACAAGCCCGCTACCGGGAGATCGCCCAAGTCCTCGGCAGGTCCATCGAGTCGGGCGAGCTGGCGCCGGGCGAGCGCCTGCCCACCGAGGACGCGCTGGCCGAGCGCTACGGCGTCCACCGGCTGACCGCCCGCCAGGCGATGGTGGAGCTGCGCAAGGCCGGCCTGGTCGAGACCCGGCAGGGGCTCGGGAGCTTCGTCAGGCGGGCGCCGCGCCGGATCGAGGTCTCCGTCGACCCCGAGACACGCCGGCACCGCCCTTCGGACATCGCGGGCATGGCGGGCGTGTTCGGCGGCGGCGAGCGGGTCGTGGAGCGCGCGGAGACGGCGCATCCCGTGGCGGCCGGACACCTGCGGCTGCCCGGCGGCGTCGTGCACGAGATCACCACCCTGCTCCGCCACGCCGAGCGGCCCTGCGTGCTCAGCCGCTACCGCCTGGCCCCCGAGCTGGCCGGGCTGCGCCTCGACGCCAAGGCGGGCGTGCTCGCCTCGCTGGAGGCCGCCGGGCACGCCTACCGCTACGCCTGGCACGCCATCTCGGCCGAGCCCGCCGACCTGCACGACCAGAGCATGCTGGAGATGCAGGCGGGCGAGGCGGTGCTGGTGCGGGAGGGGCTGCTCACGCACGAGGGGCAGCCCCTGTGCCACGTCGAGCGGCGCTGCCGCGGCGACATGATCTCGTTCGTCACCCGATATGACTGAGCAGGACCTCGGTGTCCAGCTCGTAGACCGGCGGCGCGGCCGACAGCGGCACGAGCGTGGCGAGCGCCCCTGACGGGCCGAGGTCCACCCGGGTGAACGCCTGCAGCGGCAGCGCCCGCGTGCGCCCCGCCGGGGGCATGGTGTCGGCGGCGTAGGCGCTGCCGGGGCCCACCCAGACCGGGATTCCGGCCAGCGTGCCGGCGCTCGCGCTGTGCGTGTGACCGGCCAGCACGAGCCGCACGTCCGTCCCGGCCAGCACGCGGGCCAGCCGTTCCGGCTCGCGCAGGCCGATGCCGTCCATGAGGGGCAGCACGCTGGGGATCGGCGGGTGGTGCAGCACCAGCACGCTGCCGTCGGGCGCGGGCGTGGCCAGGGTGTCCGCCAGCCAGGCGAGCTGGTCGTCGTCGAGCTCGCCGTGGTGCCGGCCGGGCACGGAGGTGTCCAGCGCGACCAGGCGCAGGCCGCCCGCCATCGTGACGGCGTCCCAGGGGCCCTCCTCGACGCGCGGCCGGGCGGCGGCGTTCAACCCGGCCAGGCCCGCGCGGAAGGCCGCGCGCTCGTCGTGGTTGCCCATGGCGGTCACGACGACCGCGCCGAGCGCCCCCGCGGCCTGCCCGACCGCCTCCGCCAGCAGCCGGTACGAGGCCAGGTCCCCCTGGTCGGCCAGGTCCCCCGACAGGACGACGGCGGCGACGTCCGTCCCCGAGGCCAGGACGGCGGCCAGCGCGGCCCGCAGGGCGCCCACCGGGTCCGCCGAGCCGTGCAGCGGCCCCTCGGGTACGACATGGACGTCGGTGAGATGGATCAGCGTGTACGTCATGACCGCGAACCTGCACGACGCCACTGAACGTGATCAGTCATCTATATGAATACAGTCGGACATTTCGGGCGCACGGCGCGTCTTCGCGCGTGCGACGCCGTCTCCGACGTACCTTTGGCATCATGGCCACCCGTACGCCGAAAAGCGCATCGAAGGGGCCGGCGAAGCGGTCGACCTCGCCTCGATCGACCCCCGCGAAGCGGCCGGCCACGGCGGCGGGGCGACCGAGGCCGAAGGCCGCGAGCTCCGGCCGCAAGTCCTCCGTGACCCATCCCGACCCGATCAGCTGGGTCTTCACGATGATCGGCAAGCTGATCGTCGGGCTGTGGATGCTGCTCGCCAACGGCATCGGCAGCACCGCCCGCGCGCTCGGCAAGAACGCCCGCGAGCTCGACCCCGCGCACCGGCGCGACGGCGTGGGCCTGTCGGTGCTGGCCGGCGCGATCGTGCTGGCCGCGATGACCTGGCGCAACCCCGAGGGCACGGTCTCCGGCGTCGTCAACACCGTCGTGCACGCCGTGTTCGGCTCACTGGCCTGGGCGCTGCCGCTGCTGCTCGGCCTGCTGGCCTGGCGTTACCTGCGCCACCCCGACCAGAACGCCGACACCGGCCGCATGGTCATCGGGTGGAGCGCGCTCATGGTCGGCGTGCTCGGCGTCATCCACGTGGCCAACGACACCCCCTACCCGGCGGGCCAGGGGCAGGGCATGGACAAGGTGTCGGCCGCCGGGGGCATGATCGGCTTCATCGTGTCGGCGCCGCCGATGAGCATCCTGCCGTCCTGGATCACGATCCCGCTGCTGCTGCTCCTGTCCGGGTTCGGCGTGCTGGTGATCACCGCCACGCCCGTCCACCGCATCCCCGAGCGGCTGTCGGAGCTGCGGCACATGTTGTTCGAGCGGCACGCCGAGCCGCTCGCGCCGCGCGAGCCCGCCAAGCGCCGGCCGCGGGCCAAGAAGGCGGAGGCCGAGGGCGCCGAGACGGTCAAGCCGTACGACACGCCGGTCATCGCCGAGAAGGACAAGCTGGCCGACCACTCGCCGGAGATCGTGCCGGGGCTCGTCGACGGGCCCGCGGACGAGGAGCCGTCCGTGCCCGAGCGCAGGCCGGAGCCGCCGGAGCCCACGCCCGCGCCGCGCAAGGTCGAGCAGCTCGTGCTGTCGCCGCAGGCGGGCCCCTACAGCCTGCCCGACCTGCAGTTCCTCAAGCCGGGCACCGCGCCCAAGCCGCAGACCAAGGCCAACACGACCGTGGTCAACGCGCTGACCAGCGTGCTGGAGCAGTTCTCCATCGACGCGCAGGTGATCGGCTTCACCCGTGGCCCGACGGTCACCCGCTACGAGATCGAGCTCGGCCCGGCGGTCAAGGTGGAGAAGGTCACCGCCCTCACCAAGAACATCGCCTACGCCGTCAAGTCGGCCGACGTGCGGATCCTGTCCCCGATCCCCGGCAAGTCGGCGATCGGCGTCGAGATCCCCAACGCCGACAAGGACCTGGTCGCGCTCGGCGACGTGCTGCGCTCCCAGGTGGCCCAGGCCGACCACCACCCGATGATCGTGGGCCTGGGCAAGGACGTCGAGGGCCGGACCATCGTCGCCAACCTCGCCAAGATGCCGCACCTGCTCATCGCGGGCGCGACCGGCGCCGGCAAGTCGGTCTGCGTCAACGGCCTCATCACCAGCATCCTCATGCGCTCCACCCCCGACGAGGTGCGCATGGTGCTGGTCGACCCCAAGCGCGTCGAGCTCAGCGTCTACGAGGGCATCCCGCACCTCATCACGCCCATCATCACCAACCCGAAGAAGGCCGCCGAGGCCCTGGAATGGGTCGTGGGCGAGATGGACCGCCGCTACGACGACCTGGCCGCCAGCGGGTTCCGGCACGTCGACGAGTTCAACAAGGCCGTGCGCGCGGGCAAGCTGGTGCCGCCGCCGGGCAGCGAGCGGGTCTACCAGCCGTACCCGTACCTGCTGGTGATCGTGGACGAGCTGGCCGACCTCATGATGGTGGCCCCGCGCGACGTCGAGGACTCGATCGTGCGCATCACGCAGCTCGCCCGCGCGGCCGGCATCCACCTGGTGATCGCCACCCAGCGGCCCTCGGTCGACGTCGTCACCGGCCTGATCAAGGCCAACGTGCCGTCCAGGCTGGCCTTCGCGGTGTCGTCGCTGACCGACTCGCGGGTCATCCTCGACCAGCCGGGGGCGGACAAGCTGGTCGGCCAGGGTGACGCGCTGTTCCTGCCGATGGGCGCGAGCAAGCCCATCCGGATCCAGAACGCGTTCGTCTCGGAGAAGGAGATCGCCGAGATCGTCACGCACTGCAAGGAGCAGATGCAGGTCGAGTACCGCGACGACGTGGCCGCCGCGCCGGTCAAGCGGGAGATCGACGAGGAGATCGGCGACGACCTCGACCTGCTGATCCAGGCCGCCGAGCTGATCGTGACCACCCAGTTCGGCTCGACCTCGATGTTGCAGCGCAAGCTGCGGGTCGGCTTCGCCAAGGCCGGACGGCTGATGGACCTGCTGGAGAGCCGCAACGTGGTGGGCCCCAGCGAAGGCTCCAAGGCCCGGGAAGTGCTGGTGAAACCGGACGATCTGCCCGGCCTGCTGGCCGACCTGCGTGGCGAATGACCCCAATGCACGGTTCCACGGCGATAACTGATTGAATATGAACCACTACGCACTGTCGTGGTGGGGAGGCGTTCGCTGTGCAGGAACAGAGCATCGGGGCCATGCTGGCAGCGGCCAGGCAGGCGGCGGGATTGACGGTCGCGCAGGTCAGCGCGGCGACCCGGATCAGAGAAACGATCATCAACCGGATCGAGCAGGATGACTACGACCAGTGCGGGGGCGCGTTCTACTCCCGCGGTCACGTCAAGGCCATAGCCAAGGTCGTCGGGCTCGATCCCGAGGCCACGGTCCACCTGTTCGACCAGCAGTACGGCGGGCCGCCGCAGCCCGTCCGCGCCGCCGCGGTGTTCCAGGCCGACCGCACGCTCGCCCTGCGCGAACGCCGGGGGCCCAACTGGACGATGGCGCTCGGCGTGGCGCTGGCCGTCGTGGTGGTGTTCGGCACAGTGCGCGTGCTCGGCGGCGCGAGCGACCAGGTGCGCACCGCCGACGTGCACGCCATCACGCCCAAGCCCAGCGTGCCGCCGAACACGCCCATCACCGAGGGCCCCAGGGCCGCGGCGGGCAAGGGCAAGGCGGGCAAGGGCATGGTCACCCTGCGGATCGAGGCCAGACGTACGTCGTACGTGAACGTGCGCGACGGTCAGGGCCGGATGCTCTTCGCCGGGATGTTGAAGGCCGGGGACAGCTCGACCTGGCGGGCCGCGGAGAAGGTCAGCCTGCTCCTCGGTGACGCCGGAGCGGTGTCCTTGCAGGTCAACGGCAAGAAGGTGGACAAACTCGGGGGCCGGGGCGAGATGGTGACCCGCTCGTTCGGCCTCGACGCGTCGCCTCCGCGGTAGTCCGGCGGGGAGGCCGTGCATCAGGTGGTGGCCAACTCCCGATACCGTAGTGTTCACCATGTCATCCCGCCGAACCGCATCGCTGATCACCCTGGGCTGCGCGCGCAACGAGGTCGACTCCGAGGAGCTGGCCGCGCGACTAGAGGCTGCCGGCTGGCAGCTGGGCGACGACGACCCCGACGTCGTCGTCGTCAACACGTGTGGCTTCATTGACTCGGCCAAGAAAGACTCCATCGACACGCTGCTCGCCGCCGCCGACTCCGGGGCGAAGGTGGTGGCCGCGGGTTGCATGGCCGAGCGCTACGGCAACGAGCTGGCCGAGGCACTGCCCGAGGCGAGCGCCGTCATCTCCTTCGACGACTACACCGAGATCGGCGGCCGGCTCGACGACGTGCTGGCCGGGCGTCCGCTCAAGCCGCACACGCCGCGCGACCGCCGCACGCTGCTGCCCATCTCGCCGGTCGAGCGCGGCAGCGCGCCCAAGACCGGCATCCCGGGCCACGGCGAGCTGCCCGACGGGCTGGCGCCCGCCAGCGGCCCGCGCGTGCTGCGCAAGCGCCTCGACGAGAGCCCGGTCGCCTCGCTCAAGCTGGCCTCCGGCTGCGACCGGCGCTGCACGTTCTGCGCCATCCCGGCCTTCCGCGGGGCCTACGTCTCGCGCAACCCCGACGAGCTGCTCGCCGAGGCCGACTGGCTGGCTCATCGCGGCGTGCGCGAGCTCGTCCTGGTCTCGGAGAACTCCACCTCCTACGGCAAGGACCTGGGCGACCTGCGGGCGCTGGAGAAGCTGCTGCCGCAGCTCGCCGCCGTGCCGGGCATCGACCGGGTGCGGGTCAGCTACCTGCAGCCCGCCGAGCTGCGGCCGGGGCTGATCGACGTCATCACCGCCACCGAGGGCGTGGCCGACTACTTCGACCTGTCCTTCCAGCACGCCAGCGGCGGCGTCCTGCGCCGGATGCGCCGCTTCGGCGACCCCGAGCGTTTCCTCGGCCTCCTGGAGAGCGTGCGCAAGGGCGCTCCCGAGGCGGGCGTGCGCTCCAACTTCATCGTCGGCTTCCCGGGCGAGACCGAGGAGGAGTTCGGCGAGCTGGTCGGCTTCCTGGAGCAGGCCAGGCTCGACGTGATCGGCGTGTTCGGCTACTCCGACGAAGACGGCACGGAGGCGGCCAACCTGCCGGGCAAGCTCGACCAGGAGGTCATCGACGAGCGGGTGCGCGTGCTCACCGAGCTGGCGGAGGAACTGACCGCCCAGCGCGCGGAGGAGCGCATCGGCACGGAGGTCGACGTGCTCATCGACGACGACCTGGGAGACGGCGGCTACGAGGGCCGGGCCGCCCACCAGGGCCCGGAGGTCGACGGCTCGGTGACGGTCCAGGGCATCGGCCTGGTCAAGGGACAGATCGTGCGCGCGGTCGTGGTCGACGCCGAGGGGGTTGACCTGATCGCGCGCATCAAGGCCAGTCCATGACCAGGGACGAGCGCCGCGTGGTGAGCCCGTGGAACATCGCCAACGTCCTCACGGTCCTCCGGTTGGCGCTCGTCCCCTTCTTCGTCGCATGCCTGTTCCTGCCCGGCACCGGCTGGCGGCTGGCCGCCCTGGGGGTGTTCGGGGTCGCCTCGATCACCGACCATCTCGACGGCGAGCTGGCCCGCCGCTACGGGCTGATCACCGATTTCGGCAAGATCGCCGACCCGATCGCCGACAAGGCGCTCACCGGGGCGGCGATGGTCTGCCTGTCGATCCTCGACGAGCTGCCGTGGTGGGTCACGATCGTGATCCTGGGCCGCGAGCTGGGCATCACCCTGCTCCGGCTGGTCCTGCTGCGGCACGCGGTCATCCCGGCCAGCTACGGCGGCAAGGTCAAGACCGTGCTGCAGATCGCCGCCATCGTGCTCTACATCCTGCCGGGGGTGCCCGACCCGCTGCGATGGGTGGTGATGGGCGCGGCGCTGGTCGTGACCGTCGCGACGGGCGTCGACTATCTCGTACGGGCGGTCAAGCTGCGCCAGGTGGCCAGACGGGCGCGTGGGGAGTGAGCTGAACGATGACGGACGTGGCCGAGGTCCTGGCCCTGCTGGTGCGGCAGGGCGCCACCGTGGCGGTGGCCGAGTCGCTGACCGGCGGGCTCATCGGGGCCGCGTTCACGTCGGTCTCGGGGGCGTCCAAGGCGTTCCGGGGCGGGGTGATCTCCTACGCCACCGATCTCAAGCACGAGTTGCTGGGCGTGCCCGGCGAGCTGCTGCGGCGCGAGGGGGCCGTGCATCCCGAGGTGGCCGCGGCGATGGCCGAAGGGGTCGCCCGGGTGTGCGGGGCGGGATACGGGCTGGCCGTGACGGGTGTGGCCGGCCCCGAACCGCAGGACGGAAAGCCCGTGGGCCTGGTGTACGCCGCGGTCCACGGCCCGGGCGGGGAGAACCTGGTGCGTGAGTTGAGCCTTGAGGGGTCGCGCGAACGTATCCGGGTAAGGACGGTGCACGAGGCAGTCGATCTCCTCGCAGGTGTGCTGAAGGCCAACAAAGGGGAACATTCCGGATGATTACCGTGTTACGTCCCGAGCGAACATGCGAAGCACGGTCTGACGCGGTGTCGGTGGATACGGGTACGGTGGAGCTGTGAGTGAGGTCCGTGAGCCAACTGCAAGCACCGAGCGCCCGGCAGGCGGGCCTGATGAGTCGCGCGACCAGGCACGAGCGGCAGACCCGGGGAGGCGACGCCCCATGATGACGGCGAGGAGTATGTACGAAGCCAAGAAGACCAATGTGCGGCACGATCCGATCGCGCGGGGCGTGGTGAAGACATCCACGCCGGGGAGGGAGCGACAGATGATTCTGCTGCGTCAGCTGCTCGGTGACGTGCTGAGGCGGTTGCGGGTGCGTCAGGGGCGCACGCTACGCGAGGTGTCCACGCTGGCGCGTGTCTCGCTCGGTTATCTTTCCGAGGTCGAGCGTGGCCAGAAGGAAGCCTCGTCAGAGCTGCTTGCGTCCATTTGTGGTGCTCTGGGAGTGCCGCTCTCGCAGGTGTTGCGTGAGGTTTCCGACCAGTTCGCGCTGGCGGAGCTCCAGGCCGCGCCTGTGCTGGCCGACATGCCCGAGCACGAGCGACTGCCCCTTGCCGAGACGGTTCCCGGTTCGATCGGCGACACCGTGTTCCCCGAGGTCAAGGACATGGTGGCGGCCTAACGCGGCTGGCAGCCACCACACCACAGGATCAGCCTTTCCTGTGGTTGTGCCCCCATCTCCCCGCGGCTGATGCGCGTGCCGCATCGGCGACAGGGTCTCCCTGCCCTGCCGTAGACCCAGGTCTGGTTCGCCGGGCGGCGATCACCTGTCGTCACCGTGCCGCCATGCCCCTTGTTGGCCTCCAGCAGCCGGTGGGCCAGCGTGACGAGCCCTTCGAGATCCTCGATCTCCCCGACCTTCCGCCACGGCCAGATCCCGCGCAGGAACAGGGTCTCGGCGCGATAGATCGTGCCGATCCCCGCCAGGTTGCGCTGATCGAGCAGCGCTTCGCCGATCGTCCTGTCCGGTGCCGCTCGTAGCCTTCGCACGGCCTCGCCCGGATCCCAGTCGGCGCCCAGCAGGTCCGGCCCCAGGTGCCCCACCAGCCGCTCCTCGTCGGCGGTCGTGACCAGGTCGACCATGCCGAGCTTGAGCCCCACCGCCTGCCACTCCGCGTTGGCCAGGATCAGCCGCACCTGGTCGCCGCCGGCCGTGCGCCGCCCCGCGGGCATGACCCGCCAGCTTCCGTCCATGCGCAGGTGGGTGTGCACGGTCAGGCCGCCCTCGACCCGCGTCAGCAGATGTTTGCCCCTGGAGACGGTGGTGAGCACCGTACGGCCGCTCAGGTCCGCGGTGGCGTGCCGCGGGACGCGGAAGTCCGACCTGGTCAGCACGCGGCCGTCGAGCGCGCCGCGCAGGCGTGCCGCGGTGCGGTAGACGGCGTCTCCCTCGGGCATCCCTCCAGTCTAGGTACCCGCCTCCCGGCCGGGACGGCGGCCACGGGCCCGAGGGCGCCCGCCGCCGCCACCGGCCGGCGTCAGTCCCAGGCGGCGGGGTCGGCGGCCAGCTGGCGGACGCGCTCGGGAAGGCTGCCCGTGGCCACCTGCTCGAGCGTGACCTCCTCCAGGATGGCCCGCTCGGTGGCCCGCAACGCGATCCACACCTGCTGCAACGACTCGGCCGGGCCTCGGTAGCCGACGTGTTCGGGACGCTCGCCGCGCACGTTGGCCAGCGGCCCGTCGACGGCCCTGATCACGTCGGCGAGCGAGATGTTCGCGGCGGGCCGGGCCAGCACGTAGCCGCCCTCGGGACCCCGCTGGCCGCGCACGAGGCCGGCGCGGCGCATCTGGAGCAGGATGTTCTCCAGGTATTTGGGAGGCATGTCCTGTTCCTTGGCGAGCTCACCCACGGTAGTCGGACCCGCGCCGGCTGCGGCGAGTTCAGCGGCGGCACGGAGGGCGTAGTCGACACGAGCGGAAAGGCGCATGTTCTCGATTATCCCTCCTGGTCAACACTGGTTAGGCGCAAGGTCGTCAGAACGGGCAGGTGATCCGAATACGGCAACCTCGGCGCCTGACCGGAAATCGCCGTCAATCCCTTGGTGAGCAGCACGTGGTCGATGCGCTCCTTGGGGGCGTCGGCGGGCGAGGTCGGCGGGTCCCCGAACGCGGTCAGCGGGTCGCTCAGCCCGGCCGCCTTCAGCACCGCCATGGCCGGATCGGTGGGCCGGGTGTTGAGGTCGCCCGCCAGGATCACCGGCCGCCTCACCTGCTCCCCGGCTCCGGCGGCGCGGTGCCCGGCCTCCTCGGCGTCCCGGCCGGCGGCCAGGGCCCGGACGATCGCGGCCACCTCCGGGGCCTGGCCGTCGGGGGCCTGGAGGTGGGTGTTGACGATGCCCACCTCCCTGCCGCCGACCTCCAGGACGACCGTCTGGGCCTGCGCACCCGTCGGGTAGTCGTGGGCGCCCAGGGGGTGGGAGTGCACCTGCCTGACCGGGAGGTTGGTGAGCAGCGCGTCGCCCCACACCTGGTCGGCGGCGGGCGCGAAGTGGTAACGCATGCCGAGGCCGCGGGCGATCCTGGCCAGGTCGTCGTGGCCGCCGTTGAGCAGCCAGCCGCGGTCCACCTCGCTGAGCAGCACGACGTCGGGCTTCTGGGCGGCGGCCCAGGCCGCGATCCTGTCGAGCGACAGGCGGCCGTCCAGGCCGTAGCCCATGCGGATGTTGTAGGCGATCAGGGTGAAGGTGTCGCCCTGCTTGGCCCGTACGGGCGGCGCGGACGGCGCCCCGAGCGTGACGAGCCCCACCAGCAGCACGGCGACCGCCATCGGCAGCCAGCCGATGCGGACCAGCGCGACCGGCCGCGGCGAGTGCCTGACCAGGGCCGTCACGACGCTGAGGACGGCCACCAGCACCGCCGCCGCCACGAGGACCAGGCCGTTGGGGAAGCCGAGGTTCATGTCGTAGGCCGCGTAGTAGACGAACAGCCCGACGAAGAAGACCAGCCCGCCCCCGAGCACGGCCACGCCAGGACGTCGCCCGGCGGGACGGTCCGGCCGCGCGGTTCCGGCGAGCAGGGAGCCGAGCCAGCTGATCACCAGCACGGCGGCGTAGGGCGCCGACAGGGCGAGCAGCACCGTGAAGGCCACCAGCAGGACCCCGAGGATGACGTCGAAGACCGGCGACAGCGGCGGGTGGGCGGCCACCACCACGACCATGACCAGGACGACGGCGAGCAGGCCGGTGCCCGCCAGCACCTGCCACAGATCGGCCGGGCCCTGTTCCGGCTTGGCCCAGCCCGTGGCGGCGACGCCGGTCAGCAGCATCGCCGGGCCGAGCAGGAACCACGTCAGCGCGGGCGCGCGGTCCACCTCGGCGGCCGGCGGGCGCAGGAGGCTCAGGAAGGCGGCGCAGAGCGAGAGCACCGCGAGCCACGGGAGCAGGCCGTCGCGCCAGACCAGGTCCACGCCGTCCAGCAGCAGGTGGACGATCAGCGACAGGCTCAGGCCGCCCATGACGCCGACGGGGACCGCCCGGCGCGGGACGGCGTGGGCGCAGCCGTACAGGAAGACCAGGCCCGCGGTGACGCCGGCGGAGGCGACGTAGAGCTGGCTCACGCCCGCCTGCAGCAGGATCCTGGTGAGGACCAGCGCCGCGGCGCCGCCGAGCAGAGCGTGGCGCGGCTTGGCTAACAGCGCCAGGAAAGGCAGGATGAACCAGGCGGCGGCGTAGAGGCCCATCAGCTCCGGCGGCGTCTCGCCCGCGCGGCCGAACAGGGTGATCAACGACGGGAGGAAGACTCTCAACACGTCCAGCAGCAGCACGAGGCCGAGCGCGAGCATGATCGCCGGGCCGCGGGGGATTGTCATGAGGCATCCTCGTGTTCGGCTCCGATGATATGCAAGAGCTGGGGCGCTAAACTTCCAACAACCTTTTCGAATTGACGGTGGGAATCAGCGTGGAGCGTCGTCCTGGTGTGCCCAGACTTCTCCGGGAGATCAACGATCGGGCCGCACTGGAGCTGTTGCTGGCCACCGGCCCCATGACGAGGGGGCAGATCGGCGACCTGACCGGTCTGTCCAAGGTCACCGCCTCCCAGACGCTCGCGCGGCTGGAGGAGCGCGGCCTGGTCGAGGTGGTGGGCGCGCAGGCGGGCGGCAGGGGGCCGAACGCGGCGCTCTACTCGGTCATCCCCTCCAGCGCCTACGTGGCCGGTCTGGAGGTCGGGCCCGAGCTCATCTCCACCGCCGTCGCCGACATCCACGGCCGCACCATCGCCGAGGTCACCGTCGATCCCGGCGGCCACGACGACCCGGTGGCCGCCGTGCACGGCGCGATCGTCAAGGCGTGCCGCAGCGCCAAGGTCAGCCTGGCCAAGCTGCGCGGCGTGGTGATCGGCACCCCGGGCGTGGTCGATCCGCGCAGCGGCGACGTGCGTTTCTCCTTCGACCTGCCGGGCTGGCACGAGGGCATCCACGAGGCGCTCGCCGGCGACCTGCGGCGCGAGGTGACGATCGAGAACGACGTGAACCTGGCCGCCATCGCCGAGTACGCCGACGGCGCGGCCAAGGGCGTCGACGACTTCGTGCTGGTGTGGGCGAGCCGGGGCCTCGGCATGGCCGTCATGCTGGGCGGCAAGCTCCACCGGGGGCGTTCGGGCAGCGCGGGGGAGATCGGCTACCTGCCGGTGCCCGGCGTGCCGCTGCCGGAGGACATCCGCACCAAGCCGGGCCGGCTGCCGTCACTGGCGGGCGGCCTGCAGTCGCTGGTGAGCGCCGAGGCGGTGGCCGAGCTGGCCCGCGGCTACGGTTTCGAGGCCGAGAGCGCCGGCGAGTGCGTCGAGGTCGCGGTGGCGGCCGGGTCCCGCGGTGAGCCGATGCTCGACGAGATCGCCCACCGGCTGGCGCTGGGCGTGGCGGCGGTGTGCGTGATCCTCGACCCGGGGCTGGTCGTGCTGGCCGGGGAGGTGGGCCACGCCGGGGGATCCGCGCTGACCTCCAGGGTGGAGGAGGCCGTGGCGCGGATCTGCCCGGTGCGGCCGCAGGTGGTCACCACGGCGGTCGCCCACGCCAACCCGGTGCTGCGCGGCGCGGTGCTGGCCGCCCTGGACCAGGCGCGCGAGGAGCTCCTCGCGCCCTGATCCGGCGGGCCGTGGCCGCCCTGCTCAGGCGGTGATCAGTTCCACGGCGGCCTGGGCGTTGGCCCTGGCCGCCCCGTACGTGGCGATGTAGGCGGCGCTGTCGGGCCGCCAGACGGGCAGGCCCATCTCGATCACCGTCGCGTCCTGGCGGGCCGCCACCAGAGCGGAGACCAGTTCCTGGCTCGCCTGGTAGCGGTGGGCGTCCTTCACCACGATGACCAGCGACCGGTTCACGGCCTTGGCCAGCAGGGCGGGGACGTCGGCGGCCGCGGGCTCGACGCGGACGATCTCGGCGTCCGGCAGCCACGGGCCCACACCCCATGGCACGTTCCCCACGGCGATCGTGGGCGGGGTGTCCACCTCGATCACCAGGGGTTCCACCAGGGGTTCCGTCTCGCCGGTCAGTTGCACGGCGCGGCGGGCGGCGTGCAGGCCGACCCCGTTCTGCGCGGTCGCGATCACCTCGGGCGTGCCGAACCAGGCGCGCAGCGCCCCCACGCGCTCGGCCGCCTCCTCCAGCCTGGCGGCCGGCAGCCGGCCCTCGGTCACCGCGGCCACGATCTCCCCGATGACCCGCTGGACGTCGTCCTCGCCGGGGATCGGGCCGAGGCAGATCAGGTCCGCCCCGGCCGCGAGCGTGAGCACGGCGCCGTTGGCCAGGCCGACGCTCTTGGTGATCGCGTGCATGTCCAGCGCGTCCGTGATCACCACGCCGTCGTAGCCGAGCTCGCCCCTGAGGAGCCCGGTCAGAGCGGCGGGTGACAGGGTGGCCGGAGTGTCCCCGGTCACCACCGGAACCGCCACGTGGGCGGTCATCACGGTCTTGGCGCCGGCCTCGATGGCCGCCTGGAACGGCGCGAGCTCGCGGGCGCGCAGCACGTCCAGGCCGACGTCCACGACGGGCACGGCCAGGTGGGAGTCCACCCGGGTGGCGCCGTGGCCGGGGAAGTGCTTGACGCAGGCGGCCACGTTCACCGACTGCAGGCCGTTGACCGCCGCCACCGTGTGCCTGGCCACCAGCGCCGGGTCGGCGCCGAAGGACCTGGTCCCGATCACCGGGTTGTCGGCCTCGGTGTTGACGTCCGCGCTCGGCGCGAGGTCCAGGTTGATGCCGCACGCGGCCAGCTCCGACCCGATCGCCGCGTAGACCCGGCAGGTCAGGTCCACGTCGTCGACCGCCCCCAGCGCCGCGTTCCCCGGGTACGGGCTGCCGACGTGGTAGGCCAGCCGGGTGACGTCCCCGCCCTCCTCGTCGAGCGAGATGACGGGCTCGGCCGAGGCGCGCAACGTCGTGGTGAGCGACCTGACCTGGTCGGGACCTGCGACGTTGAACCCGAAGAGCGTCACGCCGCCCAGGCCGTTGTCCAGCTCACGCAGCACCCAGTCGGGCGCCGTGGTGCCCTGGAAGGCGACGAGCAGCGTGCCGGCCGCGAGGCGACGCAGCCCCCGATCACTCTGACTCATGGCTCCTCATCACTTGAATGAAGGCACGATCGGGTACGGCCCGGACCAGCCGAGCCGTACGAGGATCAGTGCCTGTTACCCCTTCACGGCGCCGGCGGTGAGACCGGCGACCATGCGGCGTTGTACCAGCAGGAAGAAGACGACCACCGGAAGGGTCATCAGGGTGGAACCGGCCATGATCGCGCCCCAGTCGACGCCCTTCTGGCCGAAGAAGTACTGCAGGGCGACCGGCATCGTGTAACCCTCGGACCCCGACATCAGGTAGAGGGCGAACACCAGATCGTTCCAGGCGGTGATGAACGAGAAGATGCTCGTGGCCACCAACCCCGGCGCGACCAGCGGGAACAGCACCTTCCAGAACGTCGTCAGGCGGCTGGCGCCGTCGATCCAGGCCGCCTCCTCCAGCGTCCGCGGCACCGCGGCCACGAACGTGCGCAACATCCAGATGCCGAACGGCAGCGTCAGCGCGACCTGGGTGATGATCAGTCCGAGGAGCTGGTCACCGAGGCCGACCCGCTTGACCATCATGTACAGCGGGATGAGCAGGCCCTCGGCCGGCAACATCTGCACGATCAGCAGGATGACCAGGAACGTGCCGCGCCCCTTGAAGCGGAAGCGGGCGATGGCCGTGGCCGACAGCAGCGCGAAGACCGAGCCGATGAGCACGGTGCCGAGCGCCACGATCGCGCTGTTGCGCATGTAGAGCCAGATGGAGTTGTTCGCCACGCCCTCGGTCAGCACCCGCGCGAAGTGGTCGAAGGTGAAGTGCGTCGGGAACGGGATGAACTCCGTCGTGAAGATCTGGTCGTTCTCCTTGAAGCCGGTGGAGACCATCCAGTAGACGGGGAAGACCGCGTAGAGGAAGACCAGCACACCGGCCGTGTTCAGGAGGATCTTCCCGAGCTTCTTGCGGGCCAGCGCGTTCACATCTCCTCCTGCTTCACGATCTGCCGGACGTACGCGACGGTGATGATGAGCAGGATGATCGTCAGCACGATGGAGATCGCCGCGCCCGTGCCCAGCTTCTGCGGGGGCTTGAACGCCTCCGCGACCGCGTACATCGACAGGTTGAACCCGTCGCGGTTGGTCGGGCCGTTCATCAGCACGTAGAGCTGGCTGAAGACCTTGAAGTCCCAGATGATCGACAGGATCGTCAGGACGGCGAAGACCGGCTTGAGCAGCGGCAGGGTGATCTTCCTGAACGTCCGCCACGCCCCCGAGCCGTCGACCTTGGCCGCCTCGTACAGCTCGGACGGGATGCCCTTGAGGCCCGCCAGCACCGAGACCGCGATGAACGGGAACCCGGCCCACACCACGCACACGATCAGCGCGACGTAGAGCGGGAAGGTGTCGTTGAGCCAGGGGGTGCCCGACCAGTCCCGCTGGCCGGCGGGCGGCGCGGCCAGCCAGTCGGGCAGCAGGTTGAGCAGCCAGTTCACGATGCCGGACTCGGCGTCGAAGAGCGAGCGCCAGATGACGCCCTGCGCGACCGGCGGCACGGCCCAGGCGAACATGCACCCGATGACCACGAACAGGGACATCTTCTTGCCGAGCTTGTTCAGCAGCACGCCGACCGCGGTTCCCACGATCAGGGTGAGGCTGACGGCGACGAAGGCGAACACCACGGTGTTGCGCAGAGCCGACCAGAAGATGTCGTTGGAGAGGACCTTGTTGAAGTTGTCCAGGCCCACCCATTCGGCCGGCTTGCTGCCCCTGATCTGCGCGAGCCCGACCTTCTGGAAGGCCATCACGCCGAGCTGGAACATCGGGTACAGCAGCAGTCCCGCGATGACCAGCAGACCGGGGATGAGCAGCACGTACGGGATGCTCCATGTGGGCATCCCGGTGGCCTTGACGGGCCCGCCGCCCTTCTTACGGCGGCGCCCCGGGGCGGGGGACGAGCCCCTGCCCCGGGTGACCGTAGTCGTGTTCGCCATCGTTACTGGTTCAGGATCTCTTCGAGTTCCTTGTTGGCGTCAGCGAGAGCCGTGGTGGTGTCCTTCTTGCCCTCGATGACGGCGCGCGCCGCGTTCTGCAGCACGGCCTTGGTGGCGTCGGCCTCGGCCCAGTTCGGGTCGGCCGGGAACGCCTTGGCCTTGGCGAAGGCCTGGGCGAACGGGCCCTGCGCCGGGTCCTCGTTCAGCGCCGCCAGGGTGTCGGGGTAGACCGGCAGCAGGCCGCCTTCCTTGGCGTAGCGGTCGGCCCAGGTCTTGCTGGTGGCGAGCTTGATGTACTCCTTGCCGAGGTCGGCCTCCTTGGTGCCGCCCCACAGCGCGATGTCGTTGCCGCCGAAGAAGGACGGGGCCAGGCCGCCGGTCTTGGCTGGCAGCGGGAAGAAGCCGAGCTTGTCGCCCTTCAGCTTGCCCTTCGAGTCCTCCTCGATGCCGGGCAGGTCCCAGCCGGCGGTGAGGTACATCGCCACCTTGTTGTTGGCGAAGCGCTTGCGGATGTCGACGGTGTTCAGCGTCAGGTTCGCCTTGCTGGACAGGCCGCCGGTGACCAGACCGGTGTAGGTCTCGAAGCCCTTCTGGAAGCCGGGGTCGGTCAGCTTGCCGACCCACTTGTCGCCCTCCTTGACGGCGAACTCGCCGCCCTCGGACCAGGCGAACGCGGCCAGCAGGTGGTTGGCGTCGGAGCCGCCGTTGAAGGCGAAGCCGTCGACGCCGGCGCCCTTCTCCTTCTGGATCTTCTTGGCCGCGGCGACGAGCTCGTCCCAGGTCTTGGGAACCTCGATCTTCAGGTCGGCGAACCAGTCCTTGCGGTAGAGCACCGCGCGGGCGCCGGCGCCCCACGGGATGCCGTAGATCTCGCCGTCGACCGTCTCGTAGCCGTAGAGGTTCTCGGGGATCTGGGCCCGGTCGCCCTCACGCGCGATGTCGGTGATGGGAGTGAGCGCGTCCTGGCTCTGCCACATCGGGACCTGGTCGTTGCCGATCTCGGTCACGTCCGGGCCGGTGCCGGTCGCGGCGGCGGCGAACTTGTCGGCCACCTGCGGCCACGGGATCCACTCAAGCTTGACCTCGGCGCCGGTCTGCTTCTTGAACTCGGCGTTGAGCTCTTCCATGTACTTGGCGGCGGCAGGGTTGCTGTCGCCCAGACGCCACACGCTGAGCGTCTTGCCCGCGAACTTCGGGCCACTGGAAGCGGGGGCGGCCGCGCTGGACGACGGCTTCGGCTCCTCGCTTGACCCACAGGCGGCCAGGCCCAGGGCCAGGGCGGCCGTGGTGACCGTAGTGGCTGTGATCTTCGCGATCCTCACAGGGTTCTCCCTTCCCGGGTGCTGGCCTACGGTCCGCACCAGGCTGATCGTCAAATGCCGAACGACGCTGTTAAACTAACAAGAAACTTTCTTAAAAGAAACGCTCGTTAGCCATTCGTGACGAGAGGGGTGCGGTAATGAGTCGAAGCCCGGGGATCCCCCGGCTGCTGCGCAGGTTGAACGACCGCTCGGCACTTGAACTCCTCCTCGCGGACGGTCCGCTGACCCGCGCCGAACTGGGGGAGCGAACGGGGCTATCCAAGGTAACCGCAGGTCAGCTGCTCGCTCGACTCGAAGAGCGGGGGCTGGTGGAGGTCGCCGGCGAGCGCGCCGGCGGCCGGGGCCCGCACGCCGCCCTGTACGCCGTGGTTCCGTCGAGCGCGTACGTCGCCGGGCTGGAGGTGCTGCCCGACAGCCTCACCGTCGGTGTGGCGGACATCACAGGTAAAATCGTTGTCGAGGTGACGGTCAACCCGTCCGACGCCCGCGATCCGGTCAAGGCGGTGCACTCGGCCGTCCAGCGGGCCTGCGCCACGGCCAGCGTCGAGCTCTCCCAGCTCCGCTCCTTCGTCATCGGCACCAGAGGCGTCGTCGATCCCCGCAGCGGCGACGTGCGCTGGTCCTACGACCTGCCCGACTGGCACGTCGGCGTGCTGGCCAGCCTGCGCCAGACCCTCGGCGGCTCGGTGACGATAGAGAACGACGTCAACCTGGTCGCCCTGGCCGAGAGCCGCTACGGCGCGGCCGTCGGCCACGACGACTTCGTGGTCATCTGGGCCGGCGTCGGCCAGGGCCTCGGCGTCATGCTCGGCGGCCGGCTGCACCGCGGCATCACCGGCGGCGCGGGCGAGATCGGCTGGCTGCCGGTGCCGGGCGAGCCGCTGCCGTCCGACGTCTCGCAGCCGCAGTCGGGCTCCTTCCAGCGCCTGGTGGGCCACGACGCCCTGCGCGGCCTGGCCGGCGAGCACGGCGTGATCGGCTACACCGTGCCCGACCTGGTCCGCAACGGCGACGAGGACTACCTGGACGAGGTGGCGGGCCGTCTGGCCGTGGGCGCGGCGGCCGTGGCCGTCGTGCTCGACCCCGGGCTGATCGTGCTCAGCGGCGACGTCGGCCGGGCCGGCGGCGAGCGGCTGGCCGCCAAGGTGGAGGAGGCCGTGGCCCGCGTGTGCCCGAGCCAGCCGACCGTGGTGACCACCAAGGTGACCGGCAACGCGGTGCTGCGCGGGGCCATGGTCGCGGCCCTGGAACAGGCCCGGGAGCAGGTTTTCTCCGACACTGTGTGAGAATTTCTGCCCATGTGGCAGCTCGACACCGACGTAGTCCTCATCTCCGACCCGCGCGTCTCGGCGATCCCCGTCCAGGAGTGCGGTGAGCCGCTGGCCGACGTACGCGGGCGGCTGCGGGTCGACACGCGGATGGCCGACGCCGACGGCGCGTACGCGCACCTGCGCGCGGGGCTGCTCGACCGGCTGGAGCGGGCCGAGAGCTCGTTGCCCGACGGCTTCCACCTGCTGATCGTCGAGGGATACCGGCCCATCGCCACACAGCGGCGCATCTTCGAGGGGTACCGCGCGGAGCTCCTCACCACTTACCCCGACATGACGCCTGAAGAGTCGTATGTAGCGGCAAGTCGGTATGTGTCCCCCGTCGAGGTCGCCCCCCACACCGCCGGCGCCGCCGTCGACCTCACCCTGTGCGCCCCCGACGGCACCGAGTACGACATGGGCACCCAGGTCAACGACAACCCCGAGGAGAGCGGCGGCGCCTGTTACACGGCAGCCGCCGGCGTCCCGGCGCAGGCCCGCGCCCACCGCGAGATCCTGGCCGCCGCCCTGGAGCCCGTGGGCCTGGTCAACTACCCGACCGAGTGGTGGCACTGGTCGTACGGCGACCGCTACTGGGCCATGTCCACCGGCGCCCCCGCCGCCCTGTACGGTCCTGCCCCCTTCTAGCCAGGTTTTCCCCCGGCAGCGGTACGGGCACAACCTGTGGCGGAGGCTCTTCGGACTCCCCCAGCGAGGTGTGCATGGTTCCGTTGATCGGGATCGAAGAGGAATACCTCGTCGTCGATCCCCGCACCCGCCACGTGTCCCCTCGGGCGGCCGAGGTCCTGGCCGCCGCGACGGACATGCTCGACGTGGCCCACGAGATCACCCGTTTCCAGGTGGAGGCCCGTACGCCGCCCTCCGCCGACCTCAGTGAGCTGGGCTCCCAGCTCCGGGCAGCACGGAAGGAGGTGGCCGAGGCGGCCCGGTCCTGCGGCCTGGCGGTCGTGGCCAGCGGCATCCCGGTGCTCGGCAACGTCATGCCGCCGCCGCTCACCGACGACCACCGCTATCTGCAGGGCAAGGAGCTCTACCGGGCGTTGCAGGACGAGATCAGCATCTGCGCGCTGCACGTGCACGTCGACGTACCGGACGAGGAGATCGCCGTCTACGTCGGCAACCATCTCAGACCCTGGCTGCCGACGCTGATCGCGCTGGCCGCCAACTCGCCGTTCTTCGTGGGCCGCGACACCGGCTACGCGTCCTGGCGGGTGATCAGCTGGGGGCGGTGGCCGGTGTCCGGGGCGCCGCCGTACTTCCCGACGTTCGGCGACTACGAGCTGGCGCTGCGCGCGCTGTCGGAGTCGGGCGCGCTGATGGACCCCAAGACGGTCTTCTGGGACACCCGCCCGTCGCCGAGGCTGCCGACGGTCGAGATCAGGGTGGCCGACGTGCCGCTCGACGTGAGCGACAGCCTGACGATCATCGGCCTTATCCGGGCCCTGGTCGTGACCGCGTTGCGGGAGGTGGCGCGCGGCGACCGCGGGCTGCCGATCCCGTCGGAGGTGCTGCGGGCCGCCTACTGGCGGGCCGCCCGGGACGGCCTGGTCGGTGACAGCCTCGACGTGCGGCACGGGACGCTCGTGCCCGCCACGGTGATGGCCCGCCGCCTGTTCGGCCACGTGAGCGCCGCGCTGGCCGAGGCCGGCGATCTGACCTTCATCGAAGAGGGCCTGGAACGGCTGCTGAGCAAGGGCTCCGGGGCGGTGCGCCAGCGGCGCGTGCACGCCCGGGGCAACGACCTGAACGACGTGGTCGATGACCTGATCGAGGCCACCGTCGCCTGAACCGCCCGTTCAACGCAGATACGACGCAGCTACGACGCACGTAGGACGCACGTACGACGCAGCTACC
This sequence comes from Nonomuraea sp. NPDC001831, assembly GCF_042892035.1. NCBI lineage: Bacteria > Bacillati > Actinomycetota > Actinomycetes > Streptosporangiales > Streptosporangiaceae > Nonomuraea > Nonomuraea sp. NPDC001831. The sequence continues at coordinate 72,907 of NZ_JBIATU010000018.1, read as the reverse complement.
ACGCAGTTTCGACGCAGTTTCAACGCAGCGCGAGCACCGCCGCCACGCCGAGGCCGAAGGTCACGACGACCCCGCGCAGCACGTTCGGCGGCATGAGCCGGGCCACGCGGGTGCCGAGGAAGCCACCCGCCAGGCTGGCCGGCGCCACCACGGCCACGGCCTGCCACTCCACCGGGCCGAACAGCGCGAACGCCACCACCGACACCGTACTGACGACCAGCGACAACGCGGCCCGTACGGCGTTGACCCGGTGCAGGTCGTCGTGCAGGAACATGCCGAGCACGGCCAGCAGCAGCACGCCCATCCCGCCGTTGAAGTAGGCGCCGTAGCAGCCGCCCAGGAACACCCCGGCGTACACCAGCCTGCTCGGCGGCCGCCCGGCCGCGCCGCCGAAGCGGTCCTTGAGCCACGGCTGGGCCAGCAGCGCGAGGCTGGCGAACGTCACCAGCCACGGCACCAGCGAGTCGAACAGCCGGCCAGGCGTGAGCAGCAGCAGCGAACAGCCCGCCACGGCGCCCGCCACCGTGGCGGCCGACAGCGCCGCCACCCTGCGCCGCTGCCCGCGCAGCTCGGCGCGGTAGCCGACGACGCCGCCCAGGTAGCCGGGCCACAGGGCCACCGCGTTGGTCACCGACGCCGTGACGCCCGGGTAGCCGAACGCCACCAGCGCCGGGAAGGAGATCAGCGTGCCGCCCCCGGCCAGAGCATTGACCGCCCCCGCCAGCAACCCGGCCCCGACCAGAAAGACAACCTCCCCAACCGTCACCACCCCACCCCCAGCCGGGACGCCCGGTCGGTGGTGGTTCTCGCCTTCGGGTGGGACGTGTGGTCGGTGGGTCTTGGCTTCGGGCGGGACCTGTGGTCGGTGGCGGTCCTCGCCTTTGGGTGGGAGGTGTGGTCGGTGGTAGTCCGCGCCTTTGGGCGGGGCGTGTGGTGGTTGGTCATCGGCCCGCCGCGTAGCCCTGGGCGCCGCGGGGGTTGGCGGCGGCGCGCAGGAAGGCGCCGTCGCGGGCCACCGCGCTCAGCCTGCCGAGCGACCACGGCCCCTCGACCTCGACCGCGTGCCCACGCCGCCGCAGCTCGGCCACCACCCCCGGGTCGAGCCGCTCCTCGACGTGCAGCACCCCGGGACGCGAGCCACGCGGGAAGAACGAGCTGGGGAAGTGCGCGGAGTGGAACATGGGCGCCTCGATCGCCTCCTGGAGGTTCAGCCGCCCGTGCACGACGGCCAGGAAGAAGTTGACGCTCCACTGGTCCTGCTGGTCACCGCCCGGGGTGCCGAACGCCAGCCACGGCCTGCCGTCCCTGGTGGCGAACGACGGCGAGAGCGTTGTGCGCGGCCGCGCGCCGGGCCGCAGCGAGGCGGGCAGCCCCTCCTGCAGCCAGAACATCTGCGCCCTGGTGCCCAGGCAGAAGCCCAGCTCGGGGATCGTGGGGGAGCTCTGCAACCAGCCGCCGCTGGGCGTGGCCGAGACCATGTTGCCGAACCGGTCCACGACGTCCACGTGGCAGGTGTCGCCCCGCACCGCGCCGTCCGGCGTCACCGTCTGCTCACCGGCGCCGGCCAGGGTGCGCGGGCCGCCGGTCGGCGGTGCGTCGTGGCGGGCGACCGTCGGCTCGCCGATGCCCGGACGAACCGTCGGCTCGCCGATGCCCGGACGAACGGGCGCCGGAATCGCGGGGGAGCCGGCCGCCGTGCCGGGCGGCAGTACCGGCAGCCGCGGCTCCCGGCCGCCGGGCGCGCCCGGCCGCAGCTCCAGGCTGGCCTCGGGCCCGATGAGCCGCCGTCGTTCATCGTTGTACGCCGCGCTCAGCAGGTCGGCCATGGGCACGTCCGCGTCGCCGTACCAGGCTTCGCGGTCGGCGAAGGCGAGCTTGGCCGCCTCGGTCACCACGTGCATGTAGTCGGCGCCCAGGAAGTCGGCGGCGTCGAGGTCGAACCCGGACAGCAGGGCGAGCTGCTGCAGGAAGACCGGCCCCTGCCCCCAAGGTCCCGTCTTGTACACGGTGTGCCCGCGGTAGTCGAAGCTCACCGGCTCCTCGACCGTGGCGGACCAGCGGGCCAGGTCGTCCCCGGTGAGCAGGCCGCCGTGGACCTCGCCCGAGCTGTCCCGCCAGGCGGTGCCGGTGCTGAAACCGGCGACGGCCTCGGCGACGAAACCCTCGTACCAGGCATGCCGGGCGGCGGCGAGCTGACCTTCGCGGGTGGCCGACGCGGCCTCGGCCTCGGCGACCAGCCTGCGATAGGTCGCCGCGAGCACCGGGTTGGCCAGCCTCGAACCGGGCGCGGGCACCCGGCCGTCCGGCAGCCAGGTGGCCGCCGACGTGGGCCAGTCGTGCCGGAACAGCTCCTCGACCGTCCCGATCGTGGCGGCGATCCGGTCGAGCACCGGCACGCCGCGCTCGGCGTAGTGGATCGCCGGAGCCAGCACCTCGGCCAGCGACCAGGTGCCCCAGCGCTCCAGCATCAGCATCCAGCCGCCGAACGCGCCCGGCACCGTCGCCGCCAGCAGGCCCGTGCCGGGGACGACGTCCAGCCCCATCGCGGCGAAGCGCTCGACGGTCGCGGCGGCGGGGGCCACGCCCTGGCCGCACACCGCCGACACCTTCTGCTCCTGCTCGCTCCACAGCAGGATCGGCGCCTCGCCGCCGGGGCCGTTCAGGTGCGGTTCGGCGACCTGGAGCACGAACCCGGCCGTCACCGCCGCATCGAAGGCGTTGCCGCCGCGCTCCAGCACGCCCATCCCGGCCGCCGAGGCCAGCCAGTGGGTGCTGGCGACCATGCCGAAGTCGCCCGTCAGCTCGGGCCTGGTGGTGAACAACGGTCTCTCCTCCGGGGGGACGGTTCAGGAGACTGTATACAATCCCTGCGCCTCACCCGCGCCGCGGGGTGCCGATTCCCGACTGTGCGGCCGGGTGGTTCGCGTCGGCCGGGTGGTTCGGGTCGGCCGGGCTGTCCGAGTGGTTCGGGCCGGCCGGGTCGGCCGGGTGGGTCGCCGTGCGGGTCACGGCCGCGAGGAACGACCGGCGGGCGGCGGCGACGTGTGCGACCGCCCTGGCCTGGGCCTCGTCCTCGTCGCCCGCCGCGATGGCCTCGCACAGGCTCAGGTGTTCCGTCCAGGAGTGCGGCCCCCGGACGGCGGCGGTCTGGCTGAAGACCCACTGCGCCCGCAGCACCATGGGCTTCATCATCAGGTTGAGGTAGGAGTTGCCCGCCGCCTCGCCCACGGCCAGGTGGAAGGCGGTGTTGAGCTCGGCCACCTCCGCCGGTCGTCCGGCCTCCACGGCCTCCTTCGCCGCGTCGAGCACCCGGCGCAGCCGCGCGACGGCCTCGGGGCTGCGTTTGCGTGCCGCCAGCCGGGCGGCCAGGCCCTCGACCGCCATGCGCACGTCGAAGAGCTCCTCGCCCTCCTCGGCCGTCAGCCGCGCGACCGTCGCGCCGACCCGCGGGACGACCTCGACGAACCCCTCGGCCGCCAGCACCCGGATGGACTCGCGCACGGGGTTGCGCGACACGCCGAGCAGCGCCGCCAGCCGATCCTCGACCAGCCGTTCGCCCTGGGCCAGCTCACCCGACAGGATGCGACGACGCAGCTCCTCGGTGACCTCGCCCAGCAGCGTCGTACGCCCGGCGCCCCGCATCACATCAGCCATATGGCCGCCCATCGTATACAGATCCGTGGGCGGCCGATCCCCGGCGACCACCGACCGGTCAGGCACGCAGGCGCAGCCCCCGCGGTGTCGGATGGAACCCGGCCGCCTCCAGGGCAGCCGCCAGCGGCGATTCCACGATGGACGCGCCGTCGGCCCGCTCCACTGTCAGCTTCCCGAGCGCCCCGTCGCGTACGGCCAGCGCCAGCGCGTCGACCGCCGGTTGCAGCCGCTCGTCGTCGGCGAACGACAACAACGTCTTGCCGCCCCGCTCCACGTAGAGGACGAGGTGACCGTCCACGAGCACGACCAGCGCGCCCGCCTTCCTGCCCGGCTTGTGCCCGACGTCGCCGGGACGTTGCGGCCAGGGGAGCGCGGCACCGTACGGGCTGGCCGGGTCAGCGGCGGCCAGCACCACGGCCCGCCGCCCGGACCCGCCCCGGCCGCCTCGACCGAGCATCCCGGCCTCGCCACCCTGGCCGAACCCGCCGCCACCGGGCCGCGAACCCCGGCCACCCTCACCGCCGCCGAACCCGCCGCCGAACCTCTCGCCACCGAACCTCTCGCCACCGAACCCTTCGCCGGCCTCTCCGCCGCCGGGCCCGCCGGTCTCCCAGGCGGGGATCTCGGGCGGCGAACCGAAGCTCTCGCCCGGCCCGCCCCCGGTCGGTGCGACGCTCGGCGCCATGGCGCGCATCCGGTCGACCGCGCCCGCCAGCGCGAACTGGGCACCCCCCAGCCCCTCGACGAAGTACCCCCGGCGGCACCGCCCGCTCTCCTCGTAGGCGCGAAGCACCTGGTAGACAGGCGTGAACCCGCCGGGCAGCCGTTCGGAGGTCACCGCCCCGCGCGTCACCACGCCGTGCCGTTCGAGCAGCACCTCGGCCTGCGCGTGCGCCCGCTGCGTCGCGTCGTCGGCGGGGCCGGGCAGCAGCCACCACCGCCCGGCCACGGTCGGCGGCCCGCTCCGCGACGGCAGCACGGCTCGGCGCCGCCGCGTCGTGGCGGGCCGGTGCGCGGGACGCCCGGTGCCCAGCGTGGCCCGCAGCGGGGCGAGCGTGTCGCCGGAGACCCGGCCCGACCACACCAGATCCCACAACGCGGAGACCAGGGTCGCGTCGTCGAGCGCCCCGCCCTGGGCCCCGAGCTGGTCGGAGATGCCCCGGAAGAACAGCGCGCCCCCGCCGCCCAGCAGGTCGAGCACGCGCTCGTGCAGCGGCGTCATCGTGATCTCGGCCGGCTCGGGCAGCAGCAGCGGCGCGGTGTCGGCGAAGTAGAGCGACACCCATCCGTCGCCGCCGGGCAACGACCCCTGCCCCACCCACATCACCTCGCCCGACGAGGTCAGCTCGTCGAGCAGCGCCGGATGGTAGCCGGGCACCCGCGAGGGCAGCACCAGCGTCTCCAGCGCGGACGCCGGCACCGCGGCCCCCTGAAGCTGCTCGACGGACCGCACCAGCGCGTCCATGGCCCGGGCCGCCCCGGCCCGCGAGCCGTCGGACGACGCGCCAGAACCGGTGATGCCGTGCCAGGCGGGCAGGAAGCGGGCCAGTGTCTCGTGCGCGACCGGCTCGACCTCCTTGCGCAGCCGGGCCAGCGACCTGCGGCGCAACATCCGCAGCACCCCGGCGTCGCACCACTCCTCGCCCCGGCCGCCCGGCCGGAACTCCCCGTTCACGACGCGCCCCGAGGCGGCCAGCCGCCGCAGCGCGTCGGTCACCACGGCCGCGCCCAGCCCGAACCTGGCGGCGGCGGTGCCGGCGTGGAAGGGCCCGCGGGTGCGGGCGTGCCGGGCCACCAGGTCGGCCAGCGGGTCGGGCACCGGCTCCAGGAACACGTGCGGCACCCCCACGGGCAGCGGCACGCCGAGCGCGTCGCGCAGCCGGGCGGCGTCCTCCACGGCCGCCCACTGCTCCTCGCCCGCGATGCGCACGCGGATGGCCCGGCGCGCGCGTTCGAGCTCCTCCAGCCAGGACGGGTCGCCGCCGCGCACGCTCACGTCGGGCGTCAGCAGCGGCCCGTGCGAACGCAGCAGGTCGGCCAGGTCTTCCGCGTCGCGCAGCGGCCGGTCGAGCCGGGCCAGCTCGCGTTCGCTGCTCACGATCACGTCGGGGTCGAGCAGCTCGCGCAGGTCGGCCTGGCCGAGGAGCTCGGCCAGCAGCGTGGTGTCCAGCGCCAGGGCCTGCGCGCGACGTTCGGCCAGCGGCGCGTCGCCTTCGTACATGAACGCGCCGACGTAGTGGAACAGCAGCGACGCGGCGAACGGCGAGGCCTGCGACGTCTCGACCTCGACCACCCGGATCCGGCGCGCCGCGATGTCGCGCATGAGCTGGACCAGCCCCGGCACGTCGAACACGTCCTGGAGGCACTCGCGCATCGTCTCCAGCACGATCGGGAACGAGGCGTACTGGGAGGCCACGCCCAGCAGATGGGCGGCCCGCTGGCGCTGCTGCCACAGCGGGCTGCGCCGGCCCGGCACGCGGCGCGGCAGCAGCAGCGCCCGTCCCGCGCACTCCCTGAAGCGGGAGGCGAACATCGCCGACCCGCCCAGCTCCTCGGTGACGATCTGCTCGATCTCCTCGGCGTCGAACGCCGCCACGTCGGTGGGCGGCTCGGCCAGCGTGTCGGGGATGCGCAGCACGATGCCGTCGTCGGAGTGCACGGCCTGCACGTCGATGCCGTAACGCTCACGCAGCCGCCGGTTGATCGCCAGCGCCCAGGGCGCGTGCACCCGCGCGCCGTAGGGGGAGTGGATCACCACCCGCCAGTCGCCCAGCTCGTCGTGGAAGCGCTCGACCAGCAAAGTACGGTCGTCGGGCACGTATCCCGTGGCCTCGCGCTGCTCGTCGAGGTAGGCCAGCAGGTTGCCCGCGGCGAACTCGTCGAGGCCCGCCTCCCTGATGCGGTCGGTGGAACCCTGCTTGGCCTGCTCCCGCAGGAACTGCCCGATCGCCCGGCCCAGCTCGGCCGGACGCCCGGCCGTGTCGCCGTGCCAGAACGGCAGCTTCCCCGGCTGGCCGGGTGCGGGCGAGACCAGCACCCGGTCGGCCGTGATGTCCTCGATCCGCCACGACGTCGCGCCCAGCACGAACACGTCGCCCACCCGCGACTCGTAGACCATCTCCTCGTCGAGCTCGCCCACCCGGGACGCCTTCTCGCCCACGAGGAACACGCCGAACAGGCCGCGGTCGGGGATCGTGCCGCCGTTGGTCACGGCCAGCCGCTGCGCGCCGGGCCGCCCCTGGAGGACGCCGGTGACGCGATCCCAGACGATGCGCGGCCGCAGCTCGGCGAACTCCTCGCTCGGGTAGCGGCCGGCCAGCATGTCGAGGGTCGCCTCCAGCGCGCTGCGCGGCAGGGTGGCATAGGGGGCGGCCCGCTTGACCACGGTCTCCAGCTCGTCGACGGTCCACTCGTCGAGCGCGGTCATGGCCACGATCTGCTGGGCCAGCACGTCGAGCGGGTTACGCGGGTAGCGCAACTCCTCGATCTGCCCGGCGCGCATGCGCTCGGCCACCACGGCCGTCTGGACGAGGTCGCCCCGGTACTTGGGGAAGATCACCCCTCGGGAGACCGCGCCCACCTGGTGACCGGCCCGGCCGATGCGCTGCAGCCCGCTGGCCACGCTCGGCGGCGCCTCCACGCACGCCACCAGGTCGACCGCGCCCATGTCGATGCCCAGCTCCAGGCTGGAGGTGGCGACCACGGCGGGCAGCCGCCCCGACTTGAGCGCCTCCTCGATCTGAGCCCGCTCCTCCTTCGACACCGAGCCGTGGTGGGCCCGGACGATCTCGCTCACCACGCCCTTGCTCGCCCCGGCCTGCGCCATCGTCTCGGCGGGCATGCGCCTGGACGGCGGCTCCCGGTCGTACGGCGGGGGCTCCCGGTCGTACGGCGGGGGCTCCTGGTCCTGCGGCGGTGTCTCCCAGATCGACAGGTCGACCGCCTCCGGCCCCTGCCGCCGCGCGTAGGCCAGCTCGTTGAGCCGGGTGCACAGCCGCTCGGCCAGCCGCCTGGAGTTGGCGAACACGATCGTCGAGCTGTGGGACTCGATCAGGTCGAACAGGCGGTCTTCCACATGGGGCCAGATCGACCGGCTGGACGACGGCTCGACCTGCTCGGGATCGGGCGCACCCTCCATCTCCGTCATGTCCTCGACCGGGACGACGACCTCGATCTCGATGCGCTTGTCGGACGGCGGCTGCACCACCGTCGCCGGACGCGTGCCGCCGAGGAAGGCCGCGACCTCGCTCACCGGCCGCACGGTCGCCGACAGCCCCACCCGCTGGGCCGGACGCTCCAGCAGCGCGTCGAGTCGTTCCAGGCTGAGCGCCAGGTGGGCGCCGCGCTTGGTGGCCGCGACCGCGTGCACCTCGTCGACGATCACCGTCTCGACGTCGCGCAGCGCGTCGCGCGCCTGGCTGGTGAGCAGCAGGAACAGCGACTCGGGGGTGGTGATCAGGATGTCGGACGGCTTGGCGGCGAACCGCCTGCGCTCCTCGGCCGGGGTGTCGCCGGAGCGGATCGCCACCGAGATCTCCGGCACGGGCAGCCCGAGCCGGCGCGCCGTCTGCCTGAGCCCGGCCAGCGGCGCGCGCAGGTTGCGCTCGACGTCGACGGCCAGCGCCTTGAGCGGCGACACGTAGAGCACGCGGGTGCCCGGCTTGTGCCCCTTCGCCGCGCCCTCATCCGGGGGCTGCTCGGCCGCCCGCGCCGCGAGCCGGTCGAGCGACCACAGGAACGCCGCCAGCGTCTTGCCGGACCCCGTGGGGGCGACGACCAGCGTGTTGTCGCCGCGCGCGATCGACTCCCACGCGCCCTCCTGGGCCGCCGTGGGCGCCTGGAAGGCGCCGGCGAACCATTGCCTGGTCACCTGGGTGAAGTGGTCTAGCGAGCTCACCTGCACATACTGCCTCGCGCCACCGACAGAAAACTCATTGGAGCGGCGCCGGGTGGTTGAGCGGGGGTCAAGGCGGACATACAGCGACCGTGACCATTGACTATGCCGCCGTCGAGACCAGACGCGCTGAATTGCGAAGTAAGTACGCCTTACCGCACCGGCCGTCGAGCAGCGCCCGTGGCCTGCACCACGTGGCCCTGCTGTCGTCCGACGTCGAGCGGACCATCAAGTTCTACCAGGAACTTCTGGAGTTCCCGCTGACGGAGATCATCGAGAACCGCGACTACAAGGGTTCGAGCCACTTCTTCTTCGACATCGGCAACGGCAACCTGCTCGCGTTCTTCGACTTCCCGGGGCTCGACCTCGGCCCGTACCAGGAGGTGCTCGGCGGGCTGCACCACGTGGCGATCTCCGTCGACCCCGCCACCTGGGAACGGCTGCGCGGCAAGCTGGAGATGGCCGGCGTGCCGCACCAGATCGAGAGCGGCGCCTCCATCTACTTCAAGGACCCCGACGGCGCCCGCCTGGAACTGCTCGCCGACCATCTCGGTGAGATGTACGGTGCGCGAGTTCTATGACTGTTCTGTGACTGTTCGTCCCGGCTCAGCGCCGTGACGCCCTGCGCGTACGCGGCCTGCCCGCACGCGGCTCCTGCCTGATTCCCGCGTGCCGCTCCGATCGCTGTCCCTTCTCCTTCTGGACGGTCTGCCGCATCGCGAGTAACAGCCGGCGGCGCCGCGCCCTGTTGGCCTTGGTCCTGGCGGTCTTCGGGGGTGAAGACTTGGGGGTCTTTGGCATGTGGATGTCTTACCCACACCTGACGCGATTCCATACTTGGTCCATGCGCCTGACCGAGTTCTGGAGACGGATGAACGCCCATTTCGGCGAGACCTATGCCGAGTCGTGGGCCCGCGACTACGTGATCGCCCCGCTGGGCGGCCGTACCGTCATCCAGGCGCTGGCCGACGGTGAGAGCGCCAAGACCGTATGGCGGGCCGTGTGCCAGGTCGAGGACGTCCCACCCCGGCTACGGTGAACCCTGGCCACGTTGAGCTCAGGTCGGGGACGTTCCACCCGGGCTACGTTGAGCTCAGCGTCCGGCGGAGGGCGTCCGCCGTGGCTTCCAGGTCGTCCGCGCTGCCCTGGCCGCCCGGCGACCACAACAACGTCCAGCCCCCGCTGGAGGGGGTGGCGAAGATGATCGTCTGGCGGCGCGTGCGCGGATGCCACACCCACAACACCGGATCGTCGCCGCCGACCATGCGGCTTACCAGCCCCTGATGGGGCAGCAACTCGGCGAGCGCCTCCAGAAGGGTGCGTCGTTCCCCGGTGTAGCCACTCGCCACTTCGCCGCCTCCCAGCCAATCCCCTGCATGGGAGTCTCCCCAGCTCACGGCGTATGACAACACGTCGGCGGCAACACGCGCGGGAGATCGCGAACGCCCTCGCCCCCCACGCCCCACCCGTCACCCGGGCCCCGGTGCCGGCGCTCTCCGCGCCGGCGGGAAGAACGTCCGTGACGTCTCCCCACGCGGCGATCCACATCCTCCGTGACGGCTCAGGCCCGTGTTCTCCGGCACGAGCCAGATCCGTGTCATTCGGTACGGGCGGGATCCGCGTTTCCCGGCCGGGTCAGAGTTGTTCGGTACGGGCGGGATCCGCGTTTCCCGGTCGGGTCAGAGTTGTTCGGGACGGGCGGGATCCGCGTTTTCCTGGCCGGGTCAGATGCCGCTCGTCCGTGAGGGACAGGCGTTCGTCGGCCCCGGCTCCAGGCAACCGCCCATCGGGGCACACCCCATCACATCCGCCCGCCGCGCCCGATCCCACGGCCGCGGCCCCCCGGGCAGACCCCACGGCCAATCGGCCGGCAACCACCATGAACGCGAGCGACGTCCGAGCACCGGCCTCGCCCTCCTCTGAACACACCGCATGCATCCCAGCAGCGTGTTCGTGATGTGATCGAACAGCCGTTCGGCTACGATGAACCTGCCGAACCGGCCACGCCTTCCCCGACCGTCTCAGAAAATGTCGGTGGCAGGCCGTAGCTTTCACTCGACTGATCGGACCACGACCCTCCAGAGGGAGCTCCCATGGCTATCAACGACCGCGAGAAGGCCCTCGAGACCGCGCTCGCTCAGATTGAGCGGCAGTTCGGCAAGGGCTCCGTCATGCGACTGGGCGACGACGCCCGAGCCCCCATCGAGGTGATCCCCACCGGGTCGATCTCCCTTGACGTGGCCCTCGGCATCGGCGGCCTCCCGCGTGGGCGCATCGTCGAGATCTACGGCCCCGAGTCCTCGGGCAAGACCACGGTCGCCCTGCACGCGGTGGCCAACGCCCAGCGGGCCGGCGGCATCGCGGCGTTCATCGACGCCGAACACGCCCTTGACCCCGAATACGCCAAGAAGCTGGGCGTCGACACTGACGCCCTGCTGGTCTCCCAGCCCGACACCGGTGAGCAGGCGCTCGAGATCGCCGACATGCTGATCAGGTCCGGCGCGGTCGACATCATCGTCATCGACTCGGTGGCCGCCCTGGTGCCCAAGGCCGAGATCGAGGGCGAGATGGGCGACAGCCACGTCGGCCTCCAGGCGCGCCTCATGTCCCAGGCGCTGCGCAAGGTCGCCGGCGCGCTCAACAGCACCGGCACCACCGCGATCTTCATCAACCAGCTCCGCGAGAAGATCGGCGTCATGTTCGGCAGCCCCGAGACCACGACCGGTGGTAAGGCGCTCAAGTTCTACGCCTCCGTCCGCATGGACATCCGCCGCATCGAGACCCTGAAGGACGGCACGGAGGCGGTCGGCAACCGCACCCGGGTCAAGGTCGTCAAGAACAAGATGGCCCCGCCCTTCCGCGTCGCCGACTTCGACATCCTCTACGGCGTGGGCATCTCCCGCGAGGGCGGCCTCATCGACATGGGCGTCGAGCACGGCTTCGTCCGCAAGTCGGGCGCCTGGTACACGTACGAGGGCGACCAGCTGGGCCAGGGCAAGGAGAACGCGCGCAACTTCCTGAAGAACCACCCCGACATGGCCAACGAGATCGAGAAGAAGATCAAGGACAAGCTCGGGGTCGGTCCGAAGCTCGACACGCCTGCCGAGCCCGCCGCCGCCGTCCCGGCTCCCGCCGCCGCCGCGCCCTCGGGTCGTGGCTCGAAGTCCACCCCCAAGCCGGGTGACGTCTGATCGGTCGGCGCATGAGTGACAGGGATCCGTCGCAGGCGCCCCGTTACCAGGACTGGGGCGCATGGCCCGACCTCCCCGCCTCGGGGGAGCGCAGAAAGCGCGGACCCCGCGGCCGCCGGGCCACCCCCTCCGACCCGACGCCCACGTCCACCACCCCCGAGCCGCCGACCTGGGCCACCTCGGCCGAGTCGGTGACCGGGGCCACCACCTCCGAGTCGGTGACCCGGGCTGCCGGCCGTCCGGCCTCGGGCAGGGGCTCACGTGGCGCCGACCTCGCCCGGTCAGCCGCCGACGGCTGGCCGTCGGTAGACGAATGGCACGAACAACGCGCCCGTCTCCGAGCCGCCGCCGCCTCCGAGCCCCCCACCCCCGACGACGACCACCCCCCGACCGTCCACACCAGCGCAGATGCCCCGGCTGCCCACGACAGGCTGGACGACGCGGCCGATCACGCTGGTGCCGCTGGCGTGCAGAGCATGGCCGTCCACGATCAGGCGGACGAAGCGGTCGTTCACCATGAAGTGGACGACGAGGTGGTTCGTGACGCGGTGGTTCGCGACGATGCGCACGACGTGGTCGTCCATGCACAGGTGGACGACGAGGGTGTGTCGTCGGGCTGGGGCACGGACCGGCAGGCTGTTGTCGCGCCCCCGGCGTGGGGCCCTGGCCGGGAGATGGCCGCGCCAACCTTCCACTGGCCGGGCGACCCCCGCCCCGAAGCAGACGAGAAGGCTGCGAGCTCGACTCGTGAATCCGACGGGAGCCTCAGCAATGAGGCTGAGGTCGGGCTGGGTGCAGGGGCGGCCGTCGCCCCGAGCGATAAGGCTGACGTCAGGCCGCGCAGAAAGGCGGCCGTTGCGCCGGAAAGTGACGCCGGTGTCGGGCTGAACGAAGGAGCTGGCGTCACGCCGGGCAGTGAAGCCGGTGTTGGGCTGGATGTAGGGGCTGGCGTTGCGCCGGGCACTGAGGTCGATGTTGCGCTGAGCGGTGAAACGGGCTTCGGGCTAAGGCCGCGCAGTGAGGTGTTCATGGCGTGGCCGGGCACTGAGCGTGGCGATCCGGCAGAACGGCCCACTCCTGGCTGGCTCCACTCGGCCGACCCCAGCGCTCAGGACGAAGCCGCCCCCGACGGAAGCCCGGACAATCGTGGCCGAGCTGGTGGGCGGGGCAGTGGCCGGACCGGCGGACGGGCCGGCGGACGGGCGTCCCGAGGGCGCTCCGACGAGGGTGCCGACGCGCCGATCTTCGTCTGGCCGGGTGAGCGTAAGGCTCGTGCCGACCGGGACACCGCTGCGAGCTCGCCTGCCGAAGACGCCCGCACCGAACCGACCCGTAAGGGCAGTTCGGGAAGGCGTAAGAGGAAGGCCCAGGTTGACGGTTTCGCCGGAAGCGCGCTGGACGAGCTGAGCGATCATGACGGTGAGGGCGCTGCCGGGGTCGCTGGGCGGCGTACGAGCAGGCGGAGGGCTCCGGACGGCGAGGGCTTCTCCGGAATCCCTTCGGATGAGCTGAATGGCCCTGATGGCGAGGGTGCTGCTGATGTTGCTCCGCGGCGTACGAGCGGGCGGGCAGATCAGGAGAGCGCAGGGAGTTCCGAGGCGCAGCCGGCTGGGCTGAGTGGTCAGGATGGCGGCGGTGTCGCTGAGGAGCGCCTGCGGGAACGCGAAGATCCGTACGAGGCCGGCGGCGTAGGCGGGAAGCCGGAGGGGGAGGCCTCCTCCGCGGAGAAGCGCGGCGCCGATGAGTGGCATTCTGAGGTGCTGGCCGGAAGCAGCTGGTTCGGCGATGAGCAGGACGCGGGTGGGAAGAAGCGTTCAGGCAAGGGGCGCCGGACAGGCGGCCGGGGCGCTGGACGGGGCAGCGGCAGGGGGAGCGGACGCTTCGGGAGAGGCGCGACCGGTCGTGGCGGCCCGCTGTCCGACGGCTCGCTGTCTGACGGCCCCCTCTCCGACGGGCCATCGCATGGCGGGCTGCTGCCTGATGGGCCGGACGTCGGCAGTTCCGCTGCGGCGGCACCTGCGGCGGACCCGGAGTCCGTTGCGCGGGCCATCTGTCTTCGGCTGCTCACCATGGCTCCCAAGACGCGGGCGCAGCTCGCCGAGGCCCTTCGCAAGCGGGACGTACCGGATGAGGCTGCCGGAAAGGTGCTTGATCGGTTTGTCGAGCTCGGGCTGATCAATGACGAGGCGTTCGCGGAGGCATGGGTCGATTCTCGGCACCACGGTCGGGGCCTCGCCAAGCGTGCGCTCGCGGCCGAATTGCGCCATCGGGGTGTGGACACCGAAACCGTGAAGGAAGCCGTGGAGCGCCTGGACTCCGACCAGGAGGCCGAGACGGCCCGACGGCTGGTGGACCGTAAGCTCGCCTCCACCCGATCCCTCGACTCGCAGACCCGTACGCGGCGTCTGGCCGGCATGCTCGCGCGCAAGGGGTACTCGTCGGGATTGGCGTACCGGGTGATCCGGGAGGCCCTCGAACAGGAGGGCATCGACCTGGAGGATGACTTCTCCTAATCCCTCAGGACCTTCCGGCTGGCCTGCCGCCAGGTGCGAAGCCCTCTCACGCTTCGGGCTCAGGGAGATGGAGGGGCTATGGCCTGCTGGCTGGGGCCGCCCCCTCTCCTGCTTGAGGCTCGAGGGAGGGACTGGAGGTCTGCTGCCTGGTCAAGAGCTGAGGGGGACCGAAAGGCTGTGGGGTTGATCGTCGGATTCGGAGCTTCTCGCGCTTGGGCTCAGCAGATGACGGGTTGTGGGGCTGCTGATGGGTCTGAAGCGTCTCGTGTCTGGGGGCAGAGAGGCGGAGGGCGTGGGGTGCTGCATGGATGGGCGCCCATGAAGGTGAGGGTGGGCCCGGAGGAGGTAAGGCTGGGGGGTCGGCTCTGAGCGCTGGTCAGTGGAAGCTCGGGGATTCGCTTGGAGTGCTGGGCGGTTGCGGGGGCGGGGTTAGGACGTGTCGCAAAGTCCGCCTCTAGGGATATGGCGGAGTCTCTAGTGTCCTGAGTCGGGAATTCTGTTCAGATATCCGGCGAGGCGTTCGAGGATCTCGTCGGCGGTCTTGGTCCAGACGTAGGGCCGCGGCTTGGTGTTCCAGGTCGAGATCCAGTCGCAGATGTCCTTCTCCAGGGCCTGGACGGACTTGTGCACGCCGCGACAAATCTGCTTGTTCGTCAGGTCGGCGAACCACCGCTCCACGAGGTTGAGCCAGGACGACCCGGTCGGGGTGAAGTGCAGATGGAACCGCGGGTGGGCGACCAGCCAGGTGCGGATCGCGGGCGTCTTGTGCGTGGCGTAGTTGTCGAGCACGAGGTGGATGTCCAGGTCCGCGGGGGTCTGCTTGTCCAAGGTGATCAGGAACTTCTTGAACTCCTCGGCGCGGTGACGGCGGTGCAGGGACCCGATGACCTTGCCGGATGCGATCTTCAGGGCGGCGAACAGGGTCGTGGTGCCGGCCCTGACGTAGTCGTGGGTCACGCGCTGCGGGATTCCGGGCATCATCGGCAGCACGGGCTGGGAGCGGTCCAACGCCTGGATCTGCGACTTCTCGTCCACGCAGAACACCAGCGCCCGCTCGGGCGGATCCAGGTAGAGCCCGACGACGTCGTGGACCTTGTCCACGAAGTACGGGTCGGTGGACAGCTTGAACTCCTCGACCCGGTGGGGTTGCAGGCCGAACGCCCGCCAGACCCGCGAGACCGTCGACTGCGACATGCCGATCTCCTTGGCCATCGACCGGGTCGACCAGTGCGTCGCGTTCTTCGGTGTGCTCTCCAAGGTCTTGGTCACCAGTGCCGCGACCTGCTCGTCGGTCACCGACCGGGGCCCGCCCGAGCGTGGCATGTCACCCAGGCCCGCGATCCGATGCTCGACGAACCGGGCCCGCCACCGCCCGACCGCGTGAGGCGTCGACCCGAGCCGCTGCGCGACGTCCTTGTTCGTCGCGCCCGTCGCGCACTCCAGGATGATCCGGCATCGCAACGCCCACGACTGCGGCGTCGACCTGCGCCGCACCCAACCCTCCAGCGCCGCCCGCTCGTCCTCGGACAACACCAGCTCGGCCTTCGGCCGCCCCGTACTCGCCATGACACCAGCATAGAGTTATGAACAGAATTCCTGACTCAGGATGCTAGAGGCGGCGACGCATTTCTACGTTGGGGACGACGACCCCACGGACCGTGTTGTCCGGGCGATGGGCGACCACAGTGAATCCGAGGCGTTCGAACGCAGGCTGAGCACTCCGACTGGCCAAGGTCCGCAGTTCGGTGAGCCCACGGGCACGCGCCTCGCGCATGATGGCAGTGAGCAGGGCGCGTGCAACACCCCTGCCCCCTGATCGTGGATGAACGAACAGCATGTCAACCAAGCCGTCCGGCAGCAGGTCCGTGAACCCCACGACAGTGTCATCAACTTCTGCCACCAGGGTCGACGCTTCTTGCCGCCGCCTGTCCCAATCGCTCAGGTCGGTGCGAGCGGGGCCAGCCCATGCGTCCACCTGGCGCGGTCCGTAAACCAACGAGGCCGTTTGGCGAATCGCGGCTTGGAAGACATCGAAGGTCGCTGTGGCGTCATCTGGGCCTCGGTATGCGCGAATATCACACGTCATGAACCCAGCCTACATATATGGACAGAACTCCTGACTCAGGACACTAGTGTGACCGTGCATGGGAATCAGCGTGATGGTGTGGACCTTCTCCGGCGACATGGAGGGACAGTCGCTGCACCCGGCGATCAACGCGCTTTGTGATCGCGCCTTGGGCCTGGGGCTACCGATGCTCGGCTACGTCGATCCCTGCGACGACACCATCTTCAACCGGTCGCAGATGCGGAAAGTGGTGCCTGAGCTGCAACAGCTTGCGCGTCTAGTACCTGAGGATGAACGGCGGGCGGCCGAAGAGATCCTTGACCTCTGCCAGTTGATCGAACGCAAGCCTCATAGATATCTACTCTTCAACGGAGACTAACCACCTGACTTCGAGACACGTCCTAGTGGAGTTGGCCGGTTCGGTGTAGGTGGTCGAAGATGAGTTGGTCGACCGGGGACACGCGGTCGCGGTCGGCGTGGGTCAGCCAGGTGATCTCTTCGATCTCGTTGCTGGGTGTCGGGACCCCGTGGTGCTCGGCGGTGTAGCAGGTCATCCGTACGGTGACGCCGTCGGCGTGGCCGTGTGCCTGGGCGTGGAAGGTGCCCAGGTGGGTGGCGGTGGTCGGGATGATGGTGACGGAGAGTTCTTCGTCGATCTCGCGGATCAGGGTGTCGAGGTCGCTTTCGCCGGGCTCGCGTTTGCCGCCGGGGAGGTAGTAGGCGCTCTTGCCGCGTGAGCGGGTGCTGAGGATCTTGTTGTCGTCCAGGTGAATCCAGGCGATCTTGTCGATGAGGGTGTTCATCGTGTGCTCCTGTCGGGGCGGGCGAGCCGGGCGTCGGGCGTTCGAAGAGTTTCTCGCGTGCGACGGAAGCCGGGACTGGAGGGTCCGCCGGAGCTCTACGGATTGATGGCCGGTGGTCGCCGGATGGCGGGTTGTGGGCTTTGTCTGGGCTATGGGGGTTGGAGAGGTGAAGGTGGGGGACAAATGGGGGGTGATCGTGGGTTATGTGGTTGATTGGGGAGATGCGGGCCCGTAAGACACGCTTGAGGACGCGTTTGCTTGCTCGTGACCTGTTCGACGCATAACCTCGACGGCAGTGAGGAGTTACTCCGCGCAGTGCGGATTGCCATACCGGTGAACGACGGACGTACGAGCTCGGTTGATCGAGGCAGGCGAGGTGTCGGCTATGGGGGCCGATGCCCGGTCAGCCTTGGCCTGACATCGGTCCTGGAGACGACGCCGACCGGGCTTTCCGTGGCGCGCACGTGACCCCTCCCGTTTTGGGTCCGCGTTATGAGGTGTTGACGACGCGAGGAGGGCGGGGCGCGCATGCAGCCGCTTGTCGTGGTGCTGATGGTGGCGGTGCTCGTGCTCGCGTTCGGGATGATCGTGGCGCTGCTCGTCGTCATACGCCGTACCTCTGGCGGTTTGCCCCGGAAGTCCGAGCCGAGCCCTGAGCAGGTGGAGGCCGTACACGCGGAGCTTGAGGAGGCGCGGGAGCGTGCCAAGGAGATCCGTGCCAAGGCGGAGAGCGACGCCGAGGAGATCCTGCGCAGGTCGGAGAGCGCCGTCGAGAGCGCCGCGCAGATGCGGCGGGAGGTCGAGGAGGAGAGCCGGATCCTGAAGTCCGAGCTCAAGGAGCTCCGGACCGATCTCGAACGCAGGGAGGCCAGGCTGGCCGAGCGCGAGCAGCGGCTCGACGAGGAGGCCAGGCGGCAGTCCGAGCGGGACAGGAAGCTGGCCGAGACCGAGATCGAGCTGGCCGACCGGCGCGAGGAACTGCTCCAGGTCGAGGACGAGCGGCGGGCGATCCTGGAACGGGTCGCCGGGCTGACGGGGGAGCAGGCCAAGTCCGAGCTGGTCAAGGAGATCGAGAACCAGGCCAAGCGCGAGGCGGCGCTGATCATCAGGGAGATCGAGGGCGAGGCCCGCAAGGAGGGGGAGAAGCGGGCCACCAAGATCGTGACGCTGGCGGTCCAGCGGGTGGCTGCCGAGCAGACGGCCGAGTCGGTCGTCAGTGTGCTGCATCTGCCCGGTGACGAGATGAAGGGCCGGATCATCGGTCGCGAGGGACGCAACATCCGGGCGTTCGAGTCGACCACGGGCGTGAACCTGATCATCGACGACACGCCGGAGGCGGTGTTGTTGTCGTGTTTCGACCCGGTTCGCAGGGAGACGGCGCGGCTCACGCTGGAGAAGCTGGTGCTGGACGGGCGCATCCATCCGCAGCGCATCGAGGAGGCGCACGACCGCAGCCGCCAGGAGGTCCAGGACCTCTGCGCGCGGGCCGGCGAGGACGCGCTGGTCGAGCTGGGCATCACCGACATGCACCCCGAGCTGACGCTGCTGCTCGGGCAGCTTCGATACCGCACCTCCTACGGTCAGAACGTGCTCAAGCACCTCATCGAGTCCGCGCACATCGCCGGGATCATGGCGGCCGAGCTCAAGATGAACCAGCAGCTCATGAAGCGGTGCGCGCTGCTGCACGACATCGGCAAGGCCCTCACGCACGAGGTCGAGGGCAGTCACGCGCTGATCGGCGCCGAGATCGCCCGCCGGTACGGCGAGCAGGAGGACGTGGTGCACGCCATCGAGGCGCACCACAACGAGGTCGAGGTCCGTACGGTCGAGGCGGTGCTCACGCAGGCGGCCGACGCCATCAGCGGCAGCCGTCCGGGGGCGCGCAGGGAGTCGCTGGAGGCGTACGTCAAGCGGCTGGAGCGGCTGGAGGAGATCGCGCAGTCGTACGAGGGCGTGGAGAAGGTGTTCGCCATGCAGGCCGGGCGGGAGATCCGGGTCATGGTCAAGCCGGACGCGATCGACGACATCCAGGCGCAGGTGATCGCCCGGGACGTGGCCAAGCAGGTGGAGGAGGAGCTGACGTACCCGGGGCAGATCCGGATCACGGTGGTGCGCGAGTCCCGCGCCACCGAGTTCGCCCGCTGACCCCGAAGAAGCCGCCCGCCGGCCCCAAGAACGCTCAGCCATTTCCGAGGGATCCCGCCGGTTCCAGGATCCCGCCGGTTCCGAGAGCCCGCCGGTTCCATGATCCCGCCCGTTCCACGAGGCGGGAAGTGGACGAAGGCGGTGCGCCCGGCCGGACGCGCCGCCTCGTATCGTCTCGTCAGGCCAGGCGGAGGCTCGTAGCATCAGGCCAGGCGGATCCGGGGGTCGAGGAGTCCGTAGGCGATGTCCACGATCAGGTTCGCCACCACCACGGCGGTGGTGGCCAGGATGACGACGCCCATGATCACCGGCAGGTCCCCGCTGATGAACGCCTGCACCACCGCCTGCCCGATGCCGCCGAGCCCGAAGACCGACTCCGTCACCACCAGACCGCCGATCAGCGTGCCGATGTCCACGCCGAGCTGGGTGACCACGGGGGTCAGCGCGGCGCGCAGGCCGTGCCGGTAGATGACGCGGCCCTCGGGCACGCCCTTGGCGCGGGCCGTACGGATGTAGTCCTCGCCCAGGACGTCCAGCATGGAGCCCCGGGTGAGCCGGGCATACGAGGCCGCCTGGACCATGGCCAACGTGATCCACGGCAGGATCAGGTGCCGGGCCCATTCGCCGGGGTTCTCGGAGAAGGGCACGTAGGAGTCGGGCGGCAGGATCGGCGCGCCCGCCATGGTGAGCTGGAAGAAGAAGAAATACAGCAGCAGCAGGCCGACCACGAACGTCGGCATCGAGACCCCGGCCAGGGCCAGCGTGGTCAGGGCGCGGTCGAGGAACGACCGTACGCGGGTGGCGCTGAGCACCCCGGCGCCGACGCCGACGCAGAGCCACAGGACGGCGCCGCCGAGCACCAGCGAGAACGTCGGCGGGAAGTCCTGGGCGAGCAGCTTGCCCACCGATTCGCCCGAGAAGTACGACTGACCGAGGTCGCCGTGCAGGAGCCGGCCCAGGTAGTCGAAGTACTGGACGATGGTGGGACGGTCGAGGCCGAGGTTGTGCCGGATCAGGTCGACCTGCTCGGGGGTGGCCTGGCGGCCGGCCAGCGTACGGGCGGGGTCGCCGGGGGCGACGAAGAACAGGAAGAACGTGCCCAGGGAGACCAGCCACAACACCAGCACTCCGAGCAGCGTGCGCCGCAGCAGGAACCGTCGCAACATCAGCCCTCCACCTCCTGAAGCAACCCCGGCATCCCACCCCGGTCATGAAACGTCAGCATCGGGCCCTCCAGCAGCGGCATCGGACCGCCCGGCATCGGCATCGGACCGCCCAGCGGCGGGCGCGGAGGCCGGAGCAGAAGCCGAAGCGGAAGCCGGACCGGAAGCCGGACCGGACGCCGGAGCGGACGCCGGACCGGAAGCCGGACCGGATGCCGCACGCCGGTTCCGCCGTCGCCGGCGGCTGAACAGCCGTTCCATCCGGGGATCGATGGCGTCCCTGATCCCGTCGCCCACCAGGTTGAACGCCAGCGTCGTGATCAGCAGCGAGGCCGCCGGGAAGCCCAGATACCAGTACGCCACCCGGTAGAACCCCTGGGCCTCGCTCAGCAGGTTCCCCCACGACGGGGTAGGGGGAACGATCCCGAGCCCCAGATAGGACAGGGTGGACTCGAACACGATCGCGGCCGGCACCAGCAGCGTGGTGAGCACGATGACGGGGGCCAGCAGGTTCGGCAGGATGTCCACGAACATGATGCGCGCGTCGCCGGCCCCCATGGACCGGGCCGCCTCCACGTACTCGCGTTCCTTGAGCGACAACGTCTGGCCGCGCACCACGCGGGCGATCGCCGCCCAGGAGTAGAACGAGATCACCCCGATCGTCGCGGTCAGCGAGGGTCCGGCGATGGACACCACCGCGATCGCGAAGATCAGGTACGGGAACGACAGGACCACGTCCATGAGCCGGGACAGGATGGTGTCGATGACGCCGCCGTAGTACCCGGCCAGCAGCCCGATGACGACCCCGATCAGCGCCGCCACGCCGGTCGCGACCACGCCGACGAGCAGCGAGACGCGCGCGCCGTACAGGACCCTGATGAACAGGTCGCGGCCGAGGCGGTCGGTGCCGAACCAGAACTCGCCGTTGGGCGCGACGGGCAGGCCCTGGTCGGTGATGCCGGTGTCGCGGAACTGCTCGTCGGGGTCGTGGCCGTTCCAGGCCGAGATGAGCGGCGCGGCCAGGGCGAGCAGGCACAGCAGCACGACGACGATGCCGGAGACCAGGGCCACCCGGTCGGACCTGATCCGCGCCCAGGCGAGCTGCCAGGGGCTGCGTCCGGCGATCGTGCGGTCGGTGACGACGTCCGGACGGATCTCCGTGAGAGTCATGCGGTCCTCCCGGCGGTCAGGTCCTCGCCCGCCTCGACGGGGTAGTGACAGGCCACCAGGTGTTCCTGGGGCACCAGCAGCGGTTCCTCGGCCGAGCAGCGTTCGCGCGCTTTCGGGCACCGCGGATGGAAG
This sequence comes from Nonomuraea sp. NPDC001831, assembly GCF_042892035.1. Classification (NCBI taxonomy): domain Bacteria; kingdom Bacillati; phylum Actinomycetota; class Actinomycetes; order Streptosporangiales; family Streptosporangiaceae; genus Nonomuraea; species Nonomuraea sp. NPDC001831. The sequence continues at coordinate 51,177 of NZ_JBIATU010000018.1, read as the reverse complement.
CGGCAGCCGGTGGGCGGGTCGATCGGCGAGGGCACGTCGCCGGTGAGGATGATGCGGTGCCGCCGTTCGGCCTCGTCGGGGTCGGCCACGGCGGTCGCCGACAGCAGCGCGTTCGTGTAGGGATGGCGGGGCACGGCGTGCAGATCCTCCGCGGTGGCCAGTTCGGCCACCTTGCCCAGGTACATGACCGCGATCCGGTCGCTGACGTGCCGCACCACCGACAGGTCGTGGGCGATGAACAGGTACGTCAGCCCGAAGTCGTCCTGGAGGTCCTTGAGCAGGTTGAGGATCTGGGCCTGGATGGACACGTCGAGCGCCGATACCGGCTCGTCGCAGATGATCAGCCGGGGCCGCAGCGCGAGCGCCCGCGCGACGCCGATGCGCTGCCGCTGCCCGCCGGAGAACTCGGCGGGGAACCGGTTGTAGTGCTCGGGGTTGAGCCCCACCCGTTCCATCAGCTCCTGGACGGTCCGCCGCAGCTCCTGGCCGCTCTGCACCCGGTGGATGACGAGCGGGTCGGCGATGATCGAGCCGACCCGCCGGCGCGGGTTCAGCGAGCCGTACGGGTCCTGGAAGATCACCTGGATGTCACGCCGGTAGGGCCGCATCCGGCGCCGCGGCAGGTTCGTGATGTCGGCGCCGTCGAAGCGCACGCTGCCGGAGGTGATGGGATGCAGGCCCGCGATGCACCGGGCGAGCGTGGACTTGCCGCAGCCGGTCTCGCCGACCAGGCCGAGGGTCTCGCCGGGCGACAGCGACAGGCTGACGCCGTCGACGGCTCTGACCTGGCCGATCGTCTGCTTGATCAGCATGCCGCTGGTGATGGGGAAGTGTTTGACCAGGTTCTCGACTTCGAGCAGCATCAGGCCTCCTCCGCCGTGCCGAGCACCGCCCGCTTGCGCAGCGCCTCGGCCTCCGCGCCGAGCCCGATCGCCTCGTGCGGCAGCCAGCACGCCGAGGCGTGCCCGCGCGCGCCCGTGATGGAGGCCAGCGGCGGCCGTTCGGCGGGGCAGACCGGCATCACGTACGGGCAGCGCGGATGGAAGGCGCACCCGGACGGGATCGCGATCAGGCTCGGCGGCGAGCCGGGGATGGGCCGCAGCCGTCCGCCGCGGTCGCCGGTGCTGCCCGGGATCGACTCCAGCAGGCCCTTGGTGTACGGGTGGTGCGGTTGGTAGTAGAGCGTGCGCCGGTCGGCCCGTTCGACGACGAGCCCGGCGTACATGACGAGCACCTCGTCGGCCATGCCGGCCACGACGCCGAGGTCGTGCGTGATGAGGACGAGCGCGATGTCGAACTCGGCCTGCACCCGCCCGATCAGCTCAAGGATCTGCGCCTGGACGGTCGCGTCCAGCGCGGTGGTGGGCTCGTCGGCGACGATGAGCTTGGGGTTGAGCGCCAGCGACATGGCGATCATCGCCCGTTGCCGCATGCCGCCGGAGAACTGGTGGGGATAGTCGTCCACCCTGCGGTCGGGGCGCGGGATGCCCACCAGGCCCAGCAGCTCGACGGCCCGTTTCCTGGCCTCGGCCCGGCGGGTGCCGGGGTTGTGGACGCGGATCAGCTCCTCGATCTGCCAGCCGACCTTGTAGAGCGGATGGAGGCTGGTCAGCGGGTCCTGGAAGACCACGCTGATCTCCGCGCCGCGGATGCGGCGAAGCTGCTCGTTGTCGAGCCCGAGCAGGTCGACGCCCTCGAACAGGGCCGTGCCCGAGATGTCGGCGTCGGGGGTCAGCCCGAGTATCGCCTGGGTGCTCACGGTCTTGCCGCTGCCGGACTCGCCGACGATCGCCAGCGTCTCGCCGCGATCGACGGTGAACGACAGCCCCCGCACCGCCTGGACCACGCCGTCGGAGGTGGGGAAGGACACCTGGAGGTCGGTTACCTCAAGCAGGCTCATATGTCTCCCTCGCGGCCGTCCCGCGGGCCCGCCTGCCGGCGCGCCCGCGGGAGGCCGGTCGTCAAGGCGTGTTGGGGTTCAGCCAGAGGTTGGTGACGTCGAAGACCTGGTACGACGGCAGGTACAGGGCGTTCTGCACCCGCTTGTTCTTGTAGAGCGGCGTGTTCTGGTTGTTCAGCGGCACGATCACCGCGTCGGCCAGCACCGTCTGGTCGGCCTCGTGCCACAGCGCCGCGGCCTTGGCCTGGTCGGTCTCGGCGAGCGCCCGCTTGATCAGGTCGTCCACCTTGGGGTTGCTGTAGCAGCCGTAGTTGCTGGTGCCGGCGTTGCAGTTGGTCTGGAACAGCGGCTGCATGACCGCGCGGCCGTTGTTGCCGTACCAGTCGGGGATCCAGCCGGGGGCCGACAGGTCCCATTCGCTGTTCTTGGCGTGCGAGGGCGTCTGCAGGTAGGTGTAGTAGTCGCCCTGGCGCAGCGGCAGGCCCTTGACGGTGATCCCGCACTTCTTCAGGTCGGCCGCGTACGACTGGAAGTTGGCCGGGTGGTTGCCCGCGTTGCGGAAGGCGCCGATGAGGGTCAGCCCGTTGGGGTAGCCGGCCTCGCTCAGCAGCTGCTTGCACTTGGCGGGGTCGCCCTGGTCGCCCGGCGTGGGGTACGGGTTGTACTCCTGGTAGCCGATGTTGCCGGGCGGGATGACCGTGTGCAGCGCGGTCGCCACGTCCGCGCCGCCGTAGATCTTGGCGATGGCGGTCTTGTTGATCGCGTACTCGATGGCCTGGCGGACCTTGAGCTTGCCCATCGCCCCGCCGGCGTTCTTGCTCTGCAGGTTGAACACCACGTACGGGTTCGTCACCGCGCCGGGGAAGATCGTGAAGTTGGGGTCGTTGCTCTTGAGCTGCGGGATCTGCGAGGTCGGCACCGGCAGGTCCCACGACAGGTCGGCGCTGCCGGCCTCGATCTGCTGCTGCACCGCGTCGGGCTCGCCGACGCCCATCTTGACGTCGATGGCGTTGACGTACTGGTGCCTGATCGGGTCGGACTCCTGCTTCCAGGCCGGGTTCTTCTCCAGCCGGATCGACTTGGTGGCCACGTACGAGGTGATCTTGTACGGGCCGTTGGAGATGACGTGCTGGCGGAAGGTGGCGTCGTCGGGGACGTACTGGTCGTACTCCTGCGGCGCCGCCGAGGCGAAGTTCAGGGCCAGGATGTTGAGGAAGTCACCGGCCGGCTGGGTCAGGGTGAAGACGATCGTCTTGTCGTCCTTGGCCTGCACGCCGGCGATGTCGTGGCCGTTCTGGAAGTCGGCCAGGGCCTTGGCGGTGGGCTTGGCCTTCTCGAACGCCTTGATGTAGGCGTCGCAGTACTCGGCCATGCCCTTGATCGTGCTGGTGTAGTAGCCGGGCGCGCCGGAGCCCGCCACCGGGTTGCAGATGCGCTTGAACCCGCGGACGAAGTCGCCCGCCGTTACCGGCCGCGGCGGCTGGGTGTCCCACTGCACGCCGTCGCGCAACTTGATCGTGTACGTGAGCTTGTCGGCGCTGAGGCCGCCGTTCGCCTCGGTGGGCAGCTCGGTCGCTATGTCGGGCAGCACCTCGTAGCCCTTGGTGGTGTCGGCTCCCGCCGCGACGCCCTGGAGGGCGTACAGCTGGCGCGAGTAGCCGCGCATGATCCCGATGGTGACGACGTAGTAGATGCTGGTCGGGTCGAGATGGTCGACGTCGCCCGAGCCCACGAGCCTGAGCGTGCCGCCCGTGACGGGGCTTCCCGAGCTCTGGCTCGCGGCGGGGGGCGGAGCGGATTTGCTGGTTCCGTTCTGCGTCGCGCAGGAGGTGGCGAGCAGAGTTGCCGCCGCCACCGTGATGATGCTGAGATGGCGCAAGCTGGCCATCTGGCCTCCCTCGTGCCGAGATGGGGGTGTTGTTGGCTGGCACAGCTGGGGCGCGCGTCGTGGCCGCGACGCGCGCCCCACGTTTACTGAGACGAGCAACCCATGCCGGAGGAAGACTGTCGAGGTCGGTTACGTAACTGTTTGCGACTAGCGACTGGTCGGTAATGCTGATTCAGTACGGGAATTGTCTGGAGATCGCGACATTAACTGAATAGCTGCTGGTAGAAAGCCAGCTCGGCGGCCAAGGCCGCGACGCGCGTCTCCATTCGGCGAAATCCGTGGGATTCGCCGTCGAAAGCGAGATAGGTGCAGGGGACGCCGCGCTCGGACAATGCGTCGGCGAAGGCCGTCGACTGCTCGGGCGGCACCACCGGGTCGTCGAGCCCCTGCAGCAGCAGCATCGGGCAGGACACCCCGTCGACCAGGCCGAGCGGCTCCCTGGAGGCGTAGACGGCCGGGTCGTCGCCGACCAGCCACTCGACGTAACGCGACTCGAAGTCGTGGGTGTGCGCGGCGAGCGGCGCGAGGGCGCTGACGCCGTAGTAGGACACCCCGCCCGCGAACACGCCGGAGCGGCAGCAGGCGGCCATCACCGTCCAGCCGCCCGCGCTGCCGCCGCGCACCGCGATGCGGGCCGGGTCGGCCAGCCCGGAGTCGGCCAGCCACTGGGCGGCGGCGACGGTGTCGGCGACGTCGACCAGCCCCCACTGCCCGCGCAGCCGCTCCCGGTAGGCGCGGCCGTAGCCGGTGGAGCCGCCGTAGTTGACGTCGAGCACGCCGATGCCGCGCGAGGTCAGGAACGCCTTCTCCAGGTCGAGCGCCGTGTCGGCGTGGGCGGTCGGGCCGCCGTGCACGAACACCACGAACGGCGTCGGCTCCTCGGCGACCTGGTGCAGGAAGGCGTGCACGGGCCGCTCGCCCGGGACGACCACCGGCCGCGGATCGGGCACGCCGGACAGGTCGGGCAGCCGCTCGTCGGCCCGCGCCAGCGGCTCGGCCCGCCCGGAGGCGACGTCGACCCGCACGACCGAGCGCGGCAGCCGGGCGGCGTGGCCGACGCCCGTCACGGACATGCCGTCGGCGGCGAGCGCGGCCTGCCATCCGGTGTAGGGCAGGTCGAGGTCGTGCAGCGCTCCCGTGTCCGGGTCGAGCACGCCCAGCCGCAGGTCGCCGCGCCCGTGCAGGACGGCGAGCCGCCCGTCGCCGAGCACGGTGTAGGGCGCGCCGCCGAGCTGCCACGGCGGCTGCGTGAACTCCTCCTCGGCCGGGCACAACGCCCGCGGCGCGGCGCCGTCGAGGCCGCACTCGTAGAGGTTCCACCAGCCGGAGCGGTCGGAGACCAGGTAGAGGGTGGCGTCGTCCTTCCAGGCGGGCGACAGGACGGACTCCGCCGCGCCGCCCAGCACCGTGCGGGCCTGCCCGTCGCGCAGCCGGACGACGCGCAGCTCGGTGCCGTCCCAGGGCATGCGGGGGTGGTTCCAGCAGACGTAGGCCAGGTGGGCGCCGTCGGGGGACAGGACGGGGGAGGCGTAGAAGTCGTGGCCGGAGGCTCGCTCCCGGGGCTCGCCGCCCGCCAGCGGGATCGACACGACGGACCGGGTGATCTTGCCGTGCTCGCCGTGGCGCTCGCGCACCGCCCACACCTCGCCGTCGTGGACGGTGAGGTCGGCGTAGCGGGAACCTTCGGCGGTGAGAGGTTTCGGCTGGCCGTTTTGCCCGAGAAGGTACAGGCGCTGGTCGGCCAGCGCGGCGAAGACCACGTCGCCGCCCGGCGTCACGGCATAGGGACGGCCGCCGTACTCGTGCACCCTCGTGCGTGCGCTCCAGGGGGCGGGCAGCAGGTCACGGCAGGTGCCGTCGGCCTCGCGGCGGACGATCGCGGTGCGGCCGCCCTCGCCCGGACGGTCTTCGGTCCACCACACCCGGCCGCCCTGGGCGACGGGCCAGCCGGGCCGCAGACCGGCGGCGGCGACGTCGCGGGCGGAGATGGGGGACGGCCAGAAAGGCATACCCGCATCCTGCCGGAAGATCCGGGGCCGTGGGGCGCGATCAAGAACATCTCTCCTGCGGCGGCATCGAGGCAGGCAGGTTGAGCCCGGTGTCGCCGAACCACTTGCGCAGCAGCCGCGTGGCCGTCCCGTCCCGCCACATCTCGACCACGGCCTGCTCGGCGGCCTCGCAGGTCTCGATGTCGCCCTTCTTCAGGCCGATGGCGTACCGCTCGTCGGTGAAGGGGTCGTTCAGCAGCCGGAACAGGCCGGGGGCCTGCTGGGCGAAGCCGGCCAGGGTCAGGTCCTCGGTGGAGACGGCGTCCAGCTCGTTGTCGCTGAGCTTGCGCACGCAGTCGGAGTAGTTGGCCGCGGGCACGGCCACGACGGGCAGGTCGAGCTTGCCGTCCGGCGGCGGGTCGGCGACGCGCTTGAAGGAGTTGGAGCCGGGCACCTGGCACACGCGCTTGCCCCGCAGGTCGGTGACCTGGCGGATGGAGGCGTCCTCGGCCCGGACCATCGTGTCCTGGTGCACGAGCACGTACGGGCCGGCGAAGGTCACCTTGGGCCTGCGGGCCTCGGTGATGGAGTAGGTGGCGAACACCATGTCCACGGTGCCGTTCTGGAGCAGCGCCTCGCGGCCCGCCGCCGGCGCCTCCCGCCAGGTGATGCGCACGGGCCGGCCGCGGGCCAGCTTGGCGACGACGTACCGGGCGACGTCCACGTCGAAGCCCACGGGATCGCCGGGACCGGCCTTCAGGCCCAGGCTCGGCTGGTCCCACTTGGTGCCCACGATGACCTGGCCGGTGCCCCTGATCTTGCCCACGACGCTGGAGTAGGCGCCGCCGCCACCGCACGCCACCGGTACGGCGAACGCGGCCGTGCCGGCCAGCGCCACCACGACTCCACGTATCCGCACGCACAGGAGTCTGTGGGGTCGGCGGCCCCGCAGGGCCGGTCCGCGTGCCGCGTGGGCGAAGATCTGAGGCTTTCTTTACGAGACGGCGGCGGGACGTAAGCCTCCGCCGCCGTCTCGCGGGTCACTCCACGGGGATGTCGGGCGCCATGCCGCCGCCCTCGGTGCCCTGGCCGGTGGCGACGCCGACGGAGGCCGCGCCGGGGGTGGCGATCGGCCGCGCCGAAGTCTTCCTGCTGCGCCGGCTGCGCCGCTCCAGCAGGGTGGCCAGGTAGCTCAGCGTCATGTTGAGCGCCACGTAGATGACGCCGATGACGATCGCCGCCGGGATCAGCGAGCCGAAGTACGCGGCCGGCAGGATCTTGAACCCGGTGTTGAGCAGGTCGACGTAGGCGATGATGTAGCCGAGCGCGGTGTCCTTCAGCAGCACCACGAGCTGGCTGACGATCGCCGGCATCATCGTCGTGACCGCCTGCGGCAGCAGCACCAGGCGCAGCACCTGGTTCTTGCGCATGCCCACCGCGTAGGCGGCCTCGGCCTGGCCCTTGGGGATGGCGTGCACGCCCGCGCGCACGATCTCCGCCAGCACCGAGCCGTTGTAGAACATCAGGCCCAGCACCACCGCGATGAAGGCGTAGTCGCCGCCGCCGGCGACGGCGGGCGCCAGGTAGAAGATGAAGAAGATCAGCAGCAGCAGCGGGATGGCCCTGAAGATCTCCACCACCGCGGCCGCCGGCACCCTGATCCAGGCGTGGTCGGAGAGCCTGGCCAGGCCGAAGACCGCGCCGAAGACCAGCGCGAGCACCGCCGCGGCGGCCGCCGCCTCCAGCGTGCCGAGCAGGCCCGGCAGGATGAACTCCCGCCACACCTCGGCCGTCAGGAACGGCTGCCAGATCTTGCCGTCCCACTGGCCCTTGGCGTCGAAGCCCCGGTAGACGAAGTACACGACGGTCAGGACCGCCAGGACACTGATCGCCGTCAGCAGGTGGTTGCGCACCCGGGCCCGGGGGCCGGGGGCGTCGAACAGGACGGACGCGCTCATCGTGCCACCGCCAGACGCCGGGCCAGCCAGCCGGAGAAGAAGCCGATCGGCATGGTCACGGCCATGAAGGCCACGACCACCCCGAGGAAGATCGGGATCGAGGCCCCCGTGGTGTCGAACGTGAGCTTCATCTCCGCGGCCACGTCGGCGGCGTACCCGCCGGCGACCGCCACCGTCGTGTTCTTGATCATGGCGATCATCACGCTGGCCAGCGGCGCGATGACCGATCGGAACGCCTGCGGCAGGATGATCAGCCGCAGCGTCTGCATGAAGCTCAGCCCGATCGCCCGGGCCGCCTCCGCCTGTCCCATCGGGACCGTGTTGATGCCCGAGCGCACCGCCTCGCACACGAACGCCGACGTGTAGATCGACAGGCCCATCGAGACGATCCAGAAGGAGTTCGTCCGCGGCTCGCCGGAGAAGACGAGGCCGAGCTTGTCGCTCAGGCCCAGCGCCGAGAACGCCAGCACCAGGGTGAGGGGGGTGTTGCGCACCACGTTCACATAGACCGTGCCCACCGCGCGCAGCACGGGCGTCGGGGAGACGCGCATCCCGGCCAGGACCGTCCCGAGGACGAGCGAGACGACCGCGGCCACGAGCGCGATCCTGATGTTCCCCCAGAAGCCCATCGCGAGGTCGGGCAGGTACTTGATTAGTTCATCCATCGTGCTCCACCGCATAGAGCGGCGGCGGCCGGGATCCCGGCCGCCGCCTCTGGCGTGACTAGCTGCAACCCTCGGCCGGGGGCGCGGTCTCCGACAGCTTCAGGCCCTGGATGCCGCCGAACCACTTCTCCAGCAGCTGCTTCATGGTGCCGTTGTCCCAGATCTTCTTCACCGCGGTGTTGACGGCCTCACACGTCTTGGTGTCGCCCTTCTTCAGGCCGATGCCGTACTTCTCGTCGGTGAAGCCCTGGCCGAGCACCTTGAAGTTGCCGCCGGCCTGCTTGGCGAAGCCCGCCAGGATCAGGTCGTCGGTGGTGACGGCGTCGAGGTTGCTGCCCGACAGCTTCTGCACGCACTCGGAGTAGTTGGCCGCGTCGACGGTCGTGGCGTCGATGTCGAGCTTGCCGTCCGGGGGCGGGTCGGTGACGCGCTTGTAGGAGTTGGAGCCGGCCGCCTTGCAGATCTTCTTGCCCTTGAGGTCCTGCGGGGCGTTGATCGCGGCGTCGTCCTTGCGGACCATGATGTCCTGGTGCGCGATCACGTACGGGCCGCCGAAGGACACCTTGGCCTTGCGCTCCTCGGTGATGGAGTACGTGGCGAAGATGATGTCGACGGTGCCGTTCTGGAGGAAGGGCTCGCGGTTGGAGGAGGCCGACTCCTTCCACTCGATCTGGGCGTCCTTGCCGCCGTTCATCTCCTTCAGCACGGCCTTGGCGACGTCGACGTCGAAGCCCTCCGGCTCCGACCCCTTCTTCAAGCCCAGGCTCGGCTGGTCCCACTTGGTGCCCACCACGACCTTGCCGCCGTCCTGCACCTTCTCCAGGACGCTGGCGTAGGTCTTGTCACCGCCGCAGGCGGCCAGGGCGGCGAGCATGCCCACTCCCGTGACCACCGCTCCCAAACGACGCATGTGCATGTATACCTGCCTCAAAATCTCAGTGCGTGAGGATCTTCGAAAGGAAATCACGCGCGCGGTCGGTCTGCGCGTTGGTGAAGAACTCGTCGGGGGTGTTCTCCTCCACGATCTGTCCGTCCGCCATGAAGACCACCCGGTTGGCGGCCCGGCGGGCGAATCCCATCTCGTGCGTGACGACCATCATCGTCATGCCGTCGCGGGCCAGCCCGATCATCACGTCGAGCACCTCCTGGACCATCTCCGGGTCCAGGGCCGAGGTGGGCTCGTCGAAGAGGATCATCTTCGGGTCCATGGCCAGCGCACGAGCGATCGCGACCCGCTGCTGCTGGCCGCCGGAGAGCTGGGCCGGGTACTTGTCCGCCTGCGCGGCGATGCCCACCCGTTCCAGCAGCTCCATGGCCCGCGCGTCGGCCGCCCTGCGGTCCTTGCGGCGCACCTTGATCGGGCCGAGCGTGACGTTCTCGCGGATGGTCTTGTGCGCGAACAGGTTGAAGGACTGGAACACCATGCCGACCTCGGACCGCAGCCTGGCCAGCCCCCTGCCCTCCTCGGGCAGCACCTGGCCGTCGAACACGATCCTGCCGTCGTCGATCGTCTCCAGGCGGTTGATCGTCCGGCACAGCGTGGACTTCCCACCGCCCGAAGGGCCGATGACCACCAGAACCTCGCCACGAGAGACGGTCAAGTTGATGTCCTTCAGGACGTGCAACGCCCCGAAGCGCTTGTTGACGCCCTCCAACTGAACGAGTGGAGTGGCGTCGCCGTTCTCCGTCATGGACCAAAACGGTAGAGGTCATTAAGACGCTGGTCACTAACCAGGTGGTACCGATCCGGTCACATCGAGCCGTCAAGCTGGTGTTTTAGACGGGGGCGGCTGCCGCGAGCCGGACAACGACTACCCTTGAACCTGCCATGACTGTGACCCAGGAGAGCGCCCGCACGTACGAAGTGCGCACATACGGGTGCCAGATGAACGTGCACGACTCCGAGCGCCTTTCCGGCCTGCTGGAAGACGCCGGCTACGTGCCGGCCCCCGACGGCCAGACGGCCGACGTCGTCGTGTTCAACACGTGCGCCGTGCGGGAGAACGCCGACAACCGCCTCTACGGAAACCTCGGCCATCTGCGGCCGGCCAAGATGGACAACCCGCGCATGCAGATCGCGGTGGGCGGCTGCCTGGCCCAGAAGGACCAGGGCGACATCGTCCGCAAGGCGCCCTGGGTCGACGTCGTCTTCGGCACCCACAACATCGGCTCCCTGCCGGTGCTGCTGGAGCGGGCCCGGGTGGCCGGCGAGGCGCAGGTCGAGCTGAAGGAGTCGCTGGAGGTCTTCCCCTCCACGCTGCCCACCAAGCGCGAGTCGGCCTACGCGGCGTGGGTCGCGATCTCGGTCGGCTGCAACAACACCTGCACGTTCTGCATCGTGCCGTCGCTGCGCGGCAAGGAGAAGGACCGCCGTCCCGGCGACGTCCTGTCCGAGGTGCGCACGCTGGTCGGCCAGGGCGTCCTGGAGGTGACCCTGCTCGGCCAGAACGTCAACACCTACGGCGTCGAGTTCGGCGACCGGCTCGCCTTCGGCAAGCTCCTGCGCGCCTGCGGCGACGTCGAGGGCCTGGAGCGGGTGCGCTTCACCTCGCCCCACCCGGCCGCCTTCACCGACGACGTCATCGCCGCCATGGCCGAGACGCCCAACGTCATGCACCAGCTGCACATGCCGCTGCAGTCGGGCTCCGACCGCGTGCTGAAGGCCATGCGCCGCTCCTACCGGGCCGAGCGCTACCTCGGCATCATCGAGCGGGTGCGGGCCGCCATGCCCGACGCGGCCATCTCGACCGACATCATCGTCGGCTTCCCCGGCGAGACCGAGGACGACTTCCAGGCCACCCTCGACGTCGTCCGGCAGAGCCGCTTCGCCAACGCCTTCACCTTCCAGTACTCCATCCGTCCGGGCACCCCGGCGGCCACGATGGAGGACCAGATCCCGAAGGAGGTCGTCCAGGAGCGTTACGAGCGCCTGGTGGCCCTTCAGGAGGAGATCTCCTGGGAGGAGAACAAGAAGCAGGTCGGCCGCACGCTGGAGGTGCTGGTCGCCGAGGGCGAGGGCCGCAAGGACGACGCCACGCGCCGCCTGTCCGGCCGCGCCGCCGACAACCGGCTCGTGCACTTCGCGGTGGGCGAGGAGACCCCGAGGCCCGGTGACATGGTCACCGTCGAGGTCACCTACGCCGCCCCCCACCACCTGGTCGCCGACGGCGCGGTCCGGGCGGTGCGGCGCACGCGGGCCGGCGACGCCTGGGAGGCGCGCCAGGGCGCCCCGGCCAAGGGGCCCGGCGTGCTGCTCGGCATGCCGTCCGTCGGCCGACCGGAGGCCCCCGCCCCGGCCGCCGGAGCCTGCTCGGCCCACTGAGCCGCCGCATCGTCACCGCGTTCCCGCACCCCGCCGCTCCTTCGGGACGGCGGGGTGTTCCGCGTGGGTCAGCGCCTGACAGTGGGGTGTTCCGTCTGGGGCAGCGCCTGACGGCCGGGTGTTCCGCGTGGGTCAGCGTCTGACGGCCGGGTGTTCGGGTCAGCGCCTGAGGCGGTCGAGGAAGCTGTAGCACGGCTGCCGGCGGAAGTCGTCGAACGTGGCGCACGGGTCGGGCCCGCCGGGCCGTACGGAGGGAGGCGGCGGCGGGGGAGGCGCCTGACGGTCCGGTTCGGGCACGACCCGCTCCCTGGGCGGCGCCTGCGGGGACGCGTGCGGAGCCGGACGGCGTACGGCGGCCCGCCGGGACGGACGCGGCGGCGCCACCAGCGGCGGACGCGTGGGAAGCGCCCTGGGGGAGAGCGGCGACGACAGCTCGCCCTTCACCGGCCTGCCCTTGCCCGGAGGGACCGAGGGCTCGCCCGGCTCCGGCGCAGGCTCCGGCTGCGTCGCCGTGGGCCGGTCGGGTGCCGGCACGGCCTCCATCCAGCCCGGCGACCATGGGCCGGGCGACCAGGGCCCCGCCGACGGGGTGGGCGGCGCCGGGGACGGCTCGGCCACCGGTGAGCCGGCGATCTGCGAAGGAAAATACGATCTTGGGATAAGCGGCGTTTCCTGATCGAATTCACGGCGGTTTTGCGGGCGCGATTCCGGAGAACTGGTGAATGCGAGGAAAATCCCGAGGCCGGCCGTGACGAGTACCCCGGCAGCTCCCACCGCGGCGCCCAGCCGGGGACGGCCACCTGGGCAAACAGATCTTTGGGGGGACAAGTCGTGATTCCTTTGTGATTGGTGTGCGAGCATTCCGCTGTTGCGGCTAGTGTGGTCCATCACCCGCGGAAGCCGGCGAGCTTTCCCCGATACGACCGCAGGGAGCTGCACCACCATGCATGATCCGACCGAGCCGGATCGTCAGGAGATCCTCTCCGGGCCGGGCCCGTCCCCGAGGCCCCCCGGCAAGAGCAGGAAGACCGCCGTCATCGCCGCGTTCGCCCTCGTCGGCGTGCTCGCCGCGGGCGGCGCCGGCTACCTGCTGGCGGCCAAGCCCGGCCAGAGCGCCCAGCAGGAGCAGGGCTCCGGCCGCCCGTCCCCGGCCACGAGCGCCGGCGACGAGGTGTTCGAGGCCGACGAGGACGCCACCATGGGCGACGCCACCACCGACGCCCCCACCGCCACCGACGACGGCCTGCCCACCGACGGTTCCGACGACTCCGCCATGGGCGACGCCGTCACGGACACGGGCGGCGGCCCCGACACGGGCGGCGGCTCCGACCCCGCCGACAAGGGATCGACCGGTTCCGACCGCACCGGCGACACGACCCGGACGGGCACCGGCAAGAAGCCCGGCACGCCCACCATGGCCCCGCAGCCGGAGGGCGACCTTCCCGCCGACGGCCCCGCGGGTGAGCTGAGCGGCCAGTGCGCCAAGAACGGCTGCTGAGCCACCGCCTGAGCCACCGCCTGTGAGTCACCGCCTGTGAGTCACCGCCTGAGCCACCGCCTGAGCCACCGCCTGTGAGCCACCGCCCCCAAGTGGTTCGGCCTTTCCGGCCGGTAATGGATCTGCTGGAGAGCCGGCCGTCCTCGTAGGGTGCCGGGCATGACGACTGACAGAGCGGCCACGTTGCGACGGCTGCACGTGCCCGGCAGCCCGCTGATCCTGCCCAACGTCTGGGACGCCGCCTCGGCGCGCGCGGTCCAGGAGGCCGGGTTCCCGGTGGTGGCCACCGGCAGCGCGGCCGTCTCCCGCGTGCTGGGGTACGCCGACGGCGAGAGCACGCCGGTCGGCGAGATGATGGCCGCCGTCGCCCGCATCGCCAGGGCCGTGGACGTGCCCGTGACCGCCGACGTCGAACGCGGTTACGGGCTCGCGCCGGGCGAGCTGGCCGAGCGGCTGGCCGAGGCGGGGGCGGTGGGCTGCAACGTGGAGGACTCCGACCCGCGTACCGGCGAGCTGGTCGACGCAGGGGCGCAGGCGGACTACCTGGCCGGGATGCGGGCGGCCGCGGGCGACGCCCTGGTGATCAACGCGCGGGTCGACACCTACGTGCGGGGCGTGCGCGACCGGGCGGCGGCGGTGTCGCGCGCGCGGCGCTACCTGGAGGCGGGGGCCGACTGCGTGTACCCGATCACGCTGGAGGACGAGGGCGAGATCGCGGCCCTCGTCGCCGAGGTGGGCGGGCCGGTGAACATCCTGTTCCGGCCGAAGGCGCCGTCGTACGCGCGGCTGGCCGAGCTGGGGGTGGCCAGGATCAGCTTCGGCGGCGGCCTCCACCAGGCGGCCCACGCCTACACCCAGGGCCTGCTCGCCGCCGTCGCCCAAGGCCGCGACCCCTACACGACCTGACCGCCGGGTCGTGGCGGGTGGCGCGTACGCTTGCGCTCGTGCTTGTCGCCGCGGCCGTCTGCCCGCAAACCCCGCTGATCGTGACCGGGCTGCCCGAGCTGCGCGCGGCCTGTCGCACCGCGGTCGCCGCGCTCCGGGCCGCCCGTCCTGACGTGCTGGTGGTGGTGGGCGGCGCGGAGACGACCCGCTCCTACGACGGCGCCGCCGCGGGCACCCTGCGGCCCTGGGGCTTCGACGTCACGGTGGGCGAGGGCGCGCCCGTGCTGCCGCTGTCCCTGACCGTCGGCCGCCGGCTCCTGAACGACCCCGAACCCCCCTCCGGCCCGCCGCCCGCCACCGGCGCCGAGGGGGTTCCGGCCCAAGTGCTCGCCCGCGACGCCGGCGGGGTGCCCGCGCAGGCGGTCGCCTTCGCCGCCGCTCCGGCCGAGTGCCGGGCGATCGGCGCCGGGCTGGCCGCCCTCGGACGGGTCGCGCTGCTGGTCATGGCCGACGGCTCGGCCTGCCTGACCCCGCGGGCCCCCGGCCGGTACGACGAGGCGGCGCAGCCGTACGACGACCTGATCGCCGAGGCGGTCGGCACGGCAGACGCGGCGGCGCTGGCCGCGCTCGACCCGGTCGAGGCAGACCGGCTCTGGGTGACCGGCCGCGCGGCCCTCCAGGTGCTGGCCGGCGCCGCCGAGGGCACGCCGCTGACGGGCACGCTGCTCATGCGGTCCTCGCCCTACGGCGTCGGCTACTTCGCGGCCGTGTGGAGCTGACGAGACGGCATCGGAAGGCGCGTCAACCTGGGGCCGGCACCGGAAGGCGCGTCAGGCCAGGGGGCGGCGGCGGGGGACCGGGATGCGCATCAGGTCGCGGGCCGTGATCACTTCGCCGTCGAAGCTGCGCCGTACCTCCGCCACGAACGACGGCTCCTCGGCGAACCCGTACCGCTCGGAGAAGTGCGTGAGCACCAGCCTGCGCACGCCCGCGTCGGCCGCCACCACGCCCGCCTCGAACGCCGTCAGGTGCCCGTACTCCTTGGCCAGCGCGCTTTCGGCGGACAGGAACGTCGACTCGATCACCAGCAGGTCGGCCCCGGAGGCCAGCTCGAACACGGCGTCGCACAGGCGGGTGTCCATGACGAACGCGGCGCTCTGCCCCGGCCGGGGCTCGCTGCACTCGGCGAGCGTGACGCCCCGGACCGAGCCGGTGCGCTGGAGCTCGCCGACCTCCGGGCCGCGGATGCCGTGGCGGGCCAGCCGGTCGGGAAGCATGCGGCGGCCGGGCGGCTCCTGGATGCGGTAGCCGTACGACTCGACGGGGTGGGACAGGCGGCGGGCGATCAGCGGCCCCACCCCGGCCAGCGCGCCGGAGACCGGATGCTCCTCGATCACCTTCGTGTCGGCGAACGCGGCCGCGTGCCGCAGCCTGCGCCAGTACGTCTCGCCGGCGGCGGGGAAGACCGCGCGCACCGGATGGCGCACCCGGTCGCGGGCGATGCGCTGCACGACCCCGGGCACGCCCAGGCAGTGGTCGCCGTGGAAGTGGGTCACGCACAGCCAGTGGACGTCGTTCGCGCTCAGCCCGGCGTGCAGCATCTGCCGCTGCGTGCCCTCGCCGGGGTCGAAAAGATAGCCTTGCCCGTCCCAGCGCAGAAAATACCCGTTGTGGTTACGGTGTCGGGTGGGCACCGCGCTGGAGGTGCCCAGCACCACGAGTTCACGTGAGGACATGATGACCACGCAGCCCACGCAGCCCACGCAGTCCGCGCTGTCCACGCTGTCCACGGTCGCGTTCGCCGAGGTGCCGACGCCGGTCGGCCCGTTCGTGCTGGCCGTCACCGAGCGGGGGCTGGTCGCCTCGGGATGGGGGTCGCCCGCCGGACTGGCCGACCGGCTCGGCCTGGCTGAGGTTCATGATGCGGATCGTACGGCCTGCGCCGTCGCCGAGCTGAACGCTTATTTCGCCGGCGAGCTGCGCACGTTCAGCATCCCCGTGGACTGGCGGCTGATGACGGGCTCCCGGCTGCAGGTGCTCCAGGCGCTGCACCGCGTCCCGTACGGCACCGCCGTCACCTACGGCGAGCTGGCCCGGCGCGCCGGGTCGAGCGTGCCGGCCCGCGGCATCGGCTCGATCATGGGCTCCAACCCGATCCCCATCTTCGTGCCCTGCCACCGGGTGGTCGCGGGCAACGGGCTGGGCGGGTTCAGCGGCGGCGTGGGGGTGGAGACCAAGCGCTGGCTGCTGACCCACGAGGGATACCTCCAGCAGACGCTCCTCGACCTGTAGGTGGTCCGTCCACACCCGGACAGTTGACACACTGGTCGGTGTGCGCCAGCAGCCAGTCATCGCCGTCGTGGGCCCCACGGCGGCCGGGAAGTCCGATCTCGCCGTCGACCTCGCGCTCCGGCTCGGGGGCGAGTGCGTCAACGCCGACTCCATGCAGCTCTACCGCGGCATGGACATCGGCACGGCCAAGCTCACCCCCGCCGAGCAGCGCGGCGTCCCCCACCATCTGCTGGACGTCTGGGACGTCACGGTCACGGCCAGCGTCGCCGAGTATCAGCGCCTGGCCAGGGAGCTGTTCGCGAAGATCGACGTCCCGGTGCTGGTGGGCGGCAGCGGCCTCTACGTCCGGGCGGCCCTCGACGACCTGGAGTTCCCCGGCACCGACCCGGTGATCCGGGCCCGGCTGGAGGAGGAGCTGGCCGAGCGCGGCCCGGCCCCCCTGTACGAGCGGCTGCGCGAGCTCGACCCGGCCGCCGCCGAGGCGATCCTGCCGAGCAACGGCCGCCGCATCGTGCGCGCGCTGGAGGTGATCGAGCACTCCGGCCGGCCGTTCTCGGCCACCATGCCGTCCTACGACGCCGTCTACCCCAGCGTGCAGCTCGGCCTGGAGGTGCCGCGGCCCGAGCTCGACGAGCGCATCGAGCTGCGGGTCGAGCGCATGTGGGCGGCGGGCCTGGTCGAGGAGGTCCGCGCGCTGCTCGGGCAGGGCCTGGCCGAGGGGCGCACGGCGGGCCGCGCGCTCGGCTACGCCCAGGTCATCCGGTTCCTGGAGGGCGAATGGACCGAGGAGCAGGCGTTCGCCGAGACGGTCAGGGCCACCAGGCGCTTCGCCCGCCGCCAGGAGTCGTGGTTCCGCCGCGACCCGCGGGTGCGCTGGCTCCCGTACGACGCCCCCGACCTGCTTGAACGATCCCTGGCGCACATCGCCGACCCGGGTGCGGCATAAACTCAGGCAATGCGGTTTCTCAAGGGGCACGGCACCGAGAACGATTTCGTCATCCTGCCCGATCCCGACGACGGCGTGGAAGTGACGGCCGCGCTCGTGGCCAAGATCTGTGACCGGCGGGCCGGGATCGGCGCCGACGGCGTGCTCCGGGTCGCCAGGACCAAGCAGCACGCCGAGGTGGCCGAGCAGGCCGCGGTGGCCGACTGGTTCATGGACTATCGCAACGCCGACGGCAGCGTCGCGGAGATGTGCGGCAACGGCGTCCGCGTCTTCGCCCGCTACCTGGTGGACGCGGGGCTGGTGGAGGGCACGGAGTTCTGCCTGGCCACCAGGGGCGGCCCGCGGCGGGTCCGGGTCGAGCCCAACGGCGACATCACGGTGGACATGGGCAAGCCGGCGGTGCTGGGCGAGAGCGTGGCGGGCGTCGGCGGCCACGAGTACTCCGGCCTCCACGTCGACATGGGCAACCCCCACCTGGCCTGCGCGATCGGCGACCCGGTCGTCCAGCTCGACCTCAGCCACCAGCCCGGCTTCGACACCGGGGTGTTCCCGGCGGGCGTCAACATCGAGCTGTTCAACCCGGTCGGCGTCAGCCGCGTGGTGATGCGGGTCTACGAGCGCGGCTCGGGCGAGACGCGCTCCTGCGGCACCGGCGCCGTGGCGACCGCCGTGGCCGCCGCGCACATGTCCGGCGACACCACCGGCACCTGGACCGTCGAGGTCACCGGCGGCTCGCTGACCGTCATCCTCGACGAGGACACGAGCTACCTGTCCGGCCCGGCGGTGATCCTGGCGAGCGGCGAGCTGATGCTTGCAGAATGATGTTCTCCTGAGGGATTCTGGGTCCACTTTCCGAACCGAGGAGGGGTTGAGGATGGCGGACCCGCGTACCACGGCGGTCCAGGTCAAGGCGCCGATCGGCCAGTACGGCGGCGGCTTCATGGTCTCCCGCGAGGCCAAGGCCGTCTGCGAGGAGCACGGGCTCGGCCCGCGCGAGCTGTACTTCCGCGGGCGCTGCGGGGTGCTCGGCGAGTGCCACGCCGACGTCGTCACCTCGGTGGCGGTCTTCTTCCCTGCCGCCCACGTCGAGGAGAGCTGGAACGGCGGCAGGAAGATGCCCGTCGAGCAGGCCGTCGAGCTCTACACCGAGGCGTGCAGGCAGTGGGGCCGGCGCAAGCTGGGCGGTCACGACGGCTGCGCCCGCATCGCCGAGCTGCTCGAACCGGTCGTCGCGCAGGCCTCGCCGGTGGGCGCGCCGCTGTTCGCCGGCTGGCGGGCGGTGCCGCTGCCGGACGACCCGCCCGCGCGCGCCGTCCAGCTCATGCACGTCCTGCGCGAGCTGCGCGGGGGCCTGCACGCCGACGCCGTGCTCGCGGCCGGCCTGCACCCCCTGGAGGCCACGCTGGCCGCCGTCCACGACACCACCCCCTTCGGCTACGCCGACGGCGTGACGATCGCCAGGTTCTTCACCTGGCCCGAGCCCTACGCCACCCCCGGCCCCGACGTCGTGGCGCGGCGGGCCCAGGTCGAGGAGACCACCGACGACCTGATGGCCCCGGTCTTCTCGGTCCTGCGCGACAACGAATCGGACGAGCTGATCGAGCTTCTGCGTTTTGGGCACGCTCGTTGACCTGGCAGACTGACTGCCCATGGACGTGGACATCTGGGCCTGGGTCGGCGAAACCCAGCAGCAGCTTTCCGAGGCGGGCAACGTTGGCCTCGCCATGGCGCTGGGAGACCTTCCCGCACAGGCCTACGAGGGCCGGTATCCGCAGCTCGACGTGATGGCCCCGGCCATCGCCCAGCAGGCCGAGACGCTGGAGCTGCCCTGGCTGGAGTTCTACGCCCGCTACTGGCACCTCATGGGCCGCATCGGCGACCGGGCCCAGGGCGCGGTGGCCATCGACGACGCGCGGCAGCTGCTCACGTTCGCCCAGCGCGAAGACGTGCGCGACTGCCCGGCCACCCCGGCCGCCGTCGAGGCGATGGCCATCGTGTGGGCCAACACCGACGGCCCCGGCTACGCCGGCGACCGCCTGGAGACGGTGGGCGCCTTCCTGGAGGGCATGAGCCCGGAGCGGCCCGCCTTCAGCGGCCTGGCCACCCAGCACGTCGCGGCGCTCGTCGACGCGGGCAAGGCCGGCGAGGCCGTCGCCTACGCCGAGTCCGCGGTCGAGCGGCTGCGCACGGCCGGTCGCGCGGCGAGCTGGGAGCTCGGCGCCGAAGGCGCCCGCGCCCTGCTGGCCGCCGGCCGGGCCGACGACGCGCTGGCCGCCCTGCAGGCCGCCGCCGACCTCGCCCCCGACGACCCGCCCGCCAAGGCCCATCGCGAGGGTGTGCGCCGCGCGCTCATCCTGGCCGAGCTCGGCCGCACGGCCGAGGCCGTCGACGCGCTGCCCG
Source organism: Nonomuraea sp. NPDC001831 (assembly GCF_042892035.1). Classification (NCBI taxonomy): domain Bacteria; kingdom Bacillati; phylum Actinomycetota; class Actinomycetes; order Streptosporangiales; family Streptosporangiaceae; genus Nonomuraea; species Nonomuraea sp. NPDC001831. The sequence continues at coordinate 31,435 of NZ_JBIATU010000018.1, read as the reverse complement.
ACCTCGACGTGGTCGGCGAGCACCCGCGCGTCTTCGTCGAGTGGTCGCGCGCGGTCGCCAAGCTGGCGGGGTCCTCCCAGATCACCAACACCTGGCAGCTCGGCCGGGTGCTGCGCCAGTGGATCGACTACTTCGGCATGATGGGCGGCTACCGCGCCCGCGTCGAGCTCGCGCTGGTCGCGGGCGACCTGGCCGTCGCCAGGAGCGGCGTGTGGCAGGCCCGGCTGCTGGCCGACCTGGCCGAGTCCGGCGCGGCGGAGCTGCGCGGCGAGACCGGCGACCTGACCGAGCGCGTCGCCGCGCTGCGGGCCGCCGCCGACGCCGCCGCCGAGCCCGCGGCCCCCGGGCCGCTGGCCGAGCGGGTCGGCCTGTTCGACGCCGCCGACGGCTTCAACGCCGACCCCGAGAAGTGGGTGGGCTGGCTCGCGCCGCTGTCCGGCGAGGACCTGGAGGCCACCCGCCGCCACACCACCACGCTCGGCTTCCTCGGCTTCCCCGCGGCGGGTGCCGACATCTACTGGAAGCTGCTGGTCGACTCCGGCGATATCGCCTCCGCCGACCCCGACGACGTGGCCTACCTGACCACCCTGCTCATCGAGGCCCGCCAGGACGAGCGGCTGGAGCAGATGGCCGCACTGCTGCCGCACGCCGCCCAGTACCTCGCGCTGGCCAGGCTCCACAGCGCCCGCGAGCGCTGGCCGGAGACGCTCGACGCCGCCGAGCACGCCGTCGCGGCCGGGGCCGGCATCGAGGCCAGGCGGCTGCTGTCCGGCGCCGCCCAGCAGCTCGACCACAACGACAGGGCCGCCGGCGTGCTGGCGGAGGTGCTCGACGAGCTGACCGACGAGGACACCTGGCGCATGGTCGTCATGGCCACCTCGGCGGAAGACTGGGACACCGTGCGCAAGGGCGCGGCCAAGATCGGCATGCCGATCAAGTCCAAGCAGGGCCCGATCGAGGAGGAGATGGGCCTGATCCGGCTCATCCTCCCGGCGCCCGACGGCGGCCAGCGCCAGGTGTTGTCCATCCGCACCGGCCCGGCCACCGCCCGGCTGGCGCTGCCGCAGCCGCGCGGCATGGACTACAACGCCGGCGACCTGGTCGTGTTCGACCCGCAGCTGCTGGAGCCCGTCCCGGAAGACCCGCAGGAGCAGCAGAACTTCGTGCCGCCGTTCGCGGCCGTGCGCATCCTGCGTCCCGGCGGTTACACCAGCTACTTCTTCGACGGCGCCGCGCCGAGCGAGGAGGACTGGGCGGAGTTCACCGAGGTCATGGCCGAGCGCGGCTGGCCGATGTGGGTCTACAGCGACGAGAACTACACCGTCACCCACCCGACCAGCGGCGAGTCGCTGCCGGGCGTGTTCGGCTGGGTCGCGGTGCCGCCGGACGTGTCGGCCGCCGAGGTCGACGCCCTGCTCGACGACGCCACCGAGCGCTGGGTGCACCCGCTGGCCTGGCTCGACCTGGCCCGCGAGATCGACGTCGAGGTCGAGCGGCACGAGCGCATCGTCAAGGAATACGGGCTCTGACGTGCTGGAGCGCTTCAGCCTCGACGGCAAGGTCGCCATCGTCACGGGCGCGTCGTCGGGGCTGGGCGTGGCCTTCGCCCGCGGGCTGGCCGAGGCGGGCGCCGACGTCGTGATCGGCGCCCGGCGCGCTGACCGGCTGGCGGAGACCGGTCGCCTGGTCGAGGAGGCCGGGCGCCGCTGTCTTCCGGTCCCGACCGACGTGGCGGTGCCGGAGGAGTGCGACGCGCTGGTCGCCGCGGCCGTGGCCGAGTTCGGCGCGGTCGACGTGCTGATCAACAACGCGGGCGTCGGCACCGCCGTGCCCGCGCTGCGCGAGCGGCCCGAGGAGTTCCGCCGGGTGGTGGAGATCAACCTGCACGGCACGTACTGGATGGCGCAGGCGTGCGCGCGGGTGATGCGGCCGGGCTCGTCGATCGTGAACATCGGCAGCATCCTCGGCGCGACCACCGCCGGGCTGCCGCAGGCCGCCTACAGCGCGTCGAAGGCGGCCGTGGCCGGGCTCACCCGCGACCTGGCCCAGCAGTGGACGGCCCGGCGCGGCATCCGGGTCAACTGCCTGGAGCCGGGGTTCTTCGCCTCGGAGATGACCGAGCAGTATCCGCCCGGCTACCTGGAACGCATGCTGGAGCTGCGGGTGCCGATGAAGCGGCCCGGCGACCCGGCCGAGCTGGTGGCGGCGGCGGTCTTCCTGGCCTCCGACGCCTCGTCGTACGTCACCGGTGTCACGCTGCCCGTGGACGGCGGCATCCTGATCACCTAGACGGTTCTTCTAGTACGTTGTCGGGAATGACCGCCCCCTTCGTACGTTCCTACCGTCCGGCCGATCTGGCCGCCGTCTACGACATCTGCGTGCGCACCGCCGACGCCGGTGGCGACGCCCGCGGCCAGTACGCCTCCGACCTGCTCATGGGCGACATCTTCGCCGTCCCCTACGTGACCCTGGAGCCCGAGCACGCCCACGTCGTGGACGACGGCACCGGCCAGGCCGTCGGCTACGTCGTGGGCACCGCGGACACGGCGGCGTTCGTCCGCCGCTACCGCGAGGAGTGGATCCCGGCGTCCGCGGCCCGCTGCCCCCTTCCCGCCGACCCGCCGGTCACCGCGGACGACGTGATGCTCGCCCTGCACCACCGGCCCGAGCGCATGCTGATCCCCGAGCTGGCCGGCCACCCCGCCCACCTGCACATCGACCTGCTGCCCGACTGGCAGGGCAAGGGCTGGGGACGCCGGCTCATGAGCGCCCTGGTCGACGGCCTGCGCGCCGCCGGGGTGCCGCGGCTGCACCTGGGGATGGTCAGCACGAACGCGCCCGCGCGGGCCTTCTACGACCGGCTCGGCTTCGTGGAGCTGGTGGTGGCCGACGCCGGCCCGGTGACGTACCTGGGACGGGACACCTCGCCGCTCGGCTAGCTCTTGTCCGCGGGGATCCGGGGCCTTATGTTCGTTGCGTAGTCCGGTGCGTGTTGCGTATTAAGGAACAACCGGAGGCGTGATGGGTCGGCCGCGCGTGGTGATCATCGGAGCCGGGATCGTGGGGTGTGCGGTGGCCGACGAGCTCACCGAACGCGGCTGGAACGACGTCACCGTGGTGGAGCAGGGCCCGCTCTTCGCCGCCGGCGGCTCCAGCTCGCACGCCCCCGGCCTGGTCTTCCAGACGAATCCGTCCAAGACCATGACCGAGTTCGCCGCCTACACCGTGCGCAAGTACAGCGCGCTCGGCGCGCACTGCTTCCGGCAGGTCGGCGGGCTGGAGGTGGCCACCACCCCCGAGCGCTGGACCGACCTGCACCGCAAGCTCGGCTGGGCGCAGTCGTGGGGCGTCGAGGGCCGCCTGCTGGACGCCGCGCAGTGCGCCGAGCTGTGGCCGATGCTGGACCGCGGCCGGGTGCTGGGCGGCTTCCACGTGCCGAGCGACGGCCTGGCCGCCGCCGTGGCCTGCGGCGAGACGCAGGCGGCGCGGGCCACCGAACGGGGAGCGCGCTTCCTCGGCGGGCACACCGTGACCGGCGTCGAGCACAAGGGCGGCCGGGTCACCGGCGTGTCGTGCCTGGTCGCGGGGGAGTACCGGACGATCCCGGCCGACGTGGTCGTGTGCGCGGCCGGATTCTGGGGCCCGTCGATCGGCGAGATGGCCGGGCTGACCGTGCCGCTGCTGCCGCTGGCCCACCAGTACGCGAAGTCCGGCCCCCTGCCCCCGCAGCCCGAGGGCCCCATCCTGCGCCACCAGGACCGCGACCTGTACGCCCGGCAGCACGGCGACCGCATCGGCATCGGCTCCTACGCCCACCGCCCCATGCCGGTCGCCCAGCACGAGATCGGCCCCAAGGGCACCACCATGCCCTCGGTCCAGGCGTTCACCGAGGAGGACTTCGACCCCGCCTGGCGCGACGCCGCCGAGCTGCTGCCCGCCCTGGCCGGCTCCAAGTACGAGGACGGCATCAACGGCGTCTTCTCCTTCACCGCCGACGGCTTCCCGCTGATCGGCGAGGCGCCGCACCTGGACGGGTTCTGGCTGGCCGAGGCCGTCTGGGTGACGCACTCGGCCGGGGTGGCCAGGGCGGTCGCCGAGCTGCTGGTGACCGGCCGGTCGCAGGTGGACCTGCACGAGTGCGAGCTGAGCAGGTTCGAGCAGGCGCAGCTGTCGCCCGCCTACGTCGAGGAGCGCGGCAGGCAGAACTTCGTCGAGGTCTACGACGTCATCCACCCGTTGCAGCCCATGGAGTCGCCGCGGCCGATGCGGACCAGCCCGTTCTACCCGCGCCAGGTGGAGCTGGGCGGGTACTTCCTGGAGTCGGCCGGATGGGAGCGGCCGCACTGGTTCGAGGCGAACGAGCCGCTGCTCGCCGGCCTCGAAGAGCCGCGGATCGGCGCCGACCGGCGGGACGCGTGGGCCGGCCGCCACTGGTCGCCCGTCGCCGCCGCCGAGGCGTGGGCCACCCGCGAGCGGGTCGCGCTCTACGACATGACCTCGCTCAAGCGCATCGAGGTCAGCGGCCCCGGCGCGGCGGCCTTCCTCCAGCACATGACCACCAACAACGTGGACAAGAAGCCCGGCACGGTCACCTACACCCTGCTGCTGGACGCCGGCGGCGGCATCCGCTCCGACCTCACGGCGGCGCGGCTGGCCGAGGACAGGTTCCAGCTCGGCGCGAACGGCAACCTCGACCTCGACTGGCTGACCCGGCACGCCCCCCGCGGGGTGCACATCAGGGACATCACGCCCGGCACCTGCTGCGTCGGCGTGTGGGGGCCGCAGGCCAGGGAGCTGGTGCAGGGGCTCACGGACATGGACCTGTCCAACGACGGCTTCCGCTACTTCACCTGCCGCTCCGGGTACGTCGGGCAGGTCCCGGTGCTGGCGATGCGCGTCTCGTACGTCGGCGAGCTGGGCTGGGAGCTCTACACCGGCGCCGACATGGGGCTCAAGCTGTGGGACACGCTGCGGGCCACCGGGATGCCGGTCGCGGGCGGGCGGGCCGCGTTCAACAGCCTCCGGCTGGAGAAGGGGTACCGGCTCTGGGGCGTGGACATGACCACCGAGCACGACCCGTACGAGGCCGGGCTGGGGTTCGCGGTCAAGCGGGACAAGGACTTCTACGGCCGCGACGCGCTGCGCGCCGAGCCGTCCCGCAGGCTCGTGCCGCTGCTCAGCGCCGAGGTGGTGATGGGCAAGGAACCGGTCCGGCACGACGGCCGCGTCGCCGGGTACGTCACCAGCGCCGCATACGGGCACACCATCGGCCGTCCGATCGCCTACGCCTGGCTGCCGGCCGAGCTGGCCGCACCGGGGACGCGGGTGGACATCTCGTACTTCGGCCGCCGCGTGCCCGCGGAGGTCGCCGCCGAGCCGCTGTTCGACCCCCGGATGGAGAAGATCAGACGTTGACCCACCCCGGCTTCCTCTGGCGCAACCCCGATCCGCGGCCCTCCTACGACGTGGTCGTCGTGGGCGGCGGCGGGCACGGCCTGGCCACCGCCTACTACCTGGCCAGGAACCACGGCCTGACGAACGTCGCCGTCCTGGAGAAGGGCTGGCTGGCCGGCGGCAACATGGCCCGCAACACCACCATCATCCGCTCCAACTACCTGTGGGACGAGAGCGCCGCACTCTACGAGCACTCGCTGAAGCTGTGGGAGGGCCTGAGCGCGGAACTGGACTACGACCTGCAGTTCAGCCAGCGCGGCGTGCTCAACCTGGCGCACAACCTGCACGACGTGCGCGAGGGCAGGCGGCGGGTCAACGCCAACCGGCTCAACGGCGTGGACGCCGAATGGCTGGACGCCGACGAGGTCAGGAAGTTCTGCCCCGTCGTCAACGTCTCCGACCGGGCCCGCTACCCCGTCCTGGGGGCCACGTTGCAGCGGCGCGGCGGCATCGCCAAGCACGACCACGTCGCCTGGGCGCTGGCCCGCCGGGCCGACGCGTACGGCGTCGACCTGATCCAGGGCTGCGAGGTGACCGGGTTCGAGATCACCGGCAACCGGGTGACCGGCGTGCGCACCTCGCGCGGGCCCATCGCGGCCGGCACGGTCGCGCTCGCCTCGGCCGGGCACACCTCGGTCCTGGCCGAGCGGGCCGGCGTCCGGCTGCCGTTGCAGTCGCACCCGCTGCAGGCGCTGGTGTCGGAGCTGCTGGAGCCGGTGCTGGACTGCGTCGTCATGTCCAACGCCGTCCACGTGTACGTCAGCCAGGCGCACAAGGGCGAGCTGGTCATGGGGGCGGGCATCGACGCGTACAACTCCTACGGGCAGCGCGGCGGGTGCCACGTGATCGAGGCGCAGATGGCGGCGGCCCTGGAGCTGTTCCCGCTGTTCAGCCGGGTCCGCGTGCTGCGGACGTGGGCCGGGATCGTGGACGTCTCGCCGGACGCCTCCCCGATCATCGGCGCCACCCCCGTGGACGGCCTCTACGTCAACGCCGGGTGGGGCACCGGCGGCTTCAAGGCGACCCCCGGCTCCGGCTGGGTGTACGCCGACACGATCGCCAACGGCCGCCCGCACCCGCTCGCCGAGCCGTTCGCGCTGGAGCGGTTCACCACGGGCGCGCTCATCGACGAGCACGGCGCGGCGGCGGTGGCCCACTGATGCTGCTCCTCGACTGCCCCCACTGCGGCCCCCGCGACGAGACCGAGTTCCACTACGGCGGCCAGGCCGGGATCGCCTACCCGCAGGCCCCCGGCGAGCTGTCCGACCAGGAGTGGGCCGCCTACGTCTTCCTGCGCGACAACCCCAAGGGCTGGATCGGCGAACGCTGGTTCCACACGCACGGCTGCCGGACCTGGTTCACCGTCGAACGGCACACGGTCACGCACGAGATCAGGAAGGCGCCATGAGGTTCACCTTCGACGGCCGTCCCCTCCAGGGGGAGCCGGGCGACACGCTGGCCGCCGCGCTGCTGCGCAACGGGGTGCGGGTGGTGGGCCGCGGCGTGGAGTCCGGCCGCCCGCGCGGCGTCTTCTCGGCCGGTCCCGAGGAGCCGAACGCCCTGGTCCGCGTCGGCGCCGACCCGATGCTGGCGGCCACGACCGTGGAGCTGTACGACGGGCTGGCGGCGTGGAGCCTGCGCGGCAAGGGCCGGGTGGACCTCGACGCGGCCGACGACCGGCGCTGCGACAAGGCGTACCTGCACTGCGACGTGCTGGTGGTCGGCGGCGGCCCGGCCGGGCTCGCGGCGGCCGCGGCGGCGCGCGCGGCCCGGGTGATCCTGCTCGACGACCAGCCCCGCCTCGGCGGCGACCTGCTGAACAGCCGGGTGCTGCTCGACGGCGCGCCCGCGCTCGACTGGGTCGACTCGCTCGACCTGTCCGGCGTGCGGGTGCTGACCAGGACCACGGCCGTCGGCTACCACGACCACAACTACGTGGTGGCGGTCGAGCGGCGGGCGCGCGGCGAGCGGCTGTGGCACATCAGGGCCCGCCGGGTGATCCTGGCGACCGGCGCCCACGAGCGTTCGCTCGCCTTCCCCGGCAACGACCGGCCCGGCGTCATGCTGGCCTCGGCCGCCCGCGCCTACGCCAACCGGTACGGCGTGCTCCCCGGCCGCCGCGCGGTCGTCCTCGCCTGCGCGGACTCCGGCTACGAGGCCGCCGCGGACCTGCGCGCGGCCGGCGTGGAGATCGCCGCGATCGTCGATCCGCGCCCCGAGGGGCTCACCCCCGGCGCCCTGGCCGGGCAGGTGATCACCGGCACCACGGCCGGCGCGGACGGCGTGCTGACCGGCGTGCGGGTGGGGGAGCGGCACATCGAGGCCGACCTGCTGGCCGTGGCGGGCGGCTGGAACCCCGCCGTGCACCTGTTCAGCCAGTCGCAGGGACGGGTGCGCTTCGACGAGGGCTTGCAGGCGTTCGTGCCGGACGTCTCGGCGCAGGCCGAACGCTCCGCCGGCGCCTGCCGCGGCCGGTACGGCACCCGCGAGGCCATCGCCGACGGCCACGCCGCCGGCCGGGAGGCCGCCGGGTCCGCCGCCCGCGAGCTCCGCGTGCCCGACTGCGACGAACGGCCCTCGCGGCCACCCGCCGCGTTGTGGCTGGTCGAAGGGGACGGCGACGAGCCCGCCTTCGCCGACCTGCACCGGGACGTGACCGTGGCCGACCTGGCCAGGGCGACCGGCACCGGGATGCGCTCGGTCGAGCACGTCAAGCGCTACACCACCGCGGGCACCGGCGCCGACCAGGGCAAGACGTCGGGCACGGTCGTCGTGGGCGTGATGTCGGCGCTGCTCGGGACCGCGCCGGGCCAGGTGGGCACGACCACGTTCCGGCCGCCGTACACGCCGGTGTCGTTCGCGACGCTGGCCGGGCGCGACCGGGGCGCGCTCTCCGACCCGGTCAGGACCACCGCCATGCACGCCGCGCACGTCGCGGCGGGCGCCGTGTTCGAGGACGTCGGCCAGTGGAAACGCCCCCGCTACTTCCCGCTGGACGGCGAGACCATGCAGGCCGCCGTGGCGCGCGAGTGCCGGGCCGCCCGCACCTCCGTCGCCGCCATGGACGCTTCCACCCTGGGCAAGATCGACATTCGGGGCGCGGACGCGGGCGAGTTCCTGGACCGCATCTACACCAACATGTACTCCACGCTCGCCGTCGGCGCCTGCCGCTACGGGCTCATGTGCCGGGCCGACGGCATGGTGTTCGACGACGGCACCACGACCAGGCTCGCCGCCGACCACTACCTGACGACCACGACCACCGGCAACGCCGCCGCGGTGCTCGACTGGCTGGAGGAGTGGCGGCAGACCGAGTGGCCGCGGCTCGACGTCTCCTTCACCTCGGTGACCGACCACTGGGCGACGGTCGCCGTGGCCGGCCCCAAGGCGCGGCGGGTGATCGCCGCCGTCGCGCCCGGCGCGCTCGGCCTGCCCTTCATGCGGTACGCGGAGACGGACGTGCTCGGCGTGCCCGGCCGGGTGTTCCGGATCAGCTTCTCCGGCGAGCTGGCCTACGAGGTCAACGTGCCCTGGCCGTACGGCAGGGCGTTGTGGGAGGCGGTGCTGGAGCTGGGCGCGGTGCCGTACGGGACCGAGGCGATGCACGTGCTGCGGGCCGAGAAGGGGTTCGCCATCGTCGGCCAGGAGACCGACGGCACGGTCACGCCGCAGGACCTCGGCATGTCGTGGATCGTCTCCCCGCGCAAGCCGGACTTCGTGGGCAAACGCTCGCACGCCCGCCCCGACACCGCCCGCGAGGGCCGCAAACGCCTGGTCGGCCTGCTCGCCGAGGACCCGGCGGCGCCGATCGAGGAGGGCGCCCAGCTGGTCAGGGGCGGGCCGGGCGCGCCCATGCTGGGGCACGTCACCTCCGGCTACGTCAGTGCGGCGCTCGGCCGGACGTTCGGGCTGGCCATGGTCAGGGACGTCGTGCCGGGGGACCGGCTCACGGCGGTGTCGGGCGCGGCGGCCACCGGCGTGACGGTCGTCGACCCGGTCCTGTACGACCCGGGCAACGCCCGCCGCGACGGAGACCCCCTGGAGGGGGACGCGCCCGCGCCTCTCGAAGGCGTTCCGGCGCGGGAGAGCCCGGCGGCGGCGTTCGCCGGGCGGTTCGCGGCGGCGAGCGGGCCCGCGGTGCGGCTGCGCGAGCTGCCGTTCGAGCCGATGTGGGAGGTCAGGGGCGCCGATCCCGGCGTGGGCCTGCGGCTCGGCCCGTCGTGGTGGCTGGTGACCGGGGACGCCGCGCCGGGGCCCGGCTGGGTGGACGTCTCGGGACAGCGGACGATCCTGGAGCTGTCCGGGCCGGGGGCGGACGACGTCCTGATCACCGGCTGTCCCGTGGACCTGCACCCCGACGTGTTCCCCGGGCACGCGCAGACGCTGCTGGGCAGGGCCTCGGTGATCCTGGAACGGCGGGCGCCCGGCGAGTACCGGATCCACGTCAGGTCGTCGTTCACCACCTACCTGGCAGAGTGGCTCTTGGACGCTGCTTTAGCGTTATAAGACCATTTAGGGGTACTTGCTATACCTAGACTTTACGAAAACCGAAGTCTGGGGGATCACGTGCGCATACGGGCGTTCACGGCCGGTCTGGCCATGGTGACGATGCTGGCCGGCTGCGGCGGCCTGGAGGCGCAGTCGGGCGGCGGCCCGGACCCGGCCAAACCGGACTCCGCGTCGGTCTCGGACGCCCGCAAGAAACTGGCCAAGCTCCAGGTCAAGGGACGGGCCCCGCGCACCGGCTTCGACCGCGACCAGTTCGGCCCCGCCTGGGCCGACGTCGACCACAACGGCTGCGACACCCGCAACGACATCCTCAAGCGCGACCTGAAGGACGAGACGTTCAAGTCGGGCACCCACGACTGCATCGTGCTCACCGGCACCCTGGACGACCCCTACAGCGGCAAGACCATCACGTTCAAGCGCGGCCAGGACACCAGCACGGCCGTCCAGATCGACCACCTGGTGCCGCTGTCGGACGCCTGGCAGAAGGGCGCGCAGCAGTGGTCGCCCACCAAGCGCAAGGAGTTCGCCAACGACCCGCTGAACCTGCTGGCGGTGGACGGCCCGCTGAACAACCAGAAGAGCGACTCCGACGCGGCCACCTGGCTGCCGCCGCGCAAGGCGTACCGGTGCGCCTACATCGCCCGCCAGATCGACGTGAAGAGCAAGTACGACGTCTGGATCACCGACGGCGAGAAGAGCGCGATGGAGGGCATACTCAAGGACTGCTGAGGGCCTCGCCGGGGGCGGTCAGCGTCAGCTCCACGCGGGCCCCGCCGCCCTCGGGCGCCGCGACGGCGAGCGTGCCGCCGCACGACTCGGCGGTGCGCCGCGCGATGTCCAGCCCGAGGCCGGTCGAGCCGCCCCCGCTGATCCCCCGCTCCAGCGCCCCCGGGTCGAACCCCGGCCCCGAGTCCTCGACGACCAGCAGCGCCCCGCCCGGCCGCGACGACAACCGCACGGCCATGGCGGTGCCCTCGGGGGTGTGCGCGAAGACGTTGCCGAGCAGCGCGTCCACGCACGCGGCCAGCTCCTCGCCGCCGACGGCCACCGGCGCGGGCGCGTCGGGCAGCGACACCGCCACCGGCCGCCCCTGGTCCTCGGCCAGCACCGACCAGAACCGCACCCGCTCGCGCACCACCTCGGCCGCGTCGCACGAGCCGCGCCCGGCCGAGCGCCGCCGCGCCTCGGTGATGACCGCGCTGACCGCCCGCTCCAGCGCGTCCACCCGGTTCTGGACCCGGGCGGCCTCCTCCGGGTCGCGCAGCGACTCGGCCTCCAGCCGCAGGCCGGTCAGCGGCGTGCGCAGCCGGTGGGACAGGTCGGCGACCGACTCGCGCTCGGCGGCCAGCAGGTCGCCGATGCGCCCGGCCAGATGGTTGAGCGCCAGCGCCACCGACCGCACCTCCGGCGGCCCGCCCGGCTCGGCCCGCGCGCTCAGGTCGCCGCCGGCCAGCCGGTGCGACACGCGGGCCAGCCCGACCACGGGCCTGGTCACGGCCAGCGCCAGCCGGTCGGCCAGCACGATGCCGAGCACCATGAGCCCCAGCCCGAGCACGAGCAGCGCCAGCCAGGCGGCCCGCACGCCGTGCGTCAGCTCGTCGTCCGGCACGAACACCCTGATCACGGCCGTGCCGTCGGGGGACTGCGCCGAGACCAGCACCTCCCGGCCGCCGGGGGCGGCGGCGGTCACGCTGCGGCCCGTCGCGGCCAGCCGCACGGCGTCGGAGCGGGCGGCCGGCGCGCCCATCGTGCCGCCGCCGGGCAGGAACACCGTCACCCGCCGCGGCACCTGCTCGACGGCCAGCGGCAGGTCGGGCGTGCCGACCGCGACCGCGACGGACTCGGCGGCGGCGGTGGCCCGGCTCATCGCGCCGTTCTCGGCCACCGTGCCGATCAGCAGCGCCATCGGCACCAGCAGCGCGATCAGCACGAGCGACGTCGTCGCCGCCACCAGCAGCGCCAGCCAGCGCCTCACGACGGCCCGACCAGCTTGACCCCGACGCCTCTGACGGTGTGCAGGTAACGGGGCTCGGCCGCGGTCTCGCCGAGCTTCCTGCGCAGCCACGACAGGTGCACGTCCACGGTCTTGTCGGCGCCGCCGTACGGCAGCCGCCACACCTCCGTCAGCAGCTCGCGCTTGGTGACCACCTCGCCGGGCCGGGCCGCGAGGAAGTGCAGCACGTCGAACTCGCGCGGCGTGAGGTCGAGTGACACGCCGTCGAGCGTGGCCGTGCGCGCCCGGGGATCGACCCGCAGCCCGCCCACGGCCAGCGGCTCCGGCGCGGCCTCGCCCGCGCGCCGCAGCACCGCCCGCACCCGGGCGTCGAGCTGCCGGGCGCTGTACGGCTTGACCACGTAGTCGTCGGCCCCCGCGTCCAGGACGGGCACCATCTCGGCGTCGCCGTCGCGAGCGGTCGCCACGATGACCGGCACCCGGCTCACCGCCCGCAACATGCGCAGCAGCTCGACGCCGTCGAGGTCGGGCAGGCCCAGGTCGAGCACGATCAGGTCGGGACGGTCCTGCACGGCCAGCCGCAACCCCTCCAGCGCGGTCGGGGACGAGGAGACCGCGTGGCCGAGATCGCGCAGGCCCCGGCTCAACGACGTCCGGATGGTCACGTCGTCCTCGATGAGCAGGATGTCAGCCATATACCCAAACCGTAGAGGGTCCGTGGTGATGCACCGAGCATCGTTAGCGTCGCCTTAACCTGCGCTTAGCCGTACATGGGGGAGGGTGACAGCGTGAAGCGTCTCGTGCTGGCCTGGGCCGTCACCGCGGCCGCCGCGACGGGGGCGGCCGTGGCCGTGCTCGGCCTGCTCGGAACCGGGGTGACCGGCACGTCCAGCCGCGTGCTCAGCGGGCCGGAGGTGCGCGCCGCGCTCTCCACCGCCACCGCGCGCGCCGCCACGCCCATGCCGCGGACGTCCGCCCGCGCCCAGGACCGGCTCATGCGCACCGAGGCCGGCACGGTGATCGCCTCCTGCTCCGGCGGCCTGGTCACCCTGCGCTCCTGGAGCCCGGCCCAGGGCTACTCGGTGGACGGCGTCCAGCCCGGCCCGGCCCGCGAGGCGAAGGTCGAGTTCGAGCCGGAGGACGGCGAGGAGGTCGAACTCAAGATCTTCTGCACTCCCGACGGCCCCGCCACCCGCTGACCGGGCCGCCGGGGCGCGAGCCGGCGGCGCGGACGGGTCACCGGCCTCCGCGAACTTCCAGCGCCCCCAGCAACTCCTCGGAGGCCCTGGTGATCGCCTCCACGGCCCGGTCGAACGCCTCGGCGTTGTGGGCGGCCGGGGCCCGGAATCCGGAGATCTTCCTGACGTACTGGAGCGCGGCGGCCCGCACGTCGTCCTCGGTCACGCTCTCGGCGTACGGCGGCCGCAGGGTCTTGATGCTTCTGCACATGCTCTCAACGGTAATAGCCGATGCGCTGGCTTATCTCCCTCGCGCCCGCGGCCAGCAACTCGCCGACCTCGGGCAGCCGCTCGGGCGTGAGGCGGTAGGACGGCCCGGACGCGCTGACCGCGGCCACCACCGAGCCGTCGGCCCCCCTGATCGGCGCGGCCACCGCGTTCAGCCCGACCTCCAGCTCCTCCACCGTGGCCGCCCAGCCGCGCCGCCTGATCTCCTCCAGGCCCAGGCCGGCGGCCGAGGTGACGGTGCGCGGCGTGTAGCGCTCCAGCTCGCCGGCCAGGCGCAGGGCGCCGAAGGCGAGCAGCACCTTGCCGCTGGAGGTGGCGTGCGACGGGGTGCGCTGGCCGACCCAGTTGTGGCCGCTGATCGCCGCCGGGCCGCGCACCTGGCTGATGTTGACGGTGTCGCCGTCCTGGGGGACCGCGATGTTGACGGTCTCGCCGACCTCCTCGGCCAGCCGCAGGCACACCTCGCGGCCCTCCCTGGACAGGTCGAGCTGGGCCGTGGCCGCGCCGGCCAGCCGTACGACGCCGAACCCCAGCCGGTAGCGCCCCCGGTCGCCGCTCTGCTCCACCAGTCCGCCCTGCTCCAGGGCGGCCAGCAGCCGGAACGCGGTGGACTTGTGCACGTCGAGCTCGACCGCGAGGTCCGTCACCCGGGTGGCGCCCTCGCGGGCCAGGATCTCCAGGATCGCGATGGCCCGGTCGACGGACTGAACCGTCGTGCTGTTGCTCACAGCGCAACAGAATAGCCGCCGGAGCCGGCCCGCAGGCGCTACTTCGACGAGGCCGGGGCCAGCTCGCGGCCGAAGTCGGCGGCGATCCTCCGCATGCCCTCAGCCAGCTCGTCGCGGTCGAGGGCGTCGATGCGCTCGGCCGGCCCCGACACCGACATCGCGGCCACCACCCGCTCGCCGTCGCGGACGGGCACCGCCAGGCAGTGGACGCCCAGCTCCTCCTCGCCCAGGTCCGTCGCGTAGCCCCGTTCCTTGACCCGGACGAGCTCGGCCAGCATGCCCGCCGCGTCGGTGATCGTGTTGGGGGTGCGCCGCGGCATGCCCGTACGCTCGAACACCGCCATCGCCTCGGCGGCCGCCCGCCCGGCCAGCAGCGCCTTGCCCACGGCCGTGCTGTGCGGCAACACCCGCCTGCCGACCTCGGCGAACATGCGCAGCCTGCGCGGCGAGGGCACCTGCGCCACATAGACGACGAAGTCGCCCTCGAGCACCGCCAGGTTCGCCGTCTCGCCGGACAGCTCCACCATCCGCGTCAGGTACGGCTGCGCCCACCCGCCCACCATGCTCTCCGCGATGCCGCCCAGGCGGACCAGCCCGCCGCCCAGCGCGTACCGGCGGTCGGACTCCTGGCGCACGTAACCGCGGGCGAGCAGCGTCTGCAGCAGCCGGTGGATGGTCCCGTACGGCAGGCCCGTCCGCGCCGCGATCTCCGACAGCCCGGCCTCGCCGCCGTGCTCGGCCAGCGCCTCCAGCACGTCGAGCGCCCGCTCGACCGACTGCACGCTCACAGCGACACCCCGCGCAAGGACGCGTCCAGCACCTCGGCGGTGTGGGCCACCCTGATCTCCTTCCCGGCCCGGCGCATCGCCGCGGCGATCTGCATCGTGCATCCCGGATTGGCCGAGACCAGCAGCTCGGCCCCGGTCGAGGCGACCGCCCCGGCCTTCCGGTCGCCGAGGTCGCGGGCCGCCTCCGGTTGCAGGATGTTGTACGTCCCCGCCGACCCGCAGCAGATCGCCGACTCGGGCACCTCCCGCAGCTCCAGCCCGGGGATGCCGCGCAGCAGCTCGCGCGGCTGCGCCCGGACGCCCTGGGCGTGGGCCAGGTGACAGGCGTCGTGGTAGGCGACGGTGAGCGGCAGCGGATGCCGCCTGGCCGCCGGGCCCAGCTCGGCCAGGAACTCCGACAGGTCCCGCACCCGGAACCCGGGATCGGCGCCGAACAGCTCGCCGTACTCCTTCATGACCGAGCCGCAGCCGGCCGCGTTCACCACGACCGTCTCGACCCCCGCGCGCCGGAACGCCCTGACCGTCCGCCGGGCCAGCCGCCGGGCCTGGTCGGCGCGCCCGGCGTGCACGCTGAGCGCCCCGCAACAGCCCTGCCCGGCCGGGACGAGCACGTCGCAGCCCTCCAGCGCCAGCACCCGCGCGGTGGCCGCGTTCACCTGCGGGAAGAACTCGCCCTGCACGCACCCGGTGAGCATCCCGACCACGGCCCTGCGCCTGCCCCTGGCCCTGACCAGCCGCGGCAGGCGCTGCCGGTGCTCCACGGGCGGCGCCAGCGCGGCCATGGCGCCCAGGCTCGGATGGGCCCGCGTCAGGAACGGCGCCATCCGCCCGGCCAGCCACATCGTCGGCCGCAGCAGCCGCAGCCGGCGCGGGTAGGGGAACAGGCTGAACACGATCTCGCGCACCGCCCGATCCCGCGGCTCGCGCACGTGCGTGCGCTCGACCTCGGCCCGGGTCTGCTCGATCAGCCGGTCGTAGCGCACGCCCGACGGGCACGCCGTGACGCACGCCATGCAGCCCAGGCAGGCGTCGAAGTGCCCGGCCATCTCCGGGGTGACCGGAGTGCCCTCGACGTGCTGCTTCATCAGGTGGATGCGCCCGCGCGGCGAGTCCATCTCCTCGCCCCACAACGCGTACGTCGGGCACGTCGGCAGGCAGAACCCGCAGTGCACGCAGTCGCCGATCAGCTCCGGGTCCATGGTCACAGGCCTCCCGCCAGCCGTCCGGGCGACATCGTGCGCCCGGGGTCGAACCGTTCCTTGACCCGCCGCATCAACGGCAGCGCGCTCACCCGCCCCCACCTGTCGACCCCGGCGTACGGCGCGGCCAGCACGTTCACCCGGCCGCCCGCGGCCTCGACCCGCTCCCGCAGCCCGCTCACCAGGCCCGGCAGCGCGTCCCCGGCGACGGGCGCGCCCGGCTCCAGCAGCACCCGACCGGCCACCACCGACCCGCGCAGCGACAGACCGCACCCGGCCGCCGCTCGCAGCACGGCGCCGGCCGCCGCGGCCGGGAAACGCACCTCGACCAGCACCTCACCCCGTGGGACCACCCCCCACCAGGACGGCGGCTCGCCGGTCACCGCCCCGCCGCCGGCCAGGTCGCGCAGCGCCTCGGCGCGTGCCCGCGCGGCCGTGCCCTCCACCAGCACCGCCAGCGTCACCGGCCCGCCCGGCTCCGGACGGTCCACCTCCACCGCGCTCGGCTCGGCCTGCGCGGCCGCCAGCGCCGCCGCGACGCCCGGCACGTCGTCCGCGGGCATCACGGCGACCACCCAGCGCCGCTCGCCGGGCAGCGGATGCAGCCGGAACGTGGCCTCGGCGATCACCCCGAGGGTGCCGTACGAGCCGGTGAACAGCTTGCCGAGGTCGTAGCCCGCGACGTTCTTGACCACCTTGCCGCCCGACCGGGCGATCGTGCCGTCGGCCAGCACCACCGTGACGCCGATGAGCAGGTCGCGGGCGGTGCCGTAACGGAAGGCGCGCGGGCCGGGCAGTGCGGCGGCGACGGTGCCGCCGACGGTCGCCTCCTCGGCGAACGGCACGTCGAGCGCCAGCTCCTGGCCGCGCGCGGCGAGCGCCGCCGCCAGCGCCGCCGTCCGCACGCCGGCCTGCGCGCGCACCACCAGGTCGCCCGCCGCGTGCTCCAGGACCGCGTCCAGGCGGCCCAGGCCGAGCAGCACGTCGCACCGCTCCGGCGGCGGACCCCAGTGCAGCTTCGTGCCGCCTCCCGCGGGCACCACCGCCAGGCCGGCCGCGGCGCACGCGCGCAGCACGGCGGCGACCTGCTCGACGGTCTCCGGCAGCGCCACCCACCGGGCACCCCACCGGTGCGCCGGGTCTTCGGGCCCGGCCGCCCTGACCGTCACGCCGGCGCCCGAGAACGGATCCGCCATCAGAACTGCTCCGCCATCAGAACTGCTCCGCCATCAGAACTGCTCCGCCTCACCCGACTCGACCAGCGGGTGCGCGCCCTTGCGCACACCCGGCACCTCGCCGCACAACCGCGGCGTGGGGAACACCTTGCCCGGGTTGGACAGGCCGCCCGGGTCGAACGCGCACCGGACGAGCTGCATGGTGTCCAGATCGGCGCCGGTGAACATCTTCGGCATGTAGCGGGCCTTGTCCACCCCGACGCCGTGCTCGCCGGTGATCGAGCCGCCGTGCTGGACGCACAGGTCGAGGATCGCGCCCGAGACCGCCTCGGCCCGCTCGCCCGCGCCCGGCTCGGCGTCGTCGAACAGCACCAGCGGGTGCAGGTTGCCGTCGCCGGCGTGGAAGACGTTGGCCACCCTGATGCCGTGCTCGCGCGAGAGCCGGTCGATGGCCGCCAGCACGCCGGGCAGCGACGTGCGCGGCACGACGCCGTCCTGGACGATGTAGGCCGGGCTGATCCGGCCGACCGCCGCGAAAGCCGACTTGCGCCCCTTCCAGATGGCCGCGCGCTCCTCGGGACCGGCCGCCACGCGCAGCTCGAACGCGTCCGAGCAGATCTCCGTCAGCCGCGCGAACTCCCGCTCGACCGACTCGCGCGGCCCGTCCAGCTCCACGATCAGCACCGCGCCCGCTCCCCGCGGGTAGGAGCAGGCGACCGCCGCCTCGGCGGCCTCGATGGCCAGGGCGTCCATCATCTCGATCGCGGCCGGCACGATGCCCGCCCCGATGATCGCCGACACCGCCCGGCCGCCCTGCTCGATGTCCTCGAACGCGGCCAGCACCGTGGTCACCGCCTCCGGCGCCCGGCTCAGCCGCACGGTGATCTTGGTGGCGACGCCCAGTGTGCCCTCCGAGCCGACGAACGCGCCGAGCAGGTCGTAGCCCGGGTCCATGCGGTCGAGGACGACCAGGTCGCCGTCGGGGGTGACGATCTCGCACGCCTCGACGTGGTTGACGGTGAAGCCGTACTTGAGGCAGTGGGCGCCGCCGGAGTTCTCCGCCACGTTGCCGCCGATCGAGCAGACCTGCTGGCTGGAGGGGTCGGGGGCGTAGTAGTAGCCCGCGCCGCGCACGGCCTCGGTGATCGCCAGGTTCGTCACGCCCGGCTCGACCACGGCCCTGCGGTTGGGCAGGTCGATCTCCAGGATCCGGCGCATCTTCGAGGTGACGATGAGCACGCCGTCCTCGCGGGGGAGCGCGCCGCCGGACAGGCCCGTGCCCGACCCCCTGGCCACGAACGGCACCCCGAAGTCGTTGCACGTCCGGACCACCCCGGCGACCTGCTCGGCCGTCGCGGGCAGCACGACCACGCCCGGCGTCGCCCGGTGGCTGGTCAGCCCGTCGCACTCGTAGGTGCGCAGGCGCACCGGATCGGTGATCACCGAGTCGGGAGGCAGCAGCGAGCGCAGCGCCGCCGTCAGCGTGTCGAGCACCAGTCACTCTCCAGATCCGTCACCTCTAGTGTGCGACTGTTTCCACCGGTCTGGCCAGTTTTCGGAGGCGGTTTGGGTGGGTTTCGGGGGGCCGCTTATGTCCGACGCTGGCCGGCCGCTTGTGCCCGGCGCTGGCCGGCCGCTTGTGCCCGGCGCTGGCCGGCCGCTTGTGCCCGGCGCTGGCCGGCCACTGGCGGGCCGCTTGTACCCGGCCCTGGCGGGCCGCTTGTGTCCGGCCCTGGGTTCCGCTTGTGCCCGACCCTGGGTTCTGCTTATGTCCGGCCCTGGGTTCCGCTTATGTCCGGCCCTGGGTTCCGCTTATGTCCGGCGCTGGCGCGCCGGACATAAGCGGAAATTTCAACATCTACGGCATTTGGGCGTACGCCGGCAGCGTCAGGAACTCGGCGAAGTCGTCGTCCAGCGCCACCTCCTTGAACAGCGCGGTCGCCTGCCCGAACAGCCGCTCGTCGTAGCCGGGCTCGGCCGAGATCCGGGCCAGCTCCTCGGCGATGATCCGCTCGACCAGCTCCTTGGTCACCTGCTCACCGGTGTCGGCCAGCGTGATGTCGTTGTGGATCCACTGCCAGATCTGCGAACGGGAGATCTCGGCCGTCGCGGCGTCCTCCATGAGGTTGTGGATCGCGACCGCGCCCAGCCCGCCCATCCAGGCGGCCAGGTAGCGCAGGGCCACGTCGACGTTGTTGCGCAGGCCCGTCTCGGTGATCTCACCGGGCGTCTCGGAGACCGACAGCAGGTCGGCGGCCGAGACGCGGACGTCCTCACGCAGCCGGTCGAGCTGGTTGGGCCGCGCCCCCAGGACGCCGTCGAACACCTCCCGGCACACCGGCACGAGGTCGGGATGGGCCACCCACGAGCCGTCGAACCCGTCGCCCGACTCGCGCGTCTTGTCGGCCCGCACCTTCTCCAGCGCCACCGCGTTGACCTCGGGGTCGCGCCGGGAGGGGATGAACGCCGCCATCCCGCCGATGGCGTGCGCGCCGCGCTTGTGGCACGTACGCACCAGCAGCTCGGTGTAGGCCCGCATGAACGGCGCGGTCATCGTCACCGCGTTCCGCTCGGGCAGCAGGAACTCCCGCCCCCGCGTGCGGAACTTCTTGATCACGCTGAACAGGTAGTCCCAGCGGCCCGCGTTGAGCCCGGCCGAGTGGTCGCGCAGCTCGTAGAGGATCTCCTCCATCTCGAACGCCGCCGGATAGGTCTCGATGAGCACGGTCGCCCTGATGGTCCCGTACGGGATGCCCAGCAGCTCCTGGGCCCGGGTGAACACGTCGTTCCAGAGCCGCGCCTCCAGGTGCGACTCCATCTTCGGCAGGTAGAAGTAGGGCCCCTTGCCCTTGTCGAGCTGACGCTGGGCGCAGTGGAAGAAGTAGAGCCCGAAGTCGAACAGCGACGCCGACACCGGCCGCCCGTCCACCTGGGCGTGCTTCTCGTCCAGGTGCCAGCCGCGCGGGCGCACCACGATCGTGGCCAGCTCGTCGTCGGGCCGCAGCGCGTACGTCTTGCCGCCGGTCTCGAAGTCGATCGCCCGGTCGAGCGCCTCGCGCAGGTTGAGCTGCCCGGACACGCAGTTCTCCCACAGGGGCGAGTTGGCGTCCTCGAAGTCGGCCAGCCACACCTTGGCGCCGGAGTTGAGCGCGTTGATGGTCATCTTCCTGTCGACCGGCCCGGTGATCTCGACACGGCGGTCCTCCAGGCCCGGGGCCGGCGGCGCGACCTGCCAGTCGCCCTCCCTGACCTCCTTGGTCTCCGGCAGGAAGTCGAGCGTCCCGCCGGCCGACAGCTCCGCCTGACGGGCCTGGCGGGCTTCGAGCAGCTCCAGCCGCCTGGCGCCGAACTCCCGCTGGAGAGCGGCCACGAAGCCGAGCGCCTCCGGCGTGAGGATCTCGTCGAACCGTTCGAGCATCGGGCCGGTGATCTCCATGTCCCCCTCTTTTCCGTAGAGTGGAAAACTTATTCTGGATTGTGGAAGTGAAGCTACTCCGCCCGGGGTTCCCCGGTCAAAGGCTGGGGTACCCCTGGGTCGTCTTCGGGGGCATCCCCGATGCGCAGGGCGTCATGCCCGCGAAAGGATCGGGGGCATGAAGACGATTGCTGTGGCGGGCGGGCTGCTGGCCGCCGCGCTGGTGCTGACGGGTTGCCGGATCGAGAGCTTCGGCGGTTCCACGAACCAGGACACCGTGTCCTACCAGGTGACGGACAAGGTTTCCAAGCTGCAGGTCAAGAGTGACGCCGGCGACACGGTGATCACCGAGACCGACGGCACCGCCGTCCGGGTGGTCGAGACGTTGCGCTGGCGGGGCGACGACAAGCCCAAGCCGCAGCACAAGGTCGAGGGCCAGGCGCTTTTCGTGACGTACGACTGCCCGTCCAACTGGGGGAGCTGCAGCGTCGACTACAAGATCGAGGTGCCCAGGGGGCTGGCCGTCGACCTCGACAGCGACTCGGGTGACATCACCCTGCGGGCGCTGAGCGGTGAGCTCGACGCCAAGCTCGACTCCGGCGACCTCGAAGGCTCCGGCATGACCGGCAAGAAGGTGCACGTCCAGGCCGACTCGGGCAACGTCGAGCTCAAGTACGCCACCGCGCCGGACAACGCGGAGCTGCGGGCCGACTCGGGCGACGTCGTCCTCAGGGTGCCCATGGGGTCCTACGACGTGAAGACCGACGTGGACTCCGGCGACGCCAACGTCTCGATCAAGTCCGACCCGAGCTCCCCCCGCAAGATCTCGCTGACGGCCAGTTCCGGCGACGTCACGCTCTCGGCGGGATAACCAGGTGATGACGCCGGGGATGTCGTGCCACCATCGTGGGAAGACACCGAGGTGTCCAGACGTTCCCTCATAGAGATGACACGAATGCACGAATACACCGCGCTCGACGAGTTCGAGACCGGCGACATGGACCTCGAGGAGCGCCAGGCGCTGCGCCGCGTGGCGGGCCTCTCCACCGAACTCCAGGATGTCTCCGAGGTCGAGTACCGGCAGCTGCGGCTCGAGCGGGTCGTCCTCGTCGGCGTCTGGACCTCCGGAACCGCCGAAGACGCCGAGAACTCCCTGCTGGAGCTCAAGCTCCTGGCCGAGACGGCCGGGTCCGAGGTGCTCGAAGGGCTCATCCAGCGGCGCCAGAAGCCCGACCCGGCCACCTACATCGGCTCGGGCAAGGCCCTGGAGCTGCGCGACGTGGTCGAGTCGACCGGCGCCGACACCGTGATCTGCGACGGCGAGCTGACCCCCGGCCAGCTCCGCCAGCTGGAGGAGACGGTCAAGGTCAAGGTCATCGACCGTACGGCGCTGATCCTCGACATCTTCGCCCAGCACGCCAAGAGCCGCGAGGGCAAGGCCCAGGTCGAGCTGGCGCAGCTGCAGTACCTGCTGCCGCGCCTGCGCGGCTGGGGTGGCAACCTGTCCCGCCAGGTCGGCGGTCGCGCCGCGGGCGGCGTGGGCATCGGCGGCCGCGGCCCCGGTGAGACCAAGATCGAGCTTGACCGGCGCCGCATCCGCGACCGCATGTCCAAGCTGCGCCGCCAGATCAGCGGCATGTCCACCTCGCGCGAGACCATGCGCCACCGGCGCCAGCGGCGCGAGGTCCCGGCCGTGGCCATCGCGGGCTACACCAACGCGGGCAAGTCCTCGCTGCTCAACCGCATCACCGGTGCGGGCGTGCTGGTCGAGGACGCGTTGTTCGCCACGCTCGACCCGACCGTGCGCCGCGCCCGCACGCCGGAGGGCCGGCTGTTCACGATCGCCGACACCGTCGGCTTCGTGCGCCACCTGCCCCACCAGCTCGTCGAGGCGTTCCGGTCCACGCTGGAGGAGGTCGCCGACGCCGACCTGATCCTGCACGTCGTCGACGGCTCGCACCCCGACCCCGAGGGGCAGCTCGCGGCCGTCCGCGAGGTGTTCGCCGACATCGAGGGCGCCTCCGAGGTGCCCGAGGTCGTGGTGATCAACAAGGCCGACGCGGCCGACCAGGAGGTGCTCGACCGCATCGCCAGGCGCGAGCGCGACAGCATCGTGGTCTCCGCCCGCACCGGCAAGGGCGTCCCCGAGCTCATGCGGCTCATCGAGGAGCGGCTGCCGCGCCTCGACCACGAGGTCCACCTGCTGGTGCCCTACGACCGGGGCGACCTGGTCTCGCGGGCCCACAAGGAGGGCGAGGTGCTCTCCGTGGAACACGTCCAGGACGGCACCGTCCTGCACGCCCGCGTGTTGCCGAGCCTGTTCCAGGAACTGGAGCGGGTGGGCAAGCCGGTCGAACGCGTCTCTTAGCGGGACGGCTGGGCAGCTCTCGCTCAAAGTAGCGCAGAGCTGCCCAAATAGTGCAGTGGTCCCGGAACCCTGGGGTTGCTAGGATGGCCAGACCTAACGTTGGTCTGGTTTTTTGGTTTCGGTTCTGGGTTTCGGATGATGACGTTGAGTGCGGCAGTCGTCAGCGGGGGCCAGGGGGGCAAGGCGTGGCCGGGTGACGGATGGGATGAGTGGTCTTTCTTCCGAATAACCCTGTACACCAAGCCCGGCTGTGAAATAACGTAACTGAACTGAAATCGCCGGGTCATGTCTCCGGCGATACGGTCACCGCACAACATCACGCGGATGAGAGCAGGAGACCCCCCATGTCGTCCGGACCCGGAGCGGACTCAGTGGGCGCGGCACAGGCCGTGCGCTGGGTGTTGCGCCTGCAGGGGGCGGTGGTGCGATGACCGTTCGGCTCTTGACCAACATCGGCCGCCTGTGGACGGGTAACGAGGTCCTCAGCAACGCGGCCATCCTCGTGCACAACGACCGCATCGCCTGGGTCGGGCGGGCGCCCGACCTCCCGCAGAGCGTGCCCGGCGTCGTCGATGACATCGTCGACGTCGACCACGTGGAGAACCTCGGCGGCGCGCTCGTCACGCCCGGCCTCATCGACGCCCACACGCATCCGGTCTACGCCGGCAACCGCTACGCCGAGCTGGCCATCCGCACCGGCGGCTCCAGCGCGGCCTCGATCACCGCGGCGGGCGGCGGCGTCGGCTCCACCGTCACCGTGACGCGCGGCACCGACCCCTGGACGTTGTGCAACGGCGTGCGCGAACGGCTGCGGAGCTGGCTGCTCAGCGGCACCACCACCGTCGAGGCCAAGACCGGCTACCACCTCACCCGCGACGGCGAGCTGGCCGACGTGCGGCTCCTGCGCGAGCTGGAGAAGGAGCCGATGATGCCGCGGGTGCACGTCACCTTCCTCGCGGCGCACGTCGTGCCTCCCGAGTACTTCGGCCGTCAGCGCGAATACGTCGAGGCCGTGGGCGCCTGGTGCGCCGACGCGGCGGCGGCCGGCGCCGACAGCGTCGACGTGTACTGCGACGAGGGCCACTTCACCACCGAGGAGTCCCGCTGGGTCCTCGCCTCGGGCCGTAACGTGGGGCTGCTCCCGCGCATCCACGCCGGCCTGTTCAGCCGTCGCGGCGCGGTGCAGTTGGCAGCCGAGCTCGGCTGCGCATCCGCCGACGGCCTGCACCACATGTCCGACGAGGACATCGCGATCATGTCCCGCTACGGCGTGCCCGCGGTGGTCTGCCCCGCCACGGCGCTGCAGCGCGGCCACGTGCCGCCGGTCCGCCAGATGATCAAGCACGGCGTGCAGATCGCCCTCGGCAGCGACCACAACCCCGGCTACTGCGGCATCACCTCGATGTCGCTGGTCATCGCCATGGCGGTGTCGGCGTTCGGCATGAGCGTCAACGACGCGCTGCGCGCGGCCACGCTGGGCGGCGCGACCGTCCTCGGGGCGCCCGACCGCGGGGTGCTGGCTCCCGGCCGGCTGGCCGACATCGTCCAGTGGGACGCCGACCACGAGGGCGCCTTCGCCTGGTCCTTCGGCCTCAAGCCGCGCCGGGTCTGGCGGGGCGGCACGCCGGTCCAGTAACCCCGGACCCGGGAGCGGGTGGCTAATCTCGGGATATGCCGCCCTCTGTCGCCGTTGTCACCGATTCCACCGCTTACCTGCCCGACGTGCCCGGTGTGACAGTGGTGCCGGTACAAGTGGTCGCCCGCGGCATCCCACGCGACGAGGAGACCTTCACCGGCGACCTGGCCACCGCCACCACCTCGCGTCCGTCGCCCGCGCGCTTCGCGACCTGCTACGACGAACTGGCCGCCGCCGGCGCCACCGGCGTGGTCTCCATCCACCTGTCCGGCGAACTGTCCGGCACCGTCGAGTCCGCCCTCGCGGCGGCCAAGGACGCGCCGGTGCCGGTGGAGGTGATCGACAGCCGGTCCATCGCGATGGGCCTGGGCTATCCCGTGCTGGCGGCCGCGCGCTCGGCCGCCGCCGGCGCCTCCCTGACCGACGTGGCCGACGCCGCCCGCCGCACCGCCGCCGTCACCCGGACCTTCTTCTACGTGGACACCCTGGAGTACCTGCGCCGGAGCGGCCGCATCGGCGCCGCCACGTCGTTGTTCGGCTCGGCCCTCATGATCAAACCACTGCTGCACATCGTGGACGGGCGCATCTCTCTGCTGGAGAAGGTACGGACGTCGGGGCGGGCGATCGCGCGGCTGGAGGACCTGGCGGTGAAGGCGGCCGTGGAGCTGGGCGGGGCCGGGGTGGCGGTGCAGCACATGGGGGCCCGGGGGCGGGCCGAGGCGTTGGGGGAGCGGTTGTCCAAGCGGGTGGCGGGGGCTTGTGAGGTGCGGGTGGTGGAGGTGGGGGCGGTGATCGGGGCTCATGTGGGGCCGGGGATGCTGGGGGTGACGGTCACGGCGTACGAGGGGTGACCGGCTTCTCTTCTCTGTTTCTGTGAGGGCCTTCCTCCGGGTCGGTGCTGTGTTTTCCACAGTCGTCTCGTCTCTTGGCCTCGCTGTCCCCAGAACTCGGTTCGGTGGCTTGGGGGCCGCGTGGCATCCCTAAGTTCGTCGGCGTGCGATCTCAGGACCCGACGGCAGAGCGGACCATAGCCGAATCCAGGCTCCGGTCGATCACGAGCCCTGCCCGCCGGCCGCGTCCGGGACGACGCAACAGACATCCGTACGGCGACGAGGCCCACAACCTCCCGACCTCCCGGCTCAGCGCCGCCCCGCCATCTCCCGCGGCTACTCCTTCTGCGTCCGCTTCTTCCGTGCCCGAACGGTGGGATGGGCGTGGGGTTGCGCCTTCCTCCGAGCCGGGGAGTGACGGCGGGGGTGAGCTTGCGTCCGAGCTGTGGAGTGAGCCCCAGGCTGCCACAGGGGCGCCCCCGCACATCCCTCGGCGGCTCACCGGCAGCCCCGCCCCCATGCCCCCGACCTTCCAAGCGTTCCGCGACGCCATCACCTCGGCCCAGCCTTCCACCGCCATCGACCTCAGCAAGCCTGGCCTGCGCGTTCTCGTCGCCGTCGGTGCCCTGGCCGTCGCGGTCGCCGTCTTCTTCGTCTGGCGCTCCCAGCCCACGCCGGAGCCCCTCCCGCCGCCACCTGCGACCACCCTTCCATCCCCGTCACCCACCGCCGCGAAGGTGACCGTCCAGGTGGCGGGCAAGGTCCGCAACCCCGGCGTCTACCTGCTTCCTCAAGGCTCCCGCGTGACGGACGCGGTGACGGCGGCGGGCGGGCTCAAACACGGCGCCTCCACGGGCCCCCTCAACCTGGCCCGACGTCTGATCGACGGAGAGCAGATCATGGTCGGTGCGCCGTCTGCGGTCGTCGCCGCCGTACCTCCCGGATATCCCGGTGCGGACCCCGCCGCAGCCATCCTCGACCTCAACGCCGCCACCCCCGACCAACTCGAAGAACTCCCGGGAGTGGGAGAGGTGCTGGCCGCCAGGATCGCCGAGTTCCGCACCGCCCACGGCGGCTTCACCAGCGTGGACCAGCTCCGCGAGGTGAGCGGCATCGGCCCGAGAAAGTACGAGGAAATCAAGCCGAAGGTCCGCGTCTGACATGCCGCCCTTCGACGCCCCCTCGAACCCCGGCCCTTCTGCAATCCCCATGCGCCCGGCCACCACCGACCGTCTGCGTCCCGTCACCACCGACCGTCTGCGTCCCGTCACCACCGGTCCTCTGCGCCTTGCCAGCGCCGACGACGGCGAGCACAAGCGCTCGTGGACGCTCGTCCTCCCGTCGCTGTCTGCCTGGGCCAGCGCCCTGATCATGCTCGGCCGATCACCCGTCGTGGGCATGACGACAGCCGCCATCACCGCCCTGGCCGCAGGCGTCCTGACCTGGCGCACCCGCCCGCCGTTCCCCCGCTCGTCCCTCATCTGTTCGCTGATCAGTCGGTTCCTGCCGGCCTCGTTCGGATCTGTCTCCTCTCAGCCGCTCCTGCCGTTCAGCCGCCACCGGTCGCTACGTCCGTCGCCCTCTCCCTCAGGACGGATCCCTTCCGGTCAGCCTTCGCCCTTCTCGGGGGCTTGGCGGAACGTGGTGCTCGCGACACTCATCTGCGCCGCGGCGGCCTCGGCGTCCGTCGCCTTCCGCGTCCAGGCGCTGACCACCGGCCCGGTGGCCGAACTCGCCGCCAGGAACGCGACTGTGACCGCCCAGATCGTCCTCTCCGACGACCCGAAGCGCAGGCCACGCAGAAGCGGCCACTTCAACCGGGACAGCTACGTGATCCCGGCCACCCTCAAGATCATCGAGTCGGCTGCGCGGCAGACGGGCAGATCCACTACCGGTCGATCCGAAGGGGGCCGTCCTGGCGTCCCTGGAAGCAGTGACGGAGGTAGGGCGCAGGCATCCCCGCCACCGGAACGCCAAGCGGTCGATGTCCCCATCACGGTGTTCGCCGGCGGCAACGCCTGGAGCACCCTGCTGCCGAGCCAACGGCTGCAGGTCACCGGCCGCTTGGCGCAACCGACGCCTGGCGACCTGGTGGCGGCCGTCCTCCTGGTACGAGGCGAGCCCCGCATCCTGACGCCGCCCTCGTCCATGCAGACCATGGCGGGCACCCTCAGAACCGGCCTCCGGACAGCCGCCGACCCCCTTCCGCCCGACCAGCGCGGCCTCCTGCCCGGCCTGGTCGTCGGAGACGTCTCCCGCATCGCCCCTCAGGTGGCCGCCGACCTCAAAGAAGCGGGCCTGAGCCACCTGAACGCCGTAAGCGGCGCAAACCTCGCCATCGTCGCAGGCGCCGCCCTGGCCCTCTCCCGCCTGGTCGGCCTCTCCCTGCCCCTGAGAGCCGTTTTCGCGGCTGTCGCGATGCTCGCGTTCACCGTGGTGGCCCGGCCGTCCCCGAGCGTTCTGCGTGCCCTGCTGATGGGCCTGGCCGCCGCCCTCGCCTTGGGTACCGGGCGAGCGAAGGACGGCCTCGCCGCTCTCTCGGCAACCGTCCTCCTGCTGGTCCTGTTCGCGCCGGAACTGGCGCGTTCGTACGGCTTCGCCCTCTCGGTCGCGGCCACCGCCGGCATCCTCCTCCTCGCACCACGCTGGCGCGACAAACTCTCCACTCCACGGCCGACGGCGAGTGGCGACCGGGACACCACCAAAGCGTCCACGCCGACAGATCGGAATGCGGAAAAGAGGAGGAAACGCGGCAGTGTATATGGGCATGCGGCGAAGGCAGACGAAGAGGCCGGTGACAGCCGCGCGACCTCGCCCCCCGACGTCGCGGCCGCCGGTCGAGGAGGTGCCGTCGCAAGGATGTGCCGCTTGCCGAGATGGCTGGCGGAGGCGCTGGCCGTGTCGGCTGCCGCGCAAGCGGCCGTGACGCCCGTCCTGGTGCTGATGTCGGGTCAGTTGACGCTGGTGGCGGTGCCCGCCAACCTGCTCGTGGCCCCTGCCGTGGCTCCCGCGACCCTGCTCGGTTTCGCTGCCGCCCTGGTGGCCCCGATCTGGCCGGACGCCGCCGGCATGCTGGTCATCCCGGCCGGATACGCGGTGGGCTGGATCGTCACCGTGGCTCGCTGGGCAGTGAACGTCCCTCTCGCCACCCTGCCGTGGCCGGGCGGCCTCCCCGGCCTGGGGCTCCTCGCGCTCGCCGTGGCCGTCGCGATCCCGGTGCTCAGGCACCCTCGCTGGCGGACGATGGCGCTGCTGACCGCAGGGGCCGCTCTGGTCGCCGTACTGGTGATCCGTCCGCTGACGGGGCCTTGGCCGCCCAAGGGCTGGCTGATGGTGATGTGCGACGTCGGGCAGGGCGACGGGCTGGTGGTGGCGGCCGGACCTGGACGAGGCGTGGTCGTGGACACCGGCCCCGACCCGGTCGTCATGGATCGATGCCTGCGCAGGCTCGGAGTCGAGGACGTTCCCCTGCTCGTCCTGACCCATCCGCACGCCGACCACGTCGACGGCCTGCCAGGCGTGCTCAGGAACCGACGTGTGGGAGCCGTGATCGTCACCCCTCGGCCGACGGCGGTGCAGTCCAGCGCGCGGATCTCGGCCGTACTGGCTCGACACCGGGTTCCGGAAGCGAACGCTGAACCTGGCACGCGATGGCGGTTCGGCCCGTCTGAGCTCACCGTCGTCGCCCCCGACCCGGCGGCGGGCGGGAGGAGCGGCCAAGGCGAAGGCAGCGTGATCAACAATTCCAGCGTCGTCATCCACGTACGCTGGCGCGCGGGTTCCGCCCTGCTGGCCGGAGACCTGGAGACCGAGGCGCAAGACGACCTCGCGCGCCACCTCGCCCTGCGTGCCGACATCCTCAAGACCCCGCACCACGGCTCGAATCGCCAGTCCCCGGCGTTCCTCGGCTCGCTGGGTGCACGGGCCGCCCTGATCAGCGTGGGCACCGGCAACGACTACGGCCACCCCGCCACATCGACCCTCGCCCTCCTCCACCGTCTCGGCGCCGCCATCTACCGCACCGATCGATCGGGTGACCTGGCAGTCGTCGACCACAAAGGCAGTCTGGCCGTGGTCCCCCGTGGCCCGTGAGTCATCCGACACCGACCGATCGGGCTCCACATGCATTGACGCGGAAGGGGAGCAAAGGGACTGGCACCGGTGCGTCACCTGAACGGATCCAGAAACTGGCCGCAGGGCCGTGGTCAAGGTTATGAGCGGGTCGCGGGCTGGTGACCTCTCACGCCTATTGGCGAGCCGATCTTCCGGCCGGGCATGTCGGCGGGTGCGTGGGGTGGTGGCTGCTTCCGCCTGATGGCCAGCCGATCTCCGGGACTGAGATGTCGGTGCGTTGTCGGGTGGGGTCTCTTCGCGCCCGACCCCGTAGCTCCGCCGTCTGGTTGATGCGGCGTTTCTGTCGGGAGATTGGCTTGACGGCGGGCGTGAAGAGTCACCCCCCGGCCCGCTTCACAACCTCTTGGCAGTGCTGAGCTGTTCGTAGAGCTCTGGGCAGGCGCGACCGTCGACCGTCGCAGAGAAGCGGGGTGCTTTGCGGCGGCTGCCTTCGGGGTGGCCGGCCCCTGGCTTTCGGAAGGCCGTGGCCTCGGCATTGGAGAGGCCACGGTCACTGAAGGTGGAGGTAGGCGGCGGCGATGGCTGCTCGGGTCGTGGAGCCGTTCGAGGGCGCCCGGATGGGGCCGAGGTGTTCGGTCAGGAGGCGCGAGTCGGCCCGCTGGGCCGGAAGTCGGGGTCAGAATCGCTTGCCATCGTTCACATGCGGCATGCTACTGTCCTCTTATCATTCAGCTTATGAACGATTTTGGGAGAGAATAATGATCGATCACAGCACCGTGCAGATCGTCTTCGCCGACCTGCAGGACAGCATCGTGGCTCTGAGTGGCACGAACAGCCCCGACGTCATCAGGCGGTCGGCCGGTGTGCTCGCCACCGTCGCGCAGGTGCTGGACATCCCCTTCACCGTGTCGGTCGCCCCGAGGCCTGGCGGGCCCGGTGTCATCGCCGAACTTCCCGAGACGTCCCCGTTCGTGCGCGGCGGACCGTGCTGCTGGGACGACCGGGCATGGCGTGAGGCGATCGCCGCCGTAGACCGCAAGACGCTGGTCGTGTGCGGCGTGACCTCGGAGATCGTCGTCCTGCACACCGCGCTCGACGCCCTGGCCGACGGCTATGACGTGATCGTGCTGGTCGACGCGAGCGGCGGTATGTCGGAGCGCACGGAGAACGCGGCCTTCCGCCAGATCGAAGCGGCGGGCGGCACGGTGACGTCCGTGGCGAGCTTCGTCACCAGCATGGTGCGCGACTTCACCACCCCCGTCGGCCGCGACGTCATCACTGCGCTGCACGGCCTGGCGGGCTAGCGCTCACGGCCGCGGCGCTCGTGCTGGGCCCGCGGCCTTACGCGCTGGGTCCGCGGCGCTCGCGCTGAGGCCGTGGCCCCTCGCTCTCAGCTCGTGGCCTTGGCGTTCAGATTCCGTTCTCCGTCCTCCGTCGGCACCTCCGGAAGAAGTCCCATGAAACTGGCGCCCCATCTGCGCCGCCTCGGCAACGACCTCGTGGCCTGTTACCTCGTCGACACCGCCGAGGGCATCACGCTCATCGACGCCGGGCTGCCCGGCCACTGGCGGGACCTGCAGCGTGAACTCCGCTCCTTCGGCAAGTCCGTGGACGACGTCCGCGGCCTCGTCCTGACCCACGGCGACTCCGACCACCTCGGTTTCGCCGAACGCCTTTGCAGCTAGGGACTGTACGGAGTTGAGATCAGAGGGATTGCCTGCGGTATGGCCGGTCGCCCTGGTAGGCCATCGAACATGGCGCGTGGAGACCTCACCGACGAAGAATGGTCCTTGATCGAGCCTCACTTACCTCTGGGTGAGCGGGGTCCCATCCCGGATC
>NZ_JBIATU010000017.1:36387-209031 GCF_042892035.1 Nonomuraea sp. NPDC001831 | reverse complement strand
CAGAAGGGCGTCTAGGTCAGTCTTCACACACCGACCATGGACGCCCTTCGTCACGTCCGCAGCCGATCACCGAATTTCACATCAGCGATCTAGCGTCATCCCGCATGGAGCAGAGAACACTCGGCGCCGACGTCCGCGTAGGGGCGGTCGGGCTCGGTTGTGCGGGCATGTCCGGCGCGTACGGCCCCAGCACCGACGAGCAGGGCATCGCGACGCTGCGCACCGCGCTCGACGCCGGGATCACGTTCATCGACACGGCCGACCACTACGGCATGGGACACAACGAGACGCTCATCCGGCAGGCGCTGCGGCCCGCCGATCGCGACCGCGCCGTGGTGAGCGTGAAGTTCGGCGCGTTGTTCGGTGTGGACGGCGGCGTGCGCGGGATCAACGGCCGCCCGGACGCGATCCCCACCTTCCTGGGCTACTCGCTGCAGCGGCTGGGCACCGACTACGTGGACTCGCTGTTCAGCCGCGGCGTCGAGGACGAGATCCTGCCCACCTGCCGCGAGCTGGGCATCGGCGTCACCGCCTACGGGGTGCTCGCCCAAGGCATGCTGACCGGGACGTGGCGACCGTCGGCCGGCGACGCGCGGCATCGCGGGCACCTGCCCCGCTTCGCCGCCGGCAACGTCGAGACCAACCTCGCGCTGGTGGAGCGGCTGCGGGAGATCGCCGCCTCCCGCGGCGTCACGGTCGCACAGCTCGCGATCGCGTGGGTGCTGGCACAGGGGCGCGTGCACCGGGACGTCGTCGCGCTGGTCGGGGCCGGCCGGCCCGACCGCATCACCGAGGCGGTGGACGCCGCCGGCCTGCGCCTGACCGACGACGACCTGGACACGATCGAGCAGGCCGCCCCCCGAGGGGCGGTCGCGGGCGAACGCTACGCCCCCGCCCTGCTCGCGCTGCTGGACAGCGAGCGAACGGGCGGCAGGCGCTGATGGCCGCCCGGACCCCGCTGGACGCGAACGCCGTCCTGGCGGCCACCGAGGAGATCCTGCGCCGCCACGGACCGGACAAGGCCACGGTCGTCGACGTCGCCCGGGCGCTCGGGGTCAGCCACGCCGCCGTCTACAAGCACTTCCCCTCCAAGCAGGCGCTGCGCGAGGCCGTGACCCGGCGCTGGCTCGACCGCAACCGCGACGCCCTCGCCGTCATCGCCGCCGACAGCGCGATCCCGCCGGCGCGGCGACTGCGTGCCTGGCTGCACGCCGTCCTGGCCGTGAAGCAGGCCAAGATCCGCGAGGACCCCGAGCTGTTCGCCGCCTATGGCATCCTCGCGGCCGCGCACAGCAGCGTCGCCACCGACCACGTCGCCGACCTCCTGGGCCAGCTGACGGCCATCATCGCGGACGGCGCCGCCGACGGCAGCCTCCGCACCGGCGACGCCGAGGCCACCGCCCGCGTGGTCTTCAACGCCACTGCCAAATTCCACCACCTCGCCCACGCGGCCGAATGGCAGAACCCCGGCGTCGGCGCCGAACTCGACGAGGTGTGCAGCCTGCTGCTGGAGGGCCTCCGCGCCCCCGCGTCGCCGTAGCCGAACCGGCCCTGCCCATCGCCCACCCAGACGGCAACGAACAAGTGAGGACGAACGACCCATGGTTCAAGCGATCGGCGTGAGGCGGCCAGGCGGACCGGACGCTCTGCGCGAGCTCGACCTGGCGGCCGAACCGATCGGTCCCGGCCAGGTCAGGGTCCGGGTGAGCAGCGCCACGGTGAACCCGGCCGACGCGATGATCCGTTCTCGTCCGCGGCAGGACGAGGAGGACGCGGTGCGGGTGCCGGGCATGGAGGTCGCCGGCGTGATCACCGAGATCGGCCCCGCCGTCGACCGCCCGTTCACGATCGGGGACGCCGTCATGGCCCTCGTGGTGCCCTCAGGCGCGCACGGCGGCTACCGGGCGGACCTCGTCGTGCCGGCCCGCTCGGTCGCCAAGATCCCGGCCGGGCTCTCGGACGTTCAGGCCGCCACCATCCCGATGAACGGGCTCACCGCCCGGCTCGCCCTCGACACGCTGGCGCTCCCGGCCGGCGCGACGGTCGCCGTCACCGGCGCGGCCGGCACCGTCGGCGGGTACTTCGTCCAGCTCGCCAAGCAGGCCGGGCTGGTCGTCGTCGCCGACGCCGCCCAGCGGGACGAGACCTTCGTCCGCGAGTGCGGAGCCGACGAGGTCGTGCCACGGGGGGACGACTTCGCCGCGACGGTCCGCCGCCGCCACCCGGGCGGCGTCGACGGGCTCCTCGACGCCGCCGTGCTGGAGGCCGCCGTGCTTCCCACCGTCAAGGACGGCGGGACCGCCGTCACCGTCCGCGGCTACCAGGGCGACGGGACCGGCCGGGTGCGCGTCGCCCCGATCTTCGTCCGCGACTACGCCGAGGCCGCGGCCGAGCTCGACCGGCTCGCCGAACTCGCCGGCGAAGGGCGGCTCACCGTCCGCGTGGCCGGCGAACTGCCGGCCTCCCGGGCCGCCGACGCGCATCGCTCGCTCGAACGGCGCGGCGTTCGCGGGCGGTACGTCCTGCGGTTCGGCTGACCGACCCTCACGCAGGTGTGCACCTGACTCCGGAAGGCGCCGTCACCAGCCGTCGCCGCCGTCGAACCGTGACCGGGACGAACGGGCCTCATCAACTTCAAGCCCCTTCGGTAGATCCATAGGGAAGGTTTCGATATACCGTCGCGCGTGTGGACTTACGCCGATTGCAGTATTTTGTGGTCGTCGCGGAAGAGGGAAACGTGGGCCGCGCCGCCCGCCGCCTGCTCATCTCCCAGCCGCCGCTGAGTCAGCGCATTCGCGAACTTGAGGCGGAGCTGGGATGCGCGCTGTTCGTCCGCACCACGCGCGGGATGATCCTCACCATGGCCGGCGAGGTGCTGCTCAGGGAGGCCCGGGGACTGCTCGCCGCCGCCGCGGGCGCGGTCGAGCGAGTACGGCAGGCGAACGGTGAGCCGGTACTGCGGATCGGCGTGCTGGGCCCGGCCGAGTCGGCCTTGTCGGCCGAGGCGGCCCGGAGCTTCACCCAGCGGTATCCGGCCTCGCGGGTCCAGCTTCGCCAGGGCAACGTGGCCGATCCCACGATCGGGCTGGGCCGCGGCGAGGTCGATGTGGCGATCACGTTCACGCCGTTCGACGAGACCGGGCTGGCGGTTCACGAAGTCCGGGCCGAGCCTGTGTACGTGGCGCTGCCGATGGACGATCCGCTGGCCGACCGGCCCTCACTCGACCGCGCCGAGCTGTACGGCCACCGGACCGTCCGGCTGCCCAGCGAGGCGGACCCCACCTGGGTGAAGTTCTGGCAGATTCCGGGCGACGGCCCGGTGGTGCGATCACTCGGCGAGGCGCTGCACGCGGTCCTGTGGCAGCAGGCCGCGATCTTCGTTCCCGAGCGGACGACGCGGACGAATCCCGTCCCGGGCGTGCGCTACGTCCCGCTGGCCGATCATCCTTCGACCCACCTCGTCCTGGCCAGGCGAAGCACCGATCACTCGCCCCTGGTGACCGGCTACATCGCCGCGAGCCTCGCCTGGCCCGAGAACTCAGAGTCCGCCTGACGGCTGACGGTCAGTCATCGTTCAGATTGATCCAGCCCGCGACACTCCAGGCCGCGGTCGAGGGACTGTAGATGGCGAAGTCGGTCGCGCCGCCGACGGTCGTGTAGCCGCTCTTGCCCTTCCAGCTCACCCCGACGCCGGTGTCGGTGCTGTTGGCCCAGGCCC
The DNA here is from genome assembly GCF_042892035.1 of Nonomuraea sp. NPDC001831. Classification (NCBI taxonomy): domain Bacteria; kingdom Bacillati; phylum Actinomycetota; class Actinomycetes; order Streptosporangiales; family Streptosporangiaceae; genus Nonomuraea; species Nonomuraea sp. NPDC001831. The sequence continues at coordinate 205,313 of NZ_JBIATU010000017.1, read as the reverse complement.
AGGGGTCGACCTGGCCCCGGCAGTTGTAGATGCTGCCTCCGACCGAGAAGCCGAAGATGCTGACGGAGATGGGCTGCTGCCGGCAGGGCTCGAAGAACTGCGTCCACTTGGGGTCCTGGTCGACGATCCAGTTGCCGGGCGGGACATAGGTCCACTGCCAGGTCTGCTTGATCTCCGTACCCTTCGCCTGGTCGCTGGCGCTGTGCCAGATCTGGCCGAGGACCCCCCAGTTCCCGGCTCCGTCGTTGTTGACCAGCCAGTAGCCGTACCAGGCGTAGACGTGGGCGTTGCCGAACCAGGCGTCGGCGACCAGGTACCAGTCCGGGTTCCGGTCCACCGGGGTGCTCAGCGCGGCGGCGCCCCCGCTGGTCGCCGGATCCGGGACGGACCCGGCGTACTTCAGCAGTTCGGACTTGCTGAGGTTCGGTCCGGTGATGGACAGCCCGACCGCTCGGCCGCCGGCGGGCTGTGCGGAAGCGTTCACACCGGGGACCTGGGACGGCGCGTGGACGACCCGGACGGTGCTGCCGGGCAGCACTCCCTGAAGCCTGAGCTTCACGCCGGTGTTCGAGGTCCAGGTGATGGTCCGGACTCCGACGGCATCCGCCGTGCTGACGGACTCGGTGAAGGTCTCGCCTGCCTGATCGGAGACGATGGCGACCGGCTTGTCCCGGCCGGACGGTGGCGACTGAGCCGCCGCCGGACTCGTCGTCAGGGCCAGCGTCACGGCGACGGCGGCCAGGGTGCGCAACGACCTCATGGTTCTCCTCCCGGTGCTGGAGCGGGGTGACGAGGGGAGGTGCGGCTCCAGCCCCTCCAGAAAACGATTTCAGTAACCGCTCGTCCAAGACTTTTTTGGGATCACCGGGACAGTTCTCGATATGGCTCACTTCCGGGGTGACCGAGACCAGGTAGCGGTCAGCCCGGTCGTCGAGCCGTTCGACGTGGGTGCGCCGGTGCTCGCCGGCAGAACGCTTCCGCCACCCCTGTTCGAGTTTTCGGCAAAACAATGCTGACGCATGAGCCGGAATGAACCCGGGAAAAATCCCGGCTGTCTGAGAAAACGCGGACGCGGCGCCGGGATCGGCGAAAGTGCGCGGCCCCGGTGAACCGAGAGTGGCGTTGTGCGATGAGGCCGATGACGACGGGGATTTCCCCATGAAAACGCTCAGGGAGTACGTCGAGGCGCGCATTCTCTCGCCGGACGACCTCAAAGGCGCTCTGCAACTCGCGATGCGGCTGGAGTTCGCCACGATTCCGCCGTATCTGTGCGCCGAATGGTCGGTCACTAATGATCCGGACCACACCCGGACCGTGGTCCACCGAGTGGTGGTCCAGGAGATGCACCATTTCGCACTGGCGGGAAACCTGCTGACCGCGGTGGGCGGCACGCCGTCGATCGCGCACGCGGACTTCCTGCCCGTCTACCCGGCGAACGAGCTGCCCGGCGGCATCGCCCAGGAGCTACCGGTCGATCTCAAGCCACTGAACAAGGACCAGCTTGCGGTGTTCATGCAGATCGAGCATCCGGACTTTCCTCCGGTCGCCCTCCTGGACACAACGCCCCCGCCGACGATCGGCGCCTTCTACGACACGATCATCGCGACGTTCCGGGAGACCGAGCCGGCGATCGACCAGGACGCCCTCGCGGTGGAGGTCCCCCTCGCGCCGCCGATCCAGACCGTCGACGACGCGATCGCGACGATCGACCGGATCAAGCGCGAAGGGGAAGGCGTTCCCGGCTCGCCCGACGTCCCCACCAGCGCGGGGACGAACCATGCGCACTACTACCTGTTCAAGGAGCTGTTCGTCCAGAAGCGGCTGGTCAAGGTCGACGGGGTGTGGAGCTTCAGTGGCGCGCCGATCACCCTGCCGGACGTGCAGGACTTCCTGCCCTCGACGGCCGAGCCGGAGCTGTCGCTGGAGTTCCGGCGCGTTCTGAGCGGCCTGCTGACCAGCCTGGAAGCCTGCTGGACGACGCCGGGCACCGAACCGGACCTGTCGGCGATGTTCGATCTGAGCTCAACGGGCCAGGACCTCATCGGACGCGGCATCCGCCCGGACTTCACCTGGCTGGACCCGTCGCAATAACGCTCGCCCAGAGGCGGCACACAAACGCAGCACTGCGAGAAAGATGTGTCCGGCATGCCGAATACGCCAGCCCTTGGCAGCCACCTCCGATGACGCAGCCGCGTCCCTCCGGCTCAGGGGCATGCGGCAGCCCTCGCATTGCCGGGGTGCGAGGGCTGTTGCTGGTTCGTGTCAGGCGGAGAAGCTGCCGATGGGTGCGGTGTTGACGCCGTAACCCGGCCTGAGGATCCACGCGACCGGGCCGATGCATCCCGGGAAGGCGTACAGGCGGACCTCGGAGTCGGTCTGGTTGTTGATCTGGTGGGGGTCGGCGGGCAGGTTGTGGCAGCCGTTGGGGTTGGTGTACACGAACAGGGGCTGGAGTGCGTTGGTGAAGACCACCACCTCCCCGGTGGCGGCCAGGGCCGGGGCGGTGGCGGCCAGCGGGCTGACGGTGACGGCCGCGGTGGCGAGAGCCGCGAACGCGAGACGGGACTTCATGCGTACTCCTGGTCTTCTCCGAAGGCGGCGGGAAGATCTTGGCGGTCCCAGGTCTTCCCCACGGCACTTACAGTAAATCGCAAGGTGTAAGCAAAGGGCCACTGTCCGTAGTCGTCACATATTGCCAGCCGCTCGCCCCCACAGAACGGCCCCCGAAGCTACAGAAAAGAGCCGACGAGCTCGGCGAACTCCTCCGGCGGCACGATCCGCACACCCAGGCTCTCGGCCTTGGCCCGCTTGGAACCGGCCTTCTCCCCGGCCACCAGCAGCGACGTCTTGGCCGAGACGCTGGAGGACGCCTTCCCGCCGGCCCGCTCGATCAGCTCGTTCATCTCGTTGCGGCTCAACGCCTCCAGCGTGCCGCTCATCGCGCCGGTCACCACGACCGACATCCCGGCCAGCGGCAGCCCGGACGCGCCGCCGGTCTCCGGGGAGCCGGGCTCGGCGGGGGGCGTCCAGCCCGGCTCGGCCAGGTTCACGCCCGCCCGGACCAGCTTGTCGATCAGCGGCCCGACCTCGATCAGCTCGGCCACCACGACCGGCGCCTTCTCCGGGCCGATGCCCTCGACCGCCTGGATCGCCTCGGCGTCGGCGGCCCGGATGGCCTCCATCGAGCCGAAGTGGCGGGCGATGCGGCGGCTCATCGACCGTCCGGTGCCGCGGACGCCGAGCGCCGCGAACACCCGGCTGAGCGGCCGGCCCTTGGCCTGTTCGAAGGCGGCCAGCAGGTTGTCGGTGCTGGTCTCGCCCATGCGCTCCAGGCTGAGCAGCTGCTCGCGGGTCAGGAAGAACAGGTCGGCGAAGTCGGCGATCAGACCGGCGTCCAGCAGCTGCTTGATGCGGTTCTCGGCCAGGCCCTCGATGTCGAGCTGGTCGCGTCCGGCGGCGTAGACGATGGAGGCGATCGCCCGGCAGGCCCGCCCGCGCACGCACCGCCACCGTTCCTGCGAGCTGTCGATGGCGTCGCCGCAGGACGGGCAGACCTGCGGGATCGGGATCGGCTGCTCCTCGCCGGTGCGCAGGTGCACCACCGGCGACTCCACGCGCGGGATCACGTCGCCCGCCTTGTAGACCACCACGCTGTCGCCGAGCATCAGGCCGCGCCGGGTGATGTCGGCGACGTTGTGCAGGGTGGCGTAGGTGACGACGCTGCCGTCGAGCTCGACCGGCTCCAGCACGGCGCGCGGGGCGATGATCCCGGTGCGGCCGGTGTTCCACTCCACCCCGACCAGCTTGGTGATCTTCTCGGTGGCGGGCAGCTTGTAGGCGGTCGCCCAGCGCGGCGCGCGCGAGCTGAACCCGGCCTCGGCCTGGTCGGCGGCCAGGTCGCACTTGATCACGATGCCGTCGATGCCGAACGGCAGCCCCGCGCGGGCCGCGGCGATCTCGCCGACGCGCTCCTGCACCCGCTCCAGCGTGTCGGTGACGATCCCGGCGACCGCGGTGGCGGCCGTGGTCTGCACGCCCTGACCGGCCACCCACTCCATGACCTGGCTGTGCGGCAGCTCGCGCAGCCGAACCGCCAGCTCGGAGTCGTCGCCGGGCGCGGGCAGCGCGCCGTAGCCGAAGAACGTCAGCTCGCACACGTACGGCCGGTCCTGGGCGCGCAGCGTGCCGGCGGCGGCGCTGCGCGGGTTGGCGAACGTGGTGCCGTCGTGCGCCGAACGCTTGGCGCACGCCTCCTCGAACTGCGACGTCGTCATCATGACCTCGCCGCGCAGCTCCACCGTGACCGGTTCGGCCAGCCGCTCGGGCAGGCCGACGATGGTGCCGATGGCGTGCGAGACGTCCTCGCCCGCGGTGCCGTCGCCCCGGGTGACGAGCTGGGCCAGCCGGCCGCCGCGGTAGCGGGCCGAGATGGCCAGGCCGTCGAGCTTGGGCTCGACGCTCCACGCGGTGACCGGACGGCCCAGCCTGCGCTCGACCGAGGCGGCCCAGTCGGCGAGCTGCTCGGCGCCGAACGCGTTGTCCAGGCTGAGCATCGGCACGGTGTGCGGCACGTCCCCCACGACCGCGCCGCCCGCGACCTTGCCCGTCGGCGAGGTCGGCAGCACCTGCTCGGGATGGGCCTCCTCGTACGCCTGGATGCCGCGCACCAGCCGGTCGTAGGCGTCGTCGTCGAGGGTGGAGGTGCCGTCGGCGTAGTAGGCGGCGGAGGAGTCCACGGCGAGCTGAACGGCCTCGGCGTAGGCCGTGTCATCAGCGAGGACGGTGAAAGGGGGCGTCTCGGTCATGCCATAACAATGCCGTCCGCAACCGACAATTCCGAACCGTGGTTCAGCGGGCGAGGGTGAGCTCGGCCAGCTCCCGGAAATCACGGCGGCGGCCGTCGAGGTCCGCCGCGGCGAACGCGGTCTCGCCGAGGCGCTCGCGCGCCTGATCGGCGATGCGGGCGGCGTCCGGCAGCGAGCGGTCCGGCGTGCCGCGCACCGCCTCGCTGGCCGCGATCAGCCGCACGGCCTGCTCGTCCTGGCCCTCGCGCAGCGCGACGTCGGCGATCCCGACCAGCGCCTCGGCGATGGTCGGCGGGAACATGTTCTCCACGGCCGCGTCGAACGCCCTGCGCCGGTAGGCGCGGGCCTGCTCGACGTCGTCGGCGAGGTAGCCGTACAGGTCCATGATCGTGGAGCGGACCGAGCCGACCATCTCATCGTTGGACAGCACCGCCTGAACGGTGGCCAGGTGCTCGCGCGCCTGGTCCGCCTCGCCGCGCCAGCGCGCCAGCTTCGCCTGCCCCAGCGCCAGCTCGGCGAGGGAGTCCGGCCAGACGATCCCGTCGGCGTGCCGCTGGGCCTCGGCCATGGCCGCGGCGCTGGCCCGCTCGTCGCCGAGCAGCCAGTGCAGCTGAGCCAGCCGGGCCCACACGCCCACGACGTCCTCGGTCGCGCCCACCTCGGTCTGCGCCACGGCGCCCTCTTCGTAGTACTCACAGGCACGGGCGAACTCGCCCCGCATGGCGAGCCGATCGGCCAGGAAGGTCAGCGCCAGGGAGATGCCCATGCGGTCGCCCAGCACGCGGAACTCGGCGAGCGCGGTCTCGGCGTCGAGATCGACGTCGGTCTCGTCGCCGCCGAGCGTGAGCCGGAACCGGCCGCCGGCCAGCCTGCCCTGCGCCCGCACCCAGGGGTCGGCGTCGGCGATCAGCGGCTCGAACGCGGGCAGGAACGCCGCCGGGCCCTGCAGCGTGCGCTCCAGCAGCGCGGCGAACCCGAGCAGCGGCTTGCGGGACCCGCTGCTGCGGGCCAGCCGGTGCGCCTCCTGGATCCATTCGCGGGCCTGGAACTGGTCGCCGCCCACGCCGGACGTCACGAACATGGTCACCATGAGGTACGCCATCGCCCGCACCTCGTCGGGCACCTCGCCCTCCAGCCCGGAGGCGGCGATGCTCAGCTCGGCGCCCTCGGCCCGGTGGCCGCTGAGGAACCAGTAGTAGCCGGCCGCCCCGACCAGCCGCATCGCCTCGTACGCCCACCCCTCGGCGATCGCCCCGCGCAGGGCCGTGATGATGTTGTCGTGCTCGGCGTCGAGCACGGCCAGCCACTCCAGCTGCTCGGCCCGGCGCAGGTGCGGGTCGGCGGTCTCGGCCAGCTCGGTGAAGTGGGCCAGGTGCGCCCGCCGCGCCGCCTCGGACTCCCCGGCCTCGGCCAGCCGCTGGGCCGCGTACTCCCTGATGGTGTTGAGCATGCGGTAGCGCGGGGCGCCCTCGTCATCGGCCAGCAGCAGCGACTTCTCGGTCAGCGCGGTCAGCACGTCGAAGACCAGCTCACCGGCGGATGCCTCGTCGCCGCACACGCGTTCGGCCGCCTCCAGGCTCGCCCCGCCGGAGAACACCGACAACCGGCGCAGCACGCCGCGCTCGGCCTCGCTCAGCAGGTCCCAGCTCCAGTCGACGACCGCGCGCAGCGTCCGGTGCCGGGCGAGCGCCGTACGGCTGCCGCTGGTCAGCAGGCGGAACCGGTCGTCGAGACGGCGGGCGAGCTGGTCGACCGACATCGTGCGCAGCCGGGCCGCGGCCAGCTCGATCGCCAGCGGGTTGCCGTCGAGCGCCCGGCAGATCCGCGCCATGGCCGCGAGGGTGGGGGCGTCGGAGGCGATGTCCTTGCGCACCAGGTCCGCGCGGTCGCGCAGCAGCCGCACCGCGGGCGAGGCCCCGCTCTCGGCCGGCGAGGAGCCCTCGGCGGGCAGCGTGAGCGGCTCGACCTGCCACAACACCTCGCCGGTGATGCCGAGCGGCTCGCGGCTCGTGGCCAGCACGCGCAGGCCGCGGCACTCGCCCAGGAGCCGGTCCGCGAACGCCGCGGCGGCCTCGATGACGTGCTCGCAGTTGTCCAGGATGAGCAGGATCGAGCGGTCGCGGATGGCGGTGATGAGCCGGTCCATCGGGTCGCCGCCGCGCCCGCCGCCGAGCATGCCCTGGTCGCGCAGGCCGATCGTGGTCAGGGCGGCCTGCGCCAGCTCGCCGCCGGCCCGGACCGGGGCCAGCTCGACCAGCCAGGCGCCGTCGGGCAGCTCGGGGAGCATCGTGCGGGCGGTCTCGGTGGCCAGCCGTGTCTTGCCGGAGCCGCCCGCGCCCGTCAGGGTGACCAGGCGGTACCTGGTGGCCAGGTCGGCGACCGCGGAGACGTCGTCCTGCCGGCCGACGAAGCTCGTCAGCTCGGCGCGCAGGTTGGTCCTGCGGTTGTCCGTCCGCTCCCCCACCTCGCCGCGCAGCAGCGCGGTGTGCAGCTCCGACAGCTCGGCCGACGGGTCGGCGCCCAGCTCGTCGGCCAGCCGCTCGCGGGTGCGCTGGTAGAGGGCCAGCGCCTCGTTCCCGCGGCCCGCCTCGGCCAGCGCCCGCATCAGCGCCGCCACGAACCCCTCGCGCAGCGGGTACGCCGCCACCAGCCCGGTCAGCTCGGTGACCAGCTCCGCGCCCCGGCCGAGCCGCAGGTCGGCGTCGATGCGGTCGCCGAGCGCGGCGACGTGGAGGTCGTCGAGCCGGGTGACCACGGCGTCGAAGGTGTCGCTGTCCTGCATCGCGATGTCGGCCATGGGGGCGCCGCGCCACAGTTCCAGGGCGCTGCGCAGCAGGTCGGCGCGGGCGGCGGGCGCGGCGGCGCGGGCCTGGACGATCAGCTGCTCGAAGCGGCACACGTCCACGGCCTCGCGCGGCACGGCCAGCCGGTAGCCGCCGGCCTCGGCCTCGATCACGCCGTCGGGCAGCACTCTGCGCAGCCTGGACACCAGCGCCTGCAGGGCGTTGACCTCGTCGGCGGGCGGCCGCTCCCCCCAGATCCAGTCGATCAGCCGCGCGCGCGTGACGATCCGGCCGGGCTCCAGGGCGAGGGCGGCCAGCAGCGCGCGCAGCCGGACACCGGGAACCTCGACCACGGCCCCTTGGGCGTTCCGGACCTCGAAGGGCCCCAGCAATCCGACTCGCACACCGCAATTGTGCCGGAACCAGGACAACGCCCGGCCCATCCCCGCCCGTCCGCCCCCTGGAACCCGTCCCCCGAGGTCAGCCGGCGGCCTTGCGGCTGAGGTGTTCCCAGGCGCGGTACTCCGCGGTGCGGGCCTCGTCCATCTGCTGGACGAGGTCGTACGAGCGGCTGCCGACGATCAGCCGGCGCGGCGGCTCGGGCAGGTCCACGAGCTCCATGACGACGGGCGCGGCGTTGCTCGGCGGAGGGCCGGCGTCCTCGCCCCACATGGCGGCCAGCTCGGCCCGCAGCCCGTCGTAGACCGGGTCGGGCTCGGTGGCCGTGGTGCCCAGCGTGAACAGGCCGGTGTCGTAGCCGCCCATCTGCAGGTTGGTGACCTTGACGCCGAACGGCGCCAGCTCCATGGCCAGCGCCTGGGTGATCGAGTCGAGCGCCGACTTGCCCGCCGCGTACAGGCCGACCGAGGCCATGCCGCCGCCCGCGCCCATCGAGGTGACCTGGAGGATGTGCCCCGACCCCTGGGCCCGCAGGTACGGCGCCACCGCCTGGGTGACCCAGATCGCGCCGAACAGGTTGACGTCGAAGTGCGCCCTGATCTGCTCCTCCGTGGCCTCCTCCAGCATGCCGAACAGCATGCCGCCGGCGTTGTTGACCACGACGTCGAGCCGGCCGAAGGCGGCCGCCGCCTGGTCCACGCCCTCCAGCACCGCGGCGCGGTCGGAGACGTCGAGCGGCAGCCGGACGAGCGAGCCCGGGTGCCGGGCCTCCAGCTCGGCCAGCGGGCCGACGTCGCGGGCGGCGGCCACGACCCGGTCGCCCCGGTCCAGGGCCGCTTCGGTGAACGCCCGGCCCAGCCCTCGGGACGCACCCGTGACGAACCATACGCGCATGCGCTCTCGCCTCCTTCATCTCCAAGACGAGACGGTCCGTCTCGCCGCAGGTCCCTCAGTGTGCCAGCAAGACCGGGCCACTTGTCAAGACGGACCGTCTCGTCTCGTTGGTGCGCTATGATGGCCGGCGTGAAGCAGCCCGATCCCGCGCGCCGCAGCGAACGCTCCCGGCAGGCGATCCTCCAGGCCGCCAGGGAACTGGTGTCCGAGGTGGGTTACGCCAAGGTCTCCGTCGAGGCCATCGCCGCGCGGGCCGGCGTCGGCAAGCAGACGATCTACCGGTGGTGGCGGTCCAAGGGGGCCGTGGTCGTCGACTCCTTCCTCGCGCTGAGCGAAGGCGGCCAGGACCAAGGGGTGACGCTCCCCGACACGGGCGACATCGAGGCCGACCTGAAGACCGTCATGCGGGCCACCGTGGCGGAGTTCGCCGACCCCGCCTTCGAGGCGCCGATCCGGGCACTCAACCTGGAGATCGTCGCCGACCCCGAGCTGGCCGCCCAATACCGCGAGAAGCTGGCCGGCCCGGTCGACGAGGCCAAGAAGGCCCGCCTGCGCAGCGCCCAGCAGGCCGGCCAGCTCGCCCCCGACGCCGATCTCGACCTCGCGCTCGAACTGCTCTACGCCCCCCTCTACCAGCGCTGGCTGCTGCGCACCGGCCCGCTCACCCCGCAGTACGCCGACGCGCTGGTCGACCTGGCGCTCAAGGCGCTGCGCCCCTGAGCCGGGGCCCTGGATCTCACAGGGCCCGCAGCAGGTCAGCCAGCGCCTGGAGCACGGCGTCGCGCCGCTCCTCGTGCAGCCAGCCGTGCCCGGCGTCGTCCAGCACCCGGTGCTCGCCGCGCGGGAAGGAGGCGGCCAGCTCGGCGTGCAGGGCGAGCTTGCCGGCGTTGATCTCCCGCAGCACGTCCTCCGGCCACAGCTGGGACTGGGTGGCGTCCGCCCCCATGGCCGACAGCACGATCACCGGCACGTCGGGGGCCGGCGGCGCGGCCCTGAACTCCGCGGAGACCTCGTCGTAGAGGTTGCGGCCCTCCAACCAGCCGGTGCGCCAGGTGGTGAGGTGGTGGTCGACCAGGGCCTCGCGCACGCCGTCCGGCCAGGCGGCCAGCAGCCGCTCGACGGCCGGGCGGGCGGCGTCGAGCTGCTCCGGGGTCGCCTCCGGGAGCGCCTGCTCGCGCATCCGGTCGAGCATCTCGCGCGCCTGCCGGGGCGCGCGGGCGGCCATGTCCTCGTGGAAGGGGTCGAGCAGCAGCAGCGCCGCGACGTCGCCGGGGAAGCGGCGGGCGTAGTGGCGGGCGTACGCGCCGCCCAGGGAGTGTCCCGCCAGCACGTACGGGCCGCGCACCTCCGCCGCCCGCAGCGCCGCGCGCAGTTCGTCGGTCACCTCGGCCGCGGTGCGGGGCAGCTCGGCCGGCTCGCTCCAGCCGGTGCCCGCGCGGTCGTAGAGCACGCTGGTCGTCAGCTCGGCGGCGCGGTCGTGCACGTTGAGGTAGTCCAGGCCGACGGCTCCGGCGCCGGGCAGGAACACCACGGGCGGGCCGCCGGCGCCCGAGCGGTGCAGCATGATCCGGCGGTCGGCGACATCGTACAGGCGGCCCAGCGGCGGTGCGTCCAGGGCGTGGTCGGTCATGGGTCCGTCCTTTCTCAGGTTTGAGAAAGGTAGCAGGTGTGAGATCGTACGTCCATGGACACGGTGGATCTGCTTCTGCACCCCGTACGGCTGCGCATCGTGCACGCCATGGCGGGCGGCCGCACGCTCACCACCTCCGACCTGTGCGACCTGCTGCCCGACGTCTCCAAGGCCACCGTCTACCGGCACGTCGGCCTGCTGGCCGAGGGCGGCCTGCTCGACGTGGAGGGCGAGCAGCGCGTACGCGGGGCCGTCGAGCGCCGCTACCGGCTACGCCCGGCGCGGGCGGCCATCGACGCCGACACCGCCGCCTCGGCCTCGCGCGACGACCACCGCCGCGCGTTCGCCGTGGCCATGGCGGCGCTACTGGCCGAGTTCGGCGCCTACCTCGACCGCGACCAGGCCGATCCGGCCGCCGACCTGGTCGGCTACCGGCAGCACGCCATCTGGCTGAGCCCCGACGAACGCGCCGCGCTGATCGCCGACCTGCGTGCCGCGCTCCTGCCCAGGATCGCCAACCCGCCCACGCCCGAGCGCACCCGCCACCTGATCAGCCCGATCCTGTTCCCGGCCGAGGAGCCGTCCGCCTGAGCCCGTTCCCCCGGAGGAGGTCAGCGGTAGCCGGTCAGGCCGTCCGCCAGTTGTTCCTCGTCGCCGTCGCGATGCGCGGACAGAGCCTGCTGCAGGGCGAAGGACGCGCGGATCACGGAGATGCGGGTCGCCATCGCGCCGTCCGGCCGGCCTCTCAGCGCGAGCACCCGATCCAGGAAGGGCCTGCCGTAGCCGGCCTCGACGGCCGCGAGGTCCTCGGCGGGATCGCCGATCGTCACCTCGTCCCAGTCGATCACCCCGCTGAGCACCGGCAGCCCGTCGTCGTGCTCCCACAGGACGTTCTCCGCGCCGAGGTCGCCGTGCACCACGGCGTCGGTGATGTGGGGAAGGCCGTCGAGCGCGGCGAGCTCCCGCTCGGCTCGCCGACGCCCGCGCTCGGACATGAGCCCGAACAGCTCGGCGCGCACGCCCGCCGTGAACCGCCGCCATCGATCCCGTGGCGCCGGCAGCGCCGCCCGCACGTCGTCCTCGGCCCCGATCCTGGCCAGCTCGCGCAGCAGCGTGACGTACTGCGCCGCCGCGGCCTCGGCCACCTGCGGGTCTTCGAGTTCGCCGGCCTCCAGCGGGGCTCCGGGAACGCGGCTGAGGACCAGGAACCGCGGCTCGTCCGTGCCGGGATCGCCGGCCTGCGGCAACGGCCGGGGCGTGCGGAAGCCGAGGCCGAACCCGGCGAGCAGGCGCAGGACAGCGGCCCGCTGCGGCAGCCGGGCGGCCGCGGCCTCGGTGCGCGGCAGGCACACGACCCGATCCGGGCCGATCACCACCTGGTGGAACTGCCCTTGGCGAACGGTGAGCTCCTCCGCCGCGACGCCCGGCAGCAGCCGGCTCAGCAGAGCACGATCCATCTGCGGGACCTGCATGAGAGACGAACCGTCCTTTCCGCGACACGGGCGCGATACCCGCTGCCCTGGTCACCGTACTAGCCGGGCGGCGCGAGGGCGGTGAAGCGTTCGTGGGCGGCCCGGTCGCCCAGCCGGTCGAGGGCGGCCAGCCAGCACGCCCCGGCCGTCGCGTCGCGGGCGGTCGTCACCCGCCGCCCGGCCAGCCGGGCCAGCACGGCGGCGCGCACCGGGCCGTCCGCGGTCAGCACGCCGCCCGCCAGCACCAGCGGCCCGTCGCCGGACAGCCGGGCCGCCGTCGCGGTCAGCCGCCGGGCGGCCTCGGCGACGATGCCCGCCGCGCGCTCGTCCCCGGCTTCGGCCGCCCGCGACACCAGCGGCGCGGCGGCGGCCACGAGCATCCGGTCGGCCTAGGCCAGCCGGACGATGCGGTCCGCCCGCCGCCGCGGCCCGCCCGTCACCCCGAAGTGCGCGCTCACCAGATCCACCAGCGGCCCGTACGGCAGCCCAGGGCCCATGCGGCCCTGGTGGCGGCCCCCGTGATCCAAGCAGTCGCCGGGGCGGTCCAGGGCGCGGACGGCCGCGCGCACCCCCGCCCGGCCGATCCAGAACCCGCCACCCTCGTCGCCGAGCAGCCAGCCGAGCCCGTCGGCCACCGCGGTCACCGTCCGGCCGGAGAAGCGGGCCGCCGCGGCGCCCGTCCCGGCCAGCAGCAGCGTGCCGGACGGCGCGGCGGTCCCGGCTGCGTAGGCGACCTCCACGTCGCCGACCATGCGCGGCGGCGCGGCGATGCCGCACTCGGCCCACGTCCGGCCCAGCGTCGCGGCGAAGGCGTCGTCGCCGCCCGCGACGCCCGCCACCGAGGCGGCCACCAGCGAGGGGTCCACGCCGTCGAGGGCGCGGCGCAGGGCCTGCCCGATCGCCAGGCGGGCCGCCTCAGGGCCGTGCGCGGCCGGGTTGCCGGGGCCGGCGGCGCCGTGCCCGAGCCTGGTGCCGTCCGCCGCGTGCACGGCGGCGCGGGTGGTGGTGCCGCCGGCGTCCACCCCGGCGAAGAGCATCACCGGACCAGCCGCGCCGCGCCGGGCGCGAGCGTGACGGCGGCGCCGCACGCCTGGTACGAGCCGGTCGCCGGGTCGAACGCCTGCGTGATCCCGTCGAGCGTCACCTCCGCCGGCCGGTCGAAGCGGGCGTTGCAGACCAGCCGCCGCTCGCCGTAGTGGCCGATCAGGACGTCGCCGGCGTGCTCGGCCGACGTCCAGCCGGTCAGCTCGGCCGCCACCGGGCGCAGCCAGCGGGTGTTGAGGTCGCGCACGACGCCGTAGCGCTCGGTCGGCACGCCGTCGCCGCCGATGAGCGCCGGCTGGAAGCCCTCGCCGCGCGCCGGGTCGGGCGTCCAGTAGGTGAAGTACTGGATGCCGGTGTACCCGTAGGCCAGGGCGGTGTTGACCTGCCAGGCCAGCTCGGCGGCCGACGGCTCGCGGTGGCCGTCGTAGGCCAGCGTCTGGACGTACATCCAGGCCGGCAGCCCGGCCCTGCGGGCGTGCTCGCGCACGGTGGCCAGGTCGGCGAGGTAGCCCTCGTCGAACCCGCCGGCCAGGAACGGGTACCGGTCGAACGACAACACGTCCGGCCGGACGACCCGGGCGAACTCCCCCACGTACGCGTCGTAGGGGCCGGTGGCGTGGCTCGGCAGCAGGTTGGCGTAGGCGAACGCGCCGGCCGCCCGCGCGGCGGCGACCCCGGCCGCCAGCCGCGGGAACTGCCCGGCCGTCGGCTCGTCCATGAGGCTGAGGCCGCGGAAGGAGCGGAACGGGCGGTAGTCCTCGACGACCTGGGCGATCAGCGGCGCCGGGTCCACGTCCAGGTCGCGCATGAGCACCTCCACCCGCGAGTCGGAGGCGACCAGCACGCCGAGCCCGGCCTCCTCGGCGCGGGCCAGGGCGTGCCGCAGGATGACCCGGTCGTTCAGGTAGTTGCCGGTGATGACCAGGTCGATCCCGGCCTCGGCGATCTCGTGGTAGCGGGCGGCCGTCGTCTCGTGGGGCGGGGGCGGCCAGAAGGCGGCGATCGTCAGAGTCACAGCGCGCCCGTCCTGATGCGGCCGGCGTAGCGGGCCACCAGGGCGTCGTTGTGCGCGTCGGAGCCGGGGATGTTGGCCGACAGGTAGACCGGCGGGACCGTGCCGTCCGCCTGCAGCTCGCCGATCGCCACGGCCACCATGAGCTGCACGATCAGCGCCGAGGTGATCGAGGAGATGCCGCAGACCGGGCCGTGCCCGGTCGTCAGGACGGCGTCCCCGTACGGGGCCAGGTTGTCGATCACGATGTCGGCCAGCTCGAACAGCCGCTCCCCCGACGGATGCCGCGAGGTGATGGCGGTCGAGTGGGCCAGCGAGGTGATCGCGACGAGCGGCAGGCCGCGCTCCTTGACCAGCCGGGCCATCTCCACGGTCGAGCCGTTGCCGCCGGAGTTGGAGGCGATCACGAACGCGTCGGAGTCCTCCACCGTGTGCAGGGCCAGCACCTGGTGGGCGGTGCGCGGGTCGCGCTCGGCCAGCGGGTCGAACGCGCCGGGATCGGCCGAGCCCAGCACCACCGGGTCGCGCAGGGTGAGCCGGTTGGTCGGGATCAGCCCGCCCGCGCGCCCCGCCACCTCCAGCGCCACCGCCTCGGAGTGTCCCGTGCCGTAGGCGTGCAGGACGCCTCCGGCGCGCACGGTCGCCGCGACCAGCGAGCCCGCGCGCCTGATGGCGGGCAGCTGCTCGGCCATCAGCCGGTCCAGCCGCGAGCGCGTCTCGTCGGCGAAGGCCATCACAAGATCCATCAAACTGTCCTCAACGGTTCATGCCGGCGGTGAGCCCGGCGACGATCTGGCGCGTGGCCAGGATGAAGAGCACGACCAGGGGGATCGTCGTCATCACCAGGCCGGCGAAGAGCGTGCCCCAGTCGTTCTGGAACTGGCCGAAGAAGTGGGTGAGGCCGACCGGCAGGGTCAGCTTGCTCTCATCCCGCATCAGGACCAGGGGGTAGAAGAAGTCATTCCAGATCGGCACGAACTGGAAGACCACCACGGTCGCCAGCGCGGGCCGTACCAGCGGCAGCAGCACGTGCCAGAAGGTCGCGAACGGTCCCGCGCCGTCCAGGGCGGCGGCCTCGTCGAGCTCGTGCGGGAGCTGGCGGAAGAACGCGGTCAGCACGAACACGTTGAACGGCACCGACCCGGCCGCGTAGACCAGCACCAGCCCGGCCAGCGAGTCCACCAGGCCCATGCTCTCCAGCAGGTAGAACAGCGGCAGCACACCCAGGTGGGCGGGCAGCGTCATGCCCGAGACGAAGTAGGCGGCGAACAGCCCGCGCCCCCGGAACTCCCGGCGCCCCAGCGGGTACGCCGCCAGCAACGACACCACCGCGCCCAGCAGCACCGAGCAGACCACGACGATCGCCGAGTTCACCACGTACGTGGAGAAGGAGGCGTCGGTCCAGGCCCTGGCGTAGTTGCCGAGCCCGCTGGGCCAGCCGAGCGGCTGGTCGAAGATCTCGCTGGTCGGCCGGAGCGAGCTGAGCAGCATGACCAGCAGCGGCGACATGGAGAAGACGGCGTAGCCCCACAGCAGGACCCGGATCGCCACGGCCTTCACGGCTTCCTCCTCAGGACCCGTTCCAGCAGCAGCGTCGAGCCGAAGATGAAGGTGAACATGAAGACCGCCAGCGCCGAGGACGTGCCCAGCGCGTTGACGTCGCCCGAGGCGAAGGCGGTCCGGTAGAACAGCAGGCCGAGCACGTCGGTCGCGCCCGCGGGGGCGCCGTTGGAGCCGCCCAGGGCGTAGACCAGGGCGAAGGTGCCCATGCTGCCGATGAAGCTGAGGATGGTCACGGTGGCCATGGCCGGCTTGAGCAGCGGCAGCGTGACGCGCCAGAACACCTGCCAGGAGCCGGCGCCGTCGGTCCTGGCGGCCTCGGCGTACTCCTGTGGGATGCCGCCGAGCGCGGCGCTGAACAGCAGCATCGGGAAGCCCACCCACTGCCAGCTGGTGATCAGGATGACGGTCGGCAGCGCGGTGCCGGGGTCGCCCAGCCACGGCATCGCCAGGCCCATCGGCTTGAGCAGCGCGTTGACCGGGCCGAAGGCCGGGCTGAGCAGCAGGGTCCACAGGTAGCCGATGACCAGCGGGTTGACCAGGTACGGCAGCGCGAACATGGTCTGCAGGGCCCGCTTGCCGCGCCGTACGCGGAACAGCGCCAGCGCGAAGGCCAGGCCCAGCGTGTTCTGCACCAGCATGGTGCCGGCGAACAGCAGGAAGTTGTGCCCGAGCGCCGGCAGGAGCTGGTCCAGGAAGGCGCCCGACAGCAGGTGCGCGTAGTTGTCCAGCCCGGCCGGCTGGTCGCGCAGGGTGCCCTTCCAGGAGAAGAAGCTGTAGGTCAGCCCGGTGAACAGCGGATAGACCACGAACGCCGAGTACAGGAGGAAGGCGGGGACCAGGAACACGTACGACGATCCCCGCCGGGCGGCTAGAGCCATGTGGCCACGCTCTTGTCGAGCTGCTCGGCGGCCTCCTCGGCGCTGATGCGGCCCAGCAGCATCTCCTGCAACGCCTTGGAGAACACGGTGGCCGAGGTCGGGTTGCCGTAGGCGAACTCGTTCATGAAGTAGGTGCCGCCGTGCTGGGCGAAGGTGGCGGAGACCTCGTTGAGCAGCGGGTCCTTGGGGGTGACGCCGGGCACGGCGGAGAAGATGCGCAGGGTGTCGGTGTAGAGCTGGCCGTAGTCCTTGGAGGCCAGCCACGCGGCGAACTTCAGCGCCTCGGCCTTGTGCCTGGTCTTGACGTTGACGCCGTACGAGCCGTCGGTGAAGCCGGGCATGACGCCCTCCCCCTCGGGCGCGGGCGGGGTGAAGACGCCCAGGTCGACGCCCTTGGCGTGCTCGCCGAAGAAGTTCAGCTCCCACAGGCCGCCGGGGAACATGGCCGCCTTGCCGGAGGAGAACAGGATCTGCGCGTCGGTGTAGGAGACGCCGGCCACGTCGTCGGGGAAGTACGGCTTGAGCTTGTTGAGCTGGTCGATGCCCTCCACGAAGCGGGGGTCGGCGAACTTCTTGCGCTTGGCCTTGACGTCGGCGATGAACGCGTCGCCGCCCCAGTGGGCGGTGCCGAAGATGCCGGCCACGATCGGCAGCATCCAGTCGTCCTTGCCGCCGAAGGCGAACGGCACGATGCCCTTGGCCTTGAGCTTCTCGGCCGCGGAGATCATGTCGGCGTACGTCTTCGGCGGGGTGAGGCCGTTGTCGGCGAAGATCTTCTTGTTGTAGATCACCTGGAGGGTCTGGACGGCGAACGGCACGCCGTAGACCTTGCCGTCCTTGTCGCCCTTGGCGTAGCGCAGGACCTTCTCGTCGTAGGCGGCCAGGCCGGGCACGTCCTTGGTGTCGAGCGGGAGCAGCCGGCCGGCCTCGACCAGCGGCTGGAGGTTGGCGCCGGCGCGCAGCCAGGCCAGGTCGGGGCCGCTGTCGCCGGCCAGGCCGGTGGACAGGATGGTGTCGTACTCGGTGGCCGTGGTGAACGAGCGGGCGTCGACGTCGATGCCGGGGTGGAGCTTCTCGTACTCGGCGAACATCTTGTCGTAGTTCGCCTCGGGACCCCAGCCCCAGACCGAGAGGGTGATCTTGCCGGAATCGGCACTCGTCGTGGCGGAAGGGGCACAGGCGGTGACCGCCATCGCCAAGGCGACAGCGGCGGCGGCAAGGCGCATGGGGACTCCTAGCGTGGGGGCAGGCGGTGCTTGCTGACCGCGTCGGTGGCCGCGGTGAGCAACTGATCGCTGGTCTCGTGGGTGCGCTGGACGACGCCGATGTAGAGGCAGTCCAGGACGAGCATCTGGGTGTGGCGGGCGGCCACGCCGCCGGCGCGGAAGGGGGTGTCCTGCGCGGCGGTGGTCAGCACGATGTCGGCCACCTCGGCCAGCGGGCTGCGGGGGAAGTTGGTGACCGCGACGGTGGTGGCGCCGCGTCGCTTGGCGATGGCCAGCGGCTCGACCACTTCGGCCGTGGTGCCCGAGTGGGAGATGCCGAGCGCCACGTCGTCGCGGTTGCGCGCGTTGGCGCTGCAGACGGCGCTGTGCACGTCGGTCCACAACGCGCCGGGGCGGCCGATGGCGTGCAGGCGCAGGTGCAGGTCCATGGCCACGCCCGCGCTGCCGGCGACCGCGAAGAAGTCGATGAACCGGGCCCGTACCAGGGCCTCGGCGGCCCGGTCCACGGCCTGGAGGTCGAGCTGGGCGGCCGTCTCCTCCATGGCGCGCAGGTCGCTGGCCAGCAGGCTGCGCAGCACCAGGCTCGCGGGGTCGTCCGGGGAGAAGGCGATCAGGCCCTGCTCGCGCGGGGCGGCGTCGTTGCGGCCCAGTTCGGCGGCGAGCGCCAGTCTGAGCTCGGGGTAACCGGCCAGGCCGAGCTGCCGGCAGAAGCGGGTGACGGTGGTGAGCGAGGTGCCGCACCGCTCCGCCAGCTCCCCGATGGTCGAGGCGGCCACGGTGGCGGGCTCGGCGAGGATCGTCTCGGCGATGCGCCGGTGGGTGGCCGTGAGGGTGGGCTCGATCCCTCGGATTCTGGCCAGGATCGGTGACATGGGAGGAACCCTCCCGCTTCCCGCAAGGTATGTCAATAGTTCACATTCGACGTCCAATGTTAGAAAATTTCCCTCTTGTGTGACTCGATGGGACTATGTCACTTTCGTGGCCATGCGCAACCTCCTCATGGCGCTGGTGCTCGGCAGCACCAGCCTGCTGCCCGCCCGCGCCGACGCCGTGGACATCCAGTTACTGGCCTTCAACGACTTCCACTCCGGCTTCCCGACCAGCTTCGCCATGACGCCGTCCGGGCCGGTCGAGGCCGGCGGGGCCGAGTACCTGGCCGCCCACATGGACCGGCTCCAGCGCGACAACCCCGACGGCACGCTGCGGCTCTCGGCCGGCGACAACTACTCCTCCAGCACCATGAACGCCACCGCCCTGCACGACGAGCCGGGCATCCAGGCGCTGAACATGATGCGCCTGGACGCCTCCAGCGTCGGCAACCACGAGTTCGACGAGGGCATCGCCGAGTTCCGCCGGATGGAGAACGGCGGCTGCCACCCGATCGACGGATGCGCGCTGCCCGGCTTCAAGGGCGACGCGTTCCCCTACCTGGGCGCCAACATCGTCGACACCACCACCGGCAGGCCCGCGCTGACGCCCTACATCGTCAAGGAGGTCAAGGGCGTCAAGGTCGGCATCATCGGCGTCGACTACAAGAACGCGCTCAACGAGGCCCCCGGCCCGACCAAGCCGCTGGAGGGCCGCGACGAGGCCGAGGCGGTCAACACCTACACCGCCGAGCTCAAGGCCAAGGGCGTGCGCACGATCGTCGTCCTGATCCACCAGGGCGGCGGGCAGACCGGCGGCGGCCTGCCCAACGAGTGCAACAACCTGGCCGGGCCTATCAAGGACATCGTGCAGCGGTTCGACCCCGAGGTCGACGCCGTGATCTCCGGGCACACCCACAACCCGTACAACTGCCTGGTCAACGGCATCCCGGTCACGCAGACCTCCGCCCACACGCGCGAGCTCACCAAGGTCGTCCTGACCGTCGACCGGGCGACCGGCAACCCGACCTCCGCCAAGGCCGAGAACATCACCGTCACCCACGACATCAAGCCCGACGCCCGCATCGCCGCCCTGCGCCGCCGGACCGACGAGCAGGCGCAGAAGCTGCTCGACCGGCCGGTCGGCCTGCTCGCCCGCGACCTGACCGCCCAGCGCAACGCCGCCGGCGAGTCCACCGTCGGCCACGCCCTGGCCGACGCCCGCCTGTTCGCCACCTCCGCCGCCGAGAACGGCGGCGCCCAGATCGCCGTCCAGCCGCCCTACGGCGGCGGCATCGGCGGCGACCTGATCGTCAACCCCACCGGCAACGAGATGTCGAACCTGGTGACGCACGGCAAGGCGCTGCGCGTCCAGCCGTTCGGCAACATGCTCGTCACCATGACGCTCACCGGCGCCCAGCTCGAACGGCTGCTGGAGCAGCAGTGGTGCGGCCAGGGCACCGCGCGCGTGCTCGGCGTCTCCCAGGGACTCACCTACACCTACGACAACGCCAGGCCCGCCTGCGACCGGATCGACCCGGCGAGCATCAAGCTCAACGGCGTCGTCGTCGACCCCGCCGCGAAGTACCGCCTGACCGCCAACTCCTTCATCGCGACCGGCGGCGACGGCTTCTCGGTGCTGACCGAGGGCACCGAGCGGGTGGAGAAGGTCCGCGACATCGAGGCGTTCGAGTCCTACATCCGGGCCAGGAGCCCGCTGCCCGCCCCGGCCCTGAACCGGGTCACCCGGGTGAACTGACCGCCTCCGTCCCGCCTCCCCCGCTCCCGGCGGGCGCAACTGCCGGCGCGGGCGGCCTGCGGATGGAACGGGATGGAACGCCGCGGAACGCCCATGGTCTGAGGCGTCGTCGTCCGACGGCGCCCGGACCATGAGGAGGTCAGATGCAGCTCTCCATCCCGAGGAGGCTCGGCAGACGATCGCGGGCCGTCCTGGTGGCGGCCGTGGCGGCCGCCGCGCTCACGGCAGCCGTGCCGGCCCAGGCGACAGCACAGGCGACAGCACAGGCGGCGCCGCCCGCCACGCACGCCATCGCCTGGGGCAAGGGCGGTTTCGGGCAGCTCGGCGACGGCGGGTACGCCGACCAGCAGCTCCCCGTCAAGGTACGCGCCGAGGAGCAGGGCTTCACCGAGGTCGCCGGCAGCCTCACCCACTCCCTGGCCATCGCGGCCGACGGCTCGGTCTGGGCCTGGGGGCAGAACAACAACGGCCAGCTCGGCGACGGCGGTCACACCGACAGCAACGTCCCGGTCAAGGTCCAGGGCCTGACCGGGGTCGTGGAGGTCGCGGCGGGCTGGGGGTTCAGCCTGGCCCGCACCGGCGACGGCCACGTCTGGGCGTGGGGCGTCAACAACGACGGGCAGCTCGGGCTGGGCGCGTTCGGCGGCTCGTACGCCACCCCGCAGCCGGTCGGCGAGCTGCGCGGCATCACCCACATCGAGGCCGGCTGGTTCCACAGCATGGCGCTGCGGAACGACTTCAGCGTGCTGGTCTGGGGGGACAACTCGCGCGGCCAGCTCGGCGACGGGACGAACGCGGCGAAGGCGAGCCCCACCGTGCTGCCCGGCCTGGGCGGCGAGAGCGGGCCGGTCTACGACATCGCCGCCGGGTTCTCCCACTCGCTGGCCGTCCGCTCCGACGGCACGCTGCTGGCCTGGGGCGCCAACAACTCCGGCCAGCTCGGCAACGGCACCACCTCCGTCACCGCGTCCTACAGCCCGGTGCACGTCGTCGGCAGGTACGGCCAGGTGCGCGCGGTGGCCGCGGGCTGCCGGCACAGCTACCTGGTGGACGGGTCGGGCAACGTGTGGGGCTGGGGCGACAACACCGAGGCCCAGGTGGCCTTCACCGGCGCGCTCGTCAAGCAGCCGCAGCTCGTCCCGGGCCTGTCGGACGTCAAGGACGTCGCCGCCGGGTGCGCCTTCGGCCTGGCCCTGACCGGCGGCGGCGAGGCGTACGGCTGGGGGCAGTACAACTCCGGCCAGACGGGCACCGGCGTCCCGGTGCCGATGCCGCCGAGGCCGAACGCGTGGGGGCCGGGGCTCACGTTCATCGCCGCCGGCGGCGACCACGGCCTGGCCATCCGCAAGACCGGCTGAATCGCGGACGAGCCCGCCGCCGATCTCCCGGCTCGGCGGCTCCGAGCCGCCGTGGGTCTTCGGCCACGACCTCAGAGCGCGTACTCCTTGAGCGGGACCGCGTCGTCGGCCTCGTCCGGCATGGGCTCGTCCGGCGTGCCGAAGAACCAGCGGGCCGCGGCCCGGCCGTGCCGCTGGTTGCGCTCGACGTAGTCGCGCATCCGGTGCTCGTAGGCGGCCAGGCCCGTGGCGTGGTCGGGCGCCTCGGCCAGCTCCCCGGCCAGCACGTACGCGCCGATCAGGGCTTGCGAGGTGCCGCGGCCGGAGGTCGGCGCCGCGCAGTAGGCCGCGTCGCCCAGCAGCGTGACCCGGCCGTTGGTCCAGGTGTCCATCACGACCTGGCCGGAGGAGTCGAAGAAGAACTCCTCGGCCTCCCGCATGGCCGCCAGCAGCCGGGGCACCTGCCAGCCCGCTCCCGCGTAGTGCTCGGCCACCAGGCGTTCCTGCTGGGCGCGGTCGCGCCGGTCGTAGACCAGGTCGTCGGCGGCGAACGACAGGCCGACCCGCAGTTCGGTGTTGCCGTGGGCGGTGAAGGCCATGGCGCTGCGGCCGGGGGTGTTGTGCATCAGGCCCGCGTCCCGCAGGTCCAGGATGTTGCCGGTGGTGAACAGCGCGCCGTAGATGCCGAGGCCGCGCACGTAGCGCGACTCGGGGCCGAAGGCGAGCGCGCGCACCTTGGAGTGCATCCCGTCGGCGCCGACCACCAGGTCGAACGTGCGCGGCGCGGCCTTCTCGAACCGCACCCGCACCTCCGCCGGGTCCTGGTCGAGGGCGGTGACGGTGTCGTCGAACAGGTACTCGACGGTGTCGCGGGTGGCCTCGTACAGCACCTTCGTGACGTCGGACTTGAGCACCTCCAGCTCGCCGGAGATCGCGGTGGCGGGCAGCACGGCCAACGCGTCGCCGGCCTCGTCGACCAGCGTCATGGAGGTCATCGTGGTCGCGTGCCGGCGCATCTGGGCCAGCAGGCCCATGCGCTCCAGCACGTCCAGGGCCGAGCCGCGGAAGTCGATGGCCGCGCCGCCGCCGCGCGGGGCCGGGGCGCGCTCGACGAGGGTGACCTGGTGGCCGTGACGGTTCAGCCAGTAGGCGAGGGCGGGGCCGGCGACGCTGCCGCCGGAGATCAGGATTCGCATCGGGATGTCCTCTTTCGTCGGTGAACGCTCCCCACCGTACGCAGATTTGGGCGAATGCGCAAGACGGTCGTCTGATGCGTACGTGCTAGGCTTCCGGCCATGGGAAATCGCGAAGACCTGCTGGCCGGGGCGCGGCGCTGCCTGGAGGAGAAGGGCTGGGGGCGCACCACCGTCCGCGACATCGCCACGGCGTCGGGCGTGAGCATGGCCGCCATCGGCTACCACTTCGGCTCGCGCGAGGCGCTGCTCAACGCGGCCCTGGTCGAGGCCATGGGCGAATGGGGAGAGCAGGTCGGCGCGGCGCTGGCCGCCCTCCACGATCCCGGCAGGTCGCCCGCCGAGAGCTTCGAGGCGCTGTGGGAGCAACTGGTCGGCTCGGTCAACGAGCACCGCACGCTGTGGCTGGCCAACCTGGAGGCGCTGGTCCAGGCGGAGCACTCGCCGGAGCTGCGCGAACAGCTCGTGGCTGGTCAGCGCGAGGGGCGGCGCGGCATGGCCGCCCAGCTCACCGGGGTGCCTGAGGAGGAGATCGGCGACGGCGAGGTGCGCGCCGTCGGCTCGGTGCAGCTCGCGCTGCTGCTGGGGGTGATGGCCCAGTGGCTCAACGACCCGCAGGCCGCGCCCTCGGCCGCCGACGTGGTCGAGGGGCTGCGGGCCATCACCACCCGGTTCGGGCTGGTCAGGTGAGCGAAACGACGATCCCCCGGGCGGCCCCGGTCGTGGGCGCCAGGCGGTAGCCAGGCCGACCTCCTCAGCAGGTCAAGGCGACCTTTGCCAAGCTTTGAATGACCGTTTAATATCTTGAACGTGCCATCAGGAGAGCGGACGTTCGTCGAGGAGAACCGGCGGGCCCAGATCATCGAGTGCGCCGTCGAGGCCCTGGCGACGGTCGGTTACCGGCAGGCGTCGATGGCGAAGATCGCCAAGCTCGCCGGCATCACGCCGGGCCTGATCGCCTACTACTTCGGCAGCAAGGACGAGCTGATCGAGGCGGTCGTCGGGCACGCGGTCAAGCTCGCCACCGACCTGATGGTGCCGCGCATCCTGGCGCAGGCCACCGCCACCGACGGGCTGCGCGTCTACTTCGAGACCAACCTCGAGTTCATGCGGGTGCACCGCAAACCCCTGCTGGCACTGGTCGAGATCATCACCCACGACCACGACGGCCCCTACGCGGCCCAGCAGGGCACCGCCATCGCCGACATCGAGAAGCTGCTGGCGTGGGGCCAGCAGACCGGCGAGTTCCGGCAGTTCGAGCTGCGGCCGATGGCGATCGCGATCCGCGGCGCCATCGACGCCGTGCCGAGCTACGTGCTGAAGGACCCCGACTACGACCTCAGCGCCCTCGCCGCCGAGCTGGCCACCATCTTCACCCTCGCCACCAGGAGGATTCCATGACGCCGGCGCTCGAGATCAACGGGCTGACCAAGAGATTCGGTGACAAGGTCGCCGTCGACGCGATCCACCTCACCGTCCCCCAGGGGTCGTTCTTCGGGCTCGTCGGCCAGAACGGCGCCGGCAAGACCACCACCCTGTCCATGGCCGTCGGCCTGCTGCGCCCCGACGCGGGCGGCGCCACGATCTTCGGCCAGGACGTCTGGTCGGCTCCGGAGCGGGCCAAGACCCTGGTCGGGGTGCTGCCCGACGGCATGGCCATGCCCGAGCGGCTGACCGGCCGCGAAGTGCTCACCTACCTCGGCCTGCTGCGCGGCCTGCCCAAGGACGAGGTGGCCCGGCGCGCCGACGAGCTGCTGGCCGTGCTGGAACTGGACGGCGCCGGCACGACGCTGGTCATCGAGTACTCCACCGGCATGCGCAAGAAGATCGGGCTGGCCACCGCGCTGCTGCACGCGCCCCGGCTGCTCGTCCTGGACGAGCCGTTCGAGGCGGTCGACCCGGTCTCGGCCGCCACGATCAAGCGGATCCTGCGCGGGTTCGTCGCGAACGGCGGCTCGATCGTGCTCTCCAGCCACGTCATGGCGCTGGTGGAGCAGCTCTGCGACCGGGTGGCGGTGATCGACAAGGGCACGGTGGCCGCGGCCGGCACCCTCGACGAGGTGCGCGGCGGCCGCTCGCTGGAGGACACCTTCGTCGCCCTGGTCGGCAACGACGACACCGGCGTGAAGGAGCTGTCGTGGCTGTCGCAGTGACCCCGCCGAGCACCCCCGGCACCGTGACCACCATGGCCCGGATGAAGGTCGCGCTCCTGCGCCACGCCTTCCGGGGCACCCGGGCCCAGACCGCGGGCACGGGCGCCGCGCTGGGCGCGCTGCTCGCCGCCGGGACGATCTACCTGGCCGCCGCCGAGCCCGAGCTGCTGGCCGCCGCCTACGCGGTCTGGCTGCTGGGCTGGATGCTCGGCCCCGTCTTCATGGGCGGCGGCGACGAGACGCTGCGGCCGGAGTACTTCACGATGCTCGGCCTGCCGCCGCGCCGCCTGGCGTCCGGGCTGCTGGTGGCGGCCTTCGTCGGCGTCGCGCCGCTGGTCAGCCTGACCGCGCTGCTCGGCCTGCCGATCGCGGGCGCCCGCCTCGGGCCGGTCAACGCCCTGGTGGCCGTGCCCGCGATGGTGTTGCAGCTGGCCGTGTTCGTGCTGTTGTCGAAGCTCGCGGTGGCGCTGGTCGGGCAGGCGCTTCGGTCCCGGGCGGGCGCGGTCGCCTCCGGCGTGCTCAACGGCGCGATCCTGGCGGCGCTCGGCCAGATCTGGATCTTCTTCGTGGCCTTCGGCCAGATCGGCATGCCGTCGTTCGTCCGGTATCTGCCCTCCGGGTGGGGGCTGCTGGCCGTCCAGGGCGACTGGTGGGCGCTGGCCGCCCTGGCGCTCCTGGCCGTGCTGCTGCTCGGCGCGTGGGCGGTGCTGCTGGGCCGGCGCGCGGGGGCGACGCAGCGGTCCGGGCGCACCCGGCGGCCGATGACGGCCGCCACCGCCAACGGCGCGATCGTCGCCAAGGAGCTGCGCACCTGGTCACGTGACCTGGTACGCAGCCATCAGCTCACGTTCGCGCTGTCCTACGCCGTCTGCTTCGCGGCCCTCCCGCTGGTCGTCGGCTGGAACGGCATGCTGCCCTACGCGGGCCCGATCTTCGTCGTGATGGCCGCGGCCATGGCCGCCAACCAGTACGGCGCCGACGGCACCGCGCTCTGGCTGACCCTGATGACCCCCGGCGCGAGCGACGTGCGCGGCCGGCAACTGGCGTGGCTGGCGGCGCAGACGCCGGTGGCGGTCGTGCTGACCGTGGCGGGCGCCGCGCTCGCCGGCGGACCGTGGCCACTTGCCCTGGCGCTGCTGGCGGCCCTGCTGGGCGGCGCGGCCGGGCTGGTGCCACTGATCTCGGTGTACGGGCTGGTGCCCGGCACCGACCCCCACCGCCGCGCCGGCAACCCGCTGCGCACCAGCGAGGACGACAGCGGCCTGACCGGGCTGGCCTACCTGACCCTCGCCCTGGTGGCCCTCACCGGGCTGCCCGCGGCGCTGGCCGCTCTCCGGTACGGCTGGGCCGGGGTCGCCGTCGGCGTCCTGACGGGGGCGCTGTGCGTCTGGGGTCTCGGCCTGCTCGCCGAACGCCGCCTGCGCGCGCAGGGCCCCGAGCTGCTGGACCTGATGCGCACCGGCCGCAGGCAGCGGCCCGCCGTGGCCTCCCGCTTCGACCGGCTGTCCACGACGCAGCGCATGATCACCTGGTGGTGCTTCGGCCTCGGCGCGATCCCGCTGGTGCCGCAGGGCATCCTCGCGGCCGTCTTCGTCTCCAACGACATGCTGCGCCACTCCTGGTTCCTGGCCACCTACCTGCCGGCCGGGCTGCGTTACCCGGTCGCCGCCGGGTTCATCCTGCTCGGCCTGGCGATGTACGGCCTGGGCCTGTGGATGATCAGGCCGCGACCGTCCGAGTAGGTTTTGACACCCCCTACGGCTAACCGCTATCTATTGGCTAACCGTTAGGGGGGTGGGGCCGTGCAGGACGCGGTGCTGGCGATGCTCGCCAAGGAGCCGTCGCACGGCTACGACCTGCGCGCCCGCCTGCGGCACCACCTCGGCCCGCTGGGCGGGTCGATGAACCCCGGCCAGATCTACGTGACCCTGGCCAGGCTGGAGAAGGCCGGGCTGGTCGCCTGCGAACGGGCCGACGGCCTCCCCGAGCGGCCCGACCGCAAGGTCTACGCGCTGACCCCCGACGGCCAGCGCCGGGTGGCCGCCTGGCTCGCCGAGGTCGGCTGGCCGAAACCGGACCTGGCCGAGTTCCATCTCAAACTCGCCGCCGCCGCCGCGGCCCGGCTGGCCGACCCGGTCGAGCTGGTGGCGGCGCAGCGCCGCGAGCTGCTGCGCCGCCTGCGCGAGGTCCAGCAGGCGGCGCTGGACGAACCGCCCGGATCACCCGCCGGCCTGCTGCTGGAGGGGGTCGTGCTCCGGTTGCGGGCCGACCTGCGCTGGCTGGACGCCTGCGAACGCACCTGGTCCCGGGCCGAAGACGAAGACGAGGGCGCATGAACGTGTTACGGGCCCGCGGCCTGCTGAAGACGCACGGCCACGGGCAGAGCCGGGTCCGCGCGGTGGACGAGGTCGACCTGGAGGTCCCCCAGGGGCAGACGCTGGCGGTGACCGGCCCGAGCGGCTGCGGGAAGTCCACCCTGCTGCACCTGCTGGGCGGCCTGGAGCGGCCCACCGGCGGAGAGGTGTGGCTGGCCGGCCGGCGCGTCGACACGCTGAGCGAGCGAGCCCTGGCCCGCCTGCGACGCCGGTCGATCGGGTTCGTCTTCCAGGCGTTCCACCTGGTGGAGGAGTTGTCGGCGGCCGAGAACGTCGAGCTGCCCGCGCTGCTGGCCGGCCGCTCGCGCCGCCAGGCCAGGCGGCGCGCGGACGCGCTGCTGGACCGGGTCGGCCTCGCCGCCCGCGCCCGGCACCTGCCCTCGCAACTGTCCGGCGGCCAGCGCCAGCGCGTCGCCGTCGCCCGCGCGCTGGTCAACGAGCCGCTGGTGGTGCTGGCCGACGAGCCCACCGGCAACCTCGACAGCGCCGCCACCCTCGACGTGCTGAGGATCTTCGGCGAGCTGCGTTCCGCCGGGCAGACCCTCGTGATCGTCACGCACGACGAGCGGGGGGCGGCCACCGCCGACCGGCTGGTCTCGATGCGCGACGGCATGTTCGTCGACGACACCCACCTGGCCGCCGCCCGCCCGCGAGGGCTGGGCGGCCTGATCGGGCTGGAGGACTGAACGTCATGGGCACCGTCGTGCTCGTCACCCGGCTGGTCCTGGCCGACGTGCGGCGGCACCGCGTCCAGGCCGCGATGTTGCTGCTCGCGGTGACCGTGGCCACCGCGACGATGGCGCTGGGCCTGTCCCTGGGCGACGCCGGCCGGTCCCTGTACGAACAGACCCGCGCGGCCACCGCCGGGCCGGACGTGGTGGCGCTGTCCGGCGGCTCGGGCCGCGCGGCGACCTCCGCCCTGGCCTCGCTGGCCGACGCCCCCGCCGTGGTCGCCCACCACGGCCCCTACCGGATCCTCTACGCCGACCTCACCGCGCGCGGCTCGACGTCGTCCCAGGTGGTGGTGCACGGCTTCGCCGAGCGGCCGGGCCCGGTCAACCGGCCGCTGGTGACCTCGGGCCGGTGGGTACGGCCCGGCGGAACCGTCCTCGAACGCGGCTTCGCCACCGCCCTGGACGTCGGGGTCGGCGACCGCGTCACCATCGCCGGCCGGCCGTACCCCGTCGTCGGGATCGCCGTCACCGCGGCCACCTCCGTCTACCCCTGGGCGGCGCAGATCGGGCCGGGCGGCGGCCCCAGCGACTACGCCGGCCTGGCCTGGCTGACCAGCGCGGACGCCCGCACGCTGGCCGCCGCCCGGCGCCTGCCGGTCACCACGGCCATCGACCTCAAGCTGCGCGACCCCGCCGCCACCGAGGCGTTCCGCGACGCGCACCGCGACCCGGAGCTGCCGGTCAACTTCCACTCCTGGCAGTTCACGGCCGAGCAGGACACCGTCATCCTCAAGGACAGCCGGCCGATCCTGGTGGTCGGGAGCTGGCTGCTCAGCTTCCTGGCCATCACCGGGGTCGCGGCCCTGGCCGCCGGGCGCGCCGCCGCTCAGACGCGCCGGGCCGGGCTGCTCAAGGCCGTCGGCGCCACCCCCGGGCTGATCGCCACCGTCCTGCTCACCGAGTACCTGGCGCTCGCGCTGGCCGGCGACGCCCTGGGGCTGGCGATCGCCCGCCTGACCGCGCCCGCCCTGGCCGCCCCCACGGCCAGCCGGATCGGCGACGCGGCCGAGCTCGGCGGCTCCGTCGTGATCACCGCGACCGTCCTCGCCGTGGTGGTCGCGGTGCTGTCCACGCTGCGTCCCACGCTGCGCGCCATGCGCACGGCCACCGTCACCGCGCTGTCGGCGACCGCGCGCCCGCCCCGTCACCGGCCCTGGATCACCGCCCTGTCGGCGCTGCTGCCCACGCCGCTCCTGCTCGGGCTGCGGCTGACCGCCCGCCGGCCCGGCCGGGCGGTGCTCCAGGCCTGCTCCACCGCCACCACGGTGATCGCGATGGTCGCCCTGGTGACCCTCCACGTCCAGCCGGAGCGGGGCTACGGCCTGGACGGCTCCTCCGTGCTGCCCAACCTGCGCGGCGAGCACGACCGCCGGCTGATGCTCGCCGTCACCGTCCTGCTGGTCGTCCTCGCCGTCGTGAACACCGTCACGCTCACCTGGACCACCGCCATGGAGGCGCGTGCCACCATGGCCGTCGCCCGCACGCTCGGCGCCACCCCCGGGCAGGTCGCCGCGGGCCTGTCCAGCGCCCAGCTGCTGCCCAGCCTGCCCGGCGCCGTCGTCGGCGTCCCCCTCGGCCTCGGCCTGCTCTCGCTCTTCGCGGCCGGCAACTCGGTGCAGGCCCCCTTGTCGTGGCTGGCCGGCGCCGCGCTGGCCACCCTCCTGACGACCGCGGCGTTCGTCGCCCTGCCCGCCCGGCTGGCGGCCCGCCGGCCCGTGGCCCAGGCACTCAGCGCCGAGACCGCGTGACCGGCCGCGCGGGAACCCGGTGGACGGCTTGCATGATCTGCGGCTAGGGTGTGGCGCGTGTCCGGTCCCGAGGCGTCAAGACGCTAGCCACCGATCGTCGGTGGCTTCTCGTGATGTCCTGCGGCCGCGCCGTCCCTGAGACCGCGCGTCCTTCCGGCATCCGATCACCTTCGTACGGACCGGTTCCTCCCGGCTGTTCCGCCACCGTCGTGGCGTCGAACCCGGACCTTTCCTCCTCGCGGTAGCGCCCGCGCCTCGCTGTGCCGCCGGCGCGCCGCGTTCCTTCGTGCTGTCTTTGGAGTACCGCTCGTGCCTTTCGCCATCTACGTTCTCGGGCTGGCCGTGTTCGCCCAGGGAACGTCGGAGTTCATGCTGTCCGGGCTGGTTCCGGCCATCGCCGCCGACCTGGGCGTGTCCGTCCCGGCCGCGGGCGCGCTGACGTCCGCGTTCGCCGCGGGCATGGTCGTCGGGGCGCCGCTCATGGCGCTGCTCAGCCTTCGCTGGCCCCGCCGGCAGGCGCTGCTCGTCTTCCTCCTCGCCTTCGTGCTCGTGCACGTGGCGGGCGCGCTCACCACCGACTTCGCCGTGCTGCTGGTCACCCGCGTCCTCGGTGCGCTGGCCAACGCCGGATTCCTCGCCGTCGGCCTGGCGACGGCGGCCGGCATGGCCGCCCCCGACGCCAAGGGCCGGGCCACGTCCGTCCTGCTCGGCGGGATCACGCTGGCGTGCGTCGCCGGGGTGCCCGCGGGCGCCGTGCTCGGCCAGGCGTTCGGCTGGCGGTCGGCGTTCTGGGCGGTGGCGCTGGTGTCGCTGCCGGCCGTGCTCGCCGTCGTGCGGTCGGTGCCGGCCGGCGGGCAGGAGAGCACCCGTCCGCGGGCCCGGCAGGAGCTGCGGGCGTTGCGCGAGCCGCGCCTGCTGGTCGCGCTGGCGCTGGGCGCGCTGGTCAACGCCGCCACCTTCTGCACCTTCACCTACCTGTCGCCGCTGGTCACCGAGGTGAGCGGCGTCTCCGACGGGTGGGTGCCGGTGCTGCTCGCGCTGTTCGGGCTGGGGTCGTTCGCGGGGGTGACCGCCGCGGGCCGGCTGTCGGACGCGCGGCCGGCGCTGGTCCTGGTCGCGGGCGGGCTCGCGCTGCCCGCCGGATGGGCGCTGTTCGCGGTCGCGGCGGACGTGCCGGCCGCGGCGTTCGTGCTGGTCTTCGTCCAGGGCGCGCTGTCCTTCGCGGTCGGCTCGACCCTGATCGCCCGCGTCCTGTACGCCGCCGCCGCGGCGCCCTCGCTCGGCGGCTCCTTCGCCACGGCGGCGCTCAACGTGGGCGCCACCGCGGGCCCGGCGATCGGCGGCGCGGCCATCGCCGCCGGGCTGGGCTACCGGTCGGCGCTGTGGGTCAGCGCCCTGCTGGTGGTCGTGGCGCTCGCTGTGGCGGCCGTCGTCCACAGGTCGCCGGCGAGCGTCACGCCGCGCTGACCGGGGACGGGAAGATGGTCCGGCGGCAGTGACCAGACGCGGTCGCCGGGCCTGCTCTCGTGAATGCGACGACATGCCCGCCGATCGTGTCGCTGTTGCATAGCCTGACCGGGCTTCAGGGTCGCATATGCGGAAGGTAGGGTGAGGGCTTGTGACGACGTTCCGGATCAGCGAGGCCGCGGCGCTGCTCGGGGTCAGCTCCGACACCGTTCGGCGGTGGGTCGACGCGGGCCGGCTGGCGGCCGAGCGCGACGAGCACGGCCACCGGCGGGTCGACGGCGCCGACCTGGCGGCCTTCGCCCGTGCGCAGATCGAGTCCGACGGCGAGGGCGGCCGCTCCTCGGCGCGCAACCGCTTCCGCGGGATCGTGACCGAGGTGATCCGCGACGCGGTGATGGCCCAGGTGGAGATCGCCGCCGGGCCGTTCCGCGTGGTGTCGCTGATGAGCCGGCAGGCGGCCGACGAGCTGGGCCTGCAGGCGGGGGTGGTGGCGGTCGCCGTGATCAAGTCCACCAACGTCGTCGTGGAGGTCCCCGGTCACGAGCGCGTGGCCAGTCAGGTGTGAGGAGCCCCCCTTGGTGTTCAGGCGTCTTTCGACGATCGCCCTGCCCGTCGCGTTCGCGCTGGCCGGCCTGGCCGGCTGCGGCTCGGGCACGCCGGCCACGTCCGCCCCGTCCGCTCCCGCCGCGTCGGCCGGCGGGGCCGCCGGGCAGGTGACGGTGTTCGCGGCGGCCTCGCTGACCGGCACGTTCACCGAGCTCGGCAAGAGCTTCGAGAGCGCCCATCCGGGAACGACGGTCAGGTTCAACTTCGGCTCCAGCGCCACCCTGGCCCAGCAGATCGTCCAGGGCGCCCCGGCCGACGTGTTCGCCGCCGCCAGCCCGGCCACCATGAAGACGGTCACCGACGCCTCCCTCGCGGGCGCCCCGGCCACGTTCGTCCGCAACAGGCTGCAGATCGCGGTGCCCGCCGCCAACCCGGCCAAGGTCGACGAGCTGAAGGACCTGGCCGACCCCGCGGTGAAGGTGGCGCTCTGCGCCGAGCAGGTGCCGTGCGGGGCCGCCGCGGTCAAGGCGCTCGGCGCGGCCGGCCTCAAGGTCACGCCGGTGACCCTGGAGCAGGACGTCAAGGCCACGCTCACCAAGGTGCAACTGGGCGAGGTGGACGCCGCGCTGGTCTACCGGACCGACGTGATCGCCTCCGGCGGCAAGGTGACCGGCATCGACTTCCCCGAGGCCGCCCAGGCGGTCAACGACTACCCGATCGCGGCCCTGACCAAGGCCCCGGCCGGCGCCCTGGCCAAGCAGTTCGTCGACCTGGTGCTGTCCCAGCAGGGCAAGGGCGTCCTGGCCAGGGCCGGTTTCGAGGCCCCGTGACCGCCCGCCTCCGGCGTCCGGGCCCGGCGGACCCGCCCGCCGGGCGTCCGGCCGCGGGCCGTGAGATCTCCGGGCGGGCGCCGTGGATGCTGGTCGTGCCTGCGCTGGCGGGGCTGGCGTTCCTGGTGCTGCCGCTGGCCGGGCTGCTGATCCGGGCCCCCTGGTCCACGCTGCTCCGGCGGCTGGCCGAGCCGCACGTGCTGGAGGCGCTGCGGTTGTCGCTGCTGTGCGCCACCGTCGCCACGGTCTTCTGCCTGCTGCTCGGCGTGCCGCTGGCCTGGCTGCTGGCCCGGGTGTCGTTCCCGGGGCGGCGGCTGGTGCGCGCGCTGGTCACCGTGCCGCTGGTGTTGCCGCCGGTGGTCGGCGGCGTGGCGCTGCTGCTGGTGCTGGGGCGGCGCGGCCTGGCCGGGCAGTGGCTGGAGTCCGCCTTCGGCGTCACGCTGCCGTTCACGACGGCCGGGGTGATCGTCGCCGAGGCGTTCGTCGCGATGCCCTTCCTGGTGATCAGCGTGGAGGGCGCGCTGCGCGGCGCCGACCAGCGCTTCGAGGAGGCCGCCGCGACGCTCGGCGCCTCCCGCTGGACGGTGTTCCGCCGGGTGACGCTGCCCATGGTGATGCCGGGCGTGGTGGCCGGGGCCGTGTTGTGCTGGGCGCGGGCGCTGGGCGAGTTCGGGGCGACGATCACGTTCGCCGGCAACTTCCCCGGCACCACCCGCACGATGCCGCTGGCGGTCTACCTGGCGCTGGAGACCGAGCCGGAGGCGGCGATCGTGCTCAGCCTGGTGCTGCTGGCCGTCTCGGTGGTCATCCTGGCCAGCCTGCGCGACCGGTGGGTGAGCGCGCCGTGACCCTCGACGCCCGGCTGGTGGTCACCCGGCCGGCCTTCACCCTCGACGTCTGTCTGCGGGTCGCCCCAGGCGAGGTGGTGGCGCTGCTCGGCCCCAACGGCGCCGGCAAGACCACCGCCCTGCGCGCCCTGGCCGGGCTCACCCCGATGACCGGCGGGCACATCAGCCTGCGCGGCGCGCCGCTGCACACGCTGCCCGCCGAGGGCCGCCCGATCGGCATGGTCTTCCAGGACTACCTGCTCTTCCCGCATCTGTCGGCGCTCGACAACGTCGCCTTCGGGCCGCGCTGCCAGGGCGTGCCCAAGGCCGAGGCCCGCCGGACGGCCGCCGCCCTGCTGGAGCGGGTCGGGCTCGCCGCCCACGCCGCCGCCAGGCCGCGGCGGCTGTCCGGCGGGCAGGCGCAGCGGGTCGCCCTCGCCCGCGCGCTGGCCGTACGGCCCGAGCTGCTGCTGCTGGACGAGCCGCTGGCCGCGCTCGACGCCCACACCCGGCTGGAGATCCGCTCCCAGCTGCGCCGTCACCTGGCCGACTTCGCGGGCGCGACCGTGCTGGTCACCCACGACCCGCTCGACGCGATGGTGCTGGCCGACCGGCTGATCGTCATCGAGCACGGCACGGTCGTGCAGGAGGGCCCGCCGGCCGAGGTCGCCCGCCATCCGCGCACCGACTACGTGGCCCGCCTGGTCGGGCTCAACCTCTATCGCGGCGTGGCCGAGGGCGTGCGGGTCAGGGTCGGCGAGGTGCTGCTGCACACGTCGGAGGAGCTCGACGGGCCGGCGTTCGTGGCCTTCCCGCCCGCCGCCGTGGCGTTGTACCGCAGCCGCCCCGACGGCAGCCCGCGCAACCTGTGGCACGCCCGGATCGAGGGCATCGAACGGCACG
This sequence comes from Nonomuraea sp. NPDC001831, assembly GCF_042892035.1. Classification (NCBI taxonomy): domain Bacteria; kingdom Bacillati; phylum Actinomycetota; class Actinomycetes; order Streptosporangiales; family Streptosporangiaceae; genus Nonomuraea; species Nonomuraea sp. NPDC001831. Next base: position 170,869 of record NZ_JBIATU010000017.1, on the reverse strand, counting down.
GCGACAACGTGCGCGTGCACCTCGACGGCCCCCTGACGGCCTTCGCCGACATCACCCCCGCCGCCGTCGCCGACCTCGACCTGACCCCCGGCCAGCGGATCTGGGCCTCGGTCAAGGCCACCGAGACGCACGCTTACCCGGCCTGAACGCCGGCGAGCCGAAGGTCCTTGCCGTTTCAGGAGTGGTGGCCGTCCTGGGACGGGTCGACGTACGTGATCTCCTGGATGGCGGCGACGTCGGCGAAGCCGGCGATCGTCAGGACGGGTTCGAGCACCGGGTTGGCGACGAGCCGGATCCGCGCGGCGTGCGTGAACAGCACGGTCAGGCCCGCGCTGTCCAGGTACTCCACCTCGCTCAGGTCGACCAGCACCATGCTGTCGCCAGTTTCGGCCAGCGCCTCCTCCAGGGCCCCGGCGTTGCTCATGTCGATCTCGCCGGCGGCGGCCAGGACCCGGGTGCCGTCCGGCCGCGTCGAGGCAGCAAGGGTCAGAGGGGTGGTCATGAGCTGATCCTCGCTTGCATGTCGACGGTGGTTCCGGCCGCGCCGGGTTCGATGGTGACCTCGTTCATCAGGGCCCGCATGAGCGCCACGCCCCGGCCCCGGTGCGGGTTCGCCTCCGGCTCAGGCGGCTTCCAGCGGCCGGTGTCGGCGACGGTGAGCCGCAGGTCGCCGGGGGTCGCGACGGCCCGCAGGCGGATCGTCCGGCCGGGGGCGTTGCGGTGGCCGTGCTCGATCGCGTTGGCGCACGCCTCCCCCGCCGCCACGAGCACGTTCTGCGCCAGCAACGGGGTGAGCTGGCAGCGGTCCAGCCACTCCCGCAGCGCCGAGCGCACGGGGGCGAGCTGGCTCGACTCGGCCGGGAAGTCCACCTCCAGCGGGGCGGGCTGGCGGTAGAGCAGCAGCGCGACGTCGTCGTTGAAGCCGCCGTCCGGGGTGAGGGACGACATGACGTCGCCGGCCAGCTCCTCGATCGGGGTGGACCGCCCGACCTGGACGGCGGTGCTGGCCTCGCCGATGCCCGCGGTCAGCGGACGCCGCCGCCGCTCGACCAGCCCGTCGGTGTAGAGCAGCAGGGTGGACCGGGGCGGCATGGTGCACCTGGCCTCGGTGCGCCCGCGGGCCGACCGTACGGCCAGCGGGGTCGAGCGGCCGCCCTCCAGCAGCTCGGTGCTGCCGTCGGCGTGGGCCAGGATGCCGGGGGGATGGCCGGCGCTGGAGTAGACGAGGTCGCCGGTGGCGGTGTCCAGGACGCCGCAGAAGACAGTGGTGCACTTGGCGCCCGGGATGAGCGCGGCGAACCGGTCGAGCGCGGTGAACACCTGGGCGGGCCCGGCGTCCTGGAGCAGCAGGGCCCGGCACGCGCTGCGCAGCTGTCCCATGACGGCCGCCGCCTCCAGCCCGCGCCCCACGCAGTCGCCGACGACGATCCCGATGCGCTGGTCGGACAGCGGCACGATGTCGTACCAGTCGCCGCCGACCTCCAGCGGCCGGCTGGCCGGCTCGTAGCGCACGGCGAAGCCGCTGGGCAGCCGGGACGGGCCGAGGATGGCGCGCTGGAGCGCCACGGCCGCCTCCCGCTGCTGGTCGAGCTGGTGCACCCGGTGCAGGGCCTGGCCCAGATGGCCGGCCAGCAGCGCCAGCAGGGTCTGGTCCTCCTGGGTGAACGGCCGGTTCTGGCCCAGGTCGATCCAGACGGCGAGCAGGCCCTCGGGATGGTCCAGGGTGATGCCGGCCCCGTCCGTCTCGGCGGCGACGGCCCGCAGGGGCGGCTGCTCGCGCAGGTCCGTGAGCCTGGCCCGCACCTGTTCCGGCAGGTCCTGCCACGCCGGGCCGGACGGCGCGGTGACCACGCCGCGCGAGCCGTCCTCGTCCCAGACGACGGCTGCCACCTGGCGGGCGTGCCAGACCTCCTGGAGGGCGTCAAGGCCGCCGGCCAGGGCGTCGTTCAGGTTGTCGGCCTGCGAGACCCGCAGGCCGAGCGCGGCGAGCGCGCTCTCGCGCTGCACGAGGTAGTGCTCGGCGGTCACGTCCCGCAGGGTGCCCACGACGCGGCGCCGCCGGGTGTCGGGGTCGGTGACCGAGTTGAACGTGACCGCGACCCACACCTGGTGCCCGTCGCGGTGTTTGACGGGGATGACCGCGCTGCCCCTGCCCTCGCCGACGAGCCGGCCGAACGCCTCGGCGACCAGGGCGTGGGCCTGCGGGTCGCGCCGCTCGTCCGGCCACCAGGGGTGCCGGGGGCGGTAGGGCAGGCCGTCGGGGCCGTAGCCGAGGATGTCGGTGAACGCCGAGTTGATCTCGATCACCGCGCCGTCCTCGTCGGTCACGAAGAACGCCTCCTGCAAGGAGTCGATCATGGCGTTGCGCCAGCGGGCGTGATGGTTGCGCAGCCGCGCCAGCTCCACGTTGGCCCGTGCCCGTGCCAGCAGCTCGGCCGCGGAGAACGGCTTGACCAGGTAGTCGTCGGCGCCCGCCGCCAGGCCCTCGATCGAGGCCTCCTGCCCCGCGCGCGCCGACAGCAGCAGCACCGGCACGCCGGCGGTACGCGGGTCGGCCCGCAGGGCCGCGACCAGGGCCAGGCCGTCCAGGCGCGGCATCATCACGTCGCTGACCACGAGGTCGGGCTCCTCGGCGTGCACGGCGTCCAGCGCCTGGAGACCGTCGCCGACGGCGGTGACGTGGTAGCCGGCGCCCTTGAGCAGCCGGGCCAGGTACTCGCGCATGTCCCGGTTGTCGTCGGCGATCAGCACCCGGGCCGGCGGGCCGCCGCTCGGCCCCGGCGCGCCGCCGCCGTCCGCCGAGACGTCCGAGGACGTGCCCGCGCCGGTGACGTCGTCCTCGGGCAGCCAGCGCAGCGCCTCCTGGACGAACGGCTCGGCGCCGGACGAGACCGGCTCCGCCGGGCGGGCCGGCACCAGGCTCCCGGCCGGGAGGTGGTCGGCGCCGAAGGGCAGCCGGATGGTGAAGGTCGTGCCCTTGTCCTCGGCGCTCTCGGCCGTGATCGTGCCGCCGTGCAGGCCGACGAGCTCCTGGACGAGGGCCAGCCCGATGCCGCTGCCCTCGTTGGAGCGCGAGCGGGCGCTCTCGATCCGGTGGAACCGTTCGAACAGGCGCGGCAGCTCCTCGGCCGGGACGCCGATGCCCGTGTCGGAGACGGTCACCACGGCCTGCCCGTCGCGCACGCCCACCTGGACGGCGATCGAGCCGTCGAAGGTGAACTTCAGCGCGTTGCTCAGCAGGTTGAGCACGACCTTCTCCCACATGGTCCGGTCGATGTAGACCGGTTCGTCCAGCGGCGGGCAGTCCACCTCGAAGGACAGGCCGGCCTTGTCAACCGCCGAGCGGAAGACGCTGGCCAGGTCGGCGGTCACCGCCGCCAGGTCGACCGGCTCGTAGCGGGCCTGCATGCGGCCGGCCTCGATCCGGGAGAAGTCGAGCAGCGTGTTGACGAGCCGGCCCAGGCGCAGGGCGTTGCGGTGCACGACCTCCAGGTCCTGGCGCACCTCGGGGGCGGCCCCGGCCAGCGTGTTCCGCAGCTCCTGCACCGGGCCCATGATCAGGGTGAGCGGCGTGCGGAACTCGTGGCTGATGTTGGAGAAGAAGACGGTCTTCGCCCGGTCGAGCTCGGCCAGCTCCTCGGCCCGCCGCTGCTGGGCCTGGTAGCTGCGGGCCGAGGAGATGCCGGTGGCGACGTGCCCCGCGGCCAGCTCGACGAACCCGCGGTATCCGTCGTCCAGGGCGCGGTAGCGGTTGAGCGCGGCCACCAGGAACCCGTACGGCATGCCTCCCTGCTGCAGCAGCGGCATCACCAGCGCGTGCGTGGGCGGCTCCGGCCAGTCCCCCGGCGGCAGCCCGGCGTACGGGGCCGCGTCGAGCGCCACCAGCGCCGGCTCGCCGCGGGCCGGGGCCTGGACCGGCCAGATCGCGTCCGGGTCGCCGGGCGGGAGGACGGCCGGGGCGGCCGAGTGCCCGGCGGGCAGCCCGGTCGAGCCGGCCAGCCGCGCGCGGCCGTCGCCGTCGAACAGGTAGGTCAGGGTGAAGGGCAGGTCCTGGAGGTTGCGGCCGAGCTGGCGGCAGGCGAAGGCGAGCATCTCCTGCTCGGTGCGGACCACGCTGGGGTCGGAGCCGAGATCGCGCAGGGTGGCCATGCGGCGTTCGCCGATGACCCGCTCGGTCTCCTCGCTGACCACGCAGAGCATGCCGACCACCGAGCCGTGGTCGTCGCGCAGCGGGCTGTAGGAGAAGGTGTGGTACGTCTCCTCCGGGTAGCCGGCCCGCTCCAGGAACAGCAGCAGCGCCTCGTCCCAGGTCGCCTTCCCGGTGGACAGGACGGCGTCGATCCGCGGGCTGATGTCGTCCCAGATCTCCGCCCACACCTCGCGGGCCGGCCGGCCCAGCGCCCACGGGTACTTCTGGCCCAGCGTGTCGCGGCGGTAGGCGGCGTTGCAGAAGAACGTCAGCTCCGGCCCCCACGCCATCCACATGGAGAACCGGGACGACAGCAGGATGCTGACCGCCGTCTGGAGGCTCTGCGGCCAGTGCTCCGGAGGGCCGAGCGGGGTGGCCTCCCAGTCGACGGCGGCCAGGTCGCGGCCGACCTCGTCGTCCACGGTGAAGATCCCGGCACCGGCCGCCGCCGGCCGCCGCTCACCGTGGTCGTCGTGTGTCATCCGGCTTCCCCCTTGTTCGCTGCGGGCGCGTCTACCCCGCCTCGCGCCGGTGATGCCGCCGCGGCCGTGGACCAGCAGGTCAGATATCACCTCGACCGTAGGTAGAATAGGGCAAATGACTCCGGGGGTCGGCCCTCCGCCCCTGCTCGGCGCCTGTGCCGGCGGAGCGAGCGGAAGGAGCCGGACGTCAGCACCGCCGATGACACGCACCGCGGGGCGGCCCTCCAGCGGCACGAACTCCCCGCCGTGCCGGGCCAGGCGACGCTCGACCGGGTGGCCTCGCTGGCGGCGCGCATGTTCCACGCCCCCATGGCGACCGTGACGTTCGCCGGCGACGAGGGGGTGCGCCGGATGGCCGCCCACGGCCCGTTCCCCGGCGGCTGCGCGGAGAGCCTGTACTCCGCCGTGCTCGCGCGGGGCGAGGTGTGCGTGATCCCGGACGTCACGGCCGACCCGGCGACGGCCGCCGATCCGCCCGGCGGGACCGGCGTGCGCTTCTTCGCGGCGGCCCCGATCACCGTCCCCGACGGCAGCTGCGTGGGCAGCGTCAACGTCATGGACGTCCGTCCCCGGCAGGCCGCCGACGAGGACGTCAGCGCTCTGCGGGACCTGGCCGCCCTGGTCACGGACGAGCTGGAGCTGCGCCTGGCCGCCTCCCGCACCCTGGCCACCGAGCGCGGGCTGCGCGCCGACGCCGAGCGCCTGGCGCGCACCCTGCAGCAGACGCTCGTCCCGCACACCCTGCCGGAGGTGCCGGGCCTGCGCGCGGCCGCCGCCTACCATCCCGTCTCGGTGGACGAGGTCGGCGGCGACTTCTACGACCTGTTCCCGCTCGACGGCAACCGCTGGGCGTTCTTCCTCGGGGACGTCTGCGGCAAGGGCGCCGACGCGGCCGTGCTGACCTCGCTCGTCCGCTACACCCTGCGCGCCGCCGCCGTCTACGACCCCGACCCGTGCGCGGTGCTGGCCAACCTGGACACGGTCCTGCAGCAGGAGCACGCCGGTCAGGTCATGCCGCCGCCGTACTGCACGGCGGTCTTCGGGGTGCTCGACCCGGTGGACGGCGGCTTCGAGGTCACCCTGGCCGGCGGCGGGCATCCGCCCTCGCTGGTGGTGCGCGCCGCGGGCGCGGTCGAGGCCGTCCATCCCGAGGGCGGGCAGCTCATCGGCATCCTGCGCGACCCGTACTTCGCCCAGGTGAGCACCCGTCTGGGGCCCGGCGACGCGCTCCTGCTCTACACCGACGGCCTGACCGAGGCGCGCACCGGCACCGGGGCCAGGCTCGACGAGGAGGGCCTGGCCGCCTACCTGGCCGCCGCCGCCCCCACCAGCGCCGACGGCCTGCTGGCCACGGTGCACAAACTGATCACGACCCTCGGCGACGGCGTGTCGGACGACACCGCGGTGCTCGCCCTGTCCGTCCCCGCCCGCTCGACGGGCGTCTCTTCTGAGGAGCCCCAGTGCAGCACGACCACGGTCTGACCATCACCTCCCAGCCCCCTTCGGGACGCATCCGCATCCTCGCGGTGGCCGGCGACCTCGACCACCACACCTCCCCCCGCCTGCACGAGGCTCTGGACGAGCTCGGCCTCGCGCCGGGCGACGGCCTGGTGATCGAGATGTCGGGGCTGCGGTTCTGCGACTCCACCGGCATCTCCGTGCTGGTCAGCGCCCATCAGCGGGCCCAGGACGCGGGCGCCGGCCTGGCGCTGGCCGGGCTCAGCCCGGACATCGAGCACCCGTTCAAGATCATGGGGCTGACCCGTCTGCTGTCCTTCCACGACAGCGTCGACAAGGCCGTCGCCGCCCTGCAGTGAGGCCCTAGCTGGTGGCCCGCCAGGCGAGCGAGAGGCCGGTGGCCGCCCGTTCGGTGCGGATCTCCATCATGGTGCCCAGGATGGTGGCGTGGTCGGACACGACGGGAACGCCGTCGGGCGTGTAGGTGATCCGGGTGCTGACCAGCACGGCGCTGCCCTCGGGCTCGTGCAGGCGGCGCGCGGCGGCGGCGTCGAGCAGGCCGGGCCCGACCACCTCCGAGGCGCGGGCGACCGCCACCCCCGCGTCGGCGAGCGCCGCGTAGAGGGAGACGGCGGCGAAGTCGCGGTCGCGGATCTGGTCGGCCACCGGCCTGCGCACCCAGGACACCTGATGGACGGCCGGCCGCCCGGCGAACTCGCGCACCCGCTCCAGCCGCAGGGCCGTGTCGCCCGGACGCAGCCGCAGCTCCGCGGCGATCCGCTCGGGGGCCCGGCGCATCGCCCGCCCGGCCACCACGGTCCGCACGTCGTGACCCTGTTCGCGCAGGTCGTCGGCCAGGCTGCGGAGCGAGCCGAGCTGGTAGGCCAGGTGCGGCGGAGCCACGTACGTGCCCTTGCCGGGCCGCTGCACGATCAGGTGCTCGTCGCTGAGCTCACGCAACGCCTGGCGCAGCGTCATGAGGGTGACCCCGTAGGAGGCGCTCAGCTCCCGTTGCGGAGGAAGCGCCTCGCCGGGGGCGTAATGGCCCGACCGGATCTTCGCGGCGAGGTCGGCGGCGATGGCGCGGTATCTCGCCTCGTGCCCGGCGTCGGGGGTCATCGTGGTGCGTCACTCCTGGTCGAGGGCCTTTCGCAGGGTCGCGACGAAGGCCCGCAGGTCGTCCGGCCCGGCGCCGTCGAGCACCCGCCGCATGACCGCGGCGCCGACCACCACTCCGTCGGCGTGCCGGCCGGCCTCCCGCGCCTGGTCAGGCGTGGAAATGCCAAATCCTAGCAAGATCGGCCGATCGGTGCTGCGTCTGAGCCGCGCGGTGAGCTCCGCCGCCGATTCCGCCAGCGTGGCCCGCTCGCCGGTGGTGCCCATCAGGGACACCGCGTAGACGAATCCGCGGCTGCGGCGCGCGATCTCGGCCAGCCTCGGCTCCGGCGTCGCCGGTGAGGCCAGCAGGACCAGGTCGATCCCGGCGGCGGCGGCCACGTCCGCCAGCTCGTCCGCCTCGTGCACCGGCAGGTCGGGCACGATCAGGCCGTCGACGCCGGCCCGCCGGAGCGCCGCGCAGAACGCCTCGGGCCCGTCGTGCAGCACGAGGTTGTAGTAGGTGCTGACGATCAGCGGCACGCCCACGTCCCGCACGTCGGCCAGGTCGGCGAGGATCCGGCGGGTGCTCGCCCCCCGGGCCAGCGCCGCCTGGCTGGCCTGCTGGACGGTGACGCCGTCCAGCGTGGGGTCGGAGAAGGGCAGGCCGACCTCGACGGCGTCCGCGCCGGCCGCGGCGAACGCCCGCAGGTAGCGCGTCCAGCCGGGCGTGATGCCGCCGGTGACGTACGGCATGAGCAGGGCGCGGCCGCCGTCCCGGCGGGCCCGCAGGTGGCGCTCGACCGCGCCGGGGGTCAGGATGTCGGTCACAGCAGCTCCTTCAGGGCGGAGACGTCCTTGTCGCCCCGGCCCGACAGCGTCATCAGGACGGTCGATCCGGCGGGCAGCTCGCCGCCGGCCGCGCGGATCACCCAGGCCAGGGCGTGCGCCGATTCGAGCGCCGGGACGATGCCCTCGGCGCGCGCCAGCCGCAACGCCGCGGCCACGGCCTCCTCGTCGGTCACCGTGACGTACCGGGCCCGGCCCAGTTCGCGCAGGTGGGCGTGCTCGGGGCCGACGCCCGGGTAGTCCAGCCCGGCGGCGACGGAGTGGGCCTCGACGATCTGGCCGTCGTCGTCCTGGAGGAACAGCGAGCGGCAGCCGTGCAGGACGCCGAGCCTGCCGCGGGCCGCCCCGGCGCCGCCCTCCGCCTCGACGCCGACGAAGCGCGCCGTGGTGCCGGCGAAGCCGGCGAACGTGCCGGCCGCGTTGGAGCCGCCGCCGACGCACGCGACGACATGGTCCGGCACGCCGGTCGGCTGGCCGGCCGCGAACTGGGCGCGCGCCTCGTCACCGATGACCCGCTGGAACTCCCTGACCATCCACGGGTAGGGGTCCGGCCCGATGACCGAGCCGACGCAGTAGTGGGTGTCGCCGGTGACGCCGACCCAGTGCCGCATGGCCTGGCTGGTGGCGTCCTTGAGGGTGCGGCTGCCCGTGGTGACCGGGACGACCTCGGCGCCGAGCATGCGCATGCGGAAGACGTTCAGGCTCTGCCGCTCGATGTCGCGCTCGCCCATGAAGACGGTCGCCTCCAGCCCGAGCAGCGCGGCGGCGGTCGCGGTGGCCACGCCGTGCTGGCCCGCTCCCGTCTCGGCGATCAGCCTGCGCCGTCCCATCCGCCTGGCGAGCAGCGCCTGGCCCAGCACGTTGTTGATCTTGTGGGAGCCGGTGTGGGTGAGGTCCTCGCGTTTGAGGAGGAGGCGCACGCCCAGCTCCTGTGACAGCCGGCGGGCCGGGGTCAGCGGGGTCGGCCGTCCGGCGTGCAGCGCGAGCAGTTCGGTCAGCTCGCCGCGGAAGCCCGGATCCGCCCATGCCTGCCGGAACGCCTCGTCCACCTCGCGGCACGCCTCCACCAGGGACTCCGGCGCGTACCGGCCGCCGTACCCGCCGAACCGGCCGCGGGCTCCCGGCTCGCCCATCAGCCCGGCCGCCGGCGCGGGCTCGCGCAGTGGCGTCGCTTCTCGCATCCTGCTCACCTCGTTCTATAACTCTTACGAGAGTTCTATAACAGTGAGTGTGGCATGGCGACGCCCCGCCGCGCCACCCCCGGCCCGACTACGTCGCGCCGAACGGGGAATCTGGCACGTTCGAGCCGAGGAGACCGTGATGAGCACTGAGCAGCAGAGCCAGGACGTGCGTCACGCGTGGGTGGACGACGTTCCCGTGGCCTGGATCGAGCCGCCGGCCGGCGCGGGCGGAGCCACCGTGGCGTTGTGGCTCCCGCACCTGGGCGGCGACACGCGAGCCTGCCTGCCCGCCATGTGCGACCTGGCCGGGCAGGGCATGGTCGCCGTCAGCCTCGACCCGTGGCGGCACGGCCGGCGCGGCGGCGAGAGCCCTGAGCAGCTGGCCGAACGCGTCCTGGGCGACTTCCGCCAGGAGATGTGGCCGCTGCTGGGCCGTACGACAGTGGAGTGCGTCCGGGTCCTGGACTGGGCGGCCGCGGAGCTCGGCGCGGGACCCGGCGCGGTCGCGGGCGGGGTGTCGATGGGCGGCGACTGCGCGGTGGCGCTGGCCGGGCTGGACCACCGGGTACGCAGAGCGGCGGCCGTCGCGGGCACCGCCGACTGGACCCGTCCGGGCATGTGCGCGCTGGACGACCCGGCCCGCCTCCTGCCTCAGGGACACGCGGGCCGCCATGCCCAGTGGTGGTTCGACCGGCTGAACCCGCTCACCAACATCGGCGCCTACGCCCACGGACCGGCCATCGCCTTCGAGTGCGGCGCCGACGACAGCCACGTGCCGCCCCAGGGCGCGCTGCGCTTCCGCGAGACGATCGAGCACGTCTACCCGCGGCACGCCGGCCGGATCAGGGTGACCGTGCATCCCGGAGCGGGCCACCTGGACGCGGCCCGGGACCCTGAGCTGACGCGCCGGTGCGTGGCCTGGCTCGCCCAGCCCGACAACCGGGACAGCCAGCCCGACAGCCAGCCCGACGGGCCGCCCGACAGTCAGCCCGGCAGCCGGCCCGACGGGCCGTCGTAGCCGCGGTCGAGCCGGTGCGGCGCTTCACCCCGGATCGGCGGCCTTACGCCGGATCCGGCGCTTCACGCCCGATCGGCGCTTACTCCGGATCGGCGCTTACTCCGGATCGGCGCTTACTCCGGATCGGGGCCTTACGCCGGATCGGCGTCGGGGGCGGCGTCGAGGAGACGGGCGGCGAGGGCGCGGACGTGCCGGACCAGCTCGGGCGGCTCGTGCACCTCGAACGGCACGCCGAGCTGCGCGACCCACATCGCCAGCTCGTCCAGCGAGTGCGACCCGGCGGACAGGACGCAGGAGCCGTCGCTGACCGGCTCGACCACCGCCATGGTCGGCGGCATCCGGGCGGCGACGACGTCCGCCGGAGCCCGCACCGTGAACCGCCCCTGGTAACGGTAGGGATCGACGGAGATCCGCTCGGAGACGTAACGCACGAGGTCGGCGGCGGGCGGCTCCCTGGGCGTGAAACGCGGGCCGTTCGGGCTGTGCAGCCGCAGCCGGTCGACGCGGAACGTGCGCCAGTCCGCCCGGCCGGTGTCCCAGGCCACCAGGTACCAGCGGCGACCCGAGTTGACCAGCCGGTACGGCTCCGCGGCACGGCGATCCGCGACGCCGTCGTGGGAGCGGTAGTCGAACCGCAGGCCCTCCCGCCGGCGGACCGCCGCGGCGATCGCCGTGAGCGCGGCCGGGTCCACCGCCTCCGCCGCCCCCGCCAGCGGTACCGTCACCGAACGCAGGTCGCCGACGCGATGCCGGAGCCGGGCCGGCAGCACCTGTTCGAGCTTGGCCAGCGCCCGCACCGAGGTCTCCTGGATGCCGGTCACGCCGGAGACCGCCGCCGTGCCGAGCCCGATGGCGACCGCGACCGCCTCCTCGTCGTCGAGCAGCAGCGGCGGTACCCCGACCCCGGCGCCGAGCCGGTATCCGGCCGTGCCCGGGGTGGCGTCCACGACGTAGCCCAGCTCGCGCAGCCGGTCGATGTCGCGGCGGACCGTGCGGGGCGAGACGCCGAGCCGTTCGGCCAGCTCTGCGCCCGACCACTCCCTGGGCGTCTGCAACAACGACAACAGACGCAACAATCGCGCCGACGTCTCCAGCATGCCGTCCATCCTAGGACTGAATCTGTCCTAGCCCCTTCCTACAGTCATGGACATGAACGACGACCCGCGCATCCGCCCGTACCGCATCGACATCCCGCAGGCCCAGCTGGACGACCTGCGCGCCCGGCTGGCGGCGACCCGCTGGCCGGACGAGGCGCCCGGCGTCGGCTGGTCCTACGGCGTCCCGGTGAGCTACGCGAAGAAGCTGGCCGAGTACTGGCGCACCTCGTTCGACTGGCGGGCCGCCGAGCGGCGGCTCAACGCCTTCGAGCAGTTCACCACCCCCATCGACGGGCAGAACGTGCACTTCCTGCACGTCCGCTCCCCCGAGCCCGGCGCGCTGCCGCTGATCGTCACGCACGGCTGGCCGGGCTCGGTCGCCGAGTTCATGAACGTCATCGGCCCGCTCACCGACCCGGCCGCCCACGGCGGCGACCCGGCCGACGCCTTCCACGTCGTCGCCCCCTCGATCCCCGGCTTCGGCTTCTCCGGCCCCACCACCGAGCCCGGCTGGGACCTGGAGCGCGTCGCACGGGCGTGGGCCGAGCTGATGGACCGCCTCGGCTACGACCGGTACGGCGCGCAGGGCGGCGACAGCGGCTCGGTGATCTCGCCGATGCTCGGCCGCGCCGCGCCCAGGAACGTCGTGGGCGTGCACGTCAACGGCGCGCTCGGGTTCCCCAGCGGCGACCCGGCCGAGCTCCGCGAGCTCGCCCCGGCCGAGCTCGCCCGCCTCGGCCAGTACCAGGACCAGGACCGGGCCGGTTACGCGATCATCCAGGCGACCCGGCCGCAGACCCTCGCGTTCGGGCTGCACGATTCCCCCGCCGGGCAGCTGGCCTGGATCGTGGAGAAGTTCAAGGAGTGGACCGACCCCGCCCACGAACTGCCCGAGGACGCGGTGGACCTCGACCAGTTGCTCACCGACGTGAGCGTCTACTGGTTCACCGGGACCGCCGCCTCCTCCGCCCGTCTCTACAAGGAGGGGCAGAAGGGGTGGGGCGCGGTGGCCGAGTACTCCGGGCTGCCGCACGGCGTCGCCGTCTTCCCCGGGGACGCCGGGGTGCGCCGGATCGCCGAGCGCGAGCACAACGTCGTGCACTGGTCGGAGTTCGACCGCGGCGGCCACTTCGCCGCCATGGAGGCCCCCGACCTGCTCGTCGAGGACGTCAGGACCTTCTTCCGCCCCCTGCGCTGACTCCTCGGCCCGCGCCGTGTCGCCCGTAGTCAGTCGGTCCGGGGTCAGTCGGTCCGGGGTCAGTCGGTCCGTGTCGCCTGTGGTTCGGGGGCGGGGGCTCGTTGTGCGAGTTCGGCGGCGACCGCTCGTTCCCGTAGCAGCGCGGCCTCGGCGCGTGCCGCGTCCAGTTCGGCCCGTACGTCGGCCAGACGCATGCGCTCCAGCCGCAACTCCCCCAGCAGCTGGTCGCGTTCACCGACCGCAGCCGCGGCCCGCGCCTTCTCACGGGCGTGTTGCCTGCGTTCTTTGGCCAGCGCCGCGGCGGCCTCCTCCTCGGCCGACGCCAGCCTCCGGGTCAGGTCGTCCGCCTCGGCCGCGGCCTGGGCGGCCTCCCGTTGCGCGACCGCCCGGTCCCGTTCGGCCTCGGCGGCCGCGCGTTCGGCGCGTTCTGCCCGCTCAACGGCTCGCTCCCGCTCCTGCGCGGCCGCCTCCTCCCTGGCCGTGGCTGCGATCATCGCCCGCTCGGCCAGCTCGCGCGCCCGCCCGTCCGCCGCCGCCTCCTCCCGGGCGCGGTCTCTCTCCTCCCGCGCCCGGTCCGCCTCCAGCCCGGCCTGTACGGCCTGCGCCCGCGCCTCCTCGGCCCGTTCCTCGGCCGCCTCCGCCTGCTCGGCCAGCTCCTGGACGACCTGATCCCGAGTCTGCTCGGTCAGCTCCGCCTGGCGCGAAGCCTCCTTCACCCGTCGTTCGGCCTGCTCGGCCCGCCGGACCGCCCTCTCGGCGGTCTGCAACGCCTGCCGTTCGGTGCTGGCCGCCTCGCGCAACGCGGCCAGGGCCTGCTCGCGGGCGCGTTCGGCGTCCTGCAGCGCCGTCTCGCGCTCGTTCTCGGCCTCCTCCAGCCGGGCTCGCATCTCGGCGGTCTGCCGGCGCGCGTGCTCGGTGGCCTCACGGGCCAGGCGTACCTGCTCGAAGGCCTGCTCACGTTCGGTGCGGGCGATCGCCACGCGCGTGTGCGCCTCGGCCTGGACGGCGCTCAGCTTCGCCTCGACCCCGGCCGGGCTCAGCTCGTCGGACAGGGCCTTGGCCAGCGGCTCGATGGCCGCGAGCAGCCCGGTCTCCATCCGGTCGTACAGCTGCTCGGCCCTGGCCAGCGCGCCTTCCAGCCCGGGGGTGGCCCGCCGCAGCTCGCGCTCCCGTTTGGCCGCCGCCTGGCACCCCTTCTCCGGACAGTACGACTTCGGCCGCCCGCGCCCCGGCCGCTGCTCGATGGGAGCTCCACAATGCTTGCAAGGCGTCACCACGCCGACCTCCGCAGTCACGGCGACACCCTAACATTTTCCAATTTCTGGAAATTCAAATCCAGAAATTGACCATGAGCATGGAAGGTCGGGACGAAGTCGCCATCGCGGCGACAACGAGAGGGACGGGACCTCGTCGCCGCAGGTCAGCGCCCTCCCCGCGTGATCAACCGGGCGTCCCGATCGTGCGCTCACCCCGGCCGCGCCGCATCCGGCCCGCCAGACGGACACGCAGCGTCTCCGGCGTGTCGCATCCTCCACGTCTCCGCCGCTCGCCAGAATGCCGGGCCGCACCGACAGTTCGTGTCCCCGGCCTTGGACCAGCCCGTTGTGACGTCGATCACAAACTGTCACACGCCCGAAGGGGGTTCCGTCTTAGAGCGCATGACGAACACGGAACGCACCACCGCACTGATCACCGGAGCTAACAAGGGCCTCGGCCTCGAAGCCGCCCGCCGCCTCGGCACACTCGGCTGGACGATCTTCCTCGGCTCCCGCGACGAGGGCCGCGGGCAGGCCGCCGCCGCCCGGCTGGCCGAGGACGGCATCGACGTGATCATGATCCCCCTGGACGTGACCTCCGACGCGTCGGTGAACGAGGCCGCGCGGCTCGTCCGCGAGCACACCGACCACCTGGACGTGCTGGTCAACAACGCCGGCGCGCCGGGAAACGCCGTCCCTCCCGCGGACGCCACGGCCGACGAGATCCACGCCGTCTACGACACCAACGTCTACGGCCCCGTCCGGGTCACCCACGCCTTTCTGCCCCTGCTCCAGGCCGCAGAGAACCCGCGGGTGGTGATGGTGTCCAGCGGCGGCGGCTCCTTCGCCGTCGTCACCGATCCGGACCAGCCCGTCTCGAAGATGCACGAGCTGGCCTACAGCTCCTCCAAGGCGGCCCTGAACATGATCACCGTCCGGTACGCCCATGCGCTCCCGCACATCAAGTTCAACGTCGCCACCCCCGGCGAGACCGCCAACCACAAGTTCGCCGCCACCGACATGAACCGTCACACCGGCCTGCTGACGGTCACCGAGGGCACGGATTCGATCGTCCGGCTCGCGACCCTGGGCCCCGACGGCCCCACCGGCGTCTTCGTCGACCGCCTCGGCCCGATCGCGTGGTGACCTCCGTGCGCCACCGGACCCGCCCGCCTGGTCACGACGAGGTCCAGCCGCACGGCTACCCTGCTGGGCGTCGTACGCAAGAAGAACCCCAGGACGGAAAGGCCGAGCAGATGAGCCGCGGGACAGGAGCCGACGGGACCGACCCCCTGCCCCTGGCGGAGGAGCCGGACGTGACCGGTTACCGGCCGCTGCTGTTCTCCATCGCCTACGGGATGACCGGTTCCGTGGGCGACGCCGAGGACATCGTGCAGGACGCGTTCCTCGGCCTGACCAGGGCGCGCAACACGGGCACCGTGATCAGCGAGCCGAAGGCGTACCTGACGACCGCGGTGACGCGGCTGGGCATCGACCACCTGCGCTCGGCGCGGGTGCGACGGGAGACGTACGTGGGCGAATGGTTGCCCGAGCCGGTCGTGGCGCACACCGGCGAGCCGGGTCCGGCCGAGCACGCCGAGCTGGCCGACTCGTTGTCGATGGCGTTCCTCGTGCTGCTGGAGTCCCTGTCGCCGGTGGAGCGCGCGGTGCTCATGCTGCGCGAGGTGTTCGGGTACGGCTACCAGGACGTCGCGCGGATCACCGGCAGGACCGAGGTGAACTGCCGGCAGATCCTCACCCGCGCCAGGCAGCGCGTCGCCGCCGGGCGGCAGTCCCGCGACACCGTGCCGACCCAGGCGCGGCGGGCGACGGGCGAGGAGCTGGCCCGCAGGTTCTTCGACGCGGCCGACGGCGGCGACCTCGACGCGCTGCTCGGCATGCTCGCGCCCGACGTCGTCCTGCACGGGGACGGCGGCGGCAAGGCGCAGGCGATGGCCAGGCCGGCGGCCGGGGCGCCCCGGGTCGTCAAGATGCTGGTCGCGGGGCTGCGCCGGGTCCGCGCGCTCGGCGTCACGGTACGGACGGCCTGGGTCAACGGCCGCCCCGGCGCGGTCATGTACGACGCCGAGGGACGCGTGGCGGGCGTGGTCGAGCTGGACGTCGCCGACGGCGTGATCCAGGCCATCCACTCGGTCGTCAACCCGGACAAGCTCGCCCATCTGGGCCCGGTCTCCGACGTCGCCCGCCTCCCGAAGAAGTGAGCCGTGCCAGGCGGCGGCGGTGCAGCGGCGGGCCGGCTGGGCGAAGGCGTCCTTGAGCCCGGCGGGGCCGACGACCTCGATGCCGTCGTCGAACCTGCGCCCCCGGCCGGTCGCGGCGCATCTGGGGCAGCGAGAGCAGGCGTGCCGAGGTCTCCTGCTTGTTTCCCATGGTGGCGTAAGAAGAGGCCACAACCTGACCGCTTCCTCCGCCAGCATGGGCACCGCACGAAAAGGAGCATCCTGAGACACGGGAAGAGGAGATGACCGTTCTGAGCACCCGGGCGCTCAACCGCGCCACGCTCGCCCGCCAGTTGCTGCTCGACCGCGCCGGCCTGCCGGTCCTCGACGCCGTCGCGCACCTGTGCGGCCTTCAGGCGCAGGAGCCGCAGGAGCCCTTCACCGGGCTCTGGTCACGGCTGCGCGCCTTCGACCCGGCCACGCTGTCGGGCCTGCTGACCGGCCGGGACGTGGTGCGCACCCACCTGATGCGGCGCACCGTCCACCTGGTCACCGCCGCCGACGTCCTGGCCTGGCGGGCCCGGCACGACGCGATGTTGCGCCAGCGGGTGCTCGGCGTCTACCGCCGTGAGCTGGCGGGGGTGGACCTCGACGAGCTCGCGGCGGCCGGACGGGCGGTGCTGGCCGACGGCGAGCCGCGCTCGATGTCGCAGCTCGCGCGGGCGGTGGCCGGTCGCTGGCCCGGTCCGGGGCCGCGGGCGCTGGGCGAGATGCTGGTCGCCGCGCTGGTCCCGATGGCGCAGCTCCCGCCGCGCGGGTTGTGGCGGACGCGGGCGGGCGTGCGCAACCTGCCGCTGTCGTCCTGGCTGGGGCGGGAGGTGGACCCGCTGTCCGCCGACGGCGCCGACCCCGTGGGGCAGGCCCTCGTACGGCGTTACCTGGCGGCGTACGGCCCCGCCGCCACGGCCGACCTGCGCGCCTGGTCCGGCCTGGCGGGCCTGCCCAGGGCCGTGGCGGCGGTCCGCGAGGAACTGGTCGCCTTCCGGGACGAGCGCGGCCGCGAGCTGCTGGACCTGCCCGGCGCGCCGCGCCCCGACCCCGGCACGCCCGCCCCCGTACGGTTCCTGCCGGCCTTCGACAACGCGATCCTCGGCTACGACGACCGCGGCCGGATCATCGACCGCGAACACCGCGGCCTGTCGGTCGCCGGCGCCCGGATGGTCCTGGTGGACGGCCGGGTCTCGGCCACCTGGACCGTCGAGGACGACACCGTGCTGGTCACGCCGCTGCGCGGCCTCTCCCCGGCCGAGCGGGCCGCCGTCGCCGAGGAAGGGGGTGCCCTGGCGTCGTTCCTCTCCGACGGCGCCGGCGACCGCACCCGGATTCTCGGGTACTGAGTAGATCCCCATAAGCTCGGCCATACTGTCAGGACCGCGGGCGTCCCTGGTGACGAACAGGACGGCGGGTAGGAGGTGGTCAGGAGAGGAGCCGACATCATGAACGTGCCCGAGCACGACGCCGGGCCGCACCGGCCGCAGGACGGACGTCCCCGCGGGCTGAGCGACCTGACCCACGCGGGCGCGTACGTCGTGGACGACCGGGGCCGGATCGTCGAGGTCGCCCCGCGCACCGAGGCGCTGCTCCGCCGTCCCGCCGCCGACCTGCTCGGCGCCGACGCCCACGACCTGCTGCACCGCGGCCCGCGCGGCGAGACGCTGCCGCGCAGCCGGTGCGCGATGCGACGCCCGCTCATCACCGGCGGCACCTCCCAGGGCGAGCGGGAGTGGCTGGCCCGCGGCGACGGCTCCCTGCTGCCGGCCTCCTGGCTGGTCACGCCCTGCCTGCTGGCCGACGGCAGGACCGGGGCGCTGGTGCTCTTCCACGACGCCGACGAGCCCGGCGCGCAGGTCCCGGAGCCGGAGCACGGGACGTCGATGTCCGAGCTCGACCGGCTGGCCCTGCTGGCCGAGACCACCACGACGCTCACCTCCAGCCTCGACGTGGACGAGACGTTGCGCCAGCTCGTCCGCCTGGTGGTGCCGCTGCTCGCGGACTGGGTGGTGGTGGACCTGCTCACCGAGCACGGCGGCGTGAACCGCGCCGCCGTCGTCCACCACGAGGACGGCGTCCTGGTGCACCACGAGGACCTGGAGGGGCCGATGCCCGCGGTCCCCGAGGAGTCGCCGATGCCGCTGTCGCGGGCGTTGCGCGGGGTCACCGCGACGCTGGCCGGGCCGGAGACCTACCAGGGCGCGCCCGACTCCGGCATCGCGGTCTTCCAGCAGGAGCTGTTCCGCAGGACCGGCATGCACTCGGCGGGCATCGCGCCCATCCGCGGCGTGCGCGACGTGGTCGGGGCGCTGACGCTCGGCCGCGCCGAGCGGTCCGGCGCGTTCACCACCGCCGACCTGCTGCTGGTGGAGGACATCGCCCGGCGCGCCGGCCTCGCCCTGGACAACGCCCGCCTGTACGAGCGGCAGCGCCGGGTCGCCGAGACCATGCAGCGCCACCTGCTGCCGCGCCTGCCGTCGGTGCCCGGCCTGGAGATGAGCGCCCTCTACGTGCCCGCTCCCCGCGCCTCGCAGGTCGGCGGCGACTGGTACGACGCCTTCACCATGCCCGACGGCGCCACCGCCCTGGTGATCGGCGACGTGGTCGGCCACGACCTGGAGGCCGCCGCCGGGATGGCCCAGGTCTGCAACATGCTGCGCGCCTACGCCGGCGCCGAGCAGGACCGGCCCAGCGCCATCCTCGACCGGCTCGACCGCGCGGTGGTGCGCATGGCGCAGGCCACCATGGCTACCGTCGTCCTGGCCCGGCTGGAGCACACCGACGACGGCCGCTGGCTGCTGTGCTGGAGCAACGCGGGCCATCCGCCGCCGCTGCTGATCGAGCGCGACGGCCGCACCCGCTTCCTGGACGAGGGGCAGGGCCTGCTGCTGGGCACCGGCATCCGCGGTGAGCGCGCCGACGCGGTCGTGGAGCTGCCGCCGGGGTCCACCCTCGTGCTCTACACCGACGGGCTGATCGAGTCCCCCGGGCATTCCCTGGACGAGGGCCTGGCCCGCCTGAGCCGGTACGCCGCCTCCCACACCCACCGGCCGTTGAACGCGCTCGGCGACATGCTGCTGGCGCGGGTCCGGCCCGAGGACAACGACGACGACGTCGCCATGCTGACGCTGCGCGTGCCGCCGCGCGTCACGGCCCCGGACGACCTGCGCGGCAGCGTGCTGGACGGCGATCGGGGCCTGCCCGCGATCTGACGAGCGGCCCCCGTCACGACCGTCCGTGCCGCACGCCGGGGCAGACGTCCCGGTAGGGCACGTCCTTCAGGTGCCGCTGCCACTCCTGCGGGCTCATCGTGCGGCCCGCGCGCTCGCACACCAGGCGGGCCACGGACTCGGCGCCCACCGGGATCCGGATGATCGTCCCTGAGGCGTTGCCCGAGACGTACAGGGTCTGGTCGTCGGCGCTGAAGGCCAGCCGGTCCAGGATGCCGATGGGGAAGGAGCCGATCCGCTCCCGCGAGCCGACGTCCCAGACCTGGACGGTGTACACGTCGTCGAACGTCTCCCCGATGGACCTGCCGATCAGCGCGAGCAGCGAGCCGTCGTGGCTGAACAGCACGGTCTCGACCTGCCCCCGGGCGGCCACGCGCAGCGCGGGCGGCAGTTCGCGGCCGGTGGCGACGTCCCACAGCTCGACCGTGGCCGAGCCGAGAGCGAGCACCTGCGCGGCAGGGCTGAGCGCGATCGCCAGGCCCGACCGGTTGAAGCCGGGGCCGACGGCCTTGCCGGTGCGCAGGTCGTAGACCTTGCCGGTGGCGGTCACCACCGCCGTGCCGTCGCGGGTGGCCACGATGGTCTCGGTGACCGTGGCCAGATGGTGCCGGGCGAGCGTGCGGCCGGTGCCGGCGTCGAGGACGACCAGCTCGTTGCGGGCGTCCCGCTCGCTCTGCTCCTTGAGCGACAGCACCAGCCGGCGGCCGTCGGGGGTGAACGTCTTCGACAACACGAACTGCGTGCGCGGCACGGCGTGGCGCCACAACCGGCGGCCGGTGGCGACGTCCCAGAGGGCCGCCGAGGAGTCCGCGCCCTCGGCGGCCAGCCGGGCGCCCGCCGGGTCGAACAGCTGTCCGGTGACGCCCGCGCTGCCGGCCATCGGCAGGCCGAGCCGGACGCCGTCCCACACGCGGACCGGCCCTGAGTCCTTGGTGGCGGCGGCCAGGCGGCCGTCCCGGCTGAAGGCGTCCAGCTCGTAGCCCTGCGGCAGCCGGGTGGAGGGCAGGCGGGAGGTCAGGTCGGCGGTGATGGTCGAGTTGTCGAGCACGTAGCGGACGGTGTGGCCGTCGGCCTCCAGCCAGACGTCCTCGGGCTCGCCCTCGGCCCGGTAGAGGGCCAGCTCGTCGCCGTCGTCCGCGTCGAGCAGGTGCAGGGTCCGGCCCTCGACGGCCAGCATGCGGCGGCCGTCGGGGCTCGTCCGCAGCCGGCCGTTCAGCGTGTCGTCCAGGGCCGACTCCTGCCAGAACGGCCGGTCGGAGTCGGGCACCTTCCTGGCGGTGGCCAGGTCGAAGGCGGTGATGTCGCCGTTCGCGCACAGCAGCCGCCTGCTGTCCGGCGTGAAGGCCACCACCGGCCCGCACGCCTTCGGCAGGCGGGTGTCCACGGTGAGGCCGGGCAGGCGGATCACCTTGAGTCCGCCCTGGTTGGGCCCGACGCCTGCGATGTAGGCGCCGGAGGGCGCGATCGCCGGAGCCACGCCCGACTCCAGGTCCGGGGTGTAGGACGCGCCGGTCCTGGTGTCCCACAGGAACTCCAGGGTGGTCTCGCGCATCACCGCGGCCAGGTTCTCGTTGCCGTCGAAGGTGACGTGCACGCCTGGGCCCTCGCCGATGCGGTGCTCGCGCAGCTTGGCGCCCGTCCTGGCGTCCCAGGCGTAGGCCGTGTCCCTGCTGACCACCACCAGCGTGCGCCCGCTGGGGCTGAGCGCCGCCGCTGACGGCAGCGCCTCCAGTCCGCGCGGCCACCGCCAGAACGCGGTCTGCCGGCCGGAGGGCACGTCGTAGACCCGCACGCCGTCCTCGCCGGCGATGGCCCGCACGCGCCCGCCGGCCGCCGACGCCGACGCCGAGACGCCCTTGGCGCCGGGGTCGCGGAAGACGGCGCTCTCCGGCATCGTCAGCGAGGTCGTCAGGCTCCGCCGGGTGCCGGGAGTGGGGGCCAGCCGCCAGCCCGCCACGCTGAGCAGCATCGCCGTGACCGGGTCGCTCGTCCGCAGCCGGTCGGCCTCGGCGGCGGCCTGCCGCCCGACCGCCTGGTCGCGCTGCCGGCCCGCCAGGCTGCTCTGCTCGGTCACCTGCCTGCCGCGCAGCACGGCGAGGCCGCCCGCGGCCAGCGCCACCACCAGCAGCCCGGCCAGCGCGGCCGTGGTCAGCCGCCGGCGGCGCACGCGCCGCCTGGCCAGGCCGGTGCCCGCGGCCAGGAAGTCACGTTCGAGCGGGGTCAGCGTGATGTGCCTGCGGCCGGTGGCGGCCCAGGTCAGCGCCTGGTCGAGGCGGCTGCCCTGGAGCAGGTCGCCGTCCTTGCGGCCGTTGCCGGCCCACTGGCGGGCGGCGTCGCTGAGCTGGCCGAGCACGGCGAGCCCGTCGCGGTCGCCGTCCACCCAGACGCGCAGCCGCGGCCAGGCGCGCAGCAGCGCGGGACGCGACAGCGCCACCGCCTCGTTCTTCTGCGTCACCAGGTAGGAGAACACCTGGAGGATGTGCTCGATCGCGCGCGTCTCCCCCTCGGAGCGCCCGGCGAGCAGGTCCTCCTTCAACGCCCAGCGCACGGCCTCGTGCCCGTCCTCGGTGACCGTCACCAGGCGCAGGAACACCTCGGCGGCCAGCTCGCGCTCCTCGGGCGCGAGCGCGCCGTAGGCGTCCTCGGCGATCGTGCCGAGCGCCGGGTCGCCCTGCTCGGGCACGTGCACGCCCCTGGCGGCGCGGCTGCCCGCCGTCAGCAGCCCGCGGGTGTCGGCGCTGTTGCCGCTGACCAGGGCGAGCAGCAGGTCGCGGGCGGTGGGACGGGCCGCCGGGTCCTTCTCCAGCGCGGCCGACACCAGCGAGGCCAGCCGGGGCGGCAGCCCGCTCAGGTCGGGCTGGCTCGACAACACCCGGTGCATGACCCCGCCGAGGTTGTCGGCGCGGAACGGGTCCTCGCCCGTGGCGGCGAACACGATGATCGCGCCCCAGGCGAACACGTCGGCGGGCGCGCCCGCCCGCTGCCCGGTGAACACCTCGGGCGCCATGTACGTGGGCGTGCCGGCCACCTCGCCGGTCCTGGTCAGCGACATGTCCAGGGTGCGCGCGACCCCGAAGTCGATCACCCGCGGGCCGTCGGTGCCGAGCAGCACGTTGTCCGGCTTCAGGTCCCGGTGGATGACGCCCGCGTCGTGCACGGCGGTCAGGGCGGTGGCGATCGCCGTGGCCAGCCGGTGCAGGTCGTCCCCGGCGAACCGGCGCCCCTGCTCGACCGCCCGGCGCAGGCTGGGGCCCGGCACGTACTCGCTGACGATGTACGGCCTGCTGCCCGACAGGTCGCAGTCGAGCACCCGCGCCGTGCAGAACGACGCCACGCGCCCGGCCGCGGCCGCCTCCTTGGCGAACCGCTCGCGGCTGGCCGGGCTGTCGGCCATGTGCAGGACCTTGAGCGCGACCCGGCGGCCGTCGGGGTCGTAGGCGTCGTACACCACCCCCTGGCCCCCGGACCCAAGCCGTCCGGCCAGCCAGTACTGCCCTATGCGCTGCGGTTCTCCGGCGTTCGACGCTTCCACGGCGTGTTAGATGCCCTCCCCGGTCGCAAAGTTCCCCTCGCGCAGGTAGGCGTCCAGCGCGCCGGCCGCGGTGAGCATGGCCAGGCCCTTGGCGGTGAGCCGGTCGTGCCAGTCGCGCAACGTCGCCTGCAGGGGTTCCATGCCGCCCGCCGCGCGCACCTGGTCCAGCACCTGCCGGATCTGCGCCAGCCCGTAGCCGCCGCGCCGCAGCTGGTGGGCCAGCAGCACGTCGCGGACGTCGGCGGCGGTGTAGACGCGGTAACCGGTACGCGGGTCGCGCCGGGGCACGGTCAGCCCGGCCCGCTCCCACTTGCGCAACGTCGCCGGTTTGATGCGCAGCCGGCGGGCCAGCGGGCCGATGAACGTCACGCCGGGCTCCGCCTCGCGCGGCGGCGCCAGGTCGCGCAGCGCGCGTTCGACGGCCTCCAGCGTGCCGCGGTCCTCGGCGAGCTGGGCGTGGCCCTCGTCGATCAGGCGCAGCGCCGCCGCGAGGCCGCCGCCGTTCACGGCCCGCATGATCGCGGTCGCGGTCGCGTGCCCGTGGGCGGGGACCAGCGCCAGGAACGTGCGCAGCGCCGCCGCGTGGCGCGGGGTGTAGACGCGGTAGCCGTGCGCGGAACGCTCGGACGGCGGCAGGATCTCCGCGTCCTCGTAGTTGCGCACCGCCTGCGTGGACAGGCCGTGCGCGCGCGCCAGATCGATGGGCCGCATGTTGAAGGTATGCCTCCCTGCCCGCCGGTGGATCGGCCAGAAGTTTACACAAGAAGTTCAACGATACGGTTGAAGGCATGACGACCTCGATCCGGGACGCCGTCCAGGCGTTCACCGGCGGCGCCCTCACCGCGCTGCTGCGCCCCGGCGTCCGCGTGCTCGGCCTGGGCGAGCCCACGCATGGCGTCGAAGCCTTCCTGGAGCTGCGCAACGAGCTCTTCCGTCACCTCGTCGAGCACGAGGGCTACCGGTCGATCGCCGTCGAGAGCGACTGCCTGGCCGGCCTGACCGCCGACGCGTACGTCACCGGCGGCGACGTCACCCTCGACGAGGCGATGAGCCGCGGCTTCAGCCACGGGTTCGGCGCCTCGCCCGCCAACCGCGAGCTCCTGCGCTGGATGCGAGCCCGCAACGAGCGGTCCGCGCCAGGCGACCGGCTGCGCTTCGACGGCTTCGACGCCCCGGTGGAGATCACCGGCCCGGCCGCCCCGCGCCCGGCCCTGACCGCCCTGTACGACTACCTGGCCCCCCACCTCGACCTGCCCCTGACCCGCGAAAGGCTGGACGAGCTGCTCGGCCCCGACGAGCGCTGGACCGACCCGGCCGCCCTCACGGACCCGGCCCGCTCGATCGGCGGCGCGCCGGAGGTCGCGGAGCTGCGCCTGATCGCCGACGACCTCTGCGTGCTGCTCACCGCGCACGCCCCGCACCTGGCGGCCGTCACGTCCGGCGACGACCGGTGGCGCGCCGGCCTGCACGCCCGCGCCGCCGCCGGGCTGCTGCGCTACCACGCCGGCATGGCCGACCCCTCGCCGCGCCGGCTCGGCGCGCTCATGGGCCTGCGCGACGCGATGATGGCCGGCAACCTCGACGCGATCGTCCGGCGCGAGGAGCGCCGGGGCCCCACCCTCGTCTTCGCCCACAACCGCCACCTGCAGCGCGACGAGAGCCGGTGGCGGTTCGCGGGCGAGGAGCTGCGGTGGTGGAGCGCGGGGGCCGTGCTCGCCGCGGGTCTCGGCGACCGGTACGCCTTCGCCGCCTCGACCTTCGGCTCCCGCGGCGCCGACGTCCCGGCCCCCGACACCCTCGAAGGCATCCTGTCGGAGGTGTGCGACGCCCGCGCCGTGGTCGATCCCCGCCGCCTGGCCGGGGCGCTCGACCGCGGGCCGGCGCCCCGCGTCCCGGTGGACCACACCTACCTGGCCCTCGACCCCGCCACCGTCGGCCAGGCGGACGCGATCGTCTTCCTCAAGGAGATCTGAGGTCGGCATTGTTGTTTATTGCGTTTGGCGAATGATGTCCTCCGGGGGAATTCTTTTTACCTGGCGACGTCGGCCGCGCGCTCGTTAAAGTCGAGGTGACGTCAGAGTCCACGAAGCCCCCTACCAGAGGACTGAGCTGATGAACTGCGGTCACTGCGACAGCCCGAATTCGCCCGATTCCCTGGTATGCGCTAATTGTGGCCGCCATTTCCAGGGTGATCGCCCGGCCGCGACGGAAGTCACGCGATATCTCTGCATCGCCATGATGCTCGACGCGAAAGTGCGTAATTCCACCATTCGCTCGATTCTTCATGACCGCTTCCGGGCCGTCGCCCAGTCCCCCGGCGTCGACCTGGCCACGATGCTCAAGTACGGCCTGATGGCTCAACGGCGCCAGCAGGTGCGTGACGCCGTGCTGGCCGTGCTCGCCGTGGCCACGCTGGCCCTGCTGTCCAGCCCGCTCGTCCTGCTCCCGATCTTCCTGGCCTGGCTCGTCGTCTTCGCCGAGCTCTACGACGCCCATGAGTCGGTCATCCTGACCAGGCTGACCCGCCACTCCTTCGACCCGGCCGAGGCGCCGCTGCCCAGCTCGCCCGCGCTGCGCGACCATCTGGTGGACATCGCCGACCGCGGCGCCGGGAACGTCACGGTGTTCGCCGACTACTCCCCTTTCGTCGGCTACGGCAGCCGGATCAACAACTGGTCGTTCACCATGAACGTCGCCAAGGCCCGGCCCGGTGAGACGGTCGTGCCCTTCGCGGTCGGCGAGCTCTACGACCGGGTGGCCGCCGAGATCGCCGCCCTCGGCCTGCCCGGTCTCACCGTCGGCGACAAGCTCTTCGTCAACGGCCTCGACCTGCGCTACGAGACCGACCCCGAGCTCCAGGCCGCCGTGCTGCCCGACGCCCTCCTGCCGCCCGTGCCGACGGTGAGCGAGAGGTTCATCCACCAGCTGCGCGACAACCCGCGCACGCGGGCCCGCCCCTACCTCACGGTGAGCGTGACCGGCTGGGAGGGCGAGGTGGTGATCTCGATCTTCCTGCGGTTCGTGCTGCTCGCTGAGAAGGGCATGATGTTCACCGAGGCCGGCTACTCGCTGCTGCCGCCGCTGCGGGAGGCCTACCGCGAGGTCGACCGGCTGGTCAACTGCGCGCCCTCGGAGCGGATGGCCCGCATCGCGCTGTCGGCGCTGCGGCGCACCGCCGCGGCGCTGGTGCTGGCCCTGCCCAACACCCTCGCCGCGCTCTCGGAGCCGAGAAGGCGCAGGCGGCAGCAGAAGGCCAGCATCAAGGCCATCCGCGGCCACACCTTCAACTACGGCGCGGCCTACAACCCCCGCGAGCACGCCACCGACCACCTCTACCACCGCTACTTCCAGCAGCTCGACAAGGAGATGTACGTCAAGGCCGCCGAGCAGCGCATCATGGACGCCGTCGCCGACTTCCTGGAGGAGCACAACGTCGACGTGAGCGACCTGCGCGAGCGCCAGACGACCATCCTGAACAACGGCATCTTCGTCACCGGCCAGGCTCAAGTCACCGGGGCCAGCATGGCGGCCGGCACGGGTGCGGTCGCGCGGATGGAGAGCCGCATCAGGCAGGGGGTCGGCCAGGCCGCCGCGGCGGCGCGCCCCGACCTCGCCGGCCGCCGGCAGGTCTAGGAGACAGCCTTCGACCGGGCCGTCGTGCTGCGGCGGCCGTAGGTCAGGCGCCGCAGCAGGACCTCCATCGGGCCCCTGCGGCCTGCGCGCTCCAGCCAGTTCGCGAGGACGATCGACACGGCGCCGACCGCGAGGGCGATGCCGAAGGCGGCGGCGAAGCCCACGTCGTCGGACAGGCCCAGCGTGAACGGGTAGAACAGCACGAGGAACACCGCTGACTGGAACAGGTAGAAGGTCAGGGAGCGCCGGCCGAGGGCGGCGAGCGCGGCGGTGAGGGGGCCGATGCGGGAACGTGTCGCGATGAGCCCCATGAGGGCGGCCAGGCCGATGCCGCCGGCCTGGCCGGTGAGGGTGTGCGCGAGCACGGCGACCCAGGGCGCGGGGGGCGTCCACGCGCCGGACAGCAGCAGGGCCCCCGGAAGCCGGCAGGCGAGCGCGACGCCGAGGCAGATCGCGGTGACGCGGCGCAGCAGGATCAGGTGGCGCTCGGGCTCGTCCAGGATGCGGCGGCGGGCCGCCCAGATGCCCAGCATCATGCCCGGCACGATGTCGATCGTGCCCAGGATCGTCTTGAACGGCCACAGCTGCAGGCCGGACAGCAGGTGGGAGCCGAGGTCGGCCGGCATGATCCCGGCCCCCGCGACGTCCACGGCGCCGGCGAAGGCCAGCAGGGTCGGCCCGGAGGTCACGAGCGCCGCCGGGAGGAGGGTCAGGGCGGCCGTCCAGCAC
Organism: Nonomuraea sp. NPDC001831; assembly: GCF_042892035.1. Taxonomy (NCBI): domain Bacteria; kingdom Bacillati; phylum Actinomycetota; class Actinomycetes; order Streptosporangiales; family Streptosporangiaceae; genus Nonomuraea; species Nonomuraea sp. NPDC001831. The sequence goes on along the minus strand of NZ_JBIATU010000017.1, from coordinate 143,691 downwards.
AACACCGAGTCCCGCGCGCGCACGAGCGGGACGAGCAGCAGCAGCGTCAGCCCGTACACCGCGATGATGTCCAGCGGCACGAGCAGTCCGTGCACGAAGCCGATGACGACCAACCATCGGCCCCGGCGCCGCAGGAGCCTCCTGAGCGAGCCCCAGTCCCCTCCCCTGGCCTGATGCCGGTGGGCGAACTGGCCCAGCGCGTAGCCGAACATCAACACGAACATCGGCCGGGCCTGGTTGTGGGCGAGCAGATGATCGAGGAACGCGGCCACGCCGTCGAGCACCCCGAAGGCCGTGCCGGTGGCGAACACCGGCGCGTGCGCCACCGCGATCGCCAGCAACATCACGCCCCGGGCCAGGTCCGGCGCCAGGGACCGGCCGGTCGCCGTCGTGGCGGTCACGGCGCTCACCCGACCCGCCGCAGGGCACGCTCACGGCGTGCCGCCACCGACGAGCCGGACTCCCCGCGCGCCATCCGCCGCAGCACGACCGGCGCCACGAGCAGGCCGAGCACCGCCCAGGCGCCCAGCACTCCGGCGGTCTCCAGCTGCCGCCACGACTCGCCGATCTCGACGGCGGCCGCCGAGTCCGGCAGCAGGGCCGACCGCATGCCGAGCCCCATCCAGTAGACGGGGAAGATCTGGGCGATCCCCTGCAGCCACTCGGGCAGTGCGGTGATCGGGTAGAAGATGCCGGAAATGCCGATCAACGCCAGGAACGGCAGCTGGACCAGCCCCTGGGCGCGTGCGGTGGTGAACACCGAACCCAGCACCGCGCCGATCGGCAGGGTCGCGACCAGGCCGAGCAGCAGCACCCAGGCCAGGCCGGGCCAGGAGTCCGGGCCGATCCGCAGGCCCTCGACGAGGAGCGCGGCGGGCACGAGGAAGATCACCAGGTCGGCCAGCAGGCCGCCGGACACCGAAATCACCTTGCCGATCAGGTAGGCGGGCATCCCGTGCGGGGTGGCCTTGGCGCGCAGCAGCGTGCCGTCCTCGCGGTCGGCGGTGAGCTGCTGGCTCATGCCGATCATGCCGGTCGCGGCGTTCATGCCGAGGATGCCGGGCAAGGCCAGGGCGCCGAGCGGGAGGACGCCGACCGACAGGTCCCGGATGAAGAACAACGTGGCCACCATCAGGGCGGGCCACAGGAAGTGGGAGAACAGCTCGGCGCCGTTGGTGAACGACTGCCGCAGCTCGATCAGGCCCCGGGACCAGCCGGCGCGCAGGACGGTCGCGTTCACCGGGCCGCCTCCTCGGCCTCGCGCACCAGCGCCAGGTACGTCTGCTCCAGCGAGGCCCGGTGGACCTCCAGCTCCTGGATCTCGTCGCCGTGGCGGGCGAACAGCTCGCGGGTGAACGCGGTCGAGTCGGGCGTCGTCTCGGCGTACCGCCGCCCGTCGCGCATCCAGCGCACCTCGTCCTCGCCGGCGATCCGCCGGGCCAGCTCGGCGGCGGTGCCGTCGGCGACGATCCGGCCGCCGTTCAGCACGAGGATGCGGTCGGCCAGCTTCTCGGCCTCGTCCAGGTCGTGGGTGGTGAGCAGGACGGCGGTCTCGCGGGCCTCGGCCAGGTCGCGGACGAGGTCGTGGAAGTCGGACCTGGCCTGCGGGTCGAAGCCGGTGGTCGGCTCGTCGAGGAACAGCAGCTCGGGACGCCCCACGAGGCCGATCGCCACGTCGAGCCTGCGCCGCTGGCCACCCGACAGCGTCCTGAGCTTCTTGCCGGCGTGCTCGGTCAGGCCGACCCGCTCGATCAGCTCGTCGGGGTCCCAGGGCCGCGGGATGCCGGGGACGGCGTAGGGGGCGTAGTAGCCGCCGAGGTGGGCGAGGAACTCGCGTACCCGCCATTTGCCGTGGTCGCGCCAGGACTGCAGCACGATCCCGAGCCTGGCCCGCCACCGCTCGTCGCCGTGGGTGGGGTCGGCGCCGAGCACCGAGACCCGCCCCTGCGACCGGATGCGGAAGCCCTCCAAGATCTCGATCGTGGTGGTCTTGCCCGCGCCGTTGGGCCCCAGTAAGGCCACGACCTCGCCGTGGCGGGCCTGGAAGGTGACGTCGTGCAGGACGTCGAGCGGGCCGTAGCGCATGCGCAGCCCGTCGACGTCGAGCACGAGGCCGTCGCTCTTCGTCATGAGAAAACCTCTCTTCGTGATCGGATGACCCCGCGCCTGGGCGCCCGCCGGCGCAAGTCCGGCGCGAGGGCATGACGCGTCGCGGCCCGAACGGGGCCGGAGCGCGGGAACGGGGGGCCGGTTACCAGCTGTCGCGCGTGAGCGTCTCCTCGACGCGATCGATCAGGCCGGCCCGGTCGACGCCGGCCAGGGCGAGCGCGCGCGGCACGGTGCCGACGCCGGCGGCCAGGACCCCGCGCAGCAGATGCGCGGGACGCAGGTCCTTCTTGCCCTTGGCGGCGGCGAAGCCGCGTTCGAGCGCGAGCCGGGCGGAGGCGCCGAGCTTGGGATGATCCTTGGCGTGGCGGACGGGTTCCGGCAGGCCGTAGGAGGTGAGGGACACCCCGGCCACGCCGAGGCTGTGCTCGAACTCCCGGTCCAGCGCATCCCTGATCGCCTGCCGCCCGAGCCCCGCGGCCGTCAGGACGCGGTGCACGGCGGTGCCCTCGACCGCGGTGATGGCCAGCAGGAGGTGGTGGGCCTCGGTGGCGGCGGAGCCGTCCGCCCGCGCCTCGGCCGCTCCCCGCACGATGATGTCGTTGATGTAGTGGTCGATCGCGCTCACCGTCGTCTCCTCGGCGTCGCGCCGGCGGCGATGAGCCGCTTGGCGTGCTTCTTGTGGACCGCCTGGCGGGTGACGCCGAGCGCCTCGGCGACCTGCGGCCAGCCCCACCCGGCGCGCACGGCCTGCTCCACGGCGGCGTCCTCCATCTGGTCGGCCCGGCGCCGCAGCGCCACGACCGCCGCGAGCGCGTCGGCGGGCCCCTGGGGCACGGGTACGTCGTCTACCGGCATATAAGCAACATTAGTTGACTAAAGAGGGGTAGTCAACTGTGGTTGCTATCGTTCGCGGAGCCCCACGATGTAGGCGGCGGTGAGCGCGACGGCGCGGTCGTCGTCCTGCGCCAGGTCGGCGAGGGCACGTGACGCGGTGGCTCCGGGGATGTCGGCGAGCGCCTGCGTCAGCCGCCGGCGCGCGGACGGCTCGGCGTCCGGCCGGGCGAGGCGGTCCACGAGCCCGGCGGCGATCGGGTCCGCCGCTCCGGGGCGGCCCGCCAGTGTGCTCAGGGCGTCGGCCGCGTCGACGTCGTTCGCCCCCTCGACGATCATGTCGATGAGCGTGGGGATGGCCTCGTCCACGCCGCGGGCCCCGAGCGCCAGGGCCGCGTAGCGGCGGACCACGGCGTCGGGGCTGGTCAGGGCGTCCCGGAGCAGGGCGGTCGCCGCGGCGTCCGGCAGCTCGGCGATCGACTGGACCGCGCGCTTGCGCACCTCGGCCGCCGGCGCGTGCAGGCCCTGCGCCAGCAGCGCGGCGGCGTCCTCGCCCGACTGCGCCAGAGCCCATCGCAGGGCTCCGGCGACGTGCGGATCGCTCTCGCCCAGCGCCGCCTCGACCAGCGCCTCCACCGGGACCTCGGCGACCGAGGACAGGGCCGCGCTCTGACGGCGGCCGGCGTTCTTCGAGCCGAGCGCCTGCAGCAGGGAGACGACCTGGAGCACGTCGTCCCAGCCGGCGGGGTCGGCGGCGTCGATCCGGCGCAGCCGCGTGAGCAGCTCCGTCTCGGCCGCGATGCGTTCCCGGGTGCGCCGGATGAGGTCCTCGACGAGCCCGGACGGCGTGAAGCCGGGATCATCGAGCGCCCGGCCGACGTCACGCAGCGACAGGCCCAGCGACCGCAGGCTCTCGATGTGGAAGATCCGCTGGATGTCCTCGCCGGAGTACTCCCGATAGCCGGCGTGGCTGCGGCCCGTCGGGCTCACCAGGCCGAGCGCGTCGTAGTGGCGCAGCATGCGGGCGCTCACCCCGGACCGTCGCGCGACGTCGCCGATCAGCACAGCCCATCATCCCTCCTGGCCGCCGGCGCCGAGGGCCACGACGCGCTTCGCCTCCTCGATCGCGAACTCGAATCCGGCCTCCGGGTCGCGCAGCAGCCGTTCCGTGGCCCCGGCGTGCGTGCGCACGCCGGGATCCGGGTCGGCCATCGCGGCCCGCAGCACCGGCTCGATCACCTCGCCGAGCGCGACCAGCGCCCGGCTGAGGCTCAGCTGGGTCTCCCGTCGGCCGCGCCCGAGCTGTGTCGACAATACTTCGGCCAGTCCGGGCTTCTCCTCTTCGGGGGCCAGCAGCACCGCGGTCCGCCAGGCGCTCCGCGCCACCTCGTCGTCGGCGTCGGTCAGCAGCTGCCGGGTGATCGCCGGCCACGCCCGCCGGTCGCCGATCTTGGACAGCGTGTGCAGCGCCTGGCTGCGTGCCTGCGCGCGCTCCGAACGCAGCTCGCCGAGCAGCCGCGGGACCGTCAGCTCCGCCGGGTGGCGGGTGAGCGCCCAGGTGAGCATGTCGCGCACGTGGAACTCCGGCTCGACCGCGCAGCGCTCGACGAGCGCGCCGACGAGGCGCGGGTCGGGCGTCGTGCCCACCGCCAGGGCCGCCCGCAGCCGTACGGACGGGTCGCCGGCCGCCAGCCCCGCGACGGCGCCGGTCGTGTCCGGGTCCTGTTCCTGCCTGGTCATCGGGACCACCTCCTCGGCGACCAGTGAAGACCTTGTCACAGTGTCAAGGTCAAGCGGCCGGGCCGGCGCGGTCAGTCGCGCGGCGCGGTGACCGCGTGCTGCCGTTCGGGCTCCAGATGCATCGGGCGTTCGTGGAAGCCGCCCTGCGCGCTCCGGACGATCACGCCGCTCTCCGGCCCGTGCTCCAGGTCGTGCCGGTCCTGGAGCCGCAGGCCGAGGCAGAGCCGGTGGGTCAGCCAGAAGGCGACGACCGGGCCGAGGAGGACGGCGTACCTGAAGAAGATCGTCACGGCCTCCACCGAGAGGTGGAACTGGTGGGCGAGCTGGTCGTTGGCCGCGGCGGCCCACAGCAGGCCGTAGAAGGCGACCCCGGCGGCGGCGACGGCGGTCCGCACGGGCGCCTCGCGCGGCCGGTCCAGCACGGCCGGGCCGGTCGCCTCGGCGGCCAGGCGGCTCCTGCTCTTGGGCCGGCCGAGCGCGTCCCGCCGGCCGAGCCTCCCCAGGACGAGGCGCTCGGCCAGCGGGTAGCCGGCCAGGGCGGTGAAGAACACCCCGGGGACCACCAGCGTGGGCACCAGGACCGCCAGGCTGAGCGTGTACCCCCCGATCGTCAGCTCCCAGCCCGGCATGATGCGCAGAGCGCCGTCGAGGAAGCCCATGTACCAGTCGGGCACCGAGCCGGCCGAGATCTGGCCGGGCCCGGCCGGGCCGTACAACCAGATGGGGGCGATCTGGAAGGCCAGGCCGAGGATGACCAGGACCCCGATCGTCGTGCCCGCCATCAACGGGCGCACGCCCGCGCGCGCCGGGACCGGCGCGGCGAACCGCGAGTGCCCGTGCCGCCGCACCAGCCGTTCGCGGGCGGCGAGCAGCGCCACCATGGCCGCCGGGATCAGCAGCACGTGCGTCCAGTACATGGTGGGGATGATGCTGTCGCCGGGGAACCCGGCGCCGAAGAGCAGCTGCGCGCCGTACGACCCGACGACGGGAATCGACAGCAGGACCGACTGGATCAGCCACAGGCTGCCGCCGGAGAGCATGTCGTCGGGCAGGATGTTGCCGGTCTCCCCCGCGGCCATCCCGAGCGGCAGCAGCGTCACCCAGATCAGCCACTGCGGCACGCGCGGCCGCCGGAACGCGCCGGTCAGGAACATGCGCAGCAACTGCATCGCGACCGCCGCCACGAACACCAGGGCCGACCAGTGGTGCACCTGCCGGACGAAGAGCCCGCCGCGCACCTCCAGGCTCAGCCGCATGGTCGAGTCGAACGCCCTGCTGACCGGGACGCCGCTCAGCGGCGTGTACACGCCCTGGTAGAGCACCGGGGACATGTCCGGGTCGAAGAACACCATGAGGAACAGCCCGGTCACCACCAGGACGGCGAAGGACCAGATCGCCACCTCGGCGAACATGAACGACCAATGACCGAGCCCCGACGACTGACGTTTCCGCACCGATGAGCGCATCGGATCCTCCTCGTTTCGCCTTCGCCTTCAAGACGAGATCGGCGGTCGGGATGTGACGTCGAGGAGGGTGAGTTACGTCATACCGGCTCGTTCCCGGAGCGACGGGCTGGGCCGGGACAGGGGGATGGACGGCGGTCGAGGGGGTGTGCACCTTTCGTGCCTGAATCCGCTGGTGTCATCGGTTTTGTCAGGGGCAAGGGGTGGATGACGCGGGGGCGTCAGCAGATTGGGGCCGCCTGCGGCGCATGCATATTCCACCGCAACCTGTGTTAGGACGCATGATGACCGACAGATTCGCCCGTGCGCTCGGGTGGGCCAGCCTCGCGCTGGGCGCGGCGCAACTGGGGGCACCACGGGCCGTGACCCGCCTGTGCGGCGTCGACGACGCCCCGGGGGCCACGGCCGTCGCCAGGCTCGTCGGCGGGCGGGAACTCCTGCACGCCGCGCTGTTGCTGGGCGCCAAGAGCCCCGCCCGGTGGGCGTGGACCAGGGTCGCCGGCGACACGATGGACCTCGGCGTCCTGGGCAGGGCCGCCGCCAACCGCACCGGCGCCCGCCGTGCCCGCGCGCTGGCCGCGCTCGGCGCGGTCGCCGGGATCACCGCCCTCGACGCCGCCTGCGCCCGGCGCGGCACCGCCAGGACCAAGGGCCCGCTGCAGGTGCGCGCCTCCATCACCATCAACAAGCCGCGCCAGGAGGTCTACCGCTTCTGGCGCGATTTGGAGAACCTGCCCTCCTTCATGGTCCACCTGGACTCGGTGCGCACCATCGACCAGCGACGCTCCCGCTGGAAGGCCAAGGGCCCGATCGTCGACCTGGAGTGGGAGGCCGAGATCATCGACGAGCGGGCGGGCGACCTGATCGCCTGGCGGTCCGTGCCCGGCACCGGCGTCTCCACCGCCGGCCTGGTCAGCTTCACCGACGGCCCCGGCGGGCGCGGCACCGTCGTGGACGCCTCCCTGGAGTACGGCGCGCCCGGCCGCAAGCTCGCCGCCGCCGTCGCCCGCATGTTCGGCGAGCACCCCGAGCAGCAGGTCCGCGACGACCTGCGCCGCTTCAAGCAGGTCATGGAGACCGGCGAGGTGGTCCGCTCCGAGGGCAGCCCCGAGGGCCACCGCGCCCTGCGCCAGCTCCACCAGCGTCCCGCACAGCCGATCGGAGGACGGGCATGAAGGCCAACGTGTGGACCGGCCGCAACCACGTGGAGATCCAGGACGTCCCGGACCCGCAGCTCCTCAACGCCCGCGACGCGATCGTCCGCGTCACCTCCACCGCGATCTGCGGCTCCGACCTGCACCTCGTGGACGGCTACATCCCGACCGTCAAGAAGGGCGACGTGCTCGGCCACGAGTTCATGGGCGAGGTCGTCGAGGTCGGCCCGGGCGTGCACAACCTGCGCGTCGGCGACCGCGTCGTGGTGCCGTTCCCGATCGCCTGCGGCGCCTGCTTCGCCTGCCAGGACGGCTTGTACTCGGTGTGCGAGAACTCCAATCCCAACGCCGGGATGGCCGAGAAGCTGATGGGCCACGCGCCCGCCGGCATCTTCGGCTACTCCCACATGCTGGGCGGCTTCCCCGGCGGGCAGGCCGAGTACGTGCGCGTCCCGTTCGCCGACGTCGGCCCGATCAAGATCGAGGACGACCTGCCGGACGAGAAGGTGCTGTTCCTGTCCGACATCTTCCCCACCGGCTTCATGGGCGCGGAGATGTGCGACATCAAGCCGGGCCAGACGATCGCGATCTGGGGCGCGGGGCCGGTCGGGCAGTTCGCCGCGGCCAGCGCGTTCCTGCTCGGCGCCGACCGGGTCATCGTCATCGACCGCTTCCCCTACCGGCTGCAGCGGGTCCGGCGGACCGGCGCCGAAATCCTCAACTACGAGGAGGTGAACGTGCTGGAGGCGCTGCGTGACATGACCGGCGGACGCGGCCCGGACGCCTGCATCGACGCCGTCGGCATGGAGGCCCACCACCCGACCCCGGCCATGTACGCCTACGACCGCACCAAGCAGGCCACCCGGATGGAGACCGAGCGCCCCTACGTGCTGCGCGAGGCCATCATGGCCTGCCGCAACGGCGGCGTGGTCTCCGTCGTCGGCGTCTACGGCGGATTCGTCGACAAGTTCCCGATGGGCACCGTCATGAACCGGTCGCTGACCATCCGCACCGGCCAGTGCCACGTGCAGCGGTACACCGCCCCGTTGCTGGACCGGATCCGCGCGGGCGAGATCGACCCGAGCTTCGTCATCTCGCACCGGATGCCGCTCAGCGAGGCGCCGCACGCGTTCGACCTGTTCAAGCACAAGCAGGACGAGTGCAACAAGGTGGTCCTCACTCCGTAGGCCGGCTCTCGCGGCCCGGAGCCGGTCCTGCTCGTCTTCCGCGGCGGCCCGCCGCTCCGCCAGGGTGGCGGAGCGGCACGCCCGGCGACGGTAAGCCGCTGTCGCGGCAGTGGCTCACCTTCGGGCTCACCCCTTCACCGCTCCGCCGAGCAGCCCGGAGACGAACTGCTTCTGGAAGACGAAGAAGATGAGCATCAGCGGCAGCGTGGCCAGCAGCGCGCCCAGCATCAGGCCCGAGTAGTCGACGCGGGTCAGCCCGGTGAGGTGGCTGAGCGCGACCGGCAACACGTACTTCTCCTCGCTGGTGAGCATGAGCAGGGGCCAGATGAAGGAGTTCCACTGGCTCATGAACGTGAAGATGACCAGCGCGCCGAGCTGCGGCCGGACCACGGGCAGCACGATCCGGTAGAAGATCCGCAGGTCTCCGGCCCCGTCCAGGCGTCCGCTCTCGATGAGCTGGTCGGGGAAGTCGAGGAAGGCCTGGCGCATGAGGAAGATGCCGAACGAGTTGGCCAGGAACGGGATGACGATCGACTCGTAGGAGTCGACCCAGCCGATGCTGGCCATCATCTGGAACAGCGGCACCAGCAGCACCTGGAACGGGATCATCATCGTCGCCAGGATCACCGCGAGCAGCAGGCCGCGCCCGCGGAAGCGGTACTTGGCCAGGCCGTACCCGCCCATGGCGCTGACCAGCACGGACAGCGCGGTGTAGACGAGGGCCGTGCCGAGGCTGTTGAGCACCACGCGGGAGAAGCCGATGGTCTCCTCCAGCGACCGCAGGTTGTCCAGCAGGTGGTCGCCGGGCAGGAACGGAGGCGGGCTGCGGAACAGCTCGGACGTGTCGTGCGTGGAGGCGACGAACATCCAGTAGAACGGCGCGACGCTGACCACCGCGCCGGCCGCCATGAACAGCCAGAGCAGCAGGCGTTTCATGACTTCTCCTTCCCGAACCACTTGAACTGGGCGTAGGAGAGCACCCCGATGAGCAGCACCACCACCCAGGCCATCGCCGCGGCGTAGCCGAAGTCGAACTGCTTGAAGCCGACCTGGTAGAGCAGCAGGATCGGCGAGGTGGTCGCGTCGTCGGGGCCGCCGTCGGTGAGCAGCTTGTTCTCGTCGAACAGTTGCAGCGTGCCGATCGTGGAGGTGATCGAGCAGAACAGGATCACCGGCTTGAGCTGCGGCACGATCACACTGACGAAGGACCGCAGCGGCCCGGCCCCGTCGATGGAGGCGGCCTCGTACTGCTCCTTGCCGATCGCCTGCAGGCCCGCCAGCAGGATGATCATGTTGTAGCCCGTCCACCGCCAGGTGATGGACGCGATCAGCGCCACCCGAGCCCAGGCCGGGTCGTCCAGCCACGCGATCTCGGCGCCGAGCAACTGGTTGACCATGCCGCCGTCGGTGCGCAGCAGCACCCGGAAGACCACCGCGTAGGCGACCAGCGTCGTCACGGCGGGCAGGAAGTACGCGATCCGCAGCGTGGCGCGGAAGCGCAGCCACGACTGGTTGAGCACGTACGCCAGCGCCAGCGCCAGCGCGATCATGATCGGGACCTGCACGACCAGGATCAGCCCGACGTTGACCAGGGACTGCAGGAACCTGTCGTCGTGCAGGAGACGCTGGTAGTTCTCCAGGCCGGCCCATTCGGCCACGCCGTCCTCGGTCCGCTGGAGGCTCTGCCAGAGGCTGGCCCCGAGGGGGTAGGCGAAGAAGAGCGCCAGCAGCGCGGCGGCGGGCCCCGCGAAGATCCAGGGGACCAGACGGCGCCGAACGATCATCCGATCTCCCGCTTCGTGGCGGACGCGATCTGCGCGGCCGCCTCGTCCAGCACGGCCTTGGGGTCCTTGCCGCCCACCACCGCACGCTGCAGCAGCTTCTTCAGCAGCTCACTGGCCTCGGCGTCGTCGTCGGTGGACTCCACGGCCGGGATGGCGCGCACCTGGTCGGCGAAGATCTTGTTGACCGGCTGCCCGTCGAAGTAGTCGACCGGCTCGGAGAAGTACGGGTCGGCCAGCGCGGGCAGGTAGGCCGGGAAGAGCGACTCCTGCTTCATCATCGACAGCTGGCTGTCCTTGTTCGCCGTGACGAACTCGACGAAGGCCCACGCCGCCTGCTGGTTCTTCGTCTGGCCGGTGACCGCCAGCATGGACCCGCCGTTGGCCGAGGTGCGCACCCCGCCCGGCTCGAACGCGGGCAGCGGGATCACGCCGAACTTGCCCTTGAGCTCCGGCATCTCCGACACCAGCGTGCCCGTCCACCAGACGGCGGTGGGCGCGACGGCCGCCTTGCCCTCCTTGGTGGCGGTGACCCGGCCGTCCCAGCCCTTCTCGTTCTGGAGCAGGCCCTTGTCGTTCATCGTCTTGATCAGGGTCAGCGCCTTGACGGCGGCCGGCGTGTTGACCGCGACCTTGCCGTCCACGAACCTGCCCTGCTTCTGCTGCTGCAACAAGGTGGTGAACAGCGGCTCGCTGTTGCCCAGGTCGGAGACCATGAGCTTCTTGCCGGTCTTGGCCTTCAGCGTCTCGCCGGCCTTGATCAGGTCGTCCCAGGTCTGGATGTCCTCGGCCTTGATCCCGGCCTGCTCGAAGTAGTCGCGCCGGTAGAACAGGCCGACGGGCGCGGAGTCCCACGGCAGCGCGAACAGCTTGCCGCCCTCGCCGGAGGCCGTCTGCCACTTGGCCGGGTCGAAGTCGGCCTTCAGCTTGCCGGCGACCGGGCCGAGGTCGGCCAGCCCGTTGGGGAAGTTCTTGGCGTAGCCGGGGACCCGCTCGTCCTCAAGGTGCACGACGTCGGGCAGGCCGGTGCCCGACTGCATGCCGACCGTGACCTTCTCGTAGATGTTGTCGTAGCCGACGTCCGTCACGTCGACCTTCACCTTGGGGTGCAGCTTGGTGAACTCGGGCGCCAGACGCTTCAGGGCGGTCGCACCCACGTCGAACGACCACACCTTGACCTCGCCGGACAACTCCGCGGAGGTGGACGCGGCGATCGAGGGGGCGGGCCCCTTGGCCGTGCCGGTTCCGCCGGTGGCGCATCCGGCGGCGAGAAGTCCGGTGGCCAGCAGCCCGGCGGCGATTGTGTGGATCTTCACGGTGACCTCTTGGATCTGTAACATGTCACACTCTGAATACTGAGTGCTGAGTAACGTACGCTGAATACGCGTGGTGCACCAGAGGTGAAATCGAACCGTTCCCGATGGATGTGAGCGGACGGGCGGAAAGGCCGTTGCGTCCTGCCCGTCCTGCCGGGATGATCGACCGGCATGGGGAACGTGCTGCTGACCGGGGCCACCGGAGGCATCGGAAGGCCGCTGGCCGCCGCGCTCGGCGCGGCCGGGCACCGGGTGATCGCCGTCGGACGTGACGTCGGGCGGCTGGACGTCCGCGGGATCGAGGCCGACCTGGCCGACCCCGCGTCGCTGGCCCCCGCCATGGAGGCGCTGACGGCGGAGCTGACGGAGATACGCGCGGTGGTGCACTGCGCCGGCATCTCCCCCGTGGAGGCCGTCGCCGAGGCCGGCCCCGACACGTGGCGGCGCACGATGGCGGTGAACGTGGCCTCCGCCGCCGAGCTCGTCCGGCTCGCGCTGCCCGCGTTGCGGCGCGCCAAGGGCCATGTGATCTTCGTGAACGCCTCCCCCGGGCTGACCGGCGTCCCGCGCTGGTCGGCGTTCGTGGCCAGCAAGGCGGCGCTGCGCGAACTGGCCGACTCGCTGCGCGAGGAGGAGGCCGTCCACGGGGTCCGGGTCACCACGGTCTACCCCGCGGCCACGGCGACCGACCTGCTGGGCGAGGTCAGGGCCGCCTTCGGCCGCCCGTACGACCCGCAGGCGTGCATCCGGCCGCAGTCGCTGGCCGAGATGGTCGTGTGGGCGCTGAACGCGCCGGCCGACTCCTACGCCTGCGAGCTGTCGGTGCTGCCGGGCTGAACCCGGCCGCGGCGGCGTGGACCGGCGCCCAGCTCAGCGCTGCGCCGCGGCGCCGAGCTCGACCACGATGTGGGGCGACAGCGCCCGCAGGAAGTCCGGGGCGTCGAAGACGCATCCCGCCGAGGCCACCCCGGCGGCCCTGGTCCGGCCGGTGAGGACGCGCTCGACGGCCTCCACCGCGAGCGGCGCGCTGACGGCGTAGATGTCCCGGCCGCGGGCCACCGCCCGGCGTTCCGCGGCGCCCGAACGCACGACCACGTCCACGACGAACGGCTGCGCCGACCGTCCGTGCTCGTCGGCCGCGACCGGGGCCGGGGTGTCGGGGTGCAGCACGTCCGTGGCCGCCTCGACCGTCATGTAGTTGCGCACCTCGGGGATGTCCAGGTGGCTCGGGACGGTCACGATGTCGGCCATCGAGAACTCCGCGATGACGTCGCGCGTGCCGGTCGGCTCGGGGAAGGCCCACTGCTCGGCCGGTGCCCGGTCGTCGCGGTACTCCAGCCGGCCGCCGGCGTGGCGGACGCGCCGGCCGTCGCGCCGCTCCCTGGAGACCCTGCCCGCGGCCCGGGTGCCGGCCGTGGGGTGCCAGCTGTCCAGCCCGTAGGCCACGTGCGCCTGGTCGGCGCCGGTCCAGTCGCCCATCGCCGCCGTGACCAGCAGGTCGCCGAGCCCGCCGAAGAAGGCCATCGCGGGGACGATCACCGCCCCGGCCTCCCTGGCGCGCTCCGCGAACAGCTCGAAGGTGTCCACGTTGGCCTCGATCTCGGCCGCGACGTCCACGTACGGGACGCCGGCGCGCAGGGCCGCCTCGATCACGGGGGCCGCCGTGGCGGCGAAGGGCCCGGCACAGTTGATCACCGCGGCCACGCCGTCCAGGGCGCGGTCCAGGGCCGCCGGATCGTCCACCGACGCCTGCCTGACCGCCAGTTCGGGATGCGCCTCGGCCAGCGCCTTCAGCGCGTCGCCGTCGCGGCCCGCCAGGACGGGCACCAGCCCGCGCCGCAGCAGCTCCGCCACCACGAAACGGCCCGTGTGCCCGAAAGCGCCGTAGACCGCCACCGCGGAACCCGTCGTCGTCTTCATCTGTGTCATGTGCTCATCAGCCATGCGGACATCCTGGCGGCCCACCGCGTCGCCGCACGAGCGTCCGGAACGACATGATGCGTACAATTCCGGACGTGACCACAGTCGCGGTAGCCGTCGCCGACGGGATCCTGCACTTCGAGCTGGCCCTGGCCTACGAGCTGTTCAGCTCGCCCCCGCCCGTCCCCGTCGAGCGCTGGTACGAGCCGGTCATCTGCGGAGCCGGTCCCGTACGGGCCGACGGGCGGTTCCTGCTCGAACCCGACGCCGGGCTCGACCTGCTCGTCCGGGCCGACACGGTGATCGTCCCCGGCTGGGCCGAGGTGGACGAGGAGCCGCCGGCCGACCTCGTCGCGGCCGTGCGGGCGGCGCACGAGGCGGGCGCCCGGGTCGCGTCGCTGTGCACGGGCGCGTTCGTCCTGGCCGCGGCCGGCCTGCTGGACGGGCGGCGGGCCACTACCCACTGGGCCCACACCGAGACGCTGGCCGCCCGCCATCCCCGCATCCAGGTCGATCCGGACGTGCTCTACGTGGACGAGGGCAGCGTGCTCACCGCCGCGGGCAAGGCCGCCGCCCTGGACCTGTGCCTGCACCTGGTCCGCCGCGACCACGGCTCGGCGGTCGCCAACGCGATCGCGCGCCGCCTGGTCGTGGCGCCGCACCGGCCCGGCGGCCAGGCCCAGTTCGTCGCCACCCCCGTCCCCGAGCCGCACGGCCATCCCCTCAGCGACCTGCTCGCCTGGGCGGGCCGGCACCTGGACCAGCCCCTCACGGTGGAGGACCTGGCCCGCCGGGCGAACCTGAGCTCGCGCCACCTCGGCCGCCACTTCAGGTCCATGACCGGCACCACCCCGTTGCAGTGGCTGCTGACCCAGCGCATCCGCCGCGCCCAGGAGCTCCTGGAGACCACCGACGACGGCGTGGACGCCATCGCCGAGGCCACCGGCATGGGCACCGCGGCCACGCTGCGCCGGCACTTCAACCGCACGGTCGGCGTGCCCCCGGACGCCTACCGCCGCACCTTCCGCGCCCGCGGGGCTGCGCCCGATCAGCGGCCGGCCGGGTGGAAGTCGTAGGGCTTGGAGTCGTACACGTAGTAGACGCAGTCGGCGCCCGCGGCGCACTTGCCCCAGTGCTCGGCCTTCGACGGGTAGTACAGGTAGTCGCCCGCGCCGATCCGGTACGTCTTGTGGCCCTTGACGTTCCACAACATCACGCCGGAGACGCCGACGACGTGCTCGGGGCTGGTGTGCCAGTGCGGGGAGAAGGGCGTGCCGGCCTTGAGGGTGAACAGGGCCTCGGAGGGGCCGGTCTTCGGGTCACCCTTCAGCTGCACGAACGTGCAGCCCTTCAGCCCCTCGCAAGGTGAGCCCGCCTCCTTGTGCGAGTGGTGGACGACCTTGTCAGGGCCCGAGTCGGCGTACGCGCTGGGGGCGCCGAGCACCATGAGAGCCAGCGAACCGGCCGTGATCACTTCTCTGAACATCTCGATCTCCAAGGGGACTGTGGTCCGAATATGTCCGGGAACGTATCGGACTGCGGTCCGTTTCGTCAAGGGCGGCACGGCCCGCCGTCGCGTGCCAGACTCCTGGCCATGGCGCATTCGACCGTGCCGGACGGCGGACAGGTGCGCGTGGGCATCCTCGGCCCCCTCGCGCTGGTGACCGCCGGCGGCCCGGCGCAGGTCGGCGGCGCGCGGTTGCGCGTGCTGCTGGCCAGGCTGGCCCTGGACGCCGGGCGGGCCGTCCGGCCCGAGACCCTGGCCGAGGCGTTGTGGGACGACGCGCCGCCCGAGGCCCCCATGCACGCGCTGCAGTCGCTGGTGTCCCGGCTCCGGCGCGTCCTCGGGCGTCCCGGGCTGCTCACCTCCGGCCCCGCCGGGTACCGGCTGGCCGTCGAGCCGGACGCCGTCGACGCCGTGCGGTTCGAGCGGCTGGCCAGGCAGGGACGGGCGGCCGCCCGGGACCGGCCCGCCGAGGCGGCCGCCGTCCTGCGGGAGGCCCTGGACCTGTGGCGCGGGCCGGCCCTGGCCGACGTGCGGGCGGCGCCGTTCGCCGCCGCCGAGGCCGACCGGCTCGAACGCGCCCGGCTCGCCGCCCTGGAGGACCGCGTCGAGGCCGACCTGACGCTGAGCGGCGACCCGCTGGGCGCTCACCCCCTGGGCCCTGACCTGAGGCTGGGCAGTGGCCTGGCGCTGGGCGCCGATCTCGGCCTGGTCGCCGAGCTGGAGTCGCTGGCTGCCGCCCATCCGTTGCGCGAGCGCCTGCACGCCCAGCTCATCCGGGCGCTCGCCCGCGAGGGCCGCGGCGCCGAGGCGCTGGCCGCCTACCAGCGCATCCGCGTCCGGCTCGCCGACGAGTTCGGCGGCGACCCGGGCCCGCACCTCCAGCAAGCCCACCTGGCGGTCCTGCGCGGCGATCCTCCCGGCCCCCGCCGGCCGTCGGGGCCTTCCGGGTCGTCGGGGCCGTCGGAACCGCCCTGGCCGTCGTCGTCGGGCCGGTCGCACGGCAACCTCGACGTCCCGCTCACCAGCTTCGTGGGCCGCGACGAGGACGTGCGCCGGGTGACCGGCCTGCTCGGGCAGGGCCGGCTGGTCACCCTGGTCGGCCCCGGAGGGGCGGGCAAGACGCGGCTGGCCGGCGCGGTCGGCCGGCGGCTCACGCCGTCCGGCGGGGTGTGGTTCGTGCCGCTGGCCGCGGTCGGGCCCGACGACGTCCCCCGCGTGCTGCTCGACCTGCTCCGGACGCGCAAGGAGGGCGCGCCCGCGCGGGCCGAGCCGGACGACCTGGTCGAGCTCCTCGCCGACGACGACCTGGTCCTGGTGCTGGACAACTGCGAGCACGTGATCGAGGCCGCAGCCGCGCTCTGCGGGACGCTGCTCGCCCGCTGCCCGCGGCTGCGAGTGCTGGCCACCAGCCGCGAACCCCTGCGCATCGACGGCGAGACCCTGCACCCGGTGCCGCCGCTGGACCTGCCGGAACCGGGCGCGACGCCGGAGGCGGCCCGGTCGGTCGCGGCGGTCCGGCTGTTCCGCGACCGCGCCGCCGCCGTACGGCCCGGCTTCGTCCTGGAGGGCGGCGCGCTGGCGGCGACCGTCGAGATCTGCCGCCGCCTCGACGGCCTGCCGCTGGCGATCGAGCTGGCCGCCGCCCGGCTGCGCACCCTGCCGGTCGAGGCGGTCGCCGCCCGGCTGGACGACCGGTTCCGGCTGCTCACCGCCGGCAGCCGGACGGCGCTGCCGCGCCACCGCACCCTGGCCGCCGCCGTCGCCTGGAGCTGGGACCTGCTCGACCCCGGCGAACGCTCCCTGCTGGAACGGCTGTCGGTCGTGCGCGGCAGCTTCACCGAGGACGCCGCAGCGGCGATCGGCGGCTCGGACGTAGCGGGCTCGGGCCTGGCGGAGGCGATCGGCGGTTCGGAGGACGTGCCGGAGCTGTTGGCGGCGCTGGTCGACAAGTCCCTGCTGCACCCGGCGGACTCCGCCGACCCGGCCGAGCCGCGCTACCGCCTGCTGGAGACCATCCGCGAGTACGGCCTGGCGCGCCTGGCCGAACGCGCCGAGGTCACCGCGACGCGCGACCGGCACGCCCGGTTCTTCCTGCGCCTGGCCGAGTCCGCCGACCCGCACCTGCGCACGTCGGACCAGCTCCGCTCGCTGGCCCGCCTGTCGGCGGAACGGGACGACCTGTCGGCCGCCATCCGCTGGACGGTCGAGTCCGGGGACGCCGGACGGGCCGTCCGGTTCGGCGTCGCGCTGAGCTGGTACTGGTTCCTGCGGGACTTCCCGCCGGAGTCGCTCGACCTGCTCGGAAGGGTCCTTCAGGCCGACGGCCCGGCCGACCCCCGATCCCGCGCGCTGGTCGCCGCCGCCCATGCGATCGCCACCGTCGAGGCCGCCGGGCCGGAGGAGACCGACGCCGCCCTCGACCGGATCAGGGCGGCCCTGGCCCAGCTCGTCCCAGGCACGCATCCCATCGCCGAGATGGCCCGCCTGGCGGTCGGCATAGCCGCGAAGGGCGACCACGCCGCGCCGGCGGAGGGGGCGGACCCGTGGAGCCGGTCGCTGGCGCTGCTGGTCAGCGGCGTGCTGGCCATGAACACCGGCCACCTCGCCGAAGCCAAGGACACGCTGGCCCGCGCGCTGGCCGGCTTCGAGCAGCTCGGCGAGCGGTGGGGTCAGGGAATGACGTTGAGCGCCCTCGGCTCGGCGCTGGTCCGGTCCGGCGCGGCGGCCGACGCGCCCGCCCTGGCCGAGCGCGCCACCCGCTGCTTCCGCGAGCTCGGCATGCCCGAGCACACCATGGAGAACGAGGTGGCCGCCGCGTTGCACCGGGCCGAGTCCGGCGACGTGGACGGCGGCAGACGCGACCTGACCGGCCTGCTAGGCAGGGCCGGGCGCAGCGGGTCGGCCGAGTCGAGCACCCAGGTGCGCCTGGGCCTGGCCCGGCTGGAGCTGGCCGCCGGGCGGGCGGCGGCGGCTCGCGAGCACGCCCTGGCCGGTCTGGCCTGCGCCCCTCCCGACCGCTCGACCACGCCGCCGCTGACCGCGCTGCTGCTGGGCGTACTGGCTCGGGTGGACCTCGCCGAGGGGTTCCCCGAGCGCGCGGCCCGCCGGCTCGACCATCCGGCGGTGCGCCTGACGCTGACCTGGCACACGCCGGTCGCGGCCGCGACCGCGGTGGTGGCCGCCGCGATCGAGCTCGGCCGCGACCGGCCGGAACGGGCCGGCCGGCTGCTCGGGGCCGCCACCGTCCTGGGCGGCTGGACCGGCCCCGGCGACCCCGACCTGCGGCGGCTCACCCGCCGGGCCGAGACCGTCCTGGGCCCCGCGGGGTTCGCCGCCGCACACGCGTGCGGCGCGGCGATGTCACGAGCACAGGCCGAGAACCTGGTGACAGCAGCCGTCACCACGCCGCCCGGCTAGCGCCGCCCAGCCACCGCCCGCCCACGCGCCACTCACCAGGCCCAGCCACTCACCAAGCCCGGCCACGCGCCGCTCAGCCGGCGCCGGGCACCGGCTTGCCGAACATCGTGCAGGTCACCGCCGTCTGCAGGGCCTGGACGGCCTTGGCGAGTTTCGGGTCGGCCTCGAACTCGGCCCAGAACTCGGACGCGATGAGCACGGTGGCCGTGCGGCCGCCGGTCCGGTCGGTGAGGTTGGTGGTCAGGTAGCCCGGCATGCCGCCGTCGTGCCCCCAGAATGTGCCGCACGGATGGGCGGCGGTCTGGATGCCCAGCCCGTAGCCGGGCCCGTCCGGTTGCCGCGGGTCCATCGGAACGGTGGCGCGCAGCTCGGCGAGCTGGGCGGCGGGCAGCAGCCTGCCGGACATGAGCGCGGCGTGGAAGCGCGCCCAGTCGCGGGTGGTGGACACCACCGCCCCGGCCGGGCCGCCCCAACCGGGGTCGTGGCCGGAGACGTCCACGTGGCCGTCGTGACGCGGCCCGGCGAGCCGCCGGAACGCGGCCGGCACCGCGGGCGGCTGGTGGGCGGCGTCCGGCTCGTAGCCGCGGGCGTACGGGCCGCGCCAGGCGGGGCCGGTGGCGTAGTACGTATGAGCGAGGCCGAGCGGCCGGGCGATGCGGTCCCTGACCAGGCCGGCCAGGCTCGCCCCGGTGACCCGCTCCAGAACCGCGCCGACGGCGGCGTAGCCGGTGTTGCTGTAGGACCACCTGGCGCCGGGCGCGAACAGCGGAGCGTGCCTCACCCCCAGGGCCAGCAGTTTCGCCGGGGTCCACCGCCGCCGGTCCTTGCCGAGCATCGAGGGCCGGATCGCGGGGTCGTCGGTGTAGTCGTACAGGCCGCTGGTGTGGTTCAGCAGCATGCGCAGCGTGATCGCGCCGCCGCCGGGCACCCGGCCGGGCAGCCACTTGTCCACCGGGTCGGTCAGGGCGAGCCTGCCCTCGGCGACGAGCTGCAGGACCAGCACGGCGACCATGGTCTTGGTGTTGGACCCCATCCGGAACTCGTCGCCCGCCTTGAGCACGTGGTCGCGTCTGGTCCAGGCGGCCTGCTCGGCGATCTCGACGGGCCGCCCGCGACCGTCGTCGACCCGGACGAGCACGCCGGGCGCCCCGGCCGCCACCACCTCCCGCGCCAGGCGCTGCAGCAGGGCGGGCGTCTCGCCCAGGGCGGGCCGGGACGTGGCGGCGGCCGGGAGCGCCGCGACCACGGCCAGGCCCACGGCCGGCACGGCGGCCGTGAGCGCGCGCAGCCACCGCGGCCGCGCCGCGCGCCGGGACGGGACCTCACAGGGGTACATGAACCGGTTCCTCCTCCATCGGGTGACACCAACGCCCTCACCCTCCGGCCCCCCGCTCACAAACCGCACACATCCCGCTGTCAGCCGGCTGCCGCGGCGATGAGTTCGCCCCACCGGCGGAGTCTTCATCGTGGAACGACAGGAGGGAGTGGTCCGAGTGGATCTCTACAGCGTGGTGTGCGTACGCGACCGGGCGGCGGCGCAGAAGTGGTACGAGGCGTTCTTCGGCCGCCCGGCGGACGAGGTCGTCGGCGAGGAGCACCTGTGGCAGGTCGGCGAGAACGCGTGGGTCGTCATCGACGACCGGCACATGCGGGCCGCGCGCGTCGGCGGCGCCATGATCACGTTCGGCGTGTCCGGCCTCGACGACATCCTGGCCAGGCTGGCCGGGCACGGCATCGAGCACGGTCCCGTGGAGACGTACGGCAACGGCGTGCGCCATGTGGACGTCCTCGACCCGGACGGCAACAGCCTCTCGCTCGCCGAGGCCCCGCCGCGGTGATCCGGTTAGGCTCGGGACGTGTTCGACTCGCCCGACTTCGACCTGGCGCCCTACGCCGGCCTCGACACCACGGCGTACGTGCGGCACACGTACAACAGCTGGGACGACGCCGGCTGGCGGTCGCTGCTGGTGCAGGGCTTCCGGCACGCGCCCGAGGCCGAGCACTTCGCCCTGCCCGCCGTGTCCGACCTGCATCTCGTGCTGTGCGTGGCGGGCAACGCCGACCTGCGGATGCACGCGGGCGGCAGGCCGGTCCGGCGGCGCTGGGTCCCGGGCCACCTGGAGCTCATGGTGCCCGGCCGAGCCGGGTCGATCAGCTACCGGGCGGCGGCCGGGCTGCGCACCGTCCAGGTGCACGTCCCCGCGGCGGCCGTGCGGAGGGCCGCCGACGCGCTGGGCGGTCGCGAGCCCGACCTCGAGGCGACGGCGGCGGCCCTGGCGGCCGGTGATCCGGTCGTCGAGCAGCTCCTGCGCGCGCTGCCCGGCCGCGCGGCGGCCGGCGACCTGTACGCCGAGTCCGCCGCCGCCTTCCTCGTGACGCACCTGCTGACCCACGGCCGGGCCGAGCGCCTGCCCGGCCCTGAGCACGCCGCCGTCCGGGCGGGTGTCGCCATCATGACCGAGCGCCTGGCCGAGCCGCTGACGCTGGCCGCCATCGCGGCCGAGGTGCATCTGAGCGTGTACCACTTCGTCCGGGTCTTCCGGGAGGGCACCGGCCAGACGCCCCACCGGTTCCTCACCCGGTTGCGCGTGGAGGAGGCGCGGCGGCTGCTGTCGTCCACCTCGCTCAGCGTGGAGCAGATCGCCGGGCGCTGCGGGTTCGCCGGTGCGGGCTCGTTGTCGTCGGCCTTCCTGCGCCAGACCGGCGTGCGGCCGTCGGCGTACCGCAAGAACTGACCGATCGACGGCAATCGTGCGCCTGGCCCACGGGCGGGGCCGCTGCCTACGTTGGGGCTCATGCCGTACTCCTTCGCCGTGACCGCTCGCTCGCAGGCCGCCCCCGAGGCCGTCTTCGCGGCGCTCACGCACGCCGCCACCTGGCCGTCGTGGTCGCCGATCGACTCCGCCGACGTCGAGGGCGGCGATCCGGCGGCCCGGCAGCAGGTGGGCGACACCAGGGTCTTCCGCACCGGGCGCAACGTCTCGCGCGAGCGCGTCGTCGAGCTGGTCCCCGACCGGCGGTTCGTCTACGACAACCTGGGCGGCCCGTTCCGCTCCTACCGCGGGACGGTCGAGCTCGCGCCGGCCGCCGGCGGCGGCACCGACATCACGTGGTCCGCCGCCTTCGAGCCGAGGATGCCGCTGTCGGGCGGCTTCTGGCGGTGGTACCTGACCCGTTTCATGCAGGGCATGGCCGACGGCCTCGCCGCGTACGCCGCCCGCGCGACGACGTGACCGCGGCCCGATGTTTGGCGCGGCTGAGCCGGGAAGAGTGGGTGGGCAACGTTCTCTAGATCATCAGGAGGAAACCCCTTGTCTCAGGACATGTGGAGCTACGGTTCCGACGTCTACGGCGACAAGACTCTCGACGTGGTCGGCTTCGACGTCGAGGCCACCGACGGCTCGATCGGCTCGGTGGACGAGGCGAGCCACACCGTCGGTGACAGCTACCTGGTGGTCGACACCGGTCCGTGGATCTTCGGCAAGAAGGTCGTCCTGCCGGCCGGCACCGTCACGCGGATCGACCCGCAGGAGCGCAAGGTCCACCTCGCGCGGACCAAGCAGGAGATCAAGGACTCGCCGAAGTTCGACGAGGACGCCACGTACAACGACGACGTCCACCGCAACGAGGTGGGCGCGTACTACAGCCGCTTCAACGGCACCGTCTGACCCCGCGTAACCCGGGTACCCGCCGGGGTGCCCGCCGGGCGCGACGCGCGCCGCAGCAGCTGCCAAGGCCCCACAGCTCTGCGACCGGCGGGCCCCCGAGGGCCGGACGTCTCAGGACGTCCGGCCGGTCTGGTGGGTCAGGATGCGCAGGGCGTCGGCGGAGGGCGGGTCGGACGGGGTGTAGATCTCGACCCGGTGGTCAGGGCTGTCGGGCTGGAGCCAGACCTGGTAGTCGACGGTGACCGCGCCGACCGTGGGATGCCGCAGGCGCATCGTGCCCACCGTGCAGTCGGCGACCTCGCCCACCGCCCACAACGCCGCGAACTCCGCGCTGTGCATCGTCAGCTCCCCGATCAGCTCCGCCAGGCGGGCGTCCGAGGGGAAGCGGCCCGCGGTGAGCCGGAGGTAGGCGACATGGATGCGGGCCAGTTCGTCCCAGTTGCGGTGCAGGTCGCGGAAGAGCGGATCCAGGAAGAACATCCTCGGCACGGACGGCCGGTCCGCCGGATCCCACGGCGCCTCGAACGGCAGATGCTCCCCCATCAGCGCATGCCCCGTACGGTTCCACGCGAGCACGTCCCCCCGCCGGCCGAGCACGACCGCCGGCGTCGTGTCCTTCAGCGACTCCAGCAGCGCCAGCACCCGCGGATGAGGCTCCTCCACGGGCGGCCTGGACAATCGTGATCGGGCCGGTTGCCGGGCGAGATTGTGCAGGTGGACGGTCTCGATCCGGTCGAGCCGCAGCACCCGCGCCAGGGCGTCGAGCACCTGCTCCGAGGCGGTCTCCGCCTGCCCCTGCTCCAGCCGCGTGTAGTACCCGGCGCTCACCCCCGCGAGCTGCGCCAGCTCCTCGCGCCGCAGCCCGGGGACCCGGCGGGCCGTCCCGAACGTGCGCAGCCCGATCGCGGCGGGCGTGACCCGATCACGACGGCTCTTCAGAAACGCTCCGAGACTCTCCACCCCACCGAGCCTAGGCCGACCGGCGGGCCGCGTGGGTACACCTGCTGGGTGCACCCACGCCAGGGGGATGGTTGCCGGACGCGTCCTGCCCGAGTGTCGGCGCCATGTATCGACAGCACACGCGCACTCCCCCGGGCCTGCGGGCCTGGCTCGGCCTCCTGGTGATCCTCGGGCCCGTCCTGCTGGTCTCCATGGACGGCTCCATCCTGTTCCTGGCGATGCCCCGGATCAGCCAGGCCCTCACGCCCACCGCGGGCCAGGCCCTGTGGATCCTCGACGTCTACGGCTTCGCCGTCGGCTCCCTGCTGATCGCGTTCGGCAACCTCGGCGACCGGTACGGGCGGCTGCGGCTGCTCATGACCGGCGCCGCGGTCTTCGGCGCCGGCTCCACGGCGGCGGCGTTCGCGCCCAGCGCCGAGCTGCTGATCGCGGCCCGCGCGCTGATGGGCGTGGCGGGCGCGACCCTGCTGCCGTCGGCGCTGGCCGTGCTGAGCGAGCTGTTCGCCGACCCGCGGCGGCGGGCGCAGGCCATCGGCGTGTTCGCCGCGGCGTTCGCGGCCGGGTTCGCCGCCGGGCCGATCGTGGGCGGCGTGCTGCTGGAACGGTTCTGGTGGGGATCGGTCTTCCTGGTCAACCTGCCCGTCCTCGCCCTGTTCCTGGTCTTCGCGCCGATCCTGCTGCGCGAAGTGCGGGCGACCCGCGCCGGGCGCGTGGACGTGCCCAGCGTCGTGACGTCCGCGGCCGGGCTGCTGCTCGCGATCTACGCGCTCAAGCACGCGGCCGCCGAAGGGCTGTCGGCCGTCCCGGTCGTCGCGGGGGCGGCCGGGGCGGGGCTGCTGGCGTGGTTCGTCCGCAGGCAGCGCGGCCTCGCGCAGCCGCTGATCGAGTTCTCGCTGTTCCGCGACCGGGTGTTCACCGTGGCGATCGTCACCGGGCTGCTGCCGCTGGCGGCGTGGTCGGCGACCGCGTACCTGTCGGGCGTCTACCTCCAGTCCGTCCTCGGCCTGCCCGTGCTGCACGCGGCGCTGCTCGCGCTGCCCGGCGCGGTGGTGCTGACCATCACCTGCGTCGTCACGCCCTTCGTGGTCGACCGCGTCGGCCGGCGGGCCGCGCTCGCCGTCTGCCACTTCTCCGTCGCGGCGGGGCTGCTGCTCCTGCTCCCGACGGCCGTCACGGGCGGGGTCGGCTGGTACGTCGCGTCCACGGTCGTGGCGGGCATCGGGTACGGCATCTCGTTCAGCGTCGTCGCCGACACCGCGGTCGGGGCCGTCCCGCCGGAACGGGCGGGAGCGGCGGGGGCGCTGGCCGAGACCAGCAACGAGATCGGCAACGCCCTGGGGATCGCGCTGCTCGGCTCGCTCGCCGCCCTGGTCTTCCGGCTCAGCGGGCCGGACCTGGCCCCCACCCTGGACGAGACCCTCCAGCTGCCCGCCCTCGTGCCGGCGGCGGCCGCGCAGGCCGAGACGGCGTTCGTCACCGGGCTGCACGTGGCCGCGGCGGTGGCCGGGGTCCTGCACGTGGTGCTCGGCGTCGTCGCCCTGCTGCGCACGCCGGCACGGGACGCCCTACGGCCGGTCGGCCACTGAGGGGTGCCCCACGGCCGGTCGGCCACTGAGAGACTGCCACTGAGAGACTGCCACTGAACGGCGCGTCCTCAGCCGTCGGTCAGGAAGGCGAGGGCGTCGGGGACGAACCGCTTGTCGGTGAAGGCGCCGCTGTGGCTGCGGCCGGGGTAGACGACGAGCTGGGCGTCGGGGATGCCCTCGACCGTCTGCCGGGCCAGGTCCAGCGGGTAGACCAGGTCGTCGCCGCCCTGGATCAGCAGGGTGGCCGCCTTGATCTCGTGCAGCCGGCCGCGCAGGTCGAAGCCGTCCTCGGCGTTGAGCACGGTGACGGCGTCGGCGTGGTCGGCGCGCCCGCCGTCCGAGAGCCACAGCAGGCCCCTGAGCAGGACGCGGCCGAGCGCCGACGCGGTGACGATCTCGGCCAGCGCGGGGCTCGGCCGCCTGCCCTGGCGGGCCCGTTCGACGTAGCCGCGCTGGGCCCGCCGGCCGGCCGGGCCGAGGGTGCAGGCCGTGCCCGCCAGGACGAGCCGGTCGACCAGGCCGGGATGGTCGGCGGCCAGTTGCAGGGCGATGGATCCGCCGGTGGACAGGGCCAGCACGTTGACCGGTCCGTCGAACGTGGCCCGGATCGCCTGGGCGAAGATCGCGGCGAGGTCGGCCATCGTCGTGGTGGACGGCAGCCCGGGCGGCCGGTTGACGACGTAGACGGTGAAGTCCCGGGTGAACGGCCGCACCAGCCGCATCGTGGACCAGCGGGTCATGCCGGTCGGGTTGGCCGCCTGCGGGGTGTAGATCAGGACGATCAGCGGCGGCCCTTCCCCGGCCGACAGGTACGGCAGGTCGTTCAGCATGGGGGATCCCTTCCGCCACTGTAACCGTATGAACAGATTGGATTTTTGTTCACAGCATAGGCGAGAACGGGCCGCCCGGGGCGGCGGCGACACCCCGGCCGATGGGCTACAGTCGTCCGCCATGGCCGACTCCTCCTACCTCACGGCGACGGCGCACGCCTACGACGCCGTCGCCGACCTATACGCCGACCTCGCCCGCGACTCGCTCGACCGCCTGCCGCTGGACCGCGCGCTGGTCGCCGCGTTCGCCGAACTCGTCCGGGCCGCCGGACCCCGGCCCGTGGTCGAGGCCGGATGCGGCCCCGGGTACATGACGGCCCACCTGCGCGACCTCGGCCTGGACGCGTCCGGTGTCGACCTGTCCCCCGCGCTGCTCGACATCGCCCGCAGGGACTATCCCGGCCTGCGTTTCGAGCTCGGTTCGATGGACGCCCTCGACGTGGCCGACGGCGAGCTGGGCGGACTGATCTCCTGGTATTCCATGATCCACGTGCCGCCGGCGGAACTGCCGCCGTACTTCGCCGAGTTCCGCCGGGTGCTGGCCCCCGGCGGCCACTTCCTGGTCGCCTTCTTCGAGTCCGAGGGCGACCCGGTCACGGAGTTCGACCACAAGGTCACACCGGCCTACCGGTGGCCGATCGACGAACTGGCCGTCCTGGCCCGCAAGGAGGGGTTCGTCGAGGTGGGCCGGCTGCTCCGCGAGCCGCTGGAGGACGAACGCTTCCGCCGCGGCCACCTGCTGATGCGCGCCGCACCCCCCGGCGACGCTCGCTAGACGAACGGGCGCTCATCCTCGGTAGCCGGGCTTCCGGGCGCGTTCGGCCAGTTCGGCGTACTCCTTTCCGGTCGTGGCGAAGGCCAGGGTGCCGCGCTTCGGGTCGGTGAGCACGAAGTACAGCCAGGAGCCCGCGGCCGGGTGCAGGGCGGCCCTGAGCGCGGCCGCGCCCGGGTTGGCGACGGGCCCGGGAGGCAGGCCCTTGTGACGGTAGGTGTTGTACGGCGACCGCACCCGCACATCGTCGACCGTGACGGGCCCCCGGCGCCTGCCGAGCGCGTAACGGACCGAGCTGTCCACCTGCAGCGGCATGCCGCGGGCCAGCCGGTTGTGCAGCACGCGGGCCACCTTCGGCATGTCGGCCTCCGTGGGCGACTCGGCCTGGACGAGACTCGCCACGACGACCACGTCCAGGGCGTCGGGCCGGGCGGCCAGGCCGAGTTCGTCCGCCGTCGCGCGGAAGCGGGCCACCATCTCGCCCAGGATCTCGGCCGGGGCGGCGGAGCCGGCGAACCGGTACGTGCCGGGGAACGCGAAGCCCTCCAGCCCGCCCTTCGCGTACGGAGGCAGGCCGAGCGCCCGGCCGTCCCCGGCGGCCTTCGCGAACGACTCCGCGGGCCTGCCGGTCACGCGGGCGAGCTCGTCGAACAGGCCGGAGACCCGTTCGCCGTCGTTGACGACCTCCACCTGAGCCCGTCCCGGACCGGGCCGCGTGGCCACGGACGGCGCCGGCCGGCCCGCCTCCGGCGCGAGCGCCCGGACGGCGACCGTGCCTCCGGCGGCCAGGACGACGACGGCGGCCGCCGCCGCCAGCGCGACGCCCCTCCGGCGGGCAGGACGATGCGGTAGGAACCGGGCGGGATGTTGCGATGGGAACCGGGCGGGATATCGCGGGAGGAACCGGGCGGGAGGCGGTGGCGGCTGCTCGTCCGCCATGTCGGCGAGGGTCTCACGCAGCAGGTTCTCGATGTTCAACGGAACTCCCTCACGGCGCTCAGCTCGGGGGCGGTCTTCTTCAGCCGCTCCAGCGATCGGTAGATCTGGCTGCGGACCGAGCCCACGCGCACGCCCAGCAGGTCCGCGATCTCGGTCTCCGACTTGTCCTCGAAGTAGCGCAGGACGAGCATGGTCCGCTGCCGGGGCGTCAGCCGGGACAGCGCCGCCCGCATCGTCAGGCGCAGGTCGGCGGCGTCGGCGTGCCCGTCGCCGGGCCGGTCGAGCCGCTCGTCCGTGCTCACCTCCACGACCCGCGACCGGCGGCGCCACCGGCTCACCTGCTCGTGGTACATGGTGCGGCGGACGTACCCCTCGACGGCCTCGGGGTCGCGCAGGCCGCGCCACCGCGCGGCCGTCTTCGCCAGGGCCGACTGGACGAGGTCCTCGGCGGCGTGCCGGTCGCCGGTCAGCAGGTACGCCGTGCGGAACAGCGCCCCCGACCGGTCGATGACGAACTGCCGCAGAACCGCCTCGAAGCCTGGATCCACCCGTCCTCCTCCTGGTGTCACCCACCAAGGACGAGCGGGCGTCCCGGAACTATGCCGGACGCCGGAAGGCCGTGAATCCGGTGACTTGAGTTCGCCCATAGGCGAACTCCTAGCGTCGGTGCCATGACGGAAACCAACGCCGGCAGCCGCCTCCGGATCGCCGTGGTGATCGGAAGCGTGCGCAGGCCCAGAATGGCCGACCCGCTCGCCGCCTGGCTGGAGCGCGAGCTCAGCACGTTCGACTGGCTCGACCTCGACATGATCGACCTGGCCGCGGTCTCGCTGCCGATGCACGAGCTGCAGCCCGGCGGAGGGGGCGCGTCCCCGATCGGCGACGCGCTCGCCGACGCCGACGGGTTCGTGTTCCTCGTCCCGGAGTACAACCACAGTTTCCCCGCCGCGGTGAAGAACGCGATCGACTGGCACTTCACCGAGTGGGCGTACAAGCCGGTCGCGTTCGTCGGGTACGGCGCCTCCGGCGGCATCAGGGCCGTGGCGCAGTTGCGCATGGTCTTCCCCGAACTGCGGGCCGCGACGGTCCGCGAGTCGGTGCTGATCCCCATGGCGTGGGAGCACCTGGACGCCGACGGCCGTTTCGTTCCCCCGCCGGGCACGACGCAGGCGTTGCACACGACGATGGGCGAGCTGCGCACGTGGGCGCGGGCACTGCGTCCCGTCCGCGTCCCGGATCTGGCCGGTCGACGGTGAGCAGGCTGACCGGGCCGGAGCTGCGCGCCGCGGTCGTCCTGATGGCCGGCGGGCTGCTCGCGGTGCTGGACGCCACGATCGTCGTGGTGGCGCTGCCCGCGCTGATGGCGGCGTTCGGCGCGTCGCTGAGCTCCGTGCAATGGGTCCTCACCGCGTACGCGCTCGGGATGGTGGCGACGATGCCGCTGGCCGCCGGGCTCGCCGCGCGCTGGGGCGCCCGGCGCGTGTACCTGGCGGCGCTGGTCGGCTTCGCGGTCGCCTCCGCCGCCGCCGGCGCGGCCGGTGGCCTGGACGGACTGATCGCCGCGCGGGCGGCGCAGGGTCTCAGCGGCGGCCTGCTGGCGCCGCTGGGGATGGCGATCGGGTTCGGCGCGGTCGCGCCCGAACGCCGCAGCCGGATGACGGCGGTCACCGGGGTGCCGCTGTTGGCCGGGCCGATCCTGGGCCCGCTGCTCGGCGCGGCGCTCCTGGGCGCCGGCTCCTGGCGCGCGCTGTTCTACGTCACCGTGCCGCTGGCGCTGCTGGCCGCCGCGGGCGCGCCGGCCTGGTTGCCGGCCGACCCCGCGCGCGGCCGGCCGGTCCGGCCGGACCTGGTGGGGGCGATGCTGCTGGTGCCCGGCATCGTCGCGGTGGCGTACGGCATCAGCGCCCAGGACAGCCCGGCCTGGACGCGGATCGCCGCGGTGGCCGCCGGCGCGGTGCTGGTCGCGGCCTTCTGCGTCCGGGCGCTGAGGCGTCCGGAACCGCTGCTGCGGATCCGGCTGCTCGGCGATCCCACGTTCGGCCGGGGCGCCGCGGTGCTCGCCCTGTACGCCGCCCCCTACTTCGGCTCGGCTCTGCTGATGCCCACCTACGTCCAGACGCTGCGTCACGACAGCGCCTCGGTCACGGCCGCGCTGATGGTCCCCGGCGCCGTCGGCATGGGCCTCAGCCTGCAGGTCGCCGCCCGGCTGCTGGAACGGCTCGGCCCCCGGCGGGTCGTCGGCACCGGGCTCGGACTCGTGATCGCGTCCGGCGCGGTCCAGGTGGTCATCCTGGCGCCGGACACCCCCTATCCGGTGCTCGGGCTGTTCGCGCTGCTCCAGGGGGCGGGCACCGGCGCGATCATGATGCCGACGATGTCCGGTTCCAGCCGGAACCTCCACGGCCCCGACCTGGCCTCGGGTTCCGCGCTGTTGTCGCTGGTGAGCACGGTCGCCAACGGCATGGGCACCGTGGCGGTCGGCGCGCTGTTCACGGCGCTGACCGCCGCGATGACCGGCGGCCTGTCGCTCGCGGCCCTGGCCGCCATGGACGCGACGACAAGGGCAGCGCAGGCGGTCGCCGTCACCGACGCCCTGCGGCTGACCCAGGCGGCGGCCCTCGTCGTGATGGCGCTGGCCCTCGTCGTACGATTGCGCTCTGCGGCCCGGCCCTCGGCGATGCCAGGCCGGCGGGAGTCGGCTGAGAGGACGGTGAGCACGCCATGACCGTCACCGACCGTCCCGGCTCCGAGACGATCCCGGCCTCGCTCACGGTCGGGCAGGTGGCCAGGGCCGCCGGGGTGACGCCCAACGCCGTCCGCTTCTACGAGCGCTACGGCGTGATCACCGGCCACCGCAACAGCGGCAACGCCCGCCGCTTCACCGTCGACGCGGTCTGCCGGATCAAGCTCGCCCTCGCCGCGCAGCGGGTCGGCATCACCCTCAAGGAGAGCGCCGACATCCTCTCCGGCATCCCGCCCATGTCCCGCGACCTCGGCCAGTGGGTCGCCGCGGGCGAGGAGCTCGTCCGGATCGGCCGCGCCCGCATCGACCAGCTGCAGACGACCGTGAACGAGCTGGCCACCCTGGACTTCCTCCAGTCCCCTTGATCGCCCCGCGGGCGCCGAGCGGCACGCCTGCCACCCGCCCGCGCGTGGCCTTCGGGTGACTCCTCCCCTGATCGACAGGAGCACATCATGAGCAACCTCCATGGCAGGACCGCGCTCGTCACCGGCGCGAGCAGAGGGATCGGCCGGGCCATCGCCCAGCGTCTGGCCGCGGACGGCGCGCGCGTCGCCGTCCACTACGGCGGCAACGACCAGGCCGCCGCGGAGACCGTCGCCGCGGTCGAGGCGGCGGGCGGGCAGGCGTTCGCCCTGCGGGCCGAGCTGGGCACGCCGGGCGACGCCGAACGCCTGTGGGCCGCCTTCGACGCCCACGCCGACGGGCTGGACATCCTGGTCAACAACGCCGGCATCCTGGGCGACGAGCCCGGCATCGAGCACGTCACCAGACGGCAGTTCGAACGGCTCTTCGCGGTCAACGCCACCGCCCCGTTCTTCGTCACCCAGCTCGCACTCCCCCGGCTGCGCGACGGCGGCCGGATCGTCAACGTCTCCACGATGCTGACCCGCGGCTCGGCGATGCCGACGGCGATCAGCTACGCCATGTCCAAGGCCGCGCTCGACGTGCTCACCTCGACGCTGGCCAAGCAGCTCGGGCCGCGCGGGATCACCGTCAACACCGTGGCGCCCGGCGTCATCGACACCGACATGCACGAGGGCAGACTCGTCGGGGACGCGCTGACCTGGTTGTCGTCGCTGTCCCCCATGGGCCGCGTGGGCACCCCCGAGGACGTGGCCGGCGCGGTGGCCTTCCTGGCCGGCGACGACAGCCGCTGGGTGACCGGCCACTGGCTGGACGCCTCGGGCGGCACCCTCCTCTGACGACGCGACCCGAGCAGTCCCTACCCGAGCAGCCGCGACACCCGCACGGCCTGAACCGCCAGCGGGTGTGGCGGCGGAGGGGAGCCCCGAGAATGGGAGCATTATGGACAATCACCTCACCGCAGCCACGAGGGGACGCGCGCGGGCGCGCGAGCTGGGCGTCGTCGTCGGCGCCCTGCCGACCGGGCCGTTGAACGCGATCACCGACGTCGAAGGCGTCCTGGTCGGCCACACCACCCTCGACGACGGCGCCGACCTGCACACCGGGGTCACCGCCATCGTCCCGCGTCAGCTCACCGCCGAACGGCGGGCGCTGCCCGCGGCCGTGTACGCCGGCAACGGATACGGCAAACTGGTCGGCTCCACCCAGATCGACGAACTCGGCGTGCTGGAGTCGCCCGTCGTGCTGACCGCCACGCTGTCGGCGTTCCGGGCCGCGGACGCGCTGCTCACCTACCTGATGGACCGCAGCCCGGAGGGCATCTCCTTCAACCCGGTCGTGGGCGAGACCAACGACGGTTTCCTGTCCGACATCCGGCGCCGCCCGATCACCGAACGGCACGTGCTCGACGCGCTGGAGGGGGCGTCCGGCGGCCTGCCCGCCGAAGGGTGCGTGGGAGCGGGCACCGGGACGACGGCGCTGGGCTACAAGGCGGGCATCGGCACCTCATCCCGGCGGCCGATGATCGAGGGGGCCGCGGGAGGCGAGGGGGGCGCGGTGACGGTCGGGGCGCTCGTCCAGGCGAACTTCGGCGGCGTGCTGACCGTGGGCGGCGTCCCGATGCCGGTCGAGGAGCTCGTCCCGGGGGCCGCCGGCGAGGAGCCCGTCGGCAACTCCTGCATGATCGTGGTGGCCACCGACGCGCCGCTCGACGCGCGTCAGCTCGCCCGCCTGGCCCGCCGGGCGATCTTCGCGATGGGCCGCGTCGGGGCGTCGTACTCCAACGGGAGCGGCGACTACGCCATCGCCTTCAGCACCGCCTCGCCCGAGCTCCCGCGCCTGCCCGACGCCGGCCTGAACCCGCTGTTCGCCGCGGTCATGGACGCGGTGGAGGAGGCGCTGCTCAACTCCCTGTTCACCGCGACGACCACCACCGGCGTGCGCGGCCGGACCCGTCACGCCGTTCCCTACGACCGACTCCCGCGCACCGGCGCGGGACAGCAGGCCGGCTAGCCACCGGTCAGGACGGCTGGAGCGCGTCGAAGACGGCCAGGGCCGTGGCGGGATCCGGGCCGACGAGACGTTCCAGGCCGTCCGCCGTCATCTTCGCCCACTTGCCGGCCCGTTCCCACATCCGCTCCTCGAAGGCGCGGACGACCTCGTCCGGATCGCCGGGGCCGGCGGCGAGGGCCTCGGCGAGCTCGGCGCCCTCCAGCATCGCCAGGTTCGCGCCCACTCCCAAGGGCGGCATCAGGTGGGCGGCGTCCCCCAGGAGCGTCACCCCGGGGACGTGGGCCCAGGTGTGGGCGACGGGCAGGACGTAGAGGGGACGGTCGACGAACGCGGTGCCGCGGCGCAGGAGGTCGAGCACGGGGTCGGCCCAGCCCTCGAACAGCGCCAGCAGGCGGGACCGCACGGCCTCGACGCCGTCCGGGCCCGTGCCGGTGTCCGCGTGCCGCTCCAGCGGCGCGCGGAACTGGGCGTACACCTTGACGTGGCCGCCGCTGTTGCGCTGGGCGACGATGGACCGGTTCACGCCGTAGACGGCCACGGAACCGTCGCCGACCAGCCGGGCGAGGTCCGGGTGGCGGGTGTCGACGTCGTCGAGTGAGGTCTCGACGGCGGTGACGCCGGTGTAGTGCGGCGTCGCGGCGGAGAGCGCCGGGCGGACCCGGGACCAGGCCCCGTCCGCGCCGACCACGAGGTCGAACGTCTCCTGCCGCCCGTCGGCGAAGCGGAGCAGCGCGCCGTCCCGCGTTCCGGGCGTCACCTCCGTCACGCCGTGCCCCCACCGGACGTCCAGCGGGCCGAGCAGCAGGTCGCGCAGCTGCCCGCGGTCGATCTCCGGATTGGCCTGCTCGTCCGGACGGGGCCGCCAGTCGCGCAGCACGGTCCCGTCGGGGGCGAGGATGCGCATGGCCTGCCCCTCGGGACGGGACAGCGCCCGGAACTCCGCCAGCAGCCCCGCCTTGTCCAGGGCGCGCTGGCCCATCCCCTCGTGCAGGTCGATCGTGCCGCCCGGAGGACGGGCGTAGGGCCCGGCATCGCGCTCGAAGACGGTGACGGGGTGGCCGTGGCGGTGCAGGACGCGGGCGAAGGTGAGGCCAGCGGGCCCGCCTCCCACAACGGCGATACGATGTCTCATGTCGATACACTGTATTTCGCCGATACGCTGTATCGCAACAGTACGATGTATCCATGACTGTGTGGGACCGCCCGGAGCCGCCGACCCGCCCCGCGCCGCTCGATCGGCGGCGGATCGTCGCCGCCGCCGTCGCGCTGGCCGACGAGGGCGGGCTGGAGGCGGTGTCGTTGCGCAAGGTCGCCGCCCGGCTCGACGTCGGCCCGATGCGGCTGTACGGATACATCTCCACCAAGGAGGAGCTGTTCGACCTCATGGTGGACGAGGTCCACGCCGAGATCCTGCCCGACGGGCCGCCCGGCGGCTGGCGGGAGGCGCTGCGCGACCACGCGGTCCGCACCCGGCAGGCCGCCCTCCGTCACGAATGGCTGGCCGACCTGCTCGGCGGCCGTCCGAGCCTGGGCCCGAACGCCCTCGCCGTGACCGAGCGCACGCTGGCCGCCCTCGACGGCCACGCCGACCTCGACACCGTCATGCACGCCGTGCAGACCGTCGGCGCGTACATGACCGGCGCGATCAGACGCGAGATCGCGCACCTGCGGGCCGAGCGCGCCACGGGCCTGTCCAAGCGCGACTGGCAGCGCGCCTACGGCCCGCACGTGAGCCGGATGCTGGCCACCGGCCGCTACCCCACGCTGGCCAAATTCGTGCACGACGGCACGGAGGTGACCGCCGAGGAGTCCTTCACGACCGGCCTGGAGTGGGTCCTCGACGCCGTGTCCGCCAGACTCGACCGGCCGTCGGCATGACACCCCCTGTGCCGCCTTCCACACCGCCCCCTGTGCCGCCTTCCGGGGCCGCCGCGGCGTCGCCCGCGGGGGCGCGCCGGCGGATGTGGCCGCTGTACGCGGCCGGGTTCACCACCGCGTTCGGCGCGCACGGCATCGCCGCCAACCTCGGCGGCTTCTCCTCGGACGCGGTCACCTCGCTGCTCGTCCTCGGCGGGCTGCTGGCCCTGTACGACGGCGCCGAGGTGCTGCTCAAACCGCTGTTCGGCAGCCTCGCCGACCGTATAGGCGCCCGTCCGGTGCTGGTGGGCGGGCTGGTGGCGTTCGCGGTCGCCTCCGGCCTGTACGTCGTCGCCGACAGCCCCGGCTGGTTGTGGGCCGCCCGCCTGGGCCAGGGAGCGGCGGCCTCGGCATTCTCACCGTCGGCCTCGGCGCTGGTGGCCCGGCTCAATCCGGCCGCCAAGCTCGGCCGGGCCTTCGGCGGCTACGGCTTCTGGAAGTCGATCGGCTACACCCTGGGCCCGCTGCTGGGCGGCGTGCTGGTGTGGGCCGGCGGCCTGCGGCTGCTGTTCGCGGTCCTGACCGTGCTGGGCGCGGCGGTCGCCGTGTGGGCCGCGCTGGCCGTGCCCGGGGTGCCGCCGCTGCCCAAGGTCCGCCAGACGGTGCTGGACCTGGCGCGGCGCCTGGCCGATCCGGCCTTCCTCGCGCCGACCGCCGCCCTGGCCGGGGCCACCGCCGCGCTGTCGGTCGGCGTGGGCTTCCTGCCCGTGTCCGGCCGGGCCGCCGAACTGGGCACGGTTGCGACGGGCGCGGCGGTGTCCGTCCTGGCGGCGTGTGCGGCGGTGGTCCAGCCCAGGGCCGGGCGGGCCCTCGACGAAGAGCGTCTGTCGACCCGTACCGGCCTGCTGGGCGGGCTGCTGGTCACCGCGGCCGGGCTGGCCTGCGCCATGCTGCCCGGCCTGGCCGGCATCCTGTCGGCCGCCGTGCTGATCGGGGCCGGGACGGGGCTCATCACCCCGCTCGGGTTCGCCGCCCTCGCCGCCCGCACCCCGGCCGAGCGCATGGGCCAGACCATGGGCGCCGCCGAACTCGGCCGGGAGCTGGGCGACGCCGGGGGCCCGCTGCTCGTGGCCGGCGTCGCCACCCTGGCCTCGCTCACCTACGGTTACGCCGCCCTGGCCCTCCTGCTCGCCGCCGGCCCCCTCATCGCCCTCGCCGTCCGCCGCCCCCGCCGCGGTGACGGTCCTGCGCCAGGCGTCCCGTCACCGTGACCAGGCGCTGATCGGCTTCAGATGCGGGGCCGAAGGGTGCGCCGGACGGCGACACCGCCCATGGCGAGAGCGGGGATGAGCAGGATTCCCGCTTCGGTCCATTGGAACTGCCAGAACCTGTTCGCCGGGTGGTATTCCGCCACGAGTCGATAGCCGTGGCTGAACGTGCACTTGGCGTACTTCATGGTCGACTCGTCTGTCCCGCAGGGGCCGGCGAGCGCGAGCTCTGCCTGCTGAGAGGTGTACTGCGTGCCGCTCCTGTCGATCCAGTAGCTGTTCACATGCAGGGCGCCTTCCGGTTCGAGTTCGTCGACGACCGCGGCCTGCACGACTCGTTCCGGCGGCGCGTAGGAGGACGGCGCCCTGAGAAGTCCGAAGAAGGCCAGCCCGCACACCGCCAGGGTCACCGCCATCGCCGGCAGAGTCCGCCGGAACAGCGCGCCCGTGGCCATGCCGAGCACGAACGCGGACAGCCACCACGCCGCCGGCATGATGCCGACGAGGCGGAACCAGGTCAAGTCGAAGCGGTCGACGTTGTACGGGGGGACGTCGAAGGCGGCCAGCCACTGCTCCACAATGCCGGCCAGCACCAGCCCGCCGAGCGTGACCGCGGCGCCGAGCGCAACGATCTTGGTCGCCAGCCAGCGTCGCCGCGTCACCGACTGGGTCCAGGTCAGTTGGTGCGTGCCGTGCTCGTACTCCCGGGCCAGGAGCGGAGCGCCCCAGAAGGCGCCGATCAACGCCGGGGCCAGCAGTGTGAGCCAGCCGAGGAGTTCACCCACCGAGTACATGCGCTCGTTCATCTCCATGCGGTAGGCGCTGCACACGGGCGTGTCCGCCACGCAGCCGGCCGCCGGAGCGGACCGGGCGGCGAAGTCGGCCGCGCCCAGACCGCTGACGAGGAGAACCACCCCGAGGACGGCCAGCAGCACCGTGGTGACGAGCACCTGCAGGCGATGCTGCCGCCAGGTAAGCCACAACACTTCCAGGTCTCCTTAGCGGTCAGAAAGGGTCAACGTCGGATGAGGCAGGGAGGTGGTGTCGGGGCGGCGCAGGTAGGCCAGCACCAGTTCCTCGAGGCTCACACCGGACACACTCCATCGCGGGTCGTGCAGAAACGTTCCCGGGCCGGTACGGGCCAGCAGGCCGGCCTGCCGTCCGCTGCGGCTGTCGCTGATCACCGGCATCCGGGCTGCCACCCCGTCGGCCAGTTCGGCCGGGCCGGACAACATCCGGTGAGTGGCGAGCAGCTCGTCGACCTCGCCGCTGATCTGGACCTGGCCGCGGTTGAGCACCACCAGCCAATCGCAGGCGTTGGTCAGGTCCGACACCACATGGGAGGACAGCACGACGGTCATCTGCGTCTCGGCCACCGCCGCCATCAGGGAGCGCATGACG
Organism: Nonomuraea sp. NPDC001831; assembly: GCF_042892035.1. Lineage (NCBI taxonomy): Bacteria > Bacillati > Actinomycetota > Actinomycetes > Streptosporangiales > Streptosporangiaceae > Nonomuraea > Nonomuraea sp. NPDC001831. The sequence continues at coordinate 106,866 of NZ_JBIATU010000017.1, read as the reverse complement.
TCGTGCCGGGCCACCGGGTCGAGGTTGGCCAGCGGCTCGTCCATGACCAGCAGCTCCGGCCGCTTGGCCACGGCGACGGTCAGCGCGACCTGCGCCTGCTGACCTCCGGAAAGCCTGCCGACCTTGCGGTTCAGCGGGATGTCCAGCTCCGCCAGCCGTTGCCGGGCCAGGGCGTCGTCCCACCCCGGATTGAGACGGCGTCCGAAGCGGAGCATCTCAGCGACGGTGAAGCCGTCGTAGAGGGGTTTGTCCTGAGCCAGGAACGCCACCCGCGCGAGGGCCTCCGCCCGCTGCCCGACCAGTTCGCCGAAGACCCGCACACTGCCCCGAGTGGGAGCGATCAGCCCGGCGACCAGGTGCAGGAACGTGGACTTGCCCGCGCCGTTCGGCCCGACCAACGCAACCACCCGGCCGGCGGGGACGGACAGCGTGCAGTCGCGTAACGCCCACGTGCCCCGATACCGCTTGGCCAGCCTCACGGCCTCCAGAGCCGTCGGGCTCTGTGCGGGAGCGGTGAGCTCCCCGGAACCGCCGCCGAACATCCTCGCTGTCCGATCCGCTGTCATGCGATCCCCTCCTGGGCGGAGTCGGCGAGCACCATGGCGAACAACGCCTCCATGTCTCCTTGGTCGAGCCCCGCTGCGCGGCAGTCGTGCACCCACCGGGCGAGGTCGCGGCGGAGCCGGGTGTGATCGGCCGCGGCTCCGCTGCCCAGGGACCGCCGTACGAACGTGCCCAGCCCGGGCCGGCCGGCGACGAACCCCTCGTGTTCCAGTTCGCGGTAGGCCTTGGCCACGGTGTTCGGGTTGATCGCGAGGTCGCTGACGACCTCTTTGATCGTCGGCAGCCGATCGCCGGGCATGAGCGCGCCGAGCCGCAAGGCGTGTTTGACCTGGTGCACCAGTTGCAGATATGTCGCCACACCGGAGCTGGGGTCGAGGCGAAACTTGATCACCGCAATACCCTTTTCCTATTAGATTAGTAAAAGGGTATTGGCGCCCGCGATCTTCGTCAACTTGGTCTCCTGGCCTCTTGCGCGGGTCGTCGCCGGCCGCTGCCGCTGCTCGCCGGGGCGCGGGTGATCGTCGGCGCCGGCCGGTTCTGGCATCATCGCCGGGTGATCCCCATGACGACCGACCGGCTGCTCCTGCGTCCACCGGACGGCGACGACCTCGCCCCCTTCACCGCCATGAACGCCGATCCCGAGGTCATGCGGTACATCGGCGACGGGTCCGTCCCGCCGCCGGACCCGGACCGCACGGCGGCGTGGATCGCGCGCGCCCGGCGGGAATGGCGGGAGAGCGGCCACGGCCCGCTCTCCGTCGTCGTGCGCGAGACCGGGCTGACGGCCGGCTGGGTCACCCTGACGGTGCCCGCGTTCCTCCCCGAGATCCTGCCCGCCGTGGAGATCGGCTGGCGGCTCGGACGAGCGCACTGGGGCAACGGCTACGCCACCGAGGCGGCCGGAAGGCTGCTGCGGTTCGGGTTCGCCGAGTGCGGCCTCGACCGGATCGTCAGCATCCGTCACGTGGACAACCAGCGCTCACGCCGGGTGATGGACAAGCTCGGCCTGCGGTTCGCGTTCGAGACGGTGGTCCCGGCCCACGGACGGCCGGTCGCCGTGCACGAGATCACCAGAGCCGCCCGCGAGGAGCCGCCACCCCACCCGCGCCTGCCGTAGAGCAAGAGCACGGCGGCCCGACGCCGGCGGCCGCCTCACCGCCCCCGAGGCGGCCGACCTGTGCCTGGCCGACGCGCTGCGCCTGGTCGGCGGGCAGGCATGATCCGCTAGGCGGGGTCGCGGGGAGGCCCGGACGGCCAGGCGACGTCGTCCACCGCGAGGAACGGCGAGAGCGCGACCGCGGCCGGCGTCACGCCCGCGAAGGTCATGACGTCCCTGTGCAGGTGAGACTGGTCGGCGTAACCGCTCTCGGCCGCCACCAGGGCGGCGCGCTCACCGGCGGCCAGACGGTGGGCCGCCTGGTCGAAGCGGATGAGCCGGGCGACCCGCTTCGGCGTGAGGCCGACCTGGGCGCGGAACCGGGCCCACAGGCGTTTGCGGCTCCAGCCCGCCTCGGCGGCGAGCCGCTCGACGGGCACCCGTCCGCCGCTGGCCGCCATCCGCCGCCAGGAGAAGGCGACCTCAGGATCGGCGGCCCGGCCCTGGTCGGCCCGCCTGGCCAGGGCGTCGCGCGCGATCGCGAACCGGTCCTCCCACGACCGGGCGGCCCGCAGCCGCTCCTGGACGCGTTCGGCCTCGCGCCCCCAGAGGTCGTCGAGCGCGACCACCGTGCCGCTCAGCTCGGCGGACGCGCCCAGGACGGCGTGCGCCGCCATCGGCGACAACCGGACCTGCAGGCACTCCATCCGGCGGGTCAGGCCGCTCCCCCGCACCTGTCGGGGCGCGAGGCCGGCGACGACGCGCCCGAGCTGGCGGGAGCCGCGGTCGTCCTCGATGGTGAACGGCTCGTCGCCGAGGTCGAAGAGCAGGGTGACCGCGGGGTGCGGGACCAGGGCGAGGTCGCGGAACTCGTTCGCCCGGTCGCTGAACCCCGCCATGACGACCCCGGGCAGGCCGCCGGGCCGCGACGGGACGGTGATCTCCCATCCGGGCACATGACCGCGAACCGCCGCAACTGACCGCACCCCGACATCGTACGAGCCCCGTACGCGCGGTGACGGGCGCGGGCTGGCCGGCCACCGCATCGGTCACTAGACTCGACGGCAGGCCGCCCCGGGGCCGACGGCCACCTGGGAGTCCCGGCCTCGACTGTGTATAGGTCCTCTTCAGGCGTCACAGCCTGCTCGGATCGCGCGTCGTTCCGGGCGAAGTGTCACCCTCCGGGGGTCGCGGCCCCCGGAGGCCGCCTCACGTCACGCCGAGGATGCCCTGGATGGCGGTGACCACGCCGGCCAGCGCGCTGCCCGCCGCGCCCGCGTCCGAGGCGATCTCGAAGATCGTCTTCAGCCGGGTCCTCAGGCCGCCCTCGCTGCGCTCGTCCGGCGTCCTGTCCAGCTCGCGCCGCACGCCCTCGGCCGCGTCCTCGACCGCCGCCGCCCGCTCCTCGGGGAGCTCGTCGCGGAGCAGGTGAACGGCGTCGAGCAGCTCCTCCACCAGCGCCCGCAGCTCGGCCGCGTCGTCGCCGGAGGCGTTGTGCACCGTGGCGTCCCCGCTGCCGGTGCTGATCGCGCTGTTGTTGAAGGTGTTGCGGTTGAACGTGGTCACGTTGACCTCCGGCGAGTAGTGGAAGGGCCGGTCGGACCCGGCGGCGGCCATCAGGACGCGGAGCTGTTCGACCCGGGCGGCGATGACCGCGTTTCCCGACGAGCCGGCCAGGTGGTCGAGGGTCTGCACGGTGTCGGCGTAGACCTCCTGGGTGCGGGCGAGCATCTGCGCCAGCATCTCGGCCGCGGCGAACCCGTACCGCGAGGGACGCAGCAGCAGGTCGAGCGCGCGCATCAGATACCGCTCGACCTCCGGCTGTTCCACGTCCAGGCGGCCGTCCTCGCACAACGCCAGCACCTGCTCGACGGCCGCGTACTCGGCGTGCAGCCGGGACAGCAGCACGCGCATCCGGCGCAGCTCCTCGTCCGGCCTGTCCAGATCGTGGGCGGGGATCACCTTCCACATCGACACCCGCAGCCCGGCCGCGCGCACCCACGCGTGATGGACGGCCTTGTAGCGCCAGTGGTAGTCCTCCACCACGACGGACGGCGCGCCCGCGCGCACCCACCAGTCCTCCGGGTCCGCCACCGCGGACGTGCGTTCCAGCAGGTGCCGCGCGAACCGCGGTCCGAAGGCCACCAACGGCGCGTGCGCCGCGCGTTCGCCGCGCAGCCAGGTGGTCGCCGACATGGCCAGCCGCACGACGTTCTCCGCGCCGTCCCAGATCTGGTTCGGGTCGAGCAGGCGGCGCCGGAAGCCCACCTCCAGCCGGTTCACGACCCGGTCGGCGTAGAAGTTGCGCAGCACCGGCGTCACCGTCACCGACCGGCGGAACCCCTCCTGGTGCCGCTGCCGGGTGAGCCGGACCAGGTTGCCGACGTCGACGTAGTAGGACTCGGCGATCCAGGGCGCCACCCCGCCGCGCAGCCGCGGCCGTACGGCGCCCAGGCCACGCACGTGGTCGGAGCGGTGGTGCTCCGCGGACCGGCTCGGGAAGGCGCGGTCGGGCCGCGGCCAGCGCGGCGGCTCGCGCCGCCGCGGGTCGGCGGGCAGCAGCGGCCTCAGGTCCACGATGGGCAACTGCACAGTGACGTACACCTACCCACAGTGACGCGTGATCCCGGCCGGCGGAAGGCCCGGCACGGAACACAGACACGATCACCACCCGGCCTGATTGCTAGGGTCACGCGCATGCGATCGACATACCTCGACTGGGACGATGCGGTTGACCTGTTCGAGCGGCGCGGCCTGCCCAAGGAGACGTACGGGAACCTGTACGAGGAGGAGTACATCCTCGTGCCCGGTCCCACCACGGTGACCGGCGAGCTCCCCCTCGACGAGCACGATCGCACGCCCTGGCGGGACGGCGCCCCCGACGCCGCCACCGGCTACATCGTGGACGGCGACCTGGTCGTCGACGGGAACGTCACCGACGTGGACGACGGCTCCGCCGCGCTGATCGTCCTGGGCGACCTGCGGGCGCGGAACGTCTACCTGGCCGGTGACGCCAAGCTGGTCGTGCGCGGCCACGTGACGGCCGAGACGTTCGTCGGCGACATGACCGACAAGCTGGTGATGATCCATGGCGATCTGCGCACCACCGTCTCCGTCTTCTGGAACGAGTTCTGTCCCGATCTGGTCGCCGGCACCCTGCACGGCAGGGCGCTCACACCGGCCTACCTCGACCTGTCCGACGCCGCCGTCGGCGCCCTGGCCGACCCGTCGCCCGAGGTCCCGCTCAGCCGCCTCCTCGTCCCGGAACTGCTGGTCAGCGGCGCCCCCGGCCCCGACGGCCTGCCCGAGATCGGCGTCCGCGGCGACGTCCTGCGCGACCGCCTGCTGTCCGGTCTGCCCCTCACGATCGCAGGATGAGCCCCGGACGCCGATCGCGCATGACAGGTGTTTCCGCCACACCGGCCATGTCCCCCAAATCACCCACGACCACTGATCACGGTCAGACATTTTGACGACGTGCCTTCGACGGGGGCCGCGGTTCACGCTTTGGGAGCGAATTCCGCGATCCACCACGAAGGACGGTCATGTCACTCCAGCTCAAGAAATGCCGGAAATCACTCCTGGCGGCGGCCACCGTCGCCGCGCTGACCGCGGTGACGGCGCTGACCGGCGCCGCCACCGCGCAGGCCGCCGACGCCACCGACGCCGCCGACGCCACCGACCAGAGCGTCAGCACCTTACGGACCGGTGACGGGTTCGACGTGCTGATCGGCGGCCAGGCCCGCCTCCACCTCGCGCAGCCGGAGAAGTCGGACGGCGTCGTGACCGCCGCCGGCCCCGGCCACGTCGCCGTCATCCCCGACCACGACGGCTCGCGCGGCAGCCGCCTGATGACCTACGACACCCGCACCGGGCGCACCCGCACCCTCGCCCGCGGCAAGGTCGTCTCCGCCGCCTTCTCCCCGGACGGCGCCCGGCTCGCCTACACGGTCGCCGGGCAGGCCGGCGCCGACCTGTACGCGGGTTCCGCCGAGGCGCCCGGACGCCGGATCGCCGCGATCCCCGGCGCCCGCGTCGAGGTGGTGGGCCTGTCGGGTGACGCGAGCACGGCGTTCGTGGCCGCCTATCCCGACGCCCGCGACGACCGGCGGTACGCGGCGAGCCTGCTGCGCGTCGCGCTGGCCGACGGCTCGGTGACGCCGCTCATCGCCAGTGACCCCGCCCACGGCCAGGTGTACGCCGACTTCCGCCTGGTGAACGGCGACCGTCAGCTCGTCAGCTTCATCCGGCGGTCGGGACCGTACCTGTGCTCGGGACGCTCCGAACTCGGGCTCGCCGACCTCGACGGCCGGACCGTGGCCACGTACGGCGCGAGCTCCGGCACGGCCTACCGCGAGGCGGTGTGGAGCGGGGACGGCGACCGGGTCGCCTACGCCGCCCAGCCGTGCGCGTCCCAGTCGAAGGCCGCGGCCGACCCGGCGGCTACGGCCGCCCGTACCCGCGAGGAGTCGGGCACGTTCGTGGCCCGGGTGTCGGGCGGCGCGCCCGTCCGCGTGGTCAGCGGGGTGACGTCGGAGTTCGGGATCGGCGGGCTCGACGGCGACCGGGTGCGGCTGGCCTCGGCCCGGCTCGGGGAGCGTACCGTCGGGGCGGACGCGGTGGCGCGCGGCGTGGCGCAGCCGCTCGCGGCGGCGAGCCTGGACGGCGTGTCCCGCTCGCTGGCCGGCGGCCGGACGAACCGCGCCGTGCACATCAACCAGATCTACGACACGCGGGACGAGTTCGACGGGCGCGGCTCGTGCGGCCCGACCACCGCCGTCATGACCATGGCCGGCTACCAGCTCGGCGAGTGGGGCCTGTGGGTGAACTACGGCGGACGCCACTACTCGCCCTACGGCCTCTACATAACCGACCAGTACGACTACAACGGCTCCAGGTTCTCCTGGACCGCGCCCGACTACTCCGGCAACGGCGCGTGGAAGGGGGCGCACGGCGCGATCTACGACGCGCAGTACGGCACGATCTGGGCGGACATGTTCGGATACCTGAACCGGCACACCGGCTGGACCCAGCAGAGCGGCTGGAACCCGGACTTCGTCCGGCACCAGATCGACATCGGCAACCTCGTCGCCGTGTCCGGCCAGATGACCTCCGCCGGGCACATCGTCCTCATCAAGGGCTACACCGATGACGGCAGGTGGGTCGTCAACGACCCGTACGGGCCGAACACGAACGGCGGCCCCGGCGGCGCCGACCAGGTGTACGACACCGCCTACCTGCGCCCCGTCCAGGTCTGGGGCAACTGACCCCCGTGCGCGCCGGGGCCGAGGGCAACCACCTCCGGCCCCGGCGCGCTCACAGCCGCGGTTGCTGATATCTCAACTCTTGCCTACTGTGATCCCAGTTGGCAGGAGGTGGGCGCGGGCCGTCGCGCTCGCCGGAGACATCGGACGGAGCAATGTCGTGACCAGTGCACTCATCATCGGCGACCTCCAGCGGGGCATCACGGGCGGTTACCCGTTCGCCCAGCAGGTCGTGCCGCCGCTCACCGAACTGCTGCCCCGTGCCAGGGCGGCCGGCGTCCTGGTGGTGTTCGTGCACTTCGCCTTCCGGGCCAACGGCGCCGACGTGCCGCCCGGCAGCGCGCTGATGAAGTCGTTCTTCGAGGCCGGCGACGCCTTCCACGAGGGGTCGGCCGGAACCGAGCTCGCCCTGCCGGTCGCAGAGGAGGACGTCGTCGTGCTGAAGCGCCGCGCCAGCGCGTTCGCCGGCACCGACCTCGACCTCGTGCTCCGCGCGCGGGGCGTCACCACTGTGCTGGTCGCCGGCGTCGCCACCAGCGCGATGGTGGCCGCGACGTGTTACGACGCGGCCGACCGCGGCTACCAGGTGACGGTGCTGAGCGACGGCTGCGGCGACGGCGATCCGGCGCTGCACGACTTCTTCGTGGACGCGGTCTTCCCGAGCCGGGGGTTCGACGTGGTGTCGTGCGAGGAAGCCTGCCGTTGACGGCGCTGTGACGATTGCGCCCGGTCGGGACGGACCCGCGCGACGAGGACGCCTTCACCGCCGGTGGTGGGAGCGGAGGTGAACCGTGGCCCCGCCAAGGGTGCGCCCTAGTGGGTGCGGGCCGTCCTGGCGGCCTGCTCGATCTTCGCGCAGTAGGCCGCACGGGCTGCCTCGTCGATCCGCTCCTCGTGTTCGGGGCGCAACCCGGTCCGGCCGTCGAGGCCCTCGCGCAGGATGTCGGCGTGCCCGGCATGCCGGGTGGACTCGGCGAGGACATGGACCATGATGGCGAACAGGTTCATGTGCCAGGCCGGCGTCGACTCCGGCCACCACGGCACGTGGCCGGGGGCGTCGAGGGGAAGCTCGTTGATCGTCGCGTCCGAGTGTTCCCACGTGCGCCGGTAGAACCCGATGATCTGGTCGCGAGTCTCGTCCTCGGTCGCCCACAGATCGCTGCCGTCGGAGTCCTGCCACCGGGGCAGCGGTTCCGGGGAAGGGCGGTCGAAGACCTCGCCGAAGTACCTGGCCTCGGCGGTGGCCAGGTGTTTGACCAGGCCGAGAAGGTTGGTCCCGGTCACTGTCAAGGGTCGGCGGGCGTCGTACTCGGACAAGCCGTCGAGTTTCCAGAGCAGCGCCCTGCGGTCCCGGCGCAGTCTCTCGTGCAGGTTGTCCTTCGCGAAATCGTCGATCACGGGTCCCGATCCTGTCAGACCGCGCCGGTGGGCGCCCCTGCGCGAGGTGGTTGTTCTCGGCGGATGAAGATCACGCTGAGGGATGTGGACTTGACCGTTCGGGAGACCGGTGAAGGGCATCCGGTCGTCCTGCTGGGAGATCCCGGTTCGCCACCGCATCCACAGCCTCGCCCCCGGGTGCGTTCGCCGCCGAGGTGCTGCCTTACCTGTGCGGCGGTTAGCCCGCCCACGGTCGCCTCGCCTCACCGGGCAGTCGCCGCCTGCTGCCCGTGCTCTCGCGCCTGAGCCCGACGACCCGGCCGGTCCGCAAGCGCGTGACCGTGCCCGCGGCTACAACTGGCGGCGGATCGCGTCGATCGTCGTCTCCGGCGAGGTGTTGAAACAGAACCTGATCCCCGGCGCCGCGGTGGCCAGCACGTTGATCAGCCGTTCGAAGAGCAGGGTGTGCTCGGGAATCGTCCGCACGCCGGCCCCGATCATCGCCACGCCGAAGGAGGGCCCGGACTCCAGACAGTCGCGCAGAGTCTTCTCCGCTGCTTCCGGGTCGGCTTCGACGAGACAGGACGTCACGTCGAGTCCCGCCTCGCGCAGGGCCGCCTCTCCCTGCGCGATCCGGGCCGTGAGAACCTGCTCGTCGAGCCCGGGAAGCGCGGTGTAGTCGATCGCGCTCGGGTGCAGACCGATGGAGATGATGGTGGTCATGTTGTCTCCTACCAGGGGATCGGGCCGTTGCCGCCGAAGAAGCCGCCGGTCGGCCCGTCCGGCTCCAGGGTAGCCAGACCGACGACCACCTCCGCTGCTTCGGCCACCGTGTGGACGCCCGTGTGATGGTTCATGTCGGTGGCCGGGTTGCCCGGGTCCGCGGCGTTGATCTTGAACGTCGGCAGCGCCCTGGCGTACTGGGACACGATCATGTTGAGCGCGGTCTTTGACGAGGCATAGTCCAGGGCCAGGAAACCGTGCTCAGGGCGGGCAGGGTCGGCGGCGTTGGCCAGGGAGGCCAGAGCGCTGGACACCATGACGACGCGGGGGTGCTCCGACCTGCGGAGCAGGGGCAGGAACGTGTGCGTCACCCGTACCGGACCGAACACGTTGGCCTCGTACAACGGTCGTAGCAGGCCGGCGTGCATGTCGGCCGGATCCATGATCGGGCCGCCGACACCCGCGTTGTTGACCAGGACGTCCAGGCGGTCCGTCTGCTCGGCCACCTTCTTCACGGCGGTCGCGACGGAATCGTCGGAGGTGACGTCCAACTCGACGAACGCGACATCGAGGCCCTGGCCCGCCAGCGAGTCCGCGGCCTTCCGGCCCCGTTCCCGATCCCGGGCGGTCAGGAACACGCGCCAGCCACGGCTCGACAACTGACGTACCGTCTCAAGGCCCAGCCCCTTGTTCGCCCCGGTCACCAGGGCCACCGTTCTCAGGTCTGCAGTCATGGCCTCCATCATCGGGAGGGGCCCCACGGCCTGCCAGGACCGGTGTGGCCTGGGACTGGCCGTACCACCCGGTCGATCCGGGTGGTACGGCATGATCGAGGGATGAACCGCGCCGAACTCGCCGAAGTGCTCCGTACGGCCCGATCGCGCCTGCGCCCGCAGGACATCGGGCTGGCGGCGGGATCCCGCCGCCAGGTCGAGGGGCTGCGCCGGGAGGAGGTGGCCATGCTCGCGGGCCTGAGTGTCGACTACGTCGTACGCCTGGAGCAGGGCCGCGGCCCCCGGCCGTCGAGTCAGGTCATCGCCGCCCTGGCCCAGGCGCTGAGGCTCGACGACGACGACCGCGACCTGGTGTTCCGGCTGGCCGGGTACGAGCCGCCCCACAACGGGCGCATCCAGATGGTCGTACGGCGGAGCGTTCTGCGACTGCTGGACCGCATGTCGGACCTGCCCGTACTGGTGCTGTCGGCCAAGGGCGACGTCCTGGCCTGGAACCCGCTGGCGGCGGCGCTGCAGGGCGACATGTCCGCCTGGCCCCGCCATCGGCGCAACCTCATCTGGCAGCGCTTTCTCGGCAGCAGCCGCTGCCAGGTCGCCCTGAACGCGGGCGACGACGATGCCGCTGCCCGCGCCTCGGTCGGCACCCTGCGCGCCGCTCAGGCCCGCTATCCGCGCGACCCGGACCTCATCCGGATGATCGATGAGCTGCGTCGTGGGAGCACCCGCTTCGACGAGCTGTGGAGGGAGGGGCGCTCCGCTGCGTGGCGGGCCGCGGCCAAGAGCATCAACCATCCGGCACTCGGTACGATCACGCTCGACTGTGACACCCTCCTGCTTCCTGACGACAACCAGACAGTGCTGATGTACTCCGCCGAGCCGGGCTCCTCCGAAGCGGCGGCAATCGATCTGTTGCGGGTGACCGGGCTACAACGGTTCTGACCCGCACTCGCACCGCCATGCGTTACGTCGTACCCGGCGCCGGAGCGTCACGTTGGCGGTGGTGTTGGCCTTGCCTGTCTGGGCAGGTCGCCGGGGCCTGCGTTCCTGGGTCATGCCTCCGGACTTCTCGCCGCCTGTTCCGGTGGCACGCGCCGATTACAACACTGGCGGCGGGGCTTTCGCCCGGGCGATAGATGATCTGGCGCTCATGGAGGCTAGAAGCAGTCTTTTCGGGGGGTGCGTCCCGAAGCCTCGATCTCGACGGTCCTGGTCTTGGAGCTGCCGGGGGCTGTGAGGATCATCGCGATGTGCAGCTTCCCGCCGGAACCAGTTCCGCTGCCGCTGCCGCAGACCGAGCGGGCCTGCTTGGTGAGATGGTGGAAGCGGTAGACGGCCTTCTTCCAGTTCTTCTCCGGCGTCATGACCATCCACTCCTCCCCGTCGGTCTTCTCGGCCGTGCAGTGACTGACGCCCTGGCAGGGGTTGGTGTACAGCTTGGCGGACGCCTGGGCGGGGTGGGTCAGCAGCGCTCCCGTGGCTGCCGCAGCCACCAGGCCCAGGGCAAAGGTCTTCATCATGTGCACTTAGATGTTCACGGCGAACTCAAGGTTCGTGCGGTCCGGGCTCAGCCCCCGACGCCCTGGCCGTCTCGCCCGCCGTCGACGACGCTGCGACAGGTGAGGGGCATGAGCGGCTGACCGGCACCGTGCACCCGAGATCGGTTACGGAATGCACACTAGGCAGCGAGGTCGCGGCTACGCGACCGAGGCCACGCGCGCGGTTGGACGATGGGCGCTCGTCAACGGTGGGATACGGCGCGTTCATCTGCGGTCCAGCATCGACAACGCCGCTTCCCTGCGGGCTGCCGAGAAGGCCGGATACCAGCGGGAGGGCACCGTGCGGGATGGGTGCGAGTCTCACGCCCTGGCCGTCTTCTCGACGATCGCCACATGAGCAGCCGCAGAGGCTGAAGAAGCCGCCGCTCGTGATCCGGATTGAGCTTCACCGACCAGCGGTCCGCCCCCGCCGCGCCGGTCACAGTCGAAGATGCCGCGCCGGTCGAGCCGGCCACGTCTCACCTGGCCAGAGTTCTGGTCACGGTCGCCTGCACGTCACTTGGCCTGATAGGGGGCGAGGTCGCGGCCGAGGAAGGCCAGTAGCCGCCGGTGGGCGGGTGCGCTTGCGGGCTGGTGAAGTTCGGGGCCGAACATTCCGGGGCGGCGGAAGGCGTCGAAGTCCATGCCGCGCATGGTGGCGAGCAAGTCGTCGCAGGCCTGCTGGTCCACCAGCGTTTCCTGGTCGGTGGCGATCGCCAGGTCGACGCCGTGCACCAGGACCTCGGTCAGATGGATGAGTGCGGCCATCGGCCCTGGCACTTCCCCGAATCCCAGCCGCACGGTCGTCTTCAGGGCACTCTCGCGGTGCCAGGCCGCGAGGTCGAGCCGGGCGGCTCCGAGAAAAGCGTCCTGCGGGTCGGCGCCCAGCCAGTCATCCTCGTGCTCGCCGCCGGGGTCGGTGCAGGTGAGCTCGGCGGCGAAGATGCGCATGCCGCCGACCAGGTGGTTGAGCTCGGTACGCACGTCCCATCCCGGGCAGGGTGTGGGGGCGGTGAGCTGCTCGTCGGTGATGCCCTTGACGATGGTCGCGGTCATGTGGACGGCCTGGTCGATCCGGCCGATGACGTTGGTCATCTGGTTGCTCATTTCGGTAGTCGTCGTGCTCGGGCATTGATCAGGTCCAGCCCAGGTTCTCCGCTGAGGTTCACGGGTTGCCCCGGCTTCGGAAGTGAGCGGGCGAGTGTGGAGGGGACGGCAGGAAGGCGACCAGCCGGCGGACGATGTCCTTCAGCTCGTGGTGGCGGCGCCGAACCGACCATGGCAGGACGAACGCCGATGACCTCGGGGTGGGTGATGAGGGTGCTGGACCCCTTGGGGGCGGGTGCAGGCGGGCGGGCTCGCCGTTGAAGAAGGCGTCGATGAGGAACTTCACGGCGGGCTCCCATCACTAACCGAGACGGAACGGGACCGTCTCGACATGTCGCACCATAGTCCCGGCGCTACCCGAGACGCAACCGTTCCGTCTCGGGTAGGCTCGGCGGCATGAGTCGATCGCCAGCAACTCGCTCGCCCGGCGGGCCCGTGCTTCAGGATGCCGTCACCGACGCGATCCGCACCGCCTTCCTGGAAGAGCTCGCCGAGGTCGGCTACGGAAGGTTGTCGCTCGAGGCCGTGGCTCGGCGGGCCGGCTCGGGCAAGGCCGCCATCTACCGGCGCTGGCCGTCCAAGGAAGCCGTGACGATCGACCTGATCGCCCAAGTCTCCATCGCCGCAACCGACACCCCCGACACCGGAAGTCTGCGCGGCGACGTCCTGGCCTTTCTGACCGCAGTCGACGCGGCGCTCCGGCATCCACTGGTGTCGCGAATTCTGCCCGACCTGTTCGCTGCCGCTGTCCACCATCCCCACATCGCCGACGCCCTGCGCGACAGGGTCGGTGGAGCTCGACGTGAGAAGGGGGTCAGCGTCCTGCGGCGGGCCGTGGAACGTGGAGAACTCGCGCCCGACACTGACTTCGAACTCGGCCTCGACCTGCTGGCGGGCCCCCTCTACTGGACCACCACCGTCCGCCAGGCCCCCGCCGACCCGGCCCGCCTGCAGCGGCTCGCGGACAAGGTGGTGGCCGCCCTCGCGGCATGACGAGGTGCCATCCCAAGTGACGAAGGTATTGACGGCCAGCCCGGCTCGCACCACCCGGTAGGCGCGATCCAGCCGCTCGGCGTGCTCGGCCAGCAGGTTCGCGGGGGCGTCGGGCAGGGCGCTTGAGGTGGCGGATGACGCTCGGAAGCCACCCAACGGCAAGGGTTCACTGACCTGGGAGAACCCCGCTGACGTCGGATTCCGGCCCCGCGCCCTAGCACTGCATGGTGAGACGGGCTTGGTCGAAGCGGTGGGCGGCCAGGTGTTCGGGGCGGATCAGCCAGTAGAGGGTGCCGGTGTCACCCCACGTCATCTTCGCGTCGCTGTCGCTGTCGAACTGGGCAAGCAGGATCCAGCGTTCGGCTTCCCGGTCCAGGGCGGGGGTGCCCCAGGAGTGAACGCCGCCGAGCGCCGCGCTCGCCACCTCGTACTCCACCGGACCCTGCACCGGTACGGCGTGGCCGCCGATCTGGTGGTCGATGCGGGTGCGCAGCCGCCGGAAGGCCTGGACGAACGGCCGCAGCGGGGCCGGGGTCTCGCGAGGCCCGGGCCAGTGCCTGCCGTCGCCGAGCAGGGCTTCCCGGGCCTGAGGCAGCCACAGGTCGGGGGCGCTCTCCTCGACGCCTGCGGCCAGTTCCACGTACGGGTACGGTTCCAGCTCCGGGGGTGTTTCCGCCCGGAGAACCGGCGTGCCTTCCGGGACGTACAACACCTGGGCCCCGCCCCATGTCTCGGGGGCGTCGAGGGAGCCGGACGAGCCGCCGTCGTCCATGTCCTCGTGGCCGTCGAAGGAGAAGAACAGCAACGTCCCGTCCTGCGGGAAGGCCGCGGGCAGCCCGGCATGCGGGAGCGCCGAGCACCGCACCGATGCGACGAAGGACAGCGGGCCGTGCCCCGGCCACTCGGGCCAGACGGCCCCGGCCGGCAGTTCCGGCTCCCCGCCGAGGGTGGCGACGACCTGCTCGCCGTCCGCGGCCCGGCGCAGACGTACGCACGGACGCAGCAGCGCGGTCCACCGCTCGGCGAGGTCGGCGGGCAGATGCTCGGCGGCGAGACGGGAGTATCGCTCATCAGTCATGAGAGCCATGATGAAGCGCCTCACTGACTTCCGAGCCGTCCGTTTGGGCCGGTCGATCAGGATCCCGCCACTGGCCGGCCTCGGACGCGGCGATGCGGGCCGAGGTCTTGTCCAAGGGAACCCCGCGGCTGGGCAACTCAAGCTCTGACGTCGCCTCCCGCAATTGCAAACATCTCTTCGCGAACAAGTCTTTGCGAAGAGATGTTTGCGGTCTAGGCTGCCGGACATGACCGAACCTTCCGAGAGCGTGGTCGTCCTCGACGCCAAGGGCCTGCGGGCACTGGCCCACCCGGTACGGGTGCAGCTCGTGGACCTGCTGCGCAAACACGGCCCGTCCACCGCCACCCGCCTGGCCGAACGTCTGGGGGTGAACTCGGGCACCGCCAGCTACCACCTGCGCAGGCTCGGCGCCGCCGGATTCGTGGCGGAGGACGCCGAGCGCGGCAACGCTCGCGAACGCTGGTGGCGCTCGGTCCACCACGTCACCCGGCTCAGCGACGACGAGCTGTCGGAGCGGGAGCCCGAGGCGGTGCTGGCCTACATGCAGTCCATCGCCGCCCTGTACGGCCTGCGCACCCAGCGGACGCTGAACGAGCTGCCGACCATGCCGGCGGAGTGGCGTCGGGTGCTCGACCTCAGCTCCGTCACGCTGCGGATCACCCCGCAGGAGGGGCTTCGGCTGCGCGAGGAGCTGGCGGAGGTCATCGACCGCTACCGCCGCGACACGCCCGGCCAGCCGGCCCCCGAAGGGGCCGCCCGGGTCTCCCTGATCACCCAGCTCCTACCCGACCTACCCGAAGCGACCGAACTGCCCGAAGCGAGCGAACAACCGGAAGCGACCGAACAACCAGAAGCGGCCGAGTCGACCGGACTGCCCGAGTCGCCAGAGTCGCCCGAGGGTGCGTGATGGGGTCGGGCGCGTCGTTACGCCCGATGGCCGGCCTGCTCGCGGCCATGGCGGTGTCGCTGACCGCGACGCGCGTGTCGGCCATCGCGTTGCCCTGGTTCGTCCTGACGACGACTGGGAGCCCGGCGCGGACCGGGATGGTGGCGTTCGCCGAGATGGCCCCGTACGTGCTGGTCAAGGCGCTGGCCGGGCCGCTGGCCGACCGGGTGGGGCCGCGCCGGATCTCCTGGATCGGGGACGTGGTGAGCGCCGCGGCGGCCGCAACGGTCGTCCTCCTGCACGCCCTCGACCTGCTGCCGCTGGGGGCGCTGATCGCCCTCGTCGCGGTGGTCGGCGCGGCCCGCGGTCCGGGCGACCTGGCCAAGGAGATCATGATCCCCGAGGCGGCCGAGCGCGGGCGGGTGCCGCTGGAGCGGGCCACCGGGCTGATGGGCGTGACCGAGCGGCTGGCCCAGACGGTGGGGCCCGCGGCGGGCGGGGCGGTGGTGGCGCTGCTCGGACCGCTGCCCGGCCTCGGCATCAGCGTCATCTGCTTCGCGCTCGGCTCGGTGATCGTGACGTGGGCGCTGCCACGCGGCATGGGGCACCGCGCTCCGGCGGAGGAGACGCAGCAGGGGTACTGGCGGCGGTTCGGCGAGGGGTTCACGTTCCTGCGTGGCGAGCCGCTGCTGCTGTCCGTGGTCGTCATGGTCGGCATCACGAACCTGCTCGACGCGGCCTTCGGCCAGGTGCTGGTGTTCGTGTGGGCCAGGGAGTCCGGCCACGGCGCCGCCGTGGTCGGACTGAACAGCAGCGTGATGGGGTTGACGGCGGTCGGCGGCAGCCTGGTCGCGGCCGCCGTGGCGCACCGGATGCGGCGCAGGCCCGTCTTCTTCGTGGCGTTCCTGCTGGCCGGGCCGACCCGGTTCCTCGTCCTGGCGGTGGACGCGCCGGTGTGGGCCATGGTGGCGGTGTTCGCGGTGGGCGGGTTCGCCGGCGGGTTCCTCAACCCGATCCTCGGGGCGATCTCCTACGAGCGGGTGCCCCGGAGCCTGCTGGGCCGGGTGAACGCGCTGAAGGACTCCCTCGCCTGGGCCGGCATCCCGCTCGGCGGGCTGGCGGGCGGGGCGCTGGTGGCGGTCGCGGGGCTGACGCCGGTGCTGCTCGCCGGCGGGGTGGTCTACGCCCTCACCACGAGCCTGACGGGACTGCGGCCCGAGTGGCGGCAGATGGACCGGCTCCGCGGCCAGGGCCCGCCCGTCCCGACCGCCTCGCCGATGCCGCTGACGCCGCCCGCGCCGCCGACGCCGCCCGCGCCGCCGGTCAGACGCCTGCGGCGATCTTGAGGAGCACCACGCCGCCGATGATCGCCGCGAACGAGGCGAGCTTGGCCGGCGTGATCTTCTCCTTGTAGATCAGCGCGCCGAGGACGACCGTGCCGATCGAGCCGATGCCGGTCCAGATGGTGTAGCCGACGCCGACGTCCAGGGACTTCAGGGCCAGGCTCAGGGTGAAGATGCCGCCGGCGGCCGACAGCAGGGTGAAGACGGAGGGCCACAGCCGGGTGAAGCCCTGGGTGGCGTTGGTGCCGAGCGCGAAGCCGATCTCGAAGACGATCGCGATGGAGAGATAGATCCAGGCCATGATGACGTTCCTTGGGCAGTGGTGGGCGGATGGTCAGACTGCGGCGGGCTTGGTGGCGGACCCGGTGGCGGACCCCGTGGCGGGTCCGGCGGCAGGCTCGGCCGTGGGCTTGGCGGACAGGCGGTCGGCGAGCTTGAGCCCCAGCACGCCGCCGATGATCAGGACGAAGGCCAGCCCCTTCCAGACGGTCAGCTCCTCCCCGAAGATCACCGAACCGAGCAGCACGGTGCCGACCGAGCCGATGCCCGTCCAGACGGTGTAGCCGACGCCGACGTCCAGGGTCTTCAGCGCCAGGCTCAGGAAGAAGATCCCGCCGGCCGCGGCGGCGGCGGTCAGCAGGGACGGCCACAGCTGGGTGAAGCCTTCGGTGGCGTTGGTGGCCAGGGCGAAGACGACTTCGAAGACGGCGGCGATGAGCAGGTAGATCCAGGCCATCTCAGGACCCTTCTTTATTTGCATGTACGTGCAATCGGTTGACCGACAGAGAGAAGCTTGCATGTGCATGTATGCTTTTGTCAATCCCGCGTCCGAGAGACCGGGTCCTCAGAGAAGGAGGAGGCTTCCATGGCTCCGACGACACCGACTCCGCACCCGGCCCCCACGCCCTCCGCGGTGTCCAGCTCCTGGAACGACGTCCTGCTGCTGCACGCCCGGGTGGAGAACGCCCTGGCCACCGCCCTCCAGCGGCGGCACGGCATCGGCCTGTCGGAGTACCGGGCGCTCGGCCATCTCGCCACCTCGGACGCCGGCGAGCTGCGCATGCAGGAGCTGGCCGACCGGATCGGGCTCAACCAGAGCTCCGTCACCCGGCTGGTGACCCGGCTGAACACGGCGGACCTCACGTACCGGGACCTGTGCCCGGACGACAAGCGCGGGGTCTACACCGTCATCACCGACGCGGGCCGGGCCCGTTACGCCGAGGCGAACGTCACCTACGAGGCGACGCTGAGGACCGCCCTGGAGGAAGCCGCCCAGGCCGACCCGCGGCTGGCCGCGGCACTGCCGGCCCTGGGGCTGCTCGACCGGTGACCCGGCCATTTCCCTTGTTGCGAATATCGAGGAGTTGAACATGCGTGCTGTGCGGATCACCCGCTTCGGCGGCCCGGACGTCCTGACGGTCGCCGAGGCGCCGCCGCCCCGGCCCCGGGACGGCGAGGTGCTGGTGCGGGTCGTCGCCTCCGCCTTGAACCCGGTTGACGACAAGACCCGTGAAGGGGCCATCGGAGCGGGCAGCCCTCCCCTGCCGACGACCCTGGGATGGGAATTGGCGGGTGTCGTCGTGGACAGCCGGGACGAGGCGTTGCCCGTGGGTGAGCCGGTCTTCGGCATGTCCCACCAGCTCGGCACGGGCCGGGGGACGTGGGCCGACCTCGTGGCCATGCCGGTCGGCTCGCTGGCCGTGGCGCCGTCGGCGGTCAGCCTGGTGGAGGCGGCGACGCTGCCGTTGCCGGGGCTCACCGCCCTGCAGACGCTCGACTGGCTGGACGTCCGGGCGGGCGAGCGGTTGCTGGTGGCGGGCGCGGCCGGCGCGGTGGGCGGGCTGGCCGTCCAGCTGGCGCGGGCGCGCGGCGTCCGGGTGGACGCGCTGGTCTCCAGGCCGGCGCAGGCGGAGGCGGCCACGGAGCTGGGGGCCGAACGGGTCACGACCGACCCCGCCGACCTGCCGGCGGGGGCCTACGACGCCGTCTTCGACACCTTCGGGGCCTTCGCCGTCGAGGCCGTGGCCGACGGAGGCCGCTACGCCTCCGTCGCCACCCAGGCCGGGCCGGTGCCCGACCTGTCCCGTCGATCGGTCCGCACCACCGTCAACCAGGTGCGCGAGGACGGCCCCGGCCTCGCCGAGCTGGCCAAGGCCGTCGACGCGGGCCAGGTCAGGGCCCGGGTCGAGGCCCAGTACGGCCTGCGGGACGTACGGGCGGCCCATGAGCACTTCCGGCGCGGCCGGCTCGGCGGCAAGATCGCCCTGATGTTCTGAGGCCGGCGGCGTTCAGATCATGCGTCGCAGCGCGGTCTCCACGGCGTCGATCAGCGCATCGCCCTCGGTCGCCGGATGCCGGGCCAGGCCGAGCTCGACGTCGGGCAGGGCGGGCAGGGCGCCCGGGTCGTGACAGGCCATGTGCGGTTCGAGGTTGCCGGGCATGAGCGCGGCGACCCCGAGCCCGGCCCGCAGCGCCGCGAGCACGCCGGCCAGGCTGTTGCTCTCGAACACCGGCCGCCATCTGCGGCCGGTGCGGTCGAGCGTCTCCACCACCGAGGTACGCCACGCGCACGTCCCGGTGAACAGCACCACCGGCAGCGGGTCGGCGGCCGGGTCGACGCCCTGGCCGACCGCCCACACCAGCGGACGCCGCACGGTCCAGCGCGGCGGCGCGGGAAGGTCCGTCGCCTCGTCGAGCACGAGTTGCACGCGGCCCGCGTGGTAGGCCTCCCGGATCGTGACGCCGGAGAGGCTCAGCACCTCCAGCGTCGCGCCGGGGTGCAGGCGGGCCAGGTCGGCGAGCGCCTGCGGCAGCTGCGCCGCGGCCAGGTCCTCCAGCAGCCCGACCCCGCAGCGGCCGGTGAGCGCGCGCCCGGTCGCGGTGAGCGCCTGCGCGGAGAGCGACAGGATGCGCTCGGCGTAGGGCAGCAGCTCCTCCCCCGCCCGCGTCAGGGACACGCCGGACGGCGACCGGTGGAGCAGCGGGCGGCCGACCGCGCTCTCCAGCTTGCGCAACTGCTGGCTGAGCGCGGGCTGGGTGTGCCCGAGCGCGGTCGCGGCGCGGCTGATGCTGCCCGCCCGCACGGCCGTGACGAACGACCGCAGCAACGCCGTCTCCAGGTCCTTGGCCATAAGCAGCCATTATGCCGGGTCCAACGAAACAACGTCTTCCTATGGCTTTCGCGGTGACCTAGCGTCGCCCGGGTGACCGGATACCGACAGGTTCTCGCCGTGCGGGGGATGGCGGCGCTGCTGGGCGTCTCGCTGCTCGCCCGTGCCGCGATCACCGCCGACGTGACCGCGCTGACCATGTACGTGGTGCTGCGCCTGGACCTGGGCTACGTGGCGGCGGGCGGCGTCGCGGCGGCCCTGACCGCCGGGGTGGCGCTGGGCGGGCCGCTGCTGGGCCGCATGACGGACCGGCGGGGGCTGCGCGCCGTGCTCACGATCACCGTCGCGTCGCAGGCGGTGTTCTGGGCGAGCGTGCCCGTCCTGCCGTACGCGGTGCTGCTGGGCGCCTCCTTCGCGGCGGGGCTGCTGATGGTGCCGGTCCAGGCGGTGACCCGGCAGGCGATCGCCGCGATGACGACGCCGGGGCAGCGGCGGGCCGCGTTCGCGCTGGAGTCGGTGCAGGGCGAGCTGGCGTACCTGGTGGGGCCGGCGCTGGTGATCCTCTGCGCGGCGGAGCTGTCCCCCCAGGCCGTGGCGTGGGGGCTCGGCGCGGTGATCGTGGCCGGCGGCATCGGGATCGCCCTGCTCGATCCGCCGCTGCGGGCCGAGGGCGAGGTGGCGACCGGCTCGCCCGTCCGTCCGGCGCGCCGGGAGTGGCTGGACCGCCGGATGGTCGCCGTGCTGGCGATGGGGTTCGGCGCCACGGCCCTGCTCAGCGGCATCGACCTGGCCATCGTGGCCACGCTCAAGGAGGCCGGCCAGGTGTCCTGGGCCGCGGTGGTCGTGGCCGTGTTCGGCGTGACCTCCGTCGCCGGCGGGCTGGTCTACGGCACGTCGCGGCGTCCGATGCCGACGTGGCTGCTGCTCGGCCTGCTCGGGCTGCTGACGATCCCCGCCGGGCTGGCCCACGACTGGCGCTGGTTGTGCCTGGCCGTCGTCGGCGCCGGGCTGCTCACCGCGCCGACCCTGTCCACGGTGGCCGACGCGGTGAGCCGGCTGGCCCCGGCGGGCGTGCGGGGCGAGGCCACGGGCCTGCAGGCGTCGGCGGCGAGCGCGGGCTTCGCGCTCGGCTCGCCGATCGCGGGGCTGGCGATCGACGCCGCGCTGCCGGGCGGCGGCTTCGCGGCCGCCGGGCTGGCGGGCCTGGCCGCGGCCCTCATCGGGCACCTGCTGTCCCGCTCCCGGCGGGCGGACGACCGCCCGCCGGGCCGGCGGCCTCGACCTGCATCAGCAGAGCCTCGACCTACATCAGCAGAAAGGAGAAGTCCTGTCTCGTCCTCCGATTCGGTGGGATGTCGATCTTGATGCGACGGGCGACCTCGTCCCGGCCGGCGCCCAGCCCGAGGCTGATCAGCCGTTCGGGGCGCAGCGGGACGGGATCGTCGAAGGCGACCGTGATCCGGACGGGCCACGGACTCTCCGGAACGGGCGGCGCGTCGAGCTCCCAGCACCCGTCCCAGTCGAACGTGTACCGGTTCCGGCGGGCGGTCGCCGGGTCGAGCAGGGCCCGCGCCACGAGGGTCGGCGAGTTGTCCGAGTACCCGGCCAGCAGGCCGGCGTCCAGCGAGCGCACCGGAACCCGGTCGTGCACGGTGAGCTTGCCCGTCCGGTCACAGGCCACGCAGTTGACCAGGAGCCAGACGTCGAGCAGCTTGCCGTTGGCGTTGACGCGGAACCGGCCGTCACCGACGGTGGCCCGCCCGGACGGACAGGCCACGCACCGCAGGACGAGCAGGGGCAGGCGGGTGCGCCGCACCACCCAGGGCAGCACGATATGAGGATGTGAAGACATGATCTCTCTGAAGACCTGACGAAGAGCACGGAAAACAGAGCCGACGGCGTCCGTCGGCGACCGATGCGCAGGAAGGTGTCAGGTCTAGAGAGCAGGCGGCGTCATGCGCGCGAAGTCCTCACTGAGGGTGGGTCAGGGGGGCGGCGCTCAGCTGGAGCGGGAGCGCCATGATCGGCACCCTACCCGTCGCCGGCCGCCGCCCTCCAATGAATAACGGCCCGCCGGCGACGTGCGGCCCCGGCATCCGCGGCGATCACTTTGCAGTGGCTTGATCACCATCGTTCCGTCTCGGGGTACGGGAGCTGATACACCCTGTAAGGGAGGGGGCGGGCGATGACCGTGAGGATGGCATGGGTCTGCGCGCTGCTGGCCGTGGTCGCCGCGGTGGTCCCGCCGGCGCTGAGCACGAAGCGCGTCAAGGAGCCGTCCGCCGCCCGCGCCGACCTGTCGGCCGTGCCGTTCGGGGTGTTCCTCGCCTCCGACTGGCGTGGGCCGCACCTGCTGGGCGCGTTCGAGTCCTGGCTGGGGGCGGAGGTCCGGGTGGGGCGGACGTACGTGCCGGGCGAGGCGTGGAACGCGCTGGGCGGGCCGGACTTCGTCCTGCAGCCGTGGATGCGGTGGCGGGCGGCCAAGCCGGGACGCATGCTCGTGCTCAACGTGCCGATGGTCATGCCGAACGAGGGCGGCCTGCCGGACGAGGCGGTGGCGGTGCTGCTGAACGCCGGCGCGGACGGCGCGTTCGACCCGTACTTCGACCGGCTGGCCCGGACGCTGGTGGCCGGACGCGCGCCGGACACGGTGATCGTCCCGGGCTGGGAGATGAACGGCCTGACCTACTCCAGCCGCTGCTCGGCCGATCCGCAGGCGTGGCAGGCGTACTGGCGGCGGATCGTCGCCGTGATGCGGGCGGTGCCCGGACAGCGTTTCCGCTTCGACTTCAGCCCCAACCGGGGCCCGGACGCCATCGGCTGGACCGACTGCTACCCCGGCGACGACGTGGTCGACATCATCGGCATGGACAGCTACGACCAGGGCCCCGGCGACCGGTTCGCCGACTACGTCGACCAGCCGTACGGGCTGGCGGCGCAGGCCGACTTCGCCGCCGCGCACCGCAAGCCGATCTCCTTCCCCGAGTGGGGGCTGTTCCGGTACGGGGACCGGCCGGAGTTCGTGCGCGACATGCTCGACTGGATCGCCCGGCACGACGTGGCCTACCACTCGATCGTGGACTACTGCCCGCACGGCGTCTGGCAGTGCCCGGCCAACCCGCGGTCGTCGCGGGTGTTCCGGCAGCTCATGCGCGACCCCGGCTTCCGGCGCGGCCCGTCGGCGCCGCCGACCACCCCGCCCGCCCCGACGTCCCCAGCCCCCTCCCCCGCGCAGAGCGGGTCCGCGCCAAGTGGGTCCGCGCCAAGTGGGTCCGCACCGAGTGGGTCTGCGCCGGGCGGGAGCGGGTCGCCGGCGCCTCAGCCGCGCCCGGCCGTCACCGACGCGCCCACGGCGGCACCGCCCGCGGCCTGACCCGGCCGGGCCAGGCGCAGCGTGTGGGCCGCCAGCCGGTCGAGGGTGACGCCGAGGTCGAACTCCGCAGCCCGCGGCGGCGCCGCCCGTTCCTCCGCGCGCCGCACGGCCGGGTCGGTCAGCCGGGCCACGATCGCCGCGGCCAGCGCCCGCGGGTCCTGCGGCTCGACGAGCGCTCCGGTGGCCGGGGTGACCACCTCCGTGAGGCCGGGGACGGCGGCCGCCACCACGGACCGCCCGCAGGCCATGGCCTCCAGCACGGTCAGCGGCAGCCCTTCCCAGCGGGAGGGCAGCACGACCAGGTCGGCGGCGGCGTACCAGGGCCGCGGATCGGCGCTGGCCCCCGGCATGAGGACGCCGGGCGGCGCGTCCCGGCGCAGGCGGGCGAAGTCGTCCCCGTCGCCGACGAGTGCCAGGCAGGCGTCCGGCACCCGGGCCGCGACCTGCCGCCAGGACTCCACCAGCAGGTCCTGGCCCTTCTGCCGGGTGATCCGGCCGACGCAGACGACCAACGACCCGTGCGGGGACAGTCCGAGCCCCCGGCGGGCGGCGGCGCGCTCGTCCGGCGTGGCGGGACGGAAGCGGGCCAGGTCCACGCCGTTGCGGACGACGGCCAGCGGGCCGCGCACGCCCGCGTCCCCGGCCTGCCGGTGCTCGCCCTCGCCGACGCAGAGCACCAGATCCGTCCACCGGGTGGCGGCGCGTTCCCAGGAGGCGGCCGCGGCGGCCAGCGTGCCCCGGCCGGCCAGCCAGGACCAGCCGTGCGGCTGGAACAGCGTCGGCACGCGGCCACGCAACACCATCCGGCCGACCAGCCCGGCCTTGGAGGAGTGCAGATGCACCACGTCGGGACGGAACCGGCGCACGATCCGGCCCAGGACCGCGGCGGCGGCCAGATCGGCCGGATGCGGCGCCCGTACGGCGGGCCAGGGCAGATGCGGCAGCCCGAGGGCGGCCAGCCGTTCGCCGAGCGGTCCGCGCGGCGGCGCGGCGACGGCGACCGTCCAGCCCCGCCGGCGCTGGTCTGCGCAGGCGCTCTCGACGTAGGCCGCGACGCCGCCCTCGGTGGGCTGGGTGACGTGCAGCACGCGCGGGGCGTGCGGGATGAAGGTCGTCATCGCGGCCTGCGCAGGGCCCGGTCGAGCGCCGGCCAGCGGCCGCGGAGCGCCCGGCCGCCCACCCGGCCGCGGGCGGCGAGGGCGTAGAGCGTCGCGGCCGGCGTCCTGGCCAGCAGGAGCCGGTTGCTGACCACCTGCCGGCCGCCCCACTTGGTCTTGTGGGACTCGGCTCCGCGCAGCAGCGACATCGTCGGCCGGCCCAGCCGGTGCGCGAGCCCGAGGTCGGTGCGCAGCAGCATGGTCACGACGTCCATCTGGCCGCGCAGGTCGGGATGGGTGCCGTAGAGGTAGCCGCCGACGAAGTCCTTGCCCACGATCAGCAGGTCCACCGCGACGACCCGGCCGTCCAGGTGGTATTCGGTCAGCTTCGCCTGCCGGTCGGCCAGCAGCCGCCGGGCGGCGCGGGCCAGGTGGGCGTGGAAGCGCGGCCTGGTGTGCTCGACGTTGACGCCGCGGCCCTGCCACTGGAGGGCGTGCAGGTCGAGCAGGCGCGCGACGGCGTGCTCGGCCTCGCCGGCCGGCACGTCCCGGACCTGGATCGGGGCGTCGTCCACGCGGCGCAGCTCGCGGCGCAGCTTGGTGCCGTTCCGGCCGGGCAGGCCGGCGAGCAGCTCGTGGAGGGGGACGCCGGGCAGTTCGACGCAGGTCGAGGCGGGAAACCGCCAGGAGCGGCCCGGCCAGGCCGCCGCGAGCCGCTCGGCGTCGGCCCCCGGGCGTACCTCCGGCAGGTCCAGCACGTCCCATCCGGGCAGTTCGGACAGGGCCCGGCCGAGCGCCGCCGGCAGGTCGGGGTCGCCGTCCTCGATCAGCACGTCCGTGTAGTCGGACTGGTCGTCGCCGAGCGGCCGCAGGACGCGCAGCCCCGCGCGGCGGACGGTCATGACGGGGGCCGCGGCCACCAGCCGTCCCCGCCGGCGCAGCAGGACCACGTTCAGGGCCAGGTCGTCGCCGTAGCTCTCCCACCAGGACGACAGCCAGGCGTGCGACTGGAACGGCGTCGCCGCCGGGGAGCGGTCGTGCAGGCCGGCCCACTCCCCCGCCAGGGCGCGCAGGTGTCCGGTGCCGGTCACGACCTCGGTGGCCAGGTCCGGGGCCTGGCGGGTCGCGGTGGTCATGCCGACGTCGTCTCGGCCGGCCGGCGCGCGGGCGGGACCTGCCGGTCGTCCTGCCGTCGCCCGGCGGGGGCCGCCAGCCAGACCAGGGCGGCCAGCAGCAGACCGCCGGCCGTGCTGACGGCGGTGGCGAGCAGGGGCCGGGGCGAGCTGGGCGTGGCGGGCGGCACGGCGGGGGCGAAGCTGGACAGCCGGACGCCGGTGTCGGCGCTGTGCCGGTTGGCGTAGGCGGTGAGCGCGGCCGTGGCGCTGTTGGCCCGCCGGGCGGCCTCGTCCGGGGTGGCGGCGAGGGCGGCCAGCCGGATCAGCGGCGCGTCGGGCGAGGCCGACGCCTGCAGGGTGGTCCGCAGCAGCTCGCCGTCGGCCAGGTAGGCGTCGCCGGTTCCGGCGAGCAGGCCGGGGTGGACGGTCACCCTGGCGTAGGCCTGCGCGAAGTCGGCTTCCTGGCTGGGCACGCCCTGCCGTACCGAGCTGACGACCGCGTAGGCGTCGGCGGTGTAGACGGGCTCCTGGGTCAGCGAGTACGCCAGCCCCGCCCCCATGCCGATCAGCGGGAGCGCGAGCAGGGACCAGGTGCGGAGCGCGCCGGCGGCGCGCTGGACCGGGTGAGTCATGACAGCCTTTCCTGATGGCGCCTGGCGAGCAGGCGGTCGTAGAGGTCGTGCAGGCGCCGGGCTTGCCGGCGCACGTCGTAGCGGTCGAGGGCCGGGGACGGCGGCAGGCGGGTGCGAGGCCCGGCGAGGAACGCGGCCAGCTCGGCGGCCAGCCGGTGGGGCGGCACCCGGCGGGCGCCGGGGACCGTCCCGGGGGGCAGGTCGTCGATCGCCGGGCAGGCGCCGTACAGGACGGGCAGCCCGGCGGCGAGCGCCTCGACGACGGCCAGGCCGAACGTCTCCTCCTGCGAGGGGGCGGCCAGCACGTCCATGGCCGACAGCAGGGCGGGCACCTGCACGCTCTCCCCGGCGAGGACGACGCGCCGCCCGACGCCGAGCCGCTCGGCCAGCGAGCGCAGCCGGGGTTGTTCCGGGCCGGCGCCGACGAGCAGCAGCACCGCGCCGTCCAGCCGCGGCAGCGCCTCGACGAGCAGGTGGAAGTTCTTGCCCGCCACCAGGCGGCCGACCCCGCCGACGACGAACGACTCCGGCGGGATGCCCAGGCTCCGCCGGGCCTGGCTCCCGGCCCGCGGATCGTGGCGGAAGGCGGCCAGGTCCACGCCGTTGGGGATGGTGACGACCCGCGAGGGCGGCAGGCCCCAGCCGTGCAGCCGGTCGGCCACGGTGGGCGAGACGGCGACGACGGCCTGCGTCAGCCGGGCGCTGGTCCGGTACAGCGTGCGGACGGGCGCCGTGACCGGCCGTCCCTCGATGTGCCGGGCCCCCGCCGAGTGCTCGGTGCTGACGACGACCGGCACGGCGGCCAGCCGGGCGGCGAGCGGCGCGTAGACGCAGGCGCGGTACAGGTGCGCGTGCACGACCTGGTAGCGGCCGGCGCGCATGAGGGCGGTGAGCCGGGGCAGCGCCCGCAGGTCGCGGTTGCCGCCCATGCCGACCGCGCGCACGGGGGTCCCGGCGGCGCGGATGGCGTCGGCCAGGGCGCCGGGCCGGGTCAGCACGGCGACCTCGCTGGCGCAGTCCATGTGCGGCAGCAGCGTACGCAGCTGCTGCTCGGCCCCGCCGGCGGCGAGCCCCGTGATGACGTGCAGGACCTTCATCGGGGCCGCCCCCAGCGCAGCCGGTGGCAGGCGGTCTTGGCGAGCAGCCGGGCGGCGGTGTCGCGGTCGCCGACGTAGCGGCGGGGCAGGGCGTGCGTCCCGGCGAGCCGGCCGGGGCGGACGGCGCAGGCGTGCTCGTAGCCGGCCTGCCGGACGGCGGCGACCTCGCGGGCGGTCAGCTCGCCGTAGGGGTAGGCGAAGCCGGTGACGGGGGCGCCGAGCACGTCCTGGAGCATGAGTTTGCTCGTGGTGAGCTCGTCGGCCAGCTCGCCGGGGCCGGCGGCCGGCAGGTGGGGGTGGCTGCGGGTGTGGGAGCCGACCTCCATGCCGGCGGCGGCCACCCGGCGCAGCATGCCGGCGTCCATCAGGGGGCGGGGGCTGACGCCGCGGTCCCAGGCGTTGTGGCCGCCGATCCGGCCGGCGACGACGTACACGGTCGCGGTGAACCCGTAGCCGGCCAGCACGGGGACGACGTCGGTGGCGAAGTCGGCGTAGCCGTCGTCGAAGGTGAGCCCGACGAGGCCGCGCCGGTCGCCGGGATGGTTCAGCAGTTCGCGCACCGACACGCCGCGCAGCCCGCGCCGGGCGAGCCAGCGTATGTGGGTGGCGAAGCGCTCGGGGGTGACGACGATGTCGAAGGGGTCGTCGAAGGGGTCCTCGCCGCGGTCGGCGACGGAGTGGTACATCCAGATGAGCGGCAGCGCGCCGGTGCGCGTGCTCATACGCGCTCTCCTTCCCTGACGGTCGTGACGGCCCCCCGCAGCGGCGACAGGCCGAGGCGTTGGAGACCGGCCAGCATGAGGGCGGCGGTCACGGTGATCCCGGCGGCGTTGGCCAGCGCGATGCCGCCCTGCGCCATGCCGGGGACGAGCGCCGCGGCCAGCGCCGCGGTCAGGGCCAGCCCGGCGGCCATCGCCAGGGCCGGGTACCACAGGCCGCGCCACCCTCCGGCGCAGAAGTAGGCCCGGCAGACCACGCCCACGACGGTGTGGCCCAGCAGGCCGATCGTGTAGAGCCGCAGGACGTGCTCGGTGGCGGTGGCGGCGGCGGCGTCGAAGGCGCCGCGGCGCAGCAGCACGTCCACGATCGCGGGCGCGAAGGCGACCAGCAGCGCGGCGGCGGTGACCGTGACGGCCGCCGCCGTCGCCAGGTCGCGGACCAGCAGCCGCCAGGCCCGGCGGGTGTCGCCCGCGGCGATGCTGCGGGCCAGGTGCGGATAGGTGACGGTGGCCAGCATCAGCGAGACCACCATCGGCACCTGGGCGATCTTCTGGGCGTAGTTGAGATGGGAGATCGCGCCCGCGGGCAGGTCGGCGGCGAGCACCCGCTCGACCAGCACCTGGCCCTGCCGCAGCAGCGTGAAGGCGATGATGGGCAGCAGCGCGGCGACCGGCAGCACCAGGCGCCGCGGCAGCCGCCGGGGCATGCCGACCCGCCGCAGGTACGCCGGCGCCTGCGTGGCCACCATGAGGACGGCGCCCGCGGTCACACCCCACGCGGCGGCCCGCACGCCGAGCGAGTCGTGCCAGATCGCCAGGCAGCCGACGAGCGCCAGGTTGTAGGCGAGGCCGGTGGCCGCGGGCGGGCCGAAGACGTGGTGGGCCCGCAGGGCCGCGCTGGCGTACCCCGCCAGCGCGAACGGCAGGATGCAGCCGCAGCAGATCCGCCAGCACTGGACGGCCAGCGCGCCCTGGGGCAGGCCGGGGGCCAGCGCCGCCACCAGCCAGGGCGCCCCGGCCGCGGCGCAGACGGCGACGGCGGCCAGGGCGGCGGCCAGGGCGGGCAACGTCCGCTCCACCAGCGCCGCCCGCTGCCGCGCCCCGGCGGCCGTGCTGAACAGCGGGACCAGCCACAGGGCCATCGCCCCTTCGATGAGCAGCGGCGCCGCGGTCTCGGGCACGGTCCAGGCGACCAGGAACGCGTCGGTGTCGGCGTTGGCGCCGAACAGCGCGGCCATCAGCAGGTCGCGTACGTAGCCGAGCGCCGAGCCGGCGCCGACGAGCATCGTGGTGAGGGCCGCGGCGCGCAGGTCGGCCGCGCCCCGGCTCAGCACGCGGGCCGCCGCGACGGGAGCGCGGCGGTGCCGGTCCATCCCGTCGCCAGGCCCAGCATGACCGACATGACCAGGCTCGTCGCGCCGCCGATGTCGGCGTAGGCGAAGTCCACCGCCAGCCACGTCACGAAGCCCGCGGCGGCCAGCCCCGCCGGGCCGCGGCGGCCGGGCCGGGTCAGGGTGCGCACCAGGGCCCCGCCCATGAGCAGCGCGAACGCCGCCAGGCCGAGCAGTCCCTGCTCGCTGAGCACCAGCAGGTACATGTTGTGCGGGGACAGCAGCGGCTCGCGGCGGTACCCGCCGGCCGGGTCCTCGACGTCGCTGCCGGAGGACAGGGCCAGCGGCGCGTAGGTGTCCCGCCAGGCGGCGAACCCCTTGGGGCCGACGCCGGTCACCGGGTGGTCCCGCCACATGCCGGCCGCCGCCTGCCAGAGCTGGTACCGGTCCGCCACCGACCGGTCGGGCTGGTCCACCGAGGAGGTGATGGAGGCGACGCGCTCGGCGATGACGCCGCCGGCGGGCCCGACCAGGAACGTCAGCAGCACGGCGGCGGCCCCGGCGGCGACGGCGGCCCGCGCGGCGAGCCGCGCGCCGCGCAGCACGAGCATCGCCGCGACGGCGCAGGCCACCGCGAGCCAGGTGCCGCGGCTGAGCGACATGACCAGCGGCGGGCACAGCGCCGCCGCCGCGACCAGGGCGGCGGCGCGCCGGGCCGGGCCGCCGGTGAGCGCGGCCGCCACGGCGATGATCAGCCCGAAGCTGACCACGCCGGCCAGCGCCATGACCTCGCCGGCGCCGAACGTGCCGACCGCGCGGATCGGCAGGCCCGCGTAGGAGGCGCCGCTGCCCGTGAGCGCCTGCCAGCAGCCGAGCCCGGCCTGGACGATCGACACGGCCGCGACGGCTCCGCCCACCAGCAGCAGGTCGGACCGCTGCCGCACCGCCACCGTCACGGCCACGGGGACCAGGACGAACACCTGGAGGTACCGGGCCAGGCCGGGCAGCGCCGTCAGGAGGTCGGGCGCCGCCAGGGCGGCCGCCGTCGCCGCGAGCACCGCGGGCGCGGCGAGCAAGGCCCACCGGCCAGGACGCGCGCCGCCGCGCGCCAGGCCCACCGCGACGGACGCCAGCAACCCCAGCGACATCAGGTCGGCGACCTGCGGCTGGACGACGTCGGCGGCGTGCGGTCCGGCGGGCACGCACACCGCGATCACGGTCAGCGCGGCCCACACGCTGGGACGGGCCGCCAGGCGGCACAGGGACGGCGGGAACGCCCTGATCACGATCGTCCCGGCCACAGCAGGCAACCGACCGTCCGAATCATGATCTTGATGTCGCGGCGCAGGGACCAGGTGTCGATGTAGTGGTTGTCCAGCCGCGCCCGGTCCTCGATCGAGGTGTCGCCGCGCAGGCCGTGGGTCTGGGCCCAGCCGGTGAGGCCGACGGGCAACCGGTGGCGGCGCCCGTAGTGGTGGTCGCCGCGGGAGAACAGCTCCACGAAGTGCGGCCGCTCGGGACGGGGGCCGACCAGGCTCATGTCGCCGCGCAGCACGTTCCACAGCTGCGGCAGCTCGTCCACCGAGCAGGAGCGCAGCAGCCGGGCCGCGCGGGTCAGGCGGGGGTCGTCGTCGATGCTCCAGCGGGTGTCGGACTCGCCGGCGCGCAGCGGGGCGAACGTGCGGAGCTTGATGATCTCGATGGGCGTCCCGGCCATCCCCACCCGGACCTGGCGGAACAGCACCCCGGGCCCTCCCTGCCCGCGCAGCAGCAGCATGCAGGCGGCCAGCACCGGAGCGCTGACGATCAGCCCGGCCGCCGCCAGCACGACGTCCAGGGCGCGCTTGAGCGGCCAGGACGCGCGCCGCTGCGGCAGCGGCCGCATGCGCAGCATCGGGAACCCCCGGACGTGCTCGCCGGCGGGGACGAAGTCGACCAGCACGCCGCCGGGTTGCGGCGCCAGGTACACCGGGTACCCCGCCTGCCGGGCCTGTTGCGCGAGCCGGTGGGTCTGCTCCTCGCCGCCCGGCGGCGGGGCCAGGACCACCACGCGGGCGAGGTGCCGGCGGGCCATGGTGAGCAGGGTCTCCGGATCGTCCACGATCGGCGCGTACGGGGCCTGGCCCAGCACGTCGCAGGCGCCGCCGACGGGCAGCAGGCCGTACTCGGTGTGCCGGAGCAGCGTCAGCGCGAGGTTCCTGGCATGCGCGCCGGATCCGACGACCAGCGTGGGCACGCGTGCGCCGCGGCGGCGGGCCTGGCGCAGCACCGCGCAGACCAGCCCGCGCCCCACCAGGGTCAGCCCGAGGTAGACGGCGACGATCCGGGCCGACTCGCCCGTCCAGGCGGCCAGCGTCGTGCGGTGGTCGAGGGCGGCGACGGTCAGCGCGCCGGCGATGGCGGCGGCGCATCCGCCGCGCCACATCCATCCGTCCATGACGGACGGCGACAGCCGGATCCGGTACGTGCCGCCCGCCAGGTTCAGCAGGACAAGCAGCCCCGCCGCCAGGCCGGCGAGCAGCGCGCCGTACCCGGCGTCGAGCACGGGCGCGGCCAGCGCGGCGGCGTCGACGCTCGCGTCGGCCAGGGAGCAGATGGTCCAGCATGTCACCGGACGCCGCCGGCCTGGGGCGTGGCGTGCAGCGCCTCGCTGCGGCAGCAGCATGCCCGTTGACGGGGAGTGCGGGAAGGGTTCCTCTTCCCGAAGGGGTGTGACCATATCTGCTCCACTGCGGAAAAACAACGGCGATCATTTCAGAGCGTGATATCCACGAACAGGGGGTGGATATGGCTGTCTTACTTATCGCGAAAATTCGCTCATCTTTGGCCTCCATTCCGATAATCGCCCCGATTCGCGGGCAGCGACCAACTTACTTGGAGCGTTCACGGGTACGGCCGTGCGGACGGGATGGCGTCCCACAAAGATTGCGAATTTTCGGGTGTCGCAAAGCCCGGCTATTTGTCCCGGTTCGCCGTTCAGGTAGCGATGAAGATCTTTGCCGGGCCATGGCGGCGGTATGACGCCGCAGGACGGCGCGGGAGATCAGCGGTGGGCCGGCGCCCGCTGATGGGCGCCGGCGGTTGAGCCGCGAACTGAGGACATAGTCCGAATTGGCGTTATCGCCACACCGGGGGAACCGGGCGATGGAGACATTCCGTCCGTCGATTTCCGGACGTTTTGCGGCCGGTCCGGCTAACGCCGCCCGAACAGCCGTCCGAGCTGCCGGTCGACGATCGCCTCGGCGTCCTCGGCGGTGTAGTGGCCGATGAGGACGGGGTTCACCAGGCCCTGGGCGAGGGCGAACAACATGTCGGCCTCCCTGGCCGCGTCGACGTCGGCGGCCACCTGCCCGGCCGCCTGGGCCGCCCTGAGCTGACCGGCGTAGAAGTCGAGGACGACCGGCAGGCCCGCGCGCAGCAACGCGGCCAGCGGCTCGCTCACCACGGAACGGGCGAGGAAGGCCAGCCCGACGCGCGCCTCGAACCGGCGCTCCTCGTCCAGGGGCAGCAGTTCCAGGAGCGCCACGCGCAGCAGGCCGAAGGGGGTGCCGTCGTGCGGGGCGGCGGCGACGCGGGTGGCGATCCGGGTGTTGAGATGCTGAAGGGCCAGCGTGAGCATCTCGTCCTTGGTGGCGAAGTAGTGCTGCACCGCGCCCATGGACATGCCCGCCTCGGCCGCGACCTCGCGCAGGCTGACGCTGTGCATGCCCTTGGCGTCGATGACGCGGTGCACGGCGTCGGCGATGTGCCGCCGGCGGGTCTCGTGGTCGACGATCTTCGGCATCGGTTCCCAGGTTTTTTGTCATGCGGTCGCATTGTGAAGCGCGGGCCCGCCGTTTACCATGCGAGTGCATGATAAACGGCGGGCGAGGAGGGCGTCATGCGCGTACTGATCGTCGGCGTGGGCACGCGGGGCGACGTGGCCCCGTACACGGGGCTGGGCGTGCGACTGCGGGACGCCGGGCACGAGGTGGCGATCGCCTGCCACCGGCCGCACGCCGCCCTGGTGACCGGCGCCGGACTGGAACATCGCGACATCCCGGGCGACCCGCTGCCCCTGCTGCCCGCGGGCAAGGGCGGCGCGCGGGTCCCGCTGCCCGCGAAGCTCGCCATGTTCGCCGAGTACGCCGGCCAGGTCTGCGACGGCATCGTGCGGGCCGCGGCGGCGGGCGCCGACGTCCTGCTGCTGAACGTGGCCGCCTCCGCCGGGCAGCACGTGGCCGAGGCGATGGGCGTGCCGAGCATGGGCGTGCACCTGCAGCCGGTGGCGCCGACGGGGGACTTCCCGCCGGTCATGAGCGTCCTGCGCCGCTCGCTCGGCCGGTGGGGCAACCGGACGGCGGCCCGGCTGGCCTTCGCCGTGCCCTCGCCCGCGAACGCCGGGTCGGCCAAGGAGTTACGGGCCCGGCTCGGGCTGCCGCCGATCACCTCGCGGGAGGCGTACCGGCGGCGGGAGGCCGCGCGCTGGCCGGCCCTGCACGGGTTCAGCCCGGCGGTGCTGCCCCGGCCCGCCGACTGGCGGGACGGCCTGGAGGTGACGGGCTACTGGTGGCCGACGCGTCCGGCCGGATGGCGGCCCGACCCCCTGCTGAGCGACTTCCTGGCCGCGGGCCCTGCTCCGGTGTTCGTCGGCCTCGGCAGCCAGGCGGGCCCGCGCGCCGACCACTACACCGACCTGGCCCTTCGCGCCCTGCGGCGGGCCGGGCTGCGCGGCGTGCTGCAGACGGGCGTGCCCGGGGCGCTGGACGACGACGCGCTCGGCGTCGGGGACGTGCCGCACGACTGGCTGTTCCCGCGCATGGCCGCCGTCGCCCACCACTGCGGCAGCGGGACGACGGGGGCCGGGCTGCGCGCGGGCGTGCCCGCCGTCGGCCTGCCCGCGCTGAACGACCAGCCGTTGTGGGCGTCCCGGCTCGCCGCGCTCGGGGCGGGCCCGGCCGCCGTCCCGTTCCGCCGGCTGACCCCGGAACGGCTCGCCGACGCCCTGCGTGCCGCCGTGGACGAGCCCGCGTACCGGCGGCGGGCCGCTGAGCTGTCGGAGCGGATCGGGGCCGAGGACGGGAGCGCGGCCGTGGTCGCGGCCGTGGCCAGGCTGGCGTGACCGCCCACTCCCCCGCGCGGATCCCCACGCTCATCGCGCTCTACGAGGGCGCCCTGTTCACGCTGGTCACCGCGCCGGACGTCGACAGGGGCGCCGTCCAGGCACTGGTCCGCGCCATCCTGGACGGCTGCGGACACGTTACTGTTCCGTGAACGGAACACTGGCGAAGGGGAGCTCCATGACGTCCCAGGAAGACACGATCGGCCGGCCCGTGAACGCGGGGTCCGCCGGGCCGGAGGCGCCCCTGGCCGGGCAGGTGGCGATCGTCACGGGCGGCTCGGCGGGGCTCGGCCGGGCCATCGCGCACGGTCTGGCGGCCGCCGGCTGCACGGTGGTGCCGGCCGGCCGGCGGTTGTCGGCGTGCCGGGAGGCGGCGGCCGAGATCACCGCCGCGACCGGCGTCGCCGCCTCGGGCATGGCCTGCGACGTCACCGACGAAGAGGCGGTCCACGCTCTCGTGCGGGACGTCGTCGCCGCGCACGGCCGCCTCGACGTACTGGTGACCAGCGCCGGGATCCAGGCCCGCGGCGAACTGGCGGCCCTCGACGCCGCCACGCTGCGCCGCTGCCTCGACGTCAACGTCGTCGGCACCTTCCTCGCCTGCCAGGCCGCCGTGCCGGTGATGCGCGAGGCCGGGTACGGCCGCATCGTCACCCTGGCCAGCGCGCTCGGGCTCGTCGGCGCCGCGGGCCGGGCGGGCTACGCGGCCAGCAAGGGCGCGGTCGTCCAGCTCACCCGCAGCCTCGCCGTCGAGCTCGCGGGCACCGGCATCTGCGTCAACGCCCTGGCCCCCGGCCCCTTCCGCACCCCGCTGAACGAAGGCGTCGAGGACGACCCGCACGTGCGGGAGTTCCTCGACCACCAGGTCCCGATGAGGCGCTGGGCCGACCCGGGCGAGCTCGTCGGCGCGGCGGTCCTGCTGGCCGGTCCGGCGGCCTCCTACCTCACCGGCGCCGTGCTCCCGGTCGACGGAGGCTGGACCGCTCACTGAAGGCGTCCGGCCGCTGTCTGATCCCACGAAGCCCCGGGTGCTCTTTGGTGTCCCGCACGATTCGGTCCCGCCGCACAGTGCCGTAGCGTCACCGTGACACTTGAGCATTCGGAGGGCCGGCACGTTGATCGCGATCAGGGAACTCCATGGGATCGCGGAGTTCGAGCAGGTCAGTGAGCTGTTCGACGGGATCTGGCACTTCGACCCGGACAGTCGGCCGATCACGGTCGAGCTGATGCGGGCGATGTCGCACGCGGGCAACTACGTGGCCGGCGCGTACGACGACGCGGGCCGCCTGGTGGGCGCCTCCGTCGGCTTCTTCGGGGCGGCCAACACGTTGCACTCCCACATCACCGGCGCGGCCGGCGGCCACGGCATCGGCTTCGAGCTGAAGCTGCACCAGCGCCGCTGGGCCCTGGAGCGCGGCATCGAGCGCATCACCTGGACCTACGACCCGCTGGTGCGCAGGAACGCCCACTTCAACCTGGCCAAGCTGGGCGCCCGTCCCGAGGAGTACCTGCCGAGCTTCTACGGCGTCATGACCGACGCCATCAACCAGGGCAGCGACTCCGACCGCGTGCTGGCCTCCTGGGCGTTGTCGGCGCCGCACGTGGCGGCCCTCGTACGGGGCGAGCCCGGCCGGCGGCCCCTCCCGGCGGACGCCGCGATCGTGCTGGCCGACGAGGACGGGCGGCCGGTGACGCGCGACAGCGACGCCGCCACCCTGCTCGTGGCGCTGCCGGAGGACATCGAGGCGCTGCGCGTCACCGACCCCGGCGCCGCCAAGGCGTGGCGGCTGGCCGTCCGGGAGGTCCTGGGCGGCCTGCTCGTGGAAGGCGGCGTGGTGACCGCCTTCCACGACAAGACGTTCTACGTGGTGGAGCGGCCCAGCCTGGGCACGGCCTCCAGCAGCGACCGGGTGTAGTCGTGGGAGGGGGCGCCGACCACTTCCTCGGTCGGCCCCAGCTCCACGATGCGCCCCTGGTGCAGCACCGCGACCACGTCGGAGACGTAGCGGACCACGGCCAGGTTGTGCGAGATGAACAACATCGACAGGCCCAGCTCGTCGCGGAGCCTGCGCACGAGGTTCAGCACCGAGCCCTGGACGGACACGTCCAGGGCGCTGGTGATCTCGTCGGCGACCAGCAGGTCGGGCTCGGCCCCCAGCGCCCTGGCGATGGCCACGCGCTGCCGCATGCCGCCTGACAGCTCGCGCGGATAGCGGGTGGCCACCTCGGGCGGCAGGGAGACGAGCGACAGCAGCCGCTCGACCGAGCCCTTGCCGCAGCCCTCGGCGATCGACGCCCCCACCTTCATCCGGGGGTCGAGCGAGGCGTAGGGGTCCTGGAAGACCATCTGGACGCGGCTGGCGCCGGTGATGGTGCCGGTGTGCGGCACCAGGCCGCTCACCGCCCTGGCCACCGACGACTTGCCCGACCCCGACTCGCCGACCAGCCCGACGATGGACCCGCTCGGCACCTCCAGGGTGATGTCGTCGACGGCGGTGAACGAGCCGAACCGCACCGTCAGGTTCTCGATGATCATCAGACCTCCCAGCAGGCGACCTGGTGCGCCTTGCCGTACGACGTCAAAGGGGGACGTTCGCCGGCGCAGCGGGCCGTGGCCAGCTCGCAGCGGGCGGCGAAGGCGCAGCCGTCGCCCACGTCGGAGGGCGCGGGCTGACGGCCGGGGATGCTGGCCAGCGGCAGCGACCTGTCGGTGTCCATGTCGGGCAGCGAGTCGATGAGCGCCCGCGTGTAGGGGTGCGCGGCGCCGGTGGCCAGCAGTTCGACCGGCAGTTGCTCGACGACGCGGCCGGCGTACATGACGACGACCACGTCGCACAGCTCGCCGACGACGGCGATGTCGTGGGAGATGAACAGCGCCGCCGCGCCGGTCTCGTCGGTGACCTCGCGCAGCAGTTTGAGAATCTGCCGCTGCACCGTCACGTCGAGCGCGGTGGTGGGCTCGTCGGCGATGAGCAGCCGGGGAGTGCCCATGAGGCCCATGGCGATGACGGCGCGCTGCCGCATGCCGCCGGACAGCTCGTGCGGGTGCCTGCGCGCCACCCGTTCGGGCGCGGGCAGGTGCACGTGGCCGAGCCGGTCGACGGCGCGCCGGTGGGCCTCCGCCTTGGCGGCGCCCTGGTGCACGATCGCCACCTCGGCCAGCTGGCCGCCGACCTTCAGCGCGGGATTGAGCGAGGCCATCGGGTCCTGGAAGACCATGGCGAGCGCGGTTCCGAGCTCCTTGGGCGACATCTCGGAGATCTCCCGGCCGGCCAGCGCCAGCCTGCCCGCCGTCACCACGCCCGGGTACGGCACCAGCCCGCCGATCGCGGCGGCGGTGAGGCTCTTGCCGCTGCCCGACTCCCCCACCAGCCCGGCGATCTGCCCGGGGGCGACGGTCAGCGACACCCCGCGCACCGGCGTGACGCCGCCGGGGAAGGTCACCGTCAGGTCCCTGACCTCCAGCACCGCCTCGGGGTCCGGCTCGCCGGGCGCGGGCGGCGCGGCGGGCCTGGCCTCGCGCGTGTGCACGGCGGTGCGGGAGGCGGCCTTGGCCAGCGCGTCCCCCAGCAGGTTGAAGCCGATGCCGGCCAGCGCGACCGCCAGGGCGGGCCCCAGCGCCACCTCGGGCGTGACGTAGATGCGGCCGAACCCGTCGAACAGCAGCCGCCCCCAGTCGAAGGCGGGCGGCTGCACGCCGAGGCCCAGGAACGACATCCCGGCCAGGCCCAGCAGCGCCCCGCCGAGCGCCTGGGTGAGGTTGAGGATGAGCGGCTCGGCGATGTTGGGCAGCACGTGCCTGGTCAGCACGCGCATGCGCGGCACGCCGAGCATCCGGGCGGCCGCGACGTAGTCGGCGCCCGCGACGGTCGCGGCCAGCGTCTGGGTGAGCCGGGCGAAGCTGGGGGCGATGGCCACGCCGATGCCGAGCACCGCGCCCTTGGCCCCGAGCCCGGCGATCACCGCGGTGAACATGGCCAGCAGCAGGCCGGGGAAGGCGACGAGCGCGTTGACGGCGCCGGTGACGAAGCGGGCGCCGCGCGGCGGCAGCACCGAGGGCAGCGCGCCGAGCACGGTGCCGACGGCCGCGCCGAACAGCGTGGCCGCCAGCGCGAGCAGGAGGGAGAACCGGCCCGCGACCAGGACCCTGGCCAGCAGGTCGCGGCCCAGGTTGTCGGTGCCGAGCGGATGGGCGGCCGAGGAGCCCTGCAGGATGGCGCCCGCGTCGATCTTCTCCGCCGCCGCGCCCCAGATCGGCGGGCCGACGACGGCCAGGACCACCATGAGCGTGACCAGCACGGCTCCGGCGACGGCGGCCGGGGTGCGCAAACGCATCAGTTTTCCTTGATCTTGGAGGTGGGGTCGAGCGCGCCCAGGATCAGATCGACGGCGAGGTTCACGACGAGCACGATCGCGCCGTAGACGAGGATGACGGCCTGGGCGACGGGATAGTCCTTCTGCGTGATCGACTCGACGATCTTCAGGCCGAGCCCCGGCCAGGCGAAGACGTACTCCACCAGCACGCTGCCGGCGATCAGCGAGGTGAGCAGCAGGCCGCCCACGGTCAGCGTCGCGGTCAGCGTGTTGGGCAGCACGTGCCGCAGGTGCAGGCGGGCCGCGGGCAGCCGTTTCGACCGGGCCAGCCGCACGTAGTCGGTGCCGAGCTCACGCAGGGTCTCCACCCGGGAGATGCGGGCGATCATCGCGACCGGGCCGATCGCCAGCGCGGCCACCGGCAGGACGTACGACATCACCCCCTCCTTCCCGGCCGGCGGGAACAGGCCGAGCCCGATCGACAGGACCGCCACCAGCGCGATCGAGTACAGGAACTCCGGGACGGCGACGGCGGTGCCGGTGACCGAGCTGAAGGTGATCTCGGTGCCCCGGTTCCGGCCGTTCTCCGTGCGGATGGCCGCCCACATGCCGAGCGGCACGGCCAGCAGCAGCGCCACCACGGTGGCCAGCAGCGCCAGGCCCAGCGTGTTGGGCAGCCGGGTGGCGATGACCTGGCCGACCGGTTCGCCGGTCAGGAACGAGGTGCCGAAGTCGCCGGTGAGGATGTGCCCGACGTAGGCGGCGAACTGCTCGGGCAGCGACTTGTCCAGCCCGAGCAGCTGCTCGCGGGCCTTGACCAGCTCGACCGGCGCGGCCGGGCCGAGCGAGGCCCGCACCGGGTCGCCGGGGATGAGGTGGATCATCGCGAACGACGCCACGAGCAGCACCGCCAGCGACACGACGAAGCGCACGAGGCGCCGTACGGTCACTCAGCCTCCCTGGGTGAGGCGGATCGTCGAGGGCAGGTACAGGCCGGCCATCGTCCGGAAGGTGGCGCCCTTGGTGGCGGTCAGCGTGTTCATCTCGACCACGGGCACCAGGTCGGCGTTGTCGAACAGGGCCGACTCCGACGCCAGCCACTTGGCGCAACCCTCGGGGCCGGTCAGCTTGGCGGCCTCGGCGACCAGCCGCTCGTACTCGGCGTTCTTCAGGTGGGCGAAGTTGGCGCCCTTGGGGGCGGCGGGGCCGGACAGGAAGCCGACCAGCTGCGAGGGCAGCGTGACGCCGATGGGCAGCCAGACGACGTCCCAGTCCTGGGTGGCGTTGAGCGACTCCGACAGCTTGGTGTCGATGACGCCGTTGAGCTTGACGTCCACCCCGATCTTCTTCCACACCGCCGCCATGTACTCGGCGGCGGCCACGATGCTGGGGCCCTTGGTGGTGGCGTACAAGAGGCGCAGGGAGAGCTTCTTGCCGTCCTTCTCCCTGACGCCGTCGGCCCCGGCCTTCCAGCCGGCCGCGTCCAGCGCCGCGGTGGCGGCCGCCGTGTCGAAGGCGGGGACGTGACCGGTGACGGTGTCGCCCTGGCACGGGCGGGGCGGCGGCACGAGCGCGGTGGCCGGCTTGCCGGTGCCGCCCGTGGCGATGCCGCCCAGTTCCTTCATGTCGAGCGCCTGGGTCAGCGCCTTGCGCACGGCGGGATCGTGGCCGGGCCTGTCCTCGCCCTGGTGGTAGAAGAACTGGCCGTTGCCCTGCGGCTCGATCATCTTGCCGAGCGCGGGGTTGGCCTCCAGGCGGGTCCGGTCAGGGCCGAAGAAGGTGGCCGAGTTGAGCGAGCCGGCGAGGAGCAGGTTGGCCGCGGTCTGCTCGTTCGGCACCACCTTGAGCACGAGCGTCTCGGGGAGGTCCTTGGCGGTGCCGCCCTCGGGGCCCCAGGCGTACTCCCGGCGCACCTTGAAGGTGTAGTGGTCGCCGGGGACGGCCTCGGTGAGCTGGTACGGGCCCGTCCCCGAGGTGGCCCGCGCGATGAGCGAACGGTCCTTGACGGCCTTGCCGCAGACGATGAACAGCAGCCGTGAGCTCTCCAGGATGAAGCTGAACGGCTCGGGCGTCGACAGCGTCACGGTGCCGGCGGACTCGTCGGACTCGGCCTTCATGCCGGCCGGTACGAGCACCCCGTAGATGGGCGACTTGGTGGCGGGGTCGGCGATGTGGTTGATGTTCTCGGCGACGTCGGACGGGGTGAGCTTGGACCCGTCGGAGCAGGTGACGTTCTTGCGCAGGGTGAAGGTCACCCTGTCGGGCTTGACGTCCCACTTCTCGGCCAGGGCGGGGACGGTCTTGCCGTCCGCCGAGACGGACACCAGGGTGTCGTAGGCCACCGACAGGACCTCGTTGGTGACCGAGAGCACGCCCGTGGCGGGGTCGAGCACCCCGGGGTCCGCGCTGATGGCGGCGGTGAACGTGCCGCCCGTGACAGGCTTGCCCGTGCTGCCCGCCGTACCTCCGCCGCTGCCGCACGCGGCCGCTAGCAGGGCCAACGCGGTGAGCACCGCTGTCTTCTTCATGGCGACTCCAGGAGAGCGTGGGGTGGTGACCCACCTTCGTCCCTCGCGGCCCGACCTTCTTCGTCGCCCTTCACAAAAAGCGCGGACGACCTCGTGCTAGCGTCCGAAGATCCGCATCTGCAACATCACGGTGAGTCGCGCGTCGGGGTCGGACAGGTCGAGCCCGCTGATCTCGGTGAGCCGTTTGAGCCGGTAGCGGAAGGTGTTGGCGTGCACGTGGACCTGCGCGCAGGCGGCGTTGACGTCGCCGAACGCGTCGAGGTAGGCCCGCAGGGTGGCCACCAGCTCGCTGCCGTGCTCGGCGTCGTGCGCCAGCAGCCGCTCGTACGGGCCGGTGGGCACCTGCTCCTCGGCGGCGACCACGTCGGAGACCTGGAGCAGCAGCGACTCGAAGTGCACGGCCGTGTAGCCGGCGACCTGGCCGGCCTGGCCGCGGGCGCGCAGCACGCGCAGCGCCCGGTCGGCGTCGGCGCGGGCGCGCGCCACCTGGGAGAGGTTGGCGGCCAGCCGGCCGACCCCGATGTTGGCCGCGTGCCGCGGCCCGACCCTGGACAGGAAGGACTCCGCGACGCGCACGGCCCGGGTCTCCTCGTCGCCGCCCGAGCTCAGCGGCAGGACGGCGTAGGCGACCGAGCCGATCATCGCGGCGGCGGCCTTGGGATGGATGGCGCCGACGTGCAGCGCCAGGGCGTCGCAGAAACGTTGCCGGTCGCTCTCGGCGCGCGCCGGGTCGGCCGCGTCGCCGTCGGCGAGCTGGGCGGCGAGCACGCACAGGCGCTCGGTGGCGATGCCGAGCCGGCCCGCGGCGTCGGCCGCGTCGGAACCGCCGGCCAGCACCGTGGACAGCAGGTCGGCGCGCAGCCGCCGCTGGGTGTCGGCGCCGGCGCGCTCGCGCAGCAGCTGCAGCGCGACGATCTTGGCCGCGTCGGCCAGGGCGCGCTCGCGCTGCGGGGTGAGCGGCTCGCGCACGGCGACCCAGATGGAGCCGAGGATCTCGTCCCCGATCCGGACGGCCACGGCCGCCCGGTTGATGCTGTCGCCGTCGAGCTCGATGTAGATCGGGTCGCGGCTCTGGTAGAGCTTCTTGAAGAAGCCGCGCTCGTCGAGCATGCGCTGGAAACGCTCGGGCACCTGACGGCCGAGCACGGTCTCGACCCGGCCGGGGTCGGCTTCGTCCTGCCGGCCGGAGAAGGCCAGGACGCGGGTCGACCTGTCCTCGATGGTGACGGGCGCGTCGAGCAGCGCGCAGACGGCGTTGGCCAGCGCGAACAGATCGCCCTGCGGCCCCTTCTCCGGCATGGCCAGGTCGCCCTCGGCCAGCAGGGACCGCAGCAGCGCGGCGACCTGCGACCAGGACGCGGCCCTGGTCAGCCCGAGCACGGCGACGCCGGTCTCCAGGACCTTGCTGCGCACCTGCTCGTCGACGTCGACCGGCAGCTTGACGACGATGCCGCTGGCCTCGCGGGCGGCGTCGAGCAGGCCGCAGATGGCGGTGGCGCCCTGCACGCCGACGGCCAGCAGCAGCCCGCCCGGCGGCACGTAGAGCTCGTCGAGCGGGTCGTAGATGTGCACCCCGGTGACCTCGGTGTCGAGGTCACCGGGCGAGGCTGCCACGTCGAGGACCGTGCTGCCGAGATCGAACAGGATCCGCTCAAGGCTGGCACGCGGACGGCTGTTCATCCGCTCACGATAGTCGACGTAGACCGTCATCAGCCGCGCAGGTGCTCGACGGCGAGACGGGCGGCCTCGCCGATGGCGGCGTCCGCGGCCGGAATGCGGAAGGCCAGGTTGTCGCCGTGCAGGAACACCGCGACGGCGTACCGGCCGCCGTCGGGGTACTCCACGACGCCCGCCTCGTTGCGCACGCCCCACAGGGTGCCGGTCTTGGCCGACACCCGCACCTCGTCCGGGAAGCCCGA
The DNA here is from genome assembly GCF_042892035.1 of Nonomuraea sp. NPDC001831. Lineage (NCBI taxonomy): Bacteria > Bacillati > Actinomycetota > Actinomycetes > Streptosporangiales > Streptosporangiaceae > Nonomuraea > Nonomuraea sp. NPDC001831. Next base: position 63,830 of record NZ_JBIATU010000017.1, on the reverse strand, counting down.
GGAGAGGCGGTGCGGCCAGATCTGCCTGCTCATGATGTCGCGGACCTCCGCGCACGCCTCGGCGGGGCCCGCCTGGTCGCGCCAGACGAGACCGAGCAACGTGGTGATCTCGCGGGGCGTGCCCGCGGTGGTCCGTTCCGGATCGCGTACGGCCAGCGCCCTGATCCGCTCCTCGGGGATGCCGGCCACGTCGATGGTGCCCAGCTCCTCGACCACGGACTCGAACAGCGTCGCGCAGCCGCCGATCAGCCGGGTGCGCCCGAGCCCGAGTTCCGCCAGCGTGGCGTTGACGCGGTCGAGGCCCACCCGGCGCAGCAGCACGTCGGTGGCCGCGTTGTCGCTCATCGACATCATGAAGTGGGCCAGGTCGCGCAGCGTCAGCGACACGTCGTCGGCGCAGCCCGAGGTGCCGATGCCGCCGTCCTTGTCCGCCGCGGTGACGGTGAGCCGTTCGGTGCGGTCCACCTCGCCCGCCGCGGCCTGCCTGGCGTACTCCAGCAGGATCGGCAGCTTGAACACCGAGGCCAGCACGACCGGGGCGTCCGGGTCGAGGCCGATCTCGGCCTCGCCGTCCAGGTCGCGGGCGTGCACGAAGCCGCGCACGCCCGCCGCCGCGAAGACCTTCCGCGCGTCCTGCTCAAACACGCGGGACCGCCCGGCCGTTGTGCAGGTGCGTGGCGACGCCGTCCCGCAGGACGAACGTGACGGTGTCGTGCCTGCCCTCCTCGGGCTGCTCGGCGATGAAGGTGTCCTCGGCGAGGTGGACGTACCTGGCGGTGCTGCCCTGCTCGCCCATGCTGGCCATGAACGCGCCGGGGATCAGGGTGACCTCGACGCCGTCGGCCGCCGGGGAGACCTCGTAGGCCAGCTGCGGCCCCTCGTACCGGCCGACGTACGGCGCGGGGTCCACGGCGCGCGGCTGCTCCGGCGGCGCGGGCAGGTCGGGGGCCGCCAGCCCGCCCTCCCTGAGCAGCGGCAGCAGCAGGTCGTTCATGACGCCGATGAAGTTGCCGCCGTTCATGCTCATCGCGATCGCGTACGAGCCGTCGTCGGCCACCCGCCAGAACGTGCTCTGGCCCGGGGTCCCGCCGTCGTGGCCGTAGGCGCCCCAGGTGAACAGCTCGAAGCCGAGCCCCCAGTTGGCGGCCATCAGGCCGGGCACGCCCGGCACCGCGACCTGCGGGGTGCGCATCGCGGCGACGCTCTCCGCCGACAGCACCCGGGCGCCATCCTCGGCCAGGCCGCCCGCGGCGAACATGCGGCCGAAGCGCACCAGCTCGCGCGGGGCCAGGCACATGGTGGCCCCGGCGGGCGCGTTGGAGCGGGGCATCTGCCACTGGGGATAGACGTCGTTGCCCGGCCCGATGTGCCCGGCCGCCGCGCGGAACAGCACGGCCTCCTCGGCCAGCAGGGCCGCGTGGGTGGCGCCGAGCGGCTTCAGCAGGTGGTCCCGCATGGCCTGTTCCCAGGTCGTGCCGCGCAGCCTGGCCACGATGGCGCCGAGCACGCAGTAGCCGGCGTTGCAGTACGAGAACAGCTCGCCCGGCTCGTGCACCTTGCCCGCGCCGTGCAGGTAGGCCACGAACTTCTCGAGGCTGTCGTCACCGCGCCCGGTGTCCTCGAACAGGTCGCCGTCGAAGCCGCCGGTGTGCGTCAGCAGCTGCCGGACGCTGATCACGGCGTCGTAGGACAGGGCGAACTCGGGCAGGTACGCCCCGATCTCCTCGTCCAGGTCGAGCAGGCCCTCCTCGGCCAGCTGCATGATCAGCGCGGCCGTCCACACCTTGGTGGTGGAGCCGACCTGGAAGACGCTGTCGGGGGTGGTCTCCACGCCGGTGTTCCGGTTGACCACGCCCGTGGCGGCCTCGTGCAGCCGGCCGCCGGACCACACCGCGATGGCGGCGCCGGGCACGTCGTGAGCCGCGGCCGCTTCGTCGAGGCGTTTCTGCAGATCCATGCGGTCTCCTCAGGCGATCTTGGGGGTGGCGCGGACGCCGAGGTGGAAGTAGGGCGAACCGTCGTCGAGCTGGTAGAACACGCCCGAGACCCAGTCGGGGTCGCCCTCGCGGCGGCCGACGAAGGTGACGTCGTCGACGGCGACGAGGTCGAGGTCGAACGGCTCCTGCAGGGCGGCGAGCGCGCCCGTCGCCTCGACGCGCAACCTGAGCGCGCCGTCGTGCACGCTGGCGGTCATGCGCGCGCCGACCCGCTCGTAGACGCCGGCGTACCGCTCGACGTCCACCTGCACGGGGGTCTCCGGCGGGCCGAGCACCGGCGGCACGGCCAGGCCGTCGAGCTCGGCGAACAGCTCGGTGGCCACGGCGTGGGTGAGGGCGCCGCTGTGGCCGCCGTTGGTGGTCACGCACACGACGGTGCCGGTGTCGGGCACGACCCAGAGCATGGCGTGCTGGCCGATGGTGTTGCCGCCGTGCGAGATGACGCGGTGGCCGGACCACTCGTCGAGGATCCAGCCGATGCCCCACTGCCTGCCCAGGGTGTGCGGGTTGGGGATGTCGACCTGCGGCTCCCACATCGCCCGCGGGTCGTCCAGCAGGCCGCCCTCCAGGTGGGCGCGGCCGAAGGCGACCACGTCACGCGGACGGGCGCAGATGAGGCCGGCCGGGCCGCACGAGCGCATGAGGCCCCACACCGGGGCCGCCTTGCCGTCCTCGACGTGGCCGTGCGCGGCGCGGAAGCGCAGCACGTCCTCCGGGAGCGTCCAGGTGTGGGTCAGGCCGAGCGGCTCGCAGATGTTCTCGCGCAGCACCTCGTCCCAGGTCTTGCCCTCCAGCACCTCCAGGATGCGCCCGGCGATGACGAAGCCGGAGTTGCAGTAGGACTGGGTGGCGCCGAGCGGGTGGTTCTGCGCCAGGTCGGCGCAGGCCTCGACGTACTTCTGGATGCAGTCGTCGCCGCGGCCGGTGTCGAGGAACAGGTCGCCGTCGATGCCGCTGGTGTGCGACAGCAGGTGCCGGACCGTGACGGTCTTGGTCACCTCGGCGTCGGCGACCCGGAAACCGGGCAGCAGGTCGGCGACCGGGGTGTCCAGGGTCAGCCGGCCGCGCTCGACCTGCTGCATGAGCAGGGTGGCCGTCCAGACCTTGGAGACCGAGCCGATCTGGAACAGGGAGTCGGGGGTCGCCTCCACGCCGGTGTCGACGTTGAGCACGCCCGCGGCGAACTCGTGCAGCTCCCCGTTGTGCAGGTAGGCGAGCGCCGCGCCCGGGACCTCGTACTTCTCGATCAGTTCGGCGAGACGCTGACCCATTGATCCAGCCACGCGAGGATCCTTTCGTTGTAGTCGAAACGGTGTGAAGGGCGTCCGTTGAGGATGAACAGGTGTGAACCACCGGGATACCGGACCAGGCGGACCGGCACCCGGCGCTCACGCAGCGCCTCGAACCACTGCTCGGCCTGGCCGATCGGGCAGCGGTCGTCCGACCCGCCGTGCAGGATCAGCGTCGGGGTGACGACGTCGCCGGCGTAGGTGATCGGCGACTGCTCGACGAACTCGTCCCTGACCTCGTGCTTGGCCAGGAAGTGGCCGAGGTCGGCGGTGCCGGCCATGCTGCGCAGGTCGACCACGACCCCGCCGGGGACGGCCGCGGCGAACCGCCCGGTCCTGCCGGTGAGCCAGCAGGTCATGTAGCCGCCGTAGCTGTAGCCGGTGACCGCCAGCCGGGCGGGGTCGGCGACGCCCTCCTCGACCAGGACGTCGAGCGGGGTGAGGAAGTCGTCCTCGTCCGCCAGGCCCCAGGCGCCGAGCCCGGCGTTGTAGAACGCCTCGCCGTACCCGTCGCTGGCCCGCGGGTTCACCAGCAGGACGGTCCAGCCCTGCGCGGCGAGCGCCTGGTGGTAGAGGTGCACGCCGTCGAAGACGGGCGCCCAGGCGTTGTGCGGGCCGCCGTGGATGTCCAGCAGCAGCGGGCCCGGCTCGGTCAGCGTCTCGTCGCGCAGCACGAACGCCTCGACCGGCGTGCCGTCGGGGGCGGTGAAGGTGCGGCTGCGCGCCTGGAACAGCTCGACGCCCTCGGGGGCGTGGTCGGTGAGAGCCGCGCCGTCGAGGTAGACGTCACCGGCGCTGCGCGGCGTGGAGGCGACGTAGGCCACCCGTCCGGCCGCGACGCTGACGCCGGCCACGTTCCGGTCCTCGTCCACGATCCGCTCGGCGACGCCGCCGGGCGGCAGCCGGTACAGGTGGGTGAATCCGCGGTCGCGGACGCAGAACAGCAGGTCGTCGCCGTTCATCGCGGGCGTCGCCCCCGGGTAGCCGGGCGCGCCGATCATCACGTTGCGGTCGAGGCCGGTCTCGATCTCGGCGAAGTCGTCCCCTTCGAGGGCGAACAGGCGGGTGTGGCCCTCGGGCACGCCGCGGTAACCGGCCACGATCCAGCGGCCGCCCAGCCACCAGACGCCCATGCAGATCACGCCGTCGCCGCCCGCGCGTTCGAGCGCGCCGTCCTGCTTGGGCTCGACCAGGTAGAGGCCGCCGCAGATGTCCAGGTCGCGGTCGGGGTCCAGGCCGGCGGTGAAGGCCAGCAGGCCGCCGTCCGGGGACCAGGCGGGCGCGCCGGCGTGGAAGTCGCCCGAGGTCACCTGCACGGAGGCGCCGTCCTCGACGTCGATGACGAACAGGTGCGTGGTCAGGCCGCACAGCAGCCCGGCGCCGTCGGCCTTGTACTCCAGCGTGTCGATGACGATCGGCGCGTTCGGGTCCACCTCGCCGGACGGCCCGGCGTAGGCGATGCGGGTACCGTCGGGCGACCAGACGGGCACCCCGGCGCCCAGCGGCGCGGAGGTGAGGACGCGCGGCTCGCCGCCGTCCATGGGCAGCAGGTGGATCTGCGGCGGCCCGCCGGCCGGGCGCAGGAAGGCGAGGGTGCGGCCGTCGGGCGACCAGCGGGGGGCCGCGCCGGTCGCCAGCCTTCGCGGGGCGGCGCCCGGGGTGGCCAGCCAGATCTCGGTCACGTTGGCGTCGGACTCGCGGTCCGCGGTCGTCAGGGTGTAGGCGACGGCGGAGCCGTCCGGACGCAGCTGTGGGTCACCGGGTACGGCCAGGCCGTACAGGTCGTCGAGGGAGAGGCGGCGCATGACCGAACGCTAGGCCAGGCCGCCGCAGTCCTCTTCATCGTGGACGACGAATAGCGTCTGAGACCTTGTGCCCGGGGCCAAAGCGCCCCCGGGCCGCCCGCCTACCGCGTCGTGGCCTTCTCGCGCTCGGCCCGCTCCCTGATCAGCTCCTCGACCGCGCTGGGCAGGGTCGTCTCGAAGTCGATCAGCTTCACCCACGTCGGGGTGACGACGATGCGGACCATGCCGTCGTAGAGCGAGCGGACCTCGGCCTCCCACTCGACCCGCTGCTCGGCCGTCATCTCGTACGAGCCGTTCATCTGGAGGAACTCCTCCGGGATGCCGTCCACGACGTCCAGTTCGGCCCGGCCGCGGATCAGCAGGATCTTGGGCGGGTGCACCTCGGTGTCGATCGTCAGGGCGACCGTCGGGTTCTGGCGCAGGGCCGGGAGCTTGGGGGCGTTTTTCGTGGTGCACATGACGATCTGCGAGCCGTTCCAGGTGAAGGAGATGGGGATGTTCCGCGGCGTGCCGTCCTTGGCCACGTACGCCAGCCGGGTCAGGTCGCGGGCCAGCAGCTCCCGGCTGATCGGCCGGTCCAGGATCTCGGTGATCTCGTGCGTTCGCATGGTCGTCCCTTCAGGGTCGTCTTCGTGTTCCGGTCCTGGGACGGAGCCGCCTGAGGGTTCTCGACATCCGCCGCCGAACAATTTTTCGGCGGCGGACCTGGTTCGTGGCGGGGACGTCAGCCGGCGGGCGTGCCGAACCAGCGGGACAGGTGCCCGTCCAGATCCCGCTGGTCGTCGCCGACCCAGGCGACGTGGCCGTCCGGACGCAGCAGCACGCACGGGACGTCGAGGGCCGCACCGGGATCCGCGAGGTGGTCCACCCGGTCCGACCAGCCGCCGGGGGTCAGGCGTTCGGTGCGGTCCAGCAGCAGGCCGCGGCCGCGGCGCAGCAGATCGTAGAGGCGGCCCTGTTTCACCTCGATGTCGCGCAGGCGGCGGCCGAGCAGGTCGGGGCCCTCGCCGAAGTCGTAGCGGACGCCGAGCGCGGTGATCTTCTCGATCAGGTGCCGGTTCACCTCGTCGAAGTCCATCAGCTCGGTGAGCAGCCTGCGCACGGCCCGCGGGCCCGGTCCGGCGGACAGCAGTTCCGTCTGGGCGCGGGTGTTGTCCAGCACGTCCGCCGCGACCGGGCGGCGTTCGGCCTGGTAGGTGTCCAGGAGCGGGTCCGGCGCCCAGCCGCGGATCTGCGCGGCCAGTTTCCAGCCGAGGTTGACGGCGTCCTGAACGCCCAGGTTCAGGCCCTGTCCGCCGATGGGCGGGTGGATGTGCGCCGCGTCGCCGGCCAGCAGCACCCGCCCGGCCCGGTACCGCTCGGCCAGCCGGGTGGCGTCACCGAAGCGGGACAACCAGCGCGGGGAGTGCACGCCGAAGTCGCTTCCTGCGACCGCGCGCAGCTGTCGCCTGAACTCGTCGAGGGTGGGCGGCTCCGCGCGGTCGCCGGCCTCGGCCGCGGGCACGACGACGCTGTAGATCCCCTGGCCGAAGGGCCGCACCCAGAACGGCTGGGGCTTCTCGCGCAGCCCGGCGATCGTGGCGGCGATCTCTTCGGCCGGTACGCCCGCCTCCATCTCGCCCATCAGCGTCCCGGTCCGCGAGGGTTCGCCGGGGAAACCGACGCCGAGCAGTTTGCGCACCGTGCTGCGCGCCCCGTCGCAGCCGACGAGGTAGCGGGCACGCACCCGTTCCCCGTCGGCCAGTTCGACGGTCACGCCCTCGTCGTCCTGGTCGAGGCCGGTCACCGCCTGACCGTGCCGGACGTGCGCGCCCAGTTCGAGCGCGTGCTCTTCGAGCAGCCGCTCGATGACCGGCTGCGGGATGCCCACCATGTAGGCGTGCGCGGAATCCAGGCCCTTGGGCGCGGGCTTGTCGATGGCGGCGAAGAAACCGGCGGCCGGACGCCGCCGGCCGTGCCGGAGCACGCGCTCCAGCAGGCCGCGCATCGCCATCAGTTCGAGGCTGCGAATATGCAGCCCGACGATGCGGACGAACGACTTGGGCTCGGTCTCCTTCTCCAGGACGAGGACCCGTACGTCGTGCAGCCGCAGTTCGGCGGCGAGCATCGCGCCGGTCGGCCCGCATCCGGCGATGACCACGTCGTAGGCGAGGGGTGCTGCGGTGGGCTGCGGAGAATGCATGGTTGGTGCCTTTCGGGAGTGCCTGCTGGCGTGGCGCTCCCGGCGACACCTGTCTCAGTCGCCGACCGTGACCCCCAGGGGGAGCACCCATGTCGTCGTTGTGTCCACGGGTACCACCTCCTCGGTCTCTCGCACGGCCACCGGCAAACTAGCAGTGGCCGCCGCACGCCGCCAACGGGTTTTCACGCGGGCTCCTCGCGGCGGGCGGCCGGCTCCGCGGCGGGGTCCTGGTAGCGGGCGGCGAGCGTGGTCGCGCGGGCGTGCAGGGAGTCGCGCAACCACTGCGGGGACAGGGCCTCGGCGTCCGTGCCGAGCTGCCACAACGCCCAGACGGCGTGCCTGTCGTCCTGGAAGGTGACCTCCAGCCGCAGCAGGCCGTCGGGGCCGGCCTCCTCGGCGAGGACGGCCAGCGCGGTGCCCAGCAGCTCCTCCCGCCGCCTCGGGGCCATCCGTACCGTCACGGTGACCTGGTCGCCGCCGGTGCGGAACCGGGTGCTGCGCTCCTGCCAGGCCCGGTCCAGGTCGACCCGGTCGGGCCGCTGCGCGGGTTCGGGGAGCGCCCTGGCGGCCTGGACGCGCGACAGCCGGTAGGTGCGGTCGGCCCCCGACCTCGTCGCCAGCAGGTAGCCCCGGTCGCGGATGGTGACCAGGCCGATCGGGTCGACCGTCCGCCACTCGGGCGTTCCGCCGAAGGGCGCGTAGTGGATCTCCAGCTTGCGTCCGGCGAAGACCGCGCGCAGGACCTCGGCCGCCACGGCGTCGGGAACCTCCTCGGCGGCCGGCCGGCGGGACAGCAGGTCGGTCTCGGGGTCGATGAGCAGCCGCTCGGCCGCGCCGGCCGCGGTGTCCCGGTAGCTGTCGGGGAGCGCGTCGACCACCTTGAGCATCGCCGAGGCGAGCGCCGAGCCGAGGCCGAACGCCTGCGCGCCGCGCCGCGACCCGGCGACCAGCAGGGCGAGCGCCTCGTCGGGGTTGAGGCCGGTGAGCTCGGTCCGGAAGCCGGGCAACAACGCGAAGCCGCCGTGCCGGCCGCGTTCGGCATAGACCGGGACGCCCGCCGCGGACAGCGCCTCGATGTCGCGCAGCACCGTGCGGGTGGACACCTCCAGCTCGCGGGCGAGGGTGGTCGCGGACAGCCGTCCGTGTTGCCGCAGCAGCAGCACCAGGGAGACCAGCCGGTCGGCACGCATGCGAAAACCCTATCGAGATACACGACACAGGATGTCGTGATTCGTTGGGAGGCTGATCACCATGACGTCGAAGAACCTGACATCGAACGGAGCCGGCATGACACTGCAACGAACGGCGATCAACCCGGTCACCTGGTCGGTCGAGATGGGATTCAACCAGGGCGAGCTGGTCTCCGGGCAGACCCGCACCCTGTACTGCTCCGGGCAGACCGCGATGGGCGACGACGGCACGCCCCGGCATGACGGTGACATGGCGGCGCAGCTGGCGCTGAGCCTGGACAACCTGGACGCCGTCCTCGGCAAGGCCGGCATGTCGTTGGCGGACCTCGTCCGGCTCAACGTCTACACCACGGACGTGGATCTGCTCTTCCAGCACTACGGCGTGCTGGCGGCGCGGCTGGGGGCCGCCGGGGCGGCGCCCGCCACCACGATGCTCGGCGTGACCCGGCTGGCGATCCCCACCTTGATGGTCGAGCTGGAGGGCACCGCGGTCGCCTGACGCGACCGCGCCGCGCTCCGCCGCCCCCGCCACACCCGCGCGGGACGGTCAGCCAGGAGTGGGCTGGGTGCGCCGGGCGTAGGCGCGGGCGGCGCGGGCGCGGTCGCCGCACCGCGTGGAGCACCAGTGGCGGCGGCCGTGCCGCAGCAGGTAGCGGTTGCAGGGCGGAGATCCGCAGCTGGTGAGGCGTTCGGCGTCGGGGCCGGTGAGCAGGTCGGCGGTGTTGGCGGCCAGGGTCGCGAGGGCGCGGTCGAGGATCTCGTTGGTGGGGCACGGCGTCGCGCGGTAGGGGCCGTTCTTCTCGTCCCAGTACAGCAGGGCGGCGGTGGGGGCCTTGCTCAGCGCGTCGTTGACGGCGGACAGGGCGGTGGGCAGGACGGGCAGCCCCGCGACCCGCGCGCTGAACAACGCCCTGACGTGCTCGCGCAGCGAGCGCAGCTGCGTCGCGCACATCTCCTGCACCCCGGCGTCGGCCGGCGCGAGGCCGCGTTCGGCGAGCCACCGATTCGTCGCCGCGGGCGTGCCGAGGAGGTCGACGAACTGCCCGCCGGGCAGCGCGATGGCGCTGTTGACGAAGTCGAGGGCGAGGTAGTCCTCCGCCCCCGGCGCGGGCGGCAGCACGGACTCGGCGGTCGGCGTCTCGCTCATGTCTCTCATGGTACGGCTTGCGCTCGTCCGTGAGACACCGTTACGGTCATCACGGATAAACCACTTCCCATCCGTGAGGTATTCGCATGGCCAGTTCCGGCGCGCCCATCGAGCAGATCCCCGTCCGCGTCCTGGGCGGTCCCACCGCCCTCTTCGAGTACGGCGGCCTGCGCTTCCTGACCGACCCGACCTTCGACGCGCCCGGCGAGTACCACGTGCCGGGCGGCCGGCTGACCAAGACGGCTCCCCCGTCCGCCACGCCCGCCGACCTCGGCCGCATCGACGTGGTCCTGCTCTCCCACGACGAGCACCCCGACAACCTGGACCATGCGGGCCGCGCGCTGCTGGCCGACGTCCCGCTCACGCTCACCACCCCCGGCGGCGGGCAACGCCTGGGCGGCGGGGCCAGGGGCTTGGCCGACTGGGAGTCGGTCGAGCTGGACCGCCGCGACGGCGGCACGATCACCGTCACCGGTGTGCCCGCGGTGCACGGCCCCGGCCCGCGCGAGGAGGTCGAACCGATCACCGGCCAGGTCGTCGGGTTCGTCCTGACCGGGGAGGGCCTGCCCACGGTGTACGTCAGCGGCGACAACGCCTCCCTGGACGCGGTCCGGGAGATCGCCGACCGGTTCGGCCCGGTGGACACCGCCGTGCTCTTCGCCGGTGGGCCCCGGTTCTCCGTCCTGTTCGACGGGCGGCTGATCGTGCTCGACAGCGCGCAGGCCGTGGAGGCGGCCGGGATCCTCGGCGCCCGCCGGGTGGTGCCCGTGCACTACGACAGCTGGGCCCACTTCACCGAGGGCCGTGACGACCTGGTGGCCGCCTTCGCCGCCGGCGGCCTGCTCGACCGCCTCGACCTGGGCGACCGACCCTGAGCACGCCCGCGGGCCCTGGCCACGCCGCCGATGCGACCCCTCTTCGAAAGAACTCACTCGTGACGACCAACGTGCCCGTCCGGGCAGACCACGTCCCGCGCGTCGAGGCGCAGCGCCGCTCACTGACCGTCCTGGTCATCGCCCAGGTGCTCAGCGGGCTCGGGCTGGCGGCCGGCGTGACCGTCGGCGCGCTGCTCGCCCAGGACATGCTCGGCTCCACCGGCCTGGCGGGGCTGCCCAGTGCCGTGGGCACCGCCGGGTCCGCCCTGGCGGCCGTCGCCGTCGGGCGCCTCTCCCAGGCCCGCGGCCGCCGCCCCGGCCTGGCCGTGGGGTATCTCGCCGGGGCCGTCGGCAGCGGCGGCGTCATCGTCGCCGCCGTCGCCGGCCACCCCGTCCTGCTGTTCCTCTCGCTCTTCCTGTACGGCGCCGGCACCGCCACGAACCTCCAGGCCCGCTACGCCGGGGCCGACCTGGCCGCCCCCGCGCGCCGGGCGGGCGCGGTGTCCACCGTGCTGGTCGCCACCACCCTGGGCGGCGTGGCAGGGCCCAACCTCGCCGCGCCCACCGGCGGCCTCGCGGCCGTCCTCGGCATCCCGTACCTGGCCGGGCCGTTCCTGCTCGCCGGCGCCGCCTACGCCCTGGCCGCCCTCGTCCTGGCCGTCTGGCTGCGCCCCGACCCGCTGCTGCTGGCCCGCGCACTCGAAGCCGACCCCACCGCCGACCCCACCGCCGACCCCACCGCCGACCCCACCGGCGCGCCGGACGACGCCGCGGGACGGCCGCGTGCGGACGCCGCGAGGCGCCGCCCCGGCGTGCCGGCCGGGGTGCTGGTCATGGTGCTCACCCAGGCCGTCATGGTCGCGATCATGACCATGACGCCGGTCCACATGCACGACAGCGGCTCCGGCGCCGCCGCGTCCGGCCTGGTCATCGCGATCCACATCGGCGCGATGTACCTGCCCTCGCCGCTGACCGGCCGGCTCGTCGACCGCCACGGCCCGCTCGCGGTCGCCGCCGCCTCCGGGCTGGTCCTGCTGGCCGCCGGAGCGCTCGCCGCCCTCGCCCCCGACGACTCCGTCGCCGCGTACGCGGTGGCCCTCGCGCTGCTGGGGCTGGGCTGGAACCTCGGTCTCGTCACCGGCACCGCGATCATCACCGACGCCGTCCCGCCGGCCACCCGCGCCAGGACGCAGGGCTGGGTCGACGTCTCCATCGCGATCGCCGGCGCCGCCGGGGGCATGGCCTCGGGCCTCGTCGTCGAGATCGCCGGTTACCCGCTCCTCGCCGTCGGCGGCGGCGTTCTCGCGCTGGCCATCGTGCCCGTGGCCGTCAGCGCCGCGCGCGACCGGTGATCGTTCAGGGACGTCCACCGGCGGCGGGAGCGCCCGCCCAGCGCGTCAGGGCGTCGATGAGGCCTGAGACGTCGGCGACGGAACCGGCCCAGCAGACGTAGCCGTCGGGCCGTACCAGGACGGCGTCCGCCCCGAGCTCCGCCTTCCCGTGCACCCGGCCGATCCTGGCCGACCAGGGCCCGGCGGCCCGGGCGAACGCCGCCTCGTCGGCGGTCGTCAGCAGCAGGCCGCGGCCGTCGCGCAGCAGCCCCGCCACCCGGCCGGGCCCGGACGACGTCACCAGGTCGAGGTCGGGGACGCGGCGTCCCAGCAGGTGGTGGTTCCGGCCGGGCAGGTCGTAGCGGATGTCCAGCCCCGAGATCATGCCGGCGACGATCCGGTTGGCCTCGGGCACCCGTACGAGCTGCTCGACGATGTCCCGCAGGGCCAGGTTCTCCTCCTCGGGCACGATCAGCACGGCCTGCGCCCGGGTGTTGGCCAGGACGCGCGCGGCGACCGGATGCCGTTCGGCGTGGTAGGTGTCGAGCAGCCCCTCGTGCGCCCACCCGCCGATCTCGGCCGCCAGCTTCCATCCCAGGTTGAACGCGTCCTGCAGCCCGAGGTTGAGCCCCTGCCCGCCCATGGGCGAGTGGATGTGCGCAGCGTCCCCGGCGAGCAGGATCCGGCCGTGGCGGTACCGTTCGACCTGGCGCGAGGCGTCGGTGAACCGGGACGCCCACCGCACGCCCGTCAGCCGCACCCCCGGGCCGAACTCGTTGCGCAGCGCCCGCTGCACCTCCTCCTCGGTGATCGGGGTGTCGCGGGACAGCGCCTGCTGCTCGGCCCCGTAGAACAGGAACCGGTGCACGCCATCGCCGATGGGCGCGATGTAGCCCTTGCCGGTCTTGTCGGGCGTCATGACGGGCAGGGTCCAGGTCTCCGGCACGGCGCCGTCCGGGTCGGAGATCGTGATGTCGGCGACCACCGAGAGGAGCTTGCCGTCCAGGCCGGGAAAGCCGACGCCCAGCAGCTCGCGGACGGTGCTGCGGCCGCCGTCGCAGCCCACCAGGTAACGCGCCGTGAGCCGTGACTCGCCGCCCGCCGGGCCGAGCAGGGTCGCCTCGACCTTCTCGGCGTCCTGCGACAGTGCGGTCACCTCGTGCCCGCGCAGGACCCGGACGCCCAGCTCGCCGAGCCGCTCCTCCAGCAGCGCCTCGACGCGCCCTTGGGGGATGCCGATCGAGTACGGATGCCGGGTGTCCCAGGCGGTGTAGTCCAGTCGAAGCCCGGCGAAATGCCCGCCGGGCACCCGCTGGATCGCCCGGTCCATGAGGGGTTCGAGGAGGCCGCGTAACTCCAGCGCCTCCGCGGAGCGTGGCTGGATCCCGAGCGCCTTGGACTGCCCGCTGCGCCGGGGAAGCCGTTCGACGACCACGGCCGCCACCCCCGCCAGGCCCAGCTCTGCGGCGAGCATGAGCCCGGTCGGCCCGGCTCCGACGACGATCACATCGACGTTCATCACGGATGCTCCGTTCGACAGGGATCGGCGATGAGGCCGCCGACCACTGCGCAGACGGTAACGGCGAGGGTGCCGGTTCCCGCAACGATAGTCACCCGCGCCGCTGACCGGGCTACGTGCGGTTCAGGCCGGCTTCCAGGTGTGCCAGTGCCGTGTCGATCTCGGCCGGGCCGTCCAGGCCGGGATCGTGGGCCCACTGCATCCAGACCATGGCCACGATCCCGAAGACCGCGCCGACCGCGTCGCGTACGCGCGGGTCGTCAGGAGCACAGCCGGCCTTGTCCGCCACGAGCCGACGCACCTCCGCGATCAAGCCGGGGCTCCTGCGCAGGTTGGCGGCCAGCAGTTCAGGCACGGTGACCGCGAACACCTCCCGGGCGCGCCCGGCGGCGATCTCCTCCGGCGACAGGGCGGCGAAGGCGGCGCGGAACGCGCCCCGCAGCAGGGGGACGGGGGCGCCTGGCGGCTGAGCGGCCAGCGCCTCGGTGAGCGGCGGGAAGCGGTCGAGGACGACCAGATGCTCCTTGGTCGGGAAGTAGCGGAAGAAGGTGGCCGGAGAGACCTCAGCGGCCTCGGCGATCATCTCGGTGGTGGTGGCGTGGTAGCCGTGCTCACGAAAGAGCCTGAACGCCTCGCGCAGGATCGTCTCCCGTGTCCTGGCCTTCTTGCGTTCGCGCAACCCGCCCTCTCCCATGCGGGACACTCTAGCGAAGCAATAATGAGAGCTTACTATCTAAAGACAGTGTACTCTCAAAAGCTCCGATCGGGGCGAACCGACCCCGGCACCGCACGCCTGGAGGCTCTTCACCATGGGCGACGACATCACCGGCCTGCACCACGTGGGCCACATCGTGGACGACATGACCCGGGCCATGAACACCTACCGCCGACTCGGTTTCACCGTCGCCGCACCCACCTACCCCCTGCTGCCGCGGGTCGCCGGAGGAGCCGCCGAGCCGTTCGGCGTGGCCAACGCGCACGTGCAGTTCCCGCGCAACTTCATCGAGCTGGTGGCCGTGCTCGACGACGCCGGCCGCCTGCCCGGCGAAGCCCGGCCGATCCCGCTGCGCGTGCCCGACGACAGGCTGCCCGGACTGCTGGCCGCCATCGACGCCACCACCGCCAACATCGCGTCGTTCCTGCAGCGGTTCCAGGGCCTGCACATCATGATCGCCGACACGCCGGACATCGACGTCATCGCCGCCGGGCTGACCGCGGCCGGCGTCGACCATGCCGGCGTGCACGCCGTGCAGCGCCCCGTCGAGACCCGCACCGGCACCACGATGGAACCGGTCCGGTACCTGGAGATCTCCGCACCCGGCCTGCCCGCCGGGCGCGTGCCGGAAGGCAGGATCGGATTCGCCGAGAACGCGCCGGCCCGACCGGGCGGCGTCCAGCCGCACGCCGTCCACCCCAACGGCGCCACCGGGCTGGTCGAATGTGTGCTGTGCGTCGCCGACGAGGTGCTCCCGGCGCTGACGCGGCGTTATGCCACCTACTTCGGCCAGGCGCGCGACGGTCGGCCGCACGTCTTCGATCGGGCAGCCGTCACCGTCGTCACCGCCTCGACGCTCGGCGACCTGCTGCCTGGTGAGCAGCCTGCGGCCCTGCCCGCGTTCGTCGCCTGCACGGTGTCGGTGCGTGACCTCACCGCCACGCGGCAGCTTCTGCGCGACAACGACGTCCAGGTACGCGT
The DNA here is from genome assembly GCF_042892035.1 of Nonomuraea sp. NPDC001831. Classification (NCBI taxonomy): domain Bacteria; kingdom Bacillati; phylum Actinomycetota; class Actinomycetes; order Streptosporangiales; family Streptosporangiaceae; genus Nonomuraea; species Nonomuraea sp. NPDC001831. The sequence goes on along the minus strand of NZ_JBIATU010000017.1, from coordinate 48,799 downwards.
GACCGGCCGTCAGGAGATCTTCGTGCCCGCCGAGGCCGCGTCGGGCGCCGCGATCATCTTCCGCCAGGAGGTCCGGCCGAGATGCTAGGCTGCCGTTCGTTCGGTACTGGATCTGTGTGGAAGGGAGGTGAGGTTCGATGACCGCGGTGAAGACCGCTGCCCCGTGCAGCGCCCGGACCGACCTCACGTCCCGGGCCCCGGTCTGACCCACTTCCGCTCCCTGCCGTGAACCAGGCGGGGTGACGTCCACGTCTCATCGGGGCCCCTTCTCCGCAAGGGTCTCACGTTGTCACACACGTACACCGATCCATCCGGCCTGTCCCGGTACGGGTGGACCGGCGCACTCGACCGAACCTTCACCGAACACTACGAAGCGGGCCTCGTCCCGGCCCGGATCTCCCGTGTCGACCGCGGCCTGTGCACGGCGGTCACCGCCGCGGGCCCGACGCGGGCCACGTTCGCCGCGCCGCATCCGCCCGACCCGCTCCTGACGCCGTGCACCGGCGACTGGGCCGCGCTGCGCCCCGGCGCCGAGCCGCACCTGGTGGCGCTGCTGCCGCGGCACAGCGCGATCGTGCGTTCGTCGGCGTCCAGGTCCTCCCACGGACAGGTGCTCGCCGCCAACGTCGACACGGTGCTCATCGCCCTGTCCCTGGCCACACCCCTGGACGCGGCCAAGCTGGAACGGCTGCTCGCCCTGGCCTGGGAGAGCGGCGCGCAGCCGGTGATCGTCCTGACCAAGGCGGACCTGGCCCACGACGCGGGGGCCGTCCGCGGCGAGGCCGAGGCGCTGGCCCCCGGCGTGGACGTCCTCGTCACCAGCGTCGCCACCGGCCGCGACATCGACGTGCTGGCCGCGCTGGTGCACGGCACCACCGTGCTGCTCGGCCCCTCGGGTGCGGGCAAGTCCAGCCTCGGCAACGCGCTGCTCGGCGCGGAACTGCTGGCCACCGGCACGGTGCGCGCGCAGGACGGCAAGGGCCGCCACACCACCGTCCGCCGCGAGCTGCTCCCCCTGCCGGGCGGCGGGGTCCTCATCGACACGCCGGGCCTGCGCGGGATCAGCCTGCACGACGCCGCCGACGGCCTGGAGCAGGTCTTCGCCGAGATCGAAGAGCTCGCCGCATGCTGCCGTTTCGCCGACTGCGCGCACGACACCGAGCCGGGATGCGCGGTCCAGGCCGCCATCGCGTCGGGCGAGCTGTCCGGACGCCGCCTGAGCAGCTACCGGAAGTTGCAACGGGAGAACGCCTGGGCGGCCTCGCGGACCGATGCCCGGCTGCGCGACGAGCGCGTCAACCACCAGAAGGCCATCACCGGTCACCTGCGCGCCACCTACCGGTTCCGGGACCGGCAGTCATGACGGGCCGCATCCCCCGTCCGTCCATTCCGTCCACCACGAACACCGGCCAGGTCCCGCATCCGCAGCAGGACAAGGAGACGAACCCGATCATGACCTCTTCCTGGATCACCCGCCCCGAGAACGCCGCCGACGCCGCCGCCGTCCGCGAGATCAACCTCGCGGCCTTCCCCGGCCCGCACGAGGCCGACCTCGTCGAGGCGCTGCGGGCCGACCCGCAGGCGTGGCTGCCCGGCCTGGCCTGGCTGGCCGAGGCTCCCGGCGGCGAGCTCGCCGGATACGCGCTGCTCACCCGCTGCCATGTCGGCGACTCCCCCGCCCTCGCCTTGGGCCCGTGCGCCGTCCGGCCCGGACACCAGCGGCAGGGGGCGGGTTCCGCCGCCATCCGCGCCGCCCTGCGCGCGGCCCGTGAGCAGGGCGAGAACCTGGTGGTGGTGCTCGGTCACGCCGAGTACTACCCGCGTTTCGGCTTCACCCCGGCCTCCGGGTTCGGCCTCCGGCCGTCGTTCGAGGTCGAGGACAAGTACATGATGGCGCTCGCCCTCGATCCCGAGCGGCCGGTCCCGAACGGCGTCATCCGCTACGCGGCGGCGTTCGGCGTCTGACGCGCGCCGTACGGCCCTCAGCACCGCTGGGGGCCGTACGGCCGGGCACGCCGAAATTTCTCCGGCGCGGACGTCGAGACCGGCGATCCTGCTCCGACCCCGCTGTGACCGGCTCCCATCAGGGGAGCCGCCGACGGCGAGGAGTCGACATGGGGACGCTGGAGAACAAGAACGCACTGGTCACCGGCGGATCGCGGGGCATCGGGCGAGCGATCGTGCTGCGGCTGGCCCGCGAGGGCGCGGCGGTGCTGTTCACCTACGTCCGCGACCAGGCGGCGGCCGAGGCGGTGGTGGCCGAGGTGACGGCCTTCGGCGGTCGGGCGATCGCCGTACGGGCGGACCAGGGGCGCCTGGAAGACCTCAAGCACCTCTTCGGTGAGGTCGACCGGTGTCTGGGCGGTCTGGACGTGGTGGTCAACAACGCGGCGATCAATCCGATGGGAGACATCCGCGACGCCGTCGAGAGCGACTTCGACGAGGTGATGGCGGTCAACACCAAGGGCCCGTTCTTCGTCATGCAGGCCGCCGCCGAACGGCTCGGCGAGGGCGGACGGATCGTCAACATCTCCTCCAGCGGCGCGGTGCCGGGCCTGGCCCTGTACTTCGCCAGCAAGGCGGCGCTGGAGTCGATCACCGCGGTCGCCGCCCGCGAGTTCGGTCCCAGGGGCATCACGGTCAACAGCGTCTCCCCTGGCGCCACCGACACGGACATGATGCGCGCCGCCGCCGGTGAGCACCTGGAGCAGGCCATCGAGCACACCGTGGCCCTGACGCCGCTGCAACGGCTCGGACGTCCGGAGGACATCGCCAACGTCGTCGCCTTCCTGGCCGGGCCCGACGCCCAATGGATCACCGGCCAGAACCTGCGGGTCTCCGGCGGCCTGGCGATCTGACCGGCGAGCTGCCGCGATCTCGTGTATCGCGGGCGTATCGAAAAACGCATACATCCCGGCAACGGCCGTCCCTCTTGACTGGCGGGCATGGAAAGGGACAAGGCTTCGGCCGATGACGGGAGATGGGACCGGCGTTCGTTGTTCCGGGGGGCCGCCGTGCTGGCCGGCGCCGCCGCGACGGCGCCGCTGCTGGACGGGGCGGCCACGGCGCTGGCCGACGGCGGCGACGCCGACGCGCTGTTCAAGGCCGGGAAGTTCGAGCAGGCCGGCCGCGCGTACGAGGAGATCCTGAAGAAGGACCCGGGGAACCTGCACGCGGCCCGCCGGCGCGGCAACGTCGCGCTGCTGTCCAACCGGTTCCCCGAGGCCGAGAAATATCTCAGGACGGCCGTCCGCCTGGCGCCCGGCGACAAGGAGGCCAACGAGCTGCTCGGCGACTGCTACATCCGGCAGGACAAGTTCGCCCTCTCCGTCCCGTGCTGGAAGGCGGCCGGCGCGGAGGACTACGCCAAGTGGTTCGCGTCGATCAGCGGGGACGCGTACCAGATCAAGGGCGACGTCGGCCGGGTGCCGTTCCTGCAGATGGACCCGCGGCCGCTGGTGGAGGCCTCGATCAACGGCGGACCGGCGAAGCGCCTGTCGTTCTACACCGGCGCGCCGAACCTGAGCCTGACCGCGTCGGTGGCCAAGGAGGCCGGGCTGAAGGCCGTCGTCAGCCAGAAGACCGACTTCGAGGGCACGCCCATCTGGGTGCACTACGGGCTGCTGGACTCCTTCAGGCTGGGCGGCATCGAACTGCGCAACGTCCCCGTGGGCTGGTCGTCGACGGAGTCGGGCGCGGACGTCGGCGCCGACAGCGACGGCCTGATCGGCACGTGGGTCTTCTACCACCTGCTGACCACGTTCGACTACGCGGGCCGGCACCTCATCCTGCGCCGCCGCACCCCCGAGACGGCCAGGAAGGCGCACGCCGCCGCGGCGCGGGCGGGCGCCGAGCCGCTGCCGATATGGCTGGCCCGTGACCACGACGTGCACAGCGTGGGCAGCATCGCGGGGTCCGGCCCGCGGGTGGTGGGCGTGAACCTGGGCGGGGTCGGCGAGATCGCCGCGGGCATGCCCGGAGAGGTGGCCACACGTCTGGGGGTCCGGGTCGACGTCGACCGCCCGATCGAGACGTTCGCCCACAGCCACCCGACCGTCACGCACCCCTGCTATCCGGAGGAGATCCGCCTCGGCGACGCCGTCGCCCAGCGGGTCTACTGCGAGGCGGACCCGAACATGCCGGTCAACGTGCCCTGGCCCTACGGGTCGGGTTTCGATGGGATCGCCCACTTCGCCCACTGCTTCTTCAAGCCCTACAACCTCACCCTGGACTTCACCGACATGAAGCTCTGGATCGTCCGCGGCAAGGCCGCCTGATCACCCCGGCCGCAGCCGGTCGCGGCGGCGGGTCAGCGAGGCGGTCTCGGCGGTGTTGCCGGCCAGTTCGATGGCCCTGTCGTAGGCCGCTCGCGCATCCCGGTCGCGGCCCAGCCGGCGCAGCAGGTCGGCGCGGGTGGCGTGATAGGCGTGGTAGCCGGCCAACCTCGGCCCGAGACGGTCGACGGCCGCCAGCGCCACCTCGGGCCCGTCGAGCTCGGCGACCGCGACGGCCCGGTTGAGCGCGACGATCGGCGAGGGGTCCAGGCGGACGAGCTGGTCGTAGAGGGCGAGGACCTGCGACCAGTCGGTGTCGCGCATGTCGCGGGCGGAGGTGTGCACGGCGTTGATCGCCGCGAGGATCTGGTAGCGGCCCGGCGCCACCCCGGCGGCGGCCGCGGCCAGGCGCTCGCGCACCAGCCGGTGCCCCTCGGCGATCAGCGCCGCGTCCCAGGCCCCGCGGTCCTGCTCGTCGAGCGCGACCAGCTCGCCGCCGGCCGAGACCCGGGCGGGGCGGCGGGCCTCGATGAGCAACATCAGCGCCAGCAGCCCGGTCACCTCGCCGTCGCCGGGCAGGAGGGCCCGGATCAGGCGGGTGAGCCGGATCGCCTCGGCGGTCAGCTCGTGCCGTACGGGATCGGTGCCGGGGCCGGTGGCCAGGTAGCCCTCGTTGAAGACCAGGAACAGCACGGCGAGCACGCCGGAGACGCGCGCCGGGAGATCCTCGGCGGACGGCACCCGGTAGGGGATGCGAGCCGCCTTGATCTTGGCCTTCGCGCGGGTGATCCGCTGCCCCACGGCGCTCTCCTGCGCCAGGAAGGCGCGGGCGATCTCGGGCATGGTCAGGCCGGCGACCAGGCGGAGCGTCAGCGCCACGCGGGCCTCCATCGCCAGTGCCGGATGACAGCAGGTGAAGATCAGCCGGAGCCGGTCGTCGTCGATGGCGACGGCAGGCTCGGGTGGGTCGGCGGAGGACATCTGAGCCTTCCTGTGCTTGTCGTCGCGCTTGTTCTCGCGCCGGATCCGGTCGATGGCCTTGCGGCTCGCGGTGGTGGTCAGCCAGGCGCCCGGGTTGGGCGGCACGCCGTCGGCCGGCCACCGTTCCACGGCGGTCGCGAACGCCTCGGCGGCCGCCTCCTCGGCGATGTCGAGGTCACCGAAGCGCCTGGTCAGGGCGGCGACCACCCGGGCCCACTCCTCGCGGTGGGCCCGGGCGACCGCCTCGCGGGCGTCGGTCACAGGAACGGTCGCACCTCGACCCTGCGGTTGCAGTGCTTCGACCCGTCGGCGGCGAGCCGGAGCGCCACGTCGAGGTCGGGGGCCTCGATGATCCAGAAGCCGGCGAGGTACTCCTTGGACTCCAGGAAGGGCCCGTCGGTGACCATCGCCTCCGCGCCCCGGTTGTCGATGACGGTGGCCGTGGCGGGCGCGGCGAGGCCCCCGGCGAAGACCCAGTGGCCCTGGGCCTGGAGGCGGTCGTTGAACACGTCGATCGCCGCGTGCTCCTCCGGGGTGGCCGAATTGGTCCGGTCGTCGATCACTGAGATCAGGTATCGCATGTGAAGATCGTCTCCTGTCGGTCAAGGCAGCGGGCGGCCTCACCCCTGCCACGAACGCGACCGCCGCGATCCGACACCGCCGCCGGATCTGTTGTACGTACTTTTACCTGGAACGCCGGGGGCGGGACGCCCGATCATCTGGTGTGCTCCTCAGCAACCGTGCCGTCTTCGCCAGCTCCGACCTCGACGAGGTCCGCGGCGAGGTCGCCAAGGTGTTCTGCCCGCACCGGCTGGACCTGGCCGGGGACGCGAACCTGCTGGCGGCCCGGTTCAACTCCGTGCAGCTCGGCTCGGTCCGCGTGAGCTACCTCGACTACGGGGCCGACGTGCACATCGAGCCGGGCGACCTCGACACGTTCTTCCTGGTCATGATCCCGCTCGCCGGACGCAGCCTGATCCGCGCCGGCGACGAGGAGGTCGTCTCCTCCCCGTCCCTGGCCTCGCTGCCCTCGCCGACCCGCCACCTCGACATGCGCTGGGCCGCCGGCTGCCCGCAGTTGCTGGTCAAGTTCGAGCGGGTGGCGATCGAACGCGCGCTGGAGCAGATGCTCGGCGAGCCGCTCGACGGCCCGGTCGTCTTCGACCTCGGCATGGACCTGACGACGGGCTGGACCCGGTCCTGGCGCGACATGGCCGACCTGCTGGTCAGGGAGGCCGAGCGGGACGACGGGCTGGCCGGCCACCCGCTGGCCGTCGCGCATCTGGAGAACGCCCTGATCACCCTGCTGCTGACCATGCAGCCCTCCAACTACCTGGACCGGCTGACCGCGCCCAGGCCGCCCGCGCTGCCGAAGGTGGTGCGCCGGGCGATGGAGTTCATCGAAGGGCACGCCCACCTGCCGCTGAGCACCACCGACATCGCCGGCGCCGTCGCGGTCAGCAGCCGTTCCCTCCAGGAGGGGTTCCGCGCGCATCTCGGGCTGTCCCCGATGGCCCACCTCAGGCAGGTACGGCTGACCCGCGTGCACGACGAGCTCAGGACGGCCGACCCGGCCAGGGTCACGGTGACCACGGTGGCCGCCCGATGGGGATTCCTGCACCAGGGACGCTTCGCCGCCCAGTACCGCGAGAGGTACGGGCAACCGCCGTCGGAGACGTTGCGCAGAGGTCCCGCGTCAGGCGGATGAGATCCGCGCTCAGCGGATGGCACGGGCGCACGCGCCGCCCGTACCGTTCTTGTCAGGCGCCGACCAGATCCTCCACACCACACCAGAAGGACACCACCATGCGCGACATCCTCATCGTCGGCGCCGGCCAGGCCGGTCTCCACCTGGCCATCGGCCTGCTCCAGCACGGCTACGACGTGACCGTGGTCTCCAACCGCACCCCGGAGTCCATCCGCGACGGCCGGGTGATGTCCGGCCAGGCCATGTTCGGCACCGCGCAGGCCCACGAACGCGAGCTCGGCCTCGACTGGTGGGCCGACGTCTGCCCGCCCATCGAGGGCATCGCGCTCACGGTCCCGAGCCCGGAGGGCGGCAAGGCCCTCGACTGGGCGGCGCGGCTGGACGTCCCCGCCCGCTCGATCGACCAGCGGCTGAAGATGCCGGCCTGGCTGGGCGAGTTCGAGCGGCTCGGCGGCAAGCTCGTCCTGCACGACGCCACCCCCGACGATCTGGAGAGCTACGCCGCCCGCTACGACCTGGTCCTGGTCGCCGCGGGCAAGGGCCAGATCGCCTCGCTCTTCGAACGCGACCCGGCCCGCTCCCCCTACGCCACCCCGCAGCGCGCGCTGGCCGTCACCTACGTCAACGGCCTCACCCCCCGCCCCGGTCACTCGGCGGTCTGCTTCAACCTGCTGCCCGGCGTGGGCGAGTACTTCGTCTTCCCCGCGCTCACGCACACCGGCCCCTGCGAGATCATGGTGTTCGAGGGCGTGCCGGACGGCCCCATGGACTGCTGGGGCGACGTCCGCGGCCCCGCCGAGCACCTGGCCCGCAGCCGCCGGATCCTGGAGACCTTCTTCCCGTGGGAGGCCGAGCGCTGCGCCGGCATCGAGCTCACCGACGCCGGCGCGGTGCTGACCGGCCGCTTCGCCCCCACCGTGCGGCGTCCGGTGGCCGTGCTGCCGTCCGGCGCGCCGGTGCTCGGCGTCGCCGACGTCGTGGTGCTCAACGACCCGATCACCGGGCAGGGCAGCAACAACGCCGCCAAGTGCGCCGCCACCTACCTGCGGGCCATCGTGGAACGCGGCGACCGGCCGTTCGACGCCGGCTGGATGGAGCAGACCTTCGACCTGTTCTGGACGCAGGCCCAGCACGTCACGAACTGGACCAACGCCCTGCTCGCGCCGGCCGAGCCGCACCACCTGGCGCTGCTGGGCGCCGCCGGCCGGCGCCCGGAGATCGCCTCCCGGTTCGTCAACGGCTTCGACGACCCGGCCGACTACGCCGAGTGGTTCATGGACGCCGGCCGTGCCGAGACCTATCTGGGCAGGGTGACGGCATGAGGTCGCTCCGCGAGGCCTTCGGGCAGTTCGCGACCGGCGTGGCGGTGATCACGACGGTCACCGCCGACGGGGAGCGGGCCGGCGTGACCGTCAACTCCCTCACCTCGGTCTCGCTCGATCCGGCGCTGCTGCTGTGGTGCCTGTCGAACCGGGCGCCCAGCGCGCCGCTCTTCCTGCGGGCCGGGCGGTTCGCCGTCAACGTCCTGGCCGCAGACCAGGGCCACCTGTCCAGGCGCTTCGCCACCCCCGCGGCCGACAAGTTCGCCGGGGTGGAGCTGCTCGGCACGCCGCTGCCGATCCTCGCCGGGACGCTGGCCAGCTTCGTCTGCCGCACCGAGCGCGTCCACGACGGCGGCGACCACCACATCCTCGTCGGAGCGGTGGAACGGTACCAGCGGGCCGGGGGCGAGCCGCTCGTCTTCCACTCCGGCCGGTACCGGGAGTTCTGGCCCGAGCTGAGCGCCGGCGAGGGCCGCGTGGCGAGCCACGCGTGACGGCCGCCGGGGGTCTCCACCGCCACGAACCGCGCCCGGGACGGCAGCCCGCTAAGGGCGCGAGCCGTGCCAGGAGTTCCACAACCCCTGATAGACCCCGCCGGCCGTGACCAGCTCGTCGTGCGCGCCGACCTCCACGACGCGGCCGCCCTCCATCACCACCACCCGGTCCGCGTCCCGCGCCGTGTGCAGGCGGTGCGCGATCGCGATCACCGTGCGTCCGTCCAGCACCGCCGCCAGCGACCGTTCGGCGCGCCGGGCCGTACGCGGGTCGAGCATGGCGGTGGCCTCGTCGAGGATGACGGTGTGCGGGTCGGCCAGGATGACCCGGGCCAGGGCGAGCTGCTGCACCCGGTCGGGGCCCAGTTGGGCGCCGGAGGCGTGCGGACCCAGCTCGTCGTCGAGCGAGGTCACCCAGTCGGCGCCGACCGCCGCCAGGGCCTTCTCCATCCGGTTGTCGTCGGCCGTGGGGTCGGCCAGGTGGAGGTTGTCGCGGACGGTGCCGAGGAACAGGTGCTGCTCCTGGGTGACCAGCACGACGTGCCTGCGCAGCTGGGCGGGAGACAGGTCGGCGACCGGGACCGAGCCGACGGTGACCGTGCCGAGGCGGGGCCGGTCGATGCCGGCCAGCAGCTTGCCGAGCGTGGACTTGCCGGCCCCGGAAGGGCCGACGACGGCCAGGCGCTCGCCGGGCCGCACGGTCAGGTCCACGCCGGTGACGACGTCGGCGGCGGATGCGTAGGCGAAGTGCACGCCGGTCGCCACGATGTGGTCGTCCCGGGGTTCGGGGGCGGCCACGTCGGTCCGCGCCGCCGGGAGCTGGAGACCTTCGATCCGGGCGAAGGCGGCGCCGCTGCTCTGCAGCTGTTCCATCCACATGAGGATGGTCTCGACGGGCTGCTGGAGCTGGCGCAGGTACAGCACGCACGAGACGACGGCGCCGAGGGTGACCTGGCCGCCGTCCAGCAGCAGGCCGCCGAGCAGCAGGACGAGCACCGGCGGCAGGAGGGCGGAGACCTCCACCGACGGCCAGAGGACGCCGCGCAGGAAGAGGGTGCGCAGCTGGGCGACCCGGCTGCGCTCGATCACCCGCTCGGCGGCGCGGGTGCGCCGGTCCTGCAGGCTGAGGGCTTCGATGGTGCGGGCGCCGGCGGCGCCCGCGGCCAGGTGTTCGGCCAGTTCCGAGCGGGCGGCGCCCTCCTCCAGGTAGGCGTCGCGGGCGCGGCGCAGGTACCAGCGGGAGGCGGCCGCGACGCCGGCGAGCGCGACCAGACCGCAGGCTCCCAGCAGCGGATCGACCAGGAAGACGGCCGCGACGAGGAAGAGCGCCTGCAGGGCGGAGATCAGCACGGCCGGGGCGGCGTCGCGCAGGGTGTACCCGACCACGGCGACGTCCGTGGTGCCGCGGGCGGTCAGGTCTCCGGTGCGGACGTGCTCGACGGTGGCGGCGGGCAGGGCGAGCACCCGGTCGAGGAACTCCTGGCGGATGTGCTCCTGGACGCGCTCGCTGAACCGGGTGCCGGTGCGCTCGGCGTATCGGGACAGGACGAGTTGCAGCAGCGCCCCGCCCACGGCGACCGCGGCGAGCAGGTCGATCGTCCCGCCGGCGGCGATGGTGTCGATGATGCGGCCCAGCAGCCACGGGCTGACCAGGGCCGCGGCCGCCGCCAGGCCGTTGAGCAGCAGGGTGGCGGCGAACCCGCGGACGTCGCGGCGGATCAGGCGCAGCGCCGCCTGCCGTACGCGCCTGCGGTCGGCGACGGGGAGGTCGCGGGTCACGACACCACCGCCCGGTACTCGTCGCTGGATTCCAGCAGGTCGCGGTGGGTGCCGGTCGCGGTCACCCGGCCGTCCTCGATCAGGAGGACCTCGTCGGCCTGGGCGAGCAGCAGCGGGGACGTGGTGGCGACGACCGTCGTACGGCCGGCGCGCGCCGTACGGAGGCGCTGGGCGAGCAGGGATTCGGTGTGCGCGTCCAGCGCGGAGGTGGGGTCCACCGCGAGCAGCAGCTCCGGATCGGCCACCAGCGCCCTGGCCAGGCGCACCCGTTGACGCTGGCCGCCCGACAGGTTGCGGCCACCCGGCTCGATCACGGAGTCCAGGCCGTGGCGCAGCCCGGCGACCACGTCCTGGGCGGCGGCGACGGCGACCGCGCGGCGGATGGTCTCGTCGTCGGCCTCGCCCCTGCCTTGCAGGACCTCCCGCAGCGTGCCGGTGAACAGCGCGGCGTCGTGATCGGCGATCAGCGACGTGCCGTCGAACCCGCCGAGGCCCTCCAGCAGCGCCACGCTCTCCTCGGGACGGGCGCTGACCAGCCCCACGAAGCTGCCCGGCGTGATCTCCGGTTCGGTGGAGCGGGGCCGGTCGCCGGGCCGCAGCGCGAGGAAGTCGGTGACCCGCCGGGCGGAGACCAGGCCGTGGCTGATCTGGAAGCTGCCCTCGATGAAGAAGGACACCGGGACGACCAGCATGGCGATGTACCCGTACACGCCGACCAGCTCGCCCACCGTGATCGTGCCTTCCGCGGCCAGCCTGGCGCCCAGCCAGGTCACCGCGGCCAGGAACAGCGCCGGCAGCCCCACGCCCAGCGCGCCGATCCAGCTCGTCAGCGACGCCACCCGGTACCCCTGCTCGCGCAGGCGCGCCGAGTCGGCGAGGTGACGCTCGGCGTAGGCGTCCTTGCCGCCGAACGCGTTGAGCACCCGCAGCCCCTCGATCAGGTCCACCAGCCGGGCGGTCAGCCTGCCCTGGCTCTCGCGGTAGCCGTTCTGCACCTTCATCAACCGCCCGAGCAGCGGCCCGAGCACGACCCCCAGCACCGGCACGCCGAGCAGCACCACCACGGCCAGCAGCACGGAGACCTGCAGCAGCAGCGCCGCCACCACCCCGTAGCTGATCACGGCGCCGACTCCGGGGCCGGTCACCGTCAGCGCGGCGGCGATCGTGATGACGTCGCCGATGCCGATCGTCACGACCTCGCCTGCCGAGGTGCGCCTGTTCAGGTCCGCGCCGAGCGTGTTGATCTGCTCCACCAGGGCGCGCACCGTGCGGAAGTTGGCGTCCATCCGGATCTTGGTCATCGTACGGTGCCGCATCATCGCCAGCCAGGCGTTGACGAGGCCGGCGCCGAGCAGCGCCAGCACCCAGCCGGGCGCCAGATCGTCGTCGATCGCCCTGGACAGCAGGTACGGCGGCAGCGTGAGGCCCACCGTCCACAGGGTGCCCAGCGTCGCGCCTAAGACGACCCGGCCCTTCTGCGCCCACGCCAACCAGCACAAATACCGAGCAGCCGCCTTCATGGCGATCACGCTAGACCATGGCCGTACCGGCCCGCCGACGGGGGCTTGTCCGTAGCGGCGCTCAGCCCTGGACGACGTCGAAGGGCGGCAGGTCGGTCAGGGCCGCGATGGCCGCGGGCGGAAAGTCCGGCGGATCCTGGCCGAAGGCGACCGGCCTGCGGATCTGCACCCCTTCGTCGGCGATCACGAAGCAGCGGTCGGTCGTGGGACGGCCGGGAAGCCCGGCGTGGGGGGGGGGCCCCCCCGCCGCCCCCCCCCCCCCCCCGCCTCGAGATGTGGGGGGCGGAGCCATGGGGGGGGGGGGGGGGGGGCCCGGCCGGGCGGCCCGCGCGCG
>NZ_JBIATU010000017.1:0-36377 GCF_042892035.1 Nonomuraea sp. NPDC001831 | reverse complement strand
GCCGCGGCGGGGGGGGGCTTACCCGCGGGGTGTACCCCGCCCCCGGGGCCCGGGGGGGGTCTGGCCCCCCCCGCGGGGCGGGGCCCCCCCCCCGGGGGGGGGGGGCCCCCGCCGGGCGCGACCCTATTTCGTGGCGCAGAGCATGGCGTCGAGGGTGCTCTCGACGCGGTCGGCGCTCTCGTCCGAGGTCGGCAGCGCGGTCACGGTGAGCGTGGCGCTCCGGCCGTCCTCGGTGATGCCGTTGCGGGTCTCGTAACCGGGGATGTCGCCGCCGTGGCCCCAGGCGTGACCGCCGCAGCTCAGTTTGATCTTCATCAGGCCGAGCCCGTACCCCCCGCCGGGCGGGAGCGCCGGCGAGCCGATGGTCTGCTTCATCTCCTTCAGCTGTGCCGGCTTGAGAAGGTCGCCGCCCAGCAGCGCACTCAGGAACCGGGTGACGTCGCGCGGAGTGCTGATGAGGTTGCCGGCCGTCCAGCCCCAGGAGGGATCCATCTCGGTGAACTTCACCAGCTTTCCGCCGTTCTCGGCGTGGTAGCCGTTCGGGTGCTTGCCGCGGATGGTCTGCTCGCCGACGCCGGGCCAGTAGGTGTCCCGCAGGCCGAGCGGCTTGATGATCCGGTTGGTGACCTCTTCTCCCATGGGCCGGCCCGTGACCTTCTGCACGATCAGGCCCAGCAGTACGTATCCCGTGTTCGTGTATTTGTAGCTCGTGCCGGGGGCGAACTCCGGCTTCTGCGTGAGGGCCTTGTCGACCAGGTCCCGCGGCTCGAAATAGGTGTGCCGGATGCCGGACAACGTCGGGAAGTTCGTGTAATTCGGCAGGCCGGAGGTGTGCTGCAGCAGCTGGCGGACCGTGATCTTGCGGCCGTCGTTGCCGTTGCCGCGGACGACGCCGGGCAGGTACTTCTCGACCGGCGCGTCCAGGTCGAGCTTGCCCTCGCCGGCCAGTTGCAGGACGACGGTGGCGGCGAACGTCTTGGTGTGGCTGCCGATGCGCACCATCCCGTTGACCGGCACCTTGGCGCGCGTCTCCAGGTCCCCCACGCCGGCGGTGTAGTCACGCACCCGCCCGTCGCGTCCCCGCACCGCGGCCACGACCCCGGGGAAATCGCCGGAGCGAACCAGCTTGTCCAAGCTTGTCTGTACGGCGTCGCCGGACGCGCTCGGCGTCGCGGCGCTGGCGGCAGCCGTACCCAGACCAAGAACGCCGGCGGCGACGGCTCCTGCGGCGACCAGGGCCAGCAAACGGGTGGACGCCGGGGGCTTGGCGGTAACGAGGTGCACTTAGTGGCTCCTTGCTGGAAGGCGAAAGTCTGACGCTGACCAGCATGGCGGCAGAGTTATGTCACAAACGATCCCGTACACCCGATTTGTCCGGGTAGGGCTACCCCTACCGGACCCCCATGGCTAAGGAAGATCGTCGGCCGTGATCCGGTACCCCACGCCGGGCGTGGTGGTGATGGCCGGCGGGTCACCGAGTTTGCGGCGCAGGCGGCCGATGGTGACCGTGACGGTGTTGGTCAGGGGGTTGGCGTGCTCGTCCCACACCTGTTCGAGCAGGTCCTCGGCGCTGAGGAACGCCGGGGCGGCGCTGAGGAGGGCTTCGAGCAGGGCGAACTCCTTGACCGACAGATCCAGGTGGCGGCCGTCGCGGGTGGCGGTGCGGCGCAGCGGGTCGAGCTCGATGCCGGCCGCGCGCAACGTGCGGGGCCGGGCGGTGGGCCGGCGGCGGGCCAGGGAGCGGATGCGCAGCACCAGCTCGGGGAAGTGGAAGGGCTTGGCCAGGTAGTCGTCGGCTCCCAGGGTCAGACCGGTGACCCGGTCCCCTGGCTCGCCGGCCGCGGTCAGCATCAGGACCATGACGCGGTCGTCGCGTTCGGTGATCATCTGGCAGAGGGTGTCGCCGTGGATGCCTGGCAGGTCGCGGTCGAGGACGACCACGTCGTAGGCGTTGAGATCGAGCTTGGCGGCGGCCTCCAGGCCGTCGTGGGCCACGTCCACGGCCATGCCCTGATCGCTCAGACCTTCGACGAGCACGGCGGCGAGGGGGCGTGCGTCCTCCACCACGAGCACCCTCATGCCGCGACCTCCGCCGGCACGGCCGCCGCCGGCAGCGAGACGGCGACGCGGAGGCCGCCTTCCGGCCGGGCCCTCAGGTCGAGGGCGCCGCCGTGTGCGGCGGCGATGGCCGCGACGATCGACAGGCCGAGCCCGGTGCCGTTGCCGGAGTGGGTGCGCTCGGCGCCGAGTCGCTGGAAGGGCTGCGCGAGTCGGTCGACCTGCTCCTGGTCGAGGACGCGTCCGCCGGTCTCGACGACGAGCCGGGCTGTCGTGCCGTCGGTGGTGGTGGCGAGACGGATCCAGCCGCCCTGGTGGTTGTGGGTGATGGCGTTGTCGATGACGTTGTCGATCATGCGGGTGAGGAGCGTCCGGTTTCCCTGCGTCCACGCGTTGTCGTGCGCGGCGCCCGGGGTGCCGGGGGCGGCCGGGAGGTGGACGGTGAGGTCGGCGGCGGTGATGTCGGCGGTCCGGGCGTCCAGGGCGGCGCCGGCCAGGTGGTGGAGTGAGAGCGTGGTGCGGTCGGTCACGGCGCCGTGCTCGGTGCGGGCGAGCATGAGGAAACCTTCGAGCAGGCGGTCGATCCGGTCGAGTTCGGTGCGGAGCCGGTCGGCCAGCGTGGCGGTCTGCGCCGGTATGGGCTCCGGCTTGGCCAGGGCCACGTCCAGGGACGCGCGCATGGTGGCCAGCGGGGTGCGCAGCTCGTGGGAGGCGTTGGCGACGAACCGGCGTTGTGCGGCGAACGAGTTCTCCAGGCGTTCCAGCAGCTCGTCGATGGTGTCGGCGAGATCCTTGACCTCGTCGGCCGGGCCCTGCGCGGCCAGCCGCTCGTGCAGGTTGTCGGCGGAGATGCGGCGGGTGGCCATGGTGATCATCCGTAGCGGGCGCAGCACCCGGCCGGCGATGAGGCGGCCCAGGACGAGCGACACCACCCCCATGACCGCCAGCGCCAGCGCCGAGCCGATCAGGAGCTGACGTGACTGGGCCGTGTGGGTGTCCGACAGCTGGGCCTGGAGCCACGCGATGCGATCGACGGCGGCGGCGAGCGTGGCCGGCTCGCCCGGCGGGGTCCCGGGGGGTGCGGACTGACTGACCCGCGTCCCTCCGAGGCCCACGAGGTTGGTGATGGCCAGCAGTCCGACGGCGGACAGCAGGAACATGGCACCGTACAGGACGGTGAAGCGCATTCGTACGGTACGTGCCGGTCGTCGCCACTTTCGCATGGGTTCCAGGATGCCGTGCCGGACCTAACAGCGATGTGACAGCCTCTGTTCGGCCCGTGTTAGGGCCGGGTCCGTACAACGGGTCGCATGCGAGCAACCATTGAAGTCAGCGGGCTGCGCAAACGGTTCGGCCCGACCCTGGCGCTGGACGGCATGTCGTTCACCGTGCTGCCCGGCCAGGTCACCGGGTTCGTGGGGCCGAACGGGGCGGGCAAGTCCACCACGATGCGGGTGATCCTCGGCCTGGACGCGGCCGAGGAGGGCCACGCGCTGATCGGCGGACGGCCGTACACCAGCCTGCGCAACCCCCTCACCCACGTCGGCGCGCTGCTGGACGCCGGCGCGGTGCAGCCCGGCCGCACCGCGCGCAACCACCTGTTGTGGCTGGCCCACTCCCAGGGCCTGGACGGCAGGCGGGTCGATGAGGTGCTCCGGCAGGTCGGGCTGCAGTCCGCCGCCCGGCGCAAGGCGGGCGGCTTCTCGCTGGGCATGCGCCAGCGGCTCGGCATCGCGGCCGCGCTGCTCGGGGACCCGCCGGTGCTCATGCTGGACGAGCCGGTCAACGGCCTGGATCCCGAGGGCATCGTGTGGATGCGCGGCTTCCTGCGGTCGCTGGCCGGTGAGGGGCGGGCCGTGCTGGTGTCCAGCCATCTGATGAGCGAACTGGAGGACACCGCCGACCATCTCGTGGTGGTGGGCAAGGGCCGCGTCATCGCCGACACCAGCGTGGCCGAGCTCCTCACGACCGCCTCCCGCGGCCGGGTCACCCTGCGCACGGCGGCGCACGCGGAGGCGATGTCGGTGCTGGGTCACGCCGGCGCCACGACGGCCGTGACCGATCGCGACACGATCGTCGTCTCAGGGCTGCCCTCGGAGCGCATCGTGGCGGTGCTCAACACCAACGGGGTGCCGTTCTCCGAGGTGGCGACGCACCGGGTGACGCTGGAGCAGGCCTACATGGACCTCACCGCCGACGCGGTCGAATACCGGGGAACGACACGATGACCACGCACACTCAACGCCCCGCCGCGCGCGGGGGCTTCGGGCGGTTGCTGCGCGCCGAGTGGATCAAATTCCGGACGGTGCGCGGCTGGGTGGTGGCCATGACCGCGGCGGCGCTGGTCACCGTGCTGCTCGGGCTGCTGTCCGCGGCCGGCAGCCACGCCTCGTGCGGCGCCGGTCCGGTCGAGGTCGCCTGTCCCCCGCCTGTGGTGGGTCCGGGCGGCGAGGCGGTGGACGACAAGTTCTTCTTCGTGCACCGGCCGCTGGCCGGAGACGGCGGCATCACCGTCCGCCTCACCTCCATGACCGGCCAGATCCGTAAGCCCGACGTCACCCCCGGGCAGCGCAACGAGGTTCCCGGGCTCGTGCCGTGGGCGAAGGCCGGCGTCATGATCAAGGAGAGCACGAAGCAGGGCTCTGCCTACGCGGCGGTGATGATGACCGGCGCGCACGGCGTGCGGATGCAGCACAACTTCACCCACGACCTGGCCGGCCGGGCGGGCGGCGTCTCCCCGCGGTCGCCGCGCTGGCTGCGGCTGACCCGCTCCGGCGACACCCTCACCGGATCCGAATCCGCCGACGGCACGAACTGGACGCGGATCGGCACCGTGACCCTGCCCGGACTCCCGCAGACCGTAGAGGCCGGGCTGTTCGCGACCTCCCCAGGGGATCTGACGGTCACGCAGGGGGATCTCGGCGGGTCCGTCGCGGCGGCCCGATTCACCGAAGCCACCGGCGAGTTCGACCAGGTCAGGTTGCAGGGCAGCGCGTCCGGCGGGTGGCGCAACGACGACATCGGCGTCACCGTCGGTCCCGACGGGGCCGAGCATCACCCGGGCCGCGCCGGCCAGTCCGGCGGCACCTTCTCCGTCACCGGCGTCGGCGACATCGCGCCGGCCATCGAGGGGCCGACCGCCGAACGTCCCCTCAGCGGCGTGCTGGCCGGGCTGATCCTGGTGATCGTGGTGGCGGTCATGTTCATCACCGCCGAGTACCGGCACGGCCTGATCCGCGTCACCCTGCTGGCCGGCCCGCGCCGCGGCCGGACGCTGGCAGCCAAGGCCCTGGCGCTCGGCCTGGTCACCTTCGCCGCCGCGCTGCCCGCCGTCGCGATCACGTTCACGGCCGGCGGGCGGATTCTGCGCGACAACGGCAACGCCGTCCTCCCGGTGTCCCTGCTCACCCAGGCGCGCATCGTGGTCGGCACGGCGGCGCTGTTCGCCCTGGCCGCCGTGCTCTCCCTCGCCCTCGGCGCGCTGCTGCGGCGCAGCGTCGCGGCGGTCATCACCGCGATCGCGGTGATCGTGGTCCCGCACGTCCTCGCCACCACCTCGGTCCTGCCCGACAGCGCGGCGCAGTGGCTGCTGCGGCTCACCCCGGCGGCCGGCTTCGCCGTCCAGCAGAGCATCCCGCAGTACGCGCACGTGCTCGGCCACTACTCGCCCATCGCCGGGTTCTACCCGCTGCCGCCGTGGGCCGGTCTGGCCGTGCCGGCCGGCTATGCCGCGCTCGCCCTCGGCCTGGCCGTCCTCCGACTCCGCCGGAGGGACGCATGAGAGAGCACCTGCATGCGGAGTGGACGAAACTCCGCACCCTGCCCGGCGCCGCCTGGCTGCTGCTCGCGATCGTGGTGCTGACCGTCGCCGTCGGCATCGCGGCCTGCGCCGTCGTGTCCTGTGCCGCGCAGGGCTGCGGCTACGACCCCGCCAGGATCGGCCTTTTCGGGGTCCAGGTGAGCCAGGCGGTCGTCGCCGTCCTGGCCGTCCTGGCGATCACCGGCGAATACGGCACCGGCATGATCTGCCTCACCCTGACCGCCATGCCGCGCCGGACCGGCGTCCTGGCCGCGAAGGCGATCATCCTGGCCGGCCTGACCCTGATCGCGGGGAGCGTCGCCGTGCTCGCCTCCGCGCTGGCTGCGCGGCCCATCCTGCTCAGCAACGGCTTCCCCGCCGACACGCTCGTCCTCACCAGCGGTCCGATGCTGCGCGCCGCCGTCGGCTCGGTCCTCTACCTGGCGCTGATCGCCCTGTTCAGCCTGGGGGTCGCCACCGCCGTACGGGACTCCGCCACCGCCATCGGGGTCGTACTCGGCCTGCTCTACCTCTTCCCCGCCCTCATCCTCATGATCGCCGACGATGACTGGCAGCGGCTTCTCTGGCAGATCTCCCCGATGAACGCCGGGCTCGCCGTCCAGGCCACCACCGGCCTCGCCGCGCTCCCCCTCAGCCCATGGGCCGGCCTGAGCGTACTCGCGGCCTGGTCCACCGCGGCGCTCCTGACCGGCGGGCTGCTGCTACGGACGCGCGACGCATAGCCGTGCGGCGCACCTGCCACGCCGTCACCGGGCCGGTCGAACACGGCCTCGTCCGGCCCGGTCAGGCCGCGCGCCGCGGTCCAGCCGGCGCCGCACCCACACTCGAGCAGGTCCACCTCGCGCAGTTCCCGCCCGACGAACGACGCCAGCCGTTCGTCGGCGGCTTGGAGCCCGACGAGGAAGGTCGGCTCGAAGCCGGCGATACCCATCACGGCAGGCGATTCTCCCGGTTCGCCGCGAGACCGGCCAGTCGGTAGCGGACCGCCGTCACCGTCGGTCGACGTGGTCCTGCGGGGTGGCCTCGGCGCGGGCGGCGTCAAGGCGTTCGAACGGGCCCGGGCCGTCGTGCGGTTTCGGCGGGGCGCCGAGGTGGCGGACGCGCAGCTCGTCCATGAGCTCCTCGATGAAGGCCGGGCCTTCGTCCCGCATGGCTTGCTGCCGGTTGCGGAGGTCGTCGCTGCCCGGACGCCAGTCGAGGCCCCAGTTGCCGAGGGCGTAGATGATCGGAAGGGTCTGGATGCCGGCTTCGGTGAGGCTGTAGCGGGCGCGCTGACCCCGCACGGCGGTGCCGCGGGTGAGGAGCCCCGCCTCGACGAGCCGCACGAGGCGGTCGGCGAGGATGTTCGACGCGATGCCCTCGACCGACCCGGTGAGCAGCGCCCGGAAGTGACGGCGGTCGCCGAACATGACGTCGCGCAGCACGAGCAACGTCCAGCGATCTCCGAGCACCTCGACGGCGGCGTTGACCGGGCATCCGGACCGTGGTTCCACGGTTCCTCTCCTCATTGACAGGGTTTTCACTCCCTCTATAGTAGTTGCACATTGCAAGCACTTTTGCTGGGGAGAAACTCATGGGTCGCTTCGTCCACTCGATGCAGGTGTCCCTCGACCTGCGGATCGAGCGGGTTCCGGGGGACGCCGGCGCCGGCGAATGGCTGCGTGTCGACGAGGAGCCGCATCACTACGCCGTCCGGGACGCGAAGGAGGCGAGCTCGTGCTGAGGCAGGTCGCGGAGGGAGTGTGGGTTCACGAGAGCGAGTTCGTGCAGAGCAACGCCGTCGCGGTGCGGGGCCGGGCCGGTGTGCTGCTCATCGACCCCGGGGTGACCGGCGCCGAGATGGGCTGCCTCGCGGACGACCTCGGCGAACTGGGCGGGCCCGTCGTGGCGGGGTTCTCCACGCATCCGGACTGGGATCACCTGCTCTGGCATCCCCGGCTCGGCGAGGCGCCCCGGTACGGCACGGCGCGCTGCGCGGCCACCGTCCGCGAGCAGCTGCCGGACGAAGACGCGAAGGCCCGCGTCGCCGACCACCTGCTGGAGACCGAGATCGCCGGCCAGGTGCCGCTGGACCTGCTCGGCCTCATCACCGGCCTGCCCGCCGGAACCACGCAGATCCCTTGGGACGGTCCCGAGATCCGGATCGTCGAGCACCAAGCACACGCCCCGGGCCACGCGGCGCTGCTGATCGGGGAACGCGGGGTCCTCGTCGCCGGCGACATGTTGTCCGACGTCCTGGTTCCGATGCTCGACCTGGACGGCACCGCCGACCCGATCGAGGACTACCTCACCGCGCTACGGCTGCTGGAGGAGGTGGCGGGCGGCGTGGACGTCGTCGTCCCCGGCCATGGTTCCGTCGGCGGATCCGAGCAGGTGAAGGCGCGGATCGAACAGGACCGGGCGTACGTGCTGACGTTGCGGAACGGCCGCGTCTCCGCCGATCCGCGGATCGGCCCGTCGGCCAGGCCGGGCTGGGAGTGGGTGAGCAGCGTGCACGAAGGGCAGCTCCAGCGCCTCGCCCGCAGAGGCTAGCGCGACGGGACGTCCCGTGCCGCCGCCACCGGGCCGGCGGGCGTCTCCTCGTCCTGGGCGATGCGGCCGCGCAGCATGACCTCCATGACCTTCATGAAACGCTGCGTCCTGGCCCGGCCGATGACGAACGGGTTGGCCACGCCCGTCGTACCGGCGCGCAGTTGCTCGATGCGGGTCAGTCCGTCGTCGACGCCGCCGTGGTTATTGAGCTCGACGTCCACTCCCGCCCGCCGCATCGTGGCGGCGAAGGCGCGCACGGAGGCCAGGGCGGTGCGCTTGTCGGCGGTCGCTGCGGGCGGGTTGGTGCCGCCCCAGAACATCGCGGTGTGCCGCCGTCCCTTCCAGTGCACGGGGAAGATCGACGAGACGTGCCGGGTGTGTGCCCGGGGGTGTGGTGGAAGGCGATGGTGGTGCCGCCGGCGGTGAACAGCGCTGTGGCCTGCACGAAGGTGGTGCCCAGCACCGCCACGTCGTCGAAGACGCGCAACGGGCGGAGGGGCTTCGGCTTCGGCATCGTGCGGCCGGGCGCGAGCGCTTCGACCAGGGCCCGCAGCACCGGGTCGTCGCCGCCAACCGTGGGCTGCATGCCGTGGAACGCGCGCCCTAGGCGGACGTCGTGAGGCGCTGTGCCTGGGCGCGGCCGACCGAGGCGGCCCGCTCCAGGTAGTCGGCGATCAGGGCGAGCGCGTCGTCGTCGTAATGGTCGAGCATCTCGACGAACGCCCTGCCTGGGACGTCCCAGGCCGCGCCGATCCGGGCGCGGGCCTCCGGGGTCAGGGCGACCAGGGCGCGCCTGCGGTCGGCCGGGTCGGCGTGCCGCACGACCAGACCGGCCTTGTCGAGGCGGTCGACCAGGCGGGTGGCCGATCCGGGGGTGAGGCCGGCCAGGCGGGCGATCTCGCCGGTGCTGACCGGCCGCTCCTCCAGGTCGAGCAGGGCGACGCACTGCAGGTCGGTGGGGTGCAGGCCGAGCCGGTCGGCCATGGCCTGGTTGAACAGCGTGTAGGCCGCGTAGTGGCGCTGGCTCTCGTCGCTGATGCGCTTGAGCATCTCGGCTCGATTTGACACGTGCGGCTCCATACTGTTCATAATCTTCGTCACACACTATTTGCGTGACACAACTTCTGCGTCGCGCTCTCATTCTATCGACAGGTGTCGCGCTCACGTCGCGAAGCGTCTGCGAAGGGATCTGCACCCACATGACCGTTCTTGTCACGGGCGCTCGCGGCGCCGTCGCGACCGCCCTCATCGGCCTCCTGCGCGAGCAGGGCCTTTCTGTACGTCCGGCCTCCAAGGCCCCCGCCGACCCGTCCGTCGTCAGGTGCGACCTGGGCGATCCGGCCACCTTCGGCGCTGCGCTTGCCGGCGTGACCTCGGTGTTCCTGTACGCCGAGCCGTCGCACGCGCAGGAGTTCGCCGCGGCGGCCGAGGCGGCCGGGGTCGAGCACGTCGTGCTGCTGTCGTCCGCCGCCGTGCTCATGCCCGATCCCGACAGCAGCCCCCTGGCCGCCACGCATCTCGTCTCGGAACGCGCCCTGGCGGCCTCGCCCGTGCCGAGCACCGTTCTGCGGCCCGGCACCTTCTGCGGCAACGCGATGGCGTGGTCGTGGGCCGTCAAGTCCGGGACGCCGATCAACCTGCCCTACCCGCACGCGCACGTCGACGCCATCCACGAAGCGGACATCGCGGCGGTGGCGGCCGCCGTTCTCGCCGACCCCGGCCTCGGCGGCAGGACGTACACACTGACCGGCCCCCAGTCGCTCACGTTCACCGAGCAGATCGAGATCCTCTCCCGCGTCACCGGGCGGGACATCGCGATCACACCCGTCACCAGGCAGGAGTGGAGGGCCGAAATGGCCCGGTACATGAACGCGACCTTCGCGGACGCCCTGCTGGACTACTGGCAGAGCTGCGACGGCCGGCCGATCGAGCTCACCGCGGTCGTGGAGGAACTGACCGGCAGGCCCGCGCGGACGTTCGCCTCCTGGGCCGAGGAGAACCGGGCGGCGTTCCTCGGCTAGCAGGCCGTGATCGCCGCAGCGCGGCCGCTTGCGACTCCGGTCGCAGACTGGTCGCGGGGGTCATACCGGGGTCGCATGCGGCTCTCGGCCTCGGGCCCGATGTCCGGCCGAGATCCTTGCGCGACCGTGATCACATGAATGTGACCGTGTTCGGCCTGTCCCTCCTGGAGCTCCTGGCCCTGGCTTCCGCCGTCGTGCTGGTGCTGGCCCGCTGGTTGCCGCCCGGAGCGCGCCGGCCGTCGGCCCTGGCCGGTGCGGCGGCCCTCGTGGTGTCCGCGGGCGTGCTGGCCGTGCTCGGGATCCGCTGGCAACTCCTCCCCGTCCTCGCAGGCGGGGGCGTCGCGCTGGCGTTCGCTGCGCCCTCGCTGCTGGGGTGGCGCGCCGGGCGGCGGGCTCGATGGTGGCTGGCGCTGCCGGGGTCGGCGGCATGCCTGGCCTTGATCGTCGTGGGCGCGACGGCGGCGTGGGCGCTGCCCCTGCCCGTGTTCCCGGAGCCGTCAGGCGCGCACGCCGTCGGCACCACCGTCGTCCAGTGGGCCGACCCTGAGCGCGCGGAAGCCGCCACGTCCCGGACCGATGACAAGCGGGTGGTCGTCGTCCAGCTCTGGTATCCCGCGCAGGGCGTCCCCCCGGACGCCGAGCGCGCGCGGTACCTCGGCCGCACGGCGCGGGACGCGCAGGTCGTCGCCCGCGGCCAGGCCGACTACCTGGGCCTTCCAGCGTTCGTCCTGGACGAGCCGCCACGCGCCCGCACGCGTTCGGTGCCCGATGCGCCGGTGGCCGGCGGCGGCGTCCGGTTCCCCGTGGTGCTGTTCTCGCCCGGGCTCGGCGGCGTGCGCACCCAGAACACCGCTTGGGCCGAGGAACTGGCCAGCCGCGGGTACGTCGTGGCGGCCCTCGACCACCCGTACGACTCGGCCGTCGTCACCCTCGCCGACGGCCGGACGGTCCGCACCCAGGTCGCGGCCACCGGCGACCAGGCGGAGGACAACAGGCGCGCGGCCGGATGGACGGCGGTCAGGGCCGCGGACCTCAGCTTCGTGCTCACCCAGCTCGGCCGCCTGGACCGTGGAGAGATCCCCGGCCTCCTGAGCGGGCGGCTCGACACCCGCCGCGCCGCGGCGACCGGTCACTCCCTCGGGGGCGCCGCCGCCCTGCAGGCCGCCCGTCAGGACCCCCGCTTCGCAGCCGTCATCGACCTGGACGGCTTCCCCCGCGACCCCGCCGCGCGACCGTTCCACCAGCCCGTGCTCGCGCTCACCCACGACCTCGAACCGGGCGAGACGCCGGACTACATCCCGCGCCTCACGCAGGTGCTCCAGCTCAGCACGGCGACCGGCTACCGGCTCACCGTCCCCGGCACGGCGCACCTCACCTTCACCGACGCCCCGCTCTTCATGCCGCCCCTGCCCGCGCTCGTCGGCTCTCTCGGCCGGACAGCGGGGCCGCGCATCACCGCGGCGGCCACCGTCGCCTTCCTGGACGCCACACTCCGCGGCAGCTCCGGCGACCTGGCCGCGACCCTGTCCAGCTACGGCCACCTGACCGTCCTGTGACGGCCCGCGGAACAGATGCGGGCGCTACCAGCAGAGCGGGTGGCAGACCCACTTGCCCTGCCAGAGCACGCAATGCTCGCACTTCCCACGTTCGACGACCTTGTCCGCGATCGAGGTCCCTTCGAACCCCAAAGGCGCCAGCAGACCGGAGAGCTCGCGCTCGTCGCCCGCCTCGACGGCGGCGCTGAACCTGCTCTCGAAGTCCTTGTCGAACTTCAGCAGGACGGCCAGCTCATGGAGCTTCCTGGCGTAATTCAGCAGGTCATCGGCTGTGGGCCGGGCATCCGTTGTCATGCCGCGACTCTCCCCTGCAGGAAGCACCCGAAAGCCTGCCCTCGCCGACAATTGACCCAAGATCAACGAACGTATGAAGGATGGCGTCTTCTCCGGAAAACTCCGGCTTGGTGCCGGCCGGACGCACGGGTCGTCACGTTCGGCGGCGCGACAGGAACGGCAGCAGCCGGCTGATCTCGTCGTCGATCGCCTGCCGTTCGTCCCGGGAGAAGCTTGTGAACGGGGCCAGTCGTACTTCGCCTGCGGTGAAGGACCAGGTGCCGCGGACGTGGCCGTCCACGAGCACGGTGGGCAGGACCCTGGCCTGTCCGGGGAAGACGTGCCTGCGGTCGGCGTCGGCGATGATGCGGCTGCGGTCGGCATGGCCCAGGAGGGCGTTGTCGTAGGCGGGCAGCAGCCGCACCGGCGCGGGGGTGTCGGGGTCAGGGAGCGGGACGTCGGGCAGGTCGAGCAGGCGCCGGCCGTCGGGGCCGGTGTAGTGGCGCAGGTCCGCGCCCATGTCCGAGACGATCTCGTCCAGCCGGGTCAGCCCGCACCACGTCTGGACGTCCGCCACGGTGGCGGGCCCGAAGGCGGCCAGGTAGCGGCGCACCAGGTCGCGGAGCGCAGCGGGCCGCGGGGCGTCGACCGGTGCGGCGCTGACGGTGATCGACGAGCGGGTCCCCCACCCGCCCCAGGACGCGGTGGCCGGGTCGTGGACGAGCGGCGTGCGCAGCTCGATCTCACCCGCCAGGGCTCGGCCGTCGCGGCCCGGATGGAGGGTCGCGAGGTGCCTGGCGAGCTCCCTTCTGGGCAGCGGCCCGGTCCGCAGCAGGGCGCGTCCCTCGGCCACCAGCGTTCCGGGGTCGAGTCCGGCGTTGCTGCGCCGGAAGTGCGCCGAGTCGGCGGTGCGGTTCAGGACGGGCTGCAACACCGGCCGCAGCCGGCGGAAGTCGTCGGCTGCGGCGAGGTGCATCGTGCTGCGCAGGAAGCCGGACCGCACGACCCGTCCCTGGGCGAGCAGGGCGGTGAGGTCGGCGTGGGTGAAGTCGCGGATGCGGGCCCACAGGCCGACGTAGGGCCAGTTGGGTTCCTGCGCCTGCATGGCGACCAGGCGGCCGATCACCTCCAGGGCGGTCAGGTCGGCCCGCTCCAGCAGGAACTGCCGCTGGAGCAGGGCCCGGTTGAGCGTCCGGCGGGACAGGACGGTCATGCCAGCCGCACCGAGACGTTGCCGCGGTACTCGCCGCGCAGCAGGGCCAGGAACGCGCCGGGCACGCCGTCGATGCCGGTCTCGACGACGGTCTGCGGGTGGACGAAGCGGCCCTGGTCGAGCGCCGTGCGGAAGTGGCGGTGCCAGGCGGCGACCTGGTCGGGGGTGTGGTGGCAGGAGAACGGCAGCAGCTCGACGCCCCTGGCCAGGGCGGCGTCGCGGTCGGGGACGGGGAAACGGTCGGCGGCGGCGCCGAGCTGGGTGGACAACGATCCGCACAGGGCGAACCTGGCACCCGGCACGGCGACTTCGAGCGCGGCGTCGTACAACGCGCCGCCGACGGTGTCGAAGAAGACGGTGATGCCCTCCGGGGCCAGTCTCTTGAGCGCGGCGAGCGGGTCGTGGTGGTAGTCGAAAGCGGCGTCGAAGCCGAGTTCGTCCACGAGGTAGTCGGCCTTGGCCTGGCTGCCCGCGCTGCCGATCACCTTCCTGGCGCCCAGGTTGCGGGCGATCTGCCCGGCCAGCGAGCCGACCCCGCCGGCCGCGCCGGAGACGAAGACGACGTCGCCCTCGCCGACCTCGGCCACGTCCGCGACGCCGTGGTAGGCGGTCGGGCCCTGGGCCAGGTGGTAGCTCGGGTCGGGATAGGCGTCCGGGTCGAGCTTGACGTAGGAGGCCGCCGGTCCCGCCGAGTGCGTGCTCCAGCCGCTCATCGACTGGACCAGGTCGCCCTCCCGCAGGTCAGGGCTCGCCGAGCTCAGCACGGTGCCGATCGCCATGACGCCCACCCGCCGGCCGGGCTGCCAGGCCGGGATCGGCAGGTGGCAGTCGGCGCGCATGAGTTCGAGATAGGTGGCGGCCAGCCCGAGGTGGTCGGTACGGACCACGACCTCCCCCTCGATCTCGGCCGGAACGACGGTGAAGTGCTCGGGGCCCGGGACGGCGGCGATCTGGGCGGTCAACTGAACCTCGTGAGTGATCATGTGACCACCCTAGGGAGGCTTCCGGCCAGTTCCTGACCGGAAGTACTCCGATAATGGCGATATGGCCAACACCAGTTCCCGCACGCTCACCCTGCTGTCCCTGCTGCAGACGCACCGCCACTGGCCCGGCGCGGATCTGGCCGAACGGCTCGGCGTGTCGGAACGCACCCTTCGCCGGGATGTCGATCGCCTGCGCGAGCTGGGCTATCCCGTGCACGCCTCCCGAGGCACCGACGGCGGCTACCAGCTGGCGCCCGGAGCCGTGCTGCCGCCGTTGCTGCTCGACGACGAAGAAGGGGTCGCGCTGGCGGTCGGCATGGGAGACGCGGCGCAGAGCGGCATCGCGGGGCTGGAGGAGGCGGCGGTGCGCGCGTTGACCAAGGTGGTGCAGGTCCTGCCGCCCCGTCTGCGGGCCCGGGTGAACGCGCTTCGCGCGATGACCGTCTCGGCGGCCTCGGCCGTGCCGGTGATCCCGGCCGAGGTGCTGACGATGATCGCCCAGTCGTGCCGGGACCAGGAACGGCTGCGCTTCGACTACGTCACACGCGCCGGCGCGCGAACCGAACGCGAAGTGGAGCCCCACCGCCTCGTCGCGCTCGCGGGCCGCTGGTATCTGGTGGCCTACGACCTGACCAGGCACGACTGGCGCAGCTTCCGCCTTGACCGGCTGGCCCGGCCACGCAACAGTGGCGCCTCCTTCCTGCCACGGCCGCTGCCCGGCGGGGACGCCGCCGCGTTCGTCCGCGCCGCGGCCCAGGTTCCCACCGCCAAGACCGTCGTCGCACTGGTGCACGCACCGGCGGAACAGGTGCGCCGGACGGCCGGCCGATGGGGTGAGATCGAACCGGTCGCCCCCGATCGATGCCGGCTCACGATGGTCGCCACCAGCCTGGACTGGCCCACGCAGGCGCTGGGCAACATCGGCGCCGAGTTCGAGGTGCTCGAATCGCCGGAGTTCGTCGATCACCTCAGGAACTGGGGCACCCGGTTCCTCGACGCCGCCGACAGATCGGCCCCTCGGACGCGGTGACAGCTGCGGCAGGCCATCTTTGAGGCCCGTCTTCCCGCCGTGGGGGAAGACGGGCCGGATGCGTGTCTAGCGGTTGTTGTTACCGCACCAGTCGACCCAGATGTGGCCGCTGCCGTTGTCGTGCACGCGCCTGCCCAGCGGCTCGCGCTGCCACGCGTCGGCGCCGTCGTTGACCCAGGAGAACACGTAGTTGATGTCCGTGCGGCGCAGGTCCCAGTAGTCGCCGTTGCCGATGCACGCGTAGGCGCTGCCGGACCAGGGCGCGTAGTCGTAGATGTTCACGTCGTCGTACGGGCCGGGGTAGCCGTTGTTCCACACCACGTCCACCTTGTTGTTCCAGCCGGACGGCCAGCCGTTGTAGGCGTCGCCCGTGTACAGCAGCGCCTTGTTCATGTCGTCCGACCAGACGTAGAAGTTGCCGTCGGCGTTGAGCGCCCGCACCGGCAGCCCCGACTGGATCTTCGGCTTGCCCTCGGGCCGCTGCGGCTTCACCGCCTCGACCGCCGGCCTGGCCGCCTCGGACGTGGGCGCGGGGGCCGGCTCGGCGTAGGCCGCCGTCGAGGCGGTCAGCACCGCGGCCACGGTCATGACGCCGAGCAACGCGTTCCTCAGAACCTTCACGATGGGGTTTCCTCTCCCTGTTCAGCGATGAGCGATTTCCTGATCAGCGCACGCGCCCTCGGCAGCGCCGCCTCGCGCAGGCTGCGCGCGTTCCGGTACTCGGCCGGATAGCGCGCCTCCAGTGCGGTGGCGTTGGCCTGGTCGAGGTCGCGTGCCGTCCTCGACAAGCCGGAGGAGGCCGCGCAGCGTGCTTCCGCCGTCGCGGCCCGCCGGTCACGGTCCTCCGCGCCGCCCTCCTGGTCGGCCAGACGTTCCCTGCGCAGAGCCAGCGGCGTGTCGGCGGTGAACCCGGCCGCCTTCATGCACGCGGACCAGCGCTGACGCGCGGCTCCGTAGGCGGGGTCGGCCTGGGTCCGGCCGATCCGCATCTGGGCGAGCGTCTGGGTGACCCTGCTGGCGCGGAACCAGCGCGCCTTGTCCCCGTAGAGCTCCTGCCACGCCTGCGCCACGCAGCCGCCGGCACTGTGACCCACCGTGCCGCCGACGGGCAGCGCCGCCTCCAGGACGGCGGACCGGTCGCCGTGGTAGGCGGTCAGCCAGGCGCGCCTTTTCCCCTCCGGCAGGCCGCGGAAGTAGTTCTGCGCGGGGACGGCCGCCTTTTCCAGCTCCTTTCTCGCCGCCCTGCCGTACCCGTTGTTCCGCGCCCATTCCTCGTCGTCCACGACAAAGGGAAAACGGTCCATGTCCGGAGTCCTGCTTTTCGGCTCCGGCCAGTACCGCAGGCCCCGCCCGCTCATGCAGGCGCCGATGAGAACCTGCTCGGCCTGCTGGAGAACGTCCGGTTCCACCGGCGCAACCGGCGCCACCGCGCATCCGCAAAGCACGGCCAGCCCGATGAGGGCATGCCGCAACTGTCGTCCTGACACGTGAATTCCCCCGAAGTGCACTCGCCTGAGGTCGGGTCGGGCCGCCTTTCCGTGGAAAGGCGGCCCGCTCACTCTCGCAGGAAGAAATCAGCTGCCGGGAGGCTTGTAAGTCCTGGCTTAATCCCGCCGCTTAGCGACGTGCGTGGCCGATCGGCGGCATTCCGTTACCGATACGGCGACGTGTTCGGGGGGGGCGAATGCACAGAATTCACTTCACCAGCGACGACCTGGCGCGGATCAGGGTGGCGCCGACGCTGGGCCCGATGGCCGAGACCCTGTTCAGCCTGACCATGCTGCGCGGACGGTCGGGAGAGGCGACGTTCGGCGCGTGGCGGCGCCGGGCCCGTGCCGGGCTGGACTCCCGGCACGCGATACTCGGGGCCGTCCTGCCGTCCCGAGGACCCAGCTTCGACCTGGTCAACCTGGCCGGCCCAGGACACGAGTTCGCCGAGAGCGCGGAGCGTTTCCTGTCCAGGAGCCGGCACGCGGTCCAGGCGGAGCTCGACTACTACGCCGACCATCACGGCCGGGTGCCGGCGGTTCTGGCCGGGCTCGTCGACAGCCTGGCCGCCCGCAGGGAGGCGCTGGCCACGGTGGAGGGCTACCATCGGGCCGCCGTCGCGCCGCACTGGGCACGCATCCACTCCCACCTCGTCGCCGAACGCGCCCGACGCGGGACGATCCTGCTCGACCATGGCGTCGACGGCCTGCTGTCCAGCCTGCATCCGGACGTCCGGTGGGCGCCGCCGACGCTGCACGTCCGCAACGGCGACGAGAGGCCCGCCGAGCTGACGCTCGACGGGCGGGGGCTGCTGCTGGTGTCCTCGTTCTTCCTGCGGGTCCCCACCGTGATGTACGACCCGAGGCGCCTCACCGGCGGCCTCCTGGTCTACCCGGCCACGCTCGACGCCGACCAGGCCGCGAACGTCTGGACGACCGGCACGCCGGCGAACGCGCTGGCCGATCTTCTCGGCCGCACCCGGGCGGCGATCCTGACCGCCGTCGCCGAGGGCGTGACCGGCACCGGCGTCCTGGCCCGAAGCCTGGACGTCTCCTCGGCGGCCGTCAGCCAGCACACCGCCGTGCTGCGCGAGGCGGGCCTGATCACCACCCGCCGCCATCACGGCAGCGTCGAGCACCACCCCACCCGGATCGGTCTGACCCTCCTCGACCGGCAAGACACACCACACCCGGCCCCCTGACGCCACCCGGACGCGCCGGCCGGCCTCCGTCACGATGTTTGCAGTGCAAACTTTCACGTAATATAAGCAGTGTAAACATTTGGGCGGCGAGCCTTTCACCCACAGGAGACGACACCATGAAAGCGATCACGATCAGGGAGCCCGGCGGCCCGGAGGTGCTGGAGTGGACCGACGTCGGCGACCCGGTCCCCGCTGCCGGTGAGGTGCTCGTCGATGTGGCCGCCACCGCGCTGAACGGCGCCGACGTCGCCCAGCGGCTGGGGCTCTACCTCGTGCCCGAGGGCGCCTCGCCGTACCCGGGGCTGGAGGTGTCGGGCCGGATCAGTGCGCTGGGCGAGGGGGTGAGCGGCTGGCAGGTGGGCCAGGAGGTGTGCGCCCTGCTGACCGGCGGCGGTTACGCGCAGAAGGTCGCCGTCCCCGCCGGGCAGCTGCTGCCCGTGCCCGAGGGGGTCGGGCTGGTCGAGGCCACGGCGCTGCCGGAGGCGGCTGCCACGGTGTGGTCGAACGTGGTCATGACCGCACGCCTGGCCCAGGGCGAGACCTTCCTCATGCACGGCGGAGCCGGCGGCGTCGGCACGATGGCGATCCAGATCGCCAAGGCGCTGGGAGCGCGCGTCGTCACCACCGTCAGCGGCGCCGACAAGACCGCACGGGTGCGGGAGCTCGGCGCCGACGTGACGATCGACTACCGCACCGACGACTTCGCCGACTTCGGCCCCTACGACGTCATCCTGGACGTCATCGGCGGCGACTACCTGGAGCGCAACGTGCGCTCACTCGACCTCGACGGGCGGCTCGTCATCATCGGCATGCAGGGCGGCTTCGAGGGCAAGCTCAACCTCGTCGAGCTGGTCCTCAGGCGCAAGTCGGTGTTCGGCACCACCTTGCGCTCACGGCCGGGCGAGCAGAAGGCCGAGATCGTCGCGGCGTTGCGCGAGCACGTCTGGCCCATGATCGAGACCGGGGCGGTCCGGCCGATCGTCGACCAGATCCTGCCCATGTCCGAGGCGGCCCAGGCGCACCGGCTCATGGCCGGCTCCCAGCACGTCGGCAAGATCCTTCTGATCAACGAGTAAGCCCCGGCGTGCCTGCTGGCCGGCGCGCTGAAGCTCCTGAAGGCCGTCGGCGTGCGCTGACCGCGCCACGGTACGATTGTGTGCAGTGCATACATCGAAGGGAGTGCCCCATGCCGCGGCCCGGCAGCTCGTACCACCACGGCGATCTGCGCGCCGCCTGCCTGCGTGCCGCCCGGGAACTCCTGGAGGAGGACGGCGCCGCAGAACTGTCGCTGCGAGCGGTGGCACGGCGAGCGGGCGTGTCGGCGACGGCCCCCTACCGTCACTTCGCCGACCGCGACGCACTCGTCTCCGCGGTGGCCGCACAGGGCTACCGCGAGCTCACCGAGCACCTGGCCGCAGCCCATCCCGCACCCAAGAGTCCCGACGACCTCGCCGACCTCGCGGTCGCCTATGTCCGCTTCGCCCTCGAACGGCCCGCGATGTTCAAGGTCATGTTCGCCGAGCCGTGCGATCCGTCCAGCCAGGAGCGCGCCGCCGCGATCACCGCCATCTCCGGCTACCTGCACGACCTGGTGCGCAGCGTCTTTCCCGACCGTGAACCCGAGCCACTGGCGGACGCGATCTGGGCGCTGGCCCATGGCCTCGCCTTCCTTCACCTCGACGGGAAGTTCGACACCTCGACCCCCGAACAGGCGAGCGGCTCTGTCCGCGCCGCCGTTCACGCACTGTTCCCTCGATCGTCGACGATGCCGTAAACGCCAGACGGACTCACGTCGCGGGCGTGTCCGGACTGGCCCGGCTGAAGCCGGGCGCCGCCCGGCCGGTCAACCAGGCGGGCGGCCCGCCGGACTCGGGGGCCATGCGGTACGGCCGCGCATCACCTCGACCAGCCAGGCCCGGTCGGCGGCCGCCTTCGCCACGACGACGGGGGCGGCGTCCATCCTGGCCGTCGGTCTTCGACGGGGGCCGCGTCGGTCTGCGTGGACACGGCGTCGTCGGCCTCCAGCCACGCCTGGAGACGACGGCCGTCGTCGTCACCAAGCGTGGCCGCCCGGCGGTGCCCGCGCAGCTCCTTGCCGATGCGCCAGCCCAGCAGCCCGCACAGGTTCCGGTCGTTCGGGGTGAGCCCGGCGCTTCCCGCCGCGATGTCGACGGGCGGGGACGTTCACCGCCGGGCAGCACGCTCCCCCGCGCCGTTCATCTGCGGCCGCCTGCGACGGAGCACCCAAGAAGCGGCCGTACGCGGCCCCCTCACCATCACTCAAGAACTCAACCGGCATAGACGCCGAAGGTAGGGCAGGCCAGGCAGGCAGGCAGGACGAGCTGAAGATCAAATAGTTGGCGGGGGCCACCCGCTAACAGGACTTTTCGTTCGGACGCTCGTCATGCCCCAAATATTGGCCGCCTGCGGTCTCGCGGCGCGGTGATCGGGTCGCAGGCGGGCGTGTCGGGTGGGTCAGTGCAGCAGGACGGAACCGAACCGGCCGGCCTCGGTGAGCCCGGCCGCGTCGGCATGCACCACCTGGCTGCTGAAGGGGACGCCGGTGGCGGTGCCGGGCAGGACGGCCAGCATGCCCTGGCCGTTGTTCTTGCCGGGCGCGCCCGCCACGAGCTCGCCCTTGCCGTCGCCGGTCAGGTCGATGATCGAGACTGACGCGCCGAAGTAGTCGTTGGCGACCGACTGCTCGGTGACGGGGTCTGCGGTGGGAGCGCCGCCGGGGGACGCGATGCCGTCCTGGGTGATGATCTGCGTGCGGGACATGACCGGGCCGGTCGGTGAGCCGGGGATGAGCGCGACCGCGCCCGCCTGGTCCAGGTCGGACACCTTGGCGCGGGGAAGGCCGATGGCGATGTCGGCCGCGCCGTCGCCGTCGAAGTCGCCGGTGGCCAGGCTCGTGCTGATCTGCGCGAGCGTGGTCAGCCAGGTCAGATTACGGGCGGTGAAGCCGACCCCGGTCATGCCGGCGCCGTACTTGTCGCCGTACCAGACGTTGATGGTGCCGGTGCTCGGCGTGACCATCACCAGATCGCGGTAGCCGTCGCCGTTCACGTCGCCGAGCGTCACCTTGGAGTCGGACTTCGGGCAGGCGAGCTTGGTCGTCCCCGACGTGTCCGCGCACGCCTGCGGGCTGCCCATCACGAACGGGTCGGGAGAGGGGTTGCGCAGGTCGCCGGTGTACCACAGGTAGGGGCCACTGTTGGCGGTGATGTCCAAGCCCACCCACATCATCTCCAGCCGGCCGTCGCCGTGGATGTCGCCGATGACCGCGGACCGGGCCGACAGGTCGCGGGTGGGACTCAGCCGGGTGGTCTCGAAGGCCCCGCCGTTGTACCAGCCGCCGAGCCCCACCCCGTAGCCCTGCCGGAACGTGCCCACGATGTCGGGCTGCACATCACCATGGTCGGCCAGGCCGAAGGCCAGCGACTCCATGGTGGTGTACGTGCCGGTCACGATCTGCCGGCTGGTGTCATTGCCGCTGGTCCAGGAGTGGATCTGGCGTGCCCGGGTGCCGCTGGAGATCAGGTCCGTCTTGCCGTTGCCGTCGGTGTCGGCCGCGGCCAGGCTCGCGCCCCATCCGGAGCAGGGGGTGTTGATCGAGTAGAGCATGCAGCCGGGTTCGGGCCGCAGGTGGGAGCGTCCGGTGAAACCGGAGGGCCCGCCGTACAGGACGGCGATCAGGCCGGTGTTGCCGCTTCCTGAGACCGCCGCCGGGTACGAGGGCATGCCCACGGCCAGGTCGTTGTAGCCGTCACCGTTGAAGTCGCTGGTGTAGGTGATGGGAGTGGCCGCGGCAGCCGGCGGCACAGTGAGGGAGATGAGTGTCGTGGTCAGCGCGAGCAGCGCCGCCGACCAGGCGATCTTGTGCGCTTGCATGTCCGCATGATCGAATCTGCGACTTGCGGACTGGTTGGATCCGGATGGTCATCTGGATTGGGCGCACCTGCCAGCCTCGTGCAGCCGGGGGGTTGAGTACGGCGGCGGCCGGCTGGGCCTGGGTGTAGGGGCCGGGTTGTCGGCCCAGCAGGCCGCGTCCAGCTCTCCCTTGGCCGGATCCTGCTTGGCCAGGTTCAGGACGTTGTAGACGATCCGCCGCGCCGCGTCCAAGGCCCCCCACTCGGTTCCGCGCGACCAGCCCCGAAGTAGCTGTGTGTGATAACAGTCTCGGTCTGCGTCTACAGCCGGTGCCACGGCCCGGCTTGAGGTGAACCGGTACGGCGGAATGGGTCCCCCACCCGGGACACTCGCGGTCGGCCGGCTTTGTGGAAACCTTCAATGTGCTGTCGCTGGGCGGCTGTCTAGGGTTTGTGACCATGGTTGTGGCGTGGGCAGCACGTCGAAGGACTCGTCTTTGAGGCGTCGCCGATGGTCAGGCCGAGCAAGGCCGGCGCGGGCAACCCGGATCGAGGCACGCCTGCTGCGGTTACCTCCCCCAGGAGCTGCAGGCGCAACTGAACGAGACTCACAGGGGGCGCGGGAGTGGCGCCTGCCGGAATCCGGCCGTCGGTGGGCGGATGGTGTTCGGGGGGCCGCTGGTGGTCGCCGCTTACGGAGGGTCGGAGCGCGAAGCCGTTCGGTCGTCGCCGTTGGTGTGGGTGCGTCGAGTGATGGTGCGCTCCAGGCCGTCGAGGAGGGCGAGGAGGCCGAATTCCCGGGTGGTGGTGGTTGACGGGGTTGCCACGGTGGTGGCCAGCAGCGGGAAACGGCCGGCGTTGAGGAGCAGCAGGTCTCGCATGATGGCCGCGGCGTTGCCGTCCGTCCAGGTCTGAGAGCCTTGGGCGGCCGCCGGGTGGGTGGCGCGGAGGTGGTGGGACACCATCATGACCGCGTCGAGCCGTTCGCGTTCGGTCAGGGGGGTGTCGGTGAGGGCGCTGAGGGCTCTTTCGGACCATGCGGTCTCACGTGGGCCCATGACGCGGTCGCCCACGGTGATCGACGGCAGCCAGGGGTGGCGCCGCCAGACGGTGGACAGTGCGCGGGCGTACTCCTCCAGCTTGGCCCGCCAGCCGGCCGCCCCATTCAAGTCGGGGGGTGTGCCGACCGCCGCCTCGATCATGATGGCCATCAGCTCTGTCTTGCCGTTGACGTAGCGGTACAGGGCCATCTTGGTGAGGCCGAGCTCGGCGGCGACGCGGTGCATGGAGACCGCCTCCAGGCCCTCGGCGTCGGCGACCTTGACGGCGGTGTCGGCCAGCCGGGCGAGGTCGAAGGCGGGCCTGGGGCCTCTGGTGTGCGGCTTCCGCAGGCCCCACAGCAACTCGGCCAGCGCCCTTGGATCTTCGTTGGCCGACATGTCGCCTCCCACTTGCCATCGGTCAAAACTGTCTCTAGCGTACACAGTGTCCTGAGGACACAGTTAGCGCCGTGGCAGACAGGGAGTGGGCCATGTCCAAATCAGTGCTCGACATGTCGATGTCCCTCGACGGGTACATCGCCGATCCCAACGACTACCTCGGCGGCGACGACGGTGAGCGGCTGCACAAGTGGGCTGACTCGGACCAGCACCCCGGGCCGGTCAAGCAGTTCCAGGACGAATGGAACGGAGCTGGCGCGATCCTCGCGGGACGGCGGACCGCTGAGCTCATGGACCACTGGGGCGGCTCTCACAACGGTCTGCCGATCTTCGTCCCCAGCCACCGGCCGCCCGGTCCGGCCGCCCGATGGGGCTATCCGCTGGTGACCTACGTGAACGACGGGATCGAGAGCGCGATGGCGCAGGCGAAGGCCGCCGCCGGGGAACGGGACGTCCAGATTCGCGGCGGCGCGTACACGGTGCAGCAGGCCCTCCAGGCCGGTGTGCTGGATGAAGTGCAGATCCATCACATTCCCGTACTCCTGGGCGCAGGACGCCGGTTGTTCGACGTCCTGCCGTCGGAGATCGAGTTGGAGATCCTTCAGGTGATCGACACCCCGGAGGCCACCCACATCCGCTACCGCGTCCGCCGCTGACCCGATCGGCCACGGACCACCCCGACCTTCAACGGCTGACGCCTGTCGTGGTCCTTCGGACTCCGTGGTCAGTGCACCTGGCCGGCGAGGTCGGCCAGGTCCTCCTCGGTCAGCTTCAGGGACGCGGCGGCGACGTTCTCCTCCAGGTGGGCGAGCGAGCCGGTGCCGGGGATGAGCAGGATGTTCGGCGACCGGGCCAGCAGCCAGGCCAACGCCACCTGCGGCACGGTCGCGCCGTGGCGGGCGGCGACGGCGTCCAGACGCTGGGCCGTGAGCGGCTGGAACCCGCCGACCGGGAAGAACGGCACGTACGCGATGCCCGCCTCGGCGCAGGCGTCCACCAGCGGGTCGTCCTCGCGCCTGGCCAGGTTGTAGAGGTTCTGGACGCAGACGATCGGCGCGATCTTCCGGGCCTCGGCGAACTCGGCGGGGGTCACGTTCGAGACGCCGAGATGGCGGATCAGCCCCTCCTCGCGCAGCGCGAGCAACGTCTCCAGCGGACCGGCGACCGGCGTCCCGGCGCGGTCGAGGTCGCCCATGCGCAGGTTGACGACGTCGAGGCGGTCCACGCCGAGCGAGCGCAGGTTCGCCTCGACGCCGCGGCGCAGGCCGTCGGGGGTGAGGCCGGTCTTGCCCGCGGCGGGCAGGGCGAGGTCGGAGCCCTCGACCAGCGCGCCCACCTTCGTCACGATCACCAGGTCGTCCGGGTAGGGATGCAGCGCCTCCCGGATCAGCTCGTTGGCCGCCACGCCGTCGCGGGCGTAGTAGTGCGAGGTGTCGATGTGGTTCACGCCCAGCTCGACGGCCCGGCGCAGGACGGCGAGCGCGGTGTCCCTGCCGGGACGGTCGCCTTTCGGCCAGCCGGTCAGCTTCATCGCGCCGTACCCGACCCTGGCGACGCTCAGGTCGCCGCCCAACGCCCATCGTCCACTCGTCATGATCACCCACTCTAGCGGCGATCAGCGTCCGGAGCCGCTCCCAAGCCGGTCAGCGGTCCTGCGGCCCGCAGGTCGGCTGGTAGGGGAAGTCCGGGAAGTACCTCGCCCATTCCTCCCGGCCGAGCCCGTGGCCGACCCGCCGGCAGACGGTGCTCGCGGCCCCGGCGGCGCTGAGGTCGTAGCGCTGGAAGGGCAGGTGTTTGCCCGCCACCGACAGTGCGTCGCCGCTGAGGGACAGCGCGAGGACCGCGCCGCCCGGCGTGGCGAGGGGCGGGCCGACAGGCCGGCGGCCGGCGGTGTCCCACAGTTGGACGACGCCTCCCTCCGTGCCGACGGCGAGCAGGCCGGCGTCCGGTGAGAAGGCGAGCGCGGTCACGGCTCCCGAGGCGGTGGGGGGCAGTGTGCCCAGGTTGCGGCGGAGGTCGCCGTCCCAGAGGGCGGTTCGTCCTCTGGTGTCGCCGGTGGCGAGGAACCGGCCGTCGGGGCTGAAGGCCAGCGCCTCCGCGGGGCCGGGGCCGGAGCCGCCGCCGTCCCGCCGCAGCGGCGGGAGCGAGGCGACGTCGCCCCGGTCGGTCAGCAGGCGTTCTCCCCGCGGGGCGACGGCGATCCGGCTGCCGGCGACGCCGGGGGGCGTGGTGACGGCGCCGGTGCGCATGTTCCAGCTCGTGAGCGCCTCCTGCCCGGCCGAGGCGCCGCTGATGAGCAGCAGCTCGCCGTTCTGGGCGAAGGCGAGCGGCCCGCCGTGACGGAAGGGCGGCGACTGGCCGCTGACCCGCCGGCCGGCCAGGTCCCACAACGTCGCGGTGAAGGAGGCGGCGTAGGCGTCGCCGTAGGCGAGGGTCCGGCCGTCGGGGCTGAAGGCGGCCTGCATCCAGCAGGGCGTCGGGCAGGAGGGCCGGGGCGGACCGGGCAGCACTTCTCCGGTCCGCGCGTCGCGCAGCTCGACACGGTCGCGGTAGGTGACGAGCAGGCTCCCGCCGTCCGGGCTGAAGGCGGCGGAGGTCGCCCTCTCCTCGCGCCAGTCGCGGGTGAAGGCCGAGCCGACGCGCAGGGTCTGCACGGTAGGGCCGGTCAGGTAGCGGATCTCCCCGGCGTCGGGGCCGATCCAGAGGTCGTCGACCAGGTCGCCGTGGAGCGGGTGCCGCAGGAGCACTCCTTGGAGCTGGTTCGTGGCGCGTACCTGGAGCTCGTCCTCGCCGGCGGTCGCGACGAAGGCGCCGTCGGCGCTGAAGCCGATCTCGCGCACGCCCGGTGCGCTGAGTGCGGCGGCCTCCGTTCCCGAGGCCACGTCCCACACCCTGACCAGGGCGGGGGTGGCCATGAGCAGCGTCCGTCCGTCCGGGGAGAGGCGCAGGCGTCCCTCGCGGCACTGCTCGGCGGTCGGGGTGGGCGCCCAGGCGGGGGCGGCGAGGCGGCCGGTCGCGGGGTCGGGCAGGCGCAGCGGTTCGCCGGGTCTGCACACGAGCGACGGCGGCGGCGCCGCCTCGGAGTGGGCCGGCGCGTCGGTGACCTGGGGCTGGTGGGTGCGCAGGTCCCAGCGGGTGACCCGGGTGGCGGTGGCGCTGATCAGCCGGCGGCCGTCGGCGCTCAGACTCCGCCGGGTGTCCGGGGAGACGTCCTGGTCGGTGAAGACGTCCTGCTGCGGCTGGAGGCTCGCCGCGCGCAGGGCCGCCCGGGTCTCGGGGAGGTCGGCCAGCTTCCAGGCGGCCAGGCTGAGCCGCATGGCCAGGGACGGTTCCGACAGGGCCAGGGTCTCGGCCGTCCCGGCGATGTCGCGGGCGTGCAGCTCCCGCTTCTGCTGGCCGTTCACCAGGCTCCGCTGCCAGATGAGGGACGTCGTGACCAGCAGGAACACCGCCAGGACGGCCAGGACCGCGGTGCGCCGCCTGCCCTTCATGCGCTCGCCGTCGCTGGCGGCCAGGAAGGCGCGTTCGGCCGGGGTGAGGGTCCGGGCTGTGAGGTGTTCGCGGGCCAGCTCAAGGCGCAGCCCCCGGTAGAGGGCGCCGGGGTCGCGGCCGTGCTCCTCCCACGTGGCGGCCGCCTCGGTGAGCCGCCGGTGCACTCTCAGGCGTTCGCGGTCCTCCTCGGCCCAGGCGCGCAGCCGGGGCCAGGCGGTCAGCAGGGCCTCGTGGGCCAGGTTGACCGTGTCGCCGTCCTGGGTGACGAGGCGGGCGGCGGTCAGGCGTTCGAGCAGGAGGGGGCCCGGGTCGCCGGGGTCGCCGGTCAGCAGCTCCGAGCGCCTTACCGGGCGGCGGGTGGGCGGCGCGCCCGCCTCGCCGGGCATGACCAGCCGCAGCAGCAGGTGGCGCAGCCTGTCCTGCTGGGCAGGGGTCAGGCCGGCGTAAAGCTCCTCGGAGGTGCGGGCGACCGCGCCCGCGATGCCGCCCGCGGCTTCGTACGCCGCCAGCGTCAGCGCCTTGCCGTGGTGGCGTTTCCAGGTCTCCAGCAGGGCGTGCGACATCAGCGGCAGGCCGCCGGGCTGTCCGGTGACCTCCTCCAGGATCCGGGCCGTCAGCTCGCGCTGCACGATGAGGCCGGCGGTGGCCGCGGGCTTGACGATCGACTGGCGCAGCTCGGCCGGGCTCATCGGGCCCACCAGGACGGTGGCGTCCTCGACGGCCTCGATCAGCCGGGGATGGTCGGCGCACCGTCCGAAGAAGTCCGCGCGTACGGAGAGCACGACCCCGCACTCGGCGGCCACCAGCGCGTCGACGAACGCCCCGCGCTCGGCGGGGTCCTCGCACAGCGTGAACACCTCCTCGAACTGGTCGACCACGACCAGCTCCCCCGCGGCGGCGGCGGGCAGGACCGGATGGGCGCCCGGCGTGACGACGCGCGCCGCCCGCGGCCGCAGCGCCGGCACCAGCCCGGCGCGCAGCAGCGAGGACTTGCCGCAGCCCGACGGGCCGACCACCATCACCATCCGGTGCGCCTTCACCATGCCGGCCAGCCGCTCCACCAGCGCGGACCGGCCGAAGAAATAGGCCCGGTCGGCCTCCTCGAAGCCGGCCAGCCCCCGGTACGGCGCCCGCTCGCACGCGGCGGCCACGGATGCCCGCTCCCGGTCGGCGGCCAGGGTCTCCTCCCAGCGGACCCGCCATTCCCGCTCGTCGCCGCCACAGGCGCGGACGTAGGCCAACGTGACCGGCAGGGTCGGCAGCCTCTCCCCGGCGGCGGCCTGCGCCAGCGTGGAGGCCGCGAAGTGGGCCCGCGCGGCCATCACCCGGTAGGACGGTGACCCCGCCTGCTCCCGTAACTTGCGCAGCTCGACCGCGAAAGCGGCGACCGGGCCGTCCATCGGATCCACGGCCTGTTCACGACGTCCCATGCGCTCCCCCCATGTCCCCTGAGAACCACAAACCAGCGCAAATACGACTTCACCCCGATTCGATCAAGTTTGTCCATGCTGCGAAACGGGCTTCCAGACAATGATCGCCACGCCGAGACTGGGCCCTGCCACGCCGCCGAGAAGCCGAGGAGATCCATGCGCCTGCTCGTCGCCCTGACCCTGTCGCTGCTCACGCCGGCGCCCGCCGGAACCGCCGTTCCGGCGGCGGGCGACACCGGCGTCGTCAGGTTCGTCAACGCGGGCACCGGCGACTGCCTGGACGCCAACAACGGCGCCGACGTCCGCTCCCTGGCCTGCAACCGGGAGGCGGGCAAGCCCGAGGACGGGTGGCAGCTCTGGCACGTCGAGGACATCTCCCGGGCCACAGGGGTGCCCGGGACGTTCATGATCCGGAACGACCACGAGAGGTACGACCGCCGATGCCTGACCGCCCGGGGGCCCAGGAAGCAGGACGCCCTCTTGACCCCCTGCGCGCCGGGCGACAGCGGGCAATGGTGGACGTTCGCCGGCGCCAAAGTCCTGGCCTACCGGTACGGCAAGGCCGCCCTCTACGACGAGGCGGGCACCCTGCACGTCCGCGTCGCCCGTGACGCCCGGCCCGGCGTGAACACCCGGTGGTGCCGGCGGGCCTGGCCCACCCAGAAGGCGTCCTGCGACGCCTGACGATCACAGCGAGAAGAGGATCCTTTGGGAAAGATGTTGATCGCGCTGACGATGACGGCCGCCGTCATGAGCGCCGCGCCGGCGGCCGCCACCACCGCGGCCCCCGCGTCCGCGGTGACAGAGGCCGCCGCGGCGGCCCAGGTGGTGGCGCCGCTCAAGCGCCTGACCGGCGACGCGCTCACCGGCCTGTCGCTCACGGTCGGGGCCGAGCCGTACACCCAGCCCATGGAGGACGCGTTCGCGCTGACCACCCTGGACCAGGTGCTCAGCGGCGACGACCGGTCCCCGCTCCCGACGCCCGCCGGCGACCCGGCCTGCGCCTCGCGCATGCAGTCCTTCGGGCCGACGACGGGCGGCGTCGGCAGGGCGTTCTGCTGGGACGCCAAGCTGCAGGGCCTGACGGGCGAGACGGCCTGGGTGCCGCAGGGCCTGGCCACCTCCGGTGAGGCGAGGAACGACGCCGCTCCGGTGCCCACCTCGAAGGACGCGCTGATCACGAGCTGGTCCTGGCAGAACCCGCCCACCCACTCGCTGGCCAACTCGGTGCGGCTGTCGGTGGTGAACCTGAACGACATGCGTTACCGGACCGTCCTGCCGGTCTGGGTCCGTCCGGACGGGACCCTGAGCCGGATCTACGGGCACGGCGGCGGCCTGGCCTGGAGCGGCCCGTACCTGTTCATGGCCACCACCCCCGGCTGGCCCGACGGCACCGGCGCCCCGAGCGCCAAGCGCAGCGCCATCCGCGTGTTCGACACCCGCCGGATCTACCGCCATCAGACCAAGCTCGACGACTACCAGTACGTCATGCCGGAGGTGGCCAACTTCGTCAGCCCCGACCTGCACTTCGACTACATCTCGCTGGACCGGACGAGCACCGGCCGGCAGGCCCTCGTGGTGGGCGACTACCGGGCCACCTGGCTGAACGGCCAGCCCCAGCCGCTGAACGGCACCCGGATCGCGCGCTACGCCTTCCGCTCGGCCGAGACCGGCGACTACCGGCTCGGCCTGACCCCGACGGCGGCCTGGGAGTCCACCACGCCCACGACGGCGGAGACCCACGCCATCAGCGACGTCCAGGGCGTCCAGCTCCACGACGGCCGGCTCTACGTCAACATGAGCGCCGGCAAGTTCGTCAACGTCCCGTACTCCAGGCGCTTCGCGTCGGTGGACCTGTCCTCCATGACGATGACGGCCCGTACGGACTGGGGCTACCGGCCGGAGGACCTGTCGCTGTGGTACTCGGGCACCGGGGGCGAGCTGTGGGGGCTGACCGAAGGCGAAGACCAGCGGGTCGTCTACTCGGTCGCGCTCGGCAACCTCGCGCCCTGATCTCCGCGCCCTCCCCGGCGGGCCCGAACGGACCAACCATCGGCTCGATCGGCACGGTGAATGCACTTGCATGAACCGCCACTTACTCCTATGGTTGGTTTGAGTCAACCAACCAATTGTGCGAGGAGGTCGGGGTGGCAGGAACGGCGGAGAACGGCGACGTCCGGGC
The DNA here is from genome assembly GCF_042892035.1 of Nonomuraea sp. NPDC001831. NCBI lineage: Bacteria > Bacillati > Actinomycetota > Actinomycetes > Streptosporangiales > Streptosporangiaceae > Nonomuraea > Nonomuraea sp. NPDC001831. The sequence continues at coordinate 5,787 of NZ_JBIATU010000017.1, read as the reverse complement.
GCGGGAGGCCACTGACCGGGTGGCCGCGGCGCTGGCCACCGTGGGCAACTGGATGTTCGCCCCCACCACGCGGCGGCGGATCATGGCCGCCTCCGGGCTGGAGTTGTCGCTGGGCGACTACACGCTGCTCGCGCAGATCTCCCTGCACGCCCCCGTGCGTTTGTCGGTGCTGGCCGACCTGATGGAGGTGGACAAGTCCACGCTCTCGCCCCCCGCCAAACGCCTGGAGTCGCGCGGGTTCATCGAGCGTCAGCCCGATCCGGACGACGCCCGGGCGAGGCTGGTGAGCGTCACGCGGGCGGGCAAACTCGCCATCCGCGAACTCTGGAAGGCCCGGACGACCGCCGTCGCCGCGCTCATGGAGGGCTGGGCACCGTCCGACATCGAGCAGCTGGCCGAGGGGCTCGCCGCCTTCGCGGAGGCGATCAAAAAGGGCGCATGACCCTGCGTCGCGGACCGGACGAAGTGCGGCAGTCTCGCTGTTGCGCTGCGGACATCCGTCCACCAAGAGGCGCCGGACCCGGCCCCCTCCTTCCCTGAGTCCGGCACGGACTCCCCCAGACGCCCGAAGAGCCGTCACCGGCCTGGGCGAAACCCCGATTCGTTCTCGAAAAGGAGCTGTTGAACGTGTCCACTTCCCCGAAGGTCTTCGTGGCCGGCGCGACCGGACTGCTCGGCCGCCACATCGTCAGCTCCCTTCTCGACCAGGGCGCAGCCGTCCGCGTCCTGGTCCGGCCCGGCGCCGACGCGAACAGGCGGTCCGCGCTCGCGGCGCTGCGGTCGCGCGGCGTGGAGGTGACGGAGGGCGACGTCGCCGACCCGGCCGAGGCGCTGGCCGAGGCCGTCGGCGACGCCGACACCGTCGTCTCGGTCGTGCAAGGCGGCCCCGACGTGATCGTGGACGGCCAGGTCAACCTGGCGCGCGCCGCCGCGAAGGCGGGCGCCCGCCGGTTCATCCCCTCCGACTTCGCCATCGACCTGACCAGGCTCGACGACGGCGACAACGTCATGACCGACTGGCGCCGCCGCGCCGCCACCGAGTACGCCGACGCCGGCCTTGAGGTGGTCTCCGTGCTCAACGGCGCGTTCTACGAGGTGATGGTCGGCTTCATGGGCCTGATCGACTGGCATCGGGGCACCCTGTCACACTGGGGCGACCCCGATCAGCCGCTCGACCTGACCTCGGTGTCCGACACCGCCGCCTACACCGCCGCCGTCGCCCTGGACCAGCAGGCCACCGGCACGCTGCGATTCGCCGGGGACGTGCTGTCCATGCGGCAGTTCCACCAGGCCGTCCAGCGCGGCTCGGGCCGCACTCTGGAGTTGCGGCACCTCGGCACCGCCGACGACCTGCGCGCCGAGATCGAACGCCAGGCCGCCAGAACCCAGAACCCGTTCGACTACGTCGCCCTCCAGTACCAGTGGTGCATGGTGACGGGAAAGGGGAAGTTCGCCGTCCTCGACAACGACCGGTACCCGCAGATCACACCGACTCCGGTGACGGACTTCGTGCGCGCGACCGCACCGACGTCCTGAGTAAATACTTCGTCACTCTGCGTGACAAGCGTCCAGAATGAGCCATAAGGTACTGATCAGCCCAGTGGCTCGCTCTCGCTGGACGGCCCTCCGCCACGTCGCGCAGCGCCGTCCGTCGCGCATCCACGATGCGGCCTTCCTGGGCGGATTCGCCATGCCCATGTCTTCTTCCTGGCACGTGATGCGTATCGAGCGCCATGAGGCGAACAGTCCACGGAGGACACGATGAGACGCACAGCCCTTCTACGGCGTGCTGCCGTACCGGCGCTGGCTGCCGCGCTGCTGATGGGAGCCGGGTCGACGGCCCACGCGGCGGCCGGCGGCGACGGTGACGGAAAGGGCCCCTGCCCGCACGCCTGCCCGCCGGGACGCCCGGGCCCGCCCGGCCCGCCCGGACCTCCCGGGCCGACCGAGCCGACCCAGATCGTCCGGACCCCGCACACGCTGACGCCCGGGCTCAACACGGGAAGCGCCACCTGCCCGGCGGGAACCGTCATCACGGGCGGCGGACTGGTGACGCCCCTCGGCGGCAACAACCTCACCGTCCAGGTGTACGAGTCCTACCCGTCCTCCGAGACCACCTGGACGGTGTCGTTCAACAACTCGGCGGGCACCACGGGCACCTACACGGTCTACGCCGTGTGCATCCCCGTGACCCCGACCACCTGACGCCCACAGGCGCGGTCACGCGACCAGGCGCAACCACGCCGCGGCGAGCGGGTGCGCGCCGGCGCACGGCCTGGATCTTCGGGTCCAGGCCGGCGCGCCACTCCTTCCGCTCCTGCTCGCCGACGCCTGCGGGGCCATCGGTCGAGAAAGGGCCTTCGGGGAGGATCGAGCCAGATTTTGGCGCTGGAAAGACGATCTTGACGACGTTCGGTGAGGACGGCTGGTTGTCCTGGCCACCCCTGCAACGACACAAGGTGACGACGATTACTCAGGGACAGCACCAGACGGCGTACGCGCCATCCGGTAGGCCCTACCAACGGTTGGGCGGTGTGCAGGATGGGGTGGCTCCTGGATGATCTCTAGCGTCAAGGAACATGAGGAAAACCCGCAAGACGCTTGGGCTGCTCGCCCTGGCCTGCGCCGGACTCCTGCTGGCCACGGCCACCGCCCCCACCGCACTGGCCCTGTCCACCCCTCAGGTGGAGCAGGGCTCGCTCGTCTCGGCCAAAAAGATCAAAAGCCTGTCCGCCACGGAGATCGCCGCGTACCTGCACGAGTCGAAGTTCCCCATCCCACCCAAGGCCCAGGGCGCCGACCTGTACGCCGTCGTCTACCGTACGGTCGGCGTGGACGGCAGTCCGACGACGGCCAGCGGCACCGTGGCCGTCCCCCACAAGTCCAGGAAAGACCTGTGGACGGTCAGTTACGAGCACGGCACGACGGCCACCAGGGCCTACGTCGGCTCGATGAGCGAGGGCGACGGGCGGGCGGTGCCGATGATGTTCGCCGCGGCAGGGTTCATCGCCGTCGCCCCCGACTACCTCGGGCTGGGCACGGGCCCGGGCTTCCATCCGTACATGGACCACGCCAGCGAGGCCTCCGCCACGGTGGACCTGCTGCGCGCCGCCCGCTCGCTCGCCACCGGCCAAGGGCGGAGGCTGAGCGGGGACGTGCTGGTCACCGGCTTCTCCCAGGGCGGTACCGCGACGATGGCGGTGGGCCGGCAACTGCAGGCCGGCCCCGGGCTCGGGTTCCGGCTGCGGGGCCTCGCGCCGATCTCCGGGCCGTACGAAGTGCAGCACGTCCAGTTCCCCGAGCTGATCGCGGAACGGCTGGATCCGCGCACCTCGGTGTTCTACCTGGCGTACTGGACCGCCTCCATGAACCGGCTGCACCACTTCTACGACTCGCCCGCCGAGGCGTTCCAGGACCCGGCGGTCGAGGCGCTCTACGACGGGAATCACACGTTCGACGAGATCATCGCCGGGCTGCCCGCCTCACCGCTGGACGTGCTCACGCCGAAGTTCCAGCAGTGGTACCTGAACCCGTCAGGGGTGGTGCTGAAGGCGCTGGAGACGAACGACGACACGTGCTCGTCGTGGCGGCCCCGGGTGCCCGTACGGCTGTTCGCGGCCCGGGGCGACCGGGAGGTGGTGCCGCGCAACTCCCGCAACTGCCTGCGTGACCTGCGGCGACACGGCACGGACGCGACGCTGACCGACGTTGGGGACATCGGTCACATGGACTCGCCCCTCGCGGCGATGCCGACGGTGTTGCGGTGGTTCACCGATCTTCGGTGACCGGCTTTCTGATCGGCATGACCATCCTCGTGTGACGGGGCCCGGCACCGCTGGAGTCGCCGTCAGCAGGCGTCCGCACCGGGAGGCGTGGGCCCGCGACCGGCTGGCCTTCGAGGAGGCGTACGCGGCGTCGTGTCCCGGCTGCGCGGCGCTCATGACCACACCGATCGGCGGCTCGCCGAGCTCAGCCGCCGAGGACGGGCCGTACTGGGCGAGGCCGCCTTTGCCGCCGCGTACGGGCAGGGCCGGCGCCTGGACGGGAAGTCGGCGGCGACCGCAGCCGACCCGTCCCGGCTGCGCGGACCGGAAGCGGCGTAGGCGTCACCGGCCGAGTTGCACCGCCTTGGCATGGGATGTTAACGTCGCCGACGTCCGGTTGATCACCTCCCGGACTGTCCGCGTCCTGGCGATCCAACGGGAGCCTCGAGAACAGACGAACACCTGAAGAACCTTGATCGATGATCCCGCGTGCGGGTGGATCAGGGTTGAGAGGGCCTAGCAGGCCGGTTCGCGTCAGGTTCACACCTGGCCAATCCCATCTCCATCGCCCGTTCAGGGCCGATGTTCTTCCGTTCGTTCGCAGGCTCCGCTGGAGCTTGCTTCCTGATCGCTAGGATCCTCGTGACCTCCCGTTCTTCTGTACCTGTCGTGGCCGCGCCGGCCGGCGCCACCACGGTCGTCGTCCTGCTGATGGCAGCGGTCTTCCTGTCCCTGCTCGACTCGCAGATCGTCGCCACGGCGCTGCCCCGCATCGTCGCCGACCTCGGCGGCCTGGACCGGTTCGCCTGGGTCACCACCGGCTACCTCATCGCCGGCAGCGTCGCCGTTCCCGTCCACGGCAAGCTCGGCGACCTGTACGGCCGCAAACGCGTCTTCCTCGTCTCCGTCCTGGTCTTCCTGGCCGGCTCGGTCGCCTGCGGCCTGGCCCAGACCATGACCCAGCTGATCGGTTTCCGGGTAGTCCAGGGCGTCGGCAGCGGCGGCCTGTTCATCTCGGTGTTGTCCGTCCTCGGCGAGATGTTCACTCCTCAGCAGGGCGCCCGCTACTACGGCTGGTTCTACCCGGTCATCCCCTTACGCCTGTTCCGCGATCGCACGTTCTCCGTCGTCGTGGCGGTCGGCTTCCTCGCCGGGTTCCTCGGCCTGGGCATCGTCAACTACCTGGTGCTCTGGCTGCAGGCCGTTCTGTGCCTCGGCGTGCGGACCTCCGGGTACCTGCTCACCGCGATGATGCTCGGCGTCGCCCTCACCTCCTACGCCTCCACCAGGTTGATCGCCCGCACCGGCTCCTACCGCCGCCACCCCGCCGCGAGCATGATCCTGTTCGCGCTGGCCGGGCTGCTGTGCGCGGTCGTGGACGCCGGCCCGGTGCTCGCGGCCGTCCTCCTGCTGCTGTACGGCGTCGCCGGCGGGCTCAACTCGCAGGCCCTGAGCCTGGCCGCGCGCAACGTCGCCCGTCGTGACGACCTCGGCGCCGTCCAGGGCACCGCCGCCATGGCCCGGCAGACGGGCACCGCGCTCGGCACGTCGTTCTTCGCCGCGCTCGTGACCGGCCGGCTGCCGGCCCACCCTGGCCCGGCCGCCTACGCCGACGCGCTGCACCTGGTCTTCATCGCCGTCATCCCGATCGCGCTGATCGGGCTGGCCCTGTCCCTGCTCCTCCCTGACGTCAAGCTCGCCCGTTCCTGAACCACTTTTTTCAACCACGCAGAAGGACCTCTCATGTACCTCGTCACCGGTGCCACCGGCACTGTCGGCTCCGAACTCCTCGCCCTGCTCGCCGGCCGGGACGTCCCCGTCCGGGCCCTGACCCGCGATCCCGCCAAGGCCGCGTTCCCCGCCGGCGTGGGGGGGGGGCCCCCCCCCCCCCCCCCCCCCGGCCCCCGCCCCCCCCCCCCCCCCCCCCCACGGCCGGGTGGTGGACGACGGAGCGGTCGAAGCCCTCCGCCTCCTCGGCGTACCCCGGGTCGCCGGGGAGGAGGACCGGGCCCTTGACGCTGCC
>NZ_JBIATU010000016.1:0-212805 GCF_042892035.1 Nonomuraea sp. NPDC001831 | reverse complement strand
GCCGCGATCTGGCACAACTGGAACACCGGCGCCCCCGTGAAACGATCACTGACCGCCTACGACCATTGACCCAAATTCACATCAGCGATCTAGGCCGGGCGCTGCACCTGCCGAGGCTCGAACGCTGGTCCGGCGCGGTGTTCGACATGCCCGACGAGCAGGCACTGTTCCTGCTCACCAACGACCCGGACATGGCGCTGCTGCACGCCGACCAGGAGGCCATCGACCACGATCTGATCGCCCGCCCGGCCCTGCGGGGCGTGCCCGTTCTGATCAACGGCGACAGCTTCGCTTACCGCGCGGCGCGGCCGAACGAGGACATGAGCAGCGGATACGAGAGCGGCGTCTACGCGCACGGTCCCTCGGCCGGAATCCTCGCCGCCCGGTACGCGGAGCTGCTGCGCCAGTGGGCGGACAAGTACCACCGCCGCGGCGCCGCCTCCATCCGGTACCTCCCCAAGGCCACCACCCCGCCGGCACCCTCGGCCGGCGTCCTGCCGAAGCGGCACGGGACCGTCGTCGTCACCTGGCCCTAGAGACCGCCGGCGCCCTCGGGGGTCGAACGACCTCCCGGGGACGCGCCGGGGAACCCCAACCGCCCCAACGAAGGAGGCACCGTTATGACCGCCCGCACTTCCACAGGCGCGACAGCACTCGCGCCACCCGCCCCTGATCAGGCCAGCGATGGCTGGGACGCCGAGTGGCTCGCCGACCTGGACGTGAGGATCGTCGAGTCTGGCGTGGCCGCCGAGCAGCTCATCCGCATGACCGACGACGGCTGCAACTCGACCTGCGGGACCGCATGCGTGAGCTGCGGCACGTAGGCGCTCCGCCGAGATCCGACGCCTGACCCGAGCGCCCGACCGGCCATCCGCTGCCCGGCCGGTCGGGCACCCCCCAAATCACGGGAGCGGCTGATGTACCGATACCTCGACTCCGCCGTGTTGCGCGCTCCAGCGTGGCCGCCGACGCAGCAGATCGCCTCGTGGCCCGACCTGACCGGCCTGGACGCCGGTCCCGCTTCCTGGCGTGCTTGGCTGGCTCGTACGTGGCAGACACCCGGGTTCGCGGCGGCCGTGGAGCAGGCCAGCCCGGACCTGGCCCGGCGAGTACGCGAGATCTGCGGTGGAGGGCGCATGTCCGACCTGGCGATGCGCCGGGCGGTGCTCTCCGTGCTGCGCTACCTGCTGCGCGCCTCGGGCCGGGCCACGCCGTTCGGCCTGTTCGCCGGCGTCGCTCCGGCGCGCATCAGTTCCGTGCCGGACCTGCCCGCGGTGTGCATCGGGGACGCGCACCGACCAAGGGCCCGGATCACTGCGGAGTGGCTCGCCGGGGTCGTCCACCGGCTGGAAGGCGAGACTGCGCTGCGGCGGCGGCTGAAGGTGACGGCCAACAACCTCGCCTTCGAGCGTGATGGCCGCCTGGTACTCGAACACCGCGCCAGCACCGAGGCCGGCGGCGCTCCAGGGCATGTGAGCGTGCGCGCCACCGGCCCCGTACGGACGGCGCTCCGGCTGGCCCGTGAGCCCCTCCTAGTGTCGGAGCTGATGACCCGGCTGTCGGTCGCCTGCCCGCGCACTGCCGAGACCACCATCGACTCGCTCGTGGCCGAGCTGGTCGCCCAACGCCTTTTGCTTACCAGCCTGCGCCCGCCCATGACGCGCTGTGATCCCCTGCGGCACCTCCTCCACGAGCTGGACGCGGCGAATGCGGACGAGATCGGCGAGGTGGCCGACATCGTGAAGGGCCTGCGCGTCATCGCCGACGACCTCGCCGCTCATGACCGGGCGCCCACGGCAGCGGCGGGCGAGCATCGAGCACGCGCGGTGGCGGCGATGGCGGGAATCCACCACACCAAGCGCCCGCCACTCTCGGTCGATCTGCACCTGGACGGGGAGGTGACGGTGCCCGCCGCGGTCGCGTCCGAGGCGGCTACGGCGGCCGCCGCGCTGGTCCGTCTTGCCCGCCGACCCGTGCTCTCCGCCGAGTGGGTGACCTGGCACGAGCGGTTCCTGGACCGGTACGGCCCACGCGCCCTGGTACCGCTCCGGGACGCCGTTGGTCCCGACATCGGGCTCGGCTACCCAGCCGGGTACGACGGCGCACCCGCGCCCGAAACGGTGATGCTGGCCGACCGCGACCGCAAGTTGCTGGCCCTGGCCCACAACGCCGCGCTACGCCGCCAGTGCGAGATCCTGCTCGATGACGACATGATCGCCGACCTCGGCGGCGTGGGCCTGGACGCGCCGGTTCAGCCCACCACAGAGCTGACCGTACGAGTAGAGGCGGCCACGCCGCAGGCGTTGGCCGAGGGCCGGTTCACGCTCGTCATCGTTGGTGCCTCGCGTGCCGTGGGCACCATCACCGGCCGGTTCCTGGACCTGTTCGACGACGGGCACATCCAGGCTTACGGGAGCCCGTCCACAGACACCCGGGACTCACTTGCCGTCCAGGTATCGGCCCCGGCACCATACGCCGTCACCGAGAATGTCGCCCGCGCCCCTCAGGTGCTGCCGGACCTGCTGCCGGTAGGCGACGCCCTCGACAATGCCGACGTGGTGGCTTTGAACGATCTGGCCGTCACTGCCGACCTGCGGGGCGTCTACCTGGTGTCGCTGTCACGCCGCCGCACCATCGAGCCGGTGATCTTCAATGCGGTCAACCTGATCCAGCACACCCACCCGCTGGTGCGGTTCCTGCTCGAAGCGCCGCATGCCCTTCGAGCACCGTGCGCCGGCTTCGATTGGGGTCCCGCCTCCGCGCTGCCGTTCGTCCCCGCGCTGCGCTACGGGCGTACGATCCTCTCGCCCGCCCGGTGGCGGCTCACCGCAGGCGACCTGCCCGCGCCCTCGGCCACCTGGGCGGAGTGGGACGCCGCCCTGACCGCCTGGCGGAAGCTGGTGGCGCTGCCAGAGACGGTCAGCCTCGGCGGCGGCGACCAGCACCTACCGATCGACCTGCGCGAGCCCGCGCACCGGGCCCTGCTGCGCGCCCAGGTGGACCGCGCCGGCACCGCCGTGCTGCGCGCCGCCCCCTCAGCGGACGCGGCCGGATGGATCGGCTGCCGCGCCCACGAGCTCGTGATCCCGCTCACCGCGACCGGCCGGCCTGCCGCGCAACCCCGTCTCCCGCGCGAGGTGGCTACTCGAGAGGACGGTTTCCTGCCCGGCCAACGCGGGCGGTTCTCGCTCAAGCTGTACGGGCACCCCGACCGGCACGACGCCATCCTCACCCGCCACCTGCCGCGCCTGATCGACGCGCTCGGCGCCGACGCCCAGTGGTGGTTCCTTCGCTACCGCGATCCCGACCACCACCTCCGCATCCGCCTTACCGTTGCCGAGAGCAGGCTCACCGACGCCACTGCCCAGGTCACCGCATGGACCGAGCAAGTCCGTCGGGCCGGGCTGACGGCGCGCGTGGAGTGGGACACCTACCTGCCGGAGACCGCCCGCTTCGGCGGTCCCGCCGCCATGGACGCGGCCGAGGCGTACTTCGCGGCCGACTCCGCCACCGCCCTCGCGCAGCTGACGGCGACCGCCTCCCGGGGAGGGCCGAACCTGCACGCGGTGACCGCCGCGAGCCTGCTCGACATCGCCGCCGCCTTCCTGGGCGACGCCGGTGCCGCGATGCACTGGCTGATCCGTCACAGCCGACCTGACGCCTTCCCACCCGACCGGATCATCTACGACCAGGCCGTACGCCTGGCCCAGCCGGGCGACCATGCAGCCCTGGCCGAACACCCGGCGGGCGAGCAGATCATTTCCTGCTGGGCCAGGCGACGGCAGACACTCGCCGCCTACCGCGACGCGCTGGAAGAGGCCGGCACGCTGCCCTCGGCCGTCGTACTGCCCGATCTGCTGCACCTGCACCACGTCCGCATGGCCGGGCTCTCCCCGGCCGACGAGCGGGGCTGCCTGCACCTGGCCCGCGCCGCCGCGCTGAGCTGGACCAGCCGCCCCAGGAGACGCCGACCATGAACGAGCCCCGCGCGAGCGCGCTGGCCATGGCACAGTCCATCGCCGCGACACTCGCCGATCCCCTGCCGTGGACAGCCGAACCACCGGGCAACGGCCTGGGCTGGCCCCAATCGCTGTGGTCCGGCGCGGCCGGGGTCGCCCTGCTGCACATCGAGCTTGCCCGCTCTGGGCTCGGCGACCCCGCCACGGCGCACGCTTGGCTGGAGGTGGCCGCCTCCGGGGTGTTGACGGGGGCACCGAACGCGAGCCTGTTCTTCGGCGCTCCCGCGCTGGCCTTCATCACGCATGCCGCCGCAGGCGCCTCACGCCGCTACCGGGGCACGCTCAAGCGCCTGGACGACACGGTCACAGCGATCACCCGCACCCGTCTGGCCGAGGCGCATGCCCGCATCGACCGTGGCGAGCAGCCCCAGATGAAGGAGTTCGACCTGGTCCGCGGCCTGGCCGGCCTGGGTTCCTACCACCTCAGCCGCCGCCCGGACCAGCCCGTCATGGCCGAGGTGCTGTCCTATCTGGTGCGCCTGACCGAACCACTGCCCACAGGCGGCGAGCTGCCGCCGTGGTGGACGACCGTCGCGCCCAACGGGGAGCCCAGCGCGGACTACCCGCACGGGCACGGCAACCTGGGCATGTCCCACGGCATCGCCTCCGCCGTGGCTCTCCTGTCCCTGGCCGTGCTGCGCGACGTCGGCGTGGCCGGCGCGAAAGAGGCGATCGAACGCATCTGCGCCTGGACCGATACCTGGCGGCAGGACGACGCGGGCGCGTGGTGGCCGGGCACGCTCACCATCGAGCAGGTGCGCGAACAGCGCATCGACCCGTCGCAGCGGCCCCGTCCGTCATGGTGCTACGGCATCAGCGGCATGGCCCGCGCCCAGCAACTCGCCGGCCTGGCGCTCGCGGACGAGACCCGCCAGCGGGCCGCCGAAGAGGCGATGCTGGCCACCCTGCGCGACCCGGCACAGCTCGACCAGCTCCCGGAGATCGGACTGTGCCACGGCACGGCCGGGCTGCTCCACGCCGCCTGGCGGATGACCGCCGACGCACCCACCCCTCGCATCGGCGACGAACTCCCCGCCCTCGTCGCCCGCCTGACCACACAGATCTCTCCCACCGAGCCGCAGGCCGGGCTCCTCGACGGCATGGCAGGGGCCGCACTCGCCCTGCACGCCGTCGGCACCGGCGCCGTGGCGTCGCGCTGGGACTCCGTCCTGCTCTTGGCCTGACCCTGGAGGCACCCCCGCATGGATCCCCGCCCGTGGTGGCAAGTCAACGTCGCCTTTCCCGACTGGGCCACCGCCGAGCACACCGCCGTGACCCACCTCGCCCCGCTGCTGGTCGAGGCCGAGAACGAACAGGTCATCACCGCCTGGTTCTTCCTGCGCAAGACGCCCTGCTGGCGCAACCGGTACGTGCCCACTAGCGGCCGAACCCTGGGCTACCTTCGCCACCACCTGCACAACCTCATCGGACAAGGCCACCTCGACGCCGCGATCGAGGCCATCTACGAGCCCGAAACGCACGCCTTCGGCGGCGGCCAGGCCATGGCGTGCGCCCACGACCTGTTCCACCTCGACAGCCGGCACCTGCTCACCTACCTCGCCTCCTCGCCCGGCATCGAGCACCGCCGCGAACTGTCGATCCTGCTCAGCACCGCGCTGCTGCGCTCGGCCGGGCTGGACTGGTACGAGCAGGGCGACGTGTGGGCGCGGGTGGCCGGCCACCGCGACCTCCCCGGGGCGGTCCCTCCGGACCGGCTACGCAGCCTGGAGGCCGGCCTGCGGCGGCTGATGAGTGTGGACGCCGACTCCTTGACGCGCGCCGGCGGACATCTCGCGTCCGCCTCCGAATGGGCCGAGGCGTTCGCCGCCACCGGTTACGAACTGGCCGCCCTGGCAGCTCACGGGCTGCTGAACCGCGGCCTGCGCGCCGTCCTCGCCCACCACATCGTCTTCGCGTGGAACCGGCTCGGCATGCCGTACTCCGCCCAGGCCGTCATGGCCCACGCCGCCGCACGGGTCGCGCTCGGCCCCGACCCCACGACCATCCACGATGCCGACACCGCTAGGAGCTGACCAGGATGGACGCCTTGCAGCAGGCCGCGCAGCGCTTTCCACTGATCCCGCGCCCTCGTCCGGCCTGCCTGCCGCTCGGGGCGCGCATCACCGAACTGCGTGACCTGGCCACGACCGCCGCCGAGGGCACGAGAGCCGACCGCCTGACCATCGCCGCCGAGACGCTGAACAAGGCCGCCCTGATCGCCAGCGACTGCGGCGCCGCCGCCGTGGCCCGCTCCCTGTGCTGGCGGCATTTCACCGCCTACCTGCCCGCCTGGCCCTTGGACGCGCCCCAGGCACGCCACGCCCTGGAACCGCTCGTCAACCTCGCCCGGCTCGCCATCCGCGAACGCGACGGCGCCCGCGGCTACCTCCTGCTGCACTCCCTCTTCCTCGCCGTCAGCGACGGCAGCACGGCCGACATCGACGGCCATCGCGTCCCGTTCGACGGGCTGATCGGATCCGGAAGTGATCTCCACACCGTGCGCAAGTGGCTGTGGGGCGTCTTCCTGGCCGAAGGCATCCGAGCGCTCATCAGCGCGGGCCAGTGGGACCAGGCGGTCGCCCACGCGCATCAGTACCACGGGGTCGGCCAGCGGCTCCTGGACGGCCGCCAGGCCACGATCGTCGCGCACTGCCTCGCCGGGCGCACCGAGGACGCCCTGAACCTCGTTGCCGGCAGCGCCCCCGAGCAGCCGTGGGAACGCCTGGTGGGCGGCTGTCTGGACGCCTTGTGCAACCGCGCTGTCGGGCGATCACCGGACGGCACGATCGCCCAGGTACAACACCAGTTTCTGGAGCTCGACCGCGTGCCAGGACTGTTGATCTTCCGCACGCGGCTCGGCCTGACCATCCTGGATCTGACCGCCGAAACCGGATGCCCCGTGGCCAACCGCGTGTTCACCTCCCTGATCGGCGACATCCGCGCAACCTCCGACGGCTACGCCGCCCGGGAGGTCCTGGCGCACCAGCAGGCCAGTACGCTGCTCAGCCCTGCCGAGCAGCACGAACTCACCTCGGCGGTGCAGGACACCGGGCTCGGGCTCGGCACCATCCCCGACCCATGGATGTCCAGCCTCTTCTCCGCGGTGAAGACGGGCGAGGCGGTGATAGAGGCGGCCCTGACCGTGCCCGCCCAGCCGGTCAACAGCCGTGCGTCCTCTTGAAGACCATCCCGTCCGTGGTTGCCAGCCGCTGACCCCGACCATGGCAGCCGCCCGGCACAGGCCCGAGCCGGGCGGTGTGGCCGTGGGACGGGACCGCCGGAAAGCCTGTCCCACGGCCCTGATGCCGCTCTCGGACATCCGCCGCGAAGGACAGCCATGGACTCCCTTCCGCCCCCTGACGGTGGCTTCTATGGCTGGGTACCGCCCGGTGGGTCGCCGCGCTGGCCATGGCTCGTGAAGCTGCTCCGCTACCTCATCGAGGATCCCTCTGACGGCTCATCCCAGGACGCCGACAACTCGAAGGAGCCTCGACCCCCAGCCGACAAGCAGGGGCAAGCTCAGAGGAGGGGAACCCCTAAGTCATGAAGCGTGACCGCATGCGAGCCCCCGTCGAGCTCCTCCGGACCAACCGCGACTATCGCCGGTACGCGCTGGCGCGGCTGTCCTCCACGATCGGCACCACCGTCGCGCCGCTCGGCCTGGCGTTCGCCATCATCGAGGCCGGGGGTGGTGCCGCCGCGCTCGGGTGGTGCTGATGGGCGGCCTGCTGGTGTTCATCGCGGTCACCCCGGCCGCGGGGGTGCTGGCCGACCGGCTGCCGCGCCTGTCCATCATCGTGGCCTGCCAGATCATCTGCGGGGTGTGCCAGCTCGTCGCCGGCGTGCTGGTGCTGAGGGGCGCGGCAGCGGTCTGGGCGCTGGTCGCGCTACAAATGGTCGCCGGCGCCGCCGGAGCGTTCTTCCAGCCGGCGGTCAAAGGGCTCGTCCCGCAGCTCGTCCCACCGGGGCCGATGCTGAGCCACGCCAACGCCCTGCTCCAGATCGCCAACAACGCCGTCGCCATCCTGGGGCCGGGCCTGGCCGGGCTGGTGATCGCCCTCAGCAGCCCCGGGATCATCCTCGCCTGGGACGGCGCCACCTTCCTCGCCTCCGCCGCCCTGTTTCTCACCCTGCGCCTGCCGCCCTCGCCGCGACGGGAACGGCGGCGCTTCCTGGGCGACCTGGCCGAGGGCTGGTCGGCCTTCCGCAGCCGCCGCTGGCTGTGGGTGCTGACCGTGGTGAGCGCGTTGACGTCGGCGTGCTGGGCGGCCGGCGTGAGCGTGCTCGGTCCCATCTACGCCATCCGCTACCTCGACGGCGCCGTGAGCTGGGGCCTGGTCACCTCCGCGATCGGGATCGGCCTGGCATGCGGCTCGATCACCTCGTTACTCTTCCCACCCACCCGCGTCGGCCTGCTGATGTGCCTCACCCCGATCCCCGTGGCGCTGCTCCTGATCGGCATGGCCACCGGCGCTCCCCTGCTCGCGCTCGCCGGCGCGGGCGCGCTGACCGGAGCGGGCGGGACACTCCAGTTGATCGCCTGGACCTCCTACCTCCAGGAGACCATCCCCACCGAGCAGCTCAGCCGCATCGTGGCCACGAACGCCCTGATCGCCACCCTGCTGGTGCCCGTCGCTTACGCGGTCGCCGGCCCGGCCGCCGAGCTGGTCGGCGTGCGGGCCGTCCTCGGGGGATGCGCCGTGATAGTGCTCGGTGGTGCCGTGATCGCTGCTTGCTCACGCGACGTCCGGCAACTGATTGCGAACCGCATGGACCCTGCCTAGCTCTGCCACCACCCTGGAGCTACCTTGGCCGTGGTCGCGGGCCGCCAGGTTTGGAGGCTGCAACGGTGTTGGCGGACACCCAGCCGGTAGCGCCGAGGGGGCCAGCGCCTCATCCGTCACATCCGTACTGGAGGTGCAGCCGCAGCGCAACGATCACCTCTGGTTGAAACAAGCGGATGACTCGGGGGACCGGAGCGGGCACGTCGTCGCCTGTTGCAACATCGCCACACGACGGCACCGTTCCCGCAACGCGTACTCGCGCTGCTGACCGTCAAGTGTGTCGCAAATCACAATGATCGGGGTGGTCTGCGAAAAACCCCTGATCCGATACGCGAGGTTCCGCGCCCGTCCGCACCGAGCCAACGCAGCCAACGCAGCCAACAGCGAGGGGGATCTGTGTATATCGCCAATGTCCCTCAGACGCAGGACCGCACGTCTAAGCTCTTGCCTGTCCGCTTCGCACGCGGTCCCAGCAGCAGTCCATCGGGGGGTCAGCTGCTCGATGGCGCCGGCCCCGGCACACCATCAACCAGAAAGAAGGGACAGCGTGCGCAAACGGAAAAGAACAACCGACCAGTCCAGGCGGATGGAATGGGCGCAGCTCGCAGTGCGGGCCGTGCTCATCCTCGTAGACCTGGTGGTCAACAGGATCAGGTAACCGCGCCGGTTACCTGATCCCGCAGATGGGTGACCCCCGTCAACGGCCGCTAACCTACGGCGGGGGCGCCTACTTGACAGTGAGGAACGGACCTCACCATGCTCCCTGCATCGTAGCTGCGGCTGCCAGTCAGGGCTCAGTTTTGGTTAAGTTTCGATACCCACCCCGATATTGAGAGCGAAAGCCTCGCAGGACTCTTGCCGCCTTCGAATCACTGCCTGCACGTCAAGGACCTGGTCGCGATCCCTGAAGACTTCACTTCCGCCGTCCCCATGGCGCTGCATGGTGTGTGCCGCGGCTCCTCGCGAGTCCGAGTTTTGGCCGAGTTTCGATATTCAGCCGAAACTAGTCTCCCGTTCGCGTCCGGCCGCCTGCTCTACGTTCGAGCGTCTCGGGAGCGTTGATCTTGCTCTGCCCGGGGCGGGGCTCTCACCTGCTGGGCGGCTCTGACATCGCCGGCTGCCTTCGCCGGATGGTGCGTGCCCTAACCGCGTCCACCATCTTGGCCTGCCCAGCTTCTCCGCAGGCGGCTTCTACATCGGTCTCTTCCCGCTCGGCGACGACGGCATCCCGCCGATTGCCGACGCTCCTCATCTCGCAGTCCTAGCGGATGCAGCCGCGAAGTCTAGCGGCTCAGCTAGCGAAGAAACTCAGCCTGACCTGTGGCCTAGCGTTCTAGCGACCCCACGCGAACGCCCCTGGTATTGGCTCCAGGGGCGTTCGAAGAGGTGATCGGGATGCTAGGCCTGGGCCTTCCGCTTGCCGTACGCGTCGGCGACGTCGCCTCGATTGAAGCCCTTGCGGTTGCGGCCCTTACCGGCGGAGTCGCGGCCCCACGTGTCCTCCGTACGGACGCCGTACTCCTTCAAGCGGGCGGTCAGTGTGGCGGTCTTAGCGTCGTCCTCCAGGTCCGCCCACTGGCCGTAGGCATCCGGCCGGAACTCGGCCAGCCGGTCCACCACCGTGCTATTCCAGATCTTGTCCTCCTTGGCCGTGGTAACGGTCATGATGTCGACCAGCAAGTCGTAGGAGACCCGCTGCGGCCCTTCCTGGCCGATCGCCTGCCCGGACAGCGTCCCAGCCGTCTGGCGCAGGTGGTGAGCGCGCTCGGCGATCAATTCGGAGGTGGGGCCGTCCAGGTACGCGGACCGGACGATGAGCGGGTCTTCGGCGATGCCGACCGCCCAGGAGATCCCCTTGTCGTTGAGGGTGAACATGGTGGCCTTGACCCCGGCCTGGTGCATGCCGGTGCCGAGGATCATGTCGTTCTCCTGCCAGCCCATCACCCGCAGGCAGATCCGGATACCGGCGTTCGCCGAGATGGCCTTGGGCAGGCTGTCCTTGTCTGGACGCTGGGTGGCCAGAACGAGGATGATGCCCAGGGCCGGGCCACGCTTAATGATCGCGGTGGCGTACTTCGCGGCTTCCTCGCCGTACTCGTCGTCGGCGAACAGCTCTTGGCACTCGTCGATCGCCACCACCATCGGGTGCAGGCCGAGCTCACGCCGCGCGGCCAGCTCAGGGGTGACCTTGAACTCGGGCGCCTGATGGCGCGGCATGCCGTCGATGACCTCCGCGCGGCGGTCCAACTCGGCGTACACCTCGGCCAGCGAGGCGACGCAGGCGGCCTTGGCGGAGTCGGTGGCGCCCTTGGCGTAATGGTGGGCCACCTTCTCCAGCGCCGACAGATCCCCGGTGCCCTTCAGCTCGAACAGCCGCAGCTCGGCCAGCGGGTCCAGCGCGCATGCCAGCAGCAGCACCCGCAGTGCGAACGTCTTGCCGTAGCGCGGCATCGAGCCGATGAGCACGTTGGCGAACATGAGCAGAATCGAGATCGGCCGACCGCGCTGATCGTTGCCGTACGGGACGGGCTCGAACAGGCTGACCTGTCCTGACTTGGCCAGCGGCCAGGCGGGCTGCGGAGCCTTGCGCATTTCCTGGTCGCCGACCCACAGCACCAGGCGGCCGGGGTGCTCCTCCGAGACCGGTTCGGGCCACACGCAGCCGAGCGCGCGACGCAGGCCGGAGGCGAGCTTGTCACGCTTCTCCAGCACGTCGGACACGGTCACGCCGAGCGGCAGATCGACCTCGGCCCGCCAGCCCGGCCCTTCGCGCATGATCGGCGCCGGGAAGGTGATGCCGCGCCCGTTCTTGCCGAGCGCCTGGTTGATGGCCGAGATGCCGAGCGAGCCGAACGCGTCCAGCACCTGGTCACTGGTCAGCTTGCGCACCCGGGTGGGGATGACCGCCCGGTCCAGCAGCGGCTGGTCGGCAGGGGTGCCAAGCACGCCCGCCACACCGATGAGCACGCCGAGGATCGCCCACTGCACCCACGTGGGTGCGGCCACGGCGACGAAGATGCCGACCAGGACCGCCGTGATCGCGCCGACGAGGAACATCCACAGGCGGGCCTTGACCCGGTCGTCGCGCTGCCGCGACAGGGCCAGGTACTCCGCCGTTTCCTTCGTGGCCGCCGCACGCCGCACCGGGCGGCCTTCCAGGTCGAACAGCCACCGCACCAGCGCCACCAGGAGCCGCCAGGCGCCGGCCGGGGAGCGGCCCGCGAGCATGGCGGCGTACTTCGGCGTGCGCAGCGCGTGGTAGGCCAGCACGTAGCCGGTGTGCTCGGCCTGCCACTTGAGCACCTGCAAGGCATCCGCCCGCGACCGCAGCCACAGCGGCACCAGCGGCTGCCGCTCCTGGCGGCGCGCGGCCAGCTCGGCGAGCAAGTCTGTCGGTTCGGGCCAGTGCGCCTGATCAACGAGAACCACGGCCCCCTCAAGAACGCTGTCACTCTCCTCCGGGGCCTCCCGGGCAGCCTTCTTCGGCGTAGTCCCAGCGGCGATGCGCACGTGCTCGTCCTGGGCCTGGAGAGCGATCACCTTGCGGTCGATCATCTCTTCCGTGGGGGTCATGCCTGCACCTCCGTCCGGGTGACGAGCGAGCCGAGGATCTCGGTGTGCACGGCGAGCGCCTCGACGACGACCCGCGTCCCGGCGACCGCGTGCCCGACCAGACGGCACAGATCGGCCAGGATGAGCAGCGCGACCACCACGAGGACACGCACCGCCGTGAAGACGGTGCGCCCCCATCCGGCGCGCCCCATGGCCGCCCACATCTGCCCGACACTCAGGGCCTCCGCGTCCGCCTCCCGGGTGGCGCACAGCAGGAACACGAACACGCCTATGGCGGGAATCAGGAAGTTCGTCATCACGCCGCCTCCGCCTGGCTGGTGCCGGTCGGCTGCACGCCGCTCAGCGATGGCGGAGCGGCCTCGGAGCCGGGTGCCTCGGTCGCCTTGGTTTCGGCGGCCTGCGCCCGCTCCCGATCCACCTCGGCGATGATGTCCTCGGCCTCGCGCTGCTCCAGCCCCCACCTGTTCATCAGCGGACGACGGCCGATGCGCTGCTTGCCCTCGCTGAGGCTGTCGAGGTAGGCCAGCCGCGCAGCCTCGTACCGGTCGGTGGGCAGCACCGGCACCTCGCGTTCCACCTCGACGAGGGTCTCGATGGGCTGGCACACGTGCTCCTCCGCTGGCTCCTCGACCGACGGCCGGCGGGTGTTGCGGACGATCCACATCAGCAGCTCGTACGCACCCGCGAACGCCAGCGGCGCCAGGGCGCTGACCAGGCGTGACCCGAGCCCGCCGGACCAGCCGTGCGCCACGTTCGCCGCCAGGGTCACCGCACCGCCCAGGGCGAGCGCGACCCACGCCAGCACTGGCACCCGGATGCGGCGGCGCGAGCAGTAGACCATCACCAGCGACGCCATGACGATCACGCCGTCCGACATGGCCGGGTAGAGGACGGCCATGTCGTGCCGCTCCCCGAGGGTGATGGCCAGGCCGTAGAAGTGGTGGTACGAAACGTAGGCCGCAGCGGCGGCGACGGCCAGCAGCACGGCCACCGCAAAGCCGAGGATGACCCGGTCTCCGAGTTGGCCCACGCCAGTGTCCACGGGGTGCTCAGTGACCGGCACTGAACGATGGCGGCGGTAACGGAAAGGATTGGGGAAGACGCGCTTCGGCAGGATCTCGTCGACCGGATTCGCGCGCTCGATGATCGTGGCTGTGGAAGGGTGGGGGCTCATGGCCTGGCTCCTGGTGTAGTCAGGTTGCTGGGTCACAGGCCGGGGGTCGGTGTTGGAGTCACCGAGCCCCGGCCGCTTGCTACTTACTTGCGGAAGGGACCGCGGCGACCCGACTCAGGCGCGCGGTTACGTGTTATCGGACTACCTGGACACGGCCCTGCCTCCAGCGCGGCGACCGGCTGGAGAGGGAAGCGGCATCCAGGAGGGGCTTCCGGCTCCCTATGCGCCTGTTCCGTCTCTGTTCCGCTGGAGCACCAGAAAGGCGGCAGAACGACACGAAACGACGAAAGGCAAAATGCCAGCGTAAATGGGATGGGGGGGAGAAGTGCAAGGTCACAGAGTGGCAGCGTCTGAGCCCGGCCTACAGGCCGGCTCGTCTCTCACCTCCCAGTTCCTGGGCCTCGCGGCCGTGCACGATCAGGGCGTACAGCACCAGTACGTCCACCGCGATGACCGCGAGCGACCACCACGGGTTGACCGCGATCCAGGTCAGCTGCGTCATCGCGTTGATCATGACGAGAACCACCGCCACGACGCGGGCCCAGGTCTGCCCCACGCTCACCGCGATACCGGTCAGGAGCAGGACGATCCCGAACAACAGGTGGATCCAGCCCCAAGTGCCGACGTTGAAGAACAGCAGGCGGGATGGTGTGCGGACGAACAGCCCGCTGTTGATCACCGCGTAGAGACCGGTGATGATGTTGAACACCCCGGCCATGATCATGAGCATGCCGGCGAACCATACCCAGCCCACCCAGCCCGTGACGGGCCTGCTCTGGTACGTCATGTCGAACCCTCCCCCGTGAGTTCACGTACACCGGCAGTCACCTGCCCGTCGAACTGAGCTGTATGCGTCTTCCCAGCTCACGAGGTTTCGACGACGCGCCAGGAGGCCGACGGCGAGCGCCGGAAGCCCAGCCGCCTCCGGCGCCGCCTGACGGCCTCGGCCGGGCCCGTGGCGGCGCTTCCGCCGAAATCCGGCCCTGGCGACGCTTGTGGGCTCAGGAGGAGCGGGCGTCCCAGGCGGCGAGGATGGCGGCCTCCTTCTCCGGGGCCATCCCGTGGACCATCCTTCGCCCGTAGGAACGCTGCTCCTCCGGGATCTCCCGCAACCACGCCCACGTGTCACGCACGGTCTCCGCGACCGGACGCGCCCGCAGCCCCGCCGCCTCGGCCTTGCCCGTAGGCACGCTCCAGAAGTTGTCGTTCTCCTCGGACGGCGGCCCGCCCCACAGCGGCAGCTCCACGAACGCCCCGGCCCCCTGCTCGACCAGGAACTCCGCGTCCATCCACACGAACTCCGCGTCGGACCCGGTGACCTGCTTGCACAGCTCCAGCCACTCGCCGTAGGTGGTGTTGCCTGCCGGACCGGTCACCGCGAACCGGCCGGCGACGCCCCGCTCGGCCTGGTCGAGGGTGAAGATGGCGACGTCGCGGGCGTCGATGAGCTGCATCGGCGCGGCGGGATCGCCCGGCGCCAGCACCCGGCCACCCCGCGAGATGCGGGTCAGCCACCAGGGCAGCCGGGCCACGTTCTCGTAGGGGCCGAGGATCAGCCCAGGCTGGATGATCAGCGCGTTGCCGTCGAACCCCTGCTCGACCGCCCGCTCGCACCCGGCCTTCAGCACGCCGTAGTCGCCGTCGTCGGGACCGGCGTCGGGCTCGCACGGCCATCCGCCGGTGTCCTCGGTCGCGGCCTTGGCGGGGAACCCGTCGAGGGCCGAGACGCTGGAGATGAACGCGTACGTCGCCGCCCGGCCCGACAACGCCCGCACCGACTCGCCCACCACCCGCGGCACATACCCGGACGTGTCCACCACAAAGTCCCACGACCGGCCGTCGGCCAGCCGCTCCAGATCGGCGACGGACTCCCGGTCGCCGCGCACGGCCTCGACGCCCGGCACGTCGCCGCCGCTCTGCCCTCTGTTGAACGTCGTGACCTCATGGCCACGCGCCAACGCCTCCTCCGCGATGGCGCGCCCCAGGAATCCTGTGCCGCCGATGAGCAAAATCTTCATGAACCCATCTTCCGCGCCCGGCGGGGCGCGGGCTCACAACTTCACGGAGAGCGAAGACCGCAGCGGCGGCACCAGGTGCACCCGCGCCGACCCGATGTCGAAGTACAGGCCCACCAGCTCCAGCTTGCCCGCCCTGACCTGTTCGTCCACCTTCCGGTAGGTGCGCAGGTTCTCCAGCTGCTGCTGGACGTTCACCCGGCACAACACGTCGAGGGCCCCCTTGTGCAGCCGGTCGCCCTCGGTCTCGATGAACCTGGCCAGGCTGTGGTTCCCGTGCCGCAACCACCGCCGCAGCCCCGGCAGGCTGCCGGCCTGCACCCCGGCGCTGAGCACTCCGGCCATGGCCCCGCACCCCGAGTGCCCGCACACGGTGATCGTGTGCACGCCCAGCACCTGCGTGGCGTACTCGATCGCGGCCACCACCGAGTCGTCGTGCGGCTCGGAGCCGCGGCGCGGCACCAGATTGCCGATGTTGCGCACGGTGAACAGGTCGCCGGGACCGCTCGCGGTGATCAGGCTGGGCACGATCCTGGAGTCGGCGCACGTGATGAACAGGTGGGTCGGCTGCTGCTTGCGCGCGAGCTCGGTGAAGATGGGCCGGACCAGCGGCGCCGTGGTGCGGTGGAAGTCGCGCGCCCCTTCGGTGCAGGTCACCGGGGTGGAGCCGCCGTCGTCGGGGATGGCCCGGCGCTGCGGGCGCGTCCGCCGCTGCGCCCACGGCACCCACCGCCGGTCCGGCGACCTGCCGGGATACGCGCGGGCCCCGCCGGCCGCCAGCGTGTACCACTCGTCGTGCGGCTCGTCGAGGTCGACCGTGCCGCCCGCCTGCTCGTGGTCCAGCCGCCAGGAGTGGATGGCCTCGAAGGCCGCGTTGTCCATGAAGTCGATGGTGAGGTCGAGGTCGACCGGCGTGCCGGCGGGGATCGACCGCAGCTCGTGCGTGAGCCTGGGCACGCCGAGGAACGTCAGCGAGCCGCTGATCGTCACGTGCAGCCGGCCGTCCGGCTCCTCGCGCCTGCGCACGCTCACCCAGGTCAGCCGGCGCAGCGCCAGCAGCGCGGCCAGCGCCGCCCCGGCCAGCACCCCCTCGGCCAGGCCCAGCACGATCACGGTCGCCGCCGTCACCACGTAGACCGGCACCTCGCCGTGCCCGCGGCCCTTCCTGACGCGCGCCAGCCCCACCATCCGCACGCCGGTGAACACCAGCAGCGCCGCCAGCGCCTCCAGCGGGATCAACCGCACCGACCAGCCCAGGCCCACCGCGAAGGCCAGCACCCACACGCCGTGCAGGATCGCCGCCGACCGGGTGCGCCCGCCCGCCCGCACGTTCGCCTCTGTACGGACGACGCCGCCGGCGATCGGCAGGCCGCCCAGCGCCCCCGACACCATGTTGGCCACGCCCTGGCCGGTCAGCTCCTGGTCGAGGTCGGCGCGGCGGCCGGGGTGCGTCCCGTCGGCGGCGGACGCGCACAACAACGACTCGACGCTGCCCAGCAGCGCCACGAGCAGCACCGCGCCCACGATCGTGTGCCAGTCGGCGGACGGCAGCACGGGGAAGCCCCACCCGGAGAAGCTGCCCGCCAGGTCGACGTGGGTGACGTCCCAGCCGGCCAGCCAGGCGACGCCCGCCGTGGCCGGCAGCGCGACCAGCGGCGCGGGCACCACCCTGACCCGGGCCGGCAGCCGCGTCCAGGACGCCAGCACCGCGACCGTGAACAGGCCCAGCGCGACCTTGTGCCCGTGGAGGCCGGCGATCTGGCCGGGCAGTGCGGCGAGGTTGGCCAGGGCCGACAGCTGCGGCTGCCCGCCGAGGACCACGTGGAGCTGGGAGAGCGCGAGGATCACGCCGACCGCGGCCAGCAGGCCGCGCACCACCGCGGGGGAGACGGCCGGGACGATCCGGGCTACCTTCACCACGCCGAGCACCAGCTGGACGACCCCCGCCAGCAGCGTGATCATGCACGTGGCCCGCCAGCCGTGGATCCGCACCAGCTCCACGACCACCACGGACACCCCTGCCGCGGGCCCGCTCACCTGGACGGCCGACCCGCCCAGCGAGCCGGCCACGACCCCGCCCACGACGGCGGCGATGAGCCCGGCGGCCGGCGGGGCGCCCGAGGCCGCCGCGATGCCCAGGGAGAACGGGACTGCGACGAGGAAGACCACGAGCGAAGCGGGTAGATCATGCCGTAGCGTGCGCAACCAGCTACTGAGGGTATCGCCGATCATGTCGGAAACCCTAGTGGTGCGCCACCCCCGCTTTAGGGGGTCGTCGCGGGGGTTTTACTCATTCGGTAAGGGGCCGGAGATCACCGGTAGTAGTCGTTGTAGTCCTGCTCGGGGGCGCGGCGACGGCCGCTGCCCTTGTCGGCCTGGCCGGGAGCGGCCGCGCCCTGGGACTGCCCGCCGTACGTCGGCCAGTTGGCCGTGCCGGACGGCGGCTCGGGCCAGGCGGGGCCGGGCCCGGCGGCGGTGAAGTCGCCGGTCTCGTACGCGATGGAGGACGGCGCGGGCGGCACCGGCGGAGCCGACAGGACGTCGTCGTAGGCCGAGACCGCGCGGGCGGGGACGGTGGGCGTGCCGGTGGCCGGAGAGGGGCCCGTGATGGGTGAGCCGGAGTCGTCGGCCACGGCCCAGCCGGCGCGCACCTCGTACGAGGCCGGGAACGCGGCGGCCGGCGAGGCGGCGGCGGGCTGCTCCACGAAGGCGGGCCAGGAGCTCGCCGGGCCGCCGTAGGAGGCGGGGGAGGGGTCGTCGAGGATGTCGGGCGAGGCGGCGGGCCAGGAGCCGGAGGTGGCTGCGGCAGGCGCGCCCGTCCAGGTGGTCTCAAGAGCGTCGGCCGCGGTGTGCGCACCGTTGTTGGCGGCGGTGTTGGCGGCGGTGCCGGCGGCGTTGTTGTAGGCGGGGAACGGGTCGCTGGTCGGTGCGCCGTGGATCGGCGCGACGGGCGCGACCGGGAAGGACCCGCTGGAGGTGACGCCTGCGTAGGACCCGCCGCCGGCGACCGGGTGGGCGGGGAACGAGCCGCCCGCTGCCGGGACGGCCGGGTGGGCGCCGCTCGCGGGCAGGGGCTCGGGGCGGGAGGCCGGCACGACCGGCTGGGCACCGCCGCCGAGGAGGCTGAGCACGTCGGGCGTGGGCGCCGCGAAGGTCACCGTGCGCTGGTCGGCCATGTCGGAGGCGGAGGGGGTGGGCCGCTTGGCGGGCTCCACCAGGTCGGCGAGGTTGGCCGCGGCGGCGGCGGCGGGCTGGCGCTGGGGCAGCGGGGCCTGGACGGTCGCGGCGTTGGGGTCGGCCGCGGCGGCCACGGGCTTAGGCTTCGCGGGACGCTCACGGCGCTCGGCGGGTTGCTCACGCTCGACGGGACGGGCGGCGCCCTTCCTGGCCGCCACGGTGCCGCCGGCGCCGAAACCGCCCTCCTCGGCGTCGCTGCGGATGTTCGCCCAGAACTCCTCGTCCTCGTGGTCGGTGGTCGGGTTGCCCCACTCGTCGACGCCACGCCTGCCACGCTGGCCGGTGCGGACGGGCTTGGGCTTCACCTCGTCGATCGGGGAGAAGTCAGGGCTGAAATTGGCCATGCGCGGTTCGTGCGCGGCGAACTCGTCGGTGGACCGGGCGTGCGTCATCTCCTCCTTCTCGGCCATCTCCTTCAGCCGTTCCGGAGGGAGAGAGCTCTCCCGGCGGTTCATGGAACGCATGCCCAGTGCCACGACGACGAGCACGAGGAGCACGACAGCGACCAAGCTCACGACGACCGCGATCATTGCACCACCCTCAAAGCCATGGCCTCCCTGTGGCATCGGTGAGATCGCGCGGCCATCGACGCGATCTGCCCCCTTTGATCACCAATGCCTAACAATTGGATCTGATTCTGTCGGACCACTATGAGAGTTGTCACACCCTACGTAGAGAATTGGTCCATCCGGTCTACCTGCGGTGATCGATCTGTCACTGGATGTTCACCGCCGTCAGCCGGCCCCGGGCGATCGTGTGGTCGGCGATCTCCTTCAAGATCTCGGGGAGGCCGCCCTCCTTCGCCTCGACCTTGTCGTTCAGCGTGTAGACGGTGAACCGGTAGCTGCCCGGAGTGTTGCAGGGCGGTTCGTAGCCCGCCTTCCCACTGGTCACCGTGGCCTGGCCGGAGCCCTCGGGAGGACTCTCGGCGGCCCCCGGCCCCAGCTCGGTCGTGGTCGCCGGGATGTTGTAGAGCACCCAGTGCACGGCCGATTCGGAGGGAGTATGGGAATCGACCACGATCGCGATCGACTTCGCCTTAGGCAAGGGTTCGCTGGACCAGCGCAGCGGCGGGCTGCCCTGGCGGCCTCGGCAGGAGAACTCGCTCGGCAGCGGCATGCCGTCGCGCAACTCCGGGCTCGAGACGTTGATCTCCGCGATCTCCTTCGCCTGTGATCTTCCGATGCCCAGGGCGGCGCAACCGGACAGGGTGAGCGCGAAAGCCACCACTGTCACACTGACAGCGGCCCGCCTCACACGTGATGCCGTGTTACACAGCCCCATGCCGGATGATGCTACGCGGCTCTCGGCGGTGCGCAGACCGTTTCCCGATGGTCGGTCGTCGGTAAAGGAGCCGAAACCGGCCAGAATGCGGGGATCTCGGGGGTGAAGTTGGCCACAGGGACGCCGTCGGCGAAGGGCCGCGGGTGACGATGCGATGACCTTCCTGGCCTGCCCGTTCGGTGGGGCGCGCGACGCGGTCGCGGCGCGCGGGGTCAAAGGACAAAACGGGCATGGTTTCGGACGGCGCCCAGCACGCAAAATTCAGCTGCGCCGAACGAGGCAGATGTGCTCCGTGCGGAGGATGCGGCCGCCCAGGTCTCTGCGCCTTGTATGGGGGGCGACCGCCCGGGTCTCTGTGGGTTGTACGGGGCGGCGGCGGCCCGAGTCTCTGTGCGTTGCGCGGAGGTGTGGCTGCCCGGGTCTCTGCGTCTTGCGGGAGGGCGGCGGCCGCCGCGGCGGTGTGGCTTGCGGGCGGACGGCGGCTGCCACGCTTCGTGAGGGCGTTTCGCGCGTGGTGCGGTAACGCGCCGCCGGGCCTGGATGGCACGAACGTGGCGCCGCCGACGTGGCCCAGCTCGACAGCCTGCGGCCGGCCGCCACCGAGCATGCACCCGCCGCGCCTGGCCGGCCGTCCGACACGCCGCGCCGCCCGCCCGATCTTTACCTGCCGCCGCGTGGCATGCGGGTGCTGCACAATCCCGTCGCCCATCGCGTGTTGACCAGCCTTCGGCTCCGGACCTCGGAGGGTCGGCCGGCGGTGCCTGTGGGGATGACTTTCGTGGGCAGCCGTGCCGGGGATGGAAGAGATCTTGGGTGGCGGGGTCAGATCGTCTTTCGGGGCGTGCGCCCTAAGCTGGTTCTTGTGACGTCAAAAGGCCCACTGCGTGACCCCGCGCACCGCGTCTCGCCCAAGGCCCGCAGTCTGTGGTTGCTGCAGGCGGCGATCGGGTTCGTGCTCTTCGTGGGCGGTTCGGCCGTGGTGGCCGGGTGGGTGGGCGGCAGCGGGTGGCCGTGGGTTCCGTCCTGGTTCGCCGCCCGTTCGTGGTTGTTGCCGCTGGTGGTCGGGGTCGTGCTGACGCCGTTCCTGGCGGCGGAGCCGTTCATCCGGTACGCCGTCCACCGCTGGGAGTTGTCGGGCGACGTCGTCTACGCCAGGTCGGGGTTCCTGACCAGGGAGTGGGTGTTCGTGCCGGTGAGCCGCATCCAGACGGTCGACAAGGGCCAGGGGTGGATGGAACGGCTGCTCGGCCTGGCCACGCTGGAGATCCGCACCGCCTCGCACGCGGGCTCGTCCACGATCAAGGGCCTCGACTTCGAGGTGGCGGCCGGGCTCGCCGAACGGCTCGCCCACCGCGCCGAAGAGCTCAGGGACGACGCCACGTGACCCAGCCGCCACCACCACCTTCTCCGTCTCCTCCGCCACCCCCGCCCTCCGCGCCCAGGCGGCTGAGCCCCAAGGTGCTGCTCATCGACCCGGTACGCATGCTGCCCTCGCTGCTGCTGCCCCTGGTCGGCGTGCTGTTCGTGGGCGGCTTCTCGGCCAGGTCCTATGCGTGGGCGGCGTTCGGCGTCGTCGGAACCGTCGTGTTCGCGGTCATCCGCTGGGCCACCTTCACGTACGAGATCGTCGGCGACCGCCTGGAGACCAAACGGTCGCTCATCAGCCGCTCCATCCGCACCATCCCGCTGGAACGGGTGCGCGGCGTCGACGTGTCGACGCCGCCCATGCACCGGATTCTCGGGCTCGCCGTGCTCAAGGTCGACACGGGCGCGAGCGGCGACGACGAGGAGGCCGCGCTCGACGGCGTCACGCTGGGCGAGGCCGAACGCCTCAAGGCGGTGCTGTTGCGCCGTGCCGTCCAGGTCAGGGAGGCCGAGCATCTCCCCGGGCCAGGTCCCGCCCCCGTGGACCGGCCGATCATCGCCGTCCCGCGCCGGTGGCTCCTGTACGGGCCGTTGTCCGGGGCGTACCTGCTCACGCCGTTCGCGCTCGCCGGCGGCGCGGTGGGGCTGGCCTTCCAATGGGGCGACGACCTGGGCTTCGGCCAGGACGCCGCCTGGAGCGCGGGGGAGTGGCTGTGGGAGCACCCCTACCTGCTGCTCGTCGTGGCGTTGTTGCTGGTCGTCGCCATGCCGTTCGTGGGCGGCGTGATGTACGCGGTCTTCAACTGGGACTTCAGGCTCACCCGCCGCGACGGCTACCTCGTGGCCGAACGCGGGCTGATCAACCGGCGCAGCGTGTCGCTGGAGTCCCGGCGGGTGCGCGGTTACGAGATCGTCGACGGTCTGGCCGAACGCCTGGCCGGCGTCGTACGAGTCTGGGCGATCGTGACCGGGCTCGGCGACTCCGAGACGCGCGGGCAGCTCCTGCCCGACGTGCCGCGTCAGGTCGCCGTCGGCGTCACCGCCGACGCGGTGGGCCCCTTCCGCTCCACGCTGCGCGCCCATCCGCCCGTCGCCCGCAACCGCCGGCTGTTCCGGGCGGTCTTCCCGTGGCTCCTCCTGGCCACGCTGAGCGCCGCCGGGGCATGGGCCACAGGAATGATGCTCTGGTGGATCCTGGCCGTCCTGGCGTTGCTCCTGGCGGGCGCTGGGGTGTTCCTGGGCCTCGACCGGTACGCCTCCCTGGGACACGGCTACGACGGCGCCCGGCTGGTGGTCCGGTCGGGATCGTTGCGCCGCGCCGAGGCGGTGATCGAACGCCGGGCCGTGGTGGGCTGGCGGCTGCGCCAGACCTGGTTCCAGCGACGGGCCGGGGTGCTGACGCTGATCGCGGGGGTCGGGGCGGGCAAGGGCGGCTACGACGCGCTGGACGTCTCGGAGGCTCAGGGGGCCGCGTTCCCCGCCGAGGTGACGCCGGAGTGGCTGGCCCCGTTCATGCAGCCGCACACCGTCCCGCCACGGAACTGAACGCGCCCGCCGAACACCGCGGTACTTCCTCCTTGAACGACCGAGGCCGCCTTGAACGAGCGAGGCCGCGCCCTCCTGTCGGGGTGGGCGCGGCCTGTGGTCGCTTGATCGGGTGCGGGTCAGTCCTGGCGGCGGGCGCCGAACATGATCTCGTCCCACGTCGGCACGGAGGCTCGGCGGCCCCGCGAACCCTTGCGCGCCTGACGCGCGGCCGGGGCGGGCGGCGGAGAGGGCACCGGGACGTCGTCCTTGCCGGGGCCCTTGGCGTCGTCCTTGCCGGGACGCGCGGCCGGGACCGGCGGGGTGCCCTTGGGCGCGCCTGGGCCCGGCTTGGGCCTGGGCGCGGGCGCCTTCTTCTCGGCCACCTCGACCTTCTCGACCACCTCCTCGGAAGGCTCCGGCACGGCCACGTCCTCGGCAGCCACGTCCTCAGCAGCCACGTCCAGGGTGGACACGTCCTGGGTGGACACGTCCTGGGCGGCGGGCGTCGGTGCCGTCGCCGGGGGCTCCTGCTCGGCGTCCGGGGACTTCTCCGTGGCCTCCTCCGGAGCGGCCGAGGGCTCCTGGCCGGGCTCGTCGGCCGGGACGTCCTGCGAGGTGGCGGCTGAGGGCTCGTCGGCCGGGACGTCCTTGGTGGCAGACGTCTCGTCGGTGACCGGTGCGTCCGTCGTGGCCGTCTCGGTCGGGGCGGGCTCGGCCTGGGTTGTGGCGTCGGTCTCGGCGGGCGTGGGGGGTTCGGAGTCGTCCTCGGCGGCTGCCGGGGTCGCCGGGGCGCTCTCGGTGGTCGGCTGTGGTGCGGTGGCCTGGCCCTGCGCTGCGGTTGCCGCGTCCTCCGGCTCGGTGGATTCGGGCGTCTTGGGCGCGGGCTCCGCGGCGGTCGGCGCGTTTGGCGTCACGTCCGGGGCCGTCGCCTCGGTGGTGGCCACCGTGACGGGTTCGGTGGGTGCGGCGGAAGAAGCCTCCGCAGCGGCGTCCGAGACGTCCGGCGAGGGCGCGGTGGAGTTGTTTGCCTCGGGCGTGGTGGCCTGGGCACTGCCGGTGTCGGAGGTGGCGGCGGCGTCTTCGGGCGCGGGAGAACCCGTGGTGTCGGCCTCGGGCGTCGTGGAGAGCTGAGCGTCCCCGGCCGAGGCCTTCGGCTCGGCCGCCGTGGTGGCCGCGGTCTCCTGCTGCACGTCGGCCGGGGCGGAGGGCTCCGGCTGGACGGGCGTCGCGACCGCGGGTGTCGAGTCAGCGGGCTGCGCCGGGGCCGGGACGGAAACGTCAGGCTTGCCCGTGCGCTCGTCGGCGGACGTCGGCGAGGACGGCTGCTCCGACGGCCGCGTCACCAGCCTTTCAGGAGCGGCCGCCGAGGGCAGGACCTCAGGAACCGAGGACGCAGCGGCGACCTCGGAAGCGGCCACCGCCGCCTGCTGACCGACGGCCTCCGGAGCGGCGGCCGGCTGAGTGCCCGCCTCTGGAGCAGCAGGCGACTGGACGTCGGCCTCTGGAGCAGTGGGCGGCTGGGTGCCGGCCTCCGGAGCGGCGGGCGGCTGCGTACCCGGCGACGGGCTGACCGACGGTTGCCCATGCGGCGATGGGCTGGCCGGCGGCTGTGTGCCAGGTGCCGAGGCAGCAGGCGGCTGCGTGCGCAGATCCGAGGCAGCGGGTGGCTGCGTGCGGAAGTCCGGCGTGGCAGGCGGCTGCGTGCGGAGGTCCGAGGCAGCGGGAGGCTGGGAGGAGGTCGTCGGTTCGGCGGGTGAGGGGTGGGACGTGAGCGGGCGGGAGGGCGGGGTGGCGGGCGCGTAGATGGAGTCGTCGCGCTCGCCCGAGCGGCCGGAGCCGAAGTCGGGCAGCCACGGTGACGTGCCGCCGCGGCGGGAGGAGGCGTCCGTGGAGCGGCCGAAGCCGGTCTCGCGGCCCGCGGTCTCCCCGCGCTGGCCCTCAGCGCGATCCCCGCGATCCCCGCGCTGCCCCTCGGCGCGCGACGGTTCCGGGTGGAAGCCCTCACCCCGGAAGGGGGCGCGGGCGGTCTCGGGCAGGGACGACGAACTGTCCGACGCGCTCTCCCGCCCCGGGGACGGCCGATCGAACGACACGTCACGACCAGGCACGTCACGGCCGGGCACGTCACGGCCGGGCAGGTCGGGGCCGCGGCCGTAGCCGCCGGTGTCGGCGGGCCTGGGCGGCGGGGTGTAGCCGACGGCCGGCTCCTCCGGCTCGCGGCGCACGACCGAAGGGAACGGCAGCGGGTCGGAGGCGAGCGGCGGCACCGGCTGCAGCTTGGCCACCCGCGGCGCGAACGGCGTGACCGTGGTGTCCTCCACCACGGCGGGCTCGGGATCGAAGTCGGCCGACGACAGGCGCATGGCCTCGTCGTCGTGCGGGGAGACGTGGCGCTTGCGCGGGTCGAAGAGCCATTCGGCGTGGCGCGTGTGACCGTTCCAGACGTAGCCGAGCTTGACCCGCCACAGGCCGTCGTCGCGCTTGGCCGAATCCCAGTCGATCTCGTCGGTGGGCACGCCGCGCCTGGTCAGCCGCTCGGCCACCAGCTCGCCGAGGGTGGGACCGGGCGCGGTCTCCCCGGGCATGCGGACGGCGACGCGTTGCGCCTGCTGGGCGACGTACTCCCGCTCCTGCAGCACCGGGCCCTCGAACCAGCGGACTCGTTCGACCGGGATCCCGGCGGTCGCGGCGATCTCTTCCGCTGTCTCTCCGGCGCGGATGCGTGCCTGGATCTCCTTGGGGCGCAACGGGCTCTCCACTTCGATCTCGTACTGGCCGAGACGGGAGAAGTTGCCGCGGACGGCAGCACGGAGCCGGTCGTCCACGGGAAGGGTGAAGCGCGTACCTCGCCCGGCAGTAGCCAGCACGAGATAGGTGCCGTCCTCACTCACCGCGACGAGTCGGAGCTCCTGCATGCGAGTCCCTTCGTCAGCGTCGCCATTCTTCCCCCGGACCCTTGAGTCTCTCGCGTGTGCCGGTTGCCTGCCAGCACCGTACCCGGCATGTCCGAACATCGCCTTCCTGGGAAGCCCCGGGGGCGATGTGACGCCGGTCACATTTGTGGATTCCATTTCCTCTAATGCCCGCCGCTGTGCATGAGGAGGTTAGGGCTCCTCGACGGATTCTGGCGAATCGCGGCGCGTGCTGTTGTGCACTTCAGCGAACTCGCGACAAGGGAGGGACCGGCGTCGGGACGGCGTTCGAGCAGACGCGCCGCGGCGGCGGCGAGGTACGGGGCGCCCGCCGAGAACGCCTGCCCGCCGGAGGAAACCTGGCACCAGCCCGAGTCGGCCGCGCCCACGACGAACACCCCCGAGCGCACCAGCGACCGTACGGCGGCGCCGAGCGCGGGCGAGTCGGCCCCGTCGGCGGCGAGCGTGACGACGGACGGGCCGCGCGCGTGCCGCCGGATCCAGTCGAGCCCGGCCAGCACGTCGGCCAGCGAGCCCGACCCCGCGCAGCCGAGCACCCGCACCGAGGCGATCCTGGCCTCCGGCGCCCGCGAGGCGACGGCCCTGGCCACGCGCGTGCCGTGCCCGCCGCAGTCGCGCCCGGTGCCGCCGGTGGCGTCGAAGGCACGCCAGGCCCGGTCGCCGAACTCGGCCCGGGTGACGTCGACGCCGGTGTCCACGACGAACACGGTCGTCCCCGTGCCCGTCCCCGAGTCGGCGTCCGTGTCGGAGGCGGGGGCGGACGCGTCGCCGGGCATGGCGTGGATCTCGCGGTCGGGCTCGACGGCCAGGACCCGGGGATCGGATCTGAGCTCGGCCAGCTCACCGGCGGTGAGGAAGGTGGCGAAACCGGGCAGGGCCTCGGTGTAGTAACGCCGTACCCGCCATCTCACCTCCGCGACGAGATCCCGGGCGTCCGCGCGGCTGCGCGCGGTGACGATGTAGGGCCGGGTGGGCTCGGAGGCCGAGGGGCGCAGGGCGAGTCCGGAGGCGGGCGTCATGGCGAGTGGGACAGCGGTCGTCGCGGCCGTCGCCACGGCCGCGGCGAGGTAGACGGAGGGTAGGCCGAATCGTCGGGGCACGAGTTACGAGGATGCCTGTCACGCAGGTCACAGGAACAACGGGACACGCGCTCGCGTCTATTCACGAGGAAGCTCTTTACCGTACGCATGACCAGAGGGGACTGATCCGGGGGATGACCGGCGAGCAGCGGAAGTTCGAGCTGAGCGTGCCACAGATCCTCGGGAGCGCCCTCGCCGCCGTCACCGCCGCGGTGGCCGCCTCCTACCTCGGGGTGGCGGGCACCGTGATCGGCGCCGCCGTGGTCAGCGTCGCGAGCACGGTGGCCA
The DNA here is from genome assembly GCF_042892035.1 of Nonomuraea sp. NPDC001831. Classification (NCBI taxonomy): domain Bacteria; kingdom Bacillati; phylum Actinomycetota; class Actinomycetes; order Streptosporangiales; family Streptosporangiaceae; genus Nonomuraea; species Nonomuraea sp. NPDC001831. The sequence goes on along the minus strand of NZ_JBIATU010000016.1, from coordinate 185,527 downwards.
GCGCCGTCTATACGCACTATCTCAAGCGCACCGGCGACCGGGTCAAGCAGCACACGCTGTCCGCGTGGCGCGAGGAGCAGGAGGAGGGGCAGGGCCTGCTCGCCGCCGCCGCCAACGCCACCCCGGCCGCGGGCGAGGTGACCGCCGCCAACGCCACCCCGGCCGCGGGCGAGGTGACCGCCGCGCACGCCATCCGGGCGCACGCCGTCCAGGGGGGTGGCGACCAGGCGGGCGGCGACCAGGGGCGTGACACGCTGGTCATGCCGGTCGCCGTCCCCGCCGGGCGCAGGGGGCTGCCGTGGCTGAAGATGGCGGTGGCGGCCGCGCTGGTGTTCGCGGTCAGCATGGGCGGCATCCTCGCCTTCCAGGCCCTCGACCACCGGACGCTGCACGAGCGCGTCACCGGCGGGCAGACGCCGGTGAAGGAGCGGCAGCGCGCCCCCGTCCAGGATCAGGGGCGCGACCGCCAGGACCACGACGACCGGCCGGCCGGCGTGACGCAGTCGCCGACCCCGACCCCCACCCCGACGCCCACGGACACGCCGCGCACCCCGCCGCCGTCGGAGACCGGCGAGCCGAGGCCGACCAGCACGCCGACGCCCACGCCCACGGACACGGTCGAGCCCGTCCCCGAGACGCCCGGGCCCGGCGAGGAGGAGCAGGAGCGTCCCGACCCGGGCGAGCAGCAGTCCAGCGCGCCCCCGGCCACCACGCAGCCGGACGAGCCGCCCGCGCAGCAGCAGGGCCGCTAGCCGAGCACCACGTCGAGATAGTCGTTGGTGAACACCCGACGCGGGTCCAGCCGGTCGCGCAGCGCGACGAAATCGTCGAAGCGGGGGTAGACCTTGCGCAGGTACGCGGCGTCGCGGGTGTGCATCTTGCCCCAGTGCGGCCGGCCGTCCAGCCGGTTCATGATCTCCTCGACGCCCTCGAAGTAGGCGGGGTTGGGCGTGGGCCGGTAGATGTGGCAGGCGACGTAGGCCGAGTCCCGGCCGTACGCGGTGGACAGCCAGGCGTCGCTGGGCGGCGTGACGCGGACCTCGACCGGGAAGGTGATCTTCCAGTCCATCCTGTCGATCAGGTCGCGGGTCTCGCGCAGCGCCTGGGCCAGGAACTGGCGCGGCACGGCGTACTCCATCTCCAGGAACCGCACGTCGCGGCGGGCCGTGAACACCTTGTACGAGGTGTCCACCGCCTCCGAGTCGCCGAGCGCCGCCGCGCTGATCGCGTTGATCCGCGGGATCAGCGCCGGACGCCGGCCGCCGACCGCGCAGGCGGCGCCGAAGACGGTGTTCTCCAGGAACACGTTGTCCAGCCAGTGCTTGAACGGGCTCGGCGGCCTGGCCGGGCCCGGGTCCCTGTTGTTGGTCTTGACCAGGCAGGCGTCGGTGTGCGGCAGCCAGAAGAAGTCGAGGTGCTCGTTGGCCGAGGTCAGCGAGTCGAGCGAGGCGAGGATGTCGGTGAGCGTCATCCTGCGCCGCCGGTTGCGCAGCAGGAACGCGGGCTCCACCCGGAACGTCACGGCCGTCAGCACGCCCAGCGCCCCGAGGCCGACCCGGGCCGCGTCGAACAGGTCCTCGCCGGGCACGGCCGTGACGACCGAGCCGTCGGCGAGCACCAGCTCCAGCTCGGCGACCTGGTCGGCCAGGCCGCCGCTGTCGCGGCCGGTGCCGTGGGTGCCGGTCTGGATCGCGCCGGCGACAGTCTGCTCGGTGATGTCGCCCATGTTGGCCAGGGCCAGCCCGCGCTGGTCGAGCAGCTCGTTCAGCACCTTGAGCGGCGTGCCGGCCAGCACCGTGACGCGGTCCTCGCCGGCGGACCTGATGCCGCTCAGCCCCTCGGGGCGCAGCATGATCCCGTCGGTGAGGGCCACCCCGGTGAAGGAGTGGCCCGTGCCGACCATGCGCAGGCGGCGCCCGGCGGCCGAGGCGTCCCGCACGGCCTGGACGACGTCCGCCACGCTCGCGGGGGTGCGCACCTCGGCAGGGGCGCCCGTCTGATTCCCGGCCCAGTTAGTGAAGACCATGAGGCGCCCCTCCGAGCGTCGTTCCGATTAAACGTGAACGATACTCACTTCTCCCAGCCTTCGGGAACCGGGAAAACCTGACCGGGCTGCAGGTTCTGCTGCTTGATCACGTCGGAGACCGTGACCAGCTGGTATCCCTTGGCCTGCAACGACTTGACGATCGCGGGCATGGCGTCCACGGTCTGCTTGACCCAGTCGTGCATGAGGATGATGCCGTCGCGCTCGGCCACCTCGAGGGTCTTCTTCTTGATGGCCTCGACGTTCTTGCTGTCCCAGTCGTGCGAGCCGGCCGTCCAGAGGATCATCGGCATGCCGAACTCGGTCGCGACGTCCGACACCTGGACGTCGGCCAGCCCGTACGGCGGGCGCAGCAGCTTGGGCTCGACGCCCGCCGCCTTCTTGACCGCGTCCTGGGTCTTCTTGATCTCGGTCCTGATGGCCCCGGCGTCGATCTTGGTGAAGTCGGGGTGCCTGTAGCTGTGGTTGCCCACCTCGTGGCCCTCGGCGACCATGCGCTTGACGAAGGCCGGGCGGCTGTTCACGTACTGGCCCTCCAGGAAGAACGTCGCCTTGGCGCCGTACTTCTTGAGGGTGTCGAGCAGGGTTCCCGCGTACTGGCCGGGCCCGTCGTCGAAGGTCAGCGCGATGCACTTGACCTGCTGGCAATCGACCTCGGCCTTCTTCGGCGTCTGGGCGAACGCGGGCGCGGGAGCCAGAGTGACGCAAACTGCCGCGATAGCTAGAAGTGAAGTGATTTGTCGGGACATAGCAAAGCTTCCGGTGTGATTGGTGTTGCGAGGGATAACTCCCGACCGTAGCGGATCAGGTCTGCAGGGGTGAAGGCGCGTCCGGAAGTCTCAGCAAACCCGAACCTCCGACGCCCACGACCGCCGCCAGGAGCGCCGCGCCCACCGCGAAGCCGAACGCGCTGGACGCGCCGAAGGCGTCGGTGAGCTGCCCGCCCGCCCACGCGCCGATCGCCACGCCGAACCCGATCGAGGTGGAGATCCAGGCCATGCCCTCGGTGAGCAGGGACGGCGGGACCAGCCGCTCGGTGAGCGAGAACCCGGTGATGAGCGTGGGGGAGATGGCCAGACCGGCGACGAACGCCACGGCGGCCATGACCCAGGGGTCGTCCACGAGCAGGATCGGCAGCAGGCCCACCACGAACACGCCCAGCGCGCGGATGAACCGGGCGCGCAGCGAGATCCGCCACTCCCGCGAGCCGAACCACAACCCCGACACCATCGACCCGCCCGCGAACGCCGCCAGCAGGAATCCCGAGGCGCCCTTCACGCCGTGCTCCTCGGCGAAGGCGACCATGATCAGGTCCACCGAGCCGAACACCGCGCCGAGCCCGAGGTAGACGCACGCCAGCAGGGCGATGCCGGGGATCAGGATGGGCGTGCCGCCGCCCGTCCTGACCGGCTGCACGGGCGGCTGCGTACGCCGCTGCGCCGCCAGGGCCAGGCAGCCGCCGAGCATGCACACCAGCGCCACCACCAGCCCCGCGTACGGGTTGATCGCGGTGGCCAGCACCGTGACGAGCGCGGGCCCGGTGACGAAGACGACCTCGTCGGCCACGGACTCGAAGGCGAAGGCGGTGTGCAGCGTCCCGGTGCCGCCGTGGATCGTGGACCAGCGGGCCCGCACCATCGACCCGATGGACAGCGAGGACGCGCCGATCAGCAGGCCGGAGACGTACAGGGTCCACTCGGGCAGGCCGAGCGCGGCGCTGAGCATCAGCGCGGCCATCGCCAGCGCGTTGACCACGGAGAAGGGGGCGATCACCCGGTTCTGTCCGAACCTGTCCACCAGCCGCCCCGACAGCGGCGCCGCGATCGCGAAGGCCACGTTGGTGGTGGCGCCGACCGCGCCGGCGGTGGCGAAGGACCCGGTGACGGTGGAGATCAGCAGCACGACGCCGATGCCGAGCATGGACATCGGCATCCGGCCGACGAACCCGGCCAGCACGAATCCTTTGACGCCGGGCCCTTTGAACAACCCCCGGTAAGGCCCGACCACGCTGTTTCCCCCTTACTTTGCGACCCCACGATGGCGCACCGTCTGTCCGGATGGCAAGTGATATCTCCGGTGAGTGGGTTAACGTGTGCCTGATGTCCGGTCTTCCCTCTCTCCGCGCGGTCCTGCTCATGGCCCTCGGCGTGCTCGTGGTCACCGCCGTGGCCGGGGGAGTCGTCGTGCTCATGGGCGATGACCTGGTCAGAACGGCCCAGGAGCCGGTGCGCAGGCCGATCACCCGCGCGGTTCCGGAGGCCGCTCCCCGCCTCGACCAGCTCGTACCCACGACGGCGCCGGTCAAGGATTTCGGCCAGGGCGGTCCGGGCGTCACCGTGACGCCGCCGCGCGTGCTGGCGATCGCGCCCGCCACGGTCTCCAGGCGGACCAGGCTCGCTCTGGGCGCGCTCAAGCATGTGCAGAAGGCCGCCGTCGTGGACGCCGGCGCGGTCAAGGTCGCCGGCACGTCGCTGAACCTGCTGGCCGTCGACCCGGCCGACTTCCGCTCCTGGACGCCCCAGCCCGTCGCCGACCAGCCCGCCGTCTGGAGCGCGCTGGCCAGGGGCGAGCTGGTCACCGAGGCCGGCACGGCCCGCAAGTACGGCATGATCCTCGGCGCGATGTACCAGGTGGACGGCGGCCCGAGGCTCCGGGTCGCGGCCTCGGCCACGCTCGGGCTCGCCGGCGTGGACGGCCTGGTCAGCATGGAGGTGGGCAGGTCGCTCGGCTTCGCGAAGGGCGTCGCGGTGCTGCTGCACGGCAAGCCGGGCACGATCGGCGAGGCCGGGGTGCGGCGGCTGCTCGGCAAGGGCGCGCAGGTCGTCGTGCTCGACGCGGCCAGCCGTACCCGGCCGCAACAGCAACAGCCGCAACAACAACAGCAGCAGCCGGTCACCGTCGGCCGCCCCACCAGCTACCTCGACCTCTACAAGGCCGCCGCCACCCGCTGCCCCGGCCTGTCCTGGACGGTGCTGGCGGCCATCGGCCAGGTCGAGAGCAGCCACGGCCGCAACAACGGCCCCTCCAGCGCGGGCGCCCTGGGGCCGATGCAGTTCATGCCCGCCACCTGGAAGCACTACGGCGTGGACGGCGACGGCGACGGCAAGGCCGACATCTGGAGCCCCTACGACGCGGTGCCCGGCGCCGCCAACTACCTGTGCGCCAACGGCGCGGGCAAGGGCGGCGCGAAGCTGCGCAAGTCGATCTGGTTCTACAACCACTCGTGGGACTACGTGGACAAGGTCATGAGCATCGCCGAGGCGTACGCCCGCACCTACGCCTGAGGCCGCCCGCCGGGCCGGACCGGACGCGGGCAGCAGGTGAGCGGGCACGGGACGGGCTCCGGCTCGTCCATCAGCTCCCTGACCATGCGCACGAACGCCGGATGGGTGCCGGCCGTCGCCGCGCGCTCCATCGGCAGGCCCAGCTCGGCGGCCACCTGCCGGGCCTCGGTGTCGAGGTCGTAGACGACCTCCATGTGGTCGGAGACGAAGCCGATCGGCACCAGCACGACCGAGCCGGCGTCCGTCTTGCGCAGGAAGTCGCACACGTCGGGCTCCAGCCACGGCACCTGCGGGGGGCCGCTGCGCGACTGCCACACCAGGTGCCACGGCTCGTCGCGGCCCAGCGCCTGGTTGACCAGCTCGGCGCTGCGCCGGAGCTGGGACTCGTACAGGCCGCCCGCGGGGCCGGCGGTCTCGGCCATCGAGACCGGGATGCTGTGGGCGGTGAACACCAGCCGGGCGTCCTGGCGGCCCAGCCGCTCCAGCGCCTGGCGCGTGTGGTCGGCCATCGCCGCGACGAACCCCGGATGGTCGCCGAAGTGCCGCATCTTGATCAGCTCGGGGCCGCCCTCGACGGAGATCCTGGCGATGTCCTCGTAGTACTGGCGGCAGCTCGAATATCCGGCGAACGCCGAGGTGGCGAAGACGGCGGCCCGGCGCACGCCGTCGGCCGCCATCTGCCGCACGGTGTCCTCGCCGAAGGGGTGCCAGTTGCGGTTGCCCCAGTAGACCGGCACGCCCGCGACCGGGCCCAGCGCCTCGACCAGCTCGCGGTTCTGCTGGTTGATCGGGCTGACGCCGCCGAAGCCCTGGTAGTGCTCGGCCACCGCGAGCAGCCGCTCGCGCGGCACGCCGCGCCCCCGCACGACGTTCTCCAGGAACGGCAGCACGTCGTCGGGCCCTTCGGGGCCGCCGAACGACAGGACGAGCAGAGCGTCGTAATCAGCCACGTGTCAAGCCTAGTCAGGGGGCCGGGCGGTCCGGCCCGAGGGAGGGCGAGGGAGCACGGGGAGGCGTGGGGGAGGCGCGGCGGGGGCGCGGGGGAGGCGCGGTGCGCGGTGTCGCCCGCGGAGCGCCGGTGACCAGGTAGGTTCGATCGAGTGAGCGCATTCGATGACATTCGTGACTATGTGGCCATTCCCCGGGTCCTCTCCCTGAAGCTCTCGCCTGACGGCTCCCGTCTGATCTCGGCCGTGCAGGCCCTCAATCCCGACGGCAAGTCGTACGGCACCGCGCTCTGGGCGATCCCCCTCGACGGTGAGCCGTACCGTCTGACCCGGTCGGCCAAGGGCGAGACGGCGGCCGTCTTCACCGACGCCGGGGACGTGCTGTTCACCTCGGCGCGTCCCGACACCACCGTCAAGGACGCGACCGACGAGGTGCCCGCGCTGTGGCTGCTGCCGCGCGCCGGCGGCGAGGCCCGCCAGATCGCCACCCGCCCCGGCGGCATCGGCGCCGCGCGCACGGCGGGCGACGTGGTGGTGTTCGCCTCCGACGTGCTCGACGGCGACGAGTCGACCGAGGAGGAGCGGCGCAAGGCCCGCAAGGACGCCGGTACCAGCGCGATCCTGCACGAGGGCTACCCGGTCCGCTACTGGGACCACGACCTCGGCCCGGCCCGCACCCGGCTGTTCACCGGCCGGCTCGGCGCCGACCGCCTGGAGGACGTGCGCGAGCTGACGCCCGACGCGGGCGAGGCGCTGCGCGACGCCGCCTTCGAGCTCACCCCCGACGGCTCCACCGTGATCGTCACCTGGCGCAGGTTCCTGTCCGGCGGCGACAGCCGTACGGACCTGGTCGCCATCGACGTGGCCACCGGCCGGCGGCGCACCCTGCTCACCGACGAGGCGCACGACTTCGGCGGCCCGATCGCCGTCTCGCCCGACGGCACGCGGGTGGCCTGCGCGCGCGAGCGCATCACGAGCACGGACGTCTCCGTCCGCGTGGAGCTGTGGATCGCCGACCTGGCCACCGGCGAGGGCCGGGCCTACGCCCCCGACCTGTTCCCGACGGACCTCGCCTGGGCCCCCGACTCCACGGCCCTCTACCTCGTCGCCGACCACCAGGGCCGCCGCCCGGTCTTCCGCGTCCCGCTGGACGGCGAGCACACCAGGCTCACCGGCGACGACGCCGCCTACCTCGGGGTCAACGCGAGCGCCGACGGCGCGTACGTCTACGCCCTGCGCAGCAACATCGCCCTCGCCCCCGCCCCGGCCAGGATCGACGCGGTCACCGGCGAGATCGCCGACCTGCCCTCGCCGGCCCCGCGCCCCGAGGTGCCGGGCACGCTGACCGAGATCTCGGCCACCGCCGACGACGGCGCGACCGTGCGCGGCTGGCTCGTGCTGCCCGAGGGCGCCTCGGCCGACAACCCGGCGCCGTTCCTGCTGTGGATCCACGGCGGCCCGGTCGCGTCCTGGAACGACTGGCAGTGGCGCTGGCAGTCGTGGATCATGGCGCAGCGCGGGTACGCCGTCCTCATGCCCGACCCCTGCCTGTCCACCGGCTACGGCCAGGAGATGATCGACCGCGGCTGGGGCGCCTGGGGCCCGCGCACCCAGGCCGACCTCGACGCCATCGTGGACGTCGCCCTGGCCAGGGACGACATCGACGACGAGCGGGTGGCGGCGATGGGCGGCTCGTTCGGCGGCTACATGGCCAACTGGCTGGCCGGGCACACTGACCGCTACCAGGCCATCGTCACCCACGCCGCGCTGTGGAACCTCGACCAGTTCGCCGGCACCACCGACTCCTCCCTGTACTGGCAGCGCGAGTTCGGCGAGCCCGGCTCGGAGCGCTACGACCAGCTCTCCCCGCACCTGGGGCTCGGCAAGATCACCACCCCGATGCTCGTCATCCACGGCGACAAGGACTACCGGGTGCCGATCGGCGAGTCCCTGCGCCTGTGGTGGGACCTGCAGCGCACCGACGTCGAGTCGAAGTTCCTGTACTTCCCGGACGAGAACCACTGGATCCTCAAGCCGGGCAACATTGTCGCCTGGTACGAGACCGTGCTCGCCTTCCTCGCCCAGCACGTGCTCGGCGAGGAGTGGAAGCGCCCGGACTCGGTGGCCTGATGACCGACTTCCTGCGGCTGGCCGAGGACGTCGCCCGCGAGGCCGGGGACATGCTCCTGGCCAAGCGGCCCACGATGTCGGAGGACGTCGAGACCAAGTCCAGCCCCACCGACGTCGTCACCATCCTGGACAAGGCGTCGGAGGAGCTGATCCGCGAGCGCGTCCTGGCGGTCCGTCCGGACGACCGGTTCCTGGGCGAGGAGGGCGGCGAGGCGCCGGGCGCGTCCGACGTGCGGTGGATCGTCGATCCCGTCGACGGCACCGTCAACTTCCTGTACGGCCTGCCCGACTGGGCGGTGTCCATCGCCGTCGAGGTCGCCGGTCGGGTCGTGGCCGGGGTGGTCAACGTGCCGGCGCGCGGCGAGGTGTTCACCGCCGCGCTCGGCGAGGGCGCGTGGCTGGGCGGCGCGCGGCTGCGCTGCAACAGCGGGGTGCCGCTGGCCCGGGCGCTGGTCGCGACCGGGTTCGGTTACTCGGCGCCGCGCCGCGAGGTGCAGGGACAGGTCGTGGCGGCGGTGCTGCCGCGGGTGCGCGACATCCGGCGCGGCGGCTCGTGCGCCATCGACCTGTGCTCGGTGGCGGCGGGCCGGGTGGACGCGTACTACGAGCGCGGCACCAACGCGTGGGACCACGCCGCGGCCGGGCTGGTGGCGACCGAGGCGGGCGCCCGGCTCGGCGGCCTGCACGGCCGGCCGGTCGGCCCGGAGTTCGCGCTGTGCGCGGCGCCCGGCCTGTTCGAGGAGCTGCACGACCTGCTCGTGCCGCTGGACCCCGAACGCGACTCCTGACCGGGCCGCGGGCATGACAGGACGGCCGGGGCCCGGCGGGCCCCGGCCGTCGCACGCTTATGTCTAGCGCGGCAGCGGGACGCCGTGATCGTCGGCCAGGCGGCGCAGGTCCTCGATCTCGGCGGTGAGGGTGTCGGCGAGGTAGTCGTCGCCGGTGCTGCGGGCCTCGGAGAGGCTCTTGTAAGCCTGGTCGAGGCGGCGTTCGATCGTGGTGGTGAACTCGCCCATCTCACCTACTCTCTCAGGGGTTCGATCCGTGCGGGGCGAAGGGAACCATTGCCAGTGGATGTCCGGGCAATGGGTGTCCCGACGGCATACCCCGGGTTATCGCCCTCTGAAACATGAATTTGTGCGGCCCCTGCCCGGCACACCCCTGGACATGCCTTACCGTGCGCTTATCGAGCCTGTAGGCAGAATGAGACACCGGAACCGGAAAGAGGGTGTACCAGGCGTGCGAGTGCTGGTTGTCGAGGATGAGCGGGTGCTCGCCGACGCGATCGCGACCGGGCTGCGGCGTGAGGCCATGGCCGTCGACGTCGCCTACGACGGCGGCGGCGCCCTTGAGCGCACCTCCTACATCGACTACGACGTGATCGTGCTCGACCGCGACCTGCCGGTCGTGCACGGCGACGAGGTGTGCCGCCGGCTGGTCGAGCAGCGCTCGGCCTCGCGGATCCTCATGCTGACCGCCTCCGGCGACGTGGACGACAAGGTGGAGGGCCTCGGCCTCGGGGCCGACGACTACCTGGCCAAGCCGTTCGTGTTCATCGAGCTGGTGGCCCGGGTGCGCGCGCTCGGCCGGCGTTCGGCGCCCGCCCTGCCGCCCGTGCTGGAGCGGGCCGGGATCCGCCTCGACCCGGGCAAGCGGCTGGTCGAGCGCGAGGGCAAGGAGATCGTGCTCACCAAGAAGGAGTTCGCGGTCCTGGAGGAGCTGATGCGCGCCGAGGGCGCGGTGGTCAGCCAGGAGGACCTGCTGGACAAGGCGTGGGACGAGAACATCGACCCGTTCACGAACGTCGTCCGGGTGACCATGATGACGCTGCGGAAGAAGCTGGGCGAGCCTCAGGTGATCGAGACCGTGCCCGGGGTTGGGTACAAGTTGTGAGTGAACGGCCAGAGCGCGGGGCGGGGCCGACGCATCCGATGATCAGCCCCCATACGGCCAGGAAGGCGACGCGCGTGCAGGAGGCGCCACCCCCGACCGGGCCACCGGCCTGGGACGGCCCGCCCCCGCCCGGCTCGGAGACGCCCGCCCGCAGCACCCTGGAACGGGTCAGGGGGCTGCCGGCCAAGGTGAGCATCCGGTGGCGGCTCACGCTCACCTACAGCGCTCTGGTGTTCGCCGCCGCGGCGGTGCTGCTGTTCGTCGTCTACTCGATCGTCGGCAAATCGATCGAGAACGCCTGGCCCGACCTGATCACCGACGACCTCGACCCGCTCGACGCCGCCATCATGCAGAACCGGTGGACCCTGGCCAAGGGGCGGGCCGTCAGCAGCGCGCGCGACGCGCTGTTCACCAGCTCGTTCATGGCGCTGGCCGGGGTCGGCATCCTCGCGCTCATCATCGGCTACTTCGTGGCCGACCGGGCGCTGCGGCCGGTCGCCCAGATGACCAGCGCGGCCCGCAAGCTGTCGGAGAGCACGCTGGCCCACCAGCGCATCGCCCTGCGCGGCCCCAACGACGAGCTGAAGGAGCTGGCCGACACCTTCGACGCCATGCTCACCCGGCTCAACATCGCCTTCGACACCCAGCGCAGATTCGTGGCCAACGCCTCCCACGAATTGCGCACGCCGTTGACGATTAACCGGACCGTCCTGGAGATCGCGTTGTCGGATCCGGAGGCGTCCGAGGACCTCAAAGCGCTCGGCCGCACGCTGCTGGAAGTCAACGCGCGTAACGAGAAGCTCATCGAGGGACTGCTGTTGCTCGCCAGGAGCGAACGAGAACTCGCGGTGCGCAAACCGCTCGACGTTCAGGAAGTCGCGCAGACGGCCGTGGAACAGCTCGCGCCCTTCGCCGCCGAACACGGCGTGACCGTTGTCGCCGAACTGGTCAGCGCGCCTACCGTGGGCGACCCGGTGCTTCTGGAGCGGTCGGTCAGCAACCTGCTGGAGAACGCCGTGAAGTACAACCTTCCCGAAAACGGAAAAGTCTGGATCCGGACGGGAATGGCGGACGGGGGGCTGGTTGTTCAGGTGGCCAACACGGGGCAGCACGTCCCGGCGTACGAGGTGAACAGCCTGTTCGAGCCGTTCAGGAGGCTCCACGCCGACCGCGTGGAATCGGCCAAGGGATCGGGTCTGGGGTTGTCCATCGTCCGTGCGGTGGTGCAGGCACACGGTGGAAACGTGACCGCGGTGCCGCGTGACGGCGGAGGACTTGTGGTGACGATTCGGCTTCCGACACGTTGAACGAGCGTCCTTGAGTGGGCCATGGGGCGCCGGCGGGTGACGTTCCGGGGTGTTCGTCCGCGTGTTGATGTAGTGGGGGCGTCTCGTTCTCGCCGTACATGTGGTTGGATGTGCCGTCGAACACGGTCGTGCATGACGCCAAGGCTGTGGGTTTCGCCATATTTGGCTAACCATTGCCGTCGGCAGCAGGCCCTGTCGTGTTGGGAGGTTCGTTGTCCGTTCGCGCGGGGTACCGATGGAAAATCTCCCCGACGGAACGGGCACAAGATGGGCCTCCCGGACGTTAGAAGACGCGCGATGAGCGCGAAGACATATAGATGAGGGGGATGGAGTAAGCACAATGGCTACCGACTACGACAGCCCGCGAAAGACAGACGACGACCTGGGGGAGGACAGCCTCCAAGAACTCCAGGCACGGCGTACCGACAAGTCGTCCGGCAGCATCGACATCGACGAGACCGACCTCGCCGAGTCGCTGGAGCTGCCCGGCGCGGATCTGTCGAACGAAGAGCTCTCCCTGCGGGTCATTCCCCGTCAGGCCGACGAGTTCACCTGCTCGCGCTGCTTCCTGGTGCACCACCGCAGCCAGCTGGCCTCCGAGAAGAACGGCCAGCAGATCTGCCGGGAGTGCGCCGCCTGACCGCTGGAGCGAAGGAGCTCAGGGTGCGGGACCCAAGGCACGACCGAGCCCGCTGACCCTGAGCGGTCGCGACCAAGAGGACGGAGGCATCGCGTGGCCGAACCCGAGAAGGACAAGCAACAGGCGGACGACGGGATCGCCGACCCCGACAAGGAGGTCGGCGAGCTCGTTGTGCGGCTCACCGAGCCCGGTGAGCTGGAGCCGGCCGAGCGGCGCAGGCTGCTCGGCCGACTAGCCAGGTCCCTGGCCGCAGGGGCGAAGAAGGCCCGCGAGAGCGGCGCCGGCCGCGGCCGCTGGCTGGCCGACGTCTTCCTCAACATCGCGCCCCGCATCCCCATCCGCGACCTGTCGACGCTGTCGGAGCATCATCACGGCCTCACCGGCGAGGAGCTCGCCGACGACCTGGTGCGCACCGCCCAGAAGGCCACGATGACGGTCGGCGCCATCGGCGGAGCGCTGGCGGCGGCCCAGTTCGCCGCACCACCCCTCCTGCTCTCCGCGCCCGCGCAGCTCGTCGCGGAGACCATCGTCGTCGCCGCGATCGAGGTCAAGCTCCTGGCCGAGCTGCACGAGGTCTACGGCGTGCGCGTCCAGGGCAACGGCACGCAGCGTGCCTTCGCCTTCGCCTCCGCCTGGGCCAGGCAGCGCGGGATCGACCCCCTCGCCCCCGCGTCCGTCTCGCTCGCGCTCGGCGCGGCGTCCAAGGCCGCTCTTCGCAACCGTCTCATGCGCACGCTCGGGCGCCATCTGACGACGTTCGGCCCGTTCCTCACCGGAGCCGTCGCGGGCGGCGCGCTCAACCGCGGCGCGACCGGCAAGCTCGGCAAGGCCATCCGCGCCGACCTGCGCCTCAAGGGCCCGTCGTTGCCGCCGCCCGACCCCCGTGACGAGCTGACGCCGTAGCCGGGCGGCCGTGCGGTCAGACGTCCCGGCTGTCCACCACGCGCTTGAGCTTGCCCACCGAGCGCTCCAGCGTCTCGGGGTCCACCACCTCGACCTCGACGCTCACGCCGACGCCCGCCTTGACCGCGTGCCGCAGCGCCCGCCCGGCCTCCTCGCGGCCGGTCGCGCCCGGCCGCGCCTCGACCCTGACGGTGAGCACGTCGAGCCGGTCCGGCCGGGTCAGGTGCAGCTGGAAGTGCGGCGACAGGCCGGGCACACGCAGCACGAGCTCCTCGATCTGGGTCGGGAACACGTTCACGCCGCGCAGGATGATCATGTCGTCGGTGCGGCCGGTGACCTTCTCCATGCGGCGGAAGGCGGGCCTGGCCGTGCCGGGCAGCAGCCGGGTCAGGTCGCGGGTGCGGTAGCGGATGACCGGCATGGCCTCCTTGGTGAGGCTGGTGAACACCAGCTCGCCGCCGTCCGGGGCGGGCTCGCCGGTGAACGGGTCGACGGTCTCGGGATAGAAGTGGTCCTCCCAGACGTGCAGGCCGTCCTTGGTCTCGACGCACTCGTTGGCCACGCCGGGGCCCATGACCTCCGACAGCCCGTAGATGTCGACGGCGTGCAGGTCGAAGCGCTCCTCGATCTCGGCACGCATGCGCTCGGTCCAGGGCTCGGCGCCGAAGATGCCGATCTCCAGCGAGCTCTCGCGCGGGTCGAGGCCCTGGGCGGCGAACTCGTCGAGCAGCGCCAGCAGGTACGACGGCGTAACCATGATGACCCTGGGCCGCAGGTCGGTGATGAGCTGGACCTGCCGGGCCGTCATGCCGCCGGAGACCGGCACCACCGTGCAGCCCAGCCGCTCGGCCCCGTAGTGGGCGCCGAGACCGCCGGTGAACAGCCCGTAGCCGTACGCCACGTGCACCACGTCGCCCGGCCGCCCGCCCGACGCCCGGATCGACCGGGCCATCACCTGCGCCCAGACGTCGAGGTCGGCCTTGGTGTACCCGACGACCGTGGGCTTGCCCGTGGTGCCCGAGGAGGCGTGGACGCGCGCCACCCGCTCGCGCGGCACGGCGAACATGCCGAACGGGTACGACTCGCGCAGGTCCTCCTTGGTGGTGAACGGGAAGAGCGCGAGGTCGTCCAGGCTGCGGCAGTCGCTGGGACGCACGCCGTGCTCGTCGAACTTGCGCCGGTAGAGCGGCACGTTGTCGTAGGCGTGGGACAACGTCCAGCGCAGGCGCTGCAGTTGCAGGGCCATGAGCTCGTCCCTGGAGACGCGCTCGACCGGGTCGAGCTCCTCGGGGGACGGCGGCGGGAAGGGCCTCATCTCAGCTCCCTGCTGCGCCCGCGGAACTCCGCGACCACCCGGCCGCCGGTCCCGCGCACGGTGATGTCGTAGATGCCGCTGCGGCCGTACGTGGTGCGCTCGGCCGCCTCGGCCACCAGCACGTCGCCCTCGTGGGCGGGGGCGACGAAGGTGATCTCGGCCCCGGCCGCCACGGTCACCGGGCCCCGCGTGTTGCACGCGCAGGCGAAGGCGGTGTCGGCCAGGAGGAAGACGTAGCCGCCGTGGCAGATGGCGTGTCCGTTGATCATCTGGCCGGTCACGGTCATCCGGCACACCGCGCGCCCCTCGGCCAGCTCCACCAGCTCGATGCCCAGGGCGGCGGAGGCGGTGTCGGCGTCCAGCATGCGACGCGCGCTCTCCAACTGGTCTCCCTTGCTTACTGACCGATTGTTCGGTAAACACTTCCCCGTCCTGCCGAGCACTGTCAAGGGAGGGCCGGCGCGGCGGAGCTGCAAGGGCCGTCTGTGGGGTATGTCCTGGTTCATCAGCGGGTCGGCCTCAGCGCGTGAGGAGAGACGATGATCAAGCCGTTCGCCTCGTCGGCGGATCTCGGTGAGAAGCGACAGTCCCTTGAGGTGCTGGCGGAAGGCGTCTACGCGCTCACCGCCGAGGGCGACCCCAACGTGGGCGCCATCGAGGGCGAGGACTTCCTGGTCTGCTTCGAGGCCCTGGCCACGCCCACGGCCGCCGGCGAATGGCTGGCCAGGCTGCGCGAGCACACCCGCAAACCGGTCAGATACCTCGTGCTCTCGCACTACCACGCGGTCCGCGTGCTGGGCGCCTCGGCGTTCGGCGCGGACGTCGTCGTGGCCCACGACAAGACCCGCGAGCTGATCGCCGAGCGCGGCGAGCAGGACTGGGCCAGCGAGTACGCCCGGATGCCCCGCCTGTTCAAGGACCCCGGCTCGATCCCCGGCCTGACCTGGCCCACCGCCACCTTCAGCGACACCTTCACCATCGACCTCGGCGGCGGCAGGGGCGACCTGGTGCTGGCCCACTGCGGACGCGGCCACACCGAGGGCGACCTGGTGGCCTGGCTGCCCGAGCGGCGCATCCTGTTCGCCGGCGACCTGGTGGAGTCGCAGGCCGCGCTCTACACCGGCGACGCCTTCCACCGCGAATGGGCCTCCGGCACGCTCGACCGCGTCGCCTCGTTCGGGGCCGAGACGCTGGTCGGCGGCAGGGGAGCGGTGGCCCACGGCAAGGCCGAGGTCGAGGCGGCCATCGCCCAGAGCCGCGACTTCCTGACCGTGATGCTGCGCGAGGTCGGCGCCGCGAGCGGGCTGAAGGAGGCGTTCGAGCGCACCCATCGGGCCCTGCGGCCGCGCTACGGCGGCTGGCCCATCTTCGAGCACTGCCTGCCCTTCAACGTCTCCCGCCTCTGGGACGAGCTCCACGGCGTCGAACGGCCGCGCGTCTGGACCGCCGAGCGCGACCGCGAAGTGTGGGACGAGCTCCAGTCATGAGACCCGCGGAGTCCGGGCCGCAGGTCATCGTCGTCGGCGCGGGACCGGTCGGCCAGACCGCCGCGTTGCTGCTGGCCCGCTGGGGCATCCGGGTGCTGGTGCTGGACCGGCGGCAGGCCCGCGACGGCGGCGGCTCGAAGTCGATCTGCCAGCAGCGCGACGTGCTGGACATCTGGGCCGCGGCGGGCGCGGGCCGGGTGGCGGAGGAGGGGCTGGCCTGGACCACCGCCCGCACGTACTACCGCGACCGCGAGCTGTTCTCCTGGTCCTTCGACGGCCAGGGCCCGCTGCCGCCGTGCGTGAACATCTCCCAGGCCCGCACCGAGCAGCTGCTCGACGAGGTCATCGCCGACCAGCCGCTCATCGAGGTGCGCTGGGGCCACGAGGTCACCGGGCTGGTCCAGGACCCGGCGGGGGTGGAGGTCCAGTGCGGGCAGCGGCTGCTGCGCGCGCCCTACGTGCTGGTCTGCGCGGGTGCGCGGGCCCAGCAGGTACGCCGGTCGCTCGGCGTCTCCTTCGACGGCGAGGCGTTCGACGACCAGTTCCTGATCTGCGACATCCGGGCGGAGCTGCCCGGCTGGGAGAACGAGCGGCGCTTCTACTTCGACCCCGTGTGGAACCCGGGCCGGCAGGTCCTCATCCATCCCTGCCCCAACGGGACGTACCGGATCGACTGGCAGATCGCGCCAGACTTCATCCCAACGAAGGCCGATATTTCGCAGAAAATCCAGCAAATCATTGGGGACCGGCCATATGAGCTGATCTGGCACAGCACGTACCGGTTCCACTCGCGCATCGCCTCGCGGATGCGGGTCGGACGGGTGCTGCTGGCCGGCGACTGCGCCCATCTGGTGGCGCCCTTCGGGGCCCGGGGCCTCAACTCCGGCGTGCCCGACGCCGAGAACGCGGCCTGGAAGCTGGCCTTCGCGCTCAACGGCTGGGCCGGGCCCGAGCTGCTGGAGTCCTACCACGCCGAGCGGCACGCGGCGGCGCGGGAGAACCTGGAGGTGACCGCCGCCACCATGCGCTTCCTCGCGCCCAGGACGGACCGGGACCGGGCCAGGCGGCGGGAGGTGCTGGAGGGCGGCCTGGTCGCCGAGGTGGACTCCGGGCGCTTCGCCGAGCCCTACTGGTACGTGGACTCGCCGCTCACCACCCCCGAGCCGGGCCGCCCGTTCGGGGGGCGTCCGCCGAAGGGCGCACTGTGCGATCCGGCCCCCGGGGTGATCCTGCCGGACGTGCCGCTGGCGAAGGGCAGACTGCGCGAGTTCTGCCGGGACGGTTTCCTCATTCTGTTGGGTGATATGTGCGATTCGAGTTTGTTTGTGCAGGTCCTGGGCAAGGTCATTACGGCACCGCTCGCCGTCCGCGAGCTCACGGAGATGGATGCGACCGGCTCGCTCGCCGAAAGACTCGGTGCGCGGCCGGATGAAGCATGGGTGATCAGGCCAGATGCCCACATCGCCGCGATCATTCCCCGCGGGGGGCCGGACGAGGTCGCGGCCGCCGTGAGCCGCGCCTGCGGCTCTCCTCGACCTGAGCCCCTAGGAGGACTGCGTGACCGGCCGTAGCTCGTTTCTGATCGTCGCGAACCGCTTGCCGGTCGATCGCACGATCGAGCCAGACGGAACGGCCTCGTGGCGCAGGAGCCCGGGGGGGCTCGTGACGGCCATCGCGCCCGTGATGAAGCGCCGCCACGGCGCCTGGGCCGGTTGGCACGGCGCGCCGGACGAGAAGCTCGAACCGTTCGAGCAGGACGGCATGAGCCTCATCCCCATCCCGCTGTCGGCCCGCGAGGTCGAGCTCTACTACGAGGGTTTCTCCAACGCCACGCTCTGGCCGCTCTACCACGACGTGGTGGCGCCGCCGGTGTTCGAGCGGGAGATGTGGGAGACCTACCGCTCGGTCAACGAGCGCTTCGCCGCGGCCGCCGCCGAGGCCGCAGAGGAGGGTGCCGTCGTCTGGGTGCAGGACTACCAGCTCCAGCTCGTGCCCGCGATGCTCCGGCGGCTCCGGCCCGACCTGCGGATCGGCTTCTTCCTGCACATCCCCTTCCCGCCCGTCGAGCTGTTCTGGCGGCTGCCGTGGCGCAAGGAGCTGGTCGAGGGGCTGCTCGGCGCCGACCTGGTGGGCTTCCAGCTGCCCGGGGGCGCCTCGAACTTCCGCAGGCTGTGCCGGCGGCTGCTCGGGCTGCCGTACAAGGGGAACGAGATCTTCCTCGACGACCGGGTGGTGACCACGCAGGCCTTCCCGATCTCGGTGGACTTCGGACAGCTCGACTCGCTGGTGCGCGAGCCGCACGTCGTGGCGCGGGCCAAGGAGATCAGGGGCGAGCTGGGCGACCCCGAGCACGTGCTGCTCGGCGTGGACCGGCTCGACTACACCAAGGGCATCGGCCAGCGTCTGGAGGCGTTCGGCGAACTGCTCAAGGACGGCAGCCTGCGCCCGAACGAGGCGGTCTTCGTGCAGATCGCCACCCCGAGCCGCGAGCGCGTGGACGAGTACCGCAAGCTGCGCGACGACATCGAGCTGCAGGTGGGCCGGATCAACGGCGAGCACGCCCAGATCGGCGTGCAGCCGATCCAGTACTTCCACCAGTCCTACGGCCACGACGAGCTGGCCGCGCTCTACCTGGCGGCCGACGTCATGGTCGTCACGCCCCTGCGCGACGGGATGAACCTGGTGGCCAAGGAGTACGTCTCCTGCCACCACGACCTGCAGGGCGCGCTGGTGCTCAGCGAGTTCACCGGCGCGGCCGACGAGCTGCGGCAGGCGTACCTGGTGAACCCCTACGACATCGAGGACGTCAAGCGGCAGATGATCGCCGCCATGCGGGCCACGCCGCACGAGCTGGCCCGGCGGATGCGCACGATGCGCCGCCGGGTGGCCACCTACGACGTGGACCGCTGGGCGAGCGAGTTCCTCAGTGCCCTTGAGTCACCTGCTTCACAGACTTCCACGCGTCGTAGCGCTTCTTGGCGGTCCGGTTGACCACGATCTGCGCCACGGACATCCCGACGCCGGTGAGGATCGCGTAACCGATCGCCTCACCCATGCTGACCTCGGGCGAGTCGTCGTCGAGGGGCGGCTCCTTGCCGGTCGCCTTGACCCAGACGAACCCGAGGAGCTTCCGCATCCCCCAGGCGGTCGCCATGCCCACCAGACCACCGATGACACGCCAGGCGATGTCGGGTTTGTCCTCCGCCATGCCAACTCCCTTCCCCTATGTAACGAACACTAGTCTCTAACGCTTGCGGGGCCCCCGAAGCCGTACCATAAGGAGGCATGACTCAACAGCGACTACGCCATGCATCCATGCCGGAAAAGCCGACCCTCGACGGCTTGGAGCAGGTATGGGTAGCTCGCTGGCAGGAGGAGGGCACCTACCGCTTCGACCGGTCCAAGCCGCGCGAGCAGGTCTACTCCATCGACACGCCGCCACCGACCGTGTCCGGCTCCCTCCACGTCGGTCATGTCTTCTCCTACACCCACAGCGACATCATGGCCCGCTACCAGCGGATGATCGGCAAGTCGGTGTTCTACCCCATCGGCTGGGACGACAACGGCCTGCCTACCGAACGGCGGGTGCAGAACGTCTACGGGGTGCGCTGCGATCCGTCGCTGCCGTACGATCCTGACTTCGTTCCACCGGACAAGCCGGGCAAACGTGAGATCTCCATTTCGCGGCGCAACTTCGTCGAGCTGTGTCACCAGCTCACCGCCATCGACGAGAAAGCGTTCGAGGAGGTCTGGCGCCGGGTCGGCCTGTCGGTCGACTGGGACCTGCTCTACACCACGATCAGCGACGAGTCGCAGGCCGTCTCCCAGCGGGCGTTCCTGCGCAACCTGCGCCGCGGCGAGGCCTACCTCGCCGAGGCGCCCACGCTGTGGGACGTCACCTACCGCACCGCGGTGGCCCAGGCCGAGCTGGAGGACCGCGAGTGGCCCGGCGCCTTCCACCGCATCTCCTTCTACGGCGAGCGCGGCCCGATCTGGATCGAGACGACCAGGCCCGAGCTGATCCCGGCCTGCGTCGCGCTGGTCGCCCACCCCGACGACGAGCGCTACAAGCCGCTGTTCGGCACGTCCGCGCTCACGCCGCTGTTCGGCGTCGAGGTGCCGATCCTGGCCCACCACCTGGCCGAGCCCGACAAGGGGTCCGGCATCGCGATGATCTGCACGTTCGGCGACGTCACCGACGTCACCTGGTGGCGTGAGCTGCACCTGCCCACCCGGCCGGTCATCGGCTGGGACGGCCGGCTGCTGCCCGAGCCGCCCGACGGCGTGGAGCCGGAGCCGTACAAGGAGCTGGCCGGCAAGACCGTCCACAGCGCGCGCGAGCGCATCGTCGAGCTGCTGCGCGAGTCCGGCGACCTCGACGGCGACCCGCGTCCGGTGCAGCGGCCGGTGAAGTTCTACGAGCGCGGCGACAAGCCGCTGGAGATCGTCACCACCCGCCAGTGGTACATCCGCAACGGCGGGCGCGAGCAGGCGCTGCGCGACCGGCTGCTGGAGCGCGGCAGCGAGCTGGCCTGGCACCCGCCGCACATGCGGGTGCGCTACGACAACTGGGTCGAGGGCCTGACCAGCGACTGGCTGATCTCCCGCCAGCGCTTCTTCGGCGTGCCGTTCCCGGTGTGGTATCCGCTGGACGAGGCCGGCAACCCGGTCCACGACGCGCCGATCCTGCCGGCCGAGGAGTCGCTGCCGATCGACCCGTCCTCCGACGTGCCGCCCGGATACGGCGAGGAGCAGCGGGGGGCGCCCGGCGGGTTCATGGCCGACCCCGACGTCATGGACACCTGGGCGACCTCGTCCCTGACGCCGCAGATCGCCGGCCGCTGGGCGAGCGACGACGACCTCTACCGGCGCGTGTCCCCCTACGACCTGCGGCCGCAGGCGCACGAGATCATCCGCACCTGGCTGTTCTCCACGGTGGTCCGCTCCCACCTGGAGTCCGACGCGCTGCCGTGGACCGACGTGGCGATCTCCGGCTGGATCCTCGACCCTGACCGCAAGAAGATGTCCAAGTCCAAGGGCAACGTGGTCACCCCGCTGGACCTGCTGGAGCAGCACGGCTCCGACGCCGTCCGCTACTGGGCCGCCAACGGCCGCTACGGCGTGGACACCACGTTCGACGTGGGCCAGCTCAAGATCGGGCGGCGGCTGGCGATCAAGATCCTCAACGCCTCGAAGTTCGTGCTCGGGCTGGCCGGCAGCGACGGCGAGGTCACCGAGCCGGTCGACCTGTCGATGCTCGCCGCCCTGTCCGACATGGCCCGCGAGGCCACGCAGGCGTTCGAGTCCTACGACCACACCCGCGCGCTGGAGGCCGTCGAGCGGTTCTTCTGGTCCTTCTGCGACGACTACCTGGAGCTGGTCAAGGCGCGGGCGTACGAGTCGGGGCCGGGCGCCGCCTCGGCGCACGCGGCGCTGCGGCAGGCCCTCGACGTGCTGCTGCGGCTGTTCGCGCCGGTGCTGCCGTTCGTGACCGAGGAGGTGTGGTCCTGGTGGCGTGAGGGCTCGGTGCACCGCGCCGCCTGGCCGGCTCCCGAGCGCGGCACGGGCGACCCGGCGGTGCTGACCGTGGCCTCGGAGGTGCTGCGGCGGGTGCGCAAGGCCAAGTCGGAGGCCAAGGTGTCGATGCGGGCCGAGGTGTCCAGGCTGACCGTCACGGGGCCCGAGGCCGACCTCGTCCGCCAGGCCCAGGACGACCTGTGCGCGGCGGGAGTCGTCGAGGAGTTCGTCCTCGACGGCGGCGACGTGCTGACCGTCGAGGTGCACCTGGGCTGAGGCACGGCCGTCCGGCACGGGCGGTGGGGGACGCCTCCCTCACCGCCCGTCCGGCATCCCGGCGTTTTATCGGTGCGCATCCCGGGCCCGGACGTGCCAGTCTTGAACACGTGCAGATCGACCGCCCCACCACACTCGTACCGCCCGTGCTGGCCAAGATGGCCGCATGGTGCGGGTGCCTGATCCTCGTCGGCGTGGTCGTCTACTTCTTCGTCCTGGCGATCGCCCGGCTCACCTTCGTGGCGCTGCCCGTGGCCATCGCGCTGCTGCTGACCGCGCTGCTCTTCCCGCTGACCAAGAGCCTGCGGCGGGCGGGCCTGCGGCCCATCTACGCCACCTGGCTGACCATGCTGGTCGCGCTGGCCGTCCTGGCCGGCACCGGCTGGCTGGTCGGGGCGCGGGCCAGCGAGGAGTTCCCCAACCTGGTCACGCAGGTGCAGGCCACCGCGCGCTCGGTCCAGGAGTGGCTGATCACCGGCCCGCTGCACCTGAAGCAGGCCCAGATCACCGGCTACGTCGACGAGCTCGCCACGATGGTCAACACCCAGCGCACCGCCATCACCGGCACGGTGTTGTCGGCCAGCGCCGTCGCGATCGAGGTGCTCGCGTCCATCGTGCTGCTGCTGTTCGTGACGTTCTTCCTGCTCAAGGACGGCGACCGCATCTGGTCGTGGTTCCTGCGCGCCTTCGGCTCGATGTCGCCGCGGGTCGACCGGGCGGGCCGGGCGGCCTGGACCACGCTCTCCCACTACGTCCAGGGCACCGTGGCCGTGGCCGCCGTGCACGGGCTCATCATGGGCATCGTGCTGGCCGGCATGGGGGTGCCGCTGTGGGCGCCGCTGGCGGTGCTGATCTTCTTCGCCAGCTTCATCCCCATCGTCGGCATCTTCTTCGCCGGCACCGTCGCCACCCTCGTCACCCTCGGCGCCAAGGGCCTGGTCTACGCGCTGATCTTCCTCGGCATCCTCATCGTCGAGCAGCAGCTGGAGAACCACGTGCTCCAGCCGCTGATCGTGGGCAGGGCGCTCAACTTCCACCCGCTGGCGATCATCCTGGTGCTGTCGGTCGGCGGCATCCTGGCGGGCATCGCGGGAGCGGCCGTGGCCGTGCCGGTCGCGGCGGTGATCTACCGGGCACTGCCGGAACTGCGCCACAAACCGCCCGCCCTCCCGCCACCGCCCCACCACGGGCCACCGGCGGGGGAACCGCCGGCGGGAGGCGCCCCTCCCGCCGGTGAGCCGCCGTCCGGGGGCGCGGTCGCCGCGACGGGGTGACGTGGGGCGGCCCCGGTGGTTCCGATCCGGTGTCGAGGGCGAGTCCAGGGGCCGCAGCGAGTAACCTCGTCACCCGTGACGCGTTCCTCCCTCACCACCCCGCCGCCGGACGCCTCGGCGCCCGCGGCCCATCCCGGCGCCCCGGCGCCGGGCAGCTCCCTCGGCTCCCACTACAGCCGCTGCTTCGGCTGCGGCGGCGACCACCCGACCGGCCTGCATCTGAAGGCCGCCACGCCCGACGGCGTCACGGTCGAGGCCGAGTTCACCGTGGGGGAGGCCCACCAGGGCGCGCCGATGCTCGCCCACGGCGGCGTGCTGGCCGCCGCGATGGACGAGGTCATCGGGATGTCGGTCTACCTGTTCCACAAGCCCTACGTGACGGCCCGGCTGGAGACCGACTACCTTCTCCCCGTTCCCGTGGGCACGACACTCCACCTGCGCGCCTGGTGCAACGGGATCACGGGCAGGAAGGCGTACCTTGAGGCTGAGGGGCGCGTCGGCGCCCCCGACGGACCGGTCGCCGTCCGCGCGGCGGCGCTGTTCATCGAGGTGAGCATGGAACACTTCGCTGAGCACGGCGACCTTGCGGCCATCGCCGCCGAACACCAGGACTTCGAGGTGAACCCGTGAGCGACGTGGAGGTCCTCATCCAGCGGCTCGACACCGGGCTGCCGGTGCCGTCCTACGCCCACCCGGGCGACGCCGGCGCCGACCTCTACGCGGCCGAGGACGTCGAGCTGCTGCCCGGCGAGCGGGCCGTGGTCGGCACCGGCGTGGCGATCGCGCTGCCCGACGGCTACGCCGCGTTCGTGCACCCGCGCTCCGGCCTGGCGGCCCGCCACGGCGTCACGCTCGTCAACGCCCCCGGCACCGTCGACGCGGGCTACCGGGGTGAGATCAAGGTGACGCTGATCAACACCGACGCCAAGGAGCCGTTCCGCCTCCAGCGCGGCGACCGGGTGGCCCAGCTCGTGGTCCAGCGGGTCGAACGCGCGGCCTTCTACGAGGTCGAACGCCTGCCCGGCTCGGTGCGCGGCGCCAACGGATTCGGATCGACGGGCCGCTGAAGCGGCCGGCCCGAAGCAAGCCTGGGGCTCCGGCCCCGCGAACAGGGAGAGTGAGGAAGCGTGTTCCGACGTCGTCGTCGTGAGCAGCCGGAAACGGTGGCCGAGCAGGAGTCCCAGGCCCCCACCCGCGAGTCCGGCCCGTGGGACGCCGACGAGCCCCACCCCGACACGGACAGGATCGACCTCGGCGGCCTGCGGCTGCCGCACAACCCCGACTTCGACGTGCGCCTGGCCTCGCTCGGCGACCAGCACGTCGGTGTCGTCGTCCTGTACGAGGACAGCTCGCTGCAGCTGCAGGCCCTGGCCGCGCCGCGCTCGGGCGGCCTGTGGGACGACGTCAGGACCAAGATCGTCGCCCAGGCCAAGACCCTGGAGGAGCGGGAGGGCCCGTTCGGCGTCGAGCTGGCCGGCGAGGTCGCCATGGAAGGCGGCAGCCGGGCGGCCCGCTACATCGGCATCGACGGCCCGCGCTGGTTCCTCCTGGCCGCCATCACCGGCCCCGGCGCCCTCGACGAGCGCGTCTCCGGGGCGTTCCTCGACTTCGTCAAGGACGTCGTGGTCGTGCGCGGCGGCGAGCCGATGGCCCGCGAGGAGCCCATCACGCTGAGCCGTCCGCACGAGCGGCAGGCCGTCGAGCAGGACGAACGCCCGGCGTTCAGCCCCTTCAAGCGCGGCCCGGAAATCAGCGAGACCCGCTGAGCGTTACATCTCCGGGCCCCCGCCCGGCCCAGCCCGGCGACATTCCCAAGACCCCCCATCGGCTATTCGCTGACGGCTTACCATCACATAGGCTGAACCATCATGAGTACGGCAGAGCCTCCGAAACGCGGGGGATTGCGCGGCTTCTTCAGCCGGCTGGCCACGACCCAGTCGGAGATCGAGGCCCAGGAACTGCGGGAAGACGCCGACGAGGTCGGCGCGACGCCCATCGTGTCGTGTGGCGGGCGCCGCAGGTTCTGTGTAGCGGGTACGCTACGTACGGTGACATTGCGCCCGAGGGGCGGCGCCCCCGCCCTGGAGGCCGAGCTGTACGACGGGTCCGACGTGATCGACCTGGTGTGGCTCGGCCGCCGCAAGATCGTCGGCATCGAGCCGGGCCGCACGGTCAAGGCCGAGGGCCTGGTCAGCATGCAGGACGGGCGCAAGGTGATGTTCAATCCGCGATACGAACTGCGCCCAGGGAGTTGATCAGGTGAGTGCTGAGGCGGAAGAGGCCGCGCACGAGACCGTCGAGGCGGCGGTGCGAGCCCAGCTCGCCAAGGCCTTCGGCGGCGTCCGCGGCATCATCGAGGCCGCGGTGCCGACGATCGCCTTCACGGTCTCGTGGATCGTCACCGAAGACCTGAAGACGTCGCTCATCGTCAGCATCTCGCTCTCGGTGGTGCTCCTGCTGGTCAGGGTGGTCCAGCGGTCCACGCCGCAGTTCGTGATCAACAGCCTGATCGGCATCGCGATCGGCGCCTTCTTCGCCAGCCGCACCGGCAACGCGAAAGACTACTTCCTGCCCGGCATCCTGTGGAACGGCGCGTACTCGGTGGGCATGTTGCTGTCCATCGTCACCCGCTGGCCGGTGGTCGGGTTCCTCATCGGCTCGGTCACCAACGACCCGGTGGGCTGGCACAAAGACGCGGGCGTCGTCCGGCTCTGCACGCGGCTGACCTGGCTGCTCATGGTGCCGTGCGTGGTGCGGGTGGCCGTGCAGGGCCCGGTCTACCTGTTCGGCGGCGGCGACGAGGCGGTGGCCGCGCTCGGCTTCGCCAAGATCGTGATGGGCTGGCCCCTGCAGGTGGCGGCCCTGGCCGCGATGTTGTGGCTGCTCGGCCGCGGCCGCACCCCCATCAAGCCCCCGGTCGCCCCGGCCTGACCCGTGCCGGAGGACGGGCGGGTCGTGCCGCCGCCTGGGGGTCTCGTCGCGGAAGACCTCGATCGTCTGCCTGACCTGCCCGCGCGTACGGAGCTGATCGACGGAAGGCTGGTCCTCGCGGGCCCCCAGTCGTCCTTCCGCTCGACCGTGGTCGATCTGCTCGTCGAGGGCCTCCGGCGGGCCGTCCCCTCGGAGTTCCGGGTGCGGCGGGGGATGAGCGTCGTCCTGGACGCCCGCCAGCGCCCGCAGCCGGACGTCAGCGTGGTCAGGGCGGCCGCGGTGCGCGACGACGGCGGCGAGACCTTCTACCGCGCCCAGGATCTGCTGCTGGTCGCCGAGGTCGTCCCGGTGGAGTCCGGGGAGCGTAAGCGGGCTCTTTATGCCGCGGCCGGGATTCCGCACTTCTGGCGGGTCGAGGACGACTGTGGCGAGCCCGTCGTCCGCGTCCACGAGCGTGACCCCGCCACCCGCGCCTACGCGCTCACCGGCATCCACCAGGACAGGCTCAAGCTGACCGTCCCCTTCG
The DNA here is from genome assembly GCF_042892035.1 of Nonomuraea sp. NPDC001831. Lineage (NCBI taxonomy): Bacteria > Bacillati > Actinomycetota > Actinomycetes > Streptosporangiales > Streptosporangiaceae > Nonomuraea > Nonomuraea sp. NPDC001831. The sequence goes on along the minus strand of NZ_JBIATU010000016.1, from coordinate 159,053 downwards.
ACCTCGACGTCGACCTCAGCCGGATCCACCGCCTCTGACCCTCGGCCCGCCATGATGCCCGGACGCGGGGAGTGAGAGGTTCGTGGGCGTGGGAGTCTGGGGGGGATGAAGGGGAATGCGGTGGGCTGGGTGGTCGCGCGGGTGTGGAAGGCGCTGGGCGGGCGGGTTCGCTGGCGGGTGTTGTGGCTGACCCATGCCACCTTCATGGTCGGCGTCACCGGCCTCGTACGCGACCCCGACGGCCGGGTGCTCGTGCTGCGTCACCGTCTGTGGCAGGAAGGGCGGCAGTGGGGCTTCCCCACCGGGTTCGCCAGGCGGGACGAGACCTTCGAGGGCACCGTCGAGCGCGAGGTGTTCGAGGAGACCGGCCTGCGCGTGCGCACCGGCCGGCTGCTGCGCGTGCGCAGCGGGTTCGGGCTGCGGGCCGAGGTGGCCTACGAGGCCCTGCTCGTCGGCGGCACGCTCAGGATCGACCCGCTGGAGATCCTCGAAGCCCGCTGGGTCACCGCCGACGACCTGCCCGAGGGCCTGCAGGGCGCCCACCGCGACCTGCTCATCCCGAGTACGCCCACCCCGACCACCGACTGACCGCGACGACGATCACCGGCCCTTCGGGCGGCCGCCGGCGGTACTGGTCGTACTTGTCGGCCAGCGCCCGCAGGGCGGCGTCGTGGCCGCCCTCGCGCACGGTCGCCGTGCCGTCGGCGCGCGCCCACCACAGCCTGGCCCAGTCGTCCTCGTAGTGGTCGGCGAGCAGGCTGACCCGCGGGTTCGCCCGGATGTCGCGCAGCCGCGCCAGGTCGTACGTGCTCTTCGGCTTGTGGTCGACGGCGGTGACCACGTCGTCGCCCAGGACGGCGAAGGTGACGGGCACCACGCGCGGCACCCCGGCCGCGTCGGCCGTCGCCAGTCGGGCGACGCGGGCGCCCTCGAACAACGACCGGGCGCGGCCGGCGTCCATGACCGGGCTCAGCGCTGCGAGAGCAGGTGGGCCAGCTCCTCCTCGACCTCCTGGCTGGCCACGAACAGCAGCTCGTCGCCCGCCTCCAGGGGGTCGTCGGCGGTGGGCACCAGCACCCGGCCCTCGCGCAGGATCGCCACCAGCGCGGAGTCGACCGGCCACGGCACCGACCCGGCGCGCTGGCCCACCACCGGGGCGTCCTCGGCCAGCGTCAGCTCGACGAGGTTGGCCTGGCCCTGGCGGAACGTCATCAGCCGCACCAGGTCGCCGACGCTGACCGCCTCCTCCACCAGCGCGCTCAGCAGCCGCGGCGTCGAGACGGCGACGTCGACGCCCCACGACTCGTTGAACAGCCACTCGTTGTTGGGGTGGTTGATGCGGGCCACCACGCGCGGCACGCCGTACTCGGTCTTGGCCAGCAGCGACACCACGAGGTTGACCTTGTCGTCGCCGGAGGAGGCCACCACGACGTGGCAGTTGCCGAGCCCGGCCTCGTCGAGCGAGGCGATCTCGCACGCGTCGGCGAGCAGCCACTCGGCGCGCGGCACGCTGTCGATCTTGATCGCCCGCGGGTCGACGTCGATGAGCAGCACCTCGTGGCCGTTCTCCAGCAGCTCGGAGGCGATGGAACGGCCCACGGCGCCCGCGCCGGCGATGGCGATGCGCATCAGTCGTCCTGTTCCGGCGCCGCGGCGAGCACCTTGTTGATCCGGTCCATGTCGTTCTCGGCCGCGATGACGTGGAGCAGGTCGCCCTCCTGCACCACGGTCTCGTCCGTGATGGTCAGGGCCTCGCCCATCCGGTTGATGAAGGCCACCCGGGCGCCGGCCCGGCTCTCCAGGTCGACGACGCGGGTGGCGATCCAGGCCTGGTTGGCGGCCACCTCGGCCAGCACGACCGTGCCCGTGGGGTCGCGCCACAGCGGCTCGGCGCCCTCGGGGAGGATGCGGCGCAGGATCTGGTCGGCCGTCCAGCGGACGGTGGCCACCGTGGGGATGCCCAGCCGCTGGTACACCTCGGCCCGCCGGGGGTCGTAGATGCGGGCCACGACGTTGTCGACGCCGAACGTCTCGCGGGCCACGCGCGCGGAGATGATGTTGGAGTTGTCGCCGCTGGAGACGGCGACGTAGGCGGCCGCCGACTCGATGCCGGCCTCGGTGAGCACGTCGCGATCGAAGCCGACGCCGGTCACCCGCCGCCCCCGGAACCCCGCGCGCAGGCGGCGGAACGCCTGCGGGTCACGGTCGATGATGGCGACGGAATGGCCGCTGTCCTCGAGGATGTGGGCGAGGGTCGAACCGACCCTGCCGCATCCCATGATCACAATATGCATACTCCCCCGCACTTCGCGGTCGGCCGGTTGCTCGACACCAGTATGGCCCGATGGGGGAGCGCCGCGTTTAGGGCATCGGCATGCGGCTAGCATCTCGTTACGTGGCGAAGGTAACGGATCTTGTCAAACGCGTGCTCGTGGGACGTGCCCTGCGAAGCGGGCAGCTCCACGAGCAACTCCTGCCCAAACGCATCGCCCTGCCGGTCTTCGCCAGTGACGCGCTGTCCTCGGTGGCCTACGCCCCGCAGGAGATTTTGGTCATCCTGTCGCTGGCCGGCGTCTCGTTCTATTCCTACAGCCCCTGGATCGCCGTCGCCGTCGTGGTGGTGATGCTCACAGTCGTGGCGTCGTACCGGCAGAACGTGCACGCCTATCCGAGCGGCGGCGGCGACTACGAGGTGGCCACCACCAACCTGGGCAAGAACGCGGGGCTCACCGTCGCCAGCGCCCTCATGGTCGACTACGTGCTGACCGTTGCCGTGTCGGTGGCCAACGGCGTCGACTACGTCGGCGCGACCATCCCGTTCGTGGCCGAGCACCGGCCCGCGATCGCCATCATCATCGTGATCCTGCTCACGGTGGTCAACCTGCGCGGCATCCGCGAGTCCGGCGCGGCCTTCGCCGTCCCCACGTACGCCTTCATGTTCGCGGTGATCGGCCTGGTCGCCTGGGGCGGCATCCGGCTGCTGGTGTTCGGCGACGAGCTGCACGCGCCCAGCGCCGGGTTCACCATCCGGCCCGAGCAGACGAACCTGGCCTCCTTCGCCGCGGCCTTCCTGATCCTGCGCGCCTTCTCCTCCGGCTGCGCCGCGCTGACCGGCGTCGAGGCCATCAGCAACGGCGTGCCCGCCTTCCGCAAGCCCAAGAGCAAGAACGCCGCCACGACCCTGCTCATGATGGGCCTGATCGCCATCACCATGTTCGGCGGCATCATCGCGCTGGGGCTGGCCTCCGGCGTGCGGGTGGCCGAGCCGAGCGTCGTCGCCCACGACCTGCTCAGGCCCGACGGCACCCCGGTCGGCGAGGGCTACTACCAGCAGCCGATCATCTCGCAGGTGGCCGACGCGGTGTTCGGCGGCGGCTCGCTGCCGTTCGTGGTGATCTCCGCGGTGACCGCGCTCATCCTGTTCCTGGCCGCGAACACCGCCTTCAACGGCTTCCCCGTGCTCGGCTCGATCCTCGCCCAGGACCGTTACCTGCCGCGCCAGCTCCACACCCGGGGCGACCGGCTGGCCTTCTCCAACGGCATCATCATCCTGGCCCTCGGCGCCTGCCTGCTGCTGTGGGGCTTCCAGGCCGACGTCAGCCGCCTGCTCAACCTCTACATCGTCGGCGTGTTCGTCTCCTTCACGCTCAGCCAGACCGGCATGGTCATCCACTGGACCCGTCACCTGAGGACGGAGACCGACCGCCAGGTCCGCCACCAGATGCACCGCTCGCGCGTGATCAACTTCTTCGGCGCCATCATGACCGGCCTGGTGCTGATCGTCGTGCTGCTGACCAAGTTCCTGGTCGGGGCGTGGATCGTGGTCATCGCGATGCCGGTGCTGTTCCTCATGATGAAGGGCATCCGCCGCCACTACGACAAGGTCGCGGCCGAGCTGGAGATCACCGACGAGTACGAGCCCGCCATGCTGCCGGCCCGCAACCACGCGATCGTGCTGGTCTCCAAGATCCACAAGCCGACCATGCGGGCGCTCGCCTACGCCCGCGCCACCCGCCCGTCCTCGCTGGAGGCGATCACGGTCGGCGTCGAGGGCGAGGAGGCGCGCCAGCTGCAGGAGGAGTGGGAGCGGCGCGGCATCCCGGTGCCGCTCAAGATGCTCGACTCGCCCTACCGCGAGATCACCCAGCCCATCCTCGACTACGTCAAGAGCCTGCGCCGCCGCTCGCCGCGGGACGTGGTCACCGTCTTCATCCCCGAGTACGTCGTCGGCCACTGGTGGGAGCACCTGCTGCACAACCAGAGCGCGCTGCGGCTGAAGGCCAGGCTGCTGTTCAAGCCGGGCGTCATGGTGACCAGCGTGCCCTGGCAGCTCCACTCCTCCGACCGGCTCAAGGGCCGGCCCGAGCCGTACGCGCCGGGCGCGGTGCGCCGTCCCTGGCACCAGACCGTCAAGGACGAGGGGCAGATCAAGGCGCGCTGACCAGCGCCCGCAGCCGCCAGGTGTCGGACGCCGTCCAGCCCCGCGGCGCGGCGACGGCGGCCCACCCGTCCACGATGTTGGCGCCGTAGCGGTGGCCGTGGCCGGGCGGCACGGACATCGCCGCCGTCATGTCCACCAGCACCTGCCAGAACGTCACCAGCGGGAACCAGTTCATCTGCGGGTTCACCCCGGGCCCCCGCGGGCCCTCCAGCCAGGCCGGCCGGTGGTAGATCAGCGTGGGCGACCACCACACGACCGGGTCGGTGGCGTTCTGCAGGTAGACCACGCGCGGCGGCTGCCACGGGCTCCGCGGACGCCACAGGTCGGCCGGGTGCTGGGCGAAGCGGGCCGTCCTGCCGCCTTGGTAGACCGGCCGCCAGACGGGGGTGCCGGGGTCCCGCTGGGTGGTGAGGTGGTTCCAGATGTGGTTGGCGTTGGGCGGGCCGACGAACAGCGCGCCGTCGGTCCGGGCGACCAGGTCGGTCAGGTCGCGGAAGGAGTTCTCCAGCTCGTAGGAGCCCAGGCTCTCGCCGGCGACCAGCAGCCGGGGCCGGTGGCCGGGCGGGAGCCGGTCCCACCTGGCGCGCACCGCCTCGAACAGGGCCCGCCCGGCGGCCGCCGCCTTGTGCCGGTCGGCCAGGAACGACACCCAGCTCGGCAGGTAGGAGTACTGCACCGCGACCATGGCGGTGTCGCCGTTGTACATGAACTCCAGCGAGTCGGCGATGTGCTGGTCGACCCAGCCGGTGCCGGTGGTGCCGAGCACCGCGAGCACCGGACGGCCGAAGCCGCCCGTCCGTTCCAGCTCCCGTACGGCCACCGCGGCCTGCTGCCGGGGCGAGGAGGTGGCGCCGAGGCCGACGTACACGCGGATGGGCTCGGTCGCCGGGCGGCCGGAGAAGGCGGTCAGCTCGGAGACCGTGGAGGCGGTGCCGGTGAAGCGGCGGCCCTCGCGGCCCAGGGAGTCCCAGGCCACCAGCGACCCCGGCCCGCCGGACACCTTGGCCGAGCCCGGCCTGCGCACGCCCGGATGGGTGCCCTCGTTGGTGACCGAGGAGATGTCGCTCATCGTGTTGAGGAACCCCGAGAACAGCACGTCGTCGGCGAACACCGCGACCACGGAGGCGACGATCAGCACGCCGGCGATGTGGCCCACGTAGGCGGGGACGTACCGGTCGAGCCAGTCGATCAGCCTGCGCCCGGCCAGCCGGACGAGCCGGGCCAGCAGCAGGCACAGCGCGAAGAGCGTGACCGCCACCGCGAGGATCACCGGCGGGAACCAGTTGATCCGGACGTCCATGCCCATGAGCGCCCGCACGTCGCGCTGCCAGTCGATGCTGTACCAGAGCGCCACGACGGTCAGCCCCGAGCAGCCGCCGATCATGATCTGCCAGGCGGCCCGCCGCCCCCGCTCCGGCAGCCGGTACGGGATCGCCGCCCGCCCCAGCGCGCCCGCCGTGGCCCCCACGCCGTAGCCGAGGATGCCGGTGACCGCGCCCATCACGCCCTGGAACAGCCACGTGCGCGGCAGCAGCGAGGGCGTCAGCGAGGCGCAGGCGAACAGCACGGCCAGCAGCGTGCCCCCGAATCCGAGCCGCCGGCGCACCACCCGACTTCTGTCCATCATCACCCACAGTAATGACTCAAGTCCGGAAAGTGGGCATGCGGGGCACGAGGCAGGGCGCGCGGACGTCGCCCGTGGCGGCTCACCATAGGGTGGGGGTGTGGAACAGGCATCTCTGGAGCTGACGGTCGGTCCGGTCGCGCATGGCGGCTGGTGTGTGGCACGCCATGAAGGGCGGGTGGTCTTCGTCCGGCACGCGCTGCCCGGCGAGCGGGTGATCGCCGACGTGACCGAGGAGACCAGCCGGTTCCTGCGCGCCGACGCCGTGGAGATCCTGGAGCCCTCGCCCGACCGCGTCGTCCCGCCCTGCCCGTACGCCGGCCCCGGCCGCTGCGGCGGCTGCGACTGGCAGCACGCCACGCTGGAGGCGCAGCGCCGGCTCAAGGCCCAGGTCGTGACCGAGCAGCTGCACCGGCTGGCGGGCATCGAGCGCGAGGTCGTCGTGGAGGAGGTGCCCGGCGCCAAGGACGGGCTCGGCTGGCGCACCCGCGTGCAGTTCGCCGCCACGCCCGCCGGCGAGCTGGGCTTCCGCCGGCACCGCTCGCACGAGATCGAGGTCGTCGACGCCTGCCTGATCGCCCACCCCGAGGTCGAGGCGGTCGCCGCCGAAGACCACGCGTGGCCCGGCGCGGCCGGCATCGAGGTCATCGCCTCCGCCGGCGGCGACCGTGCCGTGGTGGTCTCGCCGCGACCGCGGCGCAGCGTGAGCGTGCCCGAGCTCGACGCGCCCGCCTCGATCCTGCTCGACCAGGGCAAGGGCCGCACGGTGCCGCGCCGCGGCTCCGGCGTGCTGCACGAGCACGTGGGCGACCGCGAGTTCCGGGTCGCGGGCAGCGGCTTCTGGCAGATCCACCCGGGGGCGGCCGAGACGCTGCTCGACGCGGTGCTGGCCTACGCCGCGCCCGAGCCGGGGGAGTGGGCGCTCGACCTCTACTGCGGGGTCGGCCTGTTCGCGGCCGGGCTGGCCGAGGCGGTCGGGCCCGAGGGCGCGGTGTTCGGGCTGGAGTCCGACGCGGCGGCCGTCCGCGACGCCCGCGCCAACCTGCGCGACCTGCCGCAGGCCAGGGTCGAGCGCGGCCGGGTCGAGGAGGCGCTCGACCGGTTCCAGATCGAGCGCGCCGACCTCGTCGTGGTCGACCCGCCGCGGTCGGGCCTCGGGCGCGAGGTGGTGGAGCGCGTCGCGGGGCTGGAGGCGCTGCGCATCGTCTACGTCTCCTGCGACCCGGCGACGCTGGCCAGAGACCTCAAGTGGCTGGGCGAGCTGGGCTACGAGCTGACCGACCTGCGCGCCTTCGACGCCTTCCCGATGACCCACCACGTCGAGTGCGTGGCGCTGCTGGTGAAGCGCTGAATTGTCGCCCTGATCGGCGCTCGTCGGTGCTCACCGTCGTCGGCAGGCTGGTCGGCCAGAGCCTCTTACCCGCGGTATGAGGGCAGAAAGTGGCTACGCCGTCAGGGGCAGCGCGTCCCGGACCACCCGCACATGCTGATGCGCCGCCAGTTCGCCGTCAAGCACGTTCGCCGACCCCTTGCGCCGGCGCTCAGCGCAGCGAAGAGTGGCACTCCACTATGAGGACGAACTCGACGTTCCTCGCCCTGGGCAGGCCGCGCCCCATCTCCGCCAAGGTGCTCGGCTGCGCTCCAAAGCTCCAGGTCGCGTCAGGAAATGCGCGGAAAGACGGGTGAGGAGGGGGCTCGATCGGACCGCCGGCCCCGTCCACAGGCTTGCAAACGCGGTGGCCAGGCGCTCCAGCCGCAACAGCCGGTAAAGCCGCCAATGCCAGGGTCAGTAGGATCACAGCACGACGCCGCCGCATGTCCGACCTGCCTTCCAAGATTGGCAGCAGCATGCCTCACCTGGATCACGAATGGCGGCTGGGCCCGATTCCACGTATCGCCGCCGCCCTTCTGAAGGTGTCCGCAATCGGTCGTGCACGTTCTGTGAACCAGGCGGATGCTTGGAACGTCACACAGAGGTTCCCACTCGCTTCCCCCTGGAGTCGATCAATGGGCTACCCGACCCAGCCGCCGCACGACCCGTATGGCCAGAACCCCCAGCAGCCCTACGGCTCGGGCCCGCAATACCCTCAGCAGTCGTACGGCCCTGGACCCCAGCAGCAGCCGTACGGGTACGGCTACCAACAGCCGACCCCGCCGCCTCCGCCCAAGCGCAGCAACCTCGGCCTCATCCTCGCGCTGGCCATCGGGGTGCCGCTGCTGCTCCTCGGCGGATGCGCCGCGATCGTCGCCGTGCTGGGCGACAGCACCAGCAGGGACAGGATCGTCACCGAGGCCGACTCGCCCAACGCCAGCATGCCGGCGACGGCACCGAGCACCGCCCCGCCGAGGAAGGCTGAGCCGTCCACCGCGAGCGTCGGCGGAGCGATCACCCTGGAGGGGTTCGAGGGGCTGAAGATGGCCGTCACGCTCACCAAGTTGGTCGATCCAGCCACAGCGGGCCAGTATCAGGCCCCGAAGGCAGGCTACCGACTCGTCGCCGTCCAGCTCACTCTCAAGAACGTAGGGCCCACGGTCTACAGCGACTCGCCGACGAACGGCGCGGTCCTGATCGATGCCGATGACCAGCAGTACCAGTCGTCGTTCCAGGATGTGCGGGAAGGGCAGGGCTTCGGTGGCACGGCCACGATCAACAACGGCGACAGCCGGAAGGGTGTGATCGTGTACGAGGTGCCGAAGTCGGCGAAGGTGGTCAAGTTCCAGTTCGCGCTCAACAGCGGTTTCGCCGATCAGAAGGGCGAGTGGACCCTCAGCTGACCGCAGGGGGGCGTCTTCCTGGAGCTTCTCCACCTCGACGGCAAGCAGGTTCTGCTTAGCGGTCGCGGAGACGGCACAGATGGTCGCTCTGATGTCCGTCCGTGAGCGCTCCTCCATGGAGTCGGTGCGCCACCCGATGGCCTCAGCCAAGGCGTGACCTCATCGTGACGGTTTGCCGGAACCTCGGGCGGGTGAAGCTGTCTATCGTGCATCCATGGTCGCCTCCGGAGGCGCGGGCCGCCCAGGATCGGACAGGCCGCCGATGACGCCGCTGACGATGAGCCATCGGCACCTGCCCGGCGTGACCGTGATCGAGGTGTGCGGTGAGCTCGACGCCACCAACCACGCGCGATTACGGGAGCACGTCCGGCAGGTCAGGGCGCGTCCGGCCGATCACGTGGTGTTCGACCTGAGCGCGATGACGTTCATGGACAGCTCGGGGCTGCACGCCCTGCTCGCCTGCCACCAGGAGGCCCGCGCGCACGACGCCCGGATCTACCTCGCGGCCCCGCAGGGCGCCCCCGCCCGGCTGCTGGAGATCACCGGGGTCGACGCGCACCTGCCGGTCTACCCCACCGCCGAGGCCGCCGTGGCCGCCGCCGTGGCCGATCCGCCCGCCTGAGTCTTTGGTCACGCCCGTCCAGACCAAGGACGGACGCGCCGCGCGGGGAGGCGTCCCTAGCGTCGGGGCATGACGCAAACCACCCTCGCCGGACGCGTCCAGGAGATCGACGCCGTACGCGGCTTCGCGCTGGCGGGCATCCTGGTCGCGAACATCGGCTTCCTGGCCGACCCGGGGTACGCGCTGTCGGGCGCCATGCCGATCCCCGACGGGCCCGTGGCTCTGGCGATCACGGCGTTCGTGCTGACGAAGTTCTACATCATCTTCTCGTTCCTGTTCGGGTACTCCTTCACGTTGCAGATGCGGGCGGCCGAGCGGGCGGGGGCGAGCGTGCGGGCCAGGACGTTGCGCCGCTGCCTGGCGCTGTTCGTCATCGGGCTGGCGCACGGCCTGCTGCTGTGGATCGGTGACATCCTCACCCTGTACGCCGTGCTCGGCCTGGTCCTGCTGGCCCTGCGCGGGCTCAGACCGAGAACGGCCGTCATCGCCGGCTCCTCGATCATCGGCGCGCTGACCCTGTTCTGGCTGGCCCTGGCCTGGCTGTCCACCCTCGACCCGGCCGCCGGGCAGCCCGCCGCGGCCGACCCGGCGGCGGCCGCCCGCGTGCTGGCCCTGGCCACCGGCGGGCCGCTGGACTTCCTGACGATGCAGACCGAGCTCTATCCGCCGCTCGTGGCCATGATCTGGCTCTTCCAGGGGCCGACCGCGCTGGCCATGTTCCTGTTCGGGCTCGCGGCCGGCAAGTCCAGGCTGCTGGAGGGGCTCGGGCGCCGGCCCCGCCTGCTGGCCCGCGTCCAGTGGGTCGGCTTCGGCGTCGGCCTGCCCGGCGGCCTGCTGTACGCCTGGACGTCCGGCCGGACCGGCGCGGTCGAGCTGATCGGCGGCGCGGTCAACACGCTCACCTCGATCCTGCTGGCCGCCGCCTACGTCGCCACCCTGCTCCGGCTGATCGGGCGCTTCCCGGCGGCGGGCCGCGTCCTGGCCGCGCCGGGACGGGTGGCCGCCTCCAACTACGTCGGCCAGTCGCTGCTCATCGCCCTGGTCTTCACCGGGTACGGCCTCGCACTCGCGGGCCGCCTGTCACCGATCGCGGTGATGGGCGTCGCCCTGGTGATCTACACCGTGCTCGTGTGGGCGAGCGCACTTTGGCTGCGCACCCACCGCCACGGCCCGGTGGAGTACGTGCTGCGCCGGATCACCCACTGGCGCTGAGGTCGCCGGCGCTGAGGTCACTGGCACTGAGGTGACCGGGGCTGAGGTGACCAGGGCTGAGGTGACCGGGGCTGAGGCGACCGGCGCTGAGGCGACCAGTGCTGGGGTCAGAGCCAGCCCATGCGCTGGGCGGTGCGGATCGCCTCCAGCCGGTTCTGGGCGTTGAGCTTGGTCATGGCGCTGGACAGGTAGTTGCGCACGGTGCCCTCGGTGAGGTGCAGCTCGCCGGCGATCCTGGAGATCGTCGCCCCGTCGCCCGCCAGGCGCAGCGCGTCGCGCTCCCGTTCGGTCAGCGGGCTGTCGCCGGCGGCCATCGCGGCGGCGGCCAGCTCGGCGTCCAGGTAGCGGCCGCCGGCCATGACCTTGCGGATCGCCATCGCCAGCTCCTCGGCGGAGGCGTCCTTGCCCAGGAAGCCGCTCACGCCGGCGGCCATCGCCCTGCGCAGGTAGCCGGGGCGGCCCAGGCTGGTCAGGATGACGATCTTGCACTGCGCGCTGATCCGCTCGGCGGCGCTCAGGCCGTCCATGCCGGGCATCTCGATGTCCAGCACGGCCACGTCGGGGCGGTGTTCGGCGACCGCGTCCACGACCTCGTCGCCCCGGCCCACCTGGGCCACGACCTCGATGCCGTCCTCCAGGTCGAGCAGCGCGGCGATGGCGCCGCGGATCAGGTGCTCGTCGTCGGCGAGCAGCACGCGGGTGGTCATGCCGGCACCGCCGCGCGCAGCAGGTAGCCGCCGTCGGACGTCGGCTCGGCCCGCAACACGCCGCCCGCCGCGCCGACCCGCTGGGCCAGGCCCGCCAGCCCGTTGGCCGCGTGCTCGCCCACCGGGCCGCTCACCCCGTCGTTGGACATCTCCAGGACCCCGTTCTCGATCGTGATCGTGCAGCGTTCGGCCGTGCTGTGCTTGAGCACGTTGGTGGCGCCCTCGCGGACGACGGTGGCCAGCAGGGTGCGCGCCTCCGGGGCCAGCGCCGTGGTGTCGGCCCGTACCGTGCAGCGGACCTCGGCAGCCTCCAGCACCGCCCGGACGCCGGCCAACACCTCGTCCAGGTCGAGCGCCCGGTAGTTCTGCACCACGGCCCGCACCTCGCGCAGCGACCGCCTGGCCAGGTCGCGCACCTCGAACATGGCCCGCTCGGCGGCGGCCGGGTCGCCGGGCAGCGACTCGGCGGCGCGGGCGGTCCTGGCCGAGACGTCGGCGAGGCTCTGCCCGAGCAGGTCGTTGAGGTCGCGGGCGAAGCGCAGCCGTTCCTCCGAGACCGCCAGTCTGGACCTGGCCTCCTGCCCTTCGTGCGCCTCCTTGGCCACCCGCCACAACCACAGGTTCGCCAGCACGCCGCCCACGCCGATCCCGGTGAACACGGCCAGCACCGCGACCGCCGACACCATCTGCACGGGCAGGCCCATGGTCAGCGCGAGGACGACGACCAGGACGGCGATCCAGCCGACCGACAACGTGACGATCGTCCGACGGCGGACGAAGGGGGCCAGCATCGCCAGCCACACCGGCACGGTGTAGAGGATCGTGCCGGCCGCGAGGACCACGGCGAGCACCCCGGAGACGGCCAGCAGCGCCGTCGGGCGGGGGCCGCCGCGCACGGCGATCCGGAACGGCCGCGTGGCCAGCGCCATGAAGACCAGCAGCAGCACGCCGGCGGCCACGAACACCTGTCCGGGCAGGTCGACGCTCTGCCCGAGGAGGTACAGGTTGTAGAAGCCGGTCGCGGACACCAGCAGGATGATGTCGGTGGAGTAGACGATCAGCCAGCGGACCTTGTCCAGCCGGGTCGGCCGCCTCACGCGGGCACCGCCGCGCGCAGCAGGAACTCGCCGGTGGGCGTCGGGGCGGCCGAGAGCGAGCCGCCCGCCGTGGTCAGGCGCTCCGACAGGCCGCGCAGGCCGCTGCCCGGCGCCGCGGAGAGATCTTTGACGCCGTCGTTGCGCATCTCCAGCACGCCGCCCTCGATCGTGATCGCGCAGGTGGTGGCCGAGCTGTGCTTGAGCACGTTCGTGCCGCCCTCACGCACGACCCACGCCAGCAGCGCTCGTCCGGCGGGGGACAGGTCGCCGGCCCTGGTCTCGATCAGGCAGCGGGCGCCGGCCGCCTCCAGCGCCGCCCGTACGCCGGCCAGCTCGGTGTCCAGGTCGAGCGTGTGGTAGCCGTCCACGGCCAGTTGCACCTCGGCCAGCGAGCCGCGGGCCAGCTCGCGCACCTCGTCCATCTCGGCGAGGGCCCTGGCCTGGTCCTTGGCCGCCAGCTTGGCCGCCAGCTCGCTCTTCAGCGTGATCACCGACAGGCTGCGGCCGAGCAGGTCGTGCAGGTCGCGGGCGAAGCGCAGGCGCTCCTCGGCGATGGCCAGGCGCGCCTTGGCCTCCTGGCCGTCGCTGGCGTCCCTGATCGTCCACCACAGCCAGCGCCACAGCAGCATGGCCGCGACCATGAGCGCGCAACTGGCCGCCTCGGGGATCAGGGTGCCGGCCCAGGACCGGTCGGTGATCGCCACGACGTACGCGCTGACCAGGACGGTCACGGCGGCGCCCAGGCAGGCCGTGGCCCACAGCGGCAGGTAGAACGCGGCCACCGACACCCACAGGACGCCGGTCTCCAGCCAGGTGGCCGTGCTCGCGATCTCGTCGTGCGGCAGCAGCAGCACCGAGCCGGCCGCGCACAACCCGGACACCAGCAGCTTCGCCGTCGGCCGCGGCCGGTCGTCGAAGGCGGCCCGCAGCACGGAGGGGAACAGCGCGAACTGGCCCGCCAGGAAGGCGATCGCGAGCAGCGCCTGCGGCAGGCCCATCAGGCCGCGCGTGGCGTAGATGAGGACGAGGGTGACGAACACCAGGCCCAGGAGGGTGACCATGACGTCCATCCAGTGGATGAGGATCTTGCGTGCGCTCTCGGCACGGCTCGCCATCGTCTCCCTCACCCCCTGGATTCGGGAGAAATCCTATGTCAGGAGTGTGTCTTCCAGAGAATGCGGGATATTTCCGGTTTGGGGGATGTGCCGCGCAGGGACAACCAGGCCAGCCCGTGCCGGACGGCGTACTCCGCCAGTTTGCGGGCCTCCGGCTCGTCCAGATCGCCGGCCCTGGCGAGCACCGGGGTCAGGGCGAGCCGCTCCCACACCTGCTCCTCGTCGGCCAGGCCGTAGGCCCGCGCGAGCTGCCCGGCCGCCGCCCGCACGGCCGATCCCAGCCTGCGCAGCCGCCCCTGCGGCCCGGTACGCGGCTCCATCTCGGCCAGCAGCTCGACGGCGTCCACCCGGACGCCCTCCCGCCGGGTCGCGCGCAGTGCCGCCAGATCGGCCGCGTCCAGCCCGTCCGGTGTCAGGCGCAGGGTGAAGAAGACCCGCAGCGGCCGTTCCCCTTGCAGGGCGCGCAGCGCCCGCGCCCTGCGCGGCGCGACGGCAGGGTCGGCGGCGTCGCGGATCTCGAACGCCGCCGCGGCGGCCCCGAACGCGCCGACCGCCTTGCGGTAGGCGGTGGCCAGACCGCCCGGCCTGGTGCACGTGACGGCCGGGTCGTCCCCGCCGGGCCCGCCGAACACCGGGAAGGCGTCGCCGCCTGCCGCCCGCAGCTGCCCGAGCCCGGCTACCGGTTCGCCCGCCGCCCGCAGCCGTCCGAGCCCGGCGGCATCCGGTTCGCCCGCCGCCCGCAGCCGTCCGAGCCCGGCGGCATCCGGGTCGCCCGCCGGCCGCGGCGGCCCGAGCCCGGCGGCATCCGGTTCGCCCGCCGGCCGCGGCGGCCCGGCCCACCGGACGAGGCAGCCGTCGCCGTCGGCGACGAGATGACCGAGTGCGTACCGGGCGACGCCGGTGGCGCGCGACTCGGCCGCCAGGTCGAACTCCGGGTCGCGGGCGGTGTCGACGAACCCCACGAAAGAACCCGGCGGCTGCCGGACCGCCGCCGGCCGCTGCGGCGGCGCGAAGCGCACGGGAGCGGCGCCGGCCGGCGGCGCGGGCTCGGCGCCCGCGGGCAACATCCGGATCGCCAGGGCCGTGGCTCCGGCGAGCACGAACGCGGCGAGCACCGCCAGCGGGCGGGGGAGCGTGCCGGACTCTCTTGCTTTCCGCGACATATGCCACCCATCGTGATCGATCGGCTACTTTCAGCGGTTGCTGGTGAAGGTAGCAAGCGTTCGCCGGACGGCGTGGGGCTTTTCCGGTCGCCGTCCGATGTGGGCGGATAATGAGCTTCATGAAGCTGCGGATCTTCACCGAGCCCCAGCAGGGCGCCACCTATGACGACCTGCTCGCCGTCGCCCAGGCCGCGGAACGCCTGGGGTTCGACGCCTTCTTCCGGTCCGACCACTACCAGCGCATCGGCCCCGGCGACCCCGGCGCCGGCTCCACCGACGCCTGGGTGACGCTCGGCGCCCTGGCCAGGGAGACCTCCACGATCAGGCTCGGCACGCTGGTGACGCCGGCCACCTTCCGGCTGCCCGGCCCGCTGGCGATCAGCGTGGCCCAGGTCGACCAGATGAGCGGCGGCCGGGTCGAGCTGGGCTTCGGCACCGGCTGGTTCGACGGGGAGCACTCCGCCTACGGCATCCCGTTCCCCCCGCTCGGCGAGCGGTTCGGCCGGTTCGAGGAGCAGCTGGAGATCGTCACCGGCCTGTGGACGGCGAAGGACTCCTACTCCTTCGAGGGCCGCTACTACCGGCTGGTCGACTCACCGGCGCTGCCCAAGCCGGTCCAGCGGCCCCGGCCGCCGGTGATCATCGGCGGCTTCGGCGCCAAGCGCACGCCCCGGCTGGCGGCCGCGTACGCCGACGAGTACAACGTGCCGTTCCGCACCCTGGCCGACACCGGGCAGGCGTTCACGCGGGTCCGGGAGGCGGCCGACGAGGCGGGCCGCGGCCTGATCCTGTCGGCGGCGCAGACCGTCGTCGTGGGCGCAGACGAGGCCGAGATCGAGCGGCGCGCCGCCGCCATCGGCCAGGAGCCGGGCGCGCTGCGCGAGGGCGGCCTGTGCGGCACCCCCGAGGAGGTGCTGGCCAAGCTGGGCGCCTTCGCCAAGCTCGGGGCCGAGCGCGTCTACCTCCAGGTCCTCGACCTGGCGGACCTGGAGCACCTGGAGCTCATCGCCGCCGAGGTGTTGCCGCACGTGTAATTCCGTTGGCGGTGCTTCGTCCGGCTACGGCACACTTGGGACGTGCTGCTGACGATCACGACCACCGCCGCGCCGGCCACCGACCTGGGCTTCCTCCTGCACAAGCATCCCGAGCGCGTGCAGGAGTTCAGCCAATCGTTCGGCACGGCCACGGTGTTCTACCCGGAGGCGGGCGAGGAGCGCTGCACGGCGGCCCTGCTGCTGGAGGTCGACCCGATCGCGCTGGTCCGCTCGCGCGGCCGCAACTCGCCCGACTTCAGCCTGTCGCAGTACGTCAACGACCGCCCGTACGCGGCCTCCTCGCTGCTGGCCGTCGCGCTCGCCGACGTCTTCCGCACCGCGCGGGCGGGCCGCTGCAAGGCCCGTCCCGAGCTGCCGGGCACCCCGCTGCCGCTGGAGATCCGGGTGCCCGCGCTGCCCTGCCGGGGCGGCCCCGAGCTGGCCCGGCGGCTGTTCGAGCCGCTGGGGTGGGCGGTGGAGGCGCAGACGCTGCCGCTCGACGAGGGTTTCCCCGAATGGGGCGAGTCCCGGTACGTGCGGCTGACCCTGCGCGGCACCCTGCTGCTGGCCGACGCGCTCAACCACCTCTACGTGCTGCTCCCCGTGCTCGACGACGGCAAGCACTACTGGATGGCCTCCGACGAGATCGACAAGCTGGTCAGGGCAGGGGCGGGCTGGCTCGGCGGGCACCCGGAGCGCGGGCTGATCGCCCGGCGCTACTTCGGGCGGCGCTGGGCGCTGGCCCGCACCGCGCTGACCAGGCTGGCCGAGCTGGGCGACGAGACCGAGGAGGAGCTGGAGCCGGCGCTCGCCGAGGAGGCGCCCGCCGGGGAGACCGCGTCCGACGAGGCCGCCTTCGCCGAAGCCGCCGCCGAAGCCGAGGCCGCCGCCGAAGCCGGTGCCGGTGCCGGTGCCGAAGCCGGGGCCGATGGCGAGGGCGTTTCGGAAAGCGGCGTGCAGGGCGATGTCCAGGGCGGCGTCACGGAAGGCGAAGCCGAGGGGGCCGGCGCGGTGCGGAAGGCGCGGCCGCTCAACACGCTGCGGCGCGAGGCCGTGCTGCGCAAGCTGGAAGAGCTCGGCGCGGTCAGCGTGATCGACCTGGGCTGCGGGCAGGGCGAGCTGGTCGCCGCGCTGCTGGCCAGGCCCAGGTTCGCGCGCGTGGCCGGCATGGACGTCTCCTCCCTGGCGCTCACCATCGCCGCCCGCAAGCTGCGCCTGGACCGCATGCCCGACAGCAAGCGGGCCCGGCTCACCCTGTTCCAGGGCGCGCTCACCTACACCGACAAGCGCCTGGCCGGCTACGACG
The DNA here is from genome assembly GCF_042892035.1 of Nonomuraea sp. NPDC001831. Classification (NCBI taxonomy): domain Bacteria; kingdom Bacillati; phylum Actinomycetota; class Actinomycetes; order Streptosporangiales; family Streptosporangiaceae; genus Nonomuraea; species Nonomuraea sp. NPDC001831. The sequence continues at coordinate 141,957 of NZ_JBIATU010000016.1, read as the reverse complement.
CCGCCGTGCTCATGGAGGTCGTCGAGCACGTCGACCCGCCGCGGCTGGCCGCGCTCGAACGCGTCGTGTTCGGCCGCGCCCGCCCGAACCACGTGCTCGTCACCACCCCCAACATCGAGCACAACGTGCGCTACGAGTTCCTGACCGGCCTGCGCCACCCCGACCACCGCTTCGAGTGGACGCGGGCCGAGTTCGCCGCCTGGGCCGGCCAGGTGGCCGCCCGGTACGGCTACCACGTCGCCGTCGAACCCGTCGGCGAGGACGACCCCGAGGTCGGCCCGCCCACCCAGATGGGAGTCTTCACCCGTGATCAGCGTTCCTGAGCTGTCGCTCGTGGTGCTCGTCGGCGTCTCCGGCAGCGGCAAGTCCACCTTCGCGCGCCGGCACTTCAAGCCCACGCAGGTCATCTCCTCCGACTTCTGCCGCGGCCTGGTGTCCGACGACGAGAACGACCAGGCCGCCACGCCCGCGGCGTTCGACCTGCTGCACCACATCGTCGGCGTCCGCCTGGCCAGGGGGCTGTTCACCGTCGTGGACGCCACCAACGTCCAGTACCCCGCCCGCAAGAGCCTCATCGAGCTGGCCAGGAAGCACGACGTGCTGGCCGACGCCATCGTGCTGGACACGCCCGAGGAGGTGGCGATCGAGCGCAACGCCGCGCGTCCGGACCGCGACTTCGGCCCCGGCGTGGTGATCCGCCAGCGCAAGGAGCTGCGCCGCTCGCTGTCCAAGATCTCCGCCGACGGCTTCCGGCGGGTGCACGTGCTGCGCGGCCTGGAGGAGATCGACAACGCCGAGATCACCTACGAGAAGGCGTGGTCGGACCGGACCGAGCTGACCGGCCCGTTCGACATCATCGGCGACGTGCACGGCTGCCGCTCGGAGCTGGAGAGGCTGCTGGCCAAGCTGGGCTGGCAGGGCCTGACCCACCCCGAGGGCCGCACCGCCGTGTTCGTCGGCGACCTGGTCGACCGCGGGCCCGACACGCCGGGCGTGCTGCGCCTGGTCATGGACATGGTCGAGGCGGGCACCGCGCTCTGCGTGGCCGGCAACCACGAGCAGAAGCTCGTGCGCGCGCTGAACGGCCGCAAGGTCACCGTCGCCCACGGCCTGCGCGAGTCGCTGGACCAGCTCGCCGCCGGGCCGCCCGAGTTCGCCGAGCGGGCCCGGACGTTCATGGACGGCCTGCTCAGCCACTACCGCCTGGACGGCGGCCGGCTCGTCGTCGCGCACGCCGGGCTGAAGGAGTCCTACCACGGCCGCGCCTCCAAGCGCGTGCGCGCCTTCGCCCTGTACGGCGACACCACCGGCGAGACCGACGAGTACGGCCTGCCGGTCCGCTACCCGTGGGCCGACGAGTACCGCGGCCGGGCCATGGTCGTCTACGGCCACACGCCCACGGTCACCCCCGAGTGGGTCAACAACACGATCTGCCTGGACACCGGCTGCGTCTTCGGCGGCCACCTGACCGCGCTGCGCTACCCCGAGCGCGAGATCGTCCAGGTGCCGGCCGAGCAGGTCTGGTACGAGCCGACCAAGCCGCTCGGCGAGCCCGCCCGCGAGCCGGGCATGCTCGACGTCGGCGACGTGATCGGCACCCGGCACGTCGAGACCCGCTTCGGCGGCCGGGTCAAGGTGCTGGAGCAGAACGCGGCCGCCGCGCTGGAGGTGATGAGCCGGTTCGCGGTCGACCCGAGCTGGCTGGTCTACCTGCCGCCGACGATGGCGCCGCCGGAGACGTCCAGGCTCGACGGCTACCTGGAGCACCCGCGCGAGGCGTTCGAGGAGTTCGCCGCGGCGGGGGTGAGCGAGGTCGTGTGCGAGGAGAAGCACATGGGCTCGCGCGCCGTCGCCGTGCTGGCCAGGACGCCCGAGGTCGCCGCGGCCCGGTTCGGCGTGGCCGACGGCAGCACGGGCGCGGTCTACACGCGTACCGGACGGCCGTTCTTCCGGGACATGACGCCGCTGGTCGAGGCGGTGCGCGCGGCCTGCGAGCCGCTGTGGGAGGAGCTGGGCTCCGACTGGGTCGTGCTCGACTGCGAGCTGCTGCCCTGGTCGGCCAAGGCGGGCGAGCTGATCAGGTCGCAGTACGCCTCCGTCGGCGCCGCCGCGCGGGCCGCGCTGCCGGAGGCCGTCACGGCTCTGGAAGCGGCGGCCGGACGCGGGCTGGATGTGGGTGGGTTGTTGACCCGCACCCGACGCCGCTCCGAGAACGCTGCCCTGTTCCGCGACGCCTATGCGCGCTACTGCTGGCCGGTCGACGGTCTCGACGGCATCAGGCTGGCGCCGTTCCAGATCCTGGCCTGCGAGGGACGGGCCACGGCGCTGCAGCCGCACGCCTGGCACCTGTCCACGCTGGCGCTGCTCGACTCGCCGCTGATCGCGCCGACCAGGAACGTGTCGGTCACGCTGGATTCGCCGGAGTCCAGGGCCGCGGCCACCGCGTGGTGGGAGGAGCTGACCGCCGCCGGGGGAGAGGGCATGGTGGTCAAGCCGGCCACGTACGTGCCCGGCCGGGTGCAGCCCGGCGTGAAGGTGCGCGGCCGGGAGTACCTGCGGATCATCTACGGGCCCGACTACACCGAGTCCCTCGACGTGCTGCGCCGCCGTTTCCTGGGCAAGAAGCGCTCGCTCGCGCTGCGCGAGTACGCCCTCGGCCTGGAGGCGCTGTCGCGCCTGGCGGTCGGCGAGGCGGGCTGGCGGGTGCACGAGCCGGTCTTCGCGGTGCTCGCCCTGGAGTCCGAGCCGGTGGACCCGCGCCTGTGACCCCGGCCCCCGTCCCCGTGCGGGAGCCTTCCCCGAGCAGGAGCCCAACCCCGCGAAGGAGAACGTGATGACCGCCGACCGTCACCGTCCCGGCTACGTCCGGCGTGCTCTCGGGCGCGCGCTGCTGCGGTACGCCGTGGCGGTGGTGGTGGCGGTCGTCGTGATCGCGGTCTTCTGGCTGACCCGGGCGTGACGTCCGGTTTGCGGCAAGGTTGGGTAAGCGCCGCGCTACACAGGTGATCTCCGGGTAGGTCCCCGATCACGGGGAAGGGACCTGTATGGCAACTCGGTACACCCATCAGGAGCATCTGGGCCACGTCGTCTTCATCACCGCGGCGGCGGCCATCGGCGGGTTCCTGTTCGGATACGACAGCTCGGTCATCAACGGCGCGGTCACCGGCATCCAGCGGCACTTCGACGTGGGAGCGGTCCAGATCGGCTTCGTCGTGGCCATCGCGCTGCTCGGGTCCGCGCTCGGGGCCTGGATCGGCGGCGGGCTGGCCGACCGGTGGGGGCGTACCAGGTCGATGCAGGTGGCCGCCGGCCTGTTCACCGTCAGCTCGATCGGGCAGATGTTGCCGTTCGCCATCTGGGACCTGGGGGTGTGGCGGGTCATCGCGGGCTTCGCCATCGGCATGGCGTCGGTGCTCGGGCCGGCCTACATCGCCGAGGTCGCGCCGCCCGCCTACCGCGGGCGGCTGGGCTCGTTCCAGCAGCTCGCCATCGTGCTCGGCATCGCGGTCTCGCAGCTCGTCAACTACCTGATCGCCGAGCTGGCCGGCGGCGACGTCAACAACCACCTGTGGGGGCTGCAGGCCTGGCAGTGGATGCTGGGCGCCTGCGCCGTCCCGGCCCTGCTCTACCTGCTGTTCGCCTCCACCATCCCCGAGTCGCCGCGCTACCTGATCATGTCGGGACGGTCGCGGAAGGCCCGCGAGGTGCTGGCCGAGGTCGAGGGCGACGACGTGGACCTCGACGCCCGGATCGCCGAGATCCAGCACGTGCTGCGGACCGAGCGCGTGCCAGGGCTGAAGGACCTGCGCGGCAGCGCGCTCGGCCTGCTGCCGATCGTCTGGGTGGGCGTCATCCTGTCAGCGTTCCAGCAGCTGGTCGGCATCAACGTGATCTTCTACTACTCGTCGGTGTTGTGGCAGTCGGTGGGCATCAACCAGAGCAACTCGCTGCTGATCAGCTTCTCCAGCTCGATCATCAACATCATCGGCACGTTCATCGCGATCGCGCTGGTCGACCGGATCGGGCGCAAGCCGCTGCTGCTCGTCGGCTCGGCCGGCATGGCGATCGCGCTGGGCACCGCGGCCTGGGCGTTCAGCGCGTCGCGGGAGGTCGGCGGCGTGGTCTCGCTGCCCAGCCCGCAGGGGCCGATCGCGCTCGTCGCGGCCAACGTGTTCGTGCTGTTCTTCGCCCTGTCGTGGGGCGTGGTGGTCTGGGTGCTGCTCGGCGAGATGTTCCCCAACCGCATCCGCGCCGCCGCGCTCGGCGTCGCCGCCGCGGCGCAGTGGATCGCCAACTGGCTGATCACGGTCTCGTTCCCGGCGCTGTCGGAGTGGAACCTGCCGCTCACCTACGCCATGTACGCCCTGTTCGCCGCGCTGTCCTTCTTCTTCGTCAGCAAATGGGTCAAGGAGACCAAGGGCCGCAAGCTGGAAGACATGGGCTGACCACGCCGCGGAGTGGGCTAATCTCCGGCACGTGCTTGTCGACGTGCTCGGTCCCGGCCTGAACGTGCTCTTCTGCGGCATCAACCCCGGCCTGATGTCGGAGGCCACCGGCCACCACTTCGCCCGGCCGGGCAACAGGTTCTGGCCCGCGCTGCACCTGTCCGGCTTCACGCCGCGCCTGCTGGCCCCGGCCGAGCAGCACCTGCTCCCCTCGTACGGGCTGGGCATCACGAACATCGTCCCCCGGGCCAGCGCCAAGGCGGCGGAGCTGACCAGGGACGAGCTGGTGGCCGGCGGCCGGCAGCTGGCGGAGAAGGTGGGCGAGCTGGGGCCGCAGGTGCTGGCCGTGCTCGGCATCTCGGCGTACCGGACGGCCTTCGCGCGGCCCAAGGCGGTCATCGGCCCCCAGCCCGAGCAGGTCGGCGGAGCCCGCGTGTGGGTGCTGCCGAACCCGAGCGGGCTCAACGCCCACTGGACCGTCGCCACGATCGCCGGGGAGATGGCCCGCCTGCGCGCCTCGCTGCGCCCGGGCCGGGAACCGATGGTCCCTGACCTGCGCTTGTAGCCGGATCCAAGTCACGCACAAGCCTTGATCGCTAGATACGTACCCGGTTCGTTGTGTCTTCGCACTGGGGGGTCTGGTGGCAAGCCGGCGATTGTCGCGCGTGGTCTGCGCATTGGCGTTGTTAGTGGGTCTGGTCGCGGCCGTGCCGCCACCGGCCGTCGCGTCCGCGGCACCGGACGCCGAGACCGCGGCGCTGCTGTCCGCGGTCGAACGGTTCACGGTCGCGAGCGGCGGCCTGGCCACGCTCGGCCCGATGGGCGAGCAACTGCCGTTCGTCGGCCTGGTGCCCGGCGGCGAGGACGCCCTGGGCCTGAACGACCTGTTCCAGGTGGCCGTCCACGACAAGCTCAAGAGCCTCACCACCCTGGACGACCTCCAGGACGAGTACGAGCTGTCCGGCCCCCGCGCAGGAAAGCTCCTGGCCAAGGCGAGCACGCAGAACGGGACCAGGCGGCTCGACCTGACCCTGGAGGTCACCAGGACGGCGGCCGGCCGCCCGATCTCCGTCAGCAGCGCCCAGCCCAAGGTCTCGCTGACCACCTCGGGCGGCGTGGACGTCACGCTGAAGCTCACCGCCAAGCTGCCCTTCGCCTACGACCCGGCCACGAAGTCCGCCTGGCTGGCCAAGGACGCCGCCATGACCGTGCGGGCCGAGGGCAGGCTCGCCGCAGGGTCCAGGCCCACCGCCGCCTTCGGCATCCTCGGCGTCGACCTCTCGGCGGCCTCGACGCTCTCCGTCGACGCCGAGTTCGCCGCCACCGCCGCCGACCCGGACGGCAACGGCAGGCTGGACACCTCGGAACTGGGCTCGGAGAGCCTGTTCAGCTTCGCCCGCAAGGGCTCGGCCGCGGCCAGGCTGCAGGTCACCGCGCAGCCGTTCGCCGGCGCCCAGGTCGAGGGGGCGGCCGCGACCATCGACGCGAGCTGGCCCGACCTGGCCACCGGCGGGCCGGCCGTCAGCGTGACCCAGGCCGACCTGGACCGGCTCGGCCGCTTCCAGACGCTCACGCCCAAGGACCTGCTCGACGGCCTGACCCACCTGGCCAACGCCGTCACCGCCGCCCAGCGCGCCCGCTGGGACGGGCAGGGCGACCTCGACCTGCCGTTCATGCGCGGCTCGCTGGCCGACGCCGTGCAGGTGTCGGAGGCGATCCACGCCTTCGCCGCCGCCAGCGTGGACCGCAACACCGGCCGGCCCACCTTCACCTCGATCCAGGACCTGTTCGCCGCGCTGGGCAAGGCCCGCGGCCTGCCCGGCGGCGCGATCATCAAGGTCGCCGACGCCGGCTACGACGACGCCGCCAAGAAGATCGCCTTCACCGTCGTCGTGGACCGGACCGTCAACCAGGCCCCCGAGCCGCTCAACCCCGTGGGCCAGACCGTCAGCGGGACGGGCGCGGGCGTCACGTACGAGGCCAAGACGCTGCGGCACGCCGGGCAGAAGTGGACGCCGGGGCAGTTCGCCGGGCGCACGGTCACCGCCGGGACGTCCAGCGGCATCGTGGCCGGCAACACCGCCGACACCGTCACCCTCGCCGAGGAGGGCTGGCGCGGGGGCGTGCCCGCCGCGGGCGCGCCGTACCGGATCTCCGCGAACGACCCCATGATCGGGCAGATCGCCTTCGGCGACACCTTCAAGGCCGCCGCCGGGCTCGACCGCGCCAACGCGACCGCCGCGGTGGCGGGCGTCATGCGCGGCTACCACGCCTCGGCCACGGTCGTGCTCGACCTGAGCGACCCGGTGACGGGCCAGGGGTGCGCGCAGCGGCCGGACGGGCAGCAGAAGGCCTGCCCGTACAAGCACGTCAACGCCGACGGCAGCGCCACCGTGGTGAACGAGCTGCCCAGGGCCGCCGACCGGATCATGTTGCGGACCGGCCGCGACCTGTTCGGCGCCCGCGTGTCGGTGCTCTCCTCGGTCAACGTCAACGCCGTCGCCGGCTACCTGGGCGTCCAGATCACCGGCGACCTCACCATGGGCAGCAGGAACGGCGGCGAGCTGGTCAAGGTCGGGCTCAAGGACCTCGGCGACGTGCCGCTGACCCGGCTGTTCGAGCGGCTGGCCAGCAAGCCGGGCGACGTCCTGACCTCCCAGGTGGACGCGGTGGCCAAGGCACGGCTCACGCTGGGCGTGCCGGGCCTGGCCGACTTCTTCGGCGGGAAGGTCACCGGCGAGGTGGAGATGCCGGACCTCGGCAAGCCCGCCACCGTCAATTTCCGCGGCTTCGACCAGATCGGGAAGGTCAAGGACTTCGCCTTCGACCCCGACAACCCGCAGGCGCTGTTCGGCGCGCTGATCAAGTCCCTGGGCGCGGTGGCCGCGTACCTCGACGGCGTCAAGGGCGCCGGGCCGGTCAACGAGGCGATGACGGCGAAGCTGCCGCTGCTCGGCCGCTCGCTGTCCGACCTGGTGGCCGCGGAGGAGACCGGCTCGGGCCCCGGCGTCGTCTACGGCGACGGCGCCTGCGGCAACGAGAACGCCTACGTCACCGACCCCAGGCGCACGTTCACCCAGGCGCACGTCGGCCGCCGCGTCGCCGTCGGCACCCGGGTGCTGACCGTCGCGACCGCGTGCGGCGAGCACACGTTGTCCTTCGCCGAGAAGTTCGGCCAGGCCGTGCCCGAGGCGGGCGCCGCCTACGCGCTGCGCTCGCCGCTGCGGGACGCGATCGACCGCCTGACCGCCGCGCCGCCGGACACCGTCCAGGCGCTGGTCGCCGAGCTGAACAAGGCGCTGGGCGGCCAGGTGCGCATCGGCTACGAGGACGGCGCCCTGCGGCTGTCGCTGGCCTACGACAAGAAGGCGGCCGTGCAGGAGCCGCTGCGCTTCGCCTTCGGCGACAGCAGCCTGGTCGCCGCCAAGGGCTCGGCCACGCTGGACGCCGCCGTCGAGGGCGAGGTGCGCCTCGGCCTGCGCGTGGCGCTCAAGCGCGGCTTCGACCCGGCCCGCGACCTGCTCGTCGAGACCGACTCCGGCCTCGACCTCCAGGCGAAGGCGCAGCTCGACGGCACCGTCCAGGCCGACGTCGGCCCGCTGCCGCTGGCGCTCGGCAAGGAGGGCGACGACCCGCTGCAGGCCAGGCTCGGTTACGGCATGACCCTGCGCTACGGCGGCGAGGCCCAGGACGCGGTGACCCCCGCCGCCTTCTTCTCCGGGCTCGACCTGGCGCTGAACGAGACGAGCGAGCCGGTCGCCTGCGACCGCGACCCGCACCGCGACGACACCGACCTGGCGCTGTGCGCCGTCCTGCCCGCCTACCTCAACGGCGCGCCGCTCACCGCGGACGGCAAGCACGCGCTCGTGCTGCGGCTGCCCAGGTCCGCCCCGCTGGCCGAGATGTTCGACCTGACGAAGAAGCTCCCCGGCGACGTGAACCGGCTGGAGCTGCCCTCCTTCGACTTCTCGACCCTGCCTCCCGGCCTGGAGCTGGACTGGACCAACCTGGGCGACGGCATCGACCGCTACCTCACCGCCCTGGAGACCGGCATGCGCATGGCCTCCGGCAAGGGCCGGCTGCCCATGGTCGGCGCCGACCTCCAGCAGGGGGCCGACTTCGTCGGCGCCAAGCGCCAAGAGATCAAGGCCGCCCTCGCCAAGCTGCCGAACGGCGGCAAGGTGCCGACCGGCGGCGACCTGCGCAAGTGGTACAACGACGAGCTCGCGCCCAAGGTCGGGCCGGGCGTGCAGCCGGTGATCACCTGCGTGCAGGCGCCCGTCCCCGACCCCGCCAAGCCCGAGGCCTGCGACGCGGCCAAGGGCACCGAGCTGACCGGCATCGCGTTCAAGGTCAGCGTCGGCAAGGGCGACGTCGATCCCGAACAGGGCTGCGTCAAGGACTGCCTGGGCGTGGAGCGGCCGCTCGACGTCGGCGTGCCCGGCCTCGCGCTGAAGCAGGGCAAGGGCAAGGGCGTACGGGCCGAGCTGGGCTGGCACGCCGAGGTCATGGTGGGCCTGGACCGGACCAGCGGCTTCTACGTCGACGCCGGCGAGGCCAACCGGCCGCGGGCGACCGTCGGCGTCAACGTCTCGCTGCCCGACGAGATCAACGCCAGGCTGGCGATCCTCGACGTCACGCTCAAGAACCGCGAGCAGAACGCCCCCGACCTGTTCGCGGGCGCCTTCACCATCGGCTTCAAGCCGGTCGGCCGGATCGGCCTGGACCAGCTCGCCGACGCCGGCAGCCTGGTGGAGACGTCGCTGAACGCCAAGGTCGCCGTGGACTGGCGCTTCAAGGTGACGGCCGGCTCGGCCATGTTCCCCGGCCTGTACGGCGACTTCGACCTGGACTGGGACCTCACCAAGGGCGGCTCGCCCGATCCGGCGAACCTGAACATCGCCTTCAACAACGTGAACCTGGAGGCCGGCGACTTCTTCCGGAGCGTGCTCGGCCCGGTGGTGACCCAGGTCAAGAAGGTCACCGACCCGGTCAAACCGGTGATCGACCAGCTCTACGCGCCCATCCCCGTGCTGTCGGACCTGAGCAGGGCCGCAGGCGGCGGCGAGGTGAACCTCATGACGATCGCCAAGAAGTACAACACGGTCGCGGGCGGCGGCACGACCAAGTTCATCGAGCGGATGATCGAGGTCGGCAGGCTGGTCACGTCGTTGCCCGACTGCCAGGGAGAGCTGCGCATCCCGATCGGCAGCTTCACCGTGGCCGGTGACCGCGCGCTGAACACCGAGAACTCGCCCGACGTCGCCGACTCGCTGATCAAGGACGTGGCGCCCGCCACGGACGACCTGTTCGCCGCGCTCGACCAGGGCGCCAGGTCGTGCGGGAAGGGCAAGACCGCCGACGCGCAGGGGCCGATGGAGCACTCCGCGAAGGCGGGCTTCAGCTTCCCCGTGCTGCAGAACGCCGGGCGGTCGATCTTCAGCCTGCTGATGGGCAAGGACGTGGAGCTGGTCGCGTTCGACTCCGGGCCGCTGCGCCTCGGCTTCTCCTACAGCCAGTCCTTCGGCCCGGTCTGGTCGCCGCCGCCGATCATGGTCGTCATCTCCGGCACCGCCGGGGTCGAGGCCCAGATCAGGGCGGGCTTCGACACCTACGGCATCCGCAAGGCGATCGAGCAGGGCAAGGTCGACCTCCAGGTCCTCGACAGCCTCTACCTGAAGACCACCGACGACCAGGGCAGACCGCTGCCGGCGATCTCCCTGACCGGGCGGCTGGAGGCGGGCGCGGCGGTCGACGTGGTGCTGGTCAAGGCGGGCGTGAGCGGCGGCATCTTCCTCACCGTCGCCATGAACTGGCTCGACCCCACCAACGACGGCAAGTTCAGGTTCTTCGAGTTCGCCGACGTCCTGCTGCGCAACCCGCTGTGCCTGTTCTCCCTGGACGGCGAGCTGAAGGTCTATCTGAAGGCGTGGGTCGAGGTGGGCATCTCGATCTTCAAGAAGCGGTTCGACTGGACCATCGTCGAGGCCAAGCTGCTCGACTTCTCGGTCCGGCCCAAGTGCGACGAGGACCCGCCGAAGCTCGCGACCGAGGCGGGCGACGCCCTGGTGCTGCACGTCGGCGCGATGCGCAAGGCCAGAGGCGGCAGCACCGCCAAGCCGGGCGACGACGCCGAGCAGTGGACCGTCAGCCAGCTCCCCGGCGACGAGGGCTTCGTGGTCAGCGCGCTGGGCGTGCGCGAGGAGCACCGCGCGTCCGGCCTGACGCGGGTGCTGGCCGACGGCCGGGGCGCGAAGGGCGCGCTGCGGCTGGTCTTCCAGGGGTACGGCGACGACGCCGCCGGAGCTCACCCGTTCGACCGGACGGTGGTGGCCTTCGGCGGCGACGGCGACGACCTGATCCTGGCCGGCGCCGGCCGCAACGTGATCGACGGCGGCAAGGGCGACGACCAGATCACCAGCGGCGACCAGTACGACGGGCCCGCCGCGATCGTGGCCGGCGGCCCCGGCGACGACTACGTCACCATGGGCGGCGCGGGCGGCTGGGTGGCCGGCGACGGCCGCCTGACCCCCGCCACCCGCAAGGTCGGCGACGTCGACGTGGCCGACTGGACCGGCGACGACCTGCCCGGCGCGCCGGACGACGGCCCGGCCGACGGCGGCGACCGCATCGCGGCCGGTCTCGGCGCGAACCGGCTGTACGGCAACGGCGGGAACGACACCATCGCCGTCGCCTCCGACAGCCCGCTGGCCGCCACCGACCCCTCGCCGCGGTTCCGCGCGCAGCCGAGCCTGCTGGTCGGCGGCCCCGGCGCCGACACCCTGACCGGCGGCTCGGCGGCCGACGAGATCTACACCGGGCCGCGCGAGGAGATCGGCCGCGACGAGTCGGGACCCGCCGACTCCGGGCCGAACTACGTCGACACCGGCGCGGGCGCCGACAAGGTGTACGGCGGTCAGGGCGTGGACCTGGTCGCCGGCCACTCGGCCCCCGGCGAGGCCGTGCAGATCATCGGCGGTGGCGGGGACGACGTGCTCGCGGGCGGCCACGGCAAGGACGACATCTCCGGCGGCCCCGGCGACGACTGGGTGATCGCCGAGCCGTCCGACGTCGGCGAGGCCCAGGGCCGCGACGACTTCGGCCCGGCCAGGCAGGTGCGTCACCTGCCGCTGCCCGCGGGCGTCCAGCCCTCGGCCAAGGAGCTGTCCGGCGGCGACGGGAACGACCACGTCATCGGCGGCGACGGCGGCGCTACCGTCTTCGGCGACCGCCGGCGGGACGAGCCGTGCGAGGAGCACGACGGCGCCGCCGACGGCCGGGACCTGATCATCGGCGGCGCGGGCAAGGAGACCGTGTCGGCCGGCGGCGGCGCCGACCGGGTCGAGGCCGGCGGCGGCCAGGACGTGGTCTGCGGCGAACGCGGCGACGACCGCCTGTCCGGCGGCTCGGGCGACGACCGGGTCTCGGGCGGCTCGGGCGACGACACGGCGCTCGGCGACGACGGCGCCGACGAGGTGACCGGCGGCTCCGGCGACGACACCCTGTACGGCGGCGCGCACGACGACACCGTCGTGGGCGAGTCCGGGCAGGACCGCGCGTTCGGCGGCGACGGCGACGACCTGGTCGTCGGCGGCACCCGTACGGCGGGCAAGGACGACAAGGGCGACTTCCTGTACGGCGACGCCGGGGCGGACACGCTGATCGGCGACAACGGCGGCGCCGACGGCCCGTTCGACCTCGACGGCACCCCGGAGGAGGCCGGCGGCCCGGACGTGATCCACGGCGGCGACGGCGCCGACCGGGCGCACGGCGGGATCGGCGCCGACGAGGTGCACGGCGACGCGGGCGACGACCACCTGGAGGGCGGCGTCGGCGGCGACGAGGTGTACGGCGAGGCGGGCGAGGACGAACTGGTGGGCGGCGCTTCGGGCGCGTACCCGGACGGCGGCGACACGCTGCTGGGCGGCGACGGCCCGGACGTGATCGCCGCCGACAACGCCACCCTGACCTCCACCAAGGCAGGCACGTCAGCCAAGCAGGGCCCGTCAACCACGGAGAGCCCGTCGGCGACGGAAAGCCCGTCGGCCAAGGAGGGCACATCCGCGACGGAAAGCCCGTCGGCCAAGGAAGACACGTCAGCCGCGGAAGGCGCGTCGGCGACCTCGGTCGCCGTGCGGACGGGGCAGACGGCCGCGCACCAGGTGAAGCTGCTCGCGGGCGGCTTCGGCCCGGACGTGGCCGACGGCGGCGCGGGCAACGACGCGATCTTCGGCCAGGGCGGCCCCGACCGGCTGCGCGGCCAGGAGGGCGACGACTACGCCGAGGGCAGCGCGGGCGTGGACTGGGTCGAGGGCGACCAGGGCGACGACGACCTGGTCGGCGGCAGCCACACCACGATCGACGACGCCGCCGACGCGCTCCACGGCGGCCCCGGCGACGACGTCGTGGCCGGCGACAACGCCGTGGTGACGCTGACCGGCACCCCGGCCAGGGCCACCGTCCGCATCGGCTCGGCGGGCGCCCCGATGACCCCGCGCGCGGTCACCCTCCTGAGCGACGGCTCGGGTGGGGATCGCATATCGGGTGGGGCAGGGGTGGACGTGCTGTGGGGGCAGGGCGGTGATGACCAGCTGTCCGGCGGCGGCCACGGCGACTACGCCGAGGGCGGTGACGGCAAGGACCAGATCCGCGGCGACCTGCCGCTGACGGCCGAGTCCGCCCACACCACCACGCAACCGCTCACCGACCCCGGCTGGAGGGGCGACGCCAGTGGCCCCGCCGACCTGGAGGGCGACGGCGCCCCCGGTCAGGACGACCTGATCGGCGGCTCGGCCAAGCAGGCCGCCCCCGACGCGGCCGACGCGATCGAGGGCAACGGCGGCGCCGACGTCCTGCTCGGTGACAACGGCTCGCTCGTCCGCACCGTGACGGGCAACGCCGAGAAGGTCTACACCGAGCGCTACCCGGCGGGCCAGGCGCCCGCGGACGCGACCCGCGTACGCAGCCACGACCCGGCCCTGCCGGGCGACTCGACCCGGTTCTGCACCCAGGCCCAGGCCACCTGCGAGCCGGCCGGCTCCTACGGCGCCGACCACCTGTACGGCGACGACGGCGACGACGCGCTGTGGGGCCAGGACGGCGACGACACCCTGCACGGCGGCCAGGGCGACGACGACCTGTTCGGCGAGCTGGGCGACGACGACCTGGACGGCGGCGCGGGCGAGGACGCCATGCTCGGCGACCGCGGCGGCGTGCTGAACGAGCGCATCGACGCCTCCGACGCCCAGCGGCTCGGCTTCACCGTCAGCCTCAACGCCCCGCCGAAGGAGACCTACAAGGGCTTCCAGGCCGGCACCTACGACCGCCGCACCGACCTGCTGCACGACACCGACGGCGACACCTGGACGGCCGCCGCCATGCCGCACGACGGTTTCGCCAAGGGCGGGGCGGACCGCATGCGCGGCGGCCCCGGACGCGACAGCATGCACGGCGGCGCCGGCGACGACCTGGTCAACGGCGACAGCGGCGGCGACGAGGTGTTCGGCGGCGACGGCGACGACCTGCTGTGGGGCGGAAAGGGCTGCGACCCGGCCCTGGACGCGGCCACCGCGGACTGCCTGTCGGGCGGCGTGTTCGACCCGGCCGCCCGCGGCGCCGGCGACCGCTTCGTCGACCACGTCTTCGGCGGGGCCGGCGCGGACCTGCTCGACTACAACCCGCGCGGCTCCTACCCCGGCTCGTGCGCCCCCGGCAAGATGCCCGAAGGCGAGCTGACCACGGTGGTGGACCCGTGCGCGTGGTTCCGCATGACCGACAAGGACAACGCCGCCACCGCCGACGACCAGCACCACCAGGGCGTGGACTGGCAGTACGGCGGCGCCGACCGCGACGTCCTGCAGGGCGACCGCACGGCCAACGGGCCCAACCCGGGCGACAAGATGATCGACTGGAACGGCGGCTTCAACCTCTACACCCACTGCGGCCCGGCCAACGGCGGACACAACATCGTCCGCCAGCACTCCCCGGCGATGCTCGACTTCCTGGCCAAGGTGGCCTGGGGCGCGGGCGCGGGCCGCAGCGCGGGCGACCCGTCGGGTTCGCGGGAGGTGGCCGTCCCGGCCTCGGGCGACAGCGGTTCGCCCTATCCCACCTCACCTGGCCACTTCGACTCGCCCGTGGCCTGCGCGGGCTGATCAGGAGACATGCCGATGTCACGCCGACTGATGGCGACCACCTTGGCGGGGGTGCTGGCGGCCGTGGGACTCACCACGGCCCCGGCCCAGGCCGCCGCCCCGGGACAGCCGTCCTGCGTCCCGGGGGACTGTTTCACCGTCAATGTCTCGCTCGACCGCGCCCCCGCCGTGGGGCAGAGCGCGAAGCTCACGGTCGAGGTGACCCCGAAGCAGGACATATCCGACGCGACCACGATCATCGAGCTGCCGGACACCCTGAAGTGGGCGACCCCGCCCGCCGGGCTCGACCGCGCCGCCGCGACGATCGGCCGCAGCCCGGTGGACCGGGCCACCCGGACCTGGCGGGCCCACGCGGGCCGGACGGTCCGGTATGAGGGCGTCGTCACGGCGGTCAGGGCCGGGCCCGCCTCCGTACGCGTCCAGGCCCGCGACGGGCGTCCGGGGCCCTCGTCCGACGGGCTCGCCTACGTCACCGTGGGCGAGCGGTCGTCGGTGTTCGGCATGCCGCGCGAGGGCCGCGGGCGCCGTACGGAGAGGTCCGCGAGGGCGGTGGCGGCCTTCGACACGTGCGTGCAGGGGCGCGTCACCTACGTCAGGACGGACGGAACCATCGGCGGCGTGCCCATGGCCGAGGTGGACGCGTTCGACACCGACACGAAGGGTCGGCAGAGTCTCGGCTGGGCCGAGACCGACGCCACCGGCGGCTACCAGGTGTGCTTCCCCGGCACCGAGGAGGACGGCACGGGCCAGGACGTCAACATCGAGGTCAGCCCGATCAGCAATTACTGGTCCGTGCGCTTCTCGGAGAAGTCCGGCGACGTCTACACCGACGCCGGTCCGGTCACTCAGGACGTCCCTCCCGGCACGTCGGCCACCGTCATCGACTATCGCAGCGTGGCCGGCGACCCGATGGAGGGGGCGTTCCGCCTGCACTCGGCCGCCTACGACACCTGGAAGGCCTACACCGGCTGGCTGAACGACCCGGCCGACGACTGCTGGAAGCCGGGCGAGCAGAACTGCCAGTCGGTGACCATCATCTGGCGGCCGGACAAGGTGCTGCCCACGTCGTACTACTGCCCGGGTGCCGGCCCCGACTGCCTGGGCCGCTTCCAGATCAACCTGGACGCCTCGATACCGCTGGAGAAGATGACGCTTCCCCACGAGCTGGGGCACTTCATCATGGACTACACCGGCGTGCGGCCGTCGACCGGCGGCGCCTGCGGACAGCACTTCATGTGGGCGCCGATGATCAACCCGACCTGCGCCTGGATCGAGGGGTGGGCCGACTGGGTCGCCGTCCAGACCTACGACGACACGCACTACCGGTGGCCGACCTCCGCGATCGACCTGGAGAGCCCGCGCTGGTTCAGCGAGGGCTGGCCGACCGGCGCGGAGGCGGCCAAGACCGAGGGCCGCGTCGCCGGCGTGCTCCTCGACCTGGCCGACTCCGGGACGCGCGACGAGAAGTACTGGGACATCGGCGGCATCGGCCCCGAGGGCGTCGTGGCCGAGTTCAAGAAGGGGCCCGCCCAGGACCTCGACCACTTCCTGAGCACGTTCGGCGCCCAGCACTACGACCTCACGCAGGGCGCGCTGTTCCAGAACGCCATCAGCACGAGCCACGTCGAGAACCTGGCCGACCGGCATCCGGTGCGGTGGCCCGCCAACGTCCCGCTCCAGACGGCCTTCATGACCACCCCGGACAGGTGGCACGTGATCGCCGCCGTCACCGGACCGGACGGCGCGGACGTGGACCTGGCCACGACGCCCAACGCCGGCGGCGACGCCGTCAGGAGCGCCGACTGGACCGCCACCAGCGCGGACTTCGTCGCCGTGCAGCCCAGCTCCGCCACCCGCAACTGGTTCGTCAACTCGGTCAGTTCCGACGCCGACTACGAGGAATACGCGATGGAGGTGACCGAGGCGCCCGCGGGCAACCTGGAGGCCGGGACGCCGCAGGAGTTCCCCATCGCCGCCGGCCGGCTGGCCGAGGTGCGGACGACGTGGATCGAGAAGGGCGTGCCCGCCACGCTCACGGTCGTGCCGCGCAACGGGCAGGACCTCGACCTCTTCGTGATGGCGCCCGACTCCGCCGCGTGGGGCCTGCCGCGTTCCGCCGCCCGCAAGTCCGCGAGCGGCGGCCCGAACAAGATGGAACGCCTGACCATCAGCGATCCGAAGGTGACCGGGCTGTACGCGGTCATCGTGGTCAGGAAGGCCGGCGACGGGAACGTCCTGCTGACCCGTGTCTGACCCGTGTCTGACCCGTGTCTGACCCGTGTCTGACCCGTGGGTGCCCCGCGCGGCGCGGGGCACCCGCCGAGGGCTACCTGGCCGCGAAGTCCTGCGTCCAGTGGAGGGGACCCTGGCCCTTCCTGGCCGCGCCCACGCCGATCACCGTGTACCGGCAGTTCATGATGTTGGCCCGGTGGCCCGAGCTGTTCATCCAGGAGTTCATCACGGCGGCCGGGGTGGCCTGGCCCTTGGCGATGTTCTCGGCGAAGGCGGTCCCGCCGGTGAAGCCGGCCGCCCTGATGCGGTCCATGAAGCTGCGGCCGTCCTGCGAGGTGTGGTCGAAGTAGCCCTTGGCGGCCATGTCGGCGGAGTGGCCGTACGCCGCGGCGCGCAGCTGGGCGTCGTGCTTGAGCGGGCGGCAGCCGCCCTTGGCGCGTTCGGCGTTGACCAGGCGCAGGACCTCGTTCTCCTCGGCGGTGCCCACCGTGCCGGCGGGGCCGGTCGCGGTCGGCTGGGGAGCCGGGGTGCCGGTGGCCGTCGGGGTGGGCCTGGGGGTCGCCGTGGGCGTCGAGGCCGGGGCGCAGGTCAGCCGGACCGCCCTGGACGTCGCGCCGCGGCCCCGGTGGTCGGTGGCGACCGCGTAGTAGACGCCGGGCGCGCAGGGGAGGGTGAGCGCGACGCTGCCGGACCGGGTGGCGCCGCTCTTGACGACGGGGTCGGCGCCCGGGACGGCGCGCTTGAGCCGCACGCGCAGCAGCGCGTCCGTACGGCAGCCCTGACGGGCGGCGGAGGAGACGATCTGAGCGGTGTCGTTGACGCGAGGCGTGGCCACGGTGACCCGGCAGCGGCCGGCGGCCTCGCCGCCGGCCGCGGCTGCCGTCGCGGCGTCCGCCGGGGTCGGCGTGCCGAGTGCAGCCAGGCTCACCAGGCCGGCGAGTACCCCTAGGGGTCTGCGCATGGGGGCTTCCTCCAGTTGCGATGGACGCTGGATCGCACCGCATTCTGGTAGGACCGCAACCCCCGTGTCACGAAATTTGCGAAATTCCCTTGATGTCCGGGTAAACCAAAGTGTCAGTAGATGCGTCGTGGCCCGTTCCAGCCGCGGGCCGGAATCCCAGGCGCGCTCAGACCCGGAACTCCTCCGTCCGGTGGGCGTACGGGGGCACCGCGGCCCGCATCTCGTCGGTGACCGACGGCGGCGGCAGCGGCACGATCTCCCGCCGGTGGAAGTCGCGCACGTCCTCGCCCTCGGCGAACAACTGCCGGACCGCCCGCAGGCAGGGGCCGATCACGCCGGGATCGGTGATGCGCCGGCCGCCGCGGCCGCCGCCGTACTCGTCGTAGAGGACCTCGTACATCAGGTCGGGGGAGAAGATCACCAGCTCGGGCACCGGTTCGAGGGCGGCCACGCGCGCCGCGGGCACCACCCGGCAGGGGGAGCCCGCCCTGGCCCGCATGTCCAGCAGGTGCATCTCCCATTGCAGGTACGCGCTGACGGGGAACTCCACCACGCGCACCCGGCGCACCGGCATCCGGTGGTGGAAGTAGCCGGCCACCAGCGGCGCCATCTGCTCGGCCAGCGAGAGCGAGCCGGCCCAGTCGCCGTCCATCATGGCCCGCCAGCTCGCCACGTCCGGCTCGTAGAAGCTCTGGGCGCGCTCCAGCTTCCACAGCGGGACGACGCAGTCCGCGTGGTCGCGCTCGAAGGCCGCCAGGTAGCCGGGCGCGTCCAGGACGAGTGCGTCGGCGCCGCCCACCGCGGCGAACGGATTCGTGACGGCCACCACGGAACCCGGCTCGGTCATACGACGCCCCTTCGTTCGGTCAGATCCGCCCGCCAGATCATGAAATGTCAGTTGATTCTGGTCAAGGCCCAACGTCACGAAGGGACGTGAAGGTCACCCGCGGTAGTGAAAGCGGCGGTGCACCAGGTTGAACACGGTGGCCACCAGGAAGACCGCCAGCAGGATCTTGAAGAGGCCGAACCCGAAGACCAGCCCCAGCACCCCGAAGACGACCAGGAGGGGCAGGAGGCCGGGACCGCGGTGGCCGCGCCAGTGACGGCGGGAATGGTCGTGCCAGGGACGGCCGGCCTGCGCGTGGCGCATGGTCTGCATCTGGTGGCGGTGCGCCCTCATCGCCTGGCGCCAGGCGTCCCGGTCGAACTGGGGCAGCTGCTGGGGCTGGGCGTAGGCGGGGGACGAGCCGGGCAGGTCGGCCGTCACCTGGGACAGGTCGCGGACCGTCTTGGCGGCCAGCGTCCGGTCGAGGCGTTCGTCGAGCTCTTCGTGGGTCAGGCGGCCCTGGGCGAAGTGCTCGCGCAGGGCCGCCATCGTCTGCTCGCGCTCGGCGTCGCCGATGCGGAGATCGTTGTGGTCCATGACTGGTTCCTCGCTCTCCCCGAACCGGCCTGTCGCTGCGGAGCCGGTCACCTGGTTACTCCTCGCCCGGTTCGCCGTCGGCCAGGATCTGGTAGAGCTTGCGCCGGGTCTCAACCAGAGTCTTACGCGCTTCGCGGATTTGTGCGTCGTTTCCGGTCTGGAGAACCTGCATCATGGCGAATGCCGACTGTCGGGCGATGTGCCAGAGATCGGCGGTGTTGTCGTCGATGTCCGGACGCATCTCGTCCCAGGGGGCGCGGACCTCGTCGGCGTGGGCGTCGATGTAGGCGCGGCCCTCGTCGGTGAGGCGGAAGGTCTTGCGGCCCTCGTTCTCCTCCGAGATCACCAGCCCCTCGTCGGTGAGCTGCTGCAACGCCGGGTAGACGGCGCCGGGGCTGGGCTTCCAGCCGCCCTCGCTGCGCTCGGCGATCTCCTGGATGATCTGGTAGCCGTTGCGCGGCTCCTCGGCGAGCAGGGCCAGGATCGCGGCGCGGACGTCGCCCCGCTTGGCCTTACGGCCCCGGCCGCCGCCCCAGCCGTGGTGCCCGCCCCAGGGCCCGCCCGGGCCGAAGGGGCCGCCGCGGCCGAAGTCGAACGGGAACGGTCCGCCCGGCCCGCCGCGCCGGCCGCGTTGCCGGCGCTCGCCCGGCCCGCCGCCGCCCCGGTGATGGTGGTGCGGGCCGCCCATCTGCTCGAACGCGTCGGCGATGGCCCTCAGCTTCTCGCGGGCCGCGCGCAGGTTCTCCCGCGGGCCGAACCACTGGCCGCCCGCTGCGTGTGCGTAACTCATTCTCTTTCTCCCTATATCGCGATCTGTTCTCGATGCGTCAAAGATATATCGCTACTGTTTCGTTGGCAAGGCCGGGCACAGAGTGAGCCAGATCACGAAAAAGTTGCGGAATTGGGGAACAGTCTTGGGATGTCCGCCGTTGAACAGAGCAGACGAGGTCGTTCCGCGTCGGCAGGGCTGGGGGGTGCTGTCGCCGCGGAGACGACCTCGTCTGCGTTTGCGGGTGTTTTCGGGCGGACCGTTCCAGCGTCAGGAGAACCTGGCGGCCGGGATCTCCGCGTAAAGCGGTTCTTTGCAATACAGTCCCGATCATGATGGGGCACACGCACGCGATGACCGGGGCGATCGCGTGGCTGGCGCTGGCGCCGCCGCTCGCCGCACTCCCGTTGCTGAACGAGAGCTCCCGGTTCATCGAGACCGGCATCATGGCCGGCGCGCTCGGCCCGGCCGAGCTGATCGCCGGCGCCCTGGTCTGCGCGGGCGCGGCCATGCTGCCCGACCTCGACCATCCCAGCGCGACCATCGCCCAGACCTTCGGCCCGGTCACCTGGCTGCTCAGCAAGTTCGTGTCCTGGATCAGCGGCGGCCACCGCGGCATGACGCACTCGCTGGCCTTCGCGGCGGCGCTCGGGTTCGGCGTCCACTGGCTGGTCAACAGCTATCCGATCGCCCGTGACATCACGGTCGTGCTGATGATCGGGCTGGCCCTGCGGGCGATCGGCATCGGCATCCCGGGCAACAAGGCCGGGTCCATCATGATCAACATCGGCCTGACGGCCGGGCTCTACGCCGTGTTCCTCTCCCTGAACGTCGGCTACGCCTGGCTCGGGCTGGCCGTGGGGGTCGGCTGCCTGATCCACGTCGTGGGCGACTGCATGACGGAACGGGGCTGCCCGGTGCTCTGGCCGCTCGGCGCCAAGTTCGTGCTGCCGTGGAAGATCGGCATCAAGACCGGCAAGAAGTTCGAGCAGAAGATCCTCGCGCCGATCCTCTCCGTCGCCATCATCGGCCTGCTCTTTTGGCGGCTCGCCCCGCTTTAACTTGATGTCGAGATACCGTAGTAATATCTTGACGTCGAGACATCCGTCGCGAGCCCCGCAGGTTAGGTTCACCTAACGTACGTGTCGTTCCGTGGGTGCGGCAGGATTCAACTGAGCAATTGTCTGATGGAGGAGGCGAATCACCGTGTCCGCGAACAGCTTCGGCAGCCGTGACACGCTACGCGTCGGCGACGCGTCGTACGAGATTTTCCGGCTTGACGCCGTCGAGGGCGCCGCACGCCTCCCGTACAGCCTGAAGATCCTGCTGGAGAACCTCCTCCGCACCGAGGACGGCGCCAACATCACCGCCGACCACATCCGGGCGCTCGGCGGCTGGGACCCGGCCGCGACGCCCAGCGTGGAGATCCAGTTCACCCCGGCCCGCGTCATCATGCAGGACTTCACCGGCGTCCCCTGCGTGGTCGACCTGGCCACCATGCGCGAGGCCGTGCGCGACCTGGGCGGCGACGCCGCCAGGATCAACCCGCTGGCGCCCGCCGAGATGGTCATCGACCACTCCGTCATCGTCGACTACTTCGGCCACCCCGACGCCTTCCAGCGCAACGTCGAGCGCGAGTACGAGCGCAACCGCGAGCGCTACCAGTTCCTGCGCTGGGGCCAGACGGCCTTCGACGAGTTCAAGGTCGTGCCGCCCGGCACCGGCATCGTCCACCAGGTCAACATCGAGCACCTGGCCCGCGTGGTCATGATCCGCGACGGCAAGGCCTACCCCGACACCTGCGTCGGCACCGACTCCCACACCACGATGGAGAACGGCATCGGCGTGCTGGGCTGGGGCGTCGGCGGCATCGAGGCCGAGGCCGCCATGCTCGGCCAGCCGATCTCCATGCTGATCCCGCGCGTGGTCGGCTTCAAGCTCAGCGGCAAGCTGCCCGCCGGCGCCACCGCCACCGACCTGGTCCTGACGATCACCGAGATCCTGCGCAAGCACGGCGTGGTCGGCAAGTTCGTCGAGTTCTACGGCGAGGGCGTCTCCTCCGTGCCGCTGGCCGACCGGGCCACGATCGGCAACATGAGCCCCGAGTTCGGCTCCACCTGCGCGATCTTCCCGATCGACGGCCAGACCGTCGACTACCTGCGCCTGACCGGCCGCTCCGAGGAGCAGATCGCGCTGGTCGAGGCGTACGCCAAGGCCCAGGGCCTCTGGCTCGACCCGCAGGGCCCCGAGCCGGTCTTCTCCGAGTACATCGAGCTCGACCTCGGCACGGTCGTCCCGTCGATCGCGGGCCCCAAGCGTCCTCAGGACCGCATCGAGCTGTCGGCGGCCAAGGACGCCTGGCGCCGCGACGTCCAGAACTACGTGGCCGACGGCGTCGACGAGGAGGGCGAGGAGTCCTTCCCGGCCTCCGACGCGCCCGCCTCCAACGCCCGCGCCGACGGCGGCCGGCCGCACAAGCCGGTCCCGGTCACGCTGGCCGACGGCACGTCGTTCGAGATCGACCACGGCATCGTGTCGATCGCCGCGATCACCTCGTGCACCAACACCTCCAACCCGTACGTCATGCTCGGCGCGGCGCTGCTGGCCCGCAACGCCGTCGAGAAGGGCCTGACCCGCAAGCCGTGGGTCAAGACCTCGCTGGCCCCGGGTTCGCAGGTCGTCACCGGCTACTTCGAGCGCTCCGGGCTGCAGCCGTACCTCGACAAGATCGGCTTCAACCTGGTCGGCTACGGCTGCACCACCTGCATCGGCAACTCGGGCCCGCTGCCCACCGAGATCTCCGACGCCATCCAGGCCAACGACCTCGCGGTCACCGCGGTCCTGTCCGGCAACCGGAACTTCGAGGGTCGCATCAACCCCGACGTCAAGATGAACTACCTGGCCTCGCCGCCGCTCGTGGTGGCGTACGCGCTGGCCGGCACGATGGACATCGACCTCGACAACGAGCCGCTCGGCCTCGGCTCCGACGGGCAGCCGGTGTTCCTGCGCGACATCTGGCCCGCGCCGGAGGAGATCGCCGCGGTGGTCAACTCCTCGATCGGCCGCGACATGTTCGAGCGCGACTACGCCGACGTGTTCAAGGGCGACGACCACTGGCGGTCGCTGCCGATCCCGACCGGCGACACCTTCGAGTGGGACCCGTCCTCCACGTACGTGCGCAAGGCGCCCTACTTCGAGGGCATGCCGGAGAAGCCGGAGCCGGTGACCGACATCTCGGGCGCCCGCGTGCTGGTCAAGGTCGGCGACTCGGTCACCACCGACCACATCTCCCCGGCCGGCTCGATCAAGGTCGGCACCCCCGCGGCCCAGTACCTCCAGGCCAACGGCGTCGAGGTGCGCGACTTCAACTCCTACGGCTCGCGGCGCGGCAACCACGAGGTGATGATCCGCGGCACGTTCGCCAACATCCGCCTGCGCAACCAGATCGCGCCGGGCACCGAGGGCGGCTACACCCGCGACTTCACCCAGCCCGACGGCCCGGTGTCGTTCATCTACGACGCCTCGGTCAACTACGCCGAGGCCGGCACGCCGCTGGTGGTGCTGGCGGGCAAGGAGTACGGCTCGGGCTCCTCGCGCGACTGGGCGGCCAAGGGCACCGCGCTGCTCGGCGTGCGCGCCGTGATCGCCGAGTCCTACGAGCGCATCCACCGCTCCAACCTGATCGGCATGGGCGTGCTCCCGCTGCAGTTCCCCGAGGGCGCCACGGCGGCCTCGCTCGGGCTGACCGGCGAGGAGACGTTCGACATCACCGGCGTCGAGGCGCTCAACGGCGGCGGCATCCCGTCCACCGTGCACGTCAAGGCCGGCGACGTCGAGTTCGACGCGGTCGTCCGCATCGACACGCCCGGCGAGGCCGACTACTACCGGCACGGCGGCATCATGCAGTACGTCCTGCGCTCGCTGCTGGCCAAGTAGAACTTCCCGCGCCCGCGCCCGGTCAAGAGCCGGACGCGGGCCGGGGACGGGGCGCGGATCCTCACGCGCCCGCATCGGGGGTTTCACCCGACCCGTGAGAGCCGCCCGGCGGAACACCCTCCGCCGGGCGGCTCTCCGCCGTTCAGCGGGGTCTCACCGGCTGGACGTGCGGTAACGGTGGGTCGCCAGCGGGGCGAAGACGGCGATGAGCGCCACCGACCACAGCAGGCTCGCCGCGACCGGATGTTGCAGCGGCCAGACCGACCCCGCCGAGGTGGGGTTGCCGAACAGGCGGCGGGCGGCGGCCACGGTCGCGCTCATCGGGTTCCAGTCGGCGACCGGCCGCAGCCAGGCGGGCAGGCCCTCGGTCGGCACGAACGTATTGGCCAGGAAGGTCATCGGGAACAGCCAGCCGAACGTGGCCGCGTCGGCCTGCGCGCCGCTGCGCACGTACAGGCCGATGCAGGTGCCCACCCAGATCATCGCCAGGCCGAACAGCGCCAGCAGCCCGAACGCCGCCGCCGTCTCGCCCGGGGAGCCGTGCGCACGCCAGCCGGCCAGCAGCACGGCCGCCGCGACCATGGCGGCCAGCGACATCAGGTGCATCGACAGGTCGGCCACGCTGCGCCCGATGAGCACGGCACTGCGGGCGATGGGCTGCGCGCGGAACCTGTCGATGATCCCGCGTTCCATGTCCTCGGCCACCGCCGTGGCGGCCGCGGTCGCCGTCATGGCCATGACCTGCATGAAGATGCCCGGCATCAGGAAGCTGCGGTAGTCGCCGCCGCCGGGCAGGGTGATCGCGCTGCCGAAGACGTACCCGAACAGCACGGTCATGATGATGGGGAACACCAGGAACCCGGCGATCTCCCCGGGTTGGGCCTTCCACCGCGAGTACGTGCGGCCCGCGATGGTCAGGGAGTCGGTGACGGTCCAGCGCAGGTTCATGCTCGTGGCTCCTGTCATGCGGTCAGGTGGAGGAAGACCTCGTCGAGCGTCGGACGGCGCAGCGCCAGGTCCTCGACGGCGATCCCGGCCACGTCGAGGGCGCGGGCGACGCGGACCAGCGACTGTGCGCCGTCGGGCGCCGGCAGGGTCACCCGGGTCCCGCCCGGCTCGCAGGCGAGGTTGGACGCGGTCCCGAGCGTGCGGAGGGCCGCGGCCGCGTCGCCGGGGTCGTGGAAGACGATCTGCACGCGGTCGCCGCCGACCTGCTTCTTGAGCGCGCCGGGGGAGCCCGCCGCCGCGACCCGCCCCTCGCGCAGCACCACGACCTGGTCCGCCAGGTGGTCGGCCTCGTCGAGGTACTGGGTGGTGAGCAGCAGCGTGGTGCCCTCGCGGACCAGGTCGCGCAGCGCGTCCCAGAGCTCGCGGCGGCTGCGCGGGTCGAGCCCCGCGGTCGGCTCGTCCATGAACAGCACGGGCGGCGCGACGATCAGGCTCGCGGCCAGGTCGAGCCGCCGCCGCATGCCGCCCGAGTACGTCCTGACCAGCCGCCGCCCGGCCGCGGCCAGCCCGAACCGCTCCAGCAGCTCATCGGCCCTGCTCCTGGCCCGCGCCCTGGGCAGGTGGTAGAGGCGGCCGAACAGCTCCAGGTTGCGCCGGCCGGTCAGCAGCTCGTCCACGGCGGCGTGCTGACCGGCCAGGCCGATGCGGAAGCGCAGCCGGGCCGCGTCGCGCACCACGTCGAGCCCGGCGACCGCGGCCCGGCCGCCGTCCGGTTGGAGCAGGGTGGCCAGGATGCGCACGGTCGTCGTCTTGCCTGCTCCGTTGGGGCCGAGCAGCCCGCACACCGTGCCGGCCGGGACGTCGAGGTCGATGCCCCTGAGCGCCTCCGTGGCCGCGTACCGCTTCCGCAAACCCTCCGCGTGGATCATCGCGAGGCTCCTTAACGGCGTTAAATCTAACAGCGTTAAGGATGCATTGAACGTTGTTAAGCTGTCAACCGTGGCACTTGAGAAGGGCACCATCCTGGCCGCGGCGCTGCGGCTGCTGCAGGAGACCGGGCTCGACGGGCTCACGCTGCGGCGGCTCGCGGGCGAGCTGGGCGTCCAGGCGCCCGCGCTCTACTGGCACTTCAAGAACAAGCAGGAGCTCCTCGACGCGATGGCCGAGGCGATGACCGCCGCCCACATGGCCCGCCCCGCGCTCACCGAGCCCGCCGCCTGGCGCGAGTGGATGAGGGACCACGCCCACCGCGACCGGGCGATGCTCAACTCCTACCGCGACGGCGCCCGGCTGGTGGCCGGCACCCGGCCGTCACCGCTGCTGTTCGAGGTGGTGGAGCGGTCGGTGGCGGCCCTGGAGTCGGCCGGGTTCGCGGTGGGCGACGCCGTCCGCGGGCTGTTCGCGATGAGCGTGTACGTCGCCGGGTTCGTGCTGGAGGAACAGGCCGACCGGACCCGCCCGGACGCCGGCGGCGCCATGCCCGACATGGCCGCCTTCCAGCGGGCCCACCCCCGGCTGACCGCCGGGCTGGCGGAGGTGGGCGACCCGCAGGGGGAACGCTCGTTCGAGGACGGGCTGCGGCTCATCCTCGACGGCATGCAGGGCCGCCTCGACCGTCAGGAGACCCGCGAGGCGGGGGCCGACCAGGTGTCGCAGGCCGCCGGCGAGACCGCCCGGTAGCCGCGCTCCAGCCAGCGCACGCGGTTGGCGCCCGTGCCGTGGGTGTGCTCCTCGCCTTCGTCGCCGGCGGCCCTGGTGGCGTCGAGCAGCGCCGTCCAGTCCTGCCGGGTACGGCTCAGCGACGGCCACACGCTGCCCAGGAACGCGCCGGCCAGGCAGTCGGCCTGGAGCTCGTAGCGCCGGCTCTGCGTGCCCTTGCGCACGCCGAGGAGGCTCTGCACGTGGTGGCCGTACTCGTGGGCGGCGACCTTGAACGGGTAGAGGTCGGTGCGGCCCTCGATCCAGCCGCCGGTCAGCGGGAGGACGAGGGTGTCGCGGCCGATGCAGTAGAAGGCGGCCGCGTGCGCGGGCCAGGCGAGCCCGCACACCTCGCGCACCGGCTCGTCGTAGTAGCGGACGACGGGCTTGCGGAACGTCCGGCCGGTGCGCCTGAAATAGGCGGACCACGACCTGTCCAGGCATTTCATGATCGCTGTGAGGTATTCGCGGCTCCGGGGGATGCCGCCTGAGCTCATCGGCGTCTCGGGGCACGCCGACCGGCCGAGCCTCGGCGCCGCGGCGGCCTCCACGGGCCCGGCCTGGAGGACGACCGCCAGCACCGACAGGGCGACGAGGACGACGAGGGCACGCGGAGCGGGGGAGTGCACGGTGAGCAGCATAAGGCTTCACCGAGAGCCTTCCCGCCGTCCAGCCCGGCCCCGTGGGGCGCGTCCGTTCGGTGGGTGGGCTGTCCAGCGGGGGTGACTCTGCGTGAGGGTGGTTGACTTTCGCGCGTGAGCGATGCGGGATTGGTGCTGCTTGTCGGAAGTGTGGCGGTTTTTCTGGGGGCGGTCGTTCAGGGAAGCGTGGGGTTCGGACTGGGGCTGGTGGCCGCGCCCGTGCTGACGATGCTCGACCACAGCCTGATGCCCGGCGCGATCCAGGTGGTCAACATGACGCTGCCGCTGTTCACGCTGGCCGCCGAGTGGCGCAGGGTGGACTGGCGGGGGCTGGGGTTCGCGCTGCTGGGCCGGGTCCCCGGCAGCGCCGTCGGCGCCGTCATCGTCGTGTACGTCTCCGTCCAGGCGCTGGGGGTGCTGGTCGGGGTGATGGTGCTGCTGGCGGTCGGGCTCACCGCGCGTACGGTCAGCGTCGTGCGCAACGGCGCGACGATCACCGGCGCCGGCTTCGCGTCCGGGATCACCGGCACCGCCACGGGCATCGGCGGCCCGCCCCTGGCGCTGGTCTACCAAGATGCCAAGGGGCCGCAGATCCGGGCCACCCTGGCGATGTTCTTCTTCCTGAGCGCCGCGCAGTCGATCGGCATCCTGGCGTTGGTCGGCC
Source organism: Nonomuraea sp. NPDC001831 (assembly GCF_042892035.1). Lineage (NCBI taxonomy): Bacteria > Bacillati > Actinomycetota > Actinomycetes > Streptosporangiales > Streptosporangiaceae > Nonomuraea > Nonomuraea sp. NPDC001831. The sequence continues at coordinate 114,086 of NZ_JBIATU010000016.1, read as the reverse complement.
ACCTGCCCGGCCGCGCGCTGGCCACGGGCGCGATCCTGATCGTGCCGATGATCCTGGGCTTCCTGGCGTCGCGGCCGCTGCGGCGCCACCTGGACGGCGGCAAGGTGCGCACGGCCGTCCTGGTCGTGGCCACCGCGTCGGCGCTGGCCCTGATCGCGCAGAGCCTGCTCACCTGACCCGCCGGGTTACTCACCGGGTTACTCGCCGGTCTGCCCGTCGACGGACTCGCGGATGAGGTCGGCGTGGCCGTTGTGCCGGGCGTACTCCTCGATCATGTGGACGAGGATCCAGCGCAGGTGGGGGCGGCGGCCGTCCGGCCAGGGGCGCCGGGCGGGTTGGTCGAGCCCGCCGGCGGCCAGCGCCTCGGCGGTCAGGGCGCGCGAGCGGGCCACCGCGTCCCGCCAGAGCGCGCGCAGCTCGTCGGGGGAGTCGTGGGCGGCGGAGTGCCAGTCCCAGTCGGGGTCGGCCGTCCAGTCGACGGTGTCCCAGGGGGCGTGCGGGTCGTTCCCGTGCAGACGGCGGGAGAACCAGTGGTCCTCGACGTAGGCCAGGTGCTTGAGCATGCCGCCGAGCGTCAGTGAGGACGCGCCGGTGGTGGCGTCGAGGCCCGCCGCGTCGAGGCCGGAGCACTTCCACTCCAGGGTGGCCCGCAGGAAGTCGAGGAAGCCCAGAAGGGTCTCGACCTCGTCGCCCAGGAGGGGCGGTTCCGGGCGTCCCTGCTCGTCCAGTTCGGTCATGGTCGGGCAGTCTAGCTGCAGGGCGGTTCCGCCCCTTCTGTACGCTCGCGCCGCTGAGCGAGCGGCCACCGCGGGCCGCTCGCGGCACGGCGATCGCTTAGGCGACGGAGAAGCTCCCCGACCCGGCCGGGACGTGGCTGCCGTAGCCGGGCTGGACCGTGACGGACGGCCCGAGACAGAACGGGTCGCCGTGCACGCGCACGGGCCGGTCGGTCTGGTTGCTCAGCACGTGCGCGGCCAGAGGCAGCCTGGTGCAGCCGCTGGGGTCGTCGTAGACATCCAGGTGCACGAGCTCGGCCTGGAAGACGACGACCTGGCCGGTCGCCGCCAGGGCGGGCGCGGGCGCGAGCAGCGGGACGGTCGCGCAGGCGAGAGCCAGGGTCAACGCGGCCGGACGGGCACGGTTGCGCATGGTCGGGTCCTTTCGTTGCGAGGGCCCCTCCATCCTCACGAGCCTCCATAGTCACACACAGTAACTAAATAGTTACTCTGCGCTATCGGGCCGCGAGTCCGTGTTTCTGGATTGTTACCGGAAACAACAAACTGCCCGACGGAAGGGTCTTCCAAAGCAGGCCGTGGCGGAATACGTTGCCGCAAACAACATTCATCCGGGCCCCTCCGGAAGAAAGGACCCTGCATCATGCGCAAGGGGATCCTCAGCCTGACCGCCGCGGCGGCGACGCTCGCCCTCGGTCTCACCGCCTGCGGGGGCGAAAGCGGTCAGACCGGCACCACCTCGACCTCCTCCGCCTCGGCGACGCAGCCCGCGAAGGCCGGCAAGATCGGCGTCATCCTCCCGGACAGCAAGTCGTCGGCGCGCTGGGAGACGGCGGACCGCAAGTACCTGGAAGAGGCGTTCAAGGCCGCCGGCGTCCAGTACGACATCCAGAACGCCCAGAACGACAAGACGGCGTTCCAGACCATCGCCGACCAGATGATCACCAACGGGGCCACCGTCCTGATGATCGTCAACCTGGACAGCGGCAGCGGCAAGGCCGTGATCGAGAAGGCCAAGTCGCAGGGCGTGGCCACCATCGACTACGACCGCCTGACGCTGGGCGGCGGCGCCGCCTACTACGTCAGCTTCGACAACACCAAGGTCGGCACGCTCCAGGGCGAGGGCCTGAGTAAATGCCTGGCCGACAAGAAGGCCGACAAGCCCATCGTCGCCTACCTGAACGGCTCGCCGACCGACAACAACGCGACCCTGTTCAAGAACGGCTACGACGGCGTGCTCAAGCCCAAGTTCGACTCCGGCGAGTACGTCAAGGGCCCCGACCAGGCCGTGCCCGACTGGGACAACACCCAGGCCGGGACGATCTTCGAGCAGATGCTCACCCAGCAGCCGAAGATCGCCGGCGTGCTGGCCGCCAACGACGGCCTCGGCAACGCCGCCATCACCGTGCTGAAGAAGCAGAACCTCAACGGCAAGGTGCCGGTCACCGGCCAGGACGCCACGGTCCAGGGCCTGCAGAACATCCTGGCGGGCGACCAGTGCATGACGGTCTACAAGGCGGTCAAGAAGGAGGCCGACGCCGGGGCCAAGCTCGCCGTCGCGCTGGCCAAGGGCGAGAAGCCCACGGCGAGCGCCAGCGTCAAGGACCCCGAGACCAGCCAGGACGTGCCCTCCGAGCTGCTGGAGCCGCAGGCCATCACCTTCGACAACGTCAAGGACGTCGTGGCCGACGGTTACGTCACCAAGGAGGAGCTCTGCACCGCCGACTTCGCCAAGAAGTGCACTGAGGCCGGAATTCAATAGCATGGACGGGCGCGGCCGGGTGCCACCGGCGCGAGGCCGCGCCCCTCTTTAGGGAGCCCCATGACCCCCCTCCTCGAAGTGCGCGGGATCGACAAGAGTTTCGGTCCGGTGAAGGTGCTGCACGAGGTCGAGTTCTCCGCCTACCCCGGCGAGGTCACGGCGCTGGTCGGCGACAACGGCGCCGGCAAGTCGACGCTGGTCAAGTGCATCGGCGGCATCTACCCCATTGATTCCGGCCAGATCCTCTTCGACGGCCGCCAGGTCTCCGTCCACACCCCCCGGGACGCGGGCGAGCTCGGCATCGAGATCGTCTACCAGGACCTGGCGCTGTGCGACAACCTCGACATCGTCCAGAACATGTTCCTCGGCAGGGAACGCAAGAACGGCTTCCTGCTCGACGAGGACAGCATGGAGGAACTGGCCGAGAAGACGCTCAGCAGCCTGTCCGTGCGCACGGTGAAGTCCATCAGGCAGCAGGTCTCCAGCCTGTCCGGCGGGCAGCGGCAGACCGTCGCGATCGCCAAGGCCGTGTTGTGGAACAGCAAGGTCGTCATCCTCGACGAGCCCACCGCGGCCCTCGGCGTGGCCCAGACGGCGCAGGTGCTCGAACTCGTGCGCAGGCTGGCCGACACGGGCCTCGCGGTCGTCCTCATCTCGCACAACATGAACGACGTGTTCGCCGTCTCCGACCGGATCGCGGCGCTCTACCTCGGCAGGATGGCCGCCCAGGTCAAGACCGCCGACGTGACGCACGCCCAGGTCGTCGAACTGATCACCTCGGGTCGCAGCGGCGAACTCGGCCTCAAGAACGGGGTCACCCCATGAGCAAGGTCAAGGAACTCCCGGGCGAGGCCATCGTCGTCGCCGCGCAGTCCCCGTCGATCGCGCACAGCGTGCGGGCGTACTGGGAGCGGGTGCGGGGCGGCGACATGGGCGCACTGCCCGCCGTGCTCGGCCTCGTCGTGCTCTGCACGGTCTTCGCCCTGGCCCGGCCCGCCTTCGTCACCTCGATCAACTTCGCCAACCTGTTCACCCAGGGCGCGAACGTCACGCTCATCGCCATGGGCCTGGTCTTCGTGCTGCTGCTGGGCGAGATCGACCTGTCGGCCGGCTTCGCCAGCGGCGTCTGCGCGGCGGTGCTCGCCGTCACGCTGGCCACCTTCGGCCTGCCCTGGTACGTCTGCGTGCTGGCCGCCATCGCCACCGGCGTGCTCATCGGGATCGTGCTCGGCACGCTGGTGGCCAAGGTCGGCATACCGTCGTTCGTGGTCACGCTGGCCGCCTTCCTGGCCTTCCAGGGCCTGGTGCTGGTGCTGGTCAACGAGGGCACGAACATCTCCGTCCGGGACAGCGTGATCGTCGCCGTCGCCAACAAGAACCTGCCGCCGCTGCTCGGCTGGATCCTGTACGCGGTGTGCGTGGTCGGTTTCGCGGCCGTGCAGCTCCTGCGGGCCAGGAACCGGTCCGCGCGCGGCCTGGTCGCCGACCCGCTGTCGCTCATCGCGGCCCGTGTGGGCGCCCTGGCGCTGCTCGGCGGGCTCGCGGTCTACGTGCTCAACCTGGAGCGCAGCCGCAACCCCGCGCTGGTCTCGCTCACCGGGGTGCCGATCGTGGTGCCGGTGATCGTCGTGCTGCTGGTCGTGTGGACGCTGGTGCTGCGACGCACGGCGTTCGGCCGGCACCTGTACGCGGTCGGCGGCAACACCGAGGCCGCGCGGCGGGCGGGCATCCCGGTCGATCGCATCAAGATCGCGGCGTTCGTGATCTGCTCCGCGATGGCGGCGGTCGGCGGGATCGTGGCCGCCTCCAGGGCCAGCTCGGTCGACCCGAACACGGGCGGCAGCTCGGTGCTGCTGTACGCGGTCGGCGCGGCCGTCATCGGCGGCACCAGCCTGTTCGGCGGCAAGGGGCGGGTGCTCGACGCGGTGCTCGGCGGCGCCGTGGTGGCCGTGATCGAGAACGGCATGGGCCTGATGGGCTACGGTGCGAGCGTCAAGTACCTGGTCACCGGGTGCGTGCTGCTGCTGGCCGCAGGCGTCGACGCCCTGGCGCGCAAGCGGGCGGCTGCTGCTGGTCTAAGGTGATCAGCGACCCGCAGCCCCTGAAGGAACCCCAGACGATGCGTGCCGGACCGTCCCAGGAGGACATCAGGCGCCACAATCTCGGCGCGCTGCTTCGCCATGTCCATCTGGGCGGGCCGATCTCGCGCGCCGAGCTGACCTCGAAGATGGGGCTCAACCGCAGCACCATCATGGCGCTGACGTCCGACCTCACCGCCGCCGGGCTGGTGCGGGAGGAGCTGCCGCGCGAGACCGGCCGGGCCGGCCGGCCCTCGCTGGTGGTGCGCCCGGAGTCGGCGCGCGTCTACGTGTTCGCGTTCGACGTGGGCCCCGACCGGCTCGTGGCGGCGCGGGTGGGGCTGGGCGGCGTCATCCTCGACCGCAGGGAGACCACCCGCGACCGGGGCAGGTTCGCCCTCGACGAGCTGGCCGGGGTGCTGTCGGGGTTCGCCAGGCAGATGCGGCGCAAGACGCGCGACGACACCGTGTGCGTCGGCGCCGCCGCCGCCGTGTCCGGCGGGGTGCGCAAGGGCGACGGCGTGGTGACGTTCGGGCCCAACCTGATGGCCCACGACGTGCCGTTCGGCGAGGAGCTGGGCCGCAGGCTGGGCCTCGGGCTGCCGGTCAGCGTGGGCAACGACGCCAACCTGGCGGCCCTGGCCGAGCACAGCCGCGGCCTCGGCGTGGGCGTGCGCGACCTCATCTGCCTGCACGGCGACGTGGGCATCGGCGGCGGCATCATCACCGGCGGTCACCTGCTCGGCGGCTTCGACGGTTACGGCGGCGAGGTCGGCCACATGGTCGTCAACCCCGGTGGCCGCGAGTGCTCCTGCGGCTCGCACGGCTGCCTGGAGGCCGAGGTGGGGGAGCGGGCGCTGCTGGAGCTGGCCGGCCGCTTCGGGCCCGGCCAGCACGGCCGCGACGCGGTCCGCGCCGTGGTCGACGCGGCCGACCGGGGCGACATCGTCGCGCAGGAGGCGCTGAGCCGGGTCGGCGACTGGCTCGGGCTCGGCGTGGCGAATTTGGTCAACATCTTCAACCCGGAGATGGTGATCTTCGGGGGCATGCTGCGGGAGGTCTACCTCGGCTCGGCGGCGCAGGTCCGCACCCGGCTGGCGCTGCACGCCATGGCCCCCCAGCGCGAGCACGTACGGCTGCGCACCTCGGCGCTCGGCGACCACGTGACCCTGGTCGGGGCGGCCGAGCTGGCCTTCGCCCACGTGCTGGCCGACCCGCTGGAAGTGCTGGCCAGGGTCAGCTCCTAGCGCACCCGGGCCTGGGGGGCCGTCCAGGTGTCGCAGGCGGCGGCGGAGCCGTCGCGGTAGCCGCGGTTCTGCCAGTAGGCCAGGTTGCGCGGGCGGCCGTGGATCTTGCTGTAGTCCGCCCGGCGGACGGCGTCCAGCCATTCGCGCCAGGTGACGTCGGGTTCGATCGAGGTGAGCGCGGCGTTGTAGAAGACGCCGGCGAAGCACTCGGCCTGCATCTCCAGCCGGTGGCTGAGCAGGGTGCGGGCCCCCGTGGAGGCGGGCTGGTACAGGGCGTTCTGCGCGTCCAGCACGCCGGTGAGCTCCTGGACGTGGTGTCCCCACTCGTGCGCGACGGAGTGCGCGATGTTCATCCGGAACGGGTCGTCCAGGTCGTGCTTCATGATGCGGATGACGATCGTGCGCTGCACCGGGCAGTACTGCGCGCCGTTGGCGGTGATCCGGCCGCAGACCGAGTCGCCGCCGGTGGTGACGGTCACCGTGGGCGGGGTGTAGGTCAGGCCCGCGGCCGCGAACCGGCCGGCCCAGAACCGGTCGGCGCACCTGGCCATGGCCCGGTGGAACGACTTGAGCGAGGCGGCGCTGCCCGTCCTGATGGCGGGGACGGCGCAGGACAGACGCTCCCGCGAGACGGCCGGCGCGGCCGACAATCCCCCTCGTGCCGGGCGGCCCGCCGCGGCCGACGGAGCCGGCGACAGAAGAACCGCGATCATGCACATGGCGAGCGCCATGAGGGGAATGCGCACGATCGCGGATCTTAGAGGAGTTTGTACGACTTAGGCTTAGCTGACCTTGCTCTTGGGGGCGGCCCAGGTGTTGCAGGAGCCCGCCGACCTGCCGGTGAAGCCGCGCTTGAGCCACCACGCGACGTTGGCGTCCGAGCCGTGGCTCAGGTCGGCCGAGGAGCGCGTCTTGATGCCGAGCGGGCCCAGGTCGGCCAGGTCGTGGGAGCCCTTGAGCAGGGAGTCGAACTCCTTCTGGCTACGCCCGAGCGAGTCCCAGACGCTGCCCATGAAGACGCCGGCGTAGCACTCGGCCTGCAGCTCGGCGCGGCGCACCGGCTCCAGGTTCCGCGGGTTGGCCAGGACGTACGCGCCGTGCTTGTCGTGCCGGAGCATGCCGGTGAGCTTCTGGACGTGGTGGCCGTACTCGTGCGCCACGACCAGCATCAGCACCGGGTCCGACGGCTTCTCCACGACGTTCGGGCTGAGCAGGAGGGTCATCGTCTTGTTGACCGGGCAGTACAGCGCCTGCGCGCCCTGCGGGAAGCCGCCGCAGCCCGTGGCAGCGCCCAGCTTGGTGACCACCCGGAACTTCGGCTTGCCGAAAGCGAAGCCCGCCTGCTTGACCTTCGGGCCCCAGGCCTTGTCGAGGCATTCGAGCACCGCCTCGAAGTAGACCCGCGCCTCGTCCTCGGTCCCGGACTGGACCGGCGGCTCCTCGCACGTCCTGAGCGTGAGCCGGCCGGTCTTGTGGATCGGGTTCTTCGCCAGGGCCGGCTTGCTCGCCGGTGCGGCCACGGCGGCGTGGGCCGTACCGGCGACGAAGACGCTCGCCAGGGCTCCGGCGATGATCGCCAATCGGGGGGTACGCATGGGAAGGCACACTACAAAACAGGGAGATCCAGGTAAAGCAGAAATGCCAGACGTCACTGGACGTTTCGTGCAGCCGCCGCCCACGTGTTGCAGGAGCCCGGCGCGCCCCGGTTGAAGCCCCTGGTCATCCAGGCCGCCTGGGTCGGGCCCTTGCCGTGGTCGTTCTGCGGCCAGCCCTTGGCGCCGTTCTTGTAGAACCACTGGACCGTGTAGTCCCAGTCGGACTGGTTCACCAGGCCGGTGTCCTTCATCGTGCTCATGAAGACGGCGGAGAAGCACTCGGCCTGCAGCTCGGACTTCCGCGAGAGCTGGAGGCGCGCCGCCTTGCCCGCGGTGGCCCTGGCCGTCCAGTAGTAGTTCCAGATGCCGGAGGCCTGCTGGACGTGGTGGCCGTACTCGTGGGCGATCAGGCGGCTGATGCCCAGCGGGAACGGGTTGCGGAGCTGATTGCGAGTGATCAGCAGGTACATCGTGCGGTCGGTGGAGCAGTAGACGCCGTCGGCGCCGGTGTTCCAGGCGCCGCAGGGCGTCCTGACCTTCTTGGTGATGATCCGCAGCCGCGGCTTGCTGAACGGCAGGCGGGCCTTGCGGAACTGCGTGGCCCACGCCTTGTTCAGGCAGTTCGTCACCCGCGTGAGGAAGCGGCGGTAGGCGATCATGCTGCCCGCGGGCAGCGCGCCCGGCGCGCAGTTCACGTCGGCGAGCCTGCCAGTCCGGTAGAGGGCGTTGGCCGTGGCCTGCGCCTGGCCGCCGGGCGCGGCGGCCCCCGCGCGGGCCGCGGCGGGCGGTGAGGCCAGCTTCTGGGCTTGGCTGACCGGCGCACGCTCGGCCGAGGTCGGAGCGACCTCGGAAAGCACGAGCACGAGGGAGGCGGCGGCCATGGCGAGTGCGAGGGCCGCGGCGACCAGGGCCGCGATCCTGCCTTTAGGGAGGGAGTTCATATGTCCGGAAAGACTAGGTCAAGATCGGACATAAGTGGGTGGATTTGACTCGATGGAGTCAGCGAGACGTCGGCGAACTAGACTCTTCTGCGTCGTCGAAAAGGAACAGACGGCGAACGAGGCAGAGGGGAGTCGCATCCGTGAGCGGGTTGCTGGGCTCGATAGAGGGACCGCACGACGTCAAACGGCTCGCTGTTGAGGAGCTGCCGCGGCTCGCGGGGGAGATCCGTGACCTGCTCGTCGACGCCTGCGCCAGGTTCGGCGGCCACCTCGGGCCGAACCTGGGCGTGGTCGAGCTCACCATCGCCGTCCACCGCGTCTTCGACTCCCCGCGCGACCCGGTGATCTGGGACACCGGCCACCAGGCGTACGTGCACAAGCTGCTCACCGGCCGCGCGGCCGGCTTCGAGGCGCTCAAGCAGGAGGGCGGCCTGTCCGGCTACCCGAGCCAGACCGAGTCCGAGCACGACTTCGTCGAGAACTCCCACGCCTCCACCGCGCTGTCCTACGCCGACGGCCTGGCCAAGGCGTTCAAGCTGCGCGGCGAGCGCGAGCGCACGGTCGTGGCGGTGATCGGCGACGGCGCGCTCACCGGCGGCATGGCCTGGGAGGCGCTCAACAACATCGCCGCGATCAAGGACCTGCCCGTCGTGATCGTGGTCAACGACAACGGCCGCTCCTACTCCCCGACCATCGGCGGCCTGGCCTCCCACCTGTCCTCGCTGCGCGTCAACCGCCGCTACGAGGACATGCTCGAATACGTCAAGGACAAGCTCGGGAACGTTCCTGTCCTCTACGACGCCCTCCACGGCTTCAAGAAGGGCGTCAAGGACGTCCTGGCCCCGCAGGTCATGTTCGAGGACCTCGGCCTGAAGTACGTCGGCCCCATCGACGGCCACGACGAGCAGGCCATGGAGGCGGCGCTGCGCAAGGCCCGCGCCTTCCGCGGCCCGGTCATCGTCCACGCCCTCACCCAGAAGGGCCGCGGCTACACCCCCGCCGAGAACCACGACGAGGACCAGTTCCACTCGCCCGGCGCCTTCGACCGCGCCACCGGCGCCGAGAAGCCCAAGCCGCGCATCTGGACCAACGTCTTCAGCGAGGAGCTGGTCAGGCTCGGCAAGGAGCGCGAGGACCTGGTCGCCATCACCGCGGCCATGCTCCACCCCACCGGCCTCAACGCCTTCGCCGACGCCTTCCCCGACCGCATCTACGACGTCGGCATCGCCGAGCAGCACGCGCTGACCAGCGCCGCCGGCCTCGCGCTCGGCGGCCTGCACCCGGTCGTGGCCGTCTACGCCACCTTCCTCAACCGGGCCTTCGACCAGCTCCTGATGGACGTCGCCCTGCACCGGCTGCCGGTCACCGTCGTCCTCGACCGGGCCGGCGTCACCGGCGACGACGGCGCCAGCCACAACGGCATGTGGGACCTGTCGATCCTCCAGGTCGTGCCCGGCCTGCGGATCGCGGTGCCGCGCGACGGCGACCGCGTCACCGAGCTGCTGCGCGAGGCCGTGGAGGTCTCCGACGGGCCGACCGTGCTGCGCTTCCCCAAGGGCCCGGTGGCCGAGCCCCTGGAGTCCGTGGGCCGCCTGGGCGAGATGGACCTGCTGCGGGCCGCCGAGGGCGAGCCGGACGTGCTGCTGGTGGGCGTCGGCCCGATGGCGCACGTGTGCATGGAGGCGGCCGTCCTGCTCGACGCGCAGGGCATCTCGGCCACCGTGGTCGACCCGCGCTGGGTCAAGCCGCTCGACGAGGCGCTGACGCTGGCCGCCGGCGCCCACAAGCTGGTCGCCGTGGTCGAGGACAACGGCCGCGTGGGCGGCGTGGGCGACGCCGTGGCCCGCCTGCTCCGCGACGCCGACGTCGACGTCCCGGTGCGCACCTTCGGCATCCCGCAGGAGTTCCTCGACCACGCCAAGCGGGCCGCGATCCTCGGCCGCATCGGCCTGACCGGCCAGGACCTCGCGCGCCAGATCACCGAGGCCGTCGCCAAGCGGACCTCCCGCGTGGAGCAGCCGGTCCGCCGTTGAGCACCCGGCGGACCACGGCGGTGATCGCCAGCATGACGACCACCGCCGCGGCCGCCGCCGGCAGCAGCAGGCCCGCCTCCCGCCGCGCCACCTGCCCGGCCACCGCCCCCAGCACGACGTACGTGCTCACCCACGCCGTGCTGCCCAGCAGGGCCCACGGCATGAACCGGCGGTAGGGCATGCCCACCGCGCCCGCCAGGGCCGGCGTCAGCGCGTGCACCACCGGCAGGAAGTAGGCCAGGGCCAGCGCCCAGCCGCTGCGCCGCAGGATCCGCTCCGCGCGGGCCCAGCGCTCCTCGCCGACCCGCCGGCCGAGCTTGCTGTTGCGCAGGCGGGGGCCGTACCGGCGGCCCAGGCGGTGGCCGCCCGTCGCGCCCAGGAGGCAGGCCAGCACGCCGGTGCCGATCAGCGCCAGCGTCTCGGGCACGCTGCCCGACGTGGCGCCCGCGACGAGCAGCAGGCCGTCGCCCGGCGTGATCAGGCCGATCCCGACCGAGGCGTCCAGCGTCAGGAAGACCAGGACGAGCGCCAGCACCACCGCCACGTCCTGACCGGCCAGCGTGTCCAGCAGGTCGTCCAGCATGATGCGGGTCCGCTACCCCCGACGAGGCGCTTCACCGGCGAGCCCGGCGCGAGCGCATGATCACGGAGGGTCTGGGAAGGATCGCTGATCGTGGACATCTTTCGCACGAAGAGCGTCGAACAGTCGATCCGCGACACCGAAACTCCCGAGCACCAGCTGCGCAAGCGCCTGAGCGCCATGGACCTGATGGTCTTCGGCATCGGCGTGATCGTCGGCACCGGGATCTTCGTGCTCACCGGTCAGGTGGCCAAGGAGGTGGCCGGGCCGGCGGTCGCGGTCTCGTTCGTCGTGGCGGGCGTCGTGTGCGGCCTGGCCGCGCTGTGCTACGCCGAGTTCGCCTCGACGATCCCCGTGGCCGGGTCCGCCTACACCTTCTCCTTCGCCACCCTCGGCGAGTTCCCCGCCTGGGTGATCGGCTGGGACCTGATCCTGGAGCTGGCGCTGGCCGCGGCCGTGGTGTCGGTCGGCTGGTCGGGCTACTTCGCCTCGATGCTCGACTCCGTCGGCATCCACCTGCCGGCCTCCATCGCGGGCGACGATCCGGTGGTCAACGTGCCCGCGGTGGCCATCGTGCTGATCCTCACCGCCGTCCTGGTGGCCGGCATCAAGATCTCCTCGCGGGTCAACCTGATCCTGGTGATCACCAAGATCACGGTGGTGCTGCTGGTCATCGTGGCCGGGCTGTTCTTCGTCAAGGCCGCCAACTACACGCCCTTCATCCCCGAGCCGGTGGCCTCGCCGCGGGTCGAGGGGCTGAAGGCGCCGCTGATCCAGGTGCTGTTCGGGATCACGCCCGTCGCGTTCGGCGTGATCGGCATCTTCTCGGCCGCGGCGATCGTGTTCTTCGCCTTCATCGGCTTCGACATCGTGGCCACCGCCGCCGAGGAGACCGTGCGCCCGCAGCGCGACGTGCCGCGCGGCATCATCGGCTCGCTGGCCGTCTGCACGATCCTCTACGTCGCCGTCTCGCTGGTCGTGGTCGGCATGCAGCCGTACAAGCAGCTGAGCACGAGCGCGCCGCTGTCGGACGCGTTCACCGCCGTCGGCCACCCGTGGCTGGCCGGCATCATCAGCGTGGGCGCCATCGCCGGTCTGACGACGGTGGTGCTGGTGCTGCTGCTCGGGCAGACCCGGGTGTTGTTCGCCATGTGCCGCGACGGCCTGCTGCCGCGCCGGCTGGCCGTCGTCCACCCCACCTTCGGCACGCCCGCCAGGCTCACCGTCCTCATCGGCCTGGTGACCATGGCGCTGGCCGGGTTCGTGTCGTTCGGGGAGCTGGCCGAGCTGGTGAACATCGGCACGCTGTTCGCGTTCATGGTGGTCTCGGTCGGCGTGATCGTGCTCCGGCGCACCCGGCCCGACCTGGAGCGGGCCTTCCGGGTGCCGATGGTGCCGCTGCTGCCGATCCTGTCGGTGCTGGCCTGCCTCTACCTGATGCTCAACCTGCCGCTGGAGACCTGGCTCAGGTTCGTCGTCTGGATGGTCATCGGCGTGGTCGTCTACTTCGCCTACGGCTACCGTCACAGCAGGCGGGGGGCCGTGCCCGGCCGGTGACGCGCGAGGGGGGCGGGCCGGCGGCCCGCCCCCCTCACCCGCTCAGATGGCCAGGAGCGTGCCGAGGCCCGCCTTCATCGTGCAGGCGTTGGTGTAGACCTTGCCCCACTTGACGGTCTTGTCGTACCACTTGCCGAGGATCATCACGGCGCGCGGCTCCACCTCCTTGCCGCAGGCCGCGGCCGCCTTCGGCGAGACGTTGATCTTGGCCGGGTCGCCCTTCACCTTTCGCAGGAGGTCGCAGGCGGCGTGGGCGGAGGGGTGGGTGCCGCCGTCGGGGCTGCAGTTGAGCCAGGCGCCCTTGGTGGGGCCGTTCTTCACTGCCATGGTGACCTTGAGGACGACCTTGGGGGTGCGCGGCGCCGCCAGGGAGGGCGACGACGCGCCCAGCACGAGGGCTCCGCACAGAGCGATCGTGCCGACTGCTCGCATCATGGTTACTCTCCGTTCGTAGGACGGCACAGTACGCTACGGCGAAGGCGGCCATGACGTACGGAGACCCGCCGGGCGGGCCTCCGTAAAATCACGCGGGCAGCGAGGCCACACCGGGCGGAAGGAACCGCGGCTGGGCGATCCCCGACCTGTCCAGATAAGGCGTGATGCCACCCAGATGGAACGGCCAGCCGGCGCCCAGGATCATGCACAGGTCGATGTCCTGCGGCCCGGCGACGACGCCCTCGTCCAGCATGATCCGGATCTCCCGGGACAGCGCCCCGAGCACCCGCTCGCGGACCTGCTCGGCCGTGGACGGCGACGTGCCGCCGGCGAACAGGGCCACCGCCTCCGGGTCGAGCGAGAAGTCCGGACGGTAGACGCCCGGCTTGCCCGAGGCGACCAGCTTGGCCATGTTCTCCGAGACGCCGAACCGCTCGGGGAAGGCCGCGTGCAGCGTCTCGGCGACGTGCAGGCCGACGGCCGGGCCGACGAGCTGCAGCAGCGCGAACGGCGTCATCGGCAGCCCCAGACCGTCGAGCGCGTGCTCGGCGACCTCCAGCGGCGTGCCCTCGTCCACGGCGGCCACGACCTCGCCCATGAAGCAGGTCAGCAGCCGGTTGACCACGAACGCCGGCGCGTCCTTGACCAGCACGGACGACTTCCGCAGCGACTTGCCCACCGCGAACGCCGTGGCCAGCGTGGCGTCGTCGGTCGAGGCGCCCCTGATGATCTCCAGCAGCGGCATCACGGCGACCGGGTTGAAGAAGTGGAACCCGACCAGCCGCTCGGGGTGCGCCAGCCCGGCGCCCATCTCGGTGAGCGAGAGCGAGGAGGTGTTGGTGGCGAGCACGCAGTCGGCCGAGACCACGGCCTCGACCTCGGCGAACACCTGCTTCTTGACCGCCATGTCCTCGAAGACGGCCTCGATGACGAAGTCGGCGTCGGCGAAGGCGTCCTTGGTCAGGGAGCCGGTGACCAAGGACTTGAGCCGGTTGGCCTGGTCGGCCGAGACGCGGCCCTTGCCCAGCAGCTTGTCGACCTCGGCGTGCACGTACCCCACGCCCTTGTCCAGGCGGGACTGGTCGAGGTCGGTCAGCACGACCGGGACCTCCAGGCGGCGGGCGAACAGCAGCGCCATCTGCGAGGCCATCAGCCCGGCGCCCACGACGCCGACCTTGGTGACCTTGCGGGCCAGCGACCGGTCCGGCGCGCCGGCCGGACGCTTGGCCCGGCGCTGGACCAGGTCGAAGGAGTAGAGCCCGGCCCGCAGCTCGTCGCCCATCAGCAGGTCGGCCAGCGCCTGCGTCTCGGCGGCGAAGCCCTCGTCGCGCGAGGCGGTCGCGGCCAGCGCGATCAGGTCGAGCGCCCGGTAGGGGGCGGGGGAGGCGCCGCGCAGCTTCATGTCCACCAGGAAGCGCGCGTCGGCGACGGCCTTGTCCCAGCCGTCGTGCTCCTGCCGCTCGACGGTCACCTCGCCCTTGACCACGCGGGCGGCCCAGCGCAGCGACTCCTCCAGGAAGTCGGCCGGCTCGAACATCGCGTCCGCGACGCCCAGCTTGTAGGCGTCCGCGCCCTTGATCATGCGGTTCTGCGACAGCGGGTTCTCGATGATCAGCTTGATCGCGTTCGCCGGGCCGATCAGGCGGGGGAGCAGCTGCGTGCCGCCCCAGCCGGGCACCAGGCCGAGGAAGCACTCGGGCAGCGCCACCGCGGGCACGCCGGAGGAGATCGTCCGGTACGCGCAGTGCAGCGCGATCTCCAGACCGCCGCCCATGGCCGCGCCGTTCACGAACGCGAACGTCGGGACCGGCAGCTCGCCCAGCCGGCGGAAGACGTGGTGGCCCAGCGCGCCGATGGCCTCGGCCTCCTCGCGGGAGGCCACGGCCGCCGCGCCCTTGAGGTCGGCGCCGACGGCGAAGATGAACGGCTTGCCCGTGACGCCCACGGCGGCCAGGTCGGTCCGCGCGGCGATCTCCGACAGGGCCTCCTCCAGCGCGAACAGGCCGTGCGGGCCGAAGGTGTTGGGCTTGGTGTGGTCGAAGCCGTTGTCCAGGGTGATCAGGGCCATCGTGCCGGCGCCGCCGGGCAGTGGCACGTCGCGCACGAGGGCCTTGGTGACGACCTCGTCGGTGTTGCGCCCGCTCAGCAGCGCGCGCCAGGTCTCGATGTCGCTCATGCCAGGTTCTCCCAGATCACAGTGCCGCCCATGCCCATGCCGACGCACATGGTGGTGATGCCGTACCGCACGTCGGGCCGCTCGCCGAACTGGCGGGCGAGCTGCGTCATCAGCCGGACGCCCGAGGAGGCCAGCGGGTGGCCGAAGGCGATCGCGCCGCCGTAGGGGTTGACGCGCTGGTCGTCGTCGGCGATGCCGAAGTGCTCCAGGAAGGCCAGCACCTGGACGGCGAACGCCTCGTTGATCTCGAACAGGCCGATGTCGCCGATGGACAGCCCGGCCAGCCGCAGCGCCCGCTCGGTGGACGGGATCGGGCCCACGCCCATCACCTCGGGGTCCACGCCCGCGAAGGCGTAGGAGACCAGGCGCATCTTCGGCGTCAGGCCCAGCTCGCCGGCGACCTCGCGGGCGGCCACGATGCAGCCGGTGGCGCCGTCGTTGATGCCGGAGGAGTTGCCCGCCGTGACGTTGCCGTGCGGGCGGAAGGGCGTCTTGAGCGCGCCCAGCGCCTCCATCGTGGTGCCGGGGCGCGGCGCCTCGTCCTCGGCGGCCAGGCCCCAGCCCTTCTCGGCCGTCCTGACCGCGGTGGGCACGAGGTCGGGCTGGATCTTGCCGTCGGCGTACGCCTTGGCCGCCTTCTCCTGCGAGAGCACCGCGTAGGCGTCGGCGCGCTCCTTGGAGATCGACGGGTAGCGGTCGTGCAGGTTCTCGGCGGTCATGCCCATGACCAGCGCGCTCGGGTCGACCAGCTTCTCCGACAGGAACCGCGGGTTGGGGTCCACGCCCTCGCCCATGGGGTGGCGGCCCATGTGCTCGACGCCGCCGGCGATGGCCACGTCGTAGGCGCCGAAGGCGATGCCGCCCGCGACCGTGGTGACCGCGGTCATCGCGCCCGCGCACATGCGGTCGATCGCGTAGCCGGGCACGCTCTTGGGCAGACCGGCCAGCACCGCGGCCGAGCGGCCGATGGTCAGGCCCTGGTCGCCGATCTGGGTCGTCGCGGCGATGGCCACCTCGTCCACGCGCTCGGGAGGCAGACCGGGGTTGCGCCGGATGAGCTCGCGGATGACGCGGACGACCATGTCGTCGGCGCGGGTCTCCGCGTACAGTCCCTTCGGCCCTGACCTGCCGAAGGGCGTGCGTACGCCGTCCACGAACACGACGTCACGAGAGGAAGGCACGGATTCGCTCCTCGTTCTTGGATGGGGTTCCGCGCCTATGCTACTCGTCGGTAACCACCCCGCAGACGAGGGCGGCGGTCAGCAGCCCGTAAACGATCGGCATGGGTGGTTCCCAGAGATGGGCGCGGGCTCCGAGCAGGGCGGCGACCGCCACGGCCGCGCCCGTCCAGAGCGCCGCGCCCCCTCGTGGACGCGCGCTCCGGCCGGGATCCCACGGATCGCCAGGTGATCCTCCCGGACGGCCGGCGCGCGCCACTATCCCCAGGGCGTCCCGTGCCCACCAGATGAGGAACGACACCCCCGCGGCCAGGCCGATCACCATGGCGGCCTCGACGGCCCAGCTCAGGGCGTCGGCGAAGGCGTACAGAGCGGCCGCCCTGAACTGCCCGGGAGAGGTGCCGCCGAGCAGCAGCAGCACGGCCCAGCCGGACGCGACGCCGAGCCGGCTCAGCGGACGCCGCCGGGCCGAGGGCGGCACGGCGAACAGCTCGCGCTCGCGCCGGCGCACCAGGCGCGCCCGCGCGCCCCACACCACTTGGGTGCCCGCCAGGATGGGCACCGCGGTCACGAACACCGCCAGCGAGAGCACGGCGAGCGGTAACGTCTGCTCTCTGGTCGGCGCGCGGTCGGCCAGCACCTGGGACGTGGCCAGCAGCGCGATCGAGCCGGTGAGCGCGACGAAGACGGCCCGGCGGGCGGTCCGGGCGGCGGCGCGCAGCCCGGCCAGCGCCTCGGCGCCTGGAGGGGGCGCCATCTCGGTCAGAAACATGGACGTCATGATGGCGTCACGGACCGTAGTGACGCCGCGGATTCGCGCGCATTGCATGGAGCCCTCGCCGGACGCGTCCGCCGGAGGCTGCTATCGGGCGAAATTTGCGACACGCCGTATATACGGCGGATTGTCAGTATGCTGCGCGTCACACCAGAGGGGGCCGCGCTCTGCGAGGGGCGCGCGGGGTTGCGTCCTGTGCGGGCGCGCGTAGAGGGGGGCGCGTGAGCGAGGGCCGGAGAGCGCCGGAACGGCCGCAGCATCGCCCCGACCGCCACCCCGATCAGCGCCCTGACCGTCGCCTGGACCGGCCCTCGGGGCCCGCGCGGCGGATCACGCCGCTGGCGTGGGTGAGCATGGCGCTGACGTTCGTGCTGGTCGTCGTCACGCTGGGCGGGTACGCGTACTACCGCAGCATCGACGGCGATATCGACCGCCTACCCCCGGTGGACGCCGGGCCGTCGAGGCCGCCCGAGACCGGCGCGCTCAACGTGCTGCTCGTCGGCTCCGACTCGCGCGAGGGCGACAACAAGAAGTACGGCGCGAAGTCGCAGGGCCTCGGCGAGCGCACTGACACGATCATGGTGCTGCACATCTCCCCGGACCGGGACAAGGCCACCATGATCAGCTTCCCCCGGGACACCATGGTCATGATCCCGCCGTGCCGGAGCCATTCCGGCGCGATGCTGGCCGGCGGGCTGCGCCAGATCAACTCCGCCTTCAACGACGGCGGCATCAACTGCACGGTCCGCACGCTGGAGTCGCTCACCAACATCAAGATCAACCACATCGTGAAGGTGGACTTCACCGGCTTCAAGGGCATCGTCGACGCCCTCGGCGGCATCGAGATCTGCCTGCCCAAGGCGGTCAACGACCCCAAGGCCAAGCTCGTGCTCAGCGCGGGCAAGCACGTCGTCAAGGGCGAGCAGGCCCTCGGCTACGTGCGCACCCGCTACGCCCTCGGCGACGGCAGCGATCTCGGCCGCATCCAGCGCCAGCAGGTCTTCCTCACCAAGGTGCTGGACAAGATCACCGATGGCGGGCTGCTCACCGACCCCGTCAAGCTCAACGCGTTCCTGCGGGCCGGGGCCAAGGCCGTCAGCCCGGACACTGAGCTCACGCTGGACCGGATGGTGGAGATCGCCAGAAGCGTCCAGGGGCTGACGGCCAAGGAGCTCAAGGGCATCACCGTGCCGGTGGAGGCGTACCCGGCCGACAAGAACCGGGTGCAGCTCAAGCAGCCGGACGCGCGCAACTTCTTCGAGGCCGTGCGCTCCGACGTCAACGTGACCCCGCCCTCGGCCGCCGCCACCACGCCGAAGGTCGCGAACGAGCGGGTACGCGTCCAGGTGCTCAACGGCACGACCGAGCTGGGCAAGGCCGGTCAGGTGGCCGACGAGCTGGCCGACCAGGGGTTCGCCGTCGTCCAGGTCGGCAACGCCGCGCCGGTGGCCACCACCTCGATCCGGTACGCCAAGAAGGACGCCGACAACGGCGCCGCCTACGGGGACGCCGTGGCCGCCCGGCTGTCGAAGGACAAGCGCACGCCGGTGGCGGGCAAGGTCGCGCCGGTGAACCCGAAGCCGTACCCCACCAAGGTCACCCCGCTGCCCGACGGGCCGATCGTGCAGCTCGTCATCGGGGCCGACTGGCCGGGCGTGCGGGTGGCGTCGGCGATCCCGGGCTCGCTCAAGGACAAGGTGGTCGACTCCACCACGAACCCCTGCCTGTGAGCCGGCCGGCGGGTTAGAGGTCCTCGGCCAGCACCAGGTCGACCAGGCCGGGGAAGCGGGCGTCGAGGTCGTCGCGGCGCAGCCGGATGAACAGCTTGCGGCCCTCCGGGCGCTGGCAGATGACGCCGGCCTCGCGCAGCACCCGCCAGTGGGCGGTCAGCGTCGACTTCGGCACGTCGGCCACGACCTCGCCGCAGAACAGCTCGTCCCCCGAGGCCAGCGCGCGCACGATCTTGGCGCGTACGGGATGGCCGAGCGCGGCGAGCACCTCCACCAACTGGATCTGGTCACGCGACGGGTGCAGCATGCCGCCATTGTACGGATAACACGAACGATGATTTGACGGACATTGTTCGTATGTACGAAGATTACGTACTCATCCGGGTTCGAGGAGGGTGCTGTGTTCGATGTCGCCGTGGTGGGTGGCGGGCCCGTGGGCATGTTGCTCGCCGCCGAGCTGGGCCTGCAGGGGGTGCGGCCGCTGGTGCTCGAACGGCTCGCCGTGCCGACCGGCCAGTCCAAGGCCGGGACGCTGCACGCGGGCACGGCCCGGAGTCTCGACCGGCGCGGGCTGCTGGAGGCGGTGGGGCGGTCCACGTACGGGAGCGTGAGCTTCCACTTCTCCGGCATGTTCGGGCTCGACCTCGGCGCGGTCTCGGACGGCGGCCCGAGCATCGTCGGCAGCCCGCAGGCGTGGGCCGAGCAGGTGTTCGCCCGCCGCGCGGCGGCCCTGGGCGCGGAGATCCGGCGCGGCCAGGAGGTCACCGGCCTGGAGCAGCGGGACGACCACGTCGCGCTGACCGTCAACGGCCGCGAGCTGACCGCCCGGTACGTCGTCGGCGCCGACGGCGCGCGCAGCGTCGTGCGCAAGGCCGCCGGCATCCCGTTCACCGGCGCCGGGGCCCGCGTCGCCGCGCTCATGGGCGACGTGCGGCTGCTCGACCCGTACACGGTGCCGCCGGGCTACACGCGTACGCCGCGGGGCTGGATCATCGTCTGGCTCGACCCCGCCGGGCACAGCCGCGTCACCACCTACGACTTCCGCGCCCCGCATGCCGACCGGGAGGCCCCCGTCGCGATCGAGGAGCTCCAGGAGGCGGCCGAGCACATCCTCGGCGCCCCGGTCCCGATGGCCGGCGCGCGCAACCTCTCCCGGTACGGCGACGCCGCCCTGCAGGCCGAGACCTACCGCGCGGGCCGCGTCCTGCTGGCCGGGGACGCCGCGCACGTGCACTTCCCGTGGGGCGGCCAGGGGCTCAACACCGGCCTGGGGGACGCCTTCAACCTGGGCTGGAAGCTGGCCGCCGAGGTGCGCGGCGAGGCCCCCGCCGGGCTGCTGGACAGCTACCACGCCGAGCGGCATCCGGTCGGCGCGCGGGTGTTGTGGAATGTGCGGGCCCAGAGCGCGCTGGCCGACCCCGACCCGGCCGTCGACCCGCTGCGCGAGCTGTTCGCCGAGCTGATGCGGTTCGACCAGGTCAACGAGTACCTGAGCGGGATGATCGCCGGGGTGGACACCGCCTACGACGTGGGCGTGCCGGGGGCCGGGCGGATGGCGCCCGACCTGCCGGTCAAGACGGCCGGCGGCGTGGTGCACACCGCGGAGCTGCTGCGCGGCGGCCGGGCGCTGCTGCTGGACCTCGGCGGCCGCGACGACCTGGTGGCCGCGGCCGCCCCGTGGGCGGACCGGCTGGAGATCGTGCGGGGCGCCGCGGAGCACGACGCCGAGGCGCTGCTCGTGCGGCCCGACGGCTATACGGCCTGGACGTCGGCGGCGCGGGGGTACCCGCTGGAGGCCGCGCTCGCCCGCTGGCTGGGACGGATGTGACGGAGAGTAACTTTAGCGAAACATGTGAAATATCCGGACAAGTCTGTTAAGAAAGGTCGCGGTCCGTATTCAGAGCTAGAGAGGTTCCATCGTGGCGCGCGACGAGAACGACAGGCCGTACGAGGATGGGCAGGGTAAATCGTTAAACCCGGAGCTGACCGGAGACGTGCTGTCCCCCCGGTGGAGCACCGAGGACACCGACGAGCAGCCCGCGATCCAGGTCTCCGGCAACGAGACCTACATCCTCCCGGCCGGCCAGGGCGCGCAGCCCGTCGAGTCCCCGGCGACCCCGGCGACCCCGATGGCCCCGGCCGACGCGCCGCACGACGTGCTCGACGGCCCGAGCGGCCCGCACGACGTCCTGGACGGGCCGAGCGGGTCTCACGAGGCACTGAGCGGGCCGCACGAGACGCTGGCCGGGCCGTACGAGAGCCTGAGCGGGCCGCACGCGGTCGTCGGGGCGGACGGAACCGACGTTCCCGGCGGTGACCGGGCGGCCGACGACGACCTGCCCTACCTGCCGCTGGACCAGGGCTACAAGCCCGGACGCGACGACGACGCGGGTGAGACCAGGCGCGGCTTCCTCGGCTCCGGCTGGACCGACGACGCCGACGACCGCCGGGGCGGCGCCGGGCGCGATCGCGAGGTGCGCCGGCGTACCAGGGTGCTGGTGCTGGCGGCCGCCGCGGTGGTGCTGGTCGGCGCCGGGGCGGGCTGGCTGCTCACCGGCACCTCCTCCGACGACCCGTGCGGGGCCGGCACCTGCGCGGGCGCGAGCCAGGTCACCGCCCCGGCGCGGACCGCGCTCCCGGAGGAGACCGAGTCCGCCCCCGCGCCCGAGGAAACGGACACCGCCGAGCCGACCGTGTCCGAGACCGTAACCCCCACCCCCGTGGCCCGCCGCCCCCGTCCCACCCGCGAGCCGTCGGTGCGGCCCACCGCCACCGCCCGCGAGAGCCGCCCGACGGCCACGCCCGAGGAGAAGGCCACCCACGGCTCGCAGGACGAGATGAACGAGACCTCCGACGGCACCCCGGATGACTCGGCCGAGGCGCCCGCCACCAGGCGGCCGGAGCGGCAGGAGACCGCGCCCCCCACCCAGGCGCCGCCCGCGCAGCAGGAGCAGCCCGCCCCCTCGCCGAGCGAGAAGAAGGGCCTGTTCGACATCCTGTTCCCCTGGGCGTGAGGGTCCCGCCGCCGTCCCGGTGAGCTCCCCTGGATGTGAGGATCCCGCCGCCGTCCTGGTGAGCTCCCCTGGGCGTGAGGGTCCCGCCGCCGTCCTGGTGAGCTCTCCTGGGCGTGAGGATCCCGGGCCCCGTCCTGGTGAGCGCGGCGCCGGGAGTTGTGTCGCCGCCGGGGGCGGGCGTGCGAGGATGCGGAGCCAGGTCGTCGTCTGGCAGACTTGGAAACCGCTTTCCGGGAGGTCTCGTGGTCACGCTTGAGGACGTCGCCAAACAGGCGGGCGTCTCCCTCGCCACCGCCTCGCGGGTGCTCAACGGCAGCACCCGCCAGGTGGGCGCGACCCTGCGGGCCCGCGTCGAACGGGCCGCCGACGAGCTCGGCTACCGCGCCAACATCGCCGCCCAGACGCTGGCCCGGGGGGCGAGCAACGTCATCGGCATCGTCGTCCACGACCTGACCGACCCCTACTTCGCCGCGCTGGCCGACGGCGCGATGCGGGCCGCCGCCACCGAGGGCATGCTGGTCATGGTGGGCACCACCCACCGCGACCCCGAGCAGGAGATCGCCTACGTCGCCACCATGAACGCCCAGCGCGTGCGCGCCGTGCTGCTGGTCGGCTCGCGGGTCGCCGACCCCGTCGTGACCGGGCGGCTGCGCGAGGAGCTGGCCCGCTACCGGGAGGGCGGCGGGCGGGCCGCCTGCGTCGGCCAGGACCTGCTCGGCGTGGACACCGTCGCGCCCGCCAACCGGGCCGGCGCCGCGGCCCTGGCCCGCGCGCTGGCCGGGCTCGGGCACACCCGCTTCGCCGTGTTGGCCGGGCCGCCCCACCTGGTGACCGCCGCCGACCGGTGCGAGGGGTTCGCGCAGGCGCTGCGGGAGCTGGGCCTGCCCGAGCCCGTCGTGATCCACGGGCCGTTCGACCGCGACGGAGGCTACCGGGCCGCGACCGAGATCGGCGCGGCGACCTGCGTGTTCGCGGTCAACGACGTGATGGCCGTGGGCGCGCTGGCCGCCTGCCGGGAGCGCGGGATCCGGGTGCCCGAGGACGTCTCGGTGGCCGGGTTCGACGACATCGTCACGCTGCGTGATCACGTGCCCGCGCTGACGACCGTGCGGCTGCCGCTGACGGACATGGGGGCGCGGGCCCTGGAGCTCGCGCTCGGCCGGGAGGACGCCGCCGCCGCCCCCGTGGTCGAGCACGTCGCGGGCGAGGTCGTGCTGCGGGAGAGCGTCAGGAGAATGACGTGAGCGGGACGGCCGCGGAAGCCGGGCAAGGCGTGGGCGTGAGCGGGACGGGCGCGCGAGCTTGGGAGGGCGTGGGCGTGACGGGCGCGGGAGTCGGGGTGGCGGCGTGAAGCTGGCGGTCAGCACGTTGGGGATGCCGGGGGAGGGGCTGGAGCGGGCGGCCGGGATCGCCGTCGCGCACGGCTGCCAGGGGCTTGAGCTGCGGCTGCATCCCGACACCGGCGTCCACGCCGGGCTCACCGCGCAGGAGCGGCGCGGGGTGCGGGAACGGGTGGAGCGGGCGGGGCTGGAGATCGCCGCCCTGGCCGGATATGTCGGCATCTGTGAGCCGGGACCGGACGTGCCCGTCACCGACGCGCTCCTCGCCGACCTGCGGCTGGCCGCCGACCTGGGCGCGCCGGGCGTGCGGGTGTTCCCGCGCGGCGACGATCCGGCGGTCGGCGCCCGCAGGCTGAGGTCCGTGGCCGGTACGGCCGCCGCCCTCGGCGTACGCGTGCTGGTCGAGACGCACGACCGGATGCCCACCGGCGCCGCCGTGGCCGGGCTGCTGGCCGAGGCGGGCCGCCCCGAGGTCACCGGCGCGCTGTGGGACCTGCTGCACCCGTGGCGGCACGGCGAGTCCCCGGCCGCCACGCTCGCGGCGCTCGGGCCCTCGCTCGCCTACGTCCAGGTCAAGGACGCCGTCTCGGCCGAGGACACCACCCCGGTCCCGATGGGGACGGGCTCGGTCCCGCTGGAGGAGGCCGGCGACCTGCTGCGCGCGGCCGGGTACGCCGGATGGGTCTCGCTGGAGTGGGAGCGCACCTGGTACCCGGACGTGGCGCCGGTCGAGGAGATCCTGCCGGGCGCGGTCGACTGGGTACGGCGGTTCACCGCTTAGATAGGGGAATGCCCCTTAACAAGAACAAAGTCCTCGTGGTCGGCATGGACGGCCTGCGCTTCGACCGGCTCGTCGCCCTGGCCCCGCCGGTCCTGTCGTCGTTGATGGCCACCGGCGCGTACGGCACCAGCCGGCTCCCGTACGGCGAGGCGGCGGTCCCCGGGACGGCCCCCAGGACGGAGTCGCCCGGCGAGGTCGTGCCCAAGGCTCCGGAGCCGCCGGCGGCGGGCCGCGTGATCAGGTCGCGCACGGACTCGGGCCCCGGCTGGTCGTCGATCGCCACGGGCGCCTGGCCCGACAAACACGGCGTCGTGGACAACAGCTTCACCAGCCCCCAGTTCGCGAAATTTCCGGACTTTTTGAGTCGTGCGAAGAATGCCCGCCCCGACCTCGTGACCGCCGCCTTCCTCTCCTGGGCCGCCCTCGGCGAGCACAACGCGTTCGGCCCCGCCATCGACCACCGCATGGTCCTGGACGGCTACGCCCTCACCTGGACCGCCGCCGACCGGCAGATCGCCGACGCCGCCGAGCGCCACCTCGCCGAGACCGGCCCCGACCTCGCCTTCGTCTATCTCGGCGACACCGACGAGGTGGCCCACGCCCTCGGCCCCCACTGCCCCGAGTACGCCGCCGCCCTGCACGCCCAGGACGCCTACCTCGGCCGCCTGCTGGACGCCGTCCGCGCCCGTCCGGGGGAGAGCTGGACCGTGCTGGTCACCACCGACCACGGCCACGTGGACGAGGGCGGCCACGGCGGCACCTCGGCCGAGGAGCGCACGGTGTTCGTGATCGCCAACCGGCTGGGCGCGGACCTCGGCGGACGCCCGCTGGCCGAGCCCCGCCTGGTGGACGTCGGCCCGACCGCGCTGGCCCTGCTCGGCGTGCCGCTCGACCCGGCCTGGGAACTGGACGGGACACCGCTGTTCAACAGTTGGTGAATTTATGGCAGACTCCGGAGAAGGGGTGCCTTCCATGAGGACCACACGCGACCTCTCCGAGATCGACGCCACGATGCTCGCCGACGTGGGCGGAAAGGCCGCCAACCTCGGCGAGCTGATCCGCGCCGGCCTGCCCGTCCCGCCCGGCTGGGCGCTCACCACCGACGCCTACCGGCAGGTCGCCGCCGGGCTCGACCTCACCCCGGGCGACGGGCTCGCCGCGCGGGCCAGGCGCCACCTGCTCGGGGCCGAGATGCCCGCCCCGGTGCGCGAGGCGATCGTGACGTCCTACGCGCGGCTCGGCGCGGACGTCCCGGTGGCCGTGCGCTCCTCGGCCACGGCGGAGGACCTGCCGTTCGCCAGCTTCGCCGGCCAGCAGGACACCGTGCTCAACGTGGTGGGCGCCGAGGCAGTGCTCGACGCCGTGCGCCGCTGCTGGGCCTCGTTGTGGAGCGACCGGGCCGTGGCCTACCGGGAGTCCAACGGCGTCGGCCACGCCGGCGTCCGGCTCGCGGTGGTCGTCCAGGT
The DNA here is from genome assembly GCF_042892035.1 of Nonomuraea sp. NPDC001831. Taxonomy (NCBI): domain Bacteria; kingdom Bacillati; phylum Actinomycetota; class Actinomycetes; order Streptosporangiales; family Streptosporangiaceae; genus Nonomuraea; species Nonomuraea sp. NPDC001831. Next base: position 88,664 of record NZ_JBIATU010000016.1, on the reverse strand, counting down.
GATGGTGGACGCGCGGGTGGCCGGGGTGATGTTCACCGCGAACCCGGTGACCGGCAGGCGGCGCGAGACCGTCCTCGACGCCGCGCCCGGCCTCGGTGAGGCGGTCGTCTCCGGAGCCGTCGACCCCGACCGGTTCGTCGTCTCGGCCGGCCAGGTGCTGGAACGGCGGGCGGGCGGGGCGGACCTGGCCGTCCGGCCCCGGCCCGGCGGCGGCGTCGAACGCGTCGAGACCGCCGCCGCGGGCCTGTGCCTCACTGACGCGCAGGTGCTCGCCCTGGCCGAGCTCGGCGCGCGCGTCGAGGACCACTACGGCACGCCGCAGGACGTCGAGTGGGCCATCGGCCAGGACGGCGCGCTCTGGCTCACCCAGGCCAGGCCGATCACCACCCTCTATCCGCTGCCCCGGCCGGCCGGTCCCGGCCTGCGCGTCCACCTGTCGCTCAACGTCGCCCAGGGCGTGATGGGGCCGTTCACGCCGATGGGGGTGTCGGTGTTCAACCTGGTCGCCTCGGGCGCGGCGACGCTGTTCGGGCACGCGCCGGCCGACCGGCTCGACGGCCCGGCGTTCCTGGCCGAGGCCGGGCAGCGGTTGTGGATCGACCTGACCACGCCGCTGCGCAGCCGTACCGGCCGGGCGGTCCTGACCCGCATGATGCCGCTGGGGGAGGCGCGGGCCGCGGCCGTCGTGCGGGAGCTGGCGGGCGACCCGCGGCTGTCGGTGGCGCAGACCTCGCCGCGCCCGTTCCTGCGCGGGCTGCGCCGCTTCGCGCGCCGCGTCCACGCGCCGGCGCGGGTCCGCGACGCGCTGCTGAGCCCGGCCAGGGCGCTCGCCCACGCCGCCCGCGTCGGCGAGGAGCTGGACCGCAGGCTCGACCCGCCGCCCGGCGCCACCCCCGCCCAGCGCCTCGACCACGCCGAACGGCTGCTCGGCGGGACGTTCCCGGCCATCGTCTCGATCATGCCGATCGTGATCACCGGCTACGCGCTGCTCGGCCTGGCCGCCCGGCTCTCCGGCACGCGAGTGGGCGACCTGCAGGACGTCCTGCGCGGCGTCCCGAACAACCCGACCACCGAGATGGACCTCGAACTGTGGGACCTGGCCACCCGCGTCGAGCCCGAGGCGTTCCGCGAGGCGCCCGCGGCCGAGCTGGCCCGCCGCTACCGGGCCGGCGAGCTGCCGCCGCGGGCCCAGAAGGAGATCGCCGCCTTCCTCGGCCGGTACGGCCACCGCGGCGTGGCCGAGATCGACGCCGGCGTGCCCCGCTGGTCCGACGACCCCACGCACATCCTCGGCGTACTGGCCAACTACCTGCGCATGGACGCCGGCTCCGCCCTCGCCCCCGACGCGCTGTTCGCCAGGGGCGCGCCGGCGGCGCGGGCGGAGGTGGACCGGGTCGCCGCGCTGGCCGCGCGCAGGGGCCGGTGGCGGGCGCCCGTGGTGCGCTTCGCGCTCGGCCGCACCCGGGCGTACGCGGGGCTGCGTGAACTGCCCAAGTACCACGCCGTCAGGGCCATCGCCGCCGTCCGGCGGAGCCTGCGCGCGGTCGGGGAGCACCTGGCGGCCGCCGGCGTCCTGGACGACGCCGCCGACGTGTACTTCCTGCGCCTGGAGGAGGCCAGGGCCGCCCTGTCCGGCGGCGACCTGCGCGACCTGGTACGCGAGCGGCGGGCGGCGTACGAGCGGGAGTCGCGCCGCAGGCACGTGCCCCGGATCGTGCTCTCCGACGGCACTGAGCCCGAGGCCCTGGCCGGACCCGTCCCCGACGGCGCGCTGACCGGCACGGCGGCCTCGGCCGGCACGGTCACCGGCGTCGCCAGGGTGGTGCTCGACCCGAACGGCGCCCACCTCGAACCTGGCGAGATCCTGGTCTGCCCCTCGACCGACCCCGGCTGGACCCCGCTGTTCCTCACGGCCGGCGGCCTGGTGATGGAGATGGGCGGCGCCATGTCGCACGGCGCCGTGGTGGCCCGCGAGTACGGCATCCCCGCCGTCGTCGGCGTCCGCGACGCGACCGGCCGCATCGCCACGGGCCAGGAGATCACCGTCGACGGAGCGGCGGGCACGGTGACCCTTTAGGCCACTATGGTGACCAGGTGCCCGATCCGTACTGGAATCACAACGTGCACTACCAGCGGCTGGTGCTGAGCCTGATCCCGCGTGGCTCGGCCCGCGCGCTCGACGTCGGCTGCGGCGACGGCCTCCTGGCGGGCAAGCTCGCCGCCCGCCTCCCCGACGTGACCGGCGCCGACCGGTCCGCGCAGGCCGTCGCCCTGGCCAGGTCCCGCCACGGCGACCGGCCCGGACTCACCTTCGCCGAGGCCGACTACCTCGACCCGGCCGCGCTGCCCGAGTCCGGGTACGACTTCATCAGTGTCTGGGACGCGCCCCGTTAAGCCCGTGCCGCCCCGGGTAACCGGAGGAGGCATCACGTTTCCGGATGAGGCGGTTCCATGCTGGTCACAGAGCTGGTGCGCAGGGTCGGCGGGACCCTCGCGCAGTCTCAAGGACGCTTCCCCCTCTACGCCGACCCCGCGACGGGCGAATGGACCTGGTCCGAGGACGGAGACTGGTGCGGCGGCTTCTGGGGCGGCCTGCTGTCCCTGGCGGCGGTCGTCACCGGCGAACCCCGCTACGCCCGCGCCGCCGGCCAGGTCGCCGAGCGGCTGACCGCCCGCACCGACGCCCCCACGCTGCTGCGCGGCATGTTGTTCTGGTACGGCGCCGCGCTCCCGGCCGTGCTCGCCGGCGACGAGGAACCGGGCGCCACGACCGCCGTGGCCGCCGCCCGGTCGCTGAGCATCGGCTTCGACCCGCTGGCCGGCCTGCTGCCGCCCCAGGAGGAGGACGTCGTCAAATACGGCTGGCCGCGCCCCGGCGCCTGCGTGGACGGCCTGCCCGGCACCGTCCCGCTGCTGGCCTTCGCCTGCGAGCGCACCGGCGCCCGCGAGCTGCTGGTGATGGCCGAGTCCCACGCCCGCACCGGCTACGCCATGTGCGTACGGGAGGACGGCTCGGTCGCCCAGACCTCGGCCGGCGCCGTCAACGGCTCCTCTCCTACCAGCACCTGGGCCCGCGCGCAGGCGTGGGCCATGCTGGGCCTGGCCCAGGCCGCCCACCTGTCGGCCGAGTTCATCGGCCCGGCCACCGAGGTCGCCGACTGGTACCTGGCGCACGTCCCGTCCGACCTGGTCTGCTACTGGGACTTCGACGACCCCGGCATCCCCGCCGCGCCCCGCGACACCTCGGCCACCGCGATCGCCGCCGCCGCCCTGGCCAAGCTCGCGCCGCTGGCCAAGGACGGCTACCGCGAGCAGGCCGCCGCCACGCTGGAGGCGCTGGCCCGCGGCCACCTCAACGAGCACGGCGGCCTGGTGGACGGCTGCTACGACCGGCGCAAGGGCCTGGCCACCGCCCACGAGCTGGTCTGGGGCGACTACTTCCTGCTCGAAGCCGCCCTCACCCTCGACGGCACGATCGACCCCGGCCGCGTCTAGCGGTAGTCGGCCCACCCCGCGCTCGCCGGCGACGCCGCGGCCCGAGTGGAAGCCCTCGTCCGGACCCTGCTCGCCGGGCGCACCCGCAGGTGGCAGGGCGGCTGCTCGCCCAGCGCCAAGCCTGGGAGACGGGCGTGGACGTCTTCGGCCCACTCATGCGCCTCCAGCTGGAAATTGGACAGCGAATGGCCTGGGAACTGGTCAGGTGAAAAGCCGACACTCGGCGGGCACGTCCTGCGACCGTCCCACCGAGGAAGGCTGATCGATAGTGACAGAACGCGTACGCGTGGCGGTGCTGGCCGGCGGGCCGTCCGCCGAGCACGAGGTGTCGCTGCAGTCGGCACACGCCGTGCTCGACGCCCTGCCGAAGGAGCTGTACGAGCCCGTGCCCGTCATCATCGACCGCCAGGGCAGGTGGCCGGTGGAGCTGCGACGCGATCAGGTGGACGTGGTCTTCCCGGTGCTGCACGGACCGTTCGGCGAGGATGGCGTCGTCCAGGGGCACCTGGAGACGCTGGGCATCCCGTACGTGGGTTGCGGCGTCCTGGCCTCCGCCGTGGCGATGGACAAGGTCGCGATGCGGCGCGCGTTCCTGGCGGAGGGCATTCCTGTCACTCCGGGTGTGTGGTTCACCGAGCACGAATGGCGCGCCACCATCGACTCCTGGGGGCTGGTGAAGTCGCTCGACTGGCCGATGTACGTGAAACCGTCCGGTCTGGGCTCCTCCATCGGCATCTCGCGTGTCACCTCGATGGAGGAGCTGCGCGCGGGTGTGGAGCTGGCGCTGACCCACGACCGGTTGGTCATCGTCGAGCAGGAGGTAGCCGCGCGCGAGCTCATCTGCGGCGTGCTCGGCGGTCATGACTTCCCGGAGGCGTCGCTGCCCGGCGAGCTCCTCGTGCCAGGCGACTGGCTCGACTACGAGGCCAAGTACCTCAGCAATGCCGAGATCGCCACGATCCCCGCCGTCCTGCCTGAACGCGTGGCCGAGGAGGTGCGCGAGACGTCGCTGCGCGCCTTCCGGGCGATCGGCGGTTACGGCCTGGCCAGGGTCGACTTCCTCTACGAGGAGGAGTCGGGACGCCTGTACGTGCTGGAGATCAACACCATGCCCGGCTTCACGGCCCGTTCCGTCTACGCCAGGGCCTGGGCCGAGAGCGGCGTCCCGTACCCGGATCTGCTGCGTCGCCTCATCGACCTCGCGTTCGCCAGAAGCAGGCAAGTGATCGCCAGAAGCAGGCACGTGACCGTCAGGAGCGGCAAATGATCGCCACGACGCTGGAGAGGATCGCGCAGGTCGTCGGCGCGAGCCTGCACGACGTGCCCGATCCGCGAGCGCTGGTGACGGCGCCCGCGGCAGTCGATTCGCGCGAGGTGGTGCCCGGCGGCCTGTTCGCCGCGACGGTCGGCGCCCGCGTCGACGGCCACGACTACGCGGGCCGTGCCGTCGCGGGCGGCGCCGTCGCCGTGCTGGCCTCGCGGCCCGTCGGCGTGCCCGCCCTCGTGGTCGACGACGTGCAGCTCGCGCTCGGCGTGCTGGCCAAGCACCTGCTCGGACGCATCAGCCCGACCGTGATCGGCCTGACCGGCTCCGTGGGCAAGACCACCACCAAGGACCTGCTGGCGCAGGTGCTCGAACGGCACGCCGAGACGGTCGCCACGGACAGGTCGTTCAACAACGAGCTCGGCCTGCCGCTCACCGTGCTGCGCGCCGATGCCGCCACCCGGTACCTGGTGCTGGAGATGGGGGCGAGCAGGAAGGGCGACCTGAGGTACCTGACCGGACTCGCGCCACCGCAGCTCGGGCTGGTGCTCAACGTCGGCAGCGCGCACGTGGAGCGCATGGGATCCGGGCCGGCCGACATAGCCGAGGCCAAGGGCGAGCTGGTCGAGGCGCTTCCGGCGGACGGGTTCGCGCTGCTCAACGCCGACGACCCGTACGTCGTCGGGATGGCCGGCCGTACCAGGGCCGAGGTCCTGCTGTACGGCGCGGCGGCGGGGGCACGGGTGCGGGCGGAAGGCGTGCGGATGGACGACCACGCGCGGCCCGCGTTCGAGCTGGTGACGCCGGACGGCAGCGCCCCGGTCACGCTCGACCTCATGGGCGAGCATCAGGTGGGCAACGCGCTGGCCGCCGCAGCCGTGGCCACCGCGCTCGGTCTGGGCGCCGCCGAGATCGCCGAGGGACTGAACGCCGCCCGGCGGCGCTCCGCGGGCCGGATGGAGATCGTCGAACGACGTGACGGCATCACCATCGTCAACGACGCCTACAACGCCAGCCCCGAGTCCATGAAGGCCGGGCTGCGGGCGGTGCGGGCGTTGGCGGGCGCCCGCCGTGCCGTCGCCGTGCTCGGCGCGATGGGGCAGCAGGCGGACACCTCGCGCGCCCGGCACGCCGAGATCGGCCGGCTCGTCGCCGACCTCCGCTTCGACGTGCTGATCGCGGTAGGGGAGGGGGATCCGCTCGCGATGGCGTGGGCGGCGGAGTCCGCGAACCGGGGCGTGACCGTCCACACGGTCGAGGACGTGTCCGGCGCCACCGAGCTGGCCGGCTCGCTGCTCGAACCGGGCGACGTGGTGTTCGTCAAGGCCTCAAGCGAGATCGGGCTCGGCGCCTGCGCCCGCGCGCTGGCCGACGCCTGAACAGCTTCTGTCCTGCCGAATGACCAGCCACCCTGTCAAGCCTTCCGGCGACGAGCCGGCGAAACGGAGTTCCATGCGCACCATCGGTCTCATCGGCGGGTTGAGCTGGGAATCGACGGTGATCTACTACCAGATCATCAACCAGCGTACCCGCGAGCACCTCGGCGGCAGCCATTCCGCCAACAGCCTCATCTGGTCGGTCGACTACACGACGGTCGAGGACCTCATCTTCGCCGACCGCTGGGACGAGGTGAGCACGTTGCTGACCGGTGCGGGCAGGCGACTGGAGGAATCCGGCGCCGACGTCCTGCTCGTCTGCAGCAACACCTTCAGCCGGGTGAGCGACGACGTGGAGCGGGCCGTGGGCGTGCCGGTGCTGCACATCGCCGACACCGTGGGCGCCGAGATCCGCGCCAGGGGCATGCGCAAGGTCGGCCTGCTCGGCACCAGGTTCACCATGGAGGAGCCCTTCTACCTGGATCGGCTGGCCGCCCACGGCGTCGAGGTGGTCGTCCCGCGTCGCGAACAGCGGAAGCTGGTCCACGACGTGATCTTCGACGAGCTGGTGCGCGGGGTGATCAGGGAAGCGTCCAGGGACGCCTACGCGCGGATCATCCAGGACCTCGCGGACGACGGCGCGGAGGGCGTCGTCCTCGGCTGCACGGAGATCGAGCTGCTGATCAGTGAGAAGCACAGCCCGATCCCTGTGCTGCCGAGCGCCCGGCTGCACGCCGAGGCGGCGGTCGGTTTCGCCCTCGCCGAGTGATTCACCTACGGCTGGTTCCGTACAGCTCGCGGTGCCACAGGTCGGCGCAGACCCGTTCGATGCCGGCCGCCAGGTGGCGGCGGTAGGTGGTGAAGGGGATGCCGAGCCGTTCCGCGGCCAGCTCCTGCGTGGGCGTACCGCAGAGGAACGTGACGGACAGCGCCCGGTGGAACTTGACCGAGCGCGGGTCCTCGCTCAGGTCGCCGATCGCCTGGCGCAGCAGGTCACCCAGTGCCGTGGCGGGATTCTGCTCCTCGGCGACCAGCCTGGTGCGCGTCAGGGGGGAGGCGGCCAGCTCGTCCGGCCGCGGCAACCTGCGCAACGCTCGGCGGACCGCGTCGGCGAACTCGTCCCTGGACAGCACCGCCAGTCTCGCCGTAGCGGCGCCAGGGCCGCTCGCGGGCCTCTTGACCATCTGCTCCAGCCACGCCCGCGCGGGCACCGCCCGCCAGTCATGAACGTACAGGCCGCCGGAGATGTCACGCATCCCGTGATACCGCTCCGTCCGTGCTTCGATGTACGACCAGGCCAGCCGCTCGGCCCGCAGACAGTTGCCGAGCGCTCGCCACTGGATCAGTTCCAGCAACTGCGAGTTGCCGCGGTACGGCGGCAGCACCCACTGCCTGCTGACCGCCAGGTGCTCACCGGCGCGCAGCGGGGTGGTGGCGCGCGCGTGCGCCCACGCCGCGGCCACGACGGGATCGGCCGCCAGCTCCTCCTCGTCGAGCTCCGTCAACCGCAGCCACGCGGAGAGAGCCACCGGCTCGCCCGTCCCGGCGCTTCGATAGAGGCGGAACGCTTCCGGCTGACGCTCCACCCAGAATGCCGCCTCCTGTACCAGGATGCCCGCCTCCGCCTGTGGCAAGGCCTCTTCCTGGAACTCGCCGTCGCCGGCAGGCGGCCCGTGGTGGAGATGGAGCAGTGCCGCCACCGCGCCGGGCACGTCCGCGTCGCTCGCCGTACGCACCCTGTCCGCCACGCGCGCATGCACGCGCTCGTGCATCACCGTGTACGCCTCGGGGTCCCGCCAGCGCAGGTCCGCCTCCAGCAGCCGCCGGACCACGCCGTGCGGGAACAGCCCGAGACCGCTCGATTCGACGAACGGCAGCCGCCGCAGCCAGCGGAACAGCGTCCCCGCGTCCTCGGGGAAGGCCGCCCGCAGCAGGTCCTCCGTCGTCGTGTACGCGTGCGCGCAGATCTCCAGGGCACGCCGGTGCGCGGCCGAGGGCAGCTCGCCCACCAGCTGATCCAGCAACTCTGCCACCAGATCCTGATCAGGCCTCCATCGCCCGCCGTCCTTCGCCGCCACGGCCGCCCCCAGGAGCAGCGCCAGCGGGTGACCGCCGGCGAAGGCGAGCAGCGGCTCGCGCGCCTCGGCCGGCACGCCGGCGGCGTCCAGCAGGGTGTGCGCGTCCGCGGCCCGCAGATCGCGCAGCGGCAGCACCTCCAGCGACCCCGCCCATGCCGGGTCCGCCTGCCAGCGCACATCCGGCGGGTTCCGTCCCGCGATCACCGCCAGCGCCCCCGCGGGCACCCGCGGCAGGAACCGTTCGCGCAGCCACCCCTCCAGGCTCTGCACGCGGTCGAAACCGTCGAACAGCAGCACCGCATCGTCCTGGCAGGCCGCCGGGTCCATCAGGCACTCGTCCAGCACGGCCACGGGCCGCCCCGCCGTCTCGGCCTCGTCGGCGAAGCGCCGCAGCAGGGCCGACTTCCCGATGCCGCCCGGACCGTGCACGTACAGGACGCTGCGGGCGCCGCTGTACAGCGCCGTGGTGAACAGCGCGAGCTCCTCCTCCCGTCCCACGAACGCCGTCTCGCGCGCCGCGCGCAGCCGCCGCCCCAGAGAACCGGACATGGATCGCTACCCCTTCTCGAAGAGGTGGTGCACGCCGGGGTGGGGGAGCCGTCGCGGCGGTACGCCCCGCCTGTCCGGGCGGTGCTCGACATGCCACCACTCGTTGTCGTACAGGCGGTCGTGACTGGACTCGGCCGGTGGCAGCACGAGCCTGCGGGCCAGGAACGGGGAGCCGGAGCGGCGCACCTCGTCGTCGAACATCCGCTGCTGGACGACGGGGGGCCGGGGAGGGATGGTGCGTGGTTCGTCCATGACGAACCACCCTTGGCGGCGAATATGAGCGCCTCGTCCGCCGAATGTCACCGTTTGTCGACGGCCCCCTGGGACCGGAGCCCCCGCTTACGCAATCAGGAGGCTGGCCAGCGCCGGACCGAAGGCGCCGCCGAGTTGGTAGCACAGGGTGAACAGGGCGAGCGCGGTGGCTCGATGCTCGCCCGGCACGGCCTTGCCTGCGCGGTCGGAGTACCAGGCCATCGCCGCCGTGGCGGCGAACACCGCGAACGCGTTGGCCGCTACGAGGGCCGTCGGCCAGGGCGCGGTCAGCGGCAGGGCCACGGCCACGGCGCCGGCGGTGAGGAGGATCGTCCGGGTGAGGGCGGGGTCGTACCGGGAGGTCCGGCGGGTGAACAGCAGCGAGGCGATGGAGCCGGCGGCCAGCATGACGAGCGTCGCCAGCCCGATCCGTTCGGCCGGCCAGTGGCGTTCCAGCATTCTGGGAACGGTGTAGAGCAGGGCGAAGTAGGAGGTGGACAGCGCGCACGCGGTCGCCGAGGCGATGATGAACATGCGGGAGCTCACCACCGCCCGGGGGATGAACCCGGCGTTGTTCCTGCGGATGTGCAGGGTCAGGAGCGCGGTCGCGATGGCGGCTGCGGCCAGTGTGGCCGGGCCCAGGCGCGGGGTCAGGATGAACGCGCTGATCAGCGTCATCACCAGCAGAATGCCGACGATGTCGGTGGGGCCGGCGTCATGATCGTGGCGGTGTGCGGGGGCGTGGCGCAGGACGGCGGGGACGGCCAGCAGCGCGAGCAGGGACAGCAGCAGCGGCGTCCGCCAGGAGATCGCTGACAGGGTGGAGCCGACCAGCGGGCCGAACGCGCCGACGAGGCCGACTCCGGCGGTGATCACGCCGGTCCGGGAGGTCGTCCCGGCCAGGGTGATGGCGAGGGTCACCAGGCCGCCTCCGCCGGCGGCCTGGGCGGCGCGCCCGGCCAGCAGCATCGGCAGCGCCGGCGCGAGTGCCACCAGGAGCGTGCCGAGCAGCACCAGGGCGGCGTTGGCGAGTGTGGCGACGCGGCTGCCGCGGGTACGCAGCAGCGCGGCGGTGAGTGGGGCGCCGAGCACGCCACCCCAGCCGAAGGCGGTGGCGGCCCAGGTGGCGTCGGCGGCCGAGATGCCGAGCGCGTGGGCCAGGGCGGGGATGACGGTGGTGGTGCTGTTGGCGCTGAGTGAGGTCGGGGTCGCCAGCAAGGCGAGGGAGAGGACGGAGATCCGTCCCTTGTGTGCAGTTGCATGGATCACTCGCTCAAAGTACACCGATTAGTGTAACAAATGCACTCAGCAGTGTAGTTTGATGTTCGTCCACCGGAGGAGAGACATGAACGAGCTGACCATCCTGGCCCTGTCCGGCAGCCTGCGCGCGCAGTCCCACAACACCGCACTGCTGCACGCGGCCCGCACGCTGAGCCTCGGGGGGCCGGCCATCGCCATCGAGGACGACCTGGGCCGGTTGCCGCTCTACAACCAGGACCTGGACAGCGGTACGCCACCCGTGACGGTCGCCGAATTCCGGGCCCGCATCGCCGCCGCCGACGCCCTGCTGATCGCCACCCCGGAACACAACGCCTCGGTCCCGGCCGCACTGAAGAACGCCATCGACTGGGCGAGCACCCCACCCGAAGGGTTGTTGCGTGGCAAGCCGGTGGCCATCGCAGGCGCCTCACCGGGACCGTTCGGTTCGGTACGCGCGCAACTCGCCCTTCGCCAGATCCTGGCCGCGGTGGGGGCCGAAGTCGTGGTCAAACCGGAGGTCACGGTGTTCCACTGTGACACCCGCTTCACCAGCGAACGCGAGCTGAGCGACCCCTACACCGCCGACCTGCTGCGAGAACTCCTCAACGCCCTGTCACGCAAGGTCCGCCCGTACACTGCGGCCGAGTAGCCCCAGCCCGAAAGGACACCGATGACCCTGAGCCGGCCCGAGCCGTACGGCAGAGCGGACAAGCGGCAGGCGATCACCCAAGCCGCTCGCCGTGTGTTCGGCCGCGACGGCTACACCCGCGCCAGCATGGATGCGATCGCCGCCGCGGCCGGGGTGTCCAAGCGGACGGTCTACAACCACTTCACCGACAAGGAACAGCTGTTCCTGACCGTCGCGCTGGAAGGCGCCGAGGAGGTCACCGCCGCGATCGCACAGATCATGGACCGGCACCTGCACAAAATCGTGGACCTGGAGCAGGACCTGATCGACTTCTCCCTCGACCGGGTCGCCGCAGTGACCTCTTTCCCCGATCACTTCGCCCTGGTACGGGCCATCGAGGCCGAGGCTGCCCACATTCCCCCACCGATCCTGAAGTCCTGGATCGCAGCCGGACCACAGACCGGGCATCTGCGCCTGGCGCCATATCTGCGCCGGATCGCCGACCGCGGCCTGCTGGACATCCATGACGCCGACAGCGCCGCCGCCCACCTCACTCTGCTGACCGTCACCGATGTCAACCAGCAGACGTTCTACGGCGCCGTCCCGCTGCCCCAGGAAGAGATCACTCAGCTCGTCACCATCGGCGTGCGGGCCTTCCTGCGCAGTTACGCCCCCACCGTCCCTTAGCGTGATGCGCCAGGAGTTCGCGCTGAAGTGCTCTGCTGGGTTTCGATGATCGGCCGGGACAAACGCCCTTGTCAGGGGGACCACAGGAATACGCGAGGTGAGACAGCCGCTGGTCAGCGTCGCGCGAGGGCTGGTCTTCCGCTTGCCGGGCGGCAAAGCGCCAGTGGCTTCGCGGCGCCGGACCGCCGTGAGGCCCGGCGCCGCCGCGGGCGGCCAGGTCAGTCGCGCGCGGAGCCGCCCGTGGCCGGTGTGCTCAGCCGCGTGCTCGTCAGGCCGGTGAGCTCCTCGAGGGAGACGCTGTGCCGCGACCCGTCCTGGAGGATCGCCGTGACGCCCTTGACGCCGCCACGAAGCGAGCCGTTCTCGCGCTCCCTCGTTCTCGGTGCGTCCGGCCACCAGGCCGCGAAGTAGCCGCCGGTGACGGTCGCGGTCACGTCGCCTCTCGCCTCCGTGGAGAGCTCCAGGCCCACCACGTCGGCACCGACCCTGCCGGTCACGGTGCGCACGCTCTCCTCACTCGTGCTCAGGGCCGCGCCGAGGGCGGCCCGCGCCGACCCCGCAGGAACCGGTGGAAGCGGTTGTGCGCCGGGCCCCGGCGCGCTGCCATGCGCGCCGACGAGGTCGCCGTCGCGGAGCAGGCAGGTGATCTCGGACAGGTGGCTGCCGCCGTCGTTGACGTAGACGAGCGTCCATGGCCCCCGGCCCTCGGTCACCACGGGCCGGAAGCCGAGGTCGCGGCCGGTTGTGCGCTTGGCGGTGTCCTGGGCATGGTCGAGGCACTTCTCCTGGGCGTCGACGGCCCGGTCACCGCTCACCGTGTGCGGCGTCGCGGTCCACGCCGCCATCGCTGAGCCGCCGCCGAACACGCCGGGCAGCAGCAGCGCTGCCGCGATGCCGGCGGCCACCCCTCCGCCGGCAACGGTGAGACGCCTGGCGGTGAGTACGCGAGGGCTGCTGATCGCCGGTGCGGGCGCCCCCATGGGGTCGGTGGCGATCACTCGGGCCAGCAGGGCCCGAGCCTTGAGGTCGGTGCTCGTGTCCAGGTCAGCGGGGGTGACGGCCGGGTCGAGGCCGCGCAGGGCGTGGTCGAGGGTGTCGTTCATCGCATGCTCCGGGAGTCCACGGTGGCGGTCGCCACGGGCTGGGTCGTAGTGGCGGGGGCGGCGTCGGCGTGGTGGCGCAGGGCACGCCGGGCACGGGCGAGCCTGAGCCGGAACGCGACGGGGGTGATGTCGAGCACCCGCGCGGCCTGTGGGGCTGTGAGGCCGTCCCAGACGGCCAGGGCGAGCGTCTCCTGGTGGCGCGGGCTGAGCCGCCGCCACGCCTGGACGAGGTCGAGCCGGCGGGCCACCAGCTCGGGGTCCAGCCCGGCCGCCGCGGCGCCGGTCAGCTGGCTGTCGGCGATGCGGACGGTGAGCGCCTGCCGCCGTTGGTCGGCCCGCAGCCCGTTGCGGAGGGTGCGGTGCGCCACGCCGAACAGCCAGGCCCGCGCCTCGTCCGCCGCACGCGGCACGTCGTCCAGGCGCCGCCAGGCGACGAGGAACACGTCGGCGACCACATCCTCGGCGTGGGAGGGGTGGACGCGACGCTCGACGAACCGCAGCAACGCGGAGTACGTCTGCTCGTAGAGGTGGGCGAAGCGCCGGCTGCGCGGCGGCCCTGTGTCGGTGACGTTCATGCCTGGGTCATGTCCGGCGGGCCCGTAAGTGTGTCGCGAAACCCTAGACCACCAGCTCGGCGTAGCGGGCCTTCATCGTGGCCAGCACCTCGTCCGGGTCGGCCGCCCAGACGTCGGCGTTGAAGATCTCGACCTCGATGTCGCCGGCGTACCCGGCGGCCAGCACGGCCCGGGTGATCGGCGCGAAGTCGATCACCCCGTCGCCCATCATGCCCCGCCCGAGCAGCACGTCGGCGGGCAGCGGGTGCAGGTAGTCGCACACCTGGTACGAGGCGATGCGCCGCCCGGCCCGCGCGACGTCCTCGGCCAGCCTGGGGTCCCACCACACGTGGAAGGTGTCCACCACCACCCCGACCTGCTCCTCCGGATAGGGCAGGCTGAGGTCGAGCGCCTGGCCCAGCGTGGACAGCACCGCCCGGTCGGGGCAGTAGATCGGATGCAGCGGCTCCAGCGCCAGCCTGACGCCGCGCTCGCCGGCGTAGGGCGCCAGCACCGACAGCGCCTCGGCGACCCGCTCCCGCGCCCCGGCGACGTCCTTGGAGAAACCGGGCGGCAGCGGCTCGCCCGGCCGCACCCCCGGCAGGCCGCCGACCACCATCACCAGGCACGCGGCCGCCAGCTCGGCCGCCTCGTCCACGGCCCGCCGGTTGTCGTCGAGCGCCCGCTCGAACGCGCGCCGCCCCTCCTCGCCGGGCAGCCCGCCCGCCGTGAGGAAGCCGCCCCGGCACAGCGAGGACACCCGCAGCCCGGCCTCGCGCACCAGCTTGGCGCTGCGCGCGAGCCCCTCCTCGGCGACCTTCTCGCGCCACAGCCCGATCGCCTCCAGGCCGTGCCGCGCGCAGCCGTCCACGGCCTCGGCGACCGACCAGCGCCTGGTCGTCCACTGGTTCAGCGACAGGCTCACAGGCCGTTCACCGCCAGCAGCGCCGTCATCCTGCGCACGGCCAGCTCCTGGTCGGCCAGCAGCCCGGCCCGGTCGGCCAGCCTGAACACCTCCGCCAGGTGGCGCAGCGAGCGCGCCGACTGGGCGCCGTTCACCATGGCGAACGCGTCCTGGTGGCCGTTGAGCCAGGCCAGGAAGACGATGCCGGTCTTGTAGTGGTACGTCGGCGCCTCGAAGATCTTCCGCGACAGGGCGACCGTGGGGGCCAGGATCTCGTCGTAGCGGGTCAGGTGGCGGGCCGCCTCCTCGCCACTGGTTGCTTCGGCGGCGTCCAGCTCGCGCAGGGCGGCGGCGGCCGCCGGGGCGATCGCGTCGAAGATGCCGAGCAGCGCATGCGAGCCCGACCTGATGAGGGAGGGGTAGTTGAAGTCGTCCCCGGTGTAGAGCCGGACGCCCTCGGGCAGCGCGGCGCGCAGCCGCACCTCGTGCTCCTCGTCCAGCAGCGACACCTTGACGCCGTCCACCACGGCGGCGTGGGCGTGGACCAGCTCCAGGAACGACTCCGTCGCGGCGTCCACGCCGGGCGCGCCCCAGTAGCCGGCGAGCTGCGGGTCGAACATCTCGCCCAGCCAGTGCAGGATCACCGGGCGGTCGGCCAGCCCGAGGACCTTGCCGTACACCTGGTGGTAGTCGGCGGGCCCGGCCGCCACCCTGGCGAGCTGGCGGGAGGCCATCACGATCACGCCCGCCCCGGCCGCCTGGACGGCCTCCACCTGCTCGGCGTACGCGGCGGTGATCGTGTGCAGGTCGGCGGCGGCGGGCGCGTGGTCGGTGCCCGCGCCGCAGGCCACCAGCGCCGCCGGGTCGCCGAAGGCGCGCGCCTCCTCGGCGCTGAGCCGGATCAGCTCCTTGGTGGCCGCCCAGTCCAGGCCCATGTTGCGCTGGGCGGTGTCCATGGCGTCGGCCACCCGCAGGCCGTGCGACCACAGGTGGCGGCGGAACCGCAGCGTGGCCGCCCAGTCGACGGCGGCGGGGGAGCCCGGCGTGTTGTCGCCGAGCGGGTCGGCGACGACGTGCGCGGCCGCGTAGACGACCCGGCTCGCGGCCGGGGCGGCCGAGACCGGCCAGGTCACCGGCTCGCGCAGCTCGTACGCGCCGCCCGGCAGGTCGATCCTCACAGCTGCGGCACCTCGATCCTGCGGCCCTCGGCGTTCGAGCGCAGGCCCAGCTCGGCGAGCTGCACGCCGCGCGCCCCCGAGGCGAAGTCGTAGGGGAACGGCGCGTCCTCCAGCACGTGCCGGACGAAGGCCGTCCACTGGACCTTGAACCCGTTGTCGAACTCGGCGTTGTCCGGCACCTCCTGCCAGTCCTCGCGGAAGCGGGCCGTGGCGGGCAGGTCGGGGTTCCAGACCGGCTTGGGAGTGGCGGCCCGGTGCTGGAAGCGGCAGTTGCGCAGGCCCGCGACGGCGCTGCCGTGCGTGCCGTCCACCTGGAACTCGACCAGCTCGTCGCGGTTCACGCGGACCGTCCAGGAGGAGTTGATCTGAGCGATCACGTCCCCTTCGAGCTCGAAGATCCCGTACGCGGCGTCGTCCGCGGTGGCCTCGTACGCGCGGCCCTGCTCGTCCACCCGGGACGGGACGTGGGTCACGGCCTTGGCGTAGACCGACCGGACCCGGCCGAACAGGTTCTCCAGCACGTAGTGCCAGTGCGGGAACATGTCGAGCACGATCCCGCCGCCGTCCTGCGCCCGGTAGTTCCAGGACGGCCGCTGCGCCTCCTGCCAGTCGCCCTCGAACACCCAGTAGCCGAACTCGCCGCGCACCGACAGGATCCGGCCGAAGAAGCCGCCGTCGATCAGCCGCTTCAGCTTGAGCAGGCCCGGCAGGAACAGCTTGTCCTGCACGACGCCGTTCTTCACGCCCCTGGCCGTGGCGGCCTCGGCCAGCGCGACGGCCTCCTGCACCGACTCGGCCGTGGGCTTCTCGGCGTAGACGTGCTTGCCCGCCTCGATGGCCTTGAGCACGGCCTTGACGCGGGCGCTGGTGACCTGGGCGTCGAAGTAGATCAGGTTGTCGTCGTCGGCGAGGGCGGCGTCGAGGTCGGTGGTGTGGTCCTGGATCCCGTGCCGGTCGGCGATGTCGGCGAGCTTGTCGGCGTTGCGGCCGACCAGGACCGGGCGCAGCCTGACCCGGTCGCCGTCCGAGAGCGTGACGCCGCCCTGCTCGTTGATGGCCAGGACGGAACGGACGAGGTGCTGGCGATAGCCCATTCGTCCGGTGACGCCGTTCATCACGACGCCGATCGTGCGCACGCTCATGGGGATCCCTTCAGGCAACGGATGGGGAAAGCGCTTTCCCGAAACGTACGGCCGTCCCCCTGCGAGCGTCAAGTGGGACGGTGACGACGCCGGCGGGCGGAGGCGGACCCTCCGCCCGTGCGCCGGCGGGGGAGCTAGCCGTCGAGCCGGGCCAGCGCCTTGGCGATGGGGTGGGCCGCGAGCGAGAGCTGCCACTCACGCGCCCCGAGCGCGCGCAGCCGCGCGGTCACGCTCTCGTCGGTGATCTCGGCGGGGGGTTCCCAGGTGAGCCTGCGCACCGCGTCGGGCTGGAGCAGGTTCTCCGTGGGCATGCGGTGCTCCTCGGCCAGCGCGGCCACCACGGCCCGCGCCGCCGCCAGACGCTTGGCCGCCGCCGGGTCGCGGTCGGCCCAGCGGTTGGGCGGGGGCGGCCCGTCGCCGGGCGTGCTCGGCTGGGGCAGCTCGCCGTCGGGCAACGTCCGGGCCCGGTTGACGGCGGCCAGCCAGTCGTTCATGTACCGGCGGGCGCTGCGGCCGGTGAAGGCCGAGATCTCGGTCAGGGCCTTCTTGGTGCGGGGCCCCTCGAGGGCGGCGGTGACGATCGCGGCGTCGGGCAGCACCCGGCCGGGGGCCAGGTCGTTCTCCCTGGCGATCGTGTCGCGCATGGTCCACAACTCGCGCACGATGGCCAGCGCGCGCACGTTGCGCACCTTGTGGATGCCCGACGTACGCCGCCACGGGTCGGAGCGCGGCACCGGCGGCGGGGTGTTGAGCACGGCCGCGAACTCCTCGCGCGCCCACTCCAGCTTCCCCGACGCGGCCAGCTCCTGGTGGAGCATGTCGCGCAGCTCGACCAGGACCTCGACGTCGAGGGCGGCGTAGCGCAGCCAGTCCTCGGGCAGCGGCCTGGTGGACCAGTCGGCGGCCGAGTGGCCCTTCTCCAGCCGCAGCCCGAGCACGGTCTCGACCATCGTGCCGAGCCCGACGCGTTCGTAACCGAGCAGCCGGCCGGCCAGCTCGGTGTCGAAGATCTCGCGCGGCTTGAAGCCGACCTCCATCAGGCACGGCAGGTCCTGGGACGCGGCGTGCAGCACGACCTCGGTGCCGGTGAGCGCGGCGTCGAGCGCCGACAGGTCGGGGCAGCCGACCGGGTCGATCAACGCGGTGCCGGCTCCGGCCCGGCGGAGCTGGACCAGGTAGGCCCGGTTGCCGTAGCGGTAGCCGGAGGCGCGCTCGGCGTCGACGGCCACGGGCCCGGTGCCCGCGGCGAAGGCGTCGACGACCCGCGCCAGCCCTTGCGCGTCGGCGATCACCGGGGGGATGCCCTCGCGGGGTTCGAGCAGGGGCTCGACTGTGCGTTCTTCTGTCATGAGCTCACCGACCTCATGACGCTGGTGCTGTCTTGACTGGTGCCCTCACTTCGTACGGTCACTCTCCGGATCATCACGTCGGCGTGGCAGCGCGGCCACGTCGGGCGGGAGCGGCGGGATCCCCGCCGCCAGGCACATGAGGTCGCACCAGGCGGCGACGTGGCCGGACAGATCCTCATCGGCAGGCGACCAGGAAGCACGCAGCTCGAGCTCGGTCGTGACGGGATCTTCCGCCTTGTTGCCGAAACCCTCGGACACGGCTCTAGTCACGGTACCGCCCGCGGCGGAGTAGTCGGCTTCGTGCGCCTCCAGGGCCTCGGTCAGCCAGCTCCACACGACCGGGCCGAGCAGCGGGTCGGAGGTGATCTCCGGTTCCATGTCGGCCCGGACGTAGGCCACCAGCCGGAACGGGCCCTCCCAGCCGCGCTGGCCGTCGGGGTCGTACAGCAGGATCAGCCGGCCGACCGCGAGCTCGTCGTCGTCGCGGTAGACCGAGGCGCCGATGGCGGCCGAGTAGGGGGCCAGCCGCTGCGGCGCGGGGAGGTCCTCCAGCTCGATCTCCGGCCTGACCTCGGACAGCCGCAGGCTCTGCGCCGCGCGGGTGAACGCGGCGGGCGGCGGTGGCTGGTCACCGAGGGTCATAGCCGAAGCGTAGGTCGAGGACGGACGGAAGGGGACCACGGGGGTGCTCATCCTTGGTGATCAAGCCGCTGCCGTAACCAGCTGGCGAACCGGTCGGGTGGTCTCGGCCGAGCCGAGCAGGATCGCGTGGCCGCATTCGGCGCAGGCCCATTCCGGGCACTCGCCAGGACCGTGTCCGTCGAAGCAGGGCGGCTGCTCGAACAGCCGCTCGCCGGCGCAGGCAGCACAGCGCTCGCTGCGAACCTCCGGGGAACTCCACAACGCGGTCATCGCACCAGTCATCGAACCGGGGCCTTTCTTCGGGTCGTGGCTCCGACGTTGGCACGAGCCGCTGACAATTCCCCGCAACGCGCTCGGCGTGTCCCGAAAGTGGTCGCTGAATCGATGCCGCGCGGTGGGTTGGTGAACATTTGGTCCAGTCGAGACCGGCTCTCTGGGCGGGCATGGGGTGTGTTCGACCCGTGTGCGACGCCGCTGCCGGGCAGACCGGTAAACCTTCATCTGGCTATCTGATCATGATTTTGGGTATCCAATGCATGTTTTTCCGACACCTCGCGCCGATGTCCCGGCCGATCAGGTCACCTCGCGTCCGATGTCCCGGCCGACCGGGCGCCATGGCACCCTTGGAGGGTGAATCTCGCCGACTCAGCCTTCCTGCGCGCCTGCCGCAGGCAGCCCGTCCCGCACACCCCGGTCTGGTACATGAGGCAGGCCGGGCGCTCGCTGCCCGAATACCTGAAGGTCCGCGAGGGTGTGCCGATGCTCACCGCCTGCGCGACGCCCGACCTGATCGTCGAGATCACCATGCAGCCCGTGCGCCGCTACGGCGTCGACGCGGCCATCTTCTTCAGCGACATCGTCGTCCCGCTCAAGGCCATCGGCGTCGACCTCGACATCAAGCCGGGCGTCGGCCCGGTCGTCGCCGACCCGATCCGCGACGCGCGGGCCGTGCAGGCGCTGCGCCCGCTGGAGCCGGACGACGTGCCCTACGTGACGGAGGCGATCTCGGCCCTGGTCGGCGAGCTGGGCGGCACCCCGCTGATCGGCTTCGCCGGCGCGCCCTTCACGCTCGGCTCCTACCTCATCGAGGGCGGCCCGTCGAAGAACCACGACCGCACCAAGGCCATGATGTACGGCGAGCCCGCCCTGTGGCACTCCCTCATGGAACGCCTGTCCGACATCGTGCTGGAGCACCTGCGCATCCAGATCGCGGCCGGCGCCTCGGCGATCCAGCTCTTCGACTCGTGGGTGGGCGCGGTGGCCCCGGAGGACTACCGCGAGTTCGTCCTGCCCCACACCCGGCGCATCTTCGAGGGCGTCGCGGGCGTGCCCCGCATCCACTTCGGCGTGGGCACCGGCGAGCTGCTCGGCGTGCTCGGCGAGGCCGGGGCCGACGTCGTGGGCGTCGACTGGCGGGTGCCGCTCGACGAGGCGGCCCGGCGCGTCGGGCCGGGCAAGGCGCTGCAGGGCAACCTCGACCCGGCGATCCTGCTCGCGCCGTGGGAGGTCGTGGAGCGCAGGGCCCGCGAGGTGCTGCGGCGCGGCGCGGCGGCCGAGGGGCACGTGTTCAACCTCGGCCACGGCGTGCTCCCCTCGACCGACCCCGACCAGCTCAAGCGCCTGACCGACCTGGTGCACGAAGCGGGCGTCTGACCGTCACGCCGCCGACGGCCCGGGCTCGGCGGGCTCGGCGGGGTCGGGGGCGGCCGGCTCGGCCGGGTCGGGCCCGGCGGGGGGCGCGGGACGGCGCGCGCGGTTGCGCCGCACCAGGAACACCGCCGCGGCCACCAGCGGCGTCAGGACGACCAGCCACGGCAGCAGCGCGCCGAACACGGTCAGCGCCGTCTTGGTGAACGACACCAGCGCCTCCCACCCGGTCTTCAGCCCGCCGAGGAAGCCCGCCGGCTCCTCGGCCGGGTCCTCGACCACGGCCACCGGCCCGACCAGCCGGAGCGTCAGCGTGGCCATCGCGACCTGGGTGGACAGCTCCTTCTGCTGGGCCTGCAACGCCTCCAGGTCCGCCTCGCGGGAGTTGATCTCCCGCTCCACCTGCAGCACCTGACCGATGGTCTCGGCCTTCTTCAGCAGCGTGCGCAGCGACTCCAGCGACTTCTGCGCCGACTTCAGCCGGCTCTCGACGTCGGCGACCTGGAGGGTGACGTCCTGGGTGCCCTGGGTCATCGAGAGCTGCTTGCCCAGCTCCTTGCCGAGCCTGGCGGTCACGTCGGCGTACCGGGCAGGCGGGATCTTGAACTCCAGCAGGGCCGTGTCCTCGGTGTCGCCGGCCGACTCGGCCTCCTCCTTCGACAGGTAGCCGCCCGCCGCCGTGACGAGCTGCTTGGCCTGCTGCGCGGCCGCGGTGACCTGCTTGGCGCGCACGGTCATGCTGCCGGTGTAGATCACCTGCCGGTCCGGCTGCCGCTGGGCCGGCTTGACGCCGGCGACCGCGCTGTCGCCGTCCTGCGGCGCGGCCTGCTTCCTCGGCGCGGCCAGGTCCCGTGCCTCGGGGGCGGCCATGGCCTGCGAGGCCACCGCGGGCGAGCCGCCCGACGCCATCTCGACGTTGCCGCCGCCGCAGCCCGCGAGCAGCAGCGTGGCGCAGGCCGAGACCGCGATGCCCAACCGGATTCTCCTCATGCCCTCTATGACGGAAACGGGATCACCCCGGTTTGGCGACATACATCACGGTAGGGTCACGTGCCCCGATCAGCTGGGCGGTCGGCCGAGGCGGTAGCGTCAGGAGACGTGGAAGGGAAACGGGCGCACGTCGTCGTCATCGGCGGCGGGATCTCCGGCCTGGCGGCCGCGTGGTTCCTCCGTCAGGGTACGAGCGAGCAGGTCAAGGTCACCGTGTTGGAGGGCAGCCCCCGCCTCGGCGGCAAGCTGCACGCCTCCGAGGTCGCGGGGGTGAGCCTCGACGCCGGGGCCGAGGCCATGCTGGCCCGGCGGCCGGAGGGCGTCGAGCTGGCCAAGGCCGTCGGGCTGGAGGACGAGCTGGTCCTGCCCGGCACCGTGCGGTCGGCCGTCTACTCCAGGGGCGCGCTGCGGCAGATGCCGAAGGGGCACGTCATGGGCGTGCCAGCCGACCTGGCGGAGCTGGCCAAGTCCGGCATCATCTCGCCCGGCGGCCTGCTGCGGGTGCCGCTCGACCAGGTCCTGCCCGCCACGCTGGTGCGCACCGACGTGTCCGTGGCCTCCTACATCCGGGCCAGGATGGGCGGCGAGATCGTCGAGCGCCTGGTCGAGCCGCTGCTCGGCGGGGTCTACGCCGGCCGTTCCGACATGTTGTCGCTGGAGGCGACGATGCCGCAGATCGCGGCCGTCGCCAGGGGTGAGCGCTCGTTGCTGAACGCCGCCCGGCACATCGTCGAGGAGGCGCCCAAGAACGGCGGGCCGGTCTTCACGACGCTGCGCCAGGGCCTGGGCGGCCTGCCCGAGGCGGTGGTCAAGGCGTCCGGGGCCGACGTCCGCACCGGCGTGACCGTGCGCGAGCTCCACCGCACCGAGCACGGCTGGCGACTGGTCGCCGGGCCGGTGCCGCGCCCCGAGGTGATCGAGGCCGACGCCGTGATCCTGGCCACGCCCGCGCCCGCGACCGCCCGCCTGCTCAAGGCCGAGGTGCCCAAGGCCGCCGCCGAGCTGGCCAGGATCGAATACGCCAGCATGGCCGTCGTCACGCTCGCCTACCCGATCGGCGCGCTCCAGCAGCCGCCGACGGGCAGCGGCTACCTGGTGCCGCCGGTGGAGGGCCGGCCGGTCAAGGCGGTGACGTTCAGCTCGGTCAAGTGGCCCCACCTGGCCCAGGACCTGCTGCTCGTACGCTGCTCGGTCGGCAGGATCGGCGAGGAGCACCTGCTCCAGCGCGACGACGCCGAGCTGGTGTCGCTGGCCACGGCCGAGCTGGCCGACGTGATCGGCGTGCGCGGCCTGCCGGTCGACAGCCGGGTCACCCGCTGGGGCGGCGGGCTGCCGCAGTACAACGTGGGCCACCTCGACCGGGTGGCCAGGGTGCGCGCCGCGGTCTCGGGCGCCGCCGGGCTCGCCGTGTGCGGCGCGGCCTACGACGGCATCGGGGTCCCCGCCTGCATCGCGACCGCCCGCACGGCCGCGGCCCGGATTCTGGACCACCTGTCGCGAGAAGGAGAATGAGGGACATGACAGAGGGCGCGCCGCGGCTGAAGGCCCGCGATCTCAACCAGGTGATCCGTTACACCATGTGGTCGGTCTTCCAGGTGACCGAGCAGGTCCCGGGCAACCGGGAGAACATGGCCGACGAGGTCGAGGAGCTGCTCGCACAGGCGGCCGGGAAGGACGTCGTGACCAGGGGGGTCTACGACGTCGCCGGCTTCCGTGCCGACGCCGACTATATGTTCTGGTGGCACGCGCCCACGCCCGAGGACCTCCAGGACGTCTACTCCCGGTTCCGCCGCACCGGCCTCGGCCGGCACAGCAGGCCGGTCTGGTCGGCCATGGCGCTCCACCGGCCGGCCGAGTTCAACAAGTCCCACATCCCGGCCTTCCTGGCCGAGGAGGAGCCGCGGGCGTACGTCAGCGTCTATCCGTTCGTGCGCTCCTACGAGTGGTACCTGCTGGAGGACTCCGAGCGGCGGGCGATGCTGGCCGAGCACGGCCGGATGGCCCGCGACTACCCCGACGTGCGGGCCAACACCGTGGCCTGCTTCTCGCTCAACGACTACGAGTGGATGCTGGCGTTCGAGGCCGACGAGCTCCACCGCATCGTCGACCTGATGCGCACGCTGCGCGGCGCGCAGGCCCGCCGCCACACCCGCGTGGAGATCCCGTTCTACACGGGCGCCCGCAAGCCGGTGCAGGAGCTGGTCGCGGCCCTGCCCTAGCGATCGTGGCGGCCAGGGGCGGCCAAGGGCGGCCATGGGGCGGTCAGGGACATCGAGGCCAACTTGACGATCTCCCTGAAGTGATCTATCCCCTTTGTCACAATCGAGGGTGAATTCCCTTTCGGTGGCGTGACGTCGGTGGCACGGGCCACGCAGGGGCTAGGAGGGCCGGGTGGAACAGTCCGCGGAAGGTCAGGGCCCCGGGCGCCGGCGCGCGCCGGGCCGTCATGCGGCGTTACCGGACACGCCACCGGCCGCCCGGCAGACCGGCGGCCGGGCGGAGTCCCGTACCGGCGGCCCGGCGGAGGTGCGTACGGGACGCGGGCGGCGTGGGCGGCGGCGGCGCGGGCGTACGGGAACAAGGGGCCTGGCGGCGGGCGCGGTGGCGCTGGCCGGGGGAGTGGCGCTGCTGCTCGGCCTGAACGGCGCGCTCGGCGGAACGGTCACCGCCTCCGGAGCCGCAGCCGGCGCGGAGGGCGCCACGGCCCGGCAGGACCCGGCGGCCGAGGGCGGCGTCCCGGCGAACCCGGGACGGGCGCCGGCCAGCGGCAAGGGCGCCGCGGAGGCGCGCGAGCTGCCGAAGGGCCAGGCCCGGCCGAGCACGCCGGCCGCCGACCCTGCCGGCTCAGGGAAGCCCGCCAGGACCGGCGCCGCCGACCCCGCCGCGAAGCCGGACGCCGTCCAGGGCGGGCCGGACACCGTCACGGGGAAGACCGAGACCGGCGACGCCCAGGTCAGCCTGCCCGAGGCCGACGAGCCGGGCGATGCGAAGGGCGACGCCAAGGGCGGCGACTCGGGCGGTTACAAGGCCGACGGGCCGTCGCGGCACACCGACCGGGAGGCCGCCGAGTACTTCCGCGCCCGGTGGGGGCGGGGCGACAAGGCGATGAAACACCTCAAGGACATCCGCACCGTAGGCGGATATTTGCGGATTTACACGAACTTACCGGACAGCGCCGACAACTCCGCCACGGCCATCACGCTGTGCAAACGCGGCCTGGAGTACCTCAGGGCGAACGGCGTGAAGCGCCCGATCGTGTTCGTGCAGGCGGAGTTCGGCGAGAACGGGAACCCCGTCCTCGCCAACATCCTGGGCCCGTCCGATCACAACTGCCGGGTCACGTACCCCCGGCCGAACTGACGCGGGCCGGGAGGCGCGGGCCGGCTAGCGCACCCGGACCCTTGTCTTCGAGCACACCTCGCACCGCTGAGTCACGACCCGCCCGATCGTCTCAATCGTCACCCAGCGGTGGCGAAGATGGACACGGCCCACAAGCAGGCCCCTACCCCTTGTGGACGATCGGTACGCTCTGTCGCTGATCGATCACCCCTTGGGTTCGAGCCTCAGGGAGACCGAGTTGATGCAGTAACGATCGTCGGTCGGCGTCGGATAACCCTCGCCGTGGAAGACGTGACCGAGGTGGGAGTCGCAGCGGGCGCAGCGCACCTCCGTGCGCACCATGCCGTGACTGTTGTCCTCGATCAACCTCACCGCCTCCGACCCCGACGGCTCGAAGAAGCTCGGCCATCCGCAGTGCGACTCGAACTTCGTGTCGGACCGGAACAGCTCGGCGCCGCAGGCGCGGCACGAGTACACGCCCTCGGTCTTGGTGTCGACGTACTCCCCCGTGAACGGGCGCTCGGTCCCGGCCTCCCTGAGCACGTGGAACTCCTCAGGAGAAAGCCTGGCCCGCCATTCGGCCTCGCTCTTGACCACCTTGTCCATGCGTCCAGACTACGAGATCCGGCAAAAAGAGATCTCCGGAGGGTGAAGCATCCTTTCTCGGCCGAATTCGCGTCTTTGTCGGTAAGGGGGTGTCATCGCCTCCTGCCAAGGGGTGAGATCGTCCGCGGCTCGCCGTAGCGGCACAGCCCACGCCCGTGCTGGCGCCGCTGGCGACCCGAGATGGCCGGCCGGGTGGCGCGCCAGCGCCCGGAACGGCGATGGATGATCTTAGGTCCGTCCCGTCGAGCCCCGGTCCCGCCACCGACGCGGCTCCGGGACGGGCCCACCTCTCACGTCGGCTCTTTGGTCGGCTCGGCTGTTGGCTCGGCTGTCGGCTCTGTCGTCGGCTGTTCTGTCGGGGCGGGGGAGTAGGTTCGGTGGCATGGCATCGCCGTTCATAGAGCTCAAGGTGGGGGAGCGGACCGTCAAGGTCACCAATCCCGACAAGGTCTACTTCCCGGAGATCGGGGCGACAAAGCGGGAGCTGGTCGAGTACTACGTGAGCGTCGGCGAGGGGGCCCTGCGCGCGCTCAGAGACCGGCCGACCAACATCAAGCGCCATCCCGACGGCGTCCAGACCGAGGCCATCTACCAGAAGCGCATGCCGCCCAGGCATCCCGAGTGGCTGCAGTCGGTCACGGTCACCTTCCCCAGCGGCCGCACCGCCGACTCGCTCCGGGTGACCGAGGTGGCGGCGATCGCCTACTGCGCCAACCTGGGCACGATCGACTTCCATCCCTGGCAGGTGCGGGCCGCCGACGTCGAGCACCCCGACGAGCTGCGCATCGACCTCGACCCGCAGCCCGGCCTGGAGTTCGACGCTGCCCGCCGGGCCGCCGAGCGCACCCGCGAGGTGCTCGACGAGCTGGGCATGGCGGGGTTCGTCAAGACGTCGGGCAACCGCGGCGTGCACATCGCGGTCCGCATCGAGCCCCGCTGGGACTTCGTCCAGGTGCGGCACGCCGGCATCGCGCTGGCCAGGGCCGTCGAGGCCCGCGACCCCGCCCTGGTGACCACCGCGTGGTGGAAGGAGGAGCGCGGCGACCGCGTCTTCATCGACTTCAACCAGAACGCCAGAGACCGCACCGTCGCCAGCGCCTACTCCGTCCGGGCCCGCCCGCACGCCCCCGTCTCGACCCCGCTCACCTGGGACGAGCTGGCCGACGCCGACCCGCGCGACTTCGACATCCGCACCGTCCCGGCCCGCTTCGCCAAGCTGGGCGACGTGCACGCGGCCATCGACGACCGGGCGTACTCGATCGAGCCCCTGCTGGAGATGTACGCCGCCGACGACCGCGGCGACCTGCCCTACCCGCCCAACTACCCGAAGATGCCGGGCGAGCCCAAGCGCGTCCAGCCCAGCAAGGCCAGGAACGCGCCGGAGGAGAAGTGATCACCCACTTGTCGGGCGCAGCGGGAGTCTCGGTCACCGACGGCTGACCTCCGGGGCGACGGCAACCCGAACGGCGGCCCCCCGGGCCGACGGCAACCCGAAAGGCCGGCCCCCGGGGCGACGGCAATCCGAAAGGCCGGCCCGACGGCAACCCGAAAGGCCGGCTCCCGGCCCGACGGCAACGCGAAAGGCCGGCCCGCGTCGGGGGCCGGCCTTTTCGCGGGAGCCGGTCAGCAGGTGTCGGCTCCGTCGAAGGTGCGCACGCCGCGCGGCACGCGCGAGTAGATGGTCTCGCCGGGGTCCACGGTCTGGCACGCGCCGTCCGTCCCGCGCGCCCAGATGATCTTCAGTCGGAGCCGGTAGCCGCAGTCGTTGCGGGCGTAACCGGTCTTGGTGATGGTCCCGGTGTTCTGCCAGACGGTCACGCACGACGGCGCGTTCCCGGCCGGCGCCGCCCAGGCCGGCAACGAGCTGAAGGTGCAGCACGTGACGGCGAGGGTGACGAGGGCTGCGCGGGTGGCTGGGCGCATGTGAGGTGTCCTTCCGTTCCGGCCTCGGCCAGGCGGCTGCCTGGGCAGGGGGCGAGGTGGAGACATAGGTGAACATCTCAGATCGATAACGGCGGTGGCGATCGTGACCTGGTACAGGATGAGAGCCGCAGGTCTGGGCGTGTCGCGCGTAACGCTGGGACGACGCTTCCGAGAATGTGGTCGAGTCCCCACAAACCCCTGCGCCCCTTCCACGTGACGAAACGCCCCGGACGGCAGGACGGCGAAACCCTCCGGAGGGCGGGACGGCGAAACCTCCGGACGGCATGAAGCCGGAGGTCACGCGTTTCGGGCCGAACTTGTCAGG
The DNA here is from genome assembly GCF_042892035.1 of Nonomuraea sp. NPDC001831. Lineage (NCBI taxonomy): Bacteria > Bacillati > Actinomycetota > Actinomycetes > Streptosporangiales > Streptosporangiaceae > Nonomuraea > Nonomuraea sp. NPDC001831. Next base: position 61,373 of record NZ_JBIATU010000016.1, on the reverse strand, counting down.
CGTTTCCCGCATCGAAACGGTCATGAACTCAAGCGCCACGCACAAGAGCAGCCCGATGGCCCGCCGACTCCGCGTCTGGGCGTCGACCGTCGCCCTGTCGACCTCACTGGCGCCGATCCTCGCCACGGGCGCCGCCTTCGCCGCGACCGGCCCGGCGGCGACCGACCCGTTCCGGGGCCTCGACTGGGCGCCCGTCGTGGAGCGGGCGCTGCACTGCCCCAAGCCGGGCCCGAAGGACAAGTGGTACGTCGTCCGCGCCCGCGTGGCCGCCGTCGGCGACCTCACGCGGGACGGGCGTCCCGACACCGTTGTCACCTCGTCGTGCCCGAGCCCCACGGCGGGCAACCCGGTGACGGCCTTCGTCTACGACGGCGCGTCCCGGCGTTCGGCCCCGCGTCTGATCGGCACGCTCGGCAAGAACCGGTACTTCAAGACCCAGACCGTCGCCGTCCAGCACGGCGAGGTGCGCCTGAGCGGCAAGGTGGTCAGCGACAAGGCTCCCCGGTGCTGCCCCGACCTGCTCGTCCGCCAGACCTACAAGTGGACCGGCAAGGCGTTCCAGCGGACGTCGGAGAAGCTGGCCAAGCTCTCCTGAGGCGGCCGGCGGCTGTGGGCCGCACGGCCGGACCCGGCGCCTGGGACGGGGCCCGACGGCCCGGCCGTGCGGCGGCACAGGAGGTGCGGCCGAGAACGAAGGTAACTCCCGTAACCCCCGCCGGGGGAGAAATCGGATAGGTAACTTCCGCTCCCGGTAGGAGATTCCTCCTCCAGGTAGAAGAATCCTCACCCCAGCGGAAACGCCGCAGCACCCCTCCGGGAACAGCCCGGACGGGTGCAGGTCCGTCCGGGAGCGGCCCCGGACGGGTGCGGAGCGGAAAGCTCAGCGAGAGCTCAGCAGAAGCTCGCCAGAAGCTCGCCGGGAGCTCGGCGGGAGCTCGGCGGCAGGCTCAGCGGCGTACGAGGTGGTGCGGCGCCAGTTCGCGGGTTTCGCCGCGTTCCAGGTAGACCACCCGGTCGGCCAGGCCCACCTGCTCGATGTGGTGCCGGAAGTCGTCCAGCGGTGAGCTGAAGACGCCGTAGTCGTCGTAGTGCACCGGCACCACGGTGTGCGGGTTGATCAGGTCGACCCAGGTCGCGCCCTGCTCGCCGTCCATGGTGACCAGCAGGGTGCCGAGCAGGCGGGTGCCGCCCAGGTGCACGAGCGCGAGGTCGACCTCCGGGAAACGACGCGGGATCGCCTCCAGGCGGCGGTCGAGCAGGGTGTCGCCGCTGATGTGCAGGCGCAGCTCCACCAGGCCCTCGGGGCCGCGGAACTCCAGCATCGTCCCGATCACCGGCGGCAGCAGCGCCTCGGCGGGGCCGGGCGCGTGCCTGGCGGGCAGGGCGGTGACGGTCACGCTGCCCTGCGGGCCGCTCAGCTCGTGCTGCTCCCACACCTCCAGGCCCGTGCTGCGGCCGAAGCCGCGGCGGCGCAGCGTGCGCGCCGCCTGCCGGGTGGTGATGATCTGGGTGCCCTTGTCCAGGCCCTTCTCCGTCACCCGGTCCCAGTGGTCCCCGTGCAGGTGCGAGAGCACCACCGCGTCGATGGGCGGCAGGTCCGACACGTCGATGGCCGGGTCCTTCAGCCGTCGCGAGCTCAGGCCGTAGCCCAGGTACGCCCGCTGGCCGCGGTGCAGGAAGTTGGGATCCGTCAGCAGCGTGAAGCCGTTGTAGCGGATCAGCGTGGTCGCGTTGCCGATGAACTGCAGGCTGCCCTTCATCCGGCTCACCCCGGATACGGCGGGTGCTGGCCCGGAGGCACGCCGCCGCCCTTGCCGCCGCCCTTGTGCCCCTTGTCGCTGCCGTGCGGGCGGCCGGCCCGCTTGCCGCCGCTCTTGGACTCCGGCACGGCGTCGGTGGATTTCGCGTTCGCGCCGGACTTACCCGACCGGCGAAGTTCGGGCTGTTGCGGATTACTCATGGCTTTTGTCCCCCTTTGCGGCTTATCACCTACCTCGCTGCTCCGCCGCCAAACCCTCCGCCAAACCCTCCGCCAAACCCTCCGCCAAACCCTCCGCCCGTGGCGCCTACCTGGTCAGGCCCGCGTCGTGTGCGATGAGGCCCGCCTGGGTGCGGTTGCGGCAGCCCAGCTTGTCCAGCAGGCGCGACACGTACCCCTTGACGGTGGGTTCGGCCAGGTGGAGGAGGGCGGCGATGTGCGCGTTCGACAGCCCCTCGCCGAGGCAGGCCAGCACCTCGCGCTCGCGTTCCGTCAGCGACTCCAGCAGCTCGCGGGCGCGGGCGCGGGCCGGGTCCGCCGCGGTCGAGGCCGCCACCAGCCTGCGGGCGGCGATCGGCGACAGCACGGTGTGCCCCTCGGCGGCCACCCGGACGAGCCCGATCAGATCCTCCGGCGGCGTGGACTTGACCAGGAAGCCGGCCGCGCCCGCGCGCAGGGCGCGCAGTACGTACTCGTCGGCGTCGAACGTCGTCAGCACCACGACGACCGGCGGCCGGGGCAGCTCGGCCAGGCGTTCGATCGCGGTGAGCCCGTCCACGCGGGGCATGCGCAGGTCCATGAGCACCACGTCCGGACGGCTGCGCACGACCGCCTCGACGCCGGCGGCGCCGTCGTGGGCCTCGTCCACGACCTCGATGTCGGGCGCCGAGCCGAGGATGGTGCGCAGGAAGCGGCAGACCATCGGCTCGTCGTCCACGACCACGACCCTGATCATGTCGCCACGTACGCCGGGAGAACGGCCTCGACGGTGAACCCGCCGTCGGGGGCCGGCCCGGCGCGCAGCGTGCCGTGCACGACCTCGACCCGCCGCCGCAGGTCGGCGATGCCGAGGCCGGAGCCGGTGCCGGCCAGGGGGCCGCCGGGCAGGCCGGTCGGCGGTGTGTTGCGCACCGTGAGCCGTACCCGCGCCTGGCCGTACTCGATCCGCACCTGCACCCGCGCGCCCGGCGCGTGCTTGCGCACGTTGGTCAGCGCCTCGCGCACGATCCGGTACGCCGTGCGCCCCACCACCGGCGAGGCCAGCGCCCGGTCACCCTCCTCGACCAGCTCGGCCGGGGTGCCCACGGAGGCGGACTCGGCGACCAGCGCGGCGAAGTCGGCCGCGGTCGGCGGCACGTCCGGCTCCGGCGCGGTGCGCAGGACGCCGATCAGGTCCCGCAGCTCGTCGAGCACCTGGCAGCCCGCGGCCCGCAGCTCCTCGGCGGTCTGCCGGGTGTGCTCGTCGGCCGCGGTGACCCGCAGCGCGCCGGCCTGCAGCACCATGAGGCTCACCCGGTGGGTGACGACGCCGTGCATCTCGCCGGCCAGCCGGGCGCGCTCCTCGGCGCGGGCCTGCTCGGCCAGCAGGTGCTGCTCGCGTTCGGCCCGCTCGGCGCGTTCGACCAGCATCCTGAGCACCCGCCGCCGTCCGTCGAGGTAGAGCGCGAGCAGCGGGCCGACGGCCGTGCGCAGCACCCCGTCGATGAGCACCCCTGCCGACGGGTCCCACACCCGCGCGATCACCATCGTGTACGCGGCCAGCGCGGCGACGGCGATCCGCCGGTCCCTGCGGTCGTAGAGCGGTCCGTAGGCCGCCGCGATGGTCGCGAACGGCGCCCACACGTTCCCCTGCCCGGCCGGGACCAGCAGCCCGACCGGCGAGATCAGCAACGTCACCACCAGCGTGTACGTCCCCAGCACGCCCAGGACCGTCAGCGGCGCCCGGCGGCGGGCCACCAGCGACAGGCAGGCGGCCGCCTGGACCGCCAGCAGCGCCCAGGCGAGCGGACCCGGACGCTCGGGCCACCACGACAGGCCGAGCAGCGTCGAACCGGTGTCCAGCAGCGCGAAGCCGCTCGCGATGCCCACGTCCAGCACGAGGGAACGGCGACACGCCCCTTCACCCATGCCGCAAACGCTACGACATCCCCGTATGCCGTAAATATCGGGTAAGTGGGAAACCATACGAAAGTCGCATGCGCTCCCGCCGATCGTCGCCCCCACCACCGACGGCCCGCTCTGCCGTACGGCCGCCCCGCCGCCGTGCAATGGACCCATGACGAACCTCCCCCCGCTGGGCCGCTACGAGATCGACACCGAGAACTCCGCGATCCGCTTCACCACCCGGCACCTGTACGGCCTCGCCCGCGTCCGCGGCACCTTCGACGTCAGGGGCGGCACCGTGGACGTCGCAGAACCGCTCGCCGACTCCCGCGTGCGCGTGGAGATCGACGCCGCCGGCTTCCACACCGGCAACCACCGGCGCGACGAGACCGTGCGCTCCGCCCGCTTCCTCGACGCCGCCGGCCACCCCGTCATCACCTTCGCCGGCGGCCCCGCCGCCGACGGCACGCTGACCGGCACACTCACCGTGACCGGCGTCGAGCGCCCGCTCACCCTCACCGTCGAGCACTGCGACGTGACCGCGAACGGCTTCACCGTCGTGGTCGCCGCACGCGTGGACCGCACCGCCTTCGGGGTGACCGCCATGCCCGGGATCGCCGCCCGTCACCTGGCGATGTCGGCCGAGGTCAGGTGCGTGCGGGCGGGCGTCACGGATCGCGCGGAAGGCCCAGCGCGCGCTCGGCGATGATGTTGAGCTGCACCTCGGTGGTGCCGCCGCCGATGGTGAAGGCCCGGGTGGTCAGGATCATGCGGTTCCAGTGGCGGTCGGACGGCGCCAGCGACCAGCAGAACTCCGAGACCGCCTGCGCGTGCCGCATGCCGAGCAGCTTGCGCACGCTGGAGGCGGGCCCCGGGTCGGCCCCGGCCAGCCTGGACAGCGTCACGCGCAGCCCGAGCGCCGAGATCGCCTGGCCCTCGGCCCACAGGCGGCCCGCCTGCTCGCGTTGCGACTGCCGCAGCGGCGGCAGGGTCCCGATCAGCCGGATCATGTCAGTGTGCCGGGAGCCCGGACCCCAGGAGTCGCCGAGCGCGACGCGCTCGTGGGAGAGCGTGTCGCGGGCCACCCGCCAGCCGCCGTCCACCTCGCCCACCACCAGGTCGTCCGGGACGAAGACGTCGTCGAGGAAGACCTCGTTGAAGATCTCGTCCCCGTTGATCTCCTTGAGCGGCCTGACCGTGACGCCCGGGGCGGACATGTCGACCAGGAAGTACGTGATCCCCTCGTGCTTGGGTCTGCCGGGGGAGGTGCGGGCCAGGCAGATGCCCCAGTGGGCGTACTGGGCGAGGGACGTCCAGATCTTCTGGCCGGTCAGCGACCAGCCGCCCGCCACGCGGACGGCCCTGGTGGACAGAGCGGCCAGGTCGGACCCGGCGCCCGGCTCGCTGAACAGCTGGCACCACACGAGCTCGCCGGTGAACGTCCTGGGCAGGAAACGCTCCTGCTGCTCGGGGGTGCCGTACGTGACGATGGACGGCACCGCCCAGGCGGCGATCCCCAGGTTGGGACGCCTGAGGTCGCGGAACTCCTGGTGGATGATCACCTGTTCCAGCGGGGTGGCCGCGCGGCCCCACGGCCTGGGCAGGTAGGGCATGATCCAGCCCCCCCCGCGCGAACCGGCCCAGCCGGGCGAGCGGCTCCTCGCGCCGCAACGACTCGGCCTCCGCCCTGATCGCCTCCCTGAGCGGCACGGACTCCTCGGGCAGATCGGGCTCCATCGCGCGGCGGACGCCCGCCAGGGCCAGCTCGGCGACCTGCTCGGCCCACGGCCCCGGATCGCCGGCGAGCATGCGGCCGGACAGGGCGCGTCGGTAGTGGCGGTGGGCGTCGTGCTCGAAGGTGTAGCCGATGCCGCCGAGCACCTGGATGGCGTCGGCCGCGCAGCGCACCGCCGCGTCCGGCCCCAGCACGGCCGCCACCCCGACGGCCAGCCGCACATCGTCCCGGAGCCCGCCGGACCCGCCGGACCCGCCGGATCCGGAAGGCGCACCGGACGCGCCGGGCGAGCCGGACGCGCCGGACGCGCCCGGTCTGTCAGTGGGCGGAGTGTCCAAGGCGCGGGCGGCGTCCCAGACGGCGGCGCGGGCCTGCTCCAGGGCCACCAGGGCGGCCGCCACCCGGTGCTTGACGCCCTGGAACTGGCCGATCGGGCGGCCGAACTGCTCGCGTACCTTGGCGTGGGCGGCGGCCGTGCCGACCGCCCAGGCGGCGGTGCCGCACGCGTCCGCGCCGAGCAGCACCGCGGCCAGCTCCCGCACCGGCACCGGCCCCAGCAGGCGCTCCGGCGGGACGTCGCGGCCCATGACGGGCGTGACCGCGCACAGCTCCCGGTCCAGATCGACGCCCTCGGCGGGCTCGGCGCGCACGCCGGCCCGGTCGAGCAGCGCCCACCCGTCACCGTGCGGCACGAGGAACAGGTCGGCCCCGGCCGTCCCGAGGGCGAGCGGCCCGAGCGCGACGGCCGCCGTCAGCGACCCGTCGGCCAGCCCGCGCAGCAGGCCGGGCGCGGGCCTCCCGGACCGGGCGAGCGCCGCCGAGGTCAGCACGACCGGCAGGTACGGCCCCGCCACCCGCAGCTCGCCCAGCACCTCCAGCGCCACGCACAGCTCGACCAGCCCGTACCCCTGCCCGCCGTGCTCCTCCGGCAGGTGCAGGCCCAGCAGCCCCTGCCCGGCCAGCGCCCGGTGCTCGACGGTACGCCCCGCCAGCCCCCGCACGGAGTCCGCCAGCGCCCGGTGTTCCTCGGTCAGCCCGATCCCCATGGACGAACACTAGAACGATATTCGGTCGATCTCCAGGGCCCGGGAAAACCGTTGGCGTGCGACCGTCGGGGGTGATTACCCTGGCAACCGTCCCGTCCGGTGCGATTTTTGGAGGTGGGTTGATGCCCGGCACGGCGCCCAGCGCGCCTCTCCGTGTCACGGGTGTGCCCGCCCCCCTGTGTTCCAGAGCCTGAGGACGAGTATCTGAAGCCCTGGCCTCAGTGGGCCCGGACCGCCTGTGACACCAGCGTGCCTGTGAGGCCCGCTCGGCGCTCCCTTGCTGCCTTTTTTCACGACAAATCCGGCAAGGAGAACCCAGGTTGTCTGCCAACGGCAAACCTCGTTCCATCATCAGCACCGACACCTTCGCCTGCGTCCGCTGCGGCCTGACCGTCGCCGCGTACGCGCCCGGCGGCGTCCGCCGCAACCACTGCCCGAGCTGCCTGCACTCGTTGCACGTGCTCGACCGGGTCGAGGGCGGCCCGTCGGAGTGCAGGTCGCGGATGAACCCGATCTCCATCGCGGTCCTCCGCACCGGCGACTGGATGATCATCCATCGCTGCTCGCGCTGCGGCGAGCTGACGTCCAACCCGATCTGCGGGGACGACAACCAGCTCATCCTCATGCGCATGGCCGTACGCCCGCTCGCGCAGCCGCCGTTCCCGCTCGAAGCGTTCGGCGACCTGTGACATGCCCAGGAGGAACCCTGGCCGGGCCAGGCCGCAACAGCCCAAGGCGGTGCAACGTGGCGAGCGCGGCGACGCGTTCCGCTGCGTCGGCTGCCGGCTGGACGTACCGATGGACGCGCCGGGCACGGCGCACCGCAACCACTGCCCGCACTGCCTGACCAGCCTGCACGTCGACCACCGGATCCCGGGGGACCGGCGGGCGGGCTGCCGGGGCCCGATGGCGGCGCTGAGCGTCACCGTCAGGACGGACGGGGAGTGGCTGATCATCCACCACTGCCAGGCGTGCGGCGGGCTCAGCGCCAACCGCATCGCCGGCGACGACAACGCGCTGGCCCTGCTGCGCATCGCCGTACGGCCGCTGTCCGACAGCCGCCTGCCGGTGAACGCCCTGCTGGCGCTCTGACGACAGGCGCATTCAAGTGCCAACGGCGGGCCGCCCTCACGGGGCGGCCCGCCCCTCGCGACGGCCTAGTCGTCGCCGAACTCCAGGCGCAGCGCCAGCGTGAAGTCGCTCACCGCCTCCTCGTGCCGCTCCATCTCCTGGAAGATCTCGCCGCGCACCCGGTAGGCCCAGATGTACTCGGGGTCCAGCTCGATGGCCCGGTCCAGGTCGCGCAGCGCGGCCTCGTTGTCGCCCATCTCGCTCAGCACCGCGCCCCGGCTGCCGAACGCGCGGTCGTTGTCGGGGTCGAGCTCGACCGCGCGGTTCAGGTCGCCCAGCGCCTCCTGGTAACGGTCGATCATGCGCAGCGCCTCGCCGCGCCGGCTGAGCGCCCGCACGTGGTCGGGGTCGGCCTCCAGGGCCCTGGTGTAGTCGGCGATGGCCTCGCTGTAGAGGTGCATGCGCTGGTACAGGTCACCGCGCGCCACCCACGAGTACGCCAGCTCCTCGTTCAACGCGATGATCTTGGCGTGCTCGTCCAGGGCCTCGTCCAGCCGGTCCATGTCCACCAGGGCGTCGGCCTTGGCCTCCAGGATCCACAGGGACTCGGGGGCGAGGGTGAGCGCGTGGTCGAAGTCGTCCATCGCCTCCTCCAGCCGGCCGAGCGCCGCGTACGCCTGCCCGCGCGAGCCCAGCGCGTACGCGCTGTCGGGTTCCAGTCTCAACGACTCGTCGAAGTCGGCCAGGGCGGCCTCGTACCGCTCGATGACCCGATGGCTCTCGCCGCGCAGCCGCCAGGCCCGGGCGTTGTCCGGGACCAGCGTTATCGACTCGGTCAGATCGGCGATAGCGGCCTCGTGCCGCGACAGCGCGATGTACGATTCGGCTCGGCTGCGCAGCACGGACGCGCGCGACTGGGCGGCTGCCTCGGACAGCTCGGTCAGCTCGGACTGGTCGTTGATCCCCTCGCTCATGGAGGGAATCTATCTAACTAAATCTGGATGATGGCTGCCTTTTCCCTGGTGTACTCCAGCACGGAATCGTGGCCGTACCCGCTGTCCTTCACGCCGCCGAACGGCAGGCCCGGCGGCATCTGGCGGTAGGTGTTCACCCACACGGTGCCGCTCTGCAGATCCCGCACGAACCGGTGCGCCCGCCCGAGGTCCCGCGTCCACACCCCGGCCGCCAGCCCGTACGGCGAGTCGTTGGCGATCTCCAGCGCCTGCTCGTCGCTCTCGAACGGGATGGCCACCGCCACCGGCCCGAAGATCTCCTCCTGGCAGATGCGCAGGCCGTTGTCCTCGGTCGTGTAGAGCGTGGGCGCCACCCAGTAGCCGCCCGGCAGGCCGGGCACCACCTCGGCCCCCGACCGCCCGCCGAAGACCAGTTCGGCCCCCTCCTTCTCGGCCGTCTCCAGGTACGAGCGCACCCGCTCGAACTGCCCGGCCGACACGATCGGGCCCATGGTCGTGGCCAGGTCGAGGGGGTCGTCCAGGACCAGCCCGGCGCAGATGTGCCTGATCCGCCCGAGCAGGTCGTCCCAGATCGACCGGTGGACGAGGATGCGCGAGCCGGCCACGCACACCTGCCCGGCGTTGCCGGTGTAGACGGAGTTCACGGTGACGCCCTGCGCGGCGGCGTCCAGGTCGGCGTCGGGGAAGACGATGTTGGGCGACTTGCCGCCCAGCTCGAACGTCAGCGGCTTCAGCGCGTCCGCCGAGGCCCGGGTGATGGCCTGGCCGGTGGCCGTGGAGCCGGTGAGGCTGATCTTGCCGACGTCCCGGTGCCGGACGAGCGCGTCGCCGACCTCCTCGCCGAGCCCGCTGACGATGTTCAGCACGCCGGGCGGGAACACCTCGGCCAGCAGCTCGCCCAGCCGCAGCACCGACGCGCTGGCCTGCTCGGCCGGCTTGACGATCACCGTGTTCCCGGCGGCCAGGGCGTAGGCCGCCTTGGCGGAGAAGGTGGAGATGGGGGAGTTCCAGGGGATGATGCAGACCGCCACCCCGTACGGCTCGCGCCGCGTCAGCCCGAGCGTGTCGGGCCCGAGCAGGACGGTGTCGCCCTTGACCGCCTCCAGGCACTGCCCGGCGGCCAGCTGCCACAGGTGGGCCATGCCCGGCAGGTCCTTCTTGAGCGTGTCGCGCAGGATGCGGCCGTTGTCGCGGGTCTCCAGCCGGGCCAGTTCCTCGGCGTGCCGGGCGAACAGCTCCGACACCTTGCGCAGGAAGTGCGCCCGGCCCAGCGCGGGCATGGCCGACCAGGCGGGGAAGGCCGCCCGCGCCGCCGCGACGGCGGCCTCGGCCTCGCGCGCGCCACTGGCCGGGATCCGGGCCCACGCCTCGCCCGTGGCGGGGTTGACGGTGTCCATCGTCCGGTCCGCGGGGACCAGCTCGCCGCCGATGAGATTGCGGTAGTCAGGCACGCGCCCAAGCATATGCTTGCTTGCTACGAGCAGACCAGCCCCGGAGCGATCGGGGCATAATGGTCTTCCGTGAAAATCGACCTGACCTGGCCGGAAACCGCCGACGAGCCCCTGCTCGCCGCCGTCCACCGCGTGCTGCACGCCGTCGTCGAGCTGGGAGGCGCGGTCGGCTACCTCGCGCCGCCCACCAGGGACGAGACCGACCCCTGGGTGGAGGCCACGCTCGCGATGGCCAGGACGGGCGAGGGGCGGCTCGCCCTGGCCACGGTCGACGGCACGGTGCAGGCCATGGGCCTGTGGCGGCGCGGCCAGGAGGCGGTCTTCCGGCACTCCGGCGAGATCGGCAAGGTCATGGCCCACCCGCAGGCGCGCGGGCTCGGGCTCGGCCGGGTGGTGGTGTCCGGCCTGGCGGACGACGCCCGCGCCGCCGGCATCGAGACGCTCACGCTGCGGGCGCGCGGCAACAACCACGGCGCGATCGCGCTGTACCAGAGCCTCGGGTTCCGCGAGTGGGGGCGGCTGCCGAACGTGGTCGAGGTGGGCGAGTGGCGCTTCGACGAGGTGAACATGTACCTGGAGCTCGGCCGCCCGCCCGGCACCATCCTGCACGGCTCCTCCCCAGGCGGCCCCGGCTCCTCTCCCCAGCCCGGCTCCCCACCGCAGCCCGGCTCCTGACCGCAGCCTGGCTTCACCCCTCAACCCGGCACCTCACCTCAACCCGGCTCCTCACCGCGGCCCGGCTTCTCGCCGCAACCCGGCTAGGATCGGGGCATGCTGCTGGCCCCCGGAGTGCACGCCGTCGTCACCGACCGCCACGGAGGGGTCAGCGCCCCGCCGTACGGCTCGCGCAACCTCGGCGGCATGGTCGGCGACGACCCGGCGGCCGTACGGGCCAACCGCGAGGGCCTGGCGGCCGAGCTGGGCGTGCGCGCCGTCGTCTACATGCGCCAGGTCCACAGCGCCGAGGTCGCGTACGTGAGCGAGCCGTTCGGCGACGACCCGCCGCCGCTCGACGGCGTGTTCACCACCGAGCCGCGCCTGGCGCTGGCCTCGCTGGGCGCCGACTGCCCGGCCGTGCTGGTGGCCGACGCCGAGGCGCGTATGGTCGGCGCCGCCCACTCCGGACGTCCCGGCACCGAGGCGGGTGTGGCCACCGCTCTGGTCGAGGCCATGGCGGCCAAGGGCGCCCGGCCGGGCCGGATGGTCGCGCTGATCGGCCCCGGCGCCTGCGGCCGCTGCTACGAGGTGCCCGGGGAGCTGCGTGAGCAGGTCGCCTCGAAGGTGCCGCCGACGTGGTCCACGACGTCGTGGGGGACGCCGGCGCTCGACCTGCGGGCCGGGATCGAGTCCCAGCTCAGGGCGGCGGGCGTCGCCGACGTACGGCACGACGCGCGCTGCACCATCGAGTCCGCCGAGCTCTACTCCCACCGCCGCGAACAGCCCGGCGGCCGCTTCGCCGGCCTCATCTGGCTGACCTGACCCGCAAGCCCGCCCCGCGGAGGGGCTACTTCTCGCGGGAGCCGTTGAAGACGACGTTCACGATGATGATCCCGACCCAGATCGGGATCAGCGCCATCGCCCGCCCGCCGCCCGCGAAGGCGAGCGCGACCGTGGAGAGCGTGCCCAGGGAGAGCGAGACGATCGCCAGCGCCAGCCGCTGCCCGTCCGACCCCCTGGCGGGCGCCTTGGCCCGCGGCGCCGCGCCGGCCAGGCGCTCGTCGACCCGCCGGTCGACCTCCTGGCCCACCTTGTCGAGGAACGACTCCACCAGCGCGTCCTCGAAGTCGGGGCCGAGGTCGCGTCGCGCGGACACGGCCGCCTTGAGCTCATCACCGGTGGTCATAGGGGAGAGCCTAGACCGCTTTGCCCCCTAACGGGCGAGGATGTCGTCGAGGTCGTAGCTGACCGGCCGTTCCAGCTGCTCGTACGTGCACGACTCGGGCGTGCGGTCAGGGCGCCACCGCCGGAAGTGCGCCGTGTGCCGGAACCGGTCGCCCTCCATCTGGTCGTAGGCCACCTCGATCACCAGCTCGGGCCGGAGCGGGATGAACGACAGGTCCTTCTTGGCGTTCCACCGCGACACCGCGCCCGGCACCCGCTGCCCGCCGGTCGCGGGCCCGGCCGCCGGCTGCCCGGCGTTGGCCGTGGCCTGCTCGGCCCAGTGGCCCCACGGGTGCTCGCTCAGCTCCGCCAGGTACGGCTTGAGCTCCTCCACCAGCTCGGCCCTGCGCGCCATGGGGAACGAGGCCGCCACGCCCACGTGGTGCAGCCGGCCGTCGTCGCCGTAGAGGCCGAGCAGCAGCGAGCCGACGATGGGCCCGGTCTTGTGCTCGCGGTAGCCGCAGATCACGACGTCGGCCGTGCGCTCGTGCTTGACCTTGAACATCGTGCGCTTGTCGGGCACGTACGGCTGGTCGCCCGGCTTGACGATGATGCCGTCGAGCCCTGCGCCCTCGAAGGCGTCGAACCATTCGCGCGCCTGCTCGTCGGCGGTGGTGACCGGGGTCAGCCGGACGGACCCGCCCTGGTGCGGGAACAGCTCCTCCAGCCGCCGACGCCGCTCGGAGAACGGCTCCTCCATCAGCGACTCGTCGCCCACGGCCAGCAGGTCGAAGGCGATGAACTGGGCCGGCGTCTGCTCCGAGAGCAGCTTGACCCGCGAGGCGGCCGGATGGATGCGCTGCTGGAGGGCGTCGAAGTCGAGCTGCGCCCCTCGGGGCAGCACGATCTCGCCGTCGATCACCACCTTGCCGGGCAGCTCGGCCTTGACCGCCTCGACCAGCTCGGGGAAGTACCGGGTGAACGGACGCTCGTTGCGGCTGCCGAGGTAGACCTCGTCGCCGTCCCTGAACACGATGCAGCGGAAGCCGTCCCACTTGGGCTCGTAGAACAGAGTGCCGTCCTGCTTGGGCATGGCCTTGACCGGCTTGGCCAGCATCGGCGGCACGGGCGGCCGGACCGGGAGGTTGGGCACCGGCTCCGGCTCTTCGACGGGCTGCTCGGTCATGGGCTCTGCTCCCTCGTGTATCTGCAGAAGAGGACCCCCTCCTCTTCCAGGACCTGGCGGAGGTCAAGCGGGACCTGCGCGGCCACGCCGTTCAGTATGCGGGCCGCGCCGCCCGCGACCAGCATGGGACTCACCGACAGGCACAACTCGTCGATCAGGTCGTCGGCCGACAGCTGCGCGTTGATGCGCGGGCCGCCCTCGCACAGGACGCGGGTCAGGCCGCGCTCGTGCAGCTCGCGCACGGCCAGCTGCATGTCGACGCCGTCGTCGCCGGCGATGATCAGGTCGGACCGCCGGCCGGCCAGCTTGCGGCGCTCGGCGGGGGCGGACTCGCAGGTGATCACGATCGTCGGGTTGGTCGCGTCGGTGAACAGCTCGCCGTCGAGGTCGAGGTCGAGGCTGCGGGTGATCACCGCGATCGGCGGCACGTCGGGACGCCCGGCCCGGATCGAGGACCAGGAGGCGCGCGGCTTGACCGGGCCGTAGCCCTCGGTGCGGACGGTCGCCGCGCCCGCGACGATCACGTCGGACAACCCGCGCAGGACGGCGAAGATGCGCTTGTCGCCCCTGCTCGACAGCCCGCCCGAGCGCCCCTGCAGCCACGCCGCGCCGTCGGCGCTGGACACCATGTTGAGCCGCAGCCAGGGCCGCCCCTCGGGGTAGGCGTACGCCTCGGGGATGTCCGGATTGTCTTGAAAGTCGGGATAGATGCGCCGCACTCCTCTACCTTGGCACACCCCACCGACAAACTGTCCCCAGGGGTTTTGCGGCTGACGGCACTTTTGAGTAACTGAAGGACGAAAGGCCCGGAGTCTGCGTACGGTGGCGGCAGGGACTCGCCGGGAGGGGACATGGGCCTGCTCACCGCCGTCACATGGACGATCGCCGCACTGATCGGGGTCTACCTGCTGTGGCGCTGGCTCTCGGCCGGCGGCCTGCGCCGCCAGGAGGCCAAGGTCACCCGCTTCCCGGTGACGCTGCTGCTGTCCCATCCGGCGCTCGCGGCCGCGTCGCTGGCCTGCTGGGTGGCCTACCTGCTGACCGGCCGCGCCCCGCTGGCCTGGCTCGCCCTCTGCGGGCTCACCGGGGCCGCCCTGCTGGGCTTCACGATGTTCACCCGCTGGCTCGGCGGCGGACGCCACCAGCGCCGGGCCACCGGCTTCCCGGTGCTCGCCGTGGCCCTGCACGGCGTGGCGGGGGTGGCCACGTTCGCCCTGCTCCTCGTCACGGCCGGCATCGCCCGCGTGTTCTGACGAACCGGCGGCCAGATCGTCAACAGAGCTACGGCGTCTGCGGCTCCCTGGGCAGCCGCAGGACCTGGAACGACCGGCCGGTCACCGCCACCAGGTCGCCCGCCCGCCACCGCTCGTCGCCGAACGCCTCCTCCACCACGTCGTGACAGGTGTCGAGCACCGGCAGCCACTCGGCCCCGAACTCCGGCCCCGGCAGCGTGAACGACAGGTTCTCGTGGTGGGCGTTGATGAGCAGGAGGAAGGAGTCGTCCACGATCCGCTCGCCGCGCGGGCCGGGCTCGGTGATGGCCTCGCCGTTGAGGTAGACCATCAGCGACTTGGCGTAGCCGGTGTGCCAGTCGCCGGCCGTCATCTCCTTGCCGCCCGGGGTCAGCCAGACCAGGTCGCGCTTGCCGTTGTCGGGGTGGCGGCCGTGGAAGAAGCGGCGGCGCTGGAAGACCGGGTGCTCGCGGCGCAGCTTCGACAACGTCTTGACGAACTCCAGCAGGTCGGACTCGGCGTGCAGCATCGACCAGTCGATCCAGGCCAGCTCGTTGTCCTGGCAGTAGGCGTTGTTGTTGCCCCGCTGGGTGCGGCCGATCTCGTCGCCGTGGGAGAGCATCGGCACGCCCTGCGACAGGAACAGCGTGGTCAGGAAGTTGCGGCGCTGGCGGCGGCGCAGGGCGACGATGTCCGGGTCCTCCACCGGGCCCTCGGCGCCGCAGTTCCAGGAGCGGTTGTCGTTGGTGCCGTCGCGGTTCTCCTCGGCGTTGGCCTCGTTGTGCTTGTGGTCGTAGGAGACCAGGTCGGTCAGGGTGAAGCCGTCGTGGCAGGTGACGAAGTTGATCGAGGCCACCGGGCGGCGGCCGGAGGACTCGTACAGGTCGGCCGAGCCGGTCAGGCGGGAGGCGAACTCGGGGAGCGCGGAGTTCGTGCCCCGCCAGAAGTCGCGCACGGTGTCGCGGTACTTGCCGTTCCACTCCGTCCAGAGCGGCGGGAAGTTGCCGACCTGGTAGCCGCCCGGCCCCACGTCCCAGGGCTCGGCGATCAGCTTCACCTGCGAGATCACCGGGTCCTGCTGGATGAGGTCGAAGAACGCGCTCAGCCGGTCGACGTCGTGCAGCTCCCTGGCCAGGGCCGAGGCCAGGTCGAAGCGGAAGCCGTCGACGTGCATCTCCAGCACCCAGTAGCGCAGCGAGTCCATGATGAGCTGCAGCGCGTGCGGCGAGCGCACGTTGAGCGAGTTGCCGCACCCGGTGTAGTCGAGGTAGTAACGCCGGTCGCCGTCGTGCAGGCGGTAGTAGTTGACGTTGTCGATGCCCCGGAAGCCCAGCGTGGGGCCCATGTGGTCGCCCTCGGCGGTGTGGTTGTAGACCACGTCGAGGATGACCTCGATGCCCGCCTCGTGCAGCGCCCGGACCATCGCCTTGAACTCCAGCACCTGCTGGCCGCGGGTGCCCGAGCCGGAGTAGCGGCCGTGGGGGGCCAGGTAGGCCATCGTGTTGTAGCCCCAGTAGTTGGTCAGCCCCCGGGCCACCAGGAAGTGCTCGGGCACGTAGTGGTGCACCGGCATGAGCTCGACCGCCGTCACGCCGATGGACAGCAGGTGCTCGATGATCGCCGGGTGCCCGACCCCGGCGTACGTGCCGCGCAGGTCCTGCGGCACGCCCGGGTGGCGCATGGTCAGCCCCCGCACGTGCGTCTCGTAGATCACCGTCTCGTGGTACGGGATGCGCGGCGGCCGGTCGTTGCCCCACTCGAAGAACGGGTTGATCACCACGTTCTTCGGCATGTACGGGGCGCTGTCCTCCCTGTTGCGCACCGACGGATCGGTGAAGTAGTAGGGGAACAGCGCCTCGTTCCAGGTCAGCTCGCCGTCGATGGCCTTGGCGTAGGGGTCGAGCAGCAGCTTGGAGGGGTCGCAGCGACGCCCCTGCGACGGCTCGTACGGCCCGTGGACGCGGTAGCCGTACCGCTGGCCCGGCTGGATCCCCGGCAGGTAGCCGTGCCAGACGAAGCCGTCGACCTCCGGGAGCGGCACCCGCTCCTCGCTGTCGTCGTCGTGAAAAAGGCACAGCTCGACCCGCTCGGCGACCTCGGAGAACACGGCAAAGCTGGTGCCGACGCCGTCCCAGGTGCCGCCGAGTGGATAGGGTTCGCCCGGCCAGACCTCGCGCATGTGACCCAATTGTCGCACGCGAAAGCGTTCCTGTTAGAGGAGTTCGGCTTTCAGGGTGATCGTGGTGCCCGCCAACGCCTTGCTGACCGGGCAGTTCGCCTTGGCGGTGGCGGCGGCCTCCTGGAACTGCTCGGCCGAGATGCCCGGAACGTGCCCCTGCACGGTGAGCACGATGCCCGTGATGCCCTCGCCCGGCTGGAACGTCACGTCCGCGCTCGTGCGCAGCGACTCCGGCGGCGTGCCCGCCCCGGCCAGGGCGTGCGACAGGGCCATGGAGAAGCAGGAGGAGTGGGCGGCGGCGATGAGCTCCTCGGGGGAGGTGCGGCCGCCCGCGGCCTCGGCCCTGGAGGGCCAGGAGACCTCGAACGTGCCCACGCCCGAGGTGTCGAGCGAGACGGTGCCCGAGCCGTCGAGCAGGGCGCCCTTCCAGTGCGTGGTGGCGGTGCGCGTGGTGGCCATGCGGGTGATCCCTCCGGTCGTCGTCCGTTCGACACTATCGCGGGGCCGCGGGACCGGGGGCGGGGGGCGTCCGCCTCAACATTTCCGGCGAATGGTGACATGCTCGGGTCGCGGCGCACCCGCCCGCCTTGGTCCGGACCACGGGAGTGTGGTGCCAGTGGAGGCACCGTACGACGACCGCCTGCTGCACCAGCGGGTGGTCGGCGGCGACGAGTCGGCGCTGGGGGAGGTCTACGATCGGCTGTCCGCACTGATCTTCGGGCTCTCCTTACGGGTCACCAGGGACCGCGTGATCGCCGAGGACATCACGCAGGAGGTGTTCCTGGTGTTCTGGGAGCGCCCGCTGGCCTACGACCCCGGACGCGGCCCGCTGCGCGCCTGGCTGGCCACGATCGCCCACCGCCGCGCGGTCGACCACGTACGCGCCGAGGAGCGCCGCCGGGTCTCCGCGCTCGGGCCGCGGCTGTTCGAGCGCGAGCCCGCCAGGCTGGAGGAGGCCGTGCTGGCCGCCGAGGAGGCCGAGCGCGTGCGGCAGGCGGTGACGTCGTTGCCCGAGGGGCTGCGCCGGCCGGTGGAGCTGGCCTACTTCGGCGGCCGGACGTACCGGCAGGTGAGCGAGGAGCTGGGCGTGCCCGAGGGCACGGCCAAGTCGCGCATCCGGCTGGCGCTGCGGCGCCTGGCCGACGCGCTGGCGGAGGAAGAAGTGTGATGGATCCTGTCGAGCGCCTGTATCTGGACGCGTTGCTGGAGGACCCGGTGGTGCCGGTCCGTTCCCTGCGCCCGCAGCTCCTGGCCGGGGCCAGGGCCCGCCGCCGCCCCGCGGCGCCGACCGCCGGCTGGGCGCTGCCGTACGCCGGCCGCGTCGCCGCCATGGACGCGCTGCTGGCCTCCGCTGTGGACGACGACTGGGCGCGCGTCATCGTCGAGGGCTGGACGCTCCAGGATCTGGTGGCCCATCTGGCCGCCAAGGACGGCCTGCTGGCCGCCTCCGTCGGCGCGCCCGTCCTGGGCCCGCCGCTGGCCGCCCTGGACGCGGCCGGCCGCACGGCGGACGTGCAGGCGTACGAGCGGGCCCGCAGCCCCGAGCAGACCAGGCGCGACTGGCGGGCCCAGGCCGACGCCCTCTGCCGCCACCTGGGCGGCCTCGACCCGGCCACGCCGGCCACGGTGGACGGCATGGAGACGGTCGTGCGCGACCACGTCCTGGCCAGGAGCCTGGAGACGTGGGTGCACACCGCCGACGCCGCCACGACGGCCGGGATCCGCCTGCCCGACCCCGTGCCCGAGCACATCCGCCCCACGGCCGACCTGTGCGCCCGCCTGCTGCCCTGGACGATGCTCCTGTCCGGCCTGGACGGCTCCGGCCGCACCCTGCGCCTCACCCTCACCGGCGCGGGCGGCGGCGACTGGCTGATCCCGCTCGGCGTCGCCGACACCGTCCCGGGCACGCCGGACGCCCACCTGACCGCGGACGTGGTCGCGTTCTGCTTCCTGCTCGGCGGCAGGGGCGAGCCGGACGCCTTTCCCGCCGAGCTGACGGGCGACCTCGCGCTGGCCCGCGACGTCCTGACCACGGCTCCCGCCCTGTCGGGACCGTGAGCTGGTAAGCTGTGATCGATTTGTGACCTAATATAGGGTGATAAATCGGGATCCATAGGGAATCCTTTGATCCGAAGTCCAGCAGAGGGCTTCACTCACGTAGAAACGTGGCGTGCCTCTGCCTGGGCTTTTTCCATGGGCGGGGCCGCCTTCGGGCATATGGAGCAACTCAGATGGCCGTCCTGGATATCGCACTCGACGAAATGACCGCCGAACAGCTTCTGGCTGAGATGAACAGGCCGGAAGCCTCGGACGAGCACAAGGCCCGCATCCGTGAGCGCGTCGTCACCATGTACGACTCCCTCGTCACCGAGGTCACCCGTCGCTACCGCCACCAGCGCGAGCCGATGGAGGACCTGCGCCAGGCCGCGTACGTCGGCCTGATGAAGGCCATCAACGGCTTCGACCCCGAGCTCGGCCACGAGTTCCGCGGTTACGCCATGATCACGATGGTCGGCGAGGTCAAGCGGCACTTCCGCGACCGCACCTGGGCCGTCAAGGTGCCGCGCGTCTACCAGGAGCGCCGGCTGGAGCTCAACAAGGCCACGGCCGACCTCACCCAGACGCTCGGCCACTCGCCCACCGTCTCCGAGCTCGCCGCGCACATGAACATCAGCGAGGAGGACGTCCTGCTCACCCTGGACGCCTCGACCGCCTACAGCGCCCTGTCGCTGGACGCCCCCGTCGGCGGCGACAACGACGGCGCCGACCTCGGCGACTTCCTGCCCTCGCAGGACGAGTCGCTGGACACGCTGCTCGGCAAGTACTCGGTCAAGCCGCTCATCGACGCCCTGCCGTCGCGGGAGCGCAACATCCTGCTGATGCGCTTCTACGGCAACATGACCCAGTCGGAGATCGCCGCCGAGTTCGGCATCTCGCAGATGCACGTCTCCCGCATCCTGCGCGCCGTGCTGAACCAGCTCCGCACCGCCCTGTCGGACTGACCGGGTGGGCGGGCGGCCCCTGCTCCAGGGCCAGAACCCGGGCCCCCGGCGACCCCGCCCAGCAGGCGGCCGCCGGGGGCGACAGGGTCACTCCGCGCCGATCCCCGTGACGAGGTCTCTGGCGTAGTCGTCGTCGCTCTCCTCCAGCACCCGCCGGACGCCCTGCTCGGCCCGCTCGTCGCCGCGCGCCGCGAGCCCCCGCGCCGCCTCGGCCACCGTGCGCAGGTCGGCGTCGGCCAGCCGGTCGGCCAGCGCCTCCCGGATGCGGGGCGTGTCCGCCGACAGCCCGGCCAGCCCGGCCGTGGCCCAGTCGCGGATCTCGGCCTCCTCGTCCCGGGACATCTCGATGAGCAGCGACAGGCCCTCCTCGTGGTCGGCGGGCAGGACGTCGGCCAGCGCGATGGCGTCCGTCATCGTGCGCTTGTGGCCCGGCCGGCCGATGATGTCGAGCACGGCGGGCAGCGCGCGCGGGTCGCCCTGGTGGCCGAGCGCGGCCAGCACCGAGCGCAGCACCTGCGGGTTGCCCTCGGTGGTCACCATCTTCTGCAGCAGCGCGAGCGTGCGGTCGAGATAGGGCTTCTCGCCGTCGGCGAACCCGAACTGGGCGATCGCGTCGACCCCGAACTCCCGCTCGCGCG
Organism: Nonomuraea sp. NPDC001831; assembly: GCF_042892035.1. NCBI lineage: Bacteria > Bacillati > Actinomycetota > Actinomycetes > Streptosporangiales > Streptosporangiaceae > Nonomuraea > Nonomuraea sp. NPDC001831. Next base: position 41,176 of record NZ_JBIATU010000016.1, on the reverse strand, counting down.
CGTCCTCGCTCACGCACAGCCGGGACAGGGCCTCGTACGTCTCGTCGTCGGCCCGCCGGCCGAGCGAGTCGGCCACGATCCACCAGGTCTCGGCGTCCTCGTCGACGTCGCGGTGGGCGACGGCCCTGGCGACGAGCTGGTCGACCGGCGTGTAGACGCCCGCCGCGTCCTCCAGGAGGGTCGCCACGGCGGCGTGGCCCCGCTGGGCCTGCACCTGCTCGGTCTGCGAGCCGTCGGGGGAGCGGCCGGCCACGGTGACCAGCTCGGTGCCGTCCTTGGCGTACTGGCGGCCGACGACGTACTCCCAGCCCTCCTGGGCGATCTGGTCGAGCAGCGCGGACTCCAGGTGCACGCCCACCCAGTCGGCCGCGATGTCGAGCGGGCTGTCGCCGTCGCCGTCGAACTTCTCGTGGTCGGCGCCCGCCTCCAGCAGCGTCTGGACCACGCCCAGCGCCCCGCGCCTGGCCGCCAGCGTGAGCGGCGTGTCGCCGTCGTCGTTGGCCGCGTCGACCTCGGCCCCGGCCTCGATCAGCACGCCCGCGGTCGCGGCGTGGCCGTTGGCGGCGGCCCAGAGCAACGCCGTCCAGCCGCCGGCCTCGCGGCCGTTGACGTCGGCCCCGGCCGCCAGCAGCGCCTCGGCGACCTCGACGCGGTCCCAGGCGGCGGCCGCGCAGAGCGGCAGCCCGGCCTCCTCGCCCTCGCTGGCCTTGTTGGGGTCGGCGCCGCCGGTGAGCAGCTTGCCCACGGTCTCGGTCTCGCCGTTCAACGCCGCGCGATAGAGCTGTTCCTCATGCATGACAGGACCCTAGCGTCTTCCCGGCCCCCGGTCGCCGGAGCACGCTGAGGGGCGGCCTCGGGGCTTTTGGACCCATCCAAGGGTGTACGGATGTTCCTCCCAGGGGAGGAGTCCCAACCGCCCCAAGACGCGATATGTTGCGTCTATGACAGATCCGGGTGAGGTGCGCGCGTCGGACGCCGAGCGCGAGGCCGTCGTGGAACAGCTGCGTGTCGCCTCGGTCGAGGGCAGGCTCACGCTCGCCGAGCTGACCGACCGTACCGAGGCCGCCTACACCGCGACCACGCACGCCGAGCTCGCCCTGCTCACCCAGGACCTGCCCGTGGGCGCAGGGCCCGTGCCCGCGCCCGCCCGGGCCCGCGAGGGCGGCAAGCGGCGCTGGTTCGTCGGCATCATGGGCGACACCAAGCGCCGCGGCACCTGGCGCATCGACCAGGAGCTCGGCGCGGTCGCCGTCATGGGCGACGTGCTGCTCGACCTGCGCGAGGCCGAGGTGCGCACGGACGTGGTCGACGTCACGGCGGTGTCGGTGATGGGCGACGTCAAGATCATCGTGCCCGACGGCGTGAACGTCGACCTCGACGGCGTCGCCGTGATGGGCGACAAGAAGGTCGACGTGCTGGAGGCGGCCCCCGGCATGAACGTGCCGGTGATCCGGGTGCGCGCCTACGCCGTGATGGGCGACGTCAAGGTGCTCGGCGACTCCCGCGCCCAGCCGGTCAAGCGCGGCCTGGCCGCCTGGCGGGAGCACTGGCGGGCGCTGCACGGCGACGACTGGCGCGAGGTCGGCCGTCAGATGCGCGACGACGCCCGCGAGGTCGGCCGGCAGATCCGCGACGAGCACCGGGCCCTGGAGCGAGAGCGCCGCGACCGCCGCGACCGCCGGGGTTACTGAGGCCGTGCAACGCGGGCGGGGGTCTTCGGCGTAGTGATCGGTGAACATCACCGGACAGTGAGGACCCCTCGATGCGGGATCGTGCCGACTTCGAGCGCTACGTCGAGCAGCGCTCGGCCCGCCTGCTCAGGACGGCGTACCTGCTGTGCCGCGACTGGGCCACGGCGGAGGACCTGACGCAGACCGCGCTGGCCAGGGCCTGGCTGGCCTGGCGGCGGGTCGGCGCGAACCCCGACCCGTACGTCTACCGCATCCTGACCAACACGCACGCCTCCTGGTGGCGGCGGCGCTGGCGGGGCGAGGTGGCCACGGGCGAGCTCCCGGACCGCCCCCAGGACCAGGACGACACGGCCGGGATCGGCACCCGGGACGCGCTCAGGGCCGCCCTGGCCGCGCTCCCGGCCAAGCAGCGGGCCGTGGTCGTGCTGCGGTACTTCGAGGACCTGCCCGACGAGGCCATAGCCCAGATCGTGGGCTGTTCGGTGCCCACCGTCCGCAGCCAGGCCAGCCGCGCGCTGGCCAAGCTGCGGCTCGACCCCGCGGCCAGGGCCGCGGCGGAGACGGGAAGCTGACGATGACCGAACAGCGACTGCGCGACCTGCTCGAACACGACACCGCCGACGCGCCCCCGGGCGGGGTGCGGCTGGCCGACGTGGACGCCCGCGTCCGCCGCATCCGGCGGCGCCGGGGCCGGGCGGCGGCCTCGGTGGCGGCGGCGGCCCTGACGGTCACGGCCGTCACGGTGCTCACCGTGGACGCCCGGCCCGTCCCCGGGCCCACCCCCGCCGCCGGGGACGTCTGGGCCGGAGCCCTGGCCCAGCCCGCGCCGACGCGCGCCCGGCCCAGGCCGCCGCTCTTCCACGGCTACTCCCAGGGCGGCAGGCGGGAGACGTTCACCTTCGAGTCGAAGGCCGGGAAGGTGTCCTTCGCCCTCACCTGCCCGCCGGGCAGCTACGGGCTGATCTGGCTCAACGGCGAGCTGGTCGCCACCGGCGCGTGCGGGCCCACGGTCCGGCAGCCGCCCGGCTGGTTCGGCGACGCCGAGGCCCGCGACGGCGTCAACGAGCTGAGCGCCGCCGTGGTGAAGGCCGCGGACGCGGGCACCGGCACGATGACCGCCGAGGGCGCCGACGAGCTGCTGGCCTGGACCGCCTCCTACCCCGCCGAGTGGCGGCTGATCCTGGCCGACGCCCGCACCCGGTCGTGCCGGACGGACATGGTCAGGATCGACTCGAAGACCGGCGAGATCAAGGCCCGGTGCTGAGAGGCCAGATACTGAGAGGCCAGGTGCTGAGAGGCCCGGTGCTGAGGGCCCGGGGGTGACGGCTCAGCCGGCCACCGGGACACGCTCGCGCAGGGCCGTCTCGTACCGCTCCAGCAGCACGTCCACCAGCTCGGGCGCCGGGCCGAGCACGTCGGCGCAGACGGCCGGGGCGGTGGCCCGGCGGATCCGGTCGGCGAAGAAGCCGGGAGCCAGCAGGTAGGGGGCGACGGCCACGCGCGGCGCGCCCGCGGCGCGAAGCCGCGCGACGGCCTCCCCCGGCGTCGGGCCGGCGGCCGAGGCGTAGGCCGCGGTCACCGTCCACCAGCCGGCGCGCCGCCAGGCGCGGGCCATGCCGGCGATCACCTCGTTGGCCCTGGCGTCGCTCGACCCGGCCGAGACCAGCACGACCGCCGTCTCGGGGTCGCCGGCCGGCACGCCCGCCTCCGCCAGCCGCCGCTCCAGCGCCGGCAGCAGCAGCGGGTGCGGCCCGAGCGTCGTGCCGTAGCGGACCCGCAGGCGCGGATCGCGCGCGCGGGCCTCGTTGAGCGCGGCCGGCAGGTCGACCCGGCTGTGGTAGGCCTCGGTGAGCAGCAGCGGCAGCACCACGGCCGCGCTCAGCCCGTCGAGCGCCTGCCCCAGCGTGGGCGCGCAGTGGTCGAGGTAGGCCACCCGCACCGGCACGTCGGGACGCGCCAGGCGCACGCGGTCCAGCAGCGCGGCCACGGTGGCGGCGGCACGCGGGTCACGCGACCCGTGCGCGACCGCCACCAGTGGCACGCGCCCGGGGGCCGGCCCGCCTGCCAACGGGACGCGGCCCCTGCCGGGGATCACAGGTGAATGCCGCATTCGACCTTCCCCAGCCCCGCCCAGCGGCCGCTGCGCGGGTCCTCGCCCTCGGCGACCTGGCGCGTGCACGGCGCGCAGCCGATCGAGGGGTAGTTGTCGTAGTGCAGGGGGTTGATCAGCACGCCGTTGTCGGCGATGTAGTTGTCGACGTCCTCCTGCGTCCAGGCGGCGATCGGGTTGACCTTCACCATCTGGCGCTTGGCGTCCCACTCGACGACCCTGGTGTCCGTACGGCTGGACGACTCGTCCCGGCGGATGCCGGAGATCCACGCCAGGTACGGCTCCAGCGCCCGGTTGAGCGGCTCGACCTTGCGCAGGTAGCAGCACAGGTCGGGGTTGCGGCCGAACAGGCGCGGCCCGAGGTCGCGATCCTGCTCCTGGACCGTCCTGGACGGCTTGATGTCGATCACGTTGACGTCATAGACCTGCCGCACGGCGTCACGGGTGCCGATCGTCTCGGCGAAGTGGTAGCCGGTGTCGATGAACAGCACGTCCACGCCCGGTTTGACGCGGCTCACCAGGTCGATGAGCAAGGCGTCGCTCATGGAGGACGTCAGGCACAACCGGTCGCCGAACGTCGCCGCGGCCCACCGGATGATCTCCCGGGCCGGGGCGCCCTCAAGGAACGTGGCGGCGGACTCGACGATGTCCTGCAGGTCGAGCGTGCCACGCTGATCTCGCAAACCCACCTCGATGTCGACGAGCGTCATATCTTCACTCCGATTCCGAGAAACTTCAGCTTGAAGGCGCGGGCGCAGGCGCGGCAGTACCAGCCGCCGTCCCCCTCGTAGGGCTCCAGGTCCTCGTCACCGCAGTACGGGCAGTGGAAGGGGACCGCTCGCGTGGTCATTTCAGGTCCGCCTCGTCCGCGCGCTGCACCCAGTCGGCGAAGGACTCGCCTTCCTTCTTCTGGGCGTCGTAGTTGCGCACCACGCGCTCGACGTAGTCGGGCAGGGCCTTGGCGGTGGTCTTCAGGCCGCGAACCTTGCGGCCGAAGCCGGAGTTCACGCCGAGCGAGCCGCCCAGGTGGATCTGGTAGCCCTCGACCTGGTCGCCGTTCTCGTCCACGACGAGCTGGCCCTTCAGGCCGATGTCGGCGACCTGGATGCGGGCGCAGGAGTTGGGGCAGCCGTTGACGTTGATGGTGAGCGGCTGCTCGAAGTCGGGCAGCCGCCGCTCCAGCTCGTCGATCAGGTGCGCGGCGGTGGCCTTGGTCTCGACGATGGCGAGCTTGCAGTACTCGATGCCGGTGCAGGCCATCGTCTGGCGGCGGAACGTGGAGGGGTTGACCTGCAGGTCGTTGGCCTCCAGCTCGGCCACGATGGACTCCACCCGGTCCGGCGCGACGTCGAGGACGACCATCTTCTGCTCGACGGTGGTGCGCACCCGGCCGGAGCCGTGCCGCTCGGCGATGTCGGCGATCACGTGGAGCTTGTCGCCGTCGAGGCGGCCCACCTTGGGCGCGAAGCCCACGTAGAAGTTGCCGTCCTTCTGCGGATAGACGCCCACGTGGTCGCGGCGGCTGCCGCGTGGCAGGGCGGGCGCCGGGCCGTCGGGCAGGCTCTCCTTGACGTACTCGGTCTCCAGCACCTCGCGGAACTTCTCCACGCCCCAGTCGTTGACCAGGAACTTCAGCCGGGCCCTGTGCCGCAGCCGGCGGTAACCGTAGTCGCGGAAGATGCCGATCACGCCCGCGTACACGTCGTCGACGCGGTCGGGGCTGACGAAGACGCCGAGGCGCTTGGCCAGCATCGGGTTGGTGGACAGGCCGCCGCCGACCCACAGGTCGTAGCCCGCCTCGCCGTGCTCGTTGACGACGCCGACGAAGGCGACGTCGTTGATCTCGTGCACCGTGCAGTGGGCCGGGCAGCCGCTCAGCGCGCTCTTGAACTTGCGCGGCAGGTTGGAGTACTCGGGGTTGCCGATGAACTGCTGGTTGATCGAGTGGATGTCGTCGGTGGCGTCCAGCACCTCCTCGGCGTCGATGCCGGCCAGCGGGCAGCCCAGGATCACCCGCGGGGTGTCGCCGCACGCCTCGGTGGTGGACAGGCCGACGGCCTCCAGGCGCTCCCAGATGTCGGGCACCGACTCGATCTCGATCCAGTGGAGCTGGATGTTCTGCCGGTCGGTGAGGTCGGCCGTGCCGCGCGCGTACTCGTTGGCGATGTCGGCGATCGTGCGGAGCTGGCGCAGGTCGAGCTGGCCGCCGTCGATGCGCACGCGGAGCATGAAGTAGCGGTCGTCGAGCTCCTCCGGCTCCAGGACGGCGGTCTTGCCGCCGTCGATGCCGGGCTTGCGCTGGGTGTAGAGGCCGTACCAGCGCATCCGGCCGCGCAGGTCGGCGGGGTCGATGGAGTCGAAGCCGCGCTTGGCGTAGACGTCGATGATGCGCTGGCGGACGTTGAGCCCGTCGTCGTTCTTCTTGTTCTCTTCGTTCTTGTTCAGGGGTTCCCGGTAGCCGAGGGCCCATTGGCCCTCGCCGCGCGGGCGCTTGTGATGCCGGCTGGCAGGGGTGCTCATTGCGCGTCCTTCGTTTCGTGGGCGCGCGCAGCGTTCCTCCTGCCTCGTCGTCGAGTGCAGGGGTTCAGGTGAATGCGACGCGCTCTGCGGTGGAGAAGATGAGTTAGCGGGCGTCGCAACAGATGGCACTGCGGACACGCTGAAGGTCGACGTGGCGTCGACCGACGAGCATGGGGTCCGCTGGCATACCTTGACGATACTCCGGAGATCCCGGATGTCCAAGATGGGGTCCAGAGTCTGGACTCCGCCGGGCCCCTAACCCTGGCGCGGCCAGTCGAGCGGCGACTCCTGCGGCCGTTCCTCGCTCTGGTGCTGGCAGTCGCACCAGGAGCCGCCGCGGCAGTCGTCGTGACGCTTGTCCTTGCAGCTCTCGCAGATCACGTCTGCGATTATTCTCCCAGAACGTTGTTCGGGTTAGGCTGGCGCCCGTGGATCTCATGGCCGGACTGCTGGCCGACCTCCGGGCCGAGAGCGATTCCCTGGAGGCGCTGCTGGCGCCGCTGCGCCCCGCCGACTGGGAGACGCCCACGCCCGCCGCGGGCTGGGCGGTGCGCGACCAGGTGAGCCACCTGGCCTGGTTCGACGACGCCGCCGTGGTGTCGGTCACCGACCCGGACGGCTTCCGCGCCCTGGCCGCGCGGGCCGGCTCGGTGGACGACCTCGCGCGGGCCGCGCGCGGCCTGCCGCCGGGCGAGCTGCACGCCTGGTTCCGCGCGTCCCGCGCCCGGTCGCTGGAGGCGTTCGCGACGCTCGGCGCGCGCGTGCGGGTGCCGTGGTTCGGGCCGGCGATGTCGGGCGCGTCGTTCGTCACCGCGCGCCTGATGGAGACCTGGGCCCACGGCCAGGACGTGGCCGACGCGCTCGGCGTCGCCCGCGAGCCCACCGAACGGCTGCGGCACGTGGCGCTGCTCGGCGTGCGCGCCCGGCCCTACAGCTTCGCCGTCCGCGGCCTGCCCGAGCCCGCCGGGCCGGTACGCGTCGAGCTCACGACCCCCGGCGGCGACCTGTGGACCGCCGGCCCGGCGGACGCGCCCGCCGCCGTGCGCGGCCCGATGCTCGACTTCTGCCTGCTCGTCACCCAGCGCGTGCACCTGTCGGACACCGCCCTGGAGCCGGCCGGCGAGCCCGCCCGCGCCTGGCTGGAGATCGCCCAGGCGTTCGCCGGGCCGCCGGGGCCGGGGCGGCCGCCCAGGTCAGGGTAAGTTCAGGGTCGTACCGGATGACCTCGGCGGCACGGCCGGTGACATGCTGTGAGCATGCGGACCATTCTGAACGTCATCTGGCTCGTGTTCGCCGGCATCTGGCTGGCGATCGGCTACGCCGTGGCCGGGATCATCTGCTGCATCCTCATCGTCACCATCCCGTTCGGCATCGCCTCGTTCAGGATCGCCGCCTACGCTCTGTGGCCGTTCGGCCGTACGGTCGTGCGCGATCCGGACGCCGGCGTCTTCTCCCTCATCGGCAACGTCATCTGGTGCGTGGTCGCGGGCATCTGGCTGGCGATCGGGCACGTCATCACCTCGATCCCGCTGTTCATCTCCATCATCGGCATCCCCATGGGCATCGCGAACCTCAAGCTGATCCCCGTCTCCCTCCTCCCGCTGGGCGCGCGCATCGTGGACAACGACTAGGGCAGGAGCCGGGACGTAAGCTGTCCCGGAGAGTCACTGCGAAATACCGTTGGGTGCCATGACGTCCACCAATGCGCCTTCCCGGTCCAGGAGGCGGCTCGCCTCGACCGCCCGGGCCAGGCTGAACTGGGTGCTCGACACCAAGTCGTGGGCGATCGTGCGCGCGGCCACGAACGCCGGTGTCGACTACCGGGTCACCGGCCTGGCCGGCGAGGCCGCGTTCTTCGCGCTGCTGTCGCTGCCGCCGTTCGTGCTGGGCCTGATCGGCGTGCTGGGCAAGCTCGGCACCTGGCTCGGCGGCGGCGTCGTCATCGAGGTCAAGACGTGGGTGATCGAGCAGGCCGGGCTGCTGTTCACCGACGACGCCGTCAAGAAGGTGATCAACCCGCTCATCACCGACGTGCTCAGGGACGACGCCAACAAGGTGTCCATCATCTCGCTCGGCTTCCTGCTGTCGCTGTGGTCGGGCTCGCGGGCGCTCTACGTCTACGTCGACCTCATCTCGGTCGCGTACGGGCTGGGGGAGGAGCGCGGCATCATCCGCACCCGGCTGATGTCGTTCGGCCTCTACGTCGTCGGCCTGATCATCGGCATCATCGTCATGCCGATCCTGGTCATCGGCCCCACCCTGCTCAAGGACGCGCTCCCCGGCGAGTACGGCATCCTCATCGACATCCTCTACTGGCCCGTCGTGATCAGCGGCTCGGTGCTGTTCCTCACCGTGCTCTACCACGTCAGCGTGCCGGTGCGGACGAAGTGGTACCGGGAGCTGCCCGGCGCGATCCTGGCCCTGTTCCTGTGGATCGTGTGCGCCGCCGTGCTGCGGGCGGTGCTGGCGGCCTGGTTCTCGCCGGTGTCCGTCTACGGCTCCCTGGCCGCCCCGATCGCGCTGCTGCTGTGGCTGTATATCACCGCCCTGGCCGTGCTCATCGGAGCCATCCTCAACGCCGAGGTCGACCGGCTCTGGCCGGGTGTGAGCCGGACCAAGTAGCGGGACGAGCGGCCGGTTGCGCATCCGCTATCGTCTAGGGCGACGCGACTGGCGCATTCGGTGGGATCGACCACCAGGGAGCGAATCAACCGGGAGCGGAGGCCGAGCGCCTGGGTCTTCGCCAATTGTCAATGATGACAGGGGAGTCATGAGTTCTCTTGCTAGCGCCGACCCGCAGCTCGCCGAGCTCATCAAGGCGGAGGAGCGCCGCCAGGCCGACACCGTCAAGCTGATCGCGTCCGAGAACTACGTGTCCAAGGCCGTGCTCGAAGCGACCGGCACGGTGCTGACCAACAAGTACTCCGAGGGTTACGCGGGCAAGCGCTACTACGAGGGCCAGCAGGTCATCGACCAGATCGAGACGCTGGCGATCGAGCGGGCCAAGGCCGTGTTCGGCGTCAACCACGCCAACGTCCAGCCGTACTCGGGCTCGCCCGCCAACCTGGCCGTCTACCTGGCCTTCCTGCAGCCCGGCGACACCGTGCTCGGCATGGGCCTGCCGTTCGGCGGCCACCTGACCCACGGCTGGTCGGTCTCGGCCACCGGCAAGTGGTTCAACCCGGTCCGTTACGGCGTGCGCCGCGACACCGGCCGCGTCGACCTCGACGAGGTCCGCGAGCTGGCCCTGGAGCACCGGCCGAAGCTGATCTTCTGCGGCGGCACCGCGATCCCGCGCACGATCGACTTCGAGGGCTTCGCCTCCATCGCCCGCGAGGTCGGCGCCGTGCTCGCGGCCGACATCGCGCACATCGCCGGCCTGGTCGCGGGCGGCGCCCACCCGTCCCCGGTGGGTCACGCCGACGTGATCTCCACGACCACCCACAAGACGCTGCGCGGCCCGCGCGGCGCGATGCTCATGGCCACCAGCGACGAGCACGCCACCGCGCTCAACAAGGCCGTCTTCCCCGGCCTCCAGGGCGGCCCGCACAACCACACCACCGCCGCCATCGCCGTCGCGCTGCACGAGGCCGCCCAGCCGTCCTTCCGCGACTACGCCCACCAGGTCGTCGCCAACGCCAAGGCCCTGGCCGAGGAGCTGTCCAGCCGGGGCTTCGACCTGGTCTCCGGCGGCACCGACAACCACCTGATCCTGCTCGACCTGACGCCCAAGGGCATCGGCGGCAAGCCCGCCGCCCAGGCGCTCGACCGGGCCGGCTTGGAGACCAACTACAACGCGGTGCCGTTCGACACCCGCAAGCCGTTCGACCCGTCGGGCATCCGCATCGGCACCCCGTCGGTCACCTCGCGCGGCATGGGCGAGGCCGAGATGCGGCAGATCGGCGCCTGGATGGACGAGGTCGTCACGGCCCTGGCCAAGGGCGACGCCGAGGACGTCATCACCCGCGTCCACCACGAGGTCAGCGAGCTGACCGCCCAGTTCCCCGCCCCCGGCCTGTCCTGATCATGCGGCCCGCCCGTCCGGCCCGGCCCGTCCCTCGCGGCGGGCGGCCGGACGGTCAGTGCCGGACCGTCACCACGATCTTGCCGAACTGCGCGTTCGACTCCAGGTGCCGGTGGGCCTCGACGATCTCCTCCAGGTCGAACGTGCGGTCCACCACCGCCCGGAAGGCCCCCGAGCGCAGCCCTGACGCCACGAACGCCGCCGCGCGCCGCAGCCGTTCGGGCACCCGCGTCGTCTCGTGCATCGTGTACGTCCGCATGTTGAGCGCCGGCATGCCGAGGTCGATCCCCGGATAGGGCGTCGGCCGGCCGCTCAGCGCGCCGTACACCAGCAGCAGCCCCTCGGGGGCGACCACCCTGGCCAGGTCCGTCACGCCCGGCCCGGCCACGGCGTCGAAGACGAACTCCGCGCCGCGCCCGCCCGTGGCCGCCAGCACCCGCTCGGTCGCGTCCTCCTCCTCGGTGACGATCACCTCGGCGGCGCCCTCCTTCAGCAGGGCCTCCTTCTTGGCCGCGGTGCGGGTGAGGGCGATCGGCGTGGCGCCCATGCGGTCGGCGACCCGGATGGCGGCCAGGCCCACGCTGCTGGAGGCGGCGTTGAGCACCACCGTGTCCCCGGGACGCATCCCGCCCACCTCCACCAGCGCGCCGTAGGCCGTCACGTACGGCATCCACACGGCCGCGCCCTCCACCGGGCCCACCCCCTCGGGACGGGGCAGCACCGCCGCCGCCGGCACGACCGCCCGCCCGGCGTACACGCCGTAGTCGTTCTGCGAGAACGCCGGCACCGTGCTCACCGGCTGGCCGGTGCGCAACCCGGTGACGCCCGCGCCCACCGCCTCGACCACCCCGGCGGCCTCGGTGCCGAGCCGGGCGGGGAAACTCCGGACGGGCTCGATGTAGTGGCCGCTGCGGAACAGCGCCTCGGCCCGGTTGAGGCCGATCGCGTCCACCCGGATCCGCACCTCGCCCGGCCCCGGCTCGCCGGCCGCCACGTCCGCCAGCTCCAGCACCTCGGGCCCGCCGAGCTCGTGGAACAGCACCGTCCTGGTCATCACATCGTCCTTCCGCGTCAGAGGCCGCCATTCAACCCCCGAAGTACGACTGCCGTCAAACTTCGATGGATGTCGTACTATGGCCCCATGGACGCCGACCGCACCCCGGACCACCCCGACCTGCGCGAAGTCACCCTGCAACGGGTGCTCGAAGCCCTCGTCGACCCGGTCCGGCGCAGCATCGTCACCCAGCTCGCCACCGCCGCCGGCGACATCAGCTGCGGCGGGTTCGACATCTCGGTGAGCAAGTCCACCGCCACCCACCACTTCCGGGTGCTGCGCGAGGCCGGCCTCATCCGGCAGCACTACGCCGGCACCTCCCGCCTGAACACCCTGCGCAGGGCCGAGTTCGACCAGGCGTTCCCCGGCCTGCTCGACGCCGTCGTCACCGCCGACCGCGCGTCCGCCTGAACGCGGCGAGGCCCCCCGCCGCGGCGGAAGGGCCTCGCGCGGGTCCGCGGCCTCAGGTCCTGACGGTGAGCAGGGTCGTGCCCGTCCTGGTGACCACCTCGAAGCGGTCGATCTCGGCCAACGGCGTCGCGCTGCCGCCGTGCATGTAGAGCGGCGCCGGCGAGCCCGGCACGCCGTAACCCGGCGCCGGCACCGACCACCCGGTCATCACCCGCCGCTCGCCCGACTTGCCCACCGACACCAGCTCGCACTCCAGCGGCCCCTTCACCCCCGACAGCTTGAGCGCCGCGTGCGTGCCCCAGCCCTTGGACTCCACCACCAGCCCGCCCGACACCCCGCCGACGCCCTTGCCCGCGATCGGCGTGCCGTCGGCGTAGAACTGCTCGGCCGGGCCCATGTGGTCGGCGCGTCCCGCCATCGCCGGCGGCGGGTCGCCGCCGCCGGTGAGCTGCGTGCCGACGGTAAGACCGCCGGCCACCAGGGCGACCGCCGCCGCCATCCCGAGCAGGAGCGTCCCCCTTCGGGCCCGCCGGTCGGCCGCCTTCTTGCGGAGGAGCAGGTCGACCACGCCGGCCTGCCCCTCACGGGGAGGAGGGCCGGCGTCCTCCAGCGGGCCGATGCCGTGCAGCACGCTCGCGACCCCCGCCAGGTCCGACAGCTCGAAGCGGCAGGAGGGGCAGGCGCGCAGGTGGGACTCGAAGGCCAGCCGGTCGTCCTCCTCCAGCAGGCCGAGGGCGTAGGCGCCCACGTCGGTGTGCTCGACTCCCGAGGTCACGCCGTCACCCCCCGCTCCTCCAGCGCGACCCGCAGCGCGCGGACCGCGTAGTAGACCCGTGACTTCACGGTGCCCACCGGGATGCCGAGCGCCGCGGCGGCGTCGTTGACCGACCGGTCCCGCAGGATCGTCTCGTTCAGGATCTCGCGGTGCGCCGGTGACAACGCCTTCAGCGCCTCCGACACGACCACCTGGCGCAGCAGCCCCTCCAGCTCGTCCGGCACCGGCACGCTGCCCAGCGCCCCGTCGCCCGATTCCGGCGGCCGCGCCTCCCTGCGCCGCCGGTCGTCGATCACGATGCGTCTGGCCACCGTGGCGAGCCAGGGCATGAGCGAGACCGAGTCGGGGTCCAGCCGCTCCGCGCTGCGCCAGGCCCGGATCATCGTCTCCTGCACCACGTCTTCCGCCCACTGCCGGTCGCCCGCCGTCAGCCGTACCACGAAGGCCAGCAGCGGCCGGTGGTACTCCCGGTAGAGCGCGGACACGACCACCTCGTCGTCCGGTCGCACCCGCCGGATCAGGTGGCGCAGGCGCGGCTCGCCCGCCGGGGCCGTCCCCTCGGCCGAGGGCGGGGGATACGTGCTGATCCGCATCATGCCCCTTTCTCGCGTCCGTCGGGAGGGAGTACGCTCGGCCGCCCTGGCGGGGTTCAACGGATCGCCGAAACATAATGCGATTGCATCTGCCGGGAAAGGGTGGTTAGAGTCGCATGCGTAACCGATCGAGGAGGTGAGGGCTATGCGGGTCGTTCTGTTCCGCCTGTCGTCCGTCTACCTCCGGGCCCTCGTCTGAGCTGCCCGTTTCCTTCTCGATCAAAGGTTTCACCGTCTTGTCTCACGACCTTTCCCTGCTCGGCTGGACCGATCTGCGCGCCGCCGAGCTCCCTGCTGACACCGTCCCGGCGCGGGTGGCCCGCGTCGACCGCGGCGCCGCCGAGGTGATCGCCGCCGACGGCCAGCACCACGTCCGCTACGGCGCCCGCGTGCGCCGTTCCTCCGCCGACGACCCGGTGGCCCTGCCGTGCGTGGGCGACTGGGTCGCGCTCAGATGGCTGCCCGAAGGCCGGTACGAGCTCGACCAGGTGCTCTCCAGGACCACCGCGTTCATCCGGGGCGGCGTGAGCCGCCACTCGACCGGCGGGCTGTCCGGCGACGGCCAGGGCCAGGTGCTCGCGGCCAACGTCGACGTCGTCTTCGTGGCCGAGCCGTCCATGCACTCGACCGACTTCGCCGACCTCGGCCGCATCGAGCGCCTGGTGGCGCTGGCCTGGGAGTCCGGCGGCACGCCCGTCGTGCTGGTGACCAAGTCCGACCTGTTCGAGTCGGGCCTCGACGAGCTGATGGCCGACGTGCGGGCCGCCGCGCCGGGCGTCGACGTGCACGCCGTCTCCTCGGTGCTGGGGGAGGGGGTCTCGCTGGCCGCGAGCTACCTGCACGGCTCCCGTACGGCGGTCGTGCTCGGGCCTTCCGGCGCGGGCAAGTCCACCCTGGTCAACGCGCTGGCCGAGGCGGGCGTGATGGACACCCAGCAGGTGCGCGCGGCCGACGGGCGCGGCCGGCACACCACCGTCCACCGGGAGCTGATCCCGCTGCCCGGCGGCGGCCTGATCATCGACACCCCGGGCATCCGCCGGATCGGCCTCTACGACATCGGTGAGGGCGTCGACCTCGTCTTCGCCGACATCGAGCAGCTGGCCGAGCGGTGCCGCTTCGCCGACTGCGGGCACGTGAGCGAGCCGGGCTGCGCCGTCCTGGACGCCATGGAGAACGGCGAGCTGCCCGAACGCCGGCTGCAGAGCTGGCGCAAGCTGCAGCGCGAGGCGGCCTGGATGGCGTCCCGCACGGATGCGCGGCTGCGCAAGGAGCAGCAGAACAAGTGGAAGATCATCCACAAGGAGATGCGCCGCTCCAGCCGCAACCGTCCCTGACGGTCCCCGTCCGGCTTTCTCGCCTTCCTCCTGCCTGGTGCGGGAGGGAGGCGAGTAGACCGGGTGGTGCGGGTATGCACAGGTCATGCAGGTGTTCGCGGATCGGGCCGAGGCCGGGGCGTTGCTGGCCGAGCGGCTGCCGGAGGTGCGCGACCCCGTCGTGCTGGCGTTGCCGCGTGGCGGGGTCGCCGTCGCCGTGCCGGTCGTCCGCCGGCTCGGCGGCGAGCTCGACGTGCTCGTCACCCGGAAGATCGGCTACCCGCCCGCTCCCGAGCTGGGCGTGGGGGCGATCGCCGAGGGCGGCGAGCCGGTGTTTGACCTGACGATGCTCGACCGGCTCGGCCTGACGCCCGAGGACCTGGCCGACGTGGTCGAGCGGGAGCGGCACGAGCTGGCCAGGCGGGTGCGGGTCTACCGGGGTGACCGGCCGCTGCCGCCGCTGGCCGGACGCGAGGTGATCGTCGTCGACGACGGCCTGGCCACGGGCGGGACGGCGCGGGCGGCCCTGCGCGCGGTGGCCGCGGCCGGTCCCGCCAGGGTGACGCTGGCCGTGCCGGTCGGCGCCGAGGAGACCGTCGAGAGGATGCGCTCGGAGGCCGACGAGGTGGTGGTGCTGCTGACCCCGGTCGACTTCAGGGCGGTCGGCCAGTGGTACGAACACTTCGACCAGCTCACCGACGAGGACGTCCTGGACCTCCTGGAGCAGAGGTGACCTTCACCGGACGGCGCCGCTCGTACCGGTGTCTACGCGGACAGGACCGCCCAGACCAGCTTCCGGGAGCCGCCGGGGGCGAACCAGCCCCACGCGCTGCAGAGCGCGTCGACCAGCCGCAGCCCGCGCCCGAACTCGGCGAACACGTCGGCCGGCGCCGCCACCGGGACGGACTCGCTGTGGTCGGTCACCACGCAGGCCAGCTCGGGCCGGCGGAAGAGCAGCCGGAGCTGCACGGCTCCGCCGCCGTGCCGCATCGCGTTCGTGACCAGCTCGGAGACCACCAGTTGCACGTCGTAGGCCAGGTCGGCGGCGGCCCACGAGGTGAGCGTCTGGTCCACGAAACGCCGGGCCATCGCGACGCAGGCCGGCTCGAACGCGGTGCGCTCGTGGAAGGGGAACACCGCGTCGCACTCTCCGGCGCGCCCATCCACCAGAATGGTGGCGAGCCACCCCGGTGGCCGGGAACCGATGACGGCTTGCGGCCGAGCGTCGAAAGTCGTCATCCTGGCCCCCGAAGCGCGGTCTGGTGATCCAGTGCCCATCTTTACGGGGTGTGGGTAGTGATGCAAGACTTTTCGTGTTTTACCGATGCGAATACCATCTGCACGTGCAGATGATCTAGGAGCGGTCGAGTGAGCGCACAGAGCGCGGAGGGAAAGCTTCTCAGCTACACGCCGGGAAGCCCGACGGTGCTGCGGATCCTGCTGGGTACGCAACTGCGCAGGCTCCGTACCGAGAAGGGTATCTCCCGGGAGGATGCCGGGTACTCGATTCGCGCCTCTCATGCGAAAATCAGCCGACTTGAGCTCGGTCAGGTCAGCTTCAAGCAGCGAGACGTCGCCGACCTGCTCACCCTCTACGGCGTCACCGCCCCGGAGGACCGCGAGCCGCTGCTCGCCCTGGCCCGGCAGGCCAACGCGCCGGGCTGGTGGCACAAGTACGGCGACCTGCTGCCCGGCTGGTTCGAGGTCTACATCGGGCTGGAGGGGGCCGCCTCGGCCATCCGCACGTTCGAGAACCAGTTCGTCCCCGGCCTGCTGCAGACGCCCGCGTACGCCAAGGCCGTGATCCGGCTCGGCAACGAGAAGGCGCTCGACGCCGAGCTCGACCGCCGCGTCACCCTGCGCACCACCAGGCAGCAGCGGCTGGAGAGCGGGCTCAAGCTGTGGGCCGTGATCGACGAGGCCGTCCTACGGCGTGGGCTCGGCGGGGCCGAGGTCATGCGCGAGCAGATCCGCCACCTGCTCGACGCCACGGAGGAGCGCAACGTCACCGTGCAGGTGATGCCGTTCGAGAGCGGCGGGCACGCGGCGGCCGGCGGCTCGTTCAGCATCCTGCGCTTCCCCGAGCGCGACCTGCCCGACGTGGTCTACATGGAACAGCTCACCAGCGCCCTCTATCTGGACAAGCCGGCCGACTCCGACCACTACATGGAGGTCATGGACCGGCTGAGCATCCAGGCCCTGGAGCCGAAGCAGACACGGCGCTTTCTGGAACAGCTCATTTCCGGATGAGCTGCTGAAACTCCTGTGATCCACTCCATAGTCGGATTTTTGGTCATCCGGTATATGGAGTCTGTCGTGCTGTCGTAGGGTCGGCGCAAACGCGGATGCACGTGCATCCGTAAGATTGCTAGGAGCTTCCCCCATGCACGAGTTCCGGAACGGAACCCCCGCCGGTCACCTCCCCGTCGTGTGGCGCAAGAGCAGGCGAAGCAATCCCAACGGCAACTGCGTCGAGGTCGCGGGCCTGCCCACGGGTGAGATCGCCATGCGTAACTCCCGGTTCCCCGACGGCCCCGCGCTGGTCTACACGCAGGCCGAGATCAGCGCGTTCGTCCTGGGGGCCAAGGACGGCGAGTTCGACGACCTGATCGTCTGACCCGTCCGATCAGCGGGGTTCGTTGTACCAGCGCCACCGGGTCTGGCGCGGCCGTCCGGGCAGCTCACCGCGGCCGGTCGCCCACAGGAGCGTGGCCCACGGGGCGGTGTCCACGGCGACGTCGGGGAACAGGCGGGCCAGCACCCGCGAGCACAGGTCTGCGGGCGGCTCCCAGGCCAGTCCGAGCCCCTCGGACACGTCGTGCATATGCACGAGCGTTTCCACCAGGCCCATCGCGGCGGTCGCCGAGGCGTCCGCCATGCCGAAGATGTGATGACCGCGCGCCTGCGGCGGCGCGGTGCGGACCATGGCCGACAGCAGCGCGCCGGAGGCCTGGAGCACCTGCAGCAGCCCGGTGGGCCCGGCCGCGCGGTCGGCGTGGATGGTGTTGTTCGGGCCGCCGGGCCTGCGCCGCTCCAGCACGAAGGGCACGTACGTGTCCAGCGGCGGCACATTGAGGCCGAGCTGGGCGGCGTAGGCGAACAGGTCGTCGGCGAGGTGCTCGACGGTCTCCCAGCAGGTCCACTCCAGGGAGCCCGCCTTCGCCTCCCACGCCTGCGGCGGCGCGTCCCGCAGCGTGTCGACGGCGAGGGCGACGGCCTGGTCGAGGTCGTCCGCGGTCACGAGCGCTGAATCCGGCATGAGGGGCACCTTACCGCCGTCCGGTTCGTGCGCCCGCGTGTAGGGTCGTCACGATCCGCACGTCCGTACGGCAGCCGTATGACCGAGCCCGAAGACCTCACCGCGCGCCCCCGCATCAGGGAGGCGGCGCTGCTGCACTTCGGCGAGCACGGCTTCGAGGGGGCCACGACCCGCGCCGGCGCCGTGCCCGCCGGGCGCAACCCCGTGGCCGCGGCGCTCGACGCGCTCGCGCCCTACCGGCTGTACGTGGCGCGGGCGCTGGCCGAGGGCCGGGCCGCTGCTCGACCTCTACTCCCACCCCTGCTGACCCCGGAGGCGGCGTCGGAGCTGCGGCACGCCCTCGGCAAACCCCCCGAAAGCGGATGATCCCGCTCAGGACAGGCCCGCTCAGGACCGGTTCTTTTCTGGACGAGCCCGCTCAGGACCGGTTCTTTGTTGACGGACCCGCTCAGGACCGGTTCTTTCTGGACGGATCCGCTCAGGACAGGAAGTCCGTCAGCGTCGGGAGCAGCGCCTCCGACCGGCCGAGCACGCCGTGGTCCTCGCCGGGCAGCACCACGTGCCGGGCACCCGGCACGGCGTCGGCGACGGCCCGCACGGCGTCCAGCATCCACTTCGGCGACTGGTCGCCGCCGATCGCCAGGGTGGGCACGGTGACGCGGGACAGCCGCTCGACCGGCAGCGACTGCCCCGGGCCGCACACGGCGGCGTCGTAGGCGAGCGTGTGCGCCAGGCTGGTGAACCAGCCCCACACGGGCTCCGACCGCATGCCCGCCACCACCTCGGCGGGCACGTCGGCGCCCTCGGCCAGGAAGAGTGCCACGGCCTCGTCGCGGCGATCGCCCTCGACGAGGCCGCGCAGCCGCTCGGCGAAGTCGCCGCCGGGCGCGGTGCGCGCGCCGTCCACGACGTACGGCGGCTCGTAGACGGCCAGACGGGTGATCGGCAGCCCGTGCGCGGCGGCCTCCAGCGCCAGGATGGCGCCGGAGGAGTGGCCGAAGACGCTCGCCGAGCCGCCCGCGTGCTCGATCAGCGCGGCGAGGTCCTCGATCTCCCGCTCGACGGCGTAGGCGGGCGCGTCGCCGCTGCCGCCCCGGCCGCGCCGGTCGTGGGCGATCGCGCGGAAGCCGGGGGCGAGGGCGGCGGCGAGGGCGGCGACGGTGGTGCGGTCGTTGAAGGCACCGCCCACCAGGATCACCGGGTGGCCCTCGCCGCTGCTCTCGAACGCGATGCGGGTGCCGTCGGCCGAGGTGACGGTCTGAACCGTGGACTGCATGTCGAACTCCTTCTGCGGGCTCTTGTCAGCAGGAGGTCGGAGCCGTCCCACGCTTCTCTACATGCTTCTCCCGGAGAACATGCTTCTACCGGAAAATTCGCGGATCGGCCTGGAGGCCACGCGAGAGCCGGACGGTGATGAACTCGTTGTCGTCGGGACGTCCAGGCGTGCGGCCGCTGGAGAAGGGGAAGTTGTTGTCGTCCAGGAGGCCCAGGGTGCGGTCGTCGAGGACGACGACGTCCTCGATGGTCTGGAACGGGAACCGGAACGTGCCGGGCGTGCCGCCGAGGCCGCGCGGGTCGGCCAGGTCGAGCAGGTCGGCCACCTGCGTCTTGTCCAGCGCGCCGTCGTGGTCGCGGTCACGCGTGTCGGCCAGGTAGACGCGCTTGACCGTGGCCGCGTCGCCCTGGAGGTTGTCCCGCTCGATGATCAGGAAGCGGTTCGCGTCCACGGCGACGGCGTCGCCGATGGAGTGCGCGGGGTCCTCCAGCCGGTACGTCCACGTGCGCCCGGTGTACGCGCGACTGCGCAGGTCGAACTCGTTCATCCGCAGAGTGCCCGCGGGGTCGCCGCTCACCGTGCCTTCGAGCAGCGGGTAGAGTCGGCGGCCGTCCACCGACCTGGCCATGCCCTCGAAGCCCTTGCTGCTGGCCAGATTGGGCTGGGCGCCGTTCAGCCAGGGGTTCTCGGGGGGCTTGACGCCGGGCAGCTCGATCGGGGCGTCGAGCAGCCGGCCCTTGCGGTCGAAGTGCAGCAGGAACGGGCCGAACTCGTCGCCGATCCAGTACGTGCCGTCCGGCGCGCGCACGATCGACTCGACGTCGAAGTCGGAGCCGGTCAGCGTACGGTCCTGGCGGGTCAGGGCGAACGGGACGAGCCCCCGCGGGTCGGTCAGGTTGAAGCCGCCGAGCACCTCGACCGTCCTGGCGGCGAAGTCCGGCTTGACGCGGTGCACCCGCAGGAGGAAGTCGGCGCTGTTGGCCTTGTTGCCGAAGCCGTTGTCGGACAGCACGTCGAAGGTGCCGTCGTGGCGGCGGGCGATGCCGCTGAAGCCCTGCACGGGCTGGCCGGGGAAGGGCGGGGTGACGCCGTTGACCGGCGCGGTGCCGAGGAGGGAGCCCGACGGCTCGCTGCCGGGCACGTAGGTCCGGGCGGGCAGCGCGGCGAAGCCGGTCAGCGTGGCGCGGCCGAACGCGGCGGGCCCCCGGTCCGCGGGCCGTGCGGGATCGGCCATGGCGGCGGTGGCCGGGGCGGCGAGGGCCAGCGCGATGGCCGCCGCGCACGTCAGGGTGGTGATGCGTCTCATGGCGGGCACGCTAGAACCGGTACATGACGGCATTCCGAACACCAGACGACCTCCAGCGATGTTCCTGGAGGAACCATTGCCAGTCCGCCCGAGCCCGGTGACCTGCGTACACGCCCGGACGAAAGCGCGCACGACCGGAAACACGGGTGCACGCCGGAAACACGCCCGCACGGCCGGAACACGCGCGCATGGCCGGAAACGCGACGGCCACCCCTGCCCTGGGTCGGGCGGGGGTGGCCGGGCGATGCTTTGTGCGGGATGACGATCTCGGGCCTGATCAGGCAGTTGCCCCGACCGGGTTCGCCAGAGCCTGGGCATGGAAGGCCAGGCTCCGGTTCATCGGGACAACTGAGTGATCACG
The DNA here is from genome assembly GCF_042892035.1 of Nonomuraea sp. NPDC001831. Lineage (NCBI taxonomy): Bacteria > Bacillati > Actinomycetota > Actinomycetes > Streptosporangiales > Streptosporangiaceae > Nonomuraea > Nonomuraea sp. NPDC001831. Next base: position 20,483 of record NZ_JBIATU010000016.1, on the reverse strand, counting down.
CGATGATCGTTGATGCTGCCGAGGTGTGTCAGGCGGCGGAGATGCCGGCGCTGGCGGCGCGGCGCATGCGACGGCGACGCTCGCTGGCGCGCTCGTCCTCGTTGAGACCGCCCCACGTGCCGTACTTCTCCGGCCGGGACAGCGCGTAGTCTAGGCACTCGTTGCGGACAGGGCACCCGGCGCAGATCGCCTTGGCCTTCCGCTCACGTACGTCACGCTCGGGCTGCCGCTCCCCGTCGGGGCCGAAGAAGAGCACGAGATCCTCACCCCGGCACGCGGCATCATCCTGCCAACCCCAGCTGGGGCGCGGGCGGGCGAGCTGCCGACGTACCTGAGACATGAGAAAACCACCTTCGTGAGAGGTATTTCGGTAATTGAGCCGCATTGGACGCTTTTGGCGTCACTGTTCCAACGCAAGGACGGGCCGTGATGTTCCCTAGTCAGGCGAGGGCGGGCGTGGCGTACCGCACAGGCGTGAGCCTGTCCAGCGAAACCAGCCGGTAGGTGGTGATCGTCTCGGCGCAAGCCGTACCACACGGCGCTGTGAACGCCGATGGCTCAACCACAACCTGGAACCGGACGTCTCCGCAGCGCACGACTGCTTCGGTGACGTCGCCGTCCGACCTGGAGGATTCCACGGCCACTGCGCCGACGGAGCACTCTCCCGTATGGGCTCGGGCAAAATGCTCGACGGCTTGCAATGGCTCAGGGATGCCTGCGCGCCCCCGGAGACGGTCGAGAATGACCTCGCCCGACCGGTACGCGTTAGCCGCTGCCAGTGCAGCAGCCTGAGACATGCTGCCGTAGAAAATTCCGTGTGGCAAGCACACGAGGTTGGCGGCGTAGCGATCGCCGCCAACGTGTGACGTTTCCCACACTCTGTCCGGCAAAGATTCGGCCAGGGACCGAGCGAGGGGTAGTCCAATGCGGGCGCAGCACGCATTGCGCTTGGCGTGCGTGCAGACCAGAAATACCGGCTCGTCTTCAAGTATGCAGGACTCCGGGAGCACTCCGGCCATGAAGGCGTCCAGGTCAAGATCGTCCGGACCTGCGACGACGCCGCTGGCCAACCAGGGGTGGTCGCCCGCCGCGTAGGCCAATAGCACACGGATGCCCTGCTCCCGCTGGCGGGTGCGCTTGCCGGGACGCCTGATGAGCTGAGGCCTGATACCGCGTTCGAGCGCTCTGCGCACGAGTTCGGAGATTTCTTCAGGAAGTTGCAAGTTTTCCAGGTGGGACGGCCACGGGCCGGCGTACTCGACGAGCAGCCAGAGCCTGGCGCCCACGGTGGCGCTGGCCAGGGTGGGCATGGCTCCCGTGTGGCAGCCCGCCGGATGCTCGCATCCCCTCGCCAACGCCTCCCCCTTCCCGACGAATTAGGTAAGGATAACCTAACGCACTGGCGGGTTTGGGGCCGGGGTCACCCGATCCCGAGCACGTCGCGTGTCGCGGGCAGCGCCCGGTCGCGGTCGGCGGCGACCAAGCCGATCCTGGTCCTGCGGTCCAGCAGGTCGCCCTCGTCGAGCGCGCCCTCGTGCCGGACCGACCAGAGCAGGTCGCCCTTGGTCAGGCCGAGCCCGACCTCCTCGGGGTGGGCCTTGACCAGCTCGTACGCCGCCGCGGCCTCGCTGCCGTACCGCTCGGCCAGCCGGGGCGGCACTCCGTCCGGCTGCGGGCCGGCGCCGGACAGGGGGATCTGCTTCGTCCGGCTGGGTCCGGCGTCGAGGTCTTTGAGGGAGACCGCCCGGTCGATGGCGTCCTCGGCCATTCGCCGGTATGTCGTGAGTTTGCCCCCGACGATCGTGACCATGCCGCCGTCCGACACGACCGCGTGCCGGCGGGAGAGGTCCGCCGTGCGGCCGTCCGCGGCCAGGAGCGGCCTCAGGCCCGCGTACGCGCCCGCGACCGCCTCAGGGGTCACCGGAGTCTCCAGGATGCCGTTCAGCACCTCCAGGAGCGCCGTGACGTCCTTTGCGGGCACCTCGGGGACGTCGGGCACCGGCCCGTCCACCGGCTCGTCGGTCAGCCCGACGTAGACGCGGCCGTCGCCCTGGGGGAGTACGAGCGCGAATCGGTTGCTCTCTCCGGGAATGGGCACGTGCATGCCGGCGATCAGCCCCGGCAGCGTCCCGGCGTCCAGCACCAGGTGGCTGCCCCGGGACGGCCGCAGCCGCACCGCCGGGTCGAGCTGCCCGGCCCACACGCCCGTCGCGTTGACCACGGCTCTGGCCCGGATGGTGAACCGCTCGCCGGTCAGCTCGTCGCGCATCTCGGCGCCCTCGTCCGTGAGCCGCAGGGCGCGGCAGCGGGTCAGGACGCGGGCGCCGTGCCCGGCGGCGGTCCTGGCCAGCGCCACGACCAGGCGGGCGTCGTCGAGCAGCCGGCCGTCCCACGACAGCAGGCCGCCGCGCAGGCCGTCGCGCGCCAGCACCGGCGCTAGCGTGTGGGCGCGCGCCGCGCCGAGCCGCGTGGGGCCGGGCAGCAGGCGGCGCGGCGTGCGCGCGGCGGTCCGCAGCCCGTCGCCGAGCCGGTAGCCGGTCATCACCAGGGCGGCCTGCCGCGGGGAGACCGCCGGCGTCAGCGGCAGCAGGTACGGATGGGCCTTGACCAGGTGCGGAGCCGTCGTCCTGAGCAGGATGCCGCGCTCGACCGCGCTCTCGTAGGCCACGTCCACCTGGCCCTTGGCGAGGTAGCGCAGCCCGCCGTGGACCATCTTGGAGCTCCACCTCGACGTGCCGAAGGCCAGGTCGTGCGCGTCGACCGCCGCTACGCTCAACCCGCGGGAGGCGGCGTCGAGGGCCGCGCCGGCTCCCGTCGCGCCGAGCCCCACCACCAGCACGTCCAGCCGCTCCGCGGCGACCACGCCCAGTTCGTACGACCTTCTGCGGGCGTTCAGCGAACTATCCAAGGTAGGCCTCCAGCAGGGCGGCGAGTTCGACGTCCAGGTCGTCGAGCGTCACGGGGTCGAGCATCGTGGGGGCCGACAGCAGGAACGACTGGGCGACCAGCAGCACGGCCCGCGCCCTGGCCGGCCCGCCGACGGCCGGCTCCAGCAGGGCCAGCACCGCTTCGTGGCTCGCCCCCCGCCGGTCCAGCAGGTACGGCAGCAGGAGCTCCGGGTCCGCCTCGACGATCTTGCGCCACAGCGGGTGCCCGCGCAGCGCCCGCACGCCCGCCACGATCGCGGGCACCGGGTCGGACAGGTCGAGCCCCGACACGACCGCGACCCACTCCCGCGTCATAAGGTCGGCGACCAGCGAGCGCACGTCCGGCCAGCGGCGGTAGATCGTCATGCGCGACACGCCCGCCCGCCTGGCCACGTCCGTGAGCGTGGTCCTGCGCACGCCGTAGGCCAGGACGCACGCGCGGGCCGCGTCCAGCACAGCCTCATTGTGACGGTTCGACGTCATGTGTCACAGTGTATGCGTGACCGGTGAACCCATGTCGTGGTGTGGCTGGGGCGACCCCGCCAAGGCCCGCGAGCTGCCCGAACAGATCCGCAAGTTGCTGCACGACCTGCTCGGCGTGCGCGCGCCCGACACCCCGGCCGCGGCCATCGACGACGTCCGGCTGCCGCCGGTCGCGCTGCCCGAGCCGGCGCTGGCCGCGCTCGCGGCCGTCACCGGGCCCGCGCACGTGCTGACCTCCCACGAGGCCAGGCTGCGGCACACGCGCGGCAAGTCCACGCCCGACCTGCTGCGGATGCGCGCGGGAGACGGCTCCGACGCCCCCGACGCGGTCGTGCTGCCCGGTTCGCACGAGGAGGTGGCCGAGCTGCTGCGGCTGTGCGCGGCCGAGCGGATCGCGGTCGTGCCGTTCGGCGGCGGCACCTCGGTCGTCGGCGGGCTCGTGGCCGCGCGGGCCGGCTTCACCGGCGTGATCGCGCTCGACCTGGGCAGGCTCGACCGGCTGCGCTCGGTCGACGCCGAGTCGATGGTGGCCGACTTCGAGCCGGGCGTGCGCGCCCCCGAGGCCGAGCGGCTGCTCGCCGAGCACGGCCTCACGCTGGGGCACTTCCCCCAGTCCTTCGAGTACGCCACGCTCGGCGGCTTCGCCGCCGCCCGCTCCAGCGGCCAGGCCTCGGCCGGGTACGGGCGCTTCGACGACATGGTCGTCGGCCTCACCCTGGCGACGCCGTCCGGGACGCTGGAGCTGGGCCGCGCGCCCAAGTCCGCGGCCGGGCCCGACCTGCGCCAGCTCGTCCTGGGCTCGGAGGGGGCGTTCGGCGTCATCACGTCGTTGCGGCTGCGGGTGCGCAGGCGGCCGGCCGAGCGCCGCTACGAGGGCTGGCGGTTCGAGTCGTTCCGAGCGGGGACGGCCGCCGTGCGGGCACTCGCCCAGGAAGGCCCGCTGCCGACCGTGCTGCGGCTCTCCGACGAGACCGAGACCATGATCGGCCTGGCCCGGCCGGACGCGATCGGCGGCGGCGGCTCCGGCTGCCTGGTGATCCTCGGCGTCGAGGGCGACTGGATCGGCCACCGGCACGCCGCGGCCGCCGCGGTCCTGGCCTGGCACGGCGGCGAGCCGCTGGGGCCCGAGCCCGGCCAGGCGTGGGAGCACGGCCGCTTCTCCGCGCCGTACCTGCGCGACTCGCTGCTCGGCGCGGGCGCCACCGTGGAGACCCTGGAGACGGCCGGCTTCTGGTCGAACCTGCCGCGCCTGTACGACGCCGTCCGGCTGGCCCTGCTCGGCGCGCTCGGCTCGCCGCTGGTCATGTGCCACGTCTCGCACGTGTACGAGACCGGCGCCTCGCTGTACTTCACCGTCGTGACCCCCCAGCAGGGCGACCCGGTCGAGCAGTGGCAGCGGGCCAAGGAGGCGGTGAACGCGGCGATCGTCGAGGCCGGCGGGACGATCTCACACCACCACGGGGTGGGCCGCGACCACCGGGACGCCTACGGCGCGGAGCTGGGCCCGCTGGGCGTGGGCGTGCTCCAGGCCGTCAAGGAGCGGCTGGACCCGGCCGGGATCCTCAACCCGGGGGTGCTGGTCCCTCAGTCGCCGCCGGGGATCTGATCGGCCTCGGCCAGCGTCTCGGCGGCGTCGCTGTAGCGGTGGAGGGCCTCGTACGCCTCGGCCAGCCGGTAGAGGGAGACCGCGAGGTGGCCGCCGTCCAGCCCGCGGCTGAGCGCCACCGCCTCCTGCGCCATGGGCAGCGCCTCGGTGGCGCGGGAGCGGTCGAGCAGCAGCCGGGCCGTGGTGCGCAGGCAGTGGGCCAGCAGGCCGGTGTGCTCGGCGGGGGAGCGGGCGGCCAGCGCCCGGCTCTGGGCGACGGCCTCCAGCGCCCGGTCGACGCCCCGGCCGCCCCGCCGGGGGAGGGTGAGCGCGTAGGCGAGTAACGCCTGCACGGAGGCCGCGTCGGGGCTGCCCGTCCGGGTCGCGTCGTCGGGGCCGTTCCGGTTCATGGCAGCCCACCTCCGCGTCCCAAGGGCTTGCTTGGGGACGTGAGGTTACACCATGCCGCACCATCTGTGTTCCCGGGAGTACGGAGCGTGGAGTGTGCGCGAATGGTGGATGCCGGTAAAGATGTGGTCATGGTGGAAGTCGCGGCCGAGCGCGGGAAGCAGCATTCGTCACGGGTGTCGAAGGCCGGGGCCGGCTGGTCCTGCGCGGAACCGGGGACGTTCGCCCAGCTCAGACCGGACAAGGGTGGATTCACCTGGCTGAATTTACGCACGCTCTGGTTGTCCAGGAACGAGATCCTGGCGAGCTTGTTCGGCGACCCTTCGGGGGAGGTGCGGAAACGGTGGATCGCGGCACAGGAAGCCCGCGGGATAGATCCGGAATTTCGCATCAAGCCCGGCGTCGGGGGAAATTTCAATTTCCTGATTCTGGGCGACACCGGCGAGGGCGACGCCTCCCAGTACGCCGTCGTCCCCGGGATGCTGAGGCTCGGGCAGGACACCTCGTTCGCCGTCATCGCCAGCGACGTCATCTACCCGACGGGGTCGGGCAACGAGTACGGGGACAAGTTCTTCCGCCCGTACAAGGACTACGACGCGCCCATCTACGCGATCCCCGGCAACCACGACTGGTACGACGGGCTCGGCGGCTTCATGCGGGTCTTCTGCGACGCCCCGCCGCTCAAGCCGACGCCGGACCGCGGGCTGCGCGGCCTGCTGTGGCGCAAGCCGGAGACGATCGACGAGGGCAGGCTGGCCGAGGCGCGCAAGCTGCGCGGCCGGCCGGCCCAGCAGGCCGCGCAGCCGGCGCCGTACTGGGCGATCGAGAGCGACAGCCTGCTGATCGTGGGCGTGGACACCGGCATCAAGAACGTGATCGACAAGGCCCAGACGGCCTGGTTGCGCCGCGTCTCGCTCGACCCGCGGCCGAAGATCCTGGTGACCGGGAAGCCGATCTACACCGGCAACGTGCACAAGCCGTCACCGCTGGAGGAAGGCGGCACGATCGATGACATCGTGCGCGACCCGGCCCACCGGTACGTCGCGGCCATCGGCGGAGACGTGCACAACTACCAGCGCTATCCGGTCAAGGTGGGCGACCGGGTGATCCAGTACATCGTGACCGGCGGCGGCGGCGCCTTCATGCACGCCACCCACATCATCGGCAGGGTGGACGTCGCCGGCGTGGCCGAGGACGACTTCAAGTGCTACCCGCTGCGCGGCGACTCGCTGTCCTTCTACAGCCAGCTCTACGCCCGCCGCCTGCGGATGAAGTGGCTCTGCCTCACCCCCGACGAGGCGGTGTGCATCATGTCCAGCCAGATCGGCAACCGCCCGGCCCGGCCGGTCGGGGGGCCGGTCACGGTCACCCGGCGGATGCGCTGGGCGGCGCGGCTGCTCGGGGCCTGGCCGTGGCCGTTCAGGCTCCCGGTGGACAAGGTGTTCCACCGCTTCCTGTCGGAGCTGTCCGACTGGGACCAGCCGCCGTTCTTCAAGCAGTTCCTGCACGTGTCGGTCACGCCCGACCGGCTGACCCTGCGCTGTTTCGCCGCCACCGGCTGCCTGGAGCAGGAGCTCCGGCCGCCGCTGGAGGACGAGGTGCACATCGATTTGTCGTAGCTGTTTGGCACCCTTATGTGCGTGTATGTCGTGGTAGCGGGGGAGACGGTGCTTCCCGTCGGAGGAACGGCCCGGCGCGCGGCCGACCCGGCGTCCGCGGTGCGGGAGCTGGAGTCCGGGAGCGGGCCGCGGTGGGTCTGGGCCGACACGCGGGAGACGTACCCGCCGCTGCTGGAGCGCGGCGTGCGGGTCGCGCGCTGCCACGACCTCGCGCTCACCGAGGGGCTGCTGCTCGCCCACGAGGGCCGCTACGGCGAGCCGCGCTCGGCGCGGGCCGCTCACGCCCGGCTGCACGGCCTGCCGGTGCCCGACGACCAGCCGAGCATGCCCGGCACGCTGTTCGCGCCGGAGCCGCTGTCCGCCGAGGCGGTGGCCGAGGTGCTGGCCGACCAGCTCCGCCGGATCGAGGAACTGCCCGAGCCCGGCCGCTTCCGGCTGCTGGTCGCCGCCGAGTCCGCGGGCGCCCTGGTCGCGGCCGAGATGTCGCACGAGGGCATGCCCTGGCGCCTGGACGTGCACGACGCGCTGCTCACGGACCTGCTCGGCCCGCGGCCCGTGCACGGCATGCGCCCGGCCAAGCTGCAGGCGCTGGCCGACGAGGTGGCGGCGGCCTTCGGGCGGCCGGTCAACCCCGACTCGGTGCAGCAGCTGGTCAAGGCGTTCAAGGGGGCCGGGGTGGCGCTGCGGACGACCCGGTCGTGGGAGCTGAAGAAGATCGACCATCCCGCCGTCCCGCCGCTGCTGGCCTACAAGGAGCTGGCCCGGCTCTACAGCTTCCACGGCTGGGCGTGGGCCGATCAATGGGTGCGCGGCGGGCGCTTCCGCCCCGAGTACGTCGTCGGCGGCGTGGTGTCCGGCCGGTGGGCGACCAGCGGCGGCGGCGCGCTGCAGATCCCCAAGGTGATGCGCCGGGTCGTGGTGGCCGACGCGGGATGGACGCTGGTCGTCGCCGACGCGGCCCAGCTGGAGCCGAGGGTGCTGGCCGCGATGGCCGGCGACGGCGGGCTGGCCAGGGCGGCGGGGGAGATCGACCTGTACTCGGCGCTGGCCCAGTCGTTCGGCGGCGAGCGCGGGAACGCCAAGATCGCCATGCTGTCCGCCATGTACGGCGGCACCAGCGGCGACGCCTCCAAGCTGCTGGCCGTCATGCGCCAGCGCTTCCCCAAGGCGTACCAGTTCGTGGAGGACGCGGCCAAGGCCGGGGAGGAGGGGCGGCTGGTGCGGTCGTGGCTCGGGCGGACCAGCCCGCCGCCGTCCGGGCGGTGGAAGGAGCTGGTGTCCGGCCCGGAGGGCAGCCGGGCGGCCCGTGACCGGGGCAGGTTCACCAGGAACTTCGTGGTGCAGGGCACGGCGGCCGAATGGGCCCTGGCGTTGCTGGCGGTGCTGCGCGGGCTGCTGCCCGAGCCCGCCAGGCTGGTGTTCTTCCAGCACGACGAGGTCATGGTGCACTGCCCGCTGGAGCAGGCCGAGGAGGTCACCGCGGCGGTGACGGCGGCGGCCGCCGAGGCCAGCAGGCTGCTGTTCGGCTCGACCCCGGTGCGCTTCCCGATGGAGACGGTCGCCGTGGGGTGCTACGCCGACGCCAAGTGACCGTTCAGGCCGCCACGGCGCGGTCGCGGTACCGGGCCGCGGCCAGCCAGAGCCCGGCCACGGTGACCATGACGCCGACGACCAGGCCGAGCACGCCGTAGGACAGGATGCCCACGATGGCGCCCGCGATGATCGTCCCGGTGGCGCCGCAGACGTTCATCAGCAGGTCGGACAGGCCCTGCACGGCGGGCCTGCGGTCGATCGGCAGCGACTCGGTCACCAGCGCGGACCCGGCGACCAGCCCGCACGACCAGCCGAGCCCGAGCACGACCAGGGCCGTCGTCACCTGCCACACCCGGTGCCCCGCCGTGCCCGCCAGGACGGCCGCGGCCAGCAGCAGCGCCGAGCCGAGCAGCAGCACCGGCACCTTGCCCGCCCGGTCGGCCAGCCAGCCCACGACTGGCGAGAACATGTACATGCCGGCGATGTGCAGGCTGATCACCAGGCCGATGACGTTCAGGTTCGAGCCGTCGTGGTGGAGCTTGACGGGGGTCATCGACATGATCGAGACCATCGCGGTGTGGGCCACCGCGATCATGACGAGCGCGCGGCGGGCCATGGGGGTCTCGCGCAGCGTGCGCAGGCCCGTCCTGATCGTGCGGTGGCGGCCGGGGGCGGGCTCGGGGGCGCCGTCCAGCTCGCGGGCCAGCTTGAGCGGGTCCGGACGCAGGCCGCCGATGATGATCACCAGCGCCACGGCGAACGCCAGCGCCGCGAACGCGAACGGCCCCGCCTTGGCCGCCAGCCCCGCCTCGATGCCCATCCGGTCGGCGGGCTCGGCCAGGTTGGGCCCGGCGACCGAGCCGACGGTCGAGGCCCACACCACCAGCGACAGGTGCCGGGCCGAGTGGCCCTGCGGCGAAAGGTCGGTGGCCGAGTAGCGGGCCGCCAGGCTGCCCGCGCTGCCGCCGCCGACCAGCACGAGCCCGGCCAGCAGCAGCGGCCAGTTGCCCAGGCTGATCGCGGCCACCGAGATCGCGCAGCCGGCCAGCGCCGCCAGGTAGGTCAGGGACAGGCCGGCCCGGCGGCCCCCCAGGGTCGACAGCCGCGCGGTCGGCAGCGCGAGCAGCGCGGCCCCGAGCACGGTCGCGGTTCCGGCGAACCCGCTGATCACGGTCGAGCCGGACAGCTCGTCCACGACCACCGAGCTGAGCGCCAGGCCGACGGCCACCCCCACGCCGCCCACGATCTGCGCGGCGGACAGGACGGCCAAGGTTCGACGCTGGACCCTGACGAGGTCAGGCCGGGAGACGGGGGGTTTCGTGGGGGCGCTGGTCACCTGTGAAGTCTCGCATAGCCCCCGACATCCCCCCAAAGAGGACAGGCATCCATTTCTCTTGGGAAAGGTGCCTTTTTCAGAGGATGGTGACGGAATCCCCCACGGTGATCCTTCCGGGGGCGTCCGGGATCAGGTTGATGCCGAACCAGACCTTGCCGTCCCACTTGCGGTGGCGGGACAACGTCCTGATGGGCTCCTTGCCCTTGGTGTACGTCGCGGTGTCGATCGTGGTCAGCACGCAGCGGTCGCAGCCCTTGGTCACCCGGAAGGCGACCGCGCCGATGCGCAGCCGCCGCCACTCGTCCTCGGCGAACGGCCGCTCCGCCCCGTCGATCACCACGCTGGGCCGGAAGCGGTGCATGGGCAGCGGGGCGGGGACCTCCTCGCCGCGTTCGGCCGCCGTCTCGGCGATCCAGTCGTTGAGCCGGCCGAGGGAGGCGGTCGTGGTCAGCAGCAGGGGGTAGCCGTCGGCCAGGCTCACCCGGTCGCCGGGCAGGCCGTACTCGGGGTTGACGGGACGGCGGGCCGGGTCGTCGAGCCAGGCCAGCCGCGCCGGGCGGCCGATCAGCTCCGACAACCAGCGCGCCGCGTCGTCGCCGCAGTCGGTGAGCTCGACGGGCGTGCGCCAGACGTCCACGGTGGTCATGGCGGACGTGGGGGTGACCCGCAGCGGGGGCGCGTGCGGGCCGGTCAGGGTGAGGGTGTCGCCGTCGAGCTGCGCCACGCAGGCCAGCAGCCTGGGGTGCTCGCGGGCGGTCAGCATGCCGCCCTGGCCGTCGGTCACCAGGTAACGCCGGTCGCCGGCCAGCCCCCACGGCTGCACCTCGGCCTCATGGACGTCGTGCCCGGCGGTGGACTTGACGGGATAGAAGTGGATGCTCGCCAGTTCCATGGCCAGGACCGTACCTCACGGCCTCGGGACGGCTTCGGCCCGGTGGGCCGCGGCGACCGGCTCCCGGCCCGGCCGGGCCGACAGGGCCACCACGCCCAGGGCCGCCGCGCCGAGCACCGCGCCGATCCAGCCGACGGACGGGTATCCGGCGCCCGCCCCGATGGCCAGCCCGCCGAGCCACGGGCCGACGGTGATGCCGACGTTGAAGGCGCAGACGTTCATCGCGGCGGCCATCGTCGGGGCGTCCTTGGCCAGGGTGAAGACGCGGGTGTTCAACGTCGGGTTGGTGGCGAAGCCGAACCCGCCGAGCAGCAGGACCAGCGGCACGACCAGCACCGCGACCGGCGCGGCCAGGGCCAGCAGGACCGAGGTCACGACCAGCCCGGCGATGCCCGCGTACAGGGTGGGGAAGGGACGCGTGTCGGCGGTGCGCCCGCCGATCGTGATGCCGATCACCGCGCCGACGCCGTACAGGGCCAGGACGGCGGGCACCCAGGCGGCCCGCAGGCCGGTCGTGTCCACGAGCATCGCGCTCAGGTAGCTGAAGGAGACCAGCAGCCCGCCGGTCGCCAGGGCGGTGGTGGCGAAGGCGAGCCACAGCCGCGGGCTCAGCATCGAGCGCAGCTGCGCGGCGACGCTCGGCGCGGCCTCCCGCTCGGGACGGCCGCCGGGGATCGTGGCCAGAACGCCCAGGGCCGCCAGCGCCGACAGCGCGGCCACGGCCCAGAACGCGGCGCGCCAGCCGAGGTGCTGGCCGATGACCGTGCCCAGGGACAGCCCGACGACGGTGGCCACGGTCAGGCCGCCCGCCACGATGCTCATCGCCTTCCCCCTGGCGTTCGGCGGCACCAGGCCGACCGCCGTGGACGCCGCGACCGCCCAGAAGCCGGCGTAGACGAACGCGCCCGCCACGCGGGTGGCGAACAGCAGGCCGTAGCTGCTGGTCAGGGCCCCGGCCACGTGGGTCAGCGCGAAGACCGCCATGAACGTCAGCAGCGCCGTCCGGCGCGGCCAGCGCATGGTCACGACGGCCAGCACCGGCGCCCCCACCAGCATCCCGATCGCGAACGCCGAGATCAGCAGCCCCGCGTCGGGGACGGACACGCCGAGGTCGGCGGCCATCTCCGGCAGCAGTCCGGCCAGCATGAGCTCCGAGGTGCCCTGGGCGAAGATCGCCAGCCCCAGGATGAACACCGCCAACGGCATGAGAACTCCTCCAATTTTAGAACGGTCAGTACAAAATTCCGGCGCGAAAGAGCGCCGAGGCGCAGGAAAGCTCAGAAAGCGGTCAGCGCCGTCGTCGCGATGGATTCGAGCACCGCCCGCCCGGCCCCGCCCCGGGCCGCGACGCGCAGGCCGCTGACCGTGGCCACGACGAAGTGCGCGAGCGCCAGGGCGTCCTTGCCGGCGTCGATCTCACCGAGGGCCTGGCCGCGCTCGATCGCGCCGCGCAGCGCCTCCACCCGCCGCTCGCCGTCGCGGCGCAGCAGTGCGGCGATCTCCGGATCGTGCGGAGCCAGCTCCACCAGGGCGTTGACCACCAGGCAGCCAGCCGGGTCGCCGGCCTCGGGGTCGACCGCCTGCCAGAGCACGGTCCTGATCTTCTCCACGGCGGGCAGATCGCAGGCCATCAGCTCGATCAGCGCGGACGTGCGCTCCTCCTGGTAGCGGCGCAGCGCCCGCTCGTAGAGGTCGCGCTTGTTCGCGAAGGTGTTGTAGATGCTGCTGCGGCCGAGGCCGGTGGCCTCGCACAGGTCCTGGGTCGAGGTGCCTTCGTAGCCCGCGTCCCAGAACGCGCGCATGGCGGCCTCGACGGCGCGGTCCTCCTCGAACGTCCGTGGTCGTGCCATGACGAGCACGCTAGCACGTTTTGGAATGATCAGTGCAATATGGGTCAGGTGGTCTGGCGGAACGTGTCCAGGAACGTCTTGCGGACCTCGGCCTGGTCGTCCCACTTCAGCTCGGGCATGTCGAACGAGATCGTGAAGGCGGTCTTGTCGTCGAGCGTGACGTACCGGGTCAGGGCGTGCATCGGGACGCCGTCCTTGGAGGTGTAGGTGTACTCCCAGTCGGCGGCCTTCCAGCCGCGGTAGTCGGTGGCCTGGAGCTGCACCTGGATGTAGCCCTCCACACCGCCGTCGGCCTCGCGCCGGCTCAGCTCGGCGAGCCCGTCGGCCTGTGGGGCGGCCTGCTCGACGACGATCCGCGAGCCGGAGTCCTTGGGGCCGGTGAAGGTGGCCGCGTCCCCCGAGGTGGCCGGCTTCCAGCCGTCCGGGACCGCCGCGGCGAAGCCCGGCGCGGTGTGCTCCTTGTAGCCGTCGGGCACCGGCGACGGACCGGTCTTCCGCGGCGCCTGGCTGGTGGCGGCGGCCGTCTGCGTGCCGGGGGAGACCTGCGGCGCGCCGCCGGACAGGATGACCACGATCGCGCCGATCACCACGGCCACGCCCGCGACCGCGCCGGCGATCAGCAACGGCGTGGGCCGCCCGCCGCGCATCCAGGGGCCGTCGCCCTCCTGGACCCTGCGGCGGCTCGTGCCCGCCCGCGAAGGACCGCCGCGCGAGGGGCCGCCGCGCGCGGGCCCGGTGCGGGTGGAGCCGGTGCGCGCGGCGCCGGTCCGGGTGGAGCCGGTGGCCGACGGGCCGGTGCGCGACCCGGCGCCGGAGCCGGGCAGGGTCGCCAGGCGGCTGTGGCTGAAGTCGTGCGACAGGTCGCGCGAGTGCTCGCGCAGTTCGTCGGCCGAGGCCAGCGGCCACGGCGCCGGGACGGCGGCCGCCCTGCTGTCCGTGGTCAGCGGCAGGATCGGCTGCGGCGCGGGCGCGACGGGCGCGCCGAGGTCGTCGAGGTCGTCGAGGTCCGCGGCGGGCCGTTCCATCCGGTGCGGGCCGGACGGGCCGCCGAAGGCGTCGAAGCCGCCGGCCGGGGAGGGGAGCCGGTCGGTGCGATGGCTGCCCGACGGGCTCGACAGGCTGTCGTCGGGCGGCATCGCGTACCCGCCCGCCGGGCCGGCCAGCGGGTCGTACGGCACCCGCACCGGCCCGGAAGGGGTCTCCACGATGCGCGAGGGCATCGGCCCGGACGGGTGCTCCAGCGGCGGCAACATCCCGAGCGGGGTCTGGCCCGACTCGGCCGGCAGCGTCTCGGGCGGGCGCGGACGGGCCGAGCCGTGGGCGCGCAGCACCGCCTCCAGCAGGTCGGCGACCTGCTCGGCGGTGAGCCGCTCGGCCGGGTTCTTGCGCAGCAGGCCCTCGATCACCGGCAGCAGCGAGCCGGCCCGCTGCGGCCTGATCGGCTCCTGGGTGAGCACCGCGCCCAGCACCGCGATCGCGTCCGGCCCTTCGTACGGCGGCCGCCCCTCCACGGCCGCGTACAGGGTCGCGCCGAAGGACCACAGGTCGGCCGGCTGCCCGATCGGCTGCCCGGACAGCCGCTCCGGCGGCACGTACGCGGGGGAGCCCATGAGCAGCCCGGTCTGCGTGATCGTCACGTCGCCCTCGATGGCGGCGATGCCGAAGTCGGTCAGCACCACGCGGTCGGAGGTCAGCAGCACGTTGCCCGGCTTGATGTCGCGGTGCAGGATGCCGGCCGCGTGCGCGTGCCGGAGCGCGTCGAGCACGCGGATGCCGATCTCGGCGGCCTGGATCACCGGCAGCGGGCCGCTCTGCCGCACGGCCTGCTCCAGCGACCAGGCGCGCACCAGCTCCATCACGATCCACGGCCGGCCGTCCTCCTCGACGACGTCGTGGACGGTGACGATGCCCGGATGCGTCAGCCGGGCCGCCGACCTGGCCTCGCGCAACATGCGCCGGTGGGCCATCTGCTTGCCCGCCTGATCCAGCCCGTACGGCAGGATCAGCTCCTTGACCGCGACGTCCCGGTCGAGCAGCACGTCGTGGGCGTGCCACACCATGCCCATGCCGCCCCGGCCGACCGGCGACATCAACCGGTAACGCCTGCCGACCAGACGCCCCTGGCCCTGCGGGTCACCCCCCGGCGCACCCTGGTCCGGGCCGGGCCCGCCGAGCAAGCGGTCGGCTGCCATCTTGCCGCCCCCATTCAGCCTCATCCGTCACATCAGAGCGTGACCACTTCGTGCGGTGGATCGCCGTACGCGCCACCGTGCGCCATGCGCTACTTGCAGATTATGAGGTTCGCCACGATATCGGCGGAAAATCGGTAATGGAAGGCGAAGGGCCTTTACAGCCGCTCTGACCTGCAGATATACGGCCTTTCAAACTGATCACTTACTCAGCGGCGAGTGCGATCAAGGCGCTGGTGAACGCCTGTGCGGGCGGCTCCACCAGGCCCGCGCCGACCTGGCCGGTGCCCGCCACGCGCCCCGCGATGCCGGTGTTGACGACCGGCAGAATGCCCGTCCTGGCGACGAGCGTCACGTCGATGCCGACGGGCGTGCCGCGGAATCCGAGCCCGGGAATCTGGTACGCGGGATGCTCGGCGAGCGTGATCTCGTACATCGAGCGGGTCGCCCGCACCGCGTCGGCCACCTCGCCGCCGACGAAACGCACGATCGCGGGCGCGGCGGCCATCGCGAAGCCGCCCAGCCCGGAGGTCTCGGTGATCGTGGAGTCGCCGATGTCGGGGTTGGCGTCCTGGGGGCCGTACGCGCCGAGGTAGAGGCCGTCCGGCACCCCGGCCGGGCCGGTGAACCAGCGTCCGCCGAGCCCGGAGACCTGCACGCCGAAGTCGGTGCCGTTCCTGGCCATGGCCACGACCAGCGAGGAGCCGGGGATGTCGCGGGCGGCGTCCGTGCTCACCTTGCCCGCGGCCATGCCCGCGTTGAGGAAGAAGTGGTCGTTGCCGTTGACGAAGCGCAACACCTGCGCCGCCTGCGCGGGCGCGGCCTCCACCAGGGCCGGGGCCAGCTCGCGCAGCAGCAGCGAGGTGGCCGCGCGGTTGCGGTTGTGCAGCTCGTCGCCCATCTGCAGGGCCTGCGCGATCAGCGAGCGCAGGTCGATCGGGCCGGTACGGGCCAGCGTCGCGGCGAGGACCGGGCCGAGCACCTCGTCCATCCAGCGCAGCCGGTCGAGCACCTCGGGGCCGTACGCGCCGTACCTGAGCACCTTGCCCAGGCCCTCGTTGAGCGAGCAGTAGGCGGTGCCGCCGTGCTCCTCGTCGCGTACCTCCAGCAGCCACATGGACGGGCTCACCACGCCCGCCATCGGGCCGACCATGGCGTGCTCGTGGCAGGGCCGCAGCGCGACCGCGCCCGCCGCCAGCCCGGCCGCGGCCTCGCGCTCGTCGCCCGCCAGGCCCTCCAGCAACATCGCGCCGATCAGCGCGCCGCGCATCGGGCCCGAGGCGCGCTCCCACTCGATCGGCGGCCCGGCGTGCAGGAACGTCCCCGCGGGCAGCACCTCGGCGGCCCGCCGCAGGCCCACCAGGTACGGCCGCGCGCCGGTCAGCCTGCGCACGGCCAGCTCATTGGCGGCCGTCCTGCGCGGGTCGGCCAGCACCCTGGCCAGGGCGTCGGCGGTGCCGGGCAGCGGCGGCCGCCAGGCCACCGGCGTCGTCGGCACGGCCTGGGCCGCCAGCGCCTCGTCGAGCAGCCCCGCGCCGACGGTGATCACCCGCGGCGGCCCCGACAACAGGCTCACGACACCCTCCCGGCAAGGCGGCGAACGGCGAACGAGGGCACGGCGAACGAGGGCACGGCGGGCGGGGTCACAGGAGGCTCCGGGCGTGGCGGGCGGCCTCGGCGTTGGAGACGTGCACGGCCGCCCCGGCCTCGCGCAGCGCGGCGGCCTGCCGGTGCAGGTCCTGGGGGTCGCCCGCGCTGCCGACCAGCGCCAGCACGACGGTGGCCGGCGTACGGGCGACGGCCGGCGCGAGCGAGGCCGCCGGGTCGGGGTCGGCGGCGTGGCCGAGCACGACGTCCATGAGCACCACCTCGTCCGCCCCGGCCCGCGACAGGGCCTCCAGGCGCAGCGTCGGATCGATCATCGGATGCGCCCTGCCCCTGGTGTAGGCGTCGTCCCCGAAGTCGGTGAACTCGCCAGGCCCGGCCAGGACGGCGGCCTCCGCGCACAGCGTGCCGCCCGCGTACAGGCCCCTGACGCTCCGCGGCTCCCCGCGCAGCGCGCCCGGCCACGACGGCCACCCGGGCACGCCGCGGCCCAGCGCCCCCAGCGCCCGCCCGGCCGCCTCGGTGAGGTCGGTCTCCGGCAGCAGCGCCTCCACCACCGGCGTGCGCAACCCGGCGGCCACCTCCCGGACGGCCTCCGCCACGCCCGGGCCGGGCGGCTTGCCGACCAGCACGATCAGCTCGGTGGCCGGATCGTCGTCGAGCATTCGCAGGGCGCGCCTCGTGGCCAGCCCGCCGACCTCGGCCGACAGGTCCCTGCCGCCCACGCCGAGGATGTGGCTGACCCCGGCCTCCGCCCAGTCGAGCAGGCACGACACCTGCTGGGCGCCGGTGCCGGAGGCGGCGACCAGGCCGACCGGCCCCGGCCGCAGCACGTTGGCGAAGCCGAGCCCGACGCCCGCGATCGAGGCGGTGCCGCAGTCGGGCCCCATGACCAGGACGCCGCGCTCCTCGGCCAGCTCCTTGAGCCACCGCTCCTGGGCCAGGGGCACGCCGTCGCTGAAGATCATCACCGGCAGCCCGGCCGTGACGGCGTCGTGGGCCTCGCAGAAGGCGTGCTCGCCGGGCACGGACACCAGGACCAGGTCGGCCGGCGTCCTGGCGGCCGAGCGGGTGGTGCGCGGCGGCTGCTCCCCGGACACCGTGGCCGCGGTGGTGGCGGCCCGCGCGGTCAGGCGGGCGTCCAGCTCCTCGACGGCCCGCGCGGGGTCGGCGCCGCGCAGGGCGATGAGCAGGTCGCCGGGGCCCGCGGGCGGGGGCTCGAAGCCGAGGTCGCGGACGATGGCGAGGTTGAGCTCGGTGGCCATGGCCACCATCGCCACCTCCACGCCCGGCATTTCGGTCAGCGCACGACTTATTCGCATCAAGGTGACGGAGTCGTGGTACGTCCCTTTTCTCAGCTGGATCAGGTCGTCGCTCACGGGCGCCTGCTCAACGCCCGGACCGAGGCCAGCCCGATCGAGATGCCCTGGGCGAGGTCGGCGCCCGAGGTGTGGCCGAGCCGGTGCAGGCGCCGCAGCGCCGGTTCGAGCGCCTGCCTGCCCGCGATGCCGCGCAGCACGCCGGTCACCTCCGGGCTGGCCTCGCCCCTGGCCGCGCAGTGCAGCAACGTCGCCGAGATCGGCGTCGTACGGGTGCGCGCGTCGTAGGTGACGGTCGCCGCCAGCCAGTCGGCCAGCCAGACCGCCCGCCGCGTGCCGGTCGCCGTGCCGAGGTGCCTCAGCGTCACCAGCAGCCCGGCCAGCACGTCGTCGCCGCTCGGCGTGAGCCCGGGACCGAGGCCCACGAGCCGTTCCGCCGCCGTCACCGCGCCCAGCAGCCGGGCCTGCGCGCAACTGCGCGCCAGCAGCTCGACCGCGTCGTTCCCGGCCAGTCCGGGCCGTCCGGGGCCGTCCAGGACGACGTCGGCCAGGCTCAGCGGATCGACCGGGCCGAGCGCCGGAGCCGGGTCCCACCAGCGGCGCACGCCGAGGCTCAGCGAGCCCAGCTCGATGCCGCGGTCGCCGACGGAGGCGTCGTCACCCACGGTGACCTTCGGCAGTGGCGTGGCCAGCAACACCGAGTTGGGCAGCCGGGCCGCCTCGCCGGTGATCAGGGCGATCACCGAAGGCTCGCAGTCGGTCCTGACCTCCAGGTATATCCCCGCGGAGAACGCCGCGAGCACCCGGGCCGGGCTGCGCGGGGCCTCCAGCACGGGACGCACGGCGGTGCTCGCCGCGCCCGTCACGCGGACCCGGGCACGCCGTGCATGAGTACTGACGGTCACCGAACCTCCCATCGGACCCTGGTCCTGACCGTAGAACGGCCGGAGAACCCTCCGTACGGAGAAATTTGCCAACAGTCAGCGGGAAGGTTGGCTCTTCCTGACAGACCGTCTGGGGAGTCACAATCACCACATGGAGCCCCCTGTGCGTCTGGCCAGCACCGGAACGATCATCCATGGCGTCTCGGTCGGAGAGGTGCTCGGCGTCTCGACCCTGGCCGAGGCCAGGCTGATCGCGGGGGAGAGCGGGCTCGGGCGCATCGTGCAGCGGCTCAACGTCATGGAGGTGCCCGACATCCTGGCCTGGGTCAAGCCGCACGAGCTGCTGCTGACCACGGGCTACCCGCTGCGCAACACGCCGCAGTCGCTCGGCCGCCTGGTCGCCGACCTGGACGAGCGCGGCCTGGCCGCCCTGGCCATCAAACTCGGCCGGTACGTGGACGAGCTGCCCGCCGAGATGACCGAGCAGGCCGACCGGCTCGGCTTCCCGCTCATCCTGCTGCCCAACGACGTCGGCTTCGACGACATCCTCAACCAGGTGCTCACCGACATACTCAACCGCCAGGCCGCCGTGCTGGCCCGCGCCGAGGAGGCGCACCGGGCGCTGGTCCACGTGGTGCTGGCCGGCGGCGGGCTGAACGAGGTCGCCGCCGAGGTGGCCCAGCTCCTCGACGTGGCCGTGGCCGCCGTGGACGGCTCCGGCCAGGTCCTGGCCACCGCCGGGGCGGCCGAGCACGTCGCCGCCCTGCGCGAGTCGATCTCCCGCGAGGGGCCGCCGCCCGCGCGGGCCGCCGACGCGCCGGGCCGCGGCAGGACGTTCGCCTCGGCCCCCGTGCTGGCCGGCGGCCACCACCACGGCCGGATCGTCGCCTACAGCGCCACCGGCGCGATCAGGGACAGCGACATCGGCATCCTCGAACGCGCCGCCACCGTCGCCGCGCTGGTCGTGACCCGGCAGGAGGCGGTCAACGCGGTCGAGAGCAAGTACCGGGCCGACTTCCTGCGTGACGTGCTCACCGGCCGGGCCGGCACGCCCGAGCGGGTCGACGCCAGGGCCAGGGCGTTCGGCTGGGACCTGGCCCGGCCGGTGATCGTGCTGGTGGCCGAGCTCGACCCCGACGGCGACGAGCGCAGCGCCCAGGACCGGCTGGTGTCCTGCTGGACGGCGGCCGTGCGGCGGCACGACCCGCGCGGCGCGGTGGCCGGGTTCTCGCACGAGGTCGTCGCCGTCGTGGACGCCTCGCTCGACGCCGCCAGGGTGGCCAAGGACGCCGCCTCGGCGTTCGCCGACGTGCCGCCCGCGACGTTCTCCACCGGCACCTCGCGGCCGAGCCCGGGGGTCGGGACGCTGCCGGAGGCGTACGCCCAGGCGATGAAGGCGGCCCGGGTGGGCCGGCAGCTGCACGGGCCGGGCGCGGTCGCGCACTTCGACCAGCTCGGCGTCTACCGGCTGCTGTCGCTGGTGAACGACACCGGCGAGCTGCACGCGTTCGTCCGCGAGACGCTGGGCCCGCTGGCCTGGGACGAGGACGCCGAGAACGCCGACCTGCGGCGCACGTTGCAGGTGCTCCTGGAGACCAACCTCAACGTCGCCGAGACCGCCCGCCGGCTGCACTTCCACTACAACACGCTGCGCTACCGGATCGGGAAGCTGGAACGCCTGCTCGGCAACTTCACCGACGACCCTCACCTGCGGCTCAACCTCACCCTGGCCCTGCACGTGCTGCGCATGCGCGGCATCTAGATCGCTGATGTGAATTTGGGTCAATGGTCGTAGGCGGTCAGTGATCGTTTCACGGGGGCGCCGGTGTTCCAGTTGTGCCAGATCGCGGCGT